>JAQGHU010000066.1 GCA_028291515.1 Schlesneria sp.
CGAATACATCGCCTATTACAACCTCGACCGAAAACATTCCGCCCTCGGCTACCTGACCCCGCACCAGTTCGAACTCCGAGATTGATTTCTTGTGAGTTGAACTGTCCGTGAAATCGTCAGCACCTCACTCTGGGAAACCTGCGGAAAACTCCTCGACCGCTTCACACCGCAAGAATGTGCCAACTACTTCAAGCATTGCGGCTACCGCTACACCTAACAGGGATGCGCTCTAGCCAGTTCAGGCCTGGGTCGCACACAAAGCTACTGTCGAAGCGAAAACTGGTACTGACCAGCTTTTGTGTTGATGGATTTCACGCCTAATTTGGGGATGAAGGCAAGGCTGTTGGGCCTTCAAGTTCCGCGATCGGAATCCAGTCTGCGATGACAAACGATCTAGGCTTCGGATTCACCACAATGCTTGAAATCTGTGACCACGTTTGTAACTCGCGAATTCGATTGAATAGGCGATCTAAACTGTTGATCTGCTCAATTGAGTGTTGCCTCTTAATGCCGTCAGGGTTTTTGGCTGCGGCGTTACGGAGCTTTCCAGCATCATCAGGTGACGAAAAAACAGGTATGCCAATTCTTCCATCGTGCTTGTGCTTGATCGCCACAAGTGAGGGACTACCTGGGGCTCCTCCTACAATATATACCGGAAATGCTGGGAGCCTGTCGTCTCGCGATGAAAGAGTTATCGTGAACATTGGCCCCTCCCTGATACAAACCAAGCCCCAGCATATCACACCCGCTTCCGTGGCTTCCAGAGAATCAGGTAGGCGGAGAGAAGAGTCAGCGTGACAGCCACAAAAAGGTATGGAACGTCCAAGATAACACTATCACCAGTCGCTGCGAATACGGTTGACCATCTGTGACTACGGCGAACTTCAGGCAGGACGCCTACGTGACCGTAAAAGCTTGGACATGATTCCCACTCAATCATATCGAAGTCGGCGAGGGAACCTTCGACGACCCATTGGTACGCGCAAGAGCATGTGCCACAATTCGAATCAATGCGAAGCTGTTTCAATTGACTTGGCCGGAAGTGAATACTGTCCCATGTTGACCAGCTTCGAATCCATAGTGTCGTCACAACGCACGCCATCACCAGCGTGACTACTCCCGCCTTTCGTCGCCAGCCGTGGAAGAAGTCTTTCATCGCGGCATGATACCAAATAAAAAACCGCTGACGGACAGATCGTCAGTGGTTCCTTGTCTTACCATGCCGTGCCACCACATCAGTTGGCGTCGCTTTCCCGCACCTGTCGCGGAGCTGGTCGGGCGACTGTGGTTATCCCCACATTGTTAAAGGGGTTTTCCGACCCGTGAACCTTGTTGACTGCTGCTGCGGCAGCGTGAGACGGTATCGAATCCCACAAGCCCCGGCGATATGCTGGGGCTTGTTGCGTATTAAGAAGCCCGTCATTCATCGCGGGCACGTTACATTGGTTATTCGACGGACGCCCACGATGGCCAACTTCAGAGCAGAGCGCCTCTTCATCCGCGTTGCAGGTGAGTTAGACTTCGATCCCAACGAAGGGATCGACGTGAAAGAGTTTGCTTTCGCGATGGTTTGTGATGGAGCCGCTTACGACCGCCCTCTTTGCAAGACTACACGTTCGCGCCTTCTGATTCGCCGAGGTGGTTTCGAGCATCCAAAGGACTAGCGACAGTTCGAGCGGTGATCGCAGAAGAAGAGGCCAGGCTCGCATCCGCCACTCCGGAACAGAAACCTCACATCGAAAAGAAGGTTGAAGTTCTCCGAGTGGTTGAAGACAAGCTCGATGCAATAGATTCCAAAGATTACAAGTTCTATTTTCTGGCTCGCGACCTCGAATAGGTGAAATCGCACTCGCTGGCGGTTTCCATCCCCAATTTACCCGGACAGTACATCAACACAAATGCTGGTCAGTACCCGAAAATTGCTTGGCGGTCAGTTTGTCGGTCGCATCGACTACTTTGTTCGGCTGTCGGGTAACGGTAGAGTCATTTGCCGCGGAGCGTCTCTGCCTTCCAGAGATAGACATCGAACTCGCCCAGTTCAGTCTCAACGACGATCTGCTCGTCCGGCTTGATGTCGGCCATTCGATGTGCGACCGAAATGACGCGTGCGCCCGGCGGCAGCTTGCGGAGTTGCGGTAACAATTTGGCGTTGAGGCTCGGCAGCAAGTAGAGTGTGACGATCGTCGGCTCTTTGCTCAGGTCGAGCGTGAAGATGTCGCGCTGCTCAATCGTGACCAGTTTCTGCAGGCCGTGCTTGCGCGCATTGTCGCGGGAATCCTTGACGCGATCGAGATCGATGTCGAAACCACGCGCCTTGCAGCCGTAGTCCTTCGCCGCCGTCACCGGAATGCGCCCATCGCCGCAGCCGAGATCCCAGACCATGTCCTCGCTGGTGACCTTCGCCAGACGCAACAGTGCATCGACCACTTTCTGTGGTGTTGGCTCATATTCGACATCGGTTGTGGGCCGCTGACCCGGAGGGCGAAGGTCAATCGATTCGAAATCACCCGGCCGAACATCGAGCCGGTGTGTGACTGTTTCCGGTCCCATTGGGCTGGGAATGATCGCCTTAATGGTATAGGTGTACTCACCCTGCGGCAGCGGCGGCGAGACGAAGCGGCGCTTGGGCCCCTGATACGCCTTCTCCTGACCTTCGATGAACAGGCGAGTGCCCTCTGTCAGATAGACCTCGATCGTGACGGTCTTTCGCCAATCCTGAGCGAACGTGCTGTCTGGGATCACGCACGCAAACAAGCCCACTGCCAGAATCAAGTTGCGCCACATAGAAACACCATCTTGCGCACAAACAATCAACCTAGAACTGCTCGCTCATCATATCGGAGTGAATTGGAATTTCCCAGAATTTCACACGCGCTCCGAAATTCGCGACAATCTAGGATCTGCCTCACGATCGAGATCAGATGAGTTGCATCATCTTTGGGCGCAGCGAAAATGGTCTGCCTGATGCATGTGGATCAATGGCTCGCGACGACGGCTAGGCACAATTGAGAGGTCTTCCCTTGAACGTCGCCATAGAATGGTTTGGTCTAGATCAACAACCGTTAAGGGGATCAGTGATGCAACTCGGAATGATCGGTCTTGGTCGGATGGGCGCCAATATGGTGCGGAGACTTCTGAGAGGTGGGCACCAGTGCGTTGTTTACGATCAATCGCCTAAAGCCGTGGATGAGATCGCAAAGGAGAACGCGATCGGAGCATCGTCGATTCAAGATTTTGTCAGCAAGCTCCAGAAGCCCCGTGCTATCTGGTTGATGGTACCAGCGGGTGTTGTCGATCAGTCGTTGGCGGATCTTCTGGCCTATCTGGAGCCAGGTGATATTGTGATCGACGGCGGCAATTCGTATTACGTGGACGATATCCGTCGCGCGAAGGAACTCGCTTCGAAGCAGATTGAATACGTCGACGTCGGGACCAGTGGAGGCGTCTGGGGCCTGGAACGCGGTTATTGCATGATGATCGGCGGATCCGAGGCGGCCATGAAACGACTGGATCCCGTGTTCGCCACGCTTGCTCCGGGCATCGGTGAAATTCCGCGCACTCCGGGACGCGAACAGATTGGCGGCACGGCTGAGCAGGGCTATCTGCATTGCGGTCCCAATGGGTCGGGACACTTCGTCAAGATGGTCCATAATGGAATCGAATACGGCATGATGGCCGCCTATGCCGAGGGACTTGGTGTGCTGAGAAATGCAAACATTGGCAAACGTCAGCATGATGTCGATGCGGAAACGACGCCGCTCCGCGACCCTGAACACTATCAGTACGACCTTGATTTGCGCGACATTGCAGAAGTCTGGAGACGCGGCAGCGTCATCGCGTCGTGGTTGCTCGATCTGACGGCGACAGCCCTCGCCAAAGATGCAACACTCTCGGAATTCTCAGGCCGCGTCTCCGACTCCGGCGAAGGGCGATGGACGATCAAGGCAGCGATTGACGAAGCGGTACCAGTCCCTGTTCTAACAACCGCTTTGTATGAGCGATTCACATCTCGTGGAGAGTCCGACTACCAGGACAAGCTATTGTCAGCAATGCGTTTTCAGTTTGGTGGACACCACGAGAAGCCGGCTGACAAATAACGCTGTCATTGAAGGAGGAAGCCAATGCGAATGGACGTCTTGTCCGATCCCGATTCGGTCGCGCGGGAGGCTGCGACCATCATTGCTAATGAGGCCCGGATCGCGGTCAGTACGCGTGGCTCATTTGTCCTCGCAGTCAGTGGTGGCCGCACGCCGTGGATCATGCTGCAGCTACTCGCAAAGGAGGACATTCCCTGGGAAGGTATGCACATCGTTCAAGTCGACGAGCGGGTCGCCCCCGAAGGGCACCCCGATAGAAATCTGACGCATTTGCGCGAGAGCCTAAAGCTGGCTCCATTGCGACCTGAACAGATTCATTCGATGGAGGTGAATGCTGTCGACCTCCAAGAGGCTACGCGTCGATACAGCGATGTTCTCAGCAAGATTGCCGGCTCACCACCAGTTCTCGATCTGGTTCATCTCGGTCTTGGACCAGACGGTCATACTGCATCTTTGGTTCCAGGCGATCCAGTTCTTAATGTCAGCGATTCTGATGTTGCCATCACCGGCAGCTATCAAGGTCGTCAACGCATGACTCTCACGTACCCGATCATCAATCGGTCGCGAAACATTCTGTGGCTGGTGACAGGCCACGAGAAAGCGGCAATGCTGACTCGCTTGTGTAATGGCGATGCGTCGATACCTGCCGGTCACGTTCAACGCGATGCCGCCACCATTCTCGCGGATCGAGCGGCCGCCGATTATATTCCTGACCAAACGATTCCGTGACAATCGGAGATACGAACGCAATCGGCGCTCTTGACCACGACTAAGACCCCGGGTCGGCTCCAGGAACATTTCGACATCTCCACTCTTCCCGAAGATGCCATGCGCGAAATCAATGAAGGAATCAAGACGCGGATCAGGCTCAATTCCGTCGTGGAGACAGGTGTTTCCGGGTTCATTCCCAGGGGAAAGTAAAATCGACCAGGAACGGTCAGAAGGTCAATGGGCTGTTCGGGCCAGGCGACGTACCCGAAAGCCCGATCTTGCTCGACAAACATTTGCTCGTCGGATCGAGAAATCTCAATAACTCGTGCTTCCATTCACGTGCATAGTCGATACCGATGCGCGGTGTGGCAACAATCTGCGGTCGATCCGCTGGATCGTCGAGAAGGTGCAATCGATCGCTCGTCAGAATGACGCCGTTGTCCGCACGGGTGATCTGCAGATTGCGAGTCAATTTGCCTGGACCGGAAAGATCGGCCGACCAACCATTCAATGGTTCGGCGGCGCGGATGAGGACAGCCTGCGGATCATCAATGTCGCCGGCGACAATATTGAACATGTCGTACATGCCATAGATCAAGTAGACATAGGCTCGACCTGCCGGGCCAAACATGACTTCGGTTCGATTCGTCCGGCCTTTGGATGCATGGCAGGCGAGATCGTGCGAGCCGACATAGGCCTCTGTTTCGACAATCCGAGCATGGAACACCTTTCGTCGCATCCGCCGAACGAGGACTTTGCCGATCAGAGCCTGCGCCAACGTAACGGCAGGCTGTGCATAAAAGGACTGCTCCAACTGAATCAATGAACAACTCCACGTGGCCTCTGCCACCGCCATATGAAACGTTGTCATCAATCTGCGTTCATCTGCGACACAAGAGATCCACAGACGACACAGATCGGATCCGAACTCTTCTCTGTCTATCTCGGTGGCCTCTGTGCCTCTGTATGACTGACGTCCCAAATCTTGTCAGTCTGCGCAAATTTCAGGCGGCAATTTGGGCGAGTTTTTTAGTATCTGCTTGTCGGGCATTGAGTAGTGCGATGACGGCGGTTTGACC
>JAQGHU010000069.1 GCA_028291515.1 Schlesneria sp.
CACTTCCAAAAAACGACCTCGTAGGATCGCTCAGAATCGACGCAAACGGGGTGGTCCGATATAAACTTCATCCCCGTTTTGGCGGTTTTCGAAAAACTGACAGCCTCGGAGCGAGAAGGCTACTTGAGGAAGCAGCCTCGTTCAAAGCCTCTCCACATGCCGCAATCCTTAGCGGTCTCACACGAGGGTCGCTTTGTCGGCCGCCCCGTACGAAGGAACTTCTTTGAAGGGGCGATAGGCGAGGAGCGCAATGTCTTTCGGGCCACGCACCCGGTAGGTGATGCCACGCCATTGAACAGTGCGAGCGCAGACCGCGTAGACCATCGAACCGAAGCACATCACTTCCGTGCAGAAATATCCGAAGAAATCCGGGAACGGGTTGCGAGCGATCTCTCGTCCGGTTGTTGTGGCAACCATTTTTCGCACGGCTCGGTCCAATCGGACCGCTTCGTATTGAGTCACCCAAAGGATGATCGGATGGATGAGGAAGAGTGCCGCGGCACTGATCCAGTCGCCTGCAATGAGGGATTGGGTCAGATAGTGCAAGTGGGGCAAGCGGACAACCAGAGCGGCGATAATCATTGCGACCACGGCCCACCACTGCCGATGATACAGACGGAAAATCAGCATTTGACGGTTCACGAATCGAATGCAGGCGGAGACGGACGTCGTCTCTTCGTTGACGACGGTCGCTTGCGGGACGCAGACCAATTTCAGACCGCGTTCGTCAAGATAGCGAATGGTGAAGGCGTCTTCGCAAAACATGCGAGACCACTCTTCGGTTAGTCCTGAATCGAGCACGCTCCGGCGAACCACCATCGAGCCGCCCCAGGGGGTTCGCGAGATGTGGATCACAGATGCTGCGATCAGATTCCAATAGCAACGCATCCGCGACGGCAGCGAATTATCGTGTGGTGCGAACCAGCGAATACCGGTCGAACAGGCCACTTGCGGATCGACCAGCGGAGCGACGAGTTCGCGTAGCCATGACCGATGAGTCACGGCATCTGCATCGACCAGAGCCACCACTTCACAATCATCGGGCAGGCTGTTGATCCCTTGAATGACCGAACTGTTTTTTAAACTGCACGAGGAACTGCGATTGCTTAGGACCGAGACGTACAGCCGATCATCGTTTCCTTCCGCTCGAACGTCCCGAATTGCGGCCCAAGCCGGATCGGTTTCGGAGTCGATCACCACTTGCACGATGAAATCGGGGTAGTCCTGCGAGAGCAGATTGCGCAGGCAGGTGGTTAGAAACGGATCGTTGCCTCGGAGAGAGAGCAGGATCGCGGCCTTCGGCATCGGCCGACTGTCGGGCCAGGGGGCAACAGGGTGCAGATAGCGATTGCTCAGCTGGCGGATCAGCCAACCTTGACCAACAGCAAAGGCAACCGTCCCAAACAGGATCAACGCAATAGTGGTAGTCATGATGGCTGCTCTCGTCTTCGAGCCGCTTGGACCTTCCTTGGCAAAGCGAACGTAATGTTTGGACTACTTCCTGCAAAGGTTGGAAGAAACCTGCTCGCCTTGCCATAAGGCTCGGTGGCCTTGATGATTTCGGTATGAGCTTCGAAGGTTAGATGTCGGCATCTGTGGTGCCAACAGGGGCTAACGTTTCCGTAATCATTGATTTCGCGTGGTCGGGACTGCACAACTTGGTGCGTGTATCGACTGCGCCAGCTCGATAAACAGACAACTGGCTATGAAGTTGCCGACGTCGCACCACGAAGCATGCGACGAATCATCCAAACCTCGATGGCCATCATCGCCAGGAATCCGTAAATCAGTATCCACCAGATTTCGGTGCGCGAGGATTCGGCAAAGACGCGCGTTTCCAGCTCCAGAAGATCATTGGCGAAGGTCATCCGTTTCTCGCCACCCAGCCGCTTCCGCTGCTCGTCAGTTAGCAGGGTCAGATCCGATTCACCGCGATCAAAATTGACGACGAAGTGGTCGTCGGTCGGCTGCGGTTTTCCATCGGCTGCTTTGCGAGTAAATCGATACACCCCCGGCAGCTGCACGTCCGTTAAAATCGCTCCAGGTTGCAGTTCGTCATAAATGCGATCTGCCGCAAAGTGCTTGTTTCCAGGCCCGACGAACTCGTAATCTTCGACCTTCAGTTCGGGAGCAATGTTCAAGACCAGTGGAGCTCCGACTTCGACATTACGATTCGCTGAGGTCGCTGCCATCGAAAACAAGAGTTCGTGCAACCAGGGAACAAAGTCGGTTTTCGCAGGCAGCGTGTTCCAATCGGCATCCAACGTCGACGTTAAAACCGCTGTCATTCCGCGGCCATAACGTCGGGTCACCTGCCACGGATCGCCGTTCGTCAACTTCGCGATCACCGACGGTGATCCTATCTCTGCCACAGCGTTACGCTTCCGTTGATGACCTTCCCTTTCCTCGTCGAATGGAGCACTTACGCGTGGTGACAAAGGAGACACCTTCCACCATTTCGAGAACCGCGCATCGGTCAGCGTGCCCCCTTTGTCGGCTCGAAACTCGCGCAGCCAAGGCAATTCCAGACTGTTGCCAGCGACACGGACCCCTTGTGATTCTTTGTTTGGCTCCGTCGCGACTTCGATCAGCTTGACCGGAAATAGCGCGGCAGCGGGCGCATCAGGATCAATCGAGTACCCGTCTTTGGGAACTTGATCACCCATCGTAAACAACAAGCCACGCCCGCTGGCGACGGATTTCTCCAATAGCACCAATGTATCGGCCGGGAGTGACGCGACATTGGCCAGCACAATCACGGCCGCATTTCGCAACGTGTCAGTATTTAATTCGTTCGGTGCCACCACCGATGGTTTGATCCAATTGGTATCGCTTCCGGCGGCAGACAACGCCACCTTTGCGAAGAATGTCTCACATCGCGTCGGATCCAGCTTCTGATCTCCATCGACCAGGACGACAGGCAGCGAATCCGCAACCATGACCGCGGCGTCCGAACGGTTGTCACCGGGTAATGCGTCGGTATCGAGCAACACGCTGACGAGGTGAGACCCCGCCTTGTCGAATCGCCGATCGAACTCGACCGTGCCTTCGCCATCCGGCGTCAGATTCAACCGTAATGTTTGATCGGCCAAACGTTGACCGTCGACCTCCACATAAACGTTTCTCGCAATCGGGGTGTCGCCCCCACGATATCGCACCTTGGTACTGAACCGCACCGGAACGCCGGTAACGGCCAATTCTCGCGACAACTTCAATCGCTCGACCGTAAAGTTCGATGCTTTGCCAATTTCACCCGCCGAGGCGTCAATCGCCCAGATGCGCGGCGGAACCGTTGACTGGGCAATCAAATCGTCGATCCGCGACCACAGCGTGTCATCATCAGGCTTCCAACTGAGTGCCTGATAGTCCGTCAGGATCACCAGATCTCGTTGGACATTTGTGCCCGCCGCCAGGATCTGCAGACTTTTGGAAATCGCCTCATGCAGATTCGCAATGCCACTGGGTGCGGGTAGAGTCTCCAGAGCCTGCCGTATCCGTTCGCGATCGCGCGTTGGACCAGGTAGCGCCAACTGCGGCTGTTCACGCGCATCAAGCACCATCACCGTATCGCCGGCGTGCAACTCGTTGACGAACTGACGCGCCAGCCGGATGGCGGCGTCCTTCGTTGTCCCGGTGCGTCCTTCCCATCCCATGCTGTAGGAACCGTCCATCACGATCACCACGTCACGAGATGCCGCCGTCGCCCACCGACCCAGCCACGCGCCGTTAAACCAGGGACGCGACATCGCGATCGCCAGCAATGCGATTAATGCCATCCGGACCAGCAGCAACAGCAGATCTTCCAGATGCAGGTTGCGCCGAGCACTGGGGTCCAGTTCCAGAAACTGCATCGCCCCCCACTGCACCGTGTCATATCGCTTGCGGCTGAGCAAATGAGCCAGCACAGGCAACAGCACACCTGCCAGGCCGGCTAGCATCCAGGGATTCAGGAAGAATTGGATCACAGAAGAAAGACTGGCCCGAGATGGGAAGTTCAAGCAGGAGTAGTTGGATTCAACGGTTCAATCGTCGCCACGTGTAACAGAGAGCAGATCTTGAATTCTGCAGGCACGCCATCGTCCGCGTCACCTGTTCCCACCAGCAGATCGGAACGCGTCAGCAATGCCATTTCTGGATGACGAACGTCGTATGTCTGGCCGCTGGACATCACCAGACGAAAAGGGCGAAATGGTCGTTGACTGAGCAAGTCCTTAAATGTTTGAACCGTCATTGCGGTAACCTTGGTGCCGAACTGTTGAATTCCAGCGTCTCGTGGCAACATAAATTATAGCCAGGTGCCTCGCGTGGAAGTAGTCGCATTTGCATATCCAAATGGCGACTTCGATCGCCTACTTGCCGCAGCCATCGCTGTTGAGTATCAAAACGTCTGCTTCACATCGTCGTCGTCTCAACTTGGCGAGTTACAACCATGTTTGTCCGCTTGACTGCATCTCTGGTCGTGCTGGGAAGTCTCCTCTCGCTGCCTGTCTATGCCGAAGAACCCCAATACGACATCGTCGTCTACGGTGGCACGTCGGGCGGGATCACGGCGGCGATTCAAGCGGCCCGGTTGGGAAAGACCGTCGTGTTGATCGAGCCGACTGCTCACCTGGGCGGGCTGACATCGGGCGGCCTGGGGGCGACCGACATCGGTAATAAGGCGGCGATCGGCGGCCTGTCGCATGACTTCTACCGGAAAGTCGGGATCTACTATCGGCAGCCATCCGCATGGAAACATGGATCACTCGAGGCCTACAACGACGGTCGCAAAGGGGCCCTTGAGGAAGAGCTATGGATGTTCGAACCGCACGTCGCTGAGGACATCTATCGCCAGTGGCTGGCCGAATACAAAGTGCCGATCCTGCGCGAGCGTTTCGAATTGAAAGAAGGGGTTCGCAAACAAGGCTCGCGCCTCGTCGCGATTAAGATGGAAAGCAGTTTGTGGATTCAGGGCCGAGTGTTTATCGATGCGACCTACGAAGGAGACCTGATGGCGAAAGCAGGTTGCCGCTATCACGTCGGCCGCGAAGCAAATTCAGTCTACGGCGAGACTCTGAACGGCGTGCAGATCGCGCACGCTCGCAGCCACCAGTTCATCAAGGATGTCGATCCGTATGTGAAGCCGGGCGATCCATCCAGTGGCCTGTTGCCCCTCGTTCAAGCCACGCCACCTGGGAATGACGGCGAGGGTGATTCTCATCCTCAGGCCTACAACTTCCGCATGTGTACGACGGATGTCCCCGAGAATCGCTTCGATTGGCCTAAGCCCGATGGCTACGACCCCGCCCGCTATGAACTACTGCTGCGGAACTGCGAAGCCGGCGATCATCGAATTCCGTGGAACCCGATCTTCATGCCCAATCGCAAGACCGATACGAACAACAACTTTGCGATCTCAACCGATTTCATCGGAGCCAACTACGATTATCCCGACGGCGACTATCAGACTCGCGATCGCATCTTTCGCGAACACGTACTGTATCAGATGGGTCTGATGTATACGCTCGCCAACAATCCTCGCGTCCCGGAATCCGTGCGTTCGCACTTCCAACGATTGGGCTTGGCGAAGGACGAATTTCGAGACCACGACAACTGGCCACATCAGCTCTACATTCGCGAAGCGAGACGGCTAGTCAGCGAATATGTGATGACTCAGGATCACTGCCAGGGCCGAATTGTCTGTGAAGACCCGGTGGGCATGGGGGCCTACAACATGGATTCACACAATGTCCATCGCTATGTCACGAAAGAAGGCTACGTTCGTAACGAAGGCGATATTCAAGTCGGCGTCTCACCCTACCCCATCTCCTATCGGTCCATCCGTCCCCAGAAGGCGGAATGCGAGAACTTGCTTGTGCCGGTTTGCCTCGCTGCCTCGCATATTGCCTACGGTTCGATCCGCATGGAACCGGTCTTCATGGTCCTGGGCCAAAGTGCCGCGACTGCCGCTAGCCAAGCCTTGGACGCCAATGTCGCCGTGCAGGACATCGACTACGGCAAGCTCAAAAAACGTCTACTCGAAGATCATCAGGTGCTGTCATGGACCGGCCCCGTGCGTACGCTGGGCGTCGAACCCAAGTCACTCCCCGGAACGGTCGTTGACGACGCAAAAGCGAAGTTGACAGGCGATTGGCAGCACAGTTCGTCGATCGGCGGATACGTTGGTACGGACTATCTTCACGACGGAAACACCGGCAAGGGAACGAAGACGGCGACGTTTATGCTCAATGCCACCAAGTCGGGGCCGCACGAAATCCGCATCGCTTACACAGCTAATCCCAATCGAGCGAGCAACATCCCGATCAGTATCGAATCGAAATCGCTTTCCAAGACAGTCGTTCTCAATCAGCGCGAAACACCCAAGGAGAATGGCTTCCAGACAATTGCCACCTTCGACGTCAAGACCGTCGAAGCGATCACCGTGGTGATCTCCAATAAGGACACGAACGGCTATGTGATTGTCGACGCAGTGCAGATTGTGAGTGCGCCGAGCAATTGATGTAGTTCCCGTTTCGGGGGTCAGGCCGCAGCCTCGGCGCGATGCTTCAGGCCATTCGCTTCAATGGCCATGTATTCGCTGGTCAGGCGACCCATCAACAGCCCGATCACGCCTCCCAGTAGACCGCCAAAGTGGATCGTCAAGATCACCCGGCATCCTTCGGAGGTCGGAACAATCTGATGTCCCGCAGTGACCGTCACACCCGGGCTCTTCGAAACCCAGGTAAATGACTGCTCGGGTTCCCAAATGGTGACCGTCCAGACGGCGGGCTTCAGCTTCGGCTGTTCAATGCGAACTTTCGAGCCCAATGACATCGCGGTCTGATCGAGCCGCTGTACCGATCTGACAGACTTCGTCCACTGCGGCCAAGTTTCCACATCTGCCAGCACCTGCCACATGACGGCAGGCCTTGCGGCAATTGAAACGGTTTTGGAAAACTGTCGCATCGGTCTGTCACCTTCGCGCACCAGTCATACTTCCACGATAGGAAGTATGACAGTAACGGAGCATCAAGTCTCTACCTCAATGCTCCGTGTCCTCTGTGCCTCTGTGTTTCAAACTCTTCTTCTTCGGCAGCTTCTACACCACAATCGCCGACTTGCTACTCGCCAAATCCTCCATGAATCGTAGCGTTCGCCCCGTCGTGTCTTCCACATCAGGAATCAACCCGTCCAAGATCTGAGCGTTCGCGAATAGTTGTCGCCCACAGTCGCGAATGAATTCGTCGTTGTCGGAATTGTTGCTCAATTCGCACAAACGGCTGATCAGGTTCGACTGAGGATTCACTTCCATCACGTGCTTGGTCTGCTCGAACTCACGCATCGACTGACCGAGCACCTGTTGCAGACGACCGCTCATATGACTGCGAGGGTTGATCAGGCAGCAGGGGCTGTCGGTCAATCGCGACGATTCCTTCACTTCGGCAACCTTCGAATCCAGCGCACCGCGGAACAACTCCACCACGCGAGTGAAATTCTTTGGCGTCTCTTTAGCTTCGCCCTCGTCGGCCGGGTTCGTCGATTCGGGGAACTTGATGTCCGCTCCGTCGATCGACATCACTTCCTTGCCGTTATAGGACCGCAGTTGAATCAACGCATACTCGTCGATCGGATCTTCCAGGAACAGCACTTCCAGGTTTCGCTTGCGGAAGATTTCCAGATGCGGACTCTTCTGCATCGCGTCCAAGTTCGGACCGCTCAAGTAGTAGATCTGTGATTGACCCTCAGGGGCACGCTTCAAGTATTCGTCCAGCGATACCGATGGTGCCGGAGCCTTGTCGTCCAGGCCGCCCGACACCAGCGTGCTTTCGGTGGCCGAAAACGTCGAATGGAATCGCATCAGCTTGGCAATCCGTTCGCGGTTCTCGAAGTCCGTCGCAATTCCCGTGCGCAGGATCGAACTGAATTGTGCGATAAACGTCTTGAACGTTTCGGGCTGCTCTTCCGACAGATCGTCCAGGTAGTCGAGCACCTTTTTCGTCAGCACCTTCTTCAGCTTCGGCAGCAGCTTGTGATCCTGCAACGTCTCGCGAGACACATTCAGCGGCAGATCGGCGGAATCAACCACGCCATACAGGAACCGCAGATAGTCCGGCAGCAGGTCCTGCGAATCGTCCTGCACCAGCACGCGCTTGGCGCACAGATTCACACCGTGCTGAATCTGGCCGAAGCCCAGCAGCTCGAAATTGGAGGGAGGACAATACAGGATCGAATGGAACTGAATCGGCGAATCACTCGACAGATGCAGATGCCACAGGGGTTTCTCTTCCGAGTGATGCGTCAACCACTGGTAGAAGCCGTTGTACTGCTCTTCAGTCACCTGACTTTTCGGTTCGACCCAGATCGGCTTTTGCTCGTTGAGAGTTTCACCGTCCAGCTTGATCGGATGCGGCACGAATGTCGAATACTTGCGAATGATGAACTTCAACCGAGTCGGCTCGGTGAACTCATCCATATCATCCTTCAGATGCAGCCGAATCTGGGCTCCACGAGGGACGTCCCCTTCGACAGCGCTGATCGTGAACCGACCCGTCCCGTCCGACACCCAACGCCACCCCTTCTCTTCGCGGTAGCTGCGAGTGATTACTTCGACTTTCTCAGCCAGCATGAACGCCGAATAAAAGCCGACCCCGAACTGACCGATCAGCGACAGATCCGGCTTCGCTCCGTCACCAGTCGTAGCGATGTTGCGCAAGAACTCTTTGGATCCGCTATGAGCGATCGTCCCCAGGTTCTGCACAAGCTCGTCATGGGTCAGCCCCAGGCCCGTATCGCGGATCACCAGCAGTTTGGCTTCCTTATCGGGCTCAAGCACGATTTCCAGCGGGGTGTCATCGCGGTATTGCGATTCCGACAATTGAATATGTCGCAGTTTGTTCAGCGAATCGGACGCATTCGAAATCAACTCCCGAATCGCAATCTCGCGGTTCTGATACAGCGAGTGCGAAAGGATGTTCAGTAGTTGCTTGATCTCGGTCTGAAACGTGAATTCTTGTTGCTCAGCCACGTGCAGGCTCCAATATGGGTGAAGTCAAAGATGACCAGAATGGCAGTGGGACAGTCGGTGTCAGCCGAAAAAAGCAACAACTGCGCCATACGGTTCGACCCGGTGGGCTGATCGCGCAACTCATTGAAAAATAATATGATAGGTATTCACCGCTGATTGTCGCTGACTCCGCGACTGTCACCTTGGCAGGTTGGGAATGAAGACGTTTGAACCACGGAACACACGAAATGAAGAGAGAGCAAAATCGTTCGACCACGAATCTGACGAATAGATGAGAGTGCAGGGTCAGAGCCGTCGTTTCGCGACATCTCAACTTAACTCTCGAACTTTACCATCTTTCTGATTCGTGCGAATTCGTGAGATTCGTGGTCTGTTTCTCTTATCTCTTTTCGCTCTTCGTTTCGTACTTTCCATGGTTCAAAAGTCCTCTTCCGATTTCCACAGAATCGCCCCAGTTCGTGGTCGTCCGCTTGATTTCCGATGGCCACTTTCTTGTAAGTGTTCAGCGCGCTTGCCAGACTTTTGTGCCCTCCCATGAGTTGCGTTCGACGCGACGAAAGCAGGCGCATTTATCTCTTTCAAATTAGATCAAAGGGCCAGACATGAGTGACATGGAAGACAATCCGTTTCGCGCTCCCGAAAGTGATCTTCGTGTCGAAGGGGTTCTCAGTGGATCGAGGGAGGATTTGCGAAGCGTAGCCAAGTACCAACGCGGGATCATGATCTGCATCCTAATCTATTTGGTCGCGGGGATCCTCCGGCTGATGGTTCCGCGAGAGGTCCAACTCCCATTGCTGCTGGGTATCGTCATGATCGGTCTGACGGGAACGGCTTTGGTGTTCCTGTTAGCGCAGAAGATACACGGCATTGGCCCAGCGATTCTGCTTGCCATTCTGACGTTGGTCCCGTGCGTCAACCTGATCGTGTTATTTACTCTCAGCTCGAAAGCCACAAACATCTTGAAAGCAAACGGTATCAAGGTCGGCTTTCTCGGCGCGAACCCTGCCGACATCTCGTCGTTGTGAGTTAATCAACAGAACCTCTTTATGCCTTGATCGCGACGCAGGTCAAAGCCCGTATGAAGGAAGAATCAGAAGCGGTCAACAAAATGTCGGTGGGCGGCAAAAGACGTAATTTCAAGGATGAAAGTGCTTGACGAGTTTCGATTACCTGCGTATACAGGTAACATGCCCAAGCGAACATCACTTGCCGCCGCACCTGTCTCAACGCCGTGCCTTTGTACACTGCTGCGGCGGGCGTCACGCGCGGTGACGCGCGCCTACGACGCCGACTTCCGCGAGACGGGTCTGCGAGTCACTCAATACGCCTTGCTCAGCCTGCTCAATAAGTCAAGTGAAGTCCGACAGGGTGACTTGAGTGGATTGACCTGCCTGGAAGAAACGTCACTGACGCGAGCCCTTCGCGTGCTCCACGACAACAAGTGGATCGCGATCCGTCCCGGTGAAGATCGGCGAGAGAAGCTCGTCACGATTACGAAGGCAGGCAAAACAAAATTGGAGGCGGCTCGTCCGGCTTGGGTCAACGCTCAGGAGCGCATGAAGCAAGCCATACCCGAAGGGGCCTGGGAAACGTTGTTTTCGCTATTACCGGGGGTGACTTCCGCAGCATCTGGCCTATGATTGCGGGCCAATACCTGTATACACAGCGAATGGGCTAATAGTCGTCGTGTGAACCAATCCTTGTGTGAAACTCGAAGCGAGTTGTGAGGCGAGAGAAGATTCTATGGCTGCTGTTCCACGACGAATGCATTATGCCTGGGTGATTGCGGGAGTCACTTTCCTGACTCTGCTGACGACGGCAGGGGTTCGGTCGGCCCCCGGAGTCTTGATCGTTCCGCTGGAGAAAGAATTTGGCTGGAGTCGCGCCACGATTTCCGCCGCGATCTCTATTAATCTGCTGCTCTACGGGCTGATTGGCCCGTTCGCAGCGGCGATCATGAATTGGTTGGGCCTCCGCAGAACGATTCTGATCTCATTGGCGACCGTCGCCACCGGGGTCTCGCTGACGATCTTCATGAATTCCCCCTGGCAATTGATGTTACTCTGGGGAGTCATCGTCGGTGCGGGAACCGGTATGACTGCCTTGGTCCTCGCCGCGACCATCGTCAACCGCTGGTTCACCCTTCATCGTGGACTCGTCATTGGCGTGCTGACGGCTAGCACTGCGACCGGACAACTCATCTTCCTCCCTGTGATGGCGTCGACTGTCGAACATTTCGGCTGGCGACAGGCCGTGCTACTAATCGCGGGAGCCCTGATGTTGGCCATTCCGCTGGTCGCCATTTTCCTGCGAGACCACCCGGCGGATCTGGGACTGTTGCCCTATGGCGAAACGGTCGCGCCGCCAGTCGCGCCGGCCGTGACAAAGACCAATCCCGCCGTCGAAGCGATCCGCTGTTTGTTCGATGGATTTCGATCTCGCGACTTCTGGCTGCTCTCGGGCAGTTTCTTCATCTGCGGAGCCAGCACGAATGGCCTGGTGGGAACTCACCTGATTCCCGCCTGCGTCGACCAGGGCATTCCCGAGGTCACGGCAGCCGGCTTGCTGGCCCTGATGGGAATCTTCGATCTGGCGGGGACGACCGCCTCGGGCTGGCTCTCGGATCGCCTCGATAATCGCATCCTGCTCTGCTGGTACTACGCGCTGCGCGGACTCTCATTGATCGCCCTTCCCTTCGTCCTCGTCGATGCCTCGTGGGGACTGACCTTGTTCGCCATCTTCTACGGACTCGACTGGATCGCCACCGTCCCTCCGACGATCCGCCTGACTGCCGATACACTCGGTCGGGACCGCGCGGGAATCATGTTCGGCTGGATCATCGCTGCTCATCAGTGCGGGGCCTCGCTGGCGACACTTGCCGCCGGTGCCCTACGCACTTGGAGCGGCAGCTATGAACGAGCGTTCCTCACCTCCGGTGCCCTGTGTCTGGTCGCGGCTGCGATCGTGCTCCAGATTGGCCGATCAAAGCTGGTGACCGAAAGCGTCATCGAACCAGACGTCGCCGATGGCCGTCTTGCGTTGGAACCACAAGCATGAGCCGCCTGTACAGTACGCTGCTCCTGATCGCCGCCGCAGTCGCATTACTCGCTGCCGTCTTGATCCAGCCGAGAGTCGGGCATCCGGTCACGCTGTGGATGTCTCAATCCGCCAACACAGTCACCGGCCGTCCTGCGATCCCGTTCGCAGGCCTGACCGCCGACAAACCAACAATCGCGATCTTCATCCTGCCCGGTTGTCCCTGCAGCGAGGCCTACGAACCCCACACGCATGACCTGTTCCGCGCGTACGGATTGCACGCCAACATCATCGGGGTCGTCGAGGGGAGCGGTGAAGACCTCGAAGAGTGGCAGCAGCGTTATCAGACACCGTTCCCTCTGATCGCAGACCCCGACCATTCCATCGCCCGCAGCTACGAAGCGAAACGCTCGGCCTACACCGTCCTGATCACCAACAGGACCGTCAATCGCCTGTGGCCGGGATATTCGGGAGACATGCTGCGCGAAGTTGGTACGTTGCTTGCCACGGCCGCCAAAATCCCCGAGGTGCCGATCAATGTGAGCGATGCTCCGAAGTCGCTCATCTCAGGTTGCGTCCTGGACTAATGTCGGCGCTCTGGCGTAGTCAATCTCGCCAAGAGATTGGGTCTCCAAGGTCTGTGAACAGCCCCAATACCCGCAAATACCTGTTTCAGGTTGCGACGATTTAAGAGATTTCTATAGCGATTCTGAGAACGACGACCTAAATTGTCTCTTCGATAGAAGAGGTCGAGGCGTCAAAAACTCACATCACCTCGCGATTGCCAGTGGATCGGTGCCTTCTCATCTTTGAAAGGGATTTCCAGATGCGATGCCTGCTTGTGCTCTTTCTCATGGCGGTCCCCTCACTTGCCTCCTTAGCTGCCGCTCCAAAAGTGGGGGACGAGGTCTTCGTGAAAGATGAAGCGGAAGCGAAGAATGGCGATATGATCGTCGACAGCAAGTTGATTCGCTTTCCAGCGACAGTCACGGATACGGATGGCGATCTCCTCTGGCTCGGTCGGGGCTGGGTCCACAGCAAAGACGTGATGACGGCCGACGAAGCGTTCGCTTACTACGGCGAGCAGATCAAGGCCGAGCCCACGAAAGCTTGGGGTTCGCTTCGCCGTGGCTTGGTTTCCTGTAGCAAAAGGGATTTCGAGGCTGCACTGAAGGACTGCGACGAAGCGATCAGGTTGTCTCCGACGGAGAGTTCCACTCATTGTGCTCGCGCCATTGTCTGGCTGAGTCAGGGGCAGTTCGATAAGGCTCTGCTTGATTGCAACAATGCTCTGGAGTGCGATCCCGACGATGTGCCATCACTCTATGCCCGAGGTTTCGTACTGTCGAAATATGGGGATTATGATCAAGCAAGCAGCGACTTCACTGAAGTCATTAAACGAGATCCAATGAATGGTCGTGCCTATCGCAACCGAGGCGTGATCTGGGCCGAGCAAAAGAATGTGGATTCAGCTTTCGACGATCTCTCAAGATCAATAGAGCTCGATCCAAAAGATGCTGTCGCATATGGCAATCGCGGCAGCGTCTGGGGTGAGAAGGGTGAGTTCGAGAAAGCGATTCAAGATTACAACGAGGCAATCGTCCTTGAGCCGATGAACTCCCCGACGTACGCCAATCGAGCGGCGATTTGGTATCGGATGGGCGAACTGGAGAAGGCTGTTCGAGATTGCGATCAAGCGATTCGTCTCAATCCAGGCAACGCAAATGCTTATCTCAACCGCGGCATTGCGTTGACGAAAAGCGAGCAATACGACGAGGCGATTCGCGATCACAGCACTGCGATCAAACTGGCTCCGAAAACAGGAGCGGCCTACGAGGGACGCGCATTCGCTTGGTATCTAAAGGCACAATATGAGAAGGCGATCGAAGACTGCACCATGGCGACTCAACTCGCCCCCGTGAAATCGACTACTTACCGAATTCGCGCGCAGTCCTGGGCACAAAAAGGAGAGCTTGATAAGGCCATCGGGGACCTTACGAAAGCGCTGGAGTTGACTCCAACCGACTCTTGGATCTACTCCAAACGAGGTGCGTATCGTGTGCTGCAAGGGGATTGTGAAGGTGCGATGCCGGATTTGATGGAGGCCATTCGCCTTGACCCGAACGACGCAGAAGCAATGGTGGCCCGGGGAGTTGTCTGGGCGTTTCAAAATAAGTGGGATGACGCACTTCAGGATTTTACGGAAGCCATTCGTCTGGATCCGAAACACGTAATTGCACATTCAAATCGAGGTCTGGTCTGGGTCAAGAAGAATAGATTCGACGATGCGATCAAGGAATTTACGGCGGTGGTCAGGCTTGATCCAAAGAACTCTGTAGGTTATCGCGGCTTAGCTTGGATCAAGCTCGCATGTCCCGACGCACAATTTCATGACGCGAAAAGTGCCATGGAGAATGCGACTCGGGCTTGCGAACTTACCGATTGGAAAGACTGGCACTCACTCAGCTTACTCGCAGCCGCTTCTGCGGTGACAGATGACTTCGCGAACGCGATTAAATGGCAAACGGTGGCTGCGAAAGTGGCGCCAGATGAGCAGAAGAAAGGCTGCAGCGAAGTCCTCGAACTCTATCACGTCAACAAACTCCACAGGAATATGTTGACTCCACCACGTTCGCCGTTCACGACGATCTAGAAGCTGCAGCAACGCATCGAGGCACGTGGCTCAAATCAGCGTGAAATTCCGCACGACGATAAACCCAACGCTGCCGATGCCAGCCAGCAGCGCCACGATCTTGCCGAGCTCTGCGTAGTCACTCATGGACTTCGAATGGGCCATGAAATAACGAGCGTGCATAAATAGCGCGACCGAGAGGATGACGATTCCGAACGCGACAGCATCCCATCCCGAGAGCGGCATGCGAACGCCGCGCCGTTCATACAGCATGACCTCCCGGGACAGCATCCTGGAGATCCCGTAGCAGCCGATCGCCGCAGGGACCGCGACTCCCATTCCCCATTTCGACCAGGTATCGGAGGGGCCGTCATCATCGAAGTCGATGAACGGGATTCGTGGCAGCATCATGTGGCCCCGTCTTCGGGAAGAGTCGAGAAAGTGGAGTCTTGCCGCGTTTGTGGCGGCAGCCTCCTAACGCAGATCCTCGCCATCAGATCAAAGTTTCTCACCCCTTTGCGAGCCGATTTGAGTTCACGGCAAATTCATAATCAGAGCCGCGGCTCGCTCGAAGTTGCCTCCAGTGCGTGCGGAGCGCATCCTGTTTCAGCGACGCGAGCCAGCAACGGAATTACTTGAGCGACGAGGTCTGGATGAGAACGATTCAACTGTCACTGGCAGTAATTTTTCCGGTCGTGGCACTGACATCCGCGATCTGTTCTGCCGAGGAATCGCGGTTCGTGCATCTCGAAATCGGCGACCTGCCGATCATCATTTCGGCTCCCCATGGCGGGCAGTTGGAAGTGCCGGATGTTGAACCTCGTCATGGCGAAGGCTTGAAACCCGGTGCCGCGGGGTATGTTGTCAGTCGCGATACGGGAACCGAAGAACTGGCGGCTGAAGTGGCCAAAGCGATCGCTAAACGATTTCAACGCAAGCCGTACGTCGTGGTTGCGCGGTCGCATCGCAAATTCGTCGACATGAATCGGCCCGCAGAAATCGCCTACGAAGATCCCGATGCCAAGCCCGTCTACGATGAATACCACTCCGCGTTAACCTCAGCGTGCAGTGCCGTGCAGAAGAAGTTTCATAAAGGCTTGCTGCTCGACCTGCACGGCCAGGGCGAAGCGAAGGACACCGTCTACCGCGGAACGCACGATGGCAAAACGGTCACCCTGCTCCGCGAACGCTTCGGCGAAGCGGCACACACGAGCGAGCACAGCCTTTTCGGTCAGCTCAAGCATCACGGCTGGAAGGTCTATCCCGATCCCTTCGACGGCAAAGAACAAGCGGGCTTCCGCGGAGGCTACATCGTCCAGACTTACGGCAGCCATCAAGGCTTCGGCATCGACGCCATGCAACTCGAATTCGGCATCGATTTTCGCAGCAAAGACGGGCGACCGAAAACCGCGGCGACGCTGGCGACAGTTGTTGCCGACTATGCGATGAGATATCTCGATCTCACGCCGCATGAGTAAGATTGGGATCGGAGGTACTGCGCGACCGATCCCGCCAATACTCCAATCTGATTACCGGCGGTGCAGCCGGGGGAAGCACCACATGCTGTGATCGGCAGCCAAATCGCCCAGATGATTGATTTTCAACTCAATCGTCTTCGTTCCCGCAGGCAGTTTGACATCGATGCGAACGATACCCGCCGCCGGGCTTTCGTAAACAAGCTTGTTATTTGCCCAGACTTCAAATTTTACGCTTTGACTAAGAACGCAATAACCAATCGCCGAGAATCGTGTCATTCCATCTGGTACTTCGTAAGCCACCGTCGACGGCGCATGCGCGAAGAGGAATTCTTGACACGGTAATGCGTCGTGGAACTGCAGCGGTGCCATCGGCAACGTTTCGATCGGCTGATTATGCGTTAACGAGTGGGTACCGACCGTATTCGACGCGATAGCAAACTTCAGCGGTCCTGGTTTGCCATCCAACATCGCGTCGGTCAACTTATTCGCCGGAACGGTGTGATAGCGAGGGTAACACCAATAGGAATAGTCATGTCGGCCATCATTTGCATCATCGAAAACGAGTTCCAGCAAAGTCGCCTTCGCAGGGATCTCGATTTTGACGAGCGCGATATTTGTGATCCCGGAATCATAAACTTTCTTTCCATCAATGAATGCAAGCGATTTTGTCGTGCGGCTCGCTTCGTTGTACCCAACGACGGAAAAGCTCTTTGCGCCGGAAGGAATCGGACATTTCAGCCGCGACGGAGCGTGTGCGCCATAGTAGTCATCACAAAACCTGAAATCAGGAATTACGAGGGGCCAACGATATTCAGTGTCACCCACGCCGAGGCTCAATGGCAATTGGTTGATGTGGAGGTTGTCGTGGCCTGTCTTTGATACAATCGCCTTCTGCTCAGTAAGGCGAATGAAACCATCTTTCAGATCTTGCCCACCGTCATTGACGGTAACTTCCCGGCGCATGGAGCCAGAAAGCATCCTGATCCGTGCTGAATGGAAGGTGACATGCCCCGTTTGTGATTGCAACCAAGGCCGCTGAGTTGTTGACACTTTCCAGTCACCACCTTCCAGATATGTCAACGAAGCGCTCTTGCCTTCCCATTTAATAAAGTTCTTGAAGCTGTCAAAGTCGATGGCGAATGCCGCTTCCGGATTCTCGTCTCGGACTCGTACTCGGATTTTGTGACGCTGATTATTGGAGACAACGGCTGGGCTACGGGTCGTCACATTATCAGTGAGCCATTTTCCATCAATTATAGCCACGCCTCCCTTAGCACCGTTTGCCGCGTGCAACTGCAAATTCATGTTGTGAATTCCCACAGGGAAGAAGATGCCGACGCATTCGTCACCTTCATGTCGCGTGAAATCGACCTCCAACTCATAGCTTCCGTCAACAATAGCAGAGAGCGGAAAGCGAGCGCAGATGGCTGACTTTAACGTGATCCCTTTTGATGTCGCATTTCCAACGAGGAACTGGTTCCAGTTGATACCGCGATGCGCCCAGTCAACCCCTTCAGACCACGGCAGGATATCGATCCATTCATCCGACTTGGCGGGCGATTTCGGTGGAGGAGTGACTAAGCGAGTACCGGTTGTCACCGGACTGAGAGACACAATCTCGTCGAGCCGTTTAGCAACAACCTGTTTCTTCAGTGCCGAAGTGAGATCCGGCTCGGCCTGTTCGTACCACTGACCTGCATGAACAAGCAGCGCCGTTTTCGTCGGCCCTGATTCTTTTTGTGCGATGTCCCACCATGCGTCTGCCACGGCGACTTGACCAGTCGCATCGGTCGGCCCTCCTCGTTCCAATTCCGCGGCGCCTTTCCACTTGACATCGTTCCCCTTTGCGAGGAACGGCAAAGCCTTCTTCCAATCACTGTCTTGGATGACGTACCACCGACCGACTGACAGGTTCGCGGCAGCATCGTCGGCATTGGTTTGCAGTTTCGTCGTCGCCGCTTGATACGCTTTCCACTCTTTTTCACGAGCCGAAATCGCTGTTCGTGCTTCAACCATGAGTGGTTTCAGTGCCGGGCCATCGGCCGCGCGACGAAGGACGACGTCGACCGAACTCAATACTGCAAGTGCTTCAGAAAACTGATGTTCCTTCGCAGCCGCCTGCGACATTGCAATCGCTTCCTCAACGATCGGTTTGACCTGCGCGTTTGGCTTGCTGGCCTTCAAGTACTCCGTCAGCAGTCGCGTCTTTTCCTTCGTTACGTCGACGTCAAATGTCTCAACCAATGTGTTCACGGCTTTCAGCCACTCGCCAGCATTGCCAGTTTGACTGGCTAAAGAGATGGCAGTCGTCAGAACGACGTAACGCTCATCTGCCCCAAGGTTCTCATCAGCCAGCGACTCCATCAGCTTGGCTAATGCTTCGTGTCGCTTGGCAACGCTCTCTAAGCGAGGCAGGTCATAGCCATCTTCCAGGAGTTTCGAGAATTCCTTCTGCTTTTCGGCCGAGGGGATCGGGGCGCGAGTTTGCGCGCTGATCGGAGCACCATTCAATAGCAACCCGAGCACGACGATCCAAAGGGATTGCTTCCAATGTGACATCAGATCGCACGCAGACATTCTCATTAGCAGCATCCTAGGTCATTACTTGCGATGCAGACGTGGATAGCACCAGAAGCTGTGATCGTAGTCGACATCGCCGAGGTCATCGACTCTCAATTCGATTCGTGCAGTTCGCGGTGGTAGTTTGACATCAATCTTTGCAATGCCGACCTCGGGACTCTGGTAGATCCGTGTACCATCCGCCCAGACTTCGAACTTGACCAAATTGCTAAACGTCGCCCATCCAATGGCCGTAAAGCGCGACATGTCGCTGGGGACAGCGAATGAAACGCTGGAAGGAGCGTGAGCATAGATAAATTCGTGGCACAGTTGCGCATCCCGATAGTCGACCGGTTCGGCATGAGCGATCGGTTGGTTGCGAGTTAGAATATTTTTCCACCCAACCTCACTGGATTCGATACTGAATTGAAGAACGCTGCGATCCCCGTCAAGCGCCTTGTCAGCGATCTGTTCGCTCTTCACGGAATGGTATCGCGGATAACACCAGTAGACGTGATCACTCACCCAACTCCCCTGATCGTCCGCAATGAGTTCAAGTAACTGCGCTGTTGAGGGGAGATCGAGCTTGATTAGATCGACATTCTGAGTCGAATCGTGTAGCAACTTGCCATCGACCAGGATCCGGTATCTGCTTGTTCCACTCCCGCAGTTGTATGCGATCACTGAAAAGCTTTTGGCCCCCTTCGGAATCGGACACTTCAACCGCGACGGCGCATGAGCTCCATAATAGTCATCGCAGTATTTGAAATCGCGCGATATTCGTGGCCATTGCCGCGCCAATCGCGGAGGAGTCTCGGGATACTGATTGATCGAGAAATTATTCTCGTATGCTTTTGCAGACAACGGCTTCATGCCTACCATTCTCACGAATCCGCTTCGAAGATCTTTTTCTCGATCAACTGCAGTGATTGAGTCGCGCGTCATTGTTCCCGACTGCATCCGAACTCGCACTTTTTGAAACACGAGGTTCGGGTTCGCAAAACTCCCGACCCAAGCGTGCTGCAAGTTCGTCGTCTTCCATTTTCCGTCATCAACATCGACGAGTGAGGAATAGGCCCCTTCCCACTTGAAATAGTTCGTTGTCTCATCGAAGTCGACACCGATGCTGGCCTTTTCTCCGTTGTGCATCACCCGAATCAAGATGCGATGCGGTTGACCGTTGGAGAGTGTTCCCGGGGCATGTGTGAGACCCAACTTGCCATTAATAAAGTCCAGTCGAGAGACCGCGCCGCCGTCAGAACAAAGCAGCATCCGCATCGTGTGGATCCCGACCGGGAAGTAGATCGCGATGTCACCGCTTCCTTCGTATCGAGTAAACACGACCTCCATCTCATAGTTGCCGTCGATGATTGCCGCCAGTGGAAACTTGACGGAATTACCTTTGCCTAGCTTGATCCCTGCACGTTGGGGAGGTGCCGCCAACTGTTCATTCCAGTTGGTCCCTTTTCCTGTCCAATCGGATCCTTCCGTCCACTCCAATAGGTCGACCCAATCCGTCTTTTTCGACGTCGTGGAAGGTTCGGGACTTTGGATGGGCGGGGTGCTGGGTGACCCCAGCGTGGCAAGTTCTTCGATACGTTTGGAAACGACTTGCTTCTTTAGCCCTGACGACAAACTCGGCAGTGCTTGTTCATACCACTGCGCAGCATGGGTGAGCAGTGCGAGTTTGACAGCGCCCGTTTCCTTTTGCCCGATGTCCCACCAGACATCCCCGATCACGACCTGGGCCATGGCATCCGTGGGCATCGCTTGTTCAAGCTCTGCAGCTGCTTTCCACTTCGCATCGCTGGCTTTCACGAGCAGCGGTATCGCTTTCGGCCAATTATCGTCCTGAATGAGATGCCAGCGACCCACAGCTAGATTCGCGACGGGGTCATCTGGCTTCGTTTGAAGTTTTGCAGCAGCGGCTTGATAAGCCTTCCACTCCTTTTCGCGAGCGGCAATCGCTGCCCTCGCTTCAACAGTCAGCGGCTTCAGCGCGGCGCCATCGGCGGCCCGACGAAGGACGGCGTCGACCGAACTGAGCAATGACAGAGCTTCAGAAAACTGGTGCTCTTTTGACGCAGCCTGAGACACCGAGATCGCTTCTTCCACAATCAGTTTGACTCGCGCGTTTGGCTTGCTGGCTTTCAGGAACTCCGTCAGCAGTCGCGTTTTCTCCTTCATCACGTCGAGCTCAAATGCCTCAACCAGCGCGTTCACGGCCTTCAGCCACTCGTCTGCATCTCCCGTCTGGCTGGCCAGCGAGATGGCCGTCGTTAGTACAACGTACCGTTCATCGGCTCCCAAATTCTCGTCAGCCGACGACTCCATCAGCTTGGCCAAGGCCTCCAGTTTCTTCGGGGTACTATCCAAACGAGGCAGGTCGTAGCCATCTTCCAAGAGTTTAGTGAGCTCTTTCTGTTTCTCGGCCGGGGGAACCGGTGCCCGCGTCTGGGCGAAACTGGCCGTGGCAGTCAGCAAGAACAACAACAGGATCTGAAGAGATGCGGTGCGTCTCGCTATTTCTAAACAGAACGAATAGATCATTCACCGCATCCCCGAGTAGGTCTTATAGATCGACTCTAAGCCTCAACGCCAATCGCATCAATACATTCGAGAATCCCCGGAACTCAGTCAAGCGGCGGCGGGATAATGATCACTGGAAACTCCGAGGCCTGGCGAGTCTGAAATTAGACGGTTACAAGCTCGGCTCGCATTCGGTCCCACAGATCGCGGATTTGCAGCCGATCAGCCCATTCCTCGATGTACGTGTTGTCGAGTCGGTTCTGTTGAGCTTTCAGAATTCCAGCGATATCTCGCCACTGTCTCTCAGATGTCTCGTTCCCCTTGCGAAACCAAATCAACTTGTGCAAAACAACATCTTCGGGGGTTGCGAACCAGACGGATAGCGCCTCGTCTCCAAACGCCACTTCCCGAGTCACGCGACGCTTCAGAACAGAAGTGTTAAAAACGTCGCCTTTGCTGACAAAAATGTCGATCTTCATCGCGGTCGCATAATGGATCAGATTAAACGATCTGCCAGACTGAGCAGCAGTCCGCATCGCGGATTCGCTGACGTAGAATTCTCCGTCCCATTTCGTCGCGAGTTCGTGAACAGCCGACTCCGACAAATCGACCCCCAGGTCAATGTCGAGTGTCGATCGAGGTTCACCGTAGATGGAACTGGCAACTGAACCACCGATGTAGTATGCAATCCCCAACCGGTCAAACTGCACGACCACAGGACGAAGCGCTGGGAGCAACTCGATCAGACTCATTCTCGATCTCTTTCGAGTCGCTGGCGCATTCCCTCGGCCAACTCGCGTCCATAATTCATCTCGACGAAATGCAGATCGACATCCCGCTCGCTGTAGTCAGGATGCCGCTCGCGAATTCCTTGTCGGCAGAGCGAAACGACGGCTGATGTCAGCGATTGAACGAGGCGAAATTTGTCCGAGATAGAAGCGCGACGAAGCAACTCCATTTGAACTGCGGCAGCTTCGGGATCGGTATCAGTCAGCATTCTGTCAGCTTCCAGTGTCAGTGCGGGTTCGCAAGCGCTCACAGAAGCGCATCGTACCACCTTCCGGCAGATTGCAAAACCGCTTATCGAGGCCGAATCAGTAAGCTCGTCTTTGATCACTGCCATCACTGATAAATCACCACCAGAAACACGGTCGCTTCACTCTTGCCAAGGTTTTCGATCGCGTGCGAGACATCGGCGCGGTAAGTCGTCGAATCGCCCTTGTTGAGTTCCGCGGAATCATTGGCCGACTGGATCCGCACGCGCCCCTGCTCGACTGTAAGAAACTCTCGTGTTCCCTGAAAATGGGGAGCACTTCGCAGGACTCCCCCTGCCTTGAGACGGACCTGATAAAACTCCACATCCTTCTCGAGATTCAAAGGTGACAGCGTGCGGATTTCGACATGTTCATCCGAACGAAACAGATGCTCGCGATCGTCGGAGCGAATGACATGGATCGAAGTCGAGGCCGCGGGGATCTCGACGAACTCGGCCAGCGACATGCCAAACGCTTGAGCAATCTTGCACGTGACGGCCAGCGTCGGATTCGCCTGATTGCGTTCGATCTGACTGAGCATCGAGCGACTCACGCCGGATGCTGTGGCCAACTGCTCCAGCGACCAGACGCGTTGTTGTCGCATCTGCTTCACACGCTGTGAAATCTGGCCGCTGATCGGATCAACAGCCTCGGCGACTTTGGCGGGTGAGGTGGGCTTCTTGCCGGGCATTACGGATTTCCACGATAATGGATTTCTTGTCTTGCAAACAAAACGAGCTCTGTCTAGCATACCGCACGTGCGATCCAAGATACAGGATGACAGCAAGTCGTCGATGACAACCTCAGCGCGATAAGGAGTCGGCTCGTGAAAGCACTGGTCAAGCGGGAAGCGGCAGTTGGACTGTGGCTCGAAGATATTCCCGAGCCAACGATCGGGATCAACGATGTCCTGATCAAGATCCTCAAGACCGGGATCTGCGGCACGGACGTTCATATCTATAAGTGGGACGCGTGGGCTCAAAAAACGATCCCCGTTCCGATGGCCGTCGGTCACGAGTTTGTGGGTGAGGTCGTCGAGGTCGGCTCGAACGTGACTGACTTTCATCCCGGTGAGATCGTCAGTGGCGAAGGTCATGTGGTCTGTGGTACCTGTCGCAACTGCCTGGCGGGTCGACGCCACTTGTGTGCTCACACGAAAGGGGTCGGAGTTAACCGCCCCGGTGCATTCGCCGAATACCTCTCGCTGCCCATGACCAACGTCTGGCATCACGCTCCCGATATCGATCAGGAAGTCGCGTCGATCTTCGATCCCTTCGGGAACGCGGTTCATACAGCTCTCAGCTTTGATGTCCTGGGCGAAGATGTTCTGATCACCGGCGCAGGACCCATCGGTGTGATGGCCGCTGCGATCGTGCGACACGCGGGGGCTCGACATGTCGTCGTCACCGATCTGAATCCGTATCGACTCGCCTTGGCCAAGAAGATGGGGGCCACTGTTGCAGTTGATCCTCGTGAAACTTCGCTTGCCGAAGTGCAGAAGCAACTCGGTATGAGGGAAGGATTCGATGTCGGCCTGGAAATGTCCGGCAATCCTTCGGCCTTCAACAGCTTGATCGCGAGCATGGCTCACGGCGGCAAGATTGCGATGCTGGGGATCCCCGAAAAAGAGATCGCGATCGACTGGAATATCGTCGTCTTCAACATGCTCACCATCAAGGGAATTTATGGCCGCGAGATGTATGAAACGTGGTACAAAATGACCGTGATGCTGCAGAGCGGTCTGGACATCAAGCCGGTGATCACGCATCGCTTTCACTACACGGACTTCCAAAAGGGATTCGACGCGATGCTGTCGGGTCAATGCGGTAAGGTCGTGTTGGACTGGGCGTAAAGTTGATATGAATCGACCACGGAATACACTGAAGTCACGAAAGAAGCGATCATGCTCGATGCCGACTATCAACCCAAGCGACCTCGCGCGGCGGCCGTGCTGTCGCTGATTGGGAACACTCCGCTGGTCCCGCTGGTCTTCCAGAGCGAAGGGATCACGATCTATGCCAAGTGTGAGTTCCTGAATCCCAGCGGCAGCATCAAGGACCGGCTCGCCAAGACCGTCTTGGTCGATGCCGAACGCAGGAGCCTACTGACGCCCGATTCCGTGATCCTGGAATGCTCCAGCGGGAACACGGGTATCGCGTTGTCGATGCTCGGCGCCGCGATGGGCTATCGCGTGACCATCCTGATGTCGCAAGGGGCCAGCGTCGAGCGGCGACATTTGATCCAGCAAATGGGAGCCGAGCTGATCCTCTTTCAAAGCGAAGGCCGTTATCAGACGGGCATCGACATGTCTCGCGAGATGGCCGCGAAGGACAGCCGCTATTTCCTGCCGCGGCAGTTTGAAAACGTGCTGAACGTTGAAGATCATCAGCACACGACCGGCCAGGAAATCATCCGACAGTTGTCTGGTCCGGTCGATGCGTTCGTCACCGGGTATGGCACGGGCGGGACATTGGCCGGGGTCGGAAAAGCGATTAAGGCTCATTACCCGCAGTCCAAGATCTACGCGATGGAACCGGCCGAAGCGGCGTTGCTGGCGGGTGAAATGCCTTGCTGCCACATGATCGAAGGAGTCGCCGACGGCTTCCTGCCGCCGCTGCTGCAAGACGCCCCACTGGATGGCGGAGTGAAAGTGAGCAGTAAAGACGCGATGGCCATGACCAAGCGACTGCATCGCGAGTTCGGTCTGCTGGTCGGCACGTCGTCCGGAGCCAACGTCGCCGCAGCGCTGAAGCTGGCCAGCGAACTTGGCCCCGATCGAAGAGTCGTCACCCTGCTCTGCGATCGAGCCGAACGCTATTTTAGTACCGCTTTGTTTGAACGTTTGAAATGAAACGGCGGCGATGTCAGCAGACATTGATAGCGAATCCGAAGCAGAAAAAACGGTACCAGTCGGCAAGTCGTCGATTCTGGGATGCGCGATCGTTCTCAGCATTGCTGCTCTTCAAGTTGCTGGACTTGTCTCCTGGTTGTTAGTTGGATTTGAGACACCCGTAAGAATTTGCCATGCTGTTTTTTTAATCGTCCATCTCTGTGCATTGACTGCGGCGATCTACTTTTGGCGGCCTGGAATCGAATTTGTGTCTGTGAGTTCGGATGGCTGGTCAAAAAGGGTCGAGTTTGTCCTGAATCGGCTGCTGCCGGTCGTCGTTGTCGGGATCTGGTCAATGAGTGTCGTGGCTTTGCTCTGGCCTCCTGCGCCAGGGAAGAGTGCCTTTGCGGGCATTGCTTTCTCATCTTCGGCCCTCTTAGCCTTTGTCGAAGTCTTTTTATTCCTGAAATCTCGGGGAGATGTTTCTTCTCGCGAAATCTATCGCTCTATGAAATCAAAGAACTACGAACGCGCTCTCGAACTCCTGGAACCAAAGATTGCTGGAGATGCAACCAGTCCTCATCAGGTCATGGATGCAGCTACCTGTCACATGCGGTTGGGGAATTTCGAGGAAGCGAACAAACTGGCCGAGCGAGCTGTGGCGATTTCCGATCGACAACCATCCCTTCTGAATAACGTTGCAGTCCTCTATTTCGAACAAAATCGCTTTGAGGAAGCGTTGGTTTTGCTCGATGAAGCCGAGATAAAAGATCGAAAACATTTCCTGTTTTGGAACAAGTGCTTCTGTCTGCATAAATTGAATAGAACTGAAGAGGCGCGCGTCGCATGGTCTCAGTTGAAGAAAACGGCGAAATCGTATGAATTGCGATCGCTTAGATCTGACGCCCGCTGTCAAGAAATAATAAAAGATCTCGAAAATGGCTCCCGGTAACAATTGGGACGACGATGTTGGATATTGAAGATTGATTTATTAGTGTGCCGAGTCTTTCGGGTGGTGGTCTTCGCAGCGGAGGTAGGTTCATGTACGGCGACTTTCAGGCTCACATTGCGGGGCAACTCGACGAGATCAAGCAGAACGGTTTGTATAAGTCCGAGCGGGTCATCTCGACGCCGCAGGGGACGTTTGTCCGCGTGGCCGATGGCCAACCGGTGCTGAACCTGTGTGCGAACAACTATCTGGGTTTGGCTCAGCATCCCGAAGTGAGGGAATCCGCAAAGAAGGCACTGGATGATTGGGGCTATGGGTGCGCTTCCGTGCGGTTCATCTGTGGAACGCAGGGGATCCATAAGCAGCTTGAAGGTCGCTTGTCCGAGTTCCTGAAGACCGATGATACGATCCTGTATTCCAGTTGCTTCGATGCCAACGGTGGCCTGTTTGAGACGCTGCTCGGTACCGAAGATGCCGTGATTTCGGACGAACTCAATCATGCGAGCATCATCGATGGCGTGCGGCTGTGTAAGGCTCAGCGTTATCGCTACAAGAACAATGACATGTCCGATCTGGAGGCCAAGTTGAAAGAAGCGGTGGCTGCGAAGGCTCGGTTCAAGCTGATCGCGACCGATGGCGTCTTTTCGATGGACGGCTACATCGCCAACTTGCCGGCTATTTGTGAGCTGGCTGATAAGTACGACGCCCTGGTCATGGTCGATGATTCACATGCGGTTGGCTTCACCGGTCCCACTGGCCGGGGGACTCACGAACTTCATGGCGTGATGGACCGCATCGACATCCTGACCGGCACGTTGGGCAAGGCTCTTGGTGGAGCGAGTGGCGGCTATACCAGCGGTCGCAAGGAGATCATTGAATACTTACGGCAGCGGTCTCGGCCTTACTTGTTTTCGAACACACTCCCACCTCCGATTGCAGCCGGCTCGATCAAAGCACTCGACCTATTGAGTCGCTCGACTGAGCTTCGGGACAAGCTCGAAACGAACACGAAGTACTTTCGGGAATCAATGTCTTCGCTGGGTTACACCATCCTGCCGGGGACTCACCCGATCTCACCGATCATGCTGGGCGATGCGGCGTTCGCGGCCAAGGTTGCTGAGGCGATGTTGAAAAAGGGCGTCTATGTGATTGCCTTTAGTTTTCCTGTGGTGCCTCAAGGTAAGGCTCGTATTCGGACTCAGATCTCGGCGGCTCATTCTCGAGAAGACCTTGAATTCGCGGTGAAATCCTTCGGTGAAGTGAAACGGGAATTGGGTTTCTAACGGTTACTTGATTCCAAAGCAGTACAGCGCCTTGGCCGTTCGCAGGTAGATGCGACCATCCACGATCGCCGGGGTCGCGTACACGTCTTCCTTGAAGTCGGCAGTGTGTAGCACTTCGGCCGTGTCGGTCGCACTGATCACCGTCAGTCGGCCGATCTCGTCGAGCACATAGACCTTGCCGTCGCCTCCCACGGGTGAGGCGTAATAACTGTCGCTCGCTTCGAGTCGAAGCTGTTTCAATTGCTTCCCGGTCCCTGCGTTCAGGCACTGCAGCACTCCACCGTCTTTCACTGTGAAGACCAGTCCATCGACGTAGAGCGGCGAGGCACAGAATGGAACGAGGCGCGCGTGTCGCCAACGCACATTGGTATCGGTTGCTTCCCCTTTTGCTCCGGGCTTGATGGAGATCACCATGTTCTTGCCCTCGGCGAACAGGCCGCGGAAGAACTCGTATTCGGCGGGGGTGATCTTTCCGTCCTTGTTGCGATCGGCTTGAGTAAACCGTTGATGGACGGGGCCGTCCTTCAGTTCTGCTTCCTCCAGCGTGCCGCTCTTGTCGGCGTCTTTGTAGGCGACTGATTCGTACGGGTCGACTCGGATGCGTTCGTTGTCATCGCCCCCGGCGGCCCACCCGGCGATGTACAGGTTGCCGTCGTCGCCGATCGTGGGCGAACAGGACACACTGCGCGAGATCCCGCGCACGGTCCACGCTTCCTTGCCGGTCTCCAGGTCATAGCCCACGACTCGCAGCGTCGCGGCAATCACGATCTGCTGCTGGCCGGCGTTGTCCCAGATGATCGGTGTGCAGTAGTTGCGAGGAAACTCGGATCGATCGGTCTTCCAGATCGTCTCGCCGGTTTTCTTATCGATCGCCATCAGGAACGAATCGAGGTCGTGATCCTGGCAGAGAATGATCTTGTTGCCGACCAGCTGCGGCGAGCTACCCGCTCCAAAATCGTTGTTGAAGGGCCCCATCGGCTTGGACCACAGCTTTTTGCCGCTGTGGTCATAGCAGTACAGGCCGCTCGATCCGAAGAAGCTGACCACCACATCGGCGTCGGCGCAGGGGCTGCTTTGAGCGTGGCTGCCGATCGAATGAATCCCTTCCAGCTTTTCATAGGGAGCGACCGCCTCCCACTGGACCTCGCCGGTGGCTCGGTCCAGCCCGATTGTCAGCAGTTCCTTCTTGGTGTCGCCCTTCACTGCCGTCAGGAAGATTCGGTCTCCGACGATTGCCGGAGACGAATGACCTGGAGGCAACTCCGTTCGCCACAACTGATTGACACCAGGCCCGATTTCGGTCGGCAGCTTATCCTCAGACGCAGCTAGCCCAGTTCCTTGAGACCCTCGAAACCGCGACCAGTTGCCCGCCCTTGCGGACGATGCCAGCAGCGAGACCACGAGCGCGAACAGAACAACATCTCGACGCAGGAGGAAAACCTTCATGACGTGTGATGTTCCTTGTTTAGCGGGTGGGATCGATGCTTTGGGACTGCTGATCGTATCATATCTCCTTGATGGGCTCGATCGAAGGCGGGGACATTGCAAATTGCTAATTGCAAATTGAAAATTTGGAAGACGGAAGAGAGACACGTGCGAAGCCGGATGAACAGAAGATCTCGTTCTCGGTGACATGCTGCTCTCTTCCAATTGAAAATTTGCATTTTGCAATTCGCAATTTGCAATCGCCTTCTCTCTTCTTTACTTCCCCTGCAGCTTGTCCATTCGCTTTTGTTGGCTTTCGGCTTGAGCTTGCAGTTCTGGCGTGTAGGCGGGGCCGAAGTCTTCGGGGGAGAAGATCTGTCGGATTTCGACTTCGCAGTCTTCGAAGTGAGGGTTCGGGCACTTCTTCAGCCATTCAATCGCGTCGTCCAGCGACTTGACCTGCCAGACCCAGTATCCGGCGACCAGTTCCTTCGTTTCCGCGAACGGCCCATTGATCACGGTTCGCTTGTTCCCCGAGAACCGCACGCGAGCTCCCTTGGAACTGGGGTGCAATCCCTCGCCGGCCTGCATGATTCCGGCCTGCACCAACTGCTCGTTGTAGGCACCCATATCGGCCAGCAATTTTTCGCTGGGCATCACACTGGCTTCACTGTCCTTCGTTGCCTTCACCAGCACTATCACTCGCATGATCATTCTCCCCAGTTCATTGTTTCGATTCGATTTGCGACGACCGCCGCCCTCGTTTGCTGAGCACTCGCTCACGCTTCACCCATTCGACGAATGACGAGACCTCGATTCGACATTTTGCGGGATGTTTTTTTGAGAATAGTCGTAAGTGGTTCGTGGGGAAAGTCTTTGGTGAATGAAGAAGGGGCATTGCAAATTGCGAATTGCAAAATGCAAATTGAAAATTGCAAATTGAAAATTGGAAGACGAAAGATGCATGACACAACCTTGTCTGATGCTCGTCATTCCCGCGCAGGCGGGAATCCAGCGATCTGTCAGCACGCAATATCCGTCTCCGCCGTTCGACGGTGCGTGCGGGACTGAGTAGTGAAGTCCAGTGTCCATCCTCTGGATTCCCGCCTGCGCGGGAATGACGGCATGGTGGACAGCGCATGACACAACCTCCCTGACGTTCCGATTGGGGCGGTGTCTTGGTCTCGAACCTTACGAAATGGAAGAATTTGTCAGTCCATGGCAGGGTTTTGGGGGGGTGGCCGATTTTGTCAGTGGGATGTGTAGGCAGAAACTGAGAATTGCGGTGTTGAAACTGACACATCGATCTGCCTCCCACAAAAAAACGGCCACACGTGTTGACGATCATTCGACGTCAACAGGTGTGGCCGTTGGTTACGGTCCACGGGAAATCGGGTTTCTTTGCTCTGGTGCGTTATGCCATTCCCTGGTGCGCGAAGCTAGAGGGACTTGCTGAGATTTTGACTCTTTGTTGTGGAAAAGTCGGCAGCCGGTGATGGAGAAAGAAGTTCTCACGCGAAGGCGCGAAGTCGCGGAGAGAAAAGAAGGCAAAAGCGAGTCAGTAACGCTTGAATGGACGCCTCATTCGCAGGGAGGCGGTTATCAACGCCAAGACGCAAAGGCGCGAAGCCGCAAAGGAAGCGGATCGAGCGAAATCTTGATGGTCTCTGCTGGTATTCCTCTCCGCGACTTCGCGGCTTCGCGTGAAAACTGTCTTGTTTCTGGTTTCTGATTCCGGCAACCAATCAGTTATCCGCGTGCTCACGCAGCGCGGCTCACCGGCAACTGACAAATTTTGACAGCCCAGGACAATTTTTGACAATGGGGGACAAAACGACCCTGTTTTTGGCAGTTTTCCTCAAAAAAGTGGATGTTTTGTGACAGATCACGATCTGGAACGATGCCGTCACTGAAAGAGTCTGAAGGGCCGCAACAATTGGTCACACGTCATATTGTTCGTGCATGACCGTCTCGGTGAACGGACTGCTGAACTTCAATCCCAACTCACAACGAAACGGCACACGGAGTGTGCCTACTACTTTGGCTTACTTGGAGTGACCGAGACTCCAGTGCATGACAGATCATCGTGACGAAGTTTATTTCGCCCCTTCAGGGCTCGGGGACTCTGCACATCTCTGACCCAGGGCGACGCTGCGGGGCCTTGCCCCTCGCTCTGCCCTGGGCTGATTTATTGCGGCCTTGCAGGCCTTTTCGGAGGCAGCGATCGATTGCGCTTTCAGCTCACACCTGCTTCCGTGGCTTCCAGAGAATCAGGTAGGCGGAGAGCAGGGTGAGAGGGAGTGTGATCGTCCAGTAGGGGACGGCGAATCGCTCAGACGTATCGCTTGCCGAGTTCTGTACGAATAGTGCGGCCCCTGGCCAACAGTGGGTTTCGACGAGGCTGCTGCCGGTGATGGGCCGCTCATCGTCAATCAGCCGGACCGAGTTTCCATTCAATGTCGCCGTTTGGAGGAATTGAAAGCGGCGGCCCACAGTATAGCGCAGGCTTTCGCCACCGGAGATGATCGCGACGTTGGACCTTTTCCAGTTCAGATGGATCAGATCCACAGTGCTGCGACTCTTGATCCAGGCGCCGACGAACCCGCACGCCATCACCAGCGTGACGCAGCCCACTTTTCGTCGCCAGCCAGAAAAGAACTCACGCATGGTCAGGGCTCGCGGTCGTGGGCTGTGGTCGGCGACGGGGCTTGCTGAGGAGTAGCCAGGCCGACAGCAGGGTCAGGGCCAGGGTGAGCGCCGCGTAGGGGACTGTCCAGAGCTGGACGCTCCATTCGTCCCATGAACGATGTCGGCCCTCACCAAAATGGAATCCGGCAAAATCGAATCGCCACGACACCTCGAATTCACTCCAGTAGTCTGGCAGCCCGTTCACAAGATCATGGGTGCCGTACACCTGCCGACCGAGAAGAACCGGATAGCTCGGTTCCACGGATTGCGTTCGCCACGAGAAGTATTTCTTCAGATGCAGCGAATTGATGGCCTTGTCGGGAGGAAGTGGAAACCGCCGAATGATGTTGATTTGACCGTTCGTCGAGACGAGATAGCCGTGGACCAATCGAGCGGCAATCCATCCATCAAGTCGATCGTTCCTGGAATAGCTTCTGAGCCATGCTGACGAGACGGCACAAGCCATCACCAGCGTGACGCAGCCCAGCTTTCGTCGCCAACCGTGAAAGAAGTCGCGCATGGGTTACTCGTCGGGATTTGTTCTCGGTGGTCGAGTTGGCATCCAGAGTATCAGGTAGGCGGAAAGAAGTGTCAGGATGAGGATTGCGGATCGGTAGGAGATGAGCCACAGCCGGGGCGATCTGCCGTTTTTTTCCCCTCGCATTCTGGCGTCGTCTTCCAGGCCTCGATGCAGTCGTTCCATGACATCTGTCAAAGTCACTTCGGTGGACCAGGCGGGAATCGTGATCTCGGTCACGTGATATGCCTTCCGCTGCCACACTTCGTAACCCAGCCAATCGACCGAGAGCCAGGCCAATTCGCCGTTGACCGATGCCAAGAGATGTAGTCGGTTAAAAATCGGAACGGACACCGTATCCAGTTTGGCACGACTGCGCATCCAGCCGACCATCAGCATGCACGCGATCACCAAGGTGATGCAGCCCACCTTTCGTCGCCAACCTCGGAAGAACTCACGCATGGTCAGGGGCCAGGTTCAGTGGTGGGTTGAGGTCGTGGGCGAGGTTTGAAGAGGAGCAGCCAGGCAGAGAAGATTGTGAGTATGCCGGTGGGGAACCAGTAGGGGACGGTCAAGATTGTGAAATCGACTTCCGTTAGGGCCAGATCACCGACGCCGAATCCGGTTGCTCGCCAACGCCATTTCATGTCCGGCATCTCTGTGATGTTTTGGGAATTGGCGGGGCGAGGTACGCTGAACCATTGGATGAAAGGTTGCCCTGGTGCCTTGTACGCATAGTTGGCTCTCACCAGATTCAGAGTCTCATCGAGAGAGGCTACCGAATAAAAGCCGTCCTCGCTGCAATTCAGAGCCAGTCCATCCTGAACGACACGACTTCGCATCCACCCGACCATTAGCGCCAGTGCCATCACCAACGTGACGCAACCCAGCTTTCGCCGCCAACCGTGGAAGAAATTACGCATGGTCAGGGGCCAGGTTTGGGGGTGGGTTGAGGTCGTGGGCGGGGCTTGGAGAGGAGTAGCCAGGCGGAGACAATGGTGAGGATGCCGGTGGGGAACCAGTAAGGGACGATCCAGAATGTGAAAACGACTTCCGGCCGGGTCAGATGACCGACGCCGAATCCGGCCGCTTGCCACCGCCATCTCATCGTGGGCATCTGGGTAATGTGCTGACCATTGTCGGGGCGAGGCACACTGAACCACTTGATGAAGGGTGCGCCTGTGAGTGGTGGCGTATAGCTGGCTCGCACCAGATGCAGAGTGCCATCGTGAGAGGCGATTGAATAGAACAACTGCTGGCTACACCGCAGAGACAGTCCTTCCCGAAGGACACGAGTTCGCATCCACCCGACCAGCAGCACCAGTCCCATCGCCAGCGTGACGCACCCCACTTTTCGTCGCCAGCCGTAAAAAAACTCGCGCATGGGTGACTCGTCGGAGTGAGGTTTCGGCGTCGAGGTCTCTGGAAGAGGACCAGGCCAGAGAAAATCATGGCGAGTTGCAGGGTCGGCAACCACTGCCTCAGAAATAAAGTCCGCCAGCTCCAGCAGTTTGCGTGTGAGCCAGCCTCCTGGTGCTGCAGAAGTTGAGAAACTCGAAACACTTGCCACTAAAGTGAGCGCGACGTTGGCGAGCAGCGTCTTTTATAGCTCAGTGGTTGCAAATGCTGTGACTGCAATAGACATGCTTCCGAGGGATGTTTGAGGCACGATTGTGGATAAAGCGTCTCGGGTTTATAGTGCTTCGCATCAACGCTCGGCTATCTGAAGCCGCAATGCGGCATGATTCAAATTGTAACTTGTCGTCTGTTTCTGCCGAGAGCAAAAGTGTGACGGTGAGTTGCGTCCCCATTTGGCCACATGGGAAGGCGCAATGCCAAAGAAAAAAGCTGCTGTTCAAATCGACAAAAAAAAGCCGCAAGTAACCCGCGATGTCGGCTTGCAGAGTAAAGGGCCGCGCCTACAGAAACTGCGTGCCGTTCTGCTACTGATTGAAGCGACAATGACATATCCCGAGTCGCATGCATACGCTGCCGTTGAATTTCAAGGTGACGTTTTCATTGGATCTGGTGCAGCATCAGGTGGTCAAGAGTACGTTGAAGAAAACAAGTACTACGATCCGTCTGTGTCGTTCACAATGAATAGTAATGAGGTGCTCAATCCGCTCGTCGGATTTTGCGATCTCTGGATCAGCAAGGGCTGCAGCAAGCATTTGCTATTTGGATTCTATACGCCAAATCATTTCACTACCGAAAAGAATACCGAGCGAACGAGAACTTTAGGTATCGAATGGCCCGACGGGGCCATGTTGGATTTCTTAGCATCGGGCCGAATTGAAGCGCCAAAAGTTCTTGACGCCGCTAAGCGGGCGGTGATCGGGGAGTATGAAGAACAAGTTGAGAGGCACAAAGTCGCGGACCTGGAAGTACATGGGAGTAGTCCTCTCTGCAACCTTTCAATGATTAAGGCTTGGAGTGACGCCCAATGGAAACTGTTTTTCCTGCAGATCCAGTGGAAGTTCGGTGAAGATGACGCCGCGAAGATCCAGCAGGCAATTCTAGATGCGATTCAACGGAGTCCCGCGTACAACGAGCAACTCGCTGGAAAAGAATTGCAAATTGTCGCATTGCTGATGGATCGCATTGACATGCGGCAAGCGATTCGAGATCGGACCCAGCGATTCATTCATGTTTCTGATGTGATACTTGCTTTCAAAGAAGTGGAGGCAGGGACTGTTAAGCTTCCCGATCCCACCTGGCAAATGTGGGAACGCCTTCCAAAGCCAACCGATACCCGCAACATCAAGGATAAAGTCACATCCTTTTGCCCGACTGTGCGGCCAGCAATCGTTGAAAGATGGTCTCGTCGCGCTACTCAGAGTTTGGTTGAGCAACGAGCCTTTGAAAACGATAAGCAGATCCTCGCATTGAAATACCACGTTTTCGATGCCTGTGAGGAAAAGCTCTCCAATGACATGGATGGTCAAATGACCGTTGACAGTGCCGCGCTTGAGACGCTGATGCAAAGTGTGATCAATACGGCGGTGAAGAGAGTGGCTGAATGTTCTGAGCAGTACACGTACCGAGTTAAGAGCGCCACTTCGATCGAAGCAATGGTCTACGAACTAGTTGACAGTTGCTATCTATCATTCAAAGGAGATGCCGTCCCGTGACTGACGCATCGACAGAGCTAGCAAAAAAAAGGATCATGTTCATTAAGAGTGAGGACTTCAATTTCATTGCCTACAACATCCTTGTTGTTCTCGATGTTTTGAAGTGCGACTCAAGTGTTAGGCCATTCAAGGATCATCGGAAATTGTCGTTTTTAGTAGATTTTGCGTCGTCACCGGTGCTTGCTCCAATGCTTGAGAGGCAACTGCGATTGAAGTCTGATTTAAGTCGCCGCGATGTTCATACGCTCGCTGTCGCTTATGCGAGCGGTGCCTCGCGGAAACATTTTGTGGCAAGGATCGTGAACTCTTTGATTACCAAAGGCTTCGTCGAGGTGAGGAAAGGTGAGCACGATCTTGATTTAGATGTGTGGATCAAGCGCGAGAAGGTTCCGGAGACGTTTATTTCCAGTGATCTGTATCTGCTTGAACGTGAAAATATTAAGAAAGTGGCCGCCATCTCGTCACATATTCGGACGTTGACATTCCCGACGTTTCTGGATCGTTTTTTTGAACGTCACGGAGTAACAGTATGGCATTCCTAGCAGTCCGAAAGGTGAGATACGACGGCAAAAAATACGAGTATGAATCACCTGTATTGGGTGATGGGATCAACATTCTTGAGGGTGAGAACGGCACTGGAAAGTCGACATTTGCAGGCTTGGTCTATTTTGGGCTTGGCGGGTACGTTGAGCCATTTGATGATTCGAAGGCGGACCTGCATCGCGAAATTACTGGCGATAGCGGCAACTATGTTCAGTTGTCCGTCACGATTGATTCAAGTTCATATGTGTTGAAGCGGTTTGTGGGAACCAACGACATTGCTGTTTCTGGGGAAGACATATCTGCGGTGATGCCGATTGTTCGCCGCGACAGCGCACAACGAATTTTTTCAGATTGGATATTGGAGAAACTGAAGATCGATCCCGTAACTCTCCAATTTGGAGTTTATTCGGGTAAGCTAAATATCACGGATTTCTTGCGGCTGATCTACCATAATCAAGCGCCTGATCCCTCCGGGATTTTCAAAGCAATCGACAATAACTCGTTTGTTACCGACTCAAGGGTGTTTCGAGAGGCCGTGTTTGAGCTGCTTGTCGGTAAGAGCTATCAGCAGTATTACACGGCGCTGTCGAACTTCCGTGATGCTGATAGGCAACGAGCATCGTTTGCAAAATCGCTTGAACTCTTTAAGGGGATGGCTGCAGATCTGAACTCCGGTGAGGAGGATCTGAATCTGGTATTTCTTGATCAGAAAGTGGTTGAGTTCAAGCAACAGCAGGACAGACTTATTGCGTTCAGAAGAGAATTGGCGCGAACTCCACCGCGGATCGTTGTTGGCGTAAATCTGGCAGAGTGGCAAAAGGAATTGCTCGCAAACGAACTCGAAATAATAAGCGCGTCTCGCGCTGAGGCCAACCTCTTGGAAGAGGTCTCACGCTTTAGTCAGCTTAAAGCTGACATCGTGTCCGAGGCGACACAGCTCAAAAAGATGATGTTCGCGCACGAAGAGCTAAAGTTGTTTTCTGCCAACACATGCCCATATTGCCTAAAAGAAGTTAAGCGTTTCCCGAACCGGTGTGTATGCGGTAACGATGTCGTGGAAGGGGAATACGAGAAATTCTTTTACGACTCATCAGAGTATCTCGCCATTCTGAAATCGCGTCAGAAAAATGTGGAGACTGTAGAAATTGCGATTGCATCTCTAACACGCGACTTGCTGTCCGTGCGAAAGAAGAAAGGTGCTCTAGAGGAAGGAGCACAAAGGCTCGAAAAGCAGATTGCGCAGGCTGTAGATGAGTCGGATTCAATGGTTGATATCCAGCAGTTCGAAGCTGTCGAGGAGCGACTTGCTGTATTGCGGCAAGATCTTGCAAAGTTAGAGCAACAAAGAGAATTAGAGGTTCGTCGGGAAGCTTTGGAAGCTGAATTGCGATCGGCGACGAGTAATGTTGAAACCTTGAAAATCCTCGCCGATCAGTTGGGCACCGCGGCTCAAGCAGATATGCAGGCAAAACGAGTTGCGTTCTCGTCCATCTACGATCGGATGATGCGGGCCACGCTCAAAGATTGCCGGTCGGCATCCATTCGCGACGACTATATGCCTGTCATCAATGGGGGAGAGTACACGGAGGCGAGCGCCGCTGTTCCTCGGCGGCTTCTATACTATGCCGCATTATTGGAGATGAGTCTCACCGATGAGACCGTAAAATTCCCGCGATTCCTGCTGATTGATACACCGGAAACATCTGGAATAGATCCCACTAATCTGAAGGCCGCCGTCTCGCGCCTTCTTGAAGTTGTTGAAACCGGGGAAAAGTTGGGCAAGCGATGCCAAGTGATTCTCACTACCGGAATAGGGAAGTATCCGGATGGCATGGCCAAGAGTGTATTTCGAGTCATGCACAAGCCCGCAGATCGATTGCTAAGTCTTAAACCTGAGGCGAAATCGTGAGATGGGGCCAATGCGGAACCTGTTAGACCGCGGGATGGAGTTGTCGTAACCCCTGCCCCGGAATGACCAAAGTACGTATCTTCCTTTGAAAATCACGAGTTCGGAGCAGTGTGTAAATGCCTGTATCGTTTGCGCAAATTGAAATCGGCAATTCGTACTCCAGACATTATTTGGCCCGCATTTGGGGCTATGCGGGATTTCAAGCATTGGCTCGAGGAGTCGTCACACCACAAGGCGACAACAAGATCATTCTATTTGTGACACGCGAGAAACAAAGTAGTAGCGAGCAATATGCGAATGAACTGATTGGCCATGAGTTACGCTGGGAGGGGCCGACCGATCATTTTGCGGAAAGGCGGATCATCGCGGCATCAGTGTCAGCAGATGAAATCCATCTTTTCTACAGAGATCGTCACCACAGCGACTTTGTCTATTATGGGAAACTTCAACTAGCTAGTCGCGTTATTCGGGCAGACAAGTCTAGTAGTTTCGTTTTCCAGTTGACGTAAGAGTTGGCGTCGCTAGATCCGGCTCACCAGCTGCGTGGCGTGAAAGGTCTGTCGGGAGCTTCGAAAGCGGATCGTGAGATTTGGGTGGAGTTTCATGCGGATTGGGATCGGCTGGCGGTGGAAAGTCAGATGCTTAGTGACGAGATGAAAGTGACGAGGGACGAGGGGAAGACGGACGAGGAAGAGAAGACGGCTTGGCGGGAGCCTCGCCCTCCCAGGGAAGCAGATGTCTCGGAAGATGTCGTTTACTCGGGTGAGACTGAGGTGGCTCGGTCGGTGAAAGTGCGGTTGGCTCAGCGGTTTTTTCGGCGGGCGGTGTTGGCGAGTTATCGGGCCAAGTGCTGGTTAGCGGTTAGCGAATAGCGGAGAGGGAACCAGGGAATACGCGAGAGAAGAGAAGGCGATTGCAAATTGCGAATTGCAAAGTGCAAATTGAAAAGTGGAAGACGGGGGAGCGTTGGCTGGTGGCGCGGGGCTGCTTGAGACACCGGGGGAGTTATGCTGAAGCATAACCTACGTGATCTCGGGCGAGTTGAAGGTGGCTCTGTCCAATCGAGTCCTCGCGGAATCGTTTCAGCCGTACGAAGGCCAGGTGATGCGGTTGCCGGATAAGTTTCGGCCGTTGCCGGAGTTTTTGGCTCGGCATCGGGAAGAGGTGTTTTTGGGGTGAGGAAGAAGAGGGGAAGAGGTTTTCACGCGAAGACGCGGAGACGCGGAGAGAAATAGGAAGAGGGAACCACGGAATACTCGGAAGGGCACGGAAGGAAGAGAAGGCGATTTCAGATTTCAAAAATGCAGAATGGAATGAGGGGAGAGACGACACGGCCATGTCGGGGACTCCAAGTCCGTGGCACCCGGACAAGAGTTATGCTGAAGCATAACCTACTTTGGGGTCATGGCTTGCGGCGTATGCTCGCGGGAGACTTGGGTTGGTTGTGTCAGGGTTTTCCTGAGGTTGTGGTTGAGCGGATTCGGGTGGCTTCGCTACTGATCGGGTCGCGCAGTAGAATTCCCCCGCCTGCGGCGAGAGAGTTGATTTGAGAGAGTGGTGAGTTGAGAAGAAGGAATTGGGAGAGGACACGGCCATGTCGCGGACTGCAAGACCGTGGCACCCGGCCAAGAAGAGATTGCAAATTTCGAATTGCAAAATGCAAATTGAAAATTTGAAGACAAAAAAAGAACTCGGCGGAGGGAACTGGCCGAGGAATTTGGATTCGATTTTCGTCAGGGATGACATCACTGTTGAGCTACGGATGATATGAGTCAAGAAACGATTGCGGCGGTGCCGGGGCGGGTTGTGCCTCACACCGTGGGTGGGCCGGCGACGGGGGTCGGGCCGGCGCTGGGGCATCCTCGATCTGCTCCGCTGGCGCTGAGTCTCACCGCGCTGGGGGTTGTGTTTGGCGATATCGGGACGTCGCCTCTGTACGCTCTGCGCGAGTGCTTTCATGGGAAGCACGGGATCGCGGTGACTCCGGATAATGTCTTCGGCGTGCTGTCGCTGGTCTTCTGGGCGCTGATCATCGTCGTCTCGATCAAGTACCTAGTGTTCATCCTGCGCGCGGACAATGGGGGCGAGGGCGGGATTCTGGCGCTGATGGCGCTGGCGACTTCGATCAAGTTCATCTCGAAGGATGAGCGGAAGTGGCTGGTGCTGCTGGGGATTGTCGGGGCGTCGCTGCTGTATGGCGACGGGATTATTACTCCGGCGATTTCGGTGCTGGGTGCGGTCGAAGGTTTGAACGTGGCGACGCATGTCTTTCAGCCGTTCGTCGTGCCGATCACGGTGGCGATTCTGCTGGGGCTGTTTGCGATTCAAAGCCACGGGACCGCCTTGATCGGGCGCTTGTTCGCTCCGGTCATGATGCTGTGGTTTTTCACGATTTCGGTGCTGGGGGTGTCGAACCTGATTCAATACCCGGTGATCCTGGCGTCGTTCAGTCCGCACTTTGCGATGCAGTTTTTGACGATGAATGGCTGGCACGGGTTTATGGTGCTGGGGTCGGTCTTTCTGGTGGTGACCGGGGGTGAGGCGTTGTATGCCGACATGGGGCATTTTGGACGCGAGCCGATTCGGATCGCGTGGTTTGCGATTGTGCTGCCGGCGCTGATGCTGAATTACCTGGGCCAGGGGGCGCTGCTGATGCTGGACCCGGCGGCGGCTTCGAACCCGTTCTATCGCATGGCACCTCAATGGGGCCTGTATCCGCTGGTGGTGCTGTCGACGCTGGCCGCGGTGATCGCATCGCAAGCGTTGATCTCGGGTGCGTTCTCGTTGACGATGCAGGCGGCTCAGTTGGGGTTGCTGCCGCGGACTCAGATCAAACATACTTCGGCGAGTGAGTACGGTCAGATCTATCTGCCGGCGGTGAACTCGATGTTGATGGTGGGCTGTTTGTGGATCGTGATCGGGTTCCGCAGTTCTGATGCTCTGGCGGCGGCGTATGGGATTGCGGTGACCGCGACGATGGCGATCACGACGATCATCTTTTATGTGGTGGCTCGCGAGAGGTGGAACTGGTCGCGATCGTCAGCGATGGGCGTGTGCGGGCTGTTCCTGGTGATGGACCTGGCGTTTCTGGTGGCGAACGTGACGAAGATTCCCGACGGAGGCTGGTTGCCGATCGTGATTGGCATCGGCATCTTCACGGTGATGACGACGTGGAAGCGGGGGCGGCATATTCTGTATCAGCGCCTGATGGCTCGCGGGTATCCGATCGCCAGCTTTATGAAAGATATTGCGGCGGGGGCTCATGTTCGCGTGCCCGGCACCGCGGTCTTTATGAGTGGTAACGGCGAAGGAACGCCCCCTGCTCTGCTGCAGAATCTGCATCACAATAAAGTGCTGCACAAGCAGGTCGTGCTGCTGACAGTTCGCACGGAGACTTGTTCGCACCTGCTGGAGAGCGAGCGGCTGACCGTCGAGGAACTGGGCTACGGAATGTATCGCGTGATCGTGCATTACGGATTCATGGAAGACCCCGACATCCCGCAGGCGCTGCGTCTGATCAAGCTGCCGGGTCTGGATTTGACTCCGGAACACATGACGTACTTCCTGGGTCGCGAGAACATTCTGTCGGCTGAGGATGGCCAGGGGATGGCGACCTGGCGTGAACGACTGTTTGCGCGGATGTCTCACAATGCGACTTCAGCGACGGCGTACTTTTGCCTGCCGCATGACCGGGTGGTGGAACTGGGGTCTCAGGTGAAGATCTGAGAAGAGATGGGAACCACGGAAGGTCACGGAAGAAGGCAGAAGACTGGACCACGAATCTATTGGATCTGCACGAATAAGAAAGACGAGAAGAGTTTTTCACGCGAAGCCGCGGAGGCGCGAAGAAGAGAGAGAAAAAGCGATGCAAATTGGGAATTGCAGAATGCAAATTTCAAATTGTGAAGGCGAGAAGAGAGAGTGGTGGCGGTGAGATGGGAGTGGCGAGATTGTCTTTGTTGGGTTTGTGGATTGTATGACTCAAGAACATCCGAATGATCCGCTGCATGGTGTGACGCTGGCGAAGATTGTCGAGTACTTGGTGGCCGAGATCGGCTGGGAGGAACTGGGGCGAGCGATTCCGATCCGCTGCTTTACGTTTGATCCGAGCATCAAGTCGAGCCTGACGTTTCTGCGCAAGACGCCCTGGGCGCGGGCGAAGGTGGAGAATTTGTATCTGGAATTGCTGGATAGTGAGCAGCGGTGAGGCACGGCAGAAGAAGAGTTATGCTTCAGCATAACTCTTAGGCCGCGTACCCAGGCCAGATTGCTATTCGAGCAGGTCGCCGTTGACATCGCCAAAATCAGGCGGCACCGGTTGACCGCAGCCCCAATCTGAAGGGTAGTCTCCCGTTTCAACCAGGCGGTGAAACGATGACCAGGGCCAATTCTTGGGGTAGTCGACAAGCTGATGCTTCACCGGATTCCAGTGCAGGTAGTCGGCGTGATGATGCAGATCTCGCTCATCTCGAATCGTGTGTTCGATAAAGCGAGCTTGCCAAATGCCGCGCCGCCTCTGTTTGCGATAGCCTCGACTGGTTGGTAATTCATCGCCGCCAGAAGAAATCCAGTCTTTCGTGAATCGTGCTTTGATGGATTTCCAGCGGGCCGGATAGTCTTTGTCGCCCGAAGGGAGTGCCCAGATGGCGTGCAAATGATCCGGCAGCAGAACGATCGCAATTTGCTCGAACGGTTTGTTCGTGAGTTCTTCCCGTATGACGCGCCCCAGAATGGTTCTTGCGCGGTCGTTACGAAACAAGGGCCGCCGACCGGCAGTGACGAGAGTGAAGAAGTAAGTGCCTCCCGGCACGAAATAGCGGCGGTAGTCGGGCATTTCGCAGGATCTCCCGTTTACGATTGGAAGAGTTATGCTGAAGCATAACCTACGAGAAAGAGAGCTAGTCGAGGAACTGTGAGCGTGTGGGGCCTCGGCGTTTGGGGACCTTTTTGGGGGCGTGCAGGGTCAGGGAGATGACCGGGAAGAGTTCCTTGCCTTCGAGGACCCAGGCGGGGGCGGAGGCGAACCATTGTCTTTCGCCGTGCATGACCAGCGTGCCTGGAGGCGGGATTTCTCCGGTGACCGAGATCGACTGCAGTTCGGTTTCCCCTTCGACCAGGCGGACTCGGAATTTCATCGGGATCCTCTTTGGGAGCTCATGCTGGTGGTGTCTCGGGATCTTTTGGCACGATCGCCGGGACATCATGTCGGTGCGAGTCGGTGTCAGTCAATGACGCCAGCGAGTTGAGCTGTGTGGCGGCGGCAACGGATTTGTTTGCGTTCCCCACAGTTTTCGCGAAATCAATCCCCGTATGCGGGCGTGGTGGTATCCTAGTGGGATCGAGATGGAATTCTCATTGGCAAGGGAACGCCATGATCACGCGAGAAAAGCGCGAAAAAGAATTGCAGGAGATGATCCGTACGACGACAGGTCGCGCAGAGATTCTGCGGCGGTGTCAGGAGATTCGAGGGAATCCCGCGAAGATCAACATGACCGGGTTGTTCATTGGTCAGATGATCGCGGACATTCTGGCGGCGGAGTACCCCACCGAGGCTCGCTGAGTTTGAGCGGTGATTACGAGCGACGAGTCAGACGGCAGATCGCCAAAATGGCGACGAAGAGGCCACCTGCGACCAGATAGAACTTCCATTGGTCGGTTTGAGAAATGAGGCTGGCGCGATTCAGGCAGGCGAAGGCAGACCAGAGTCCGCCGATGATGGCCACGGCGGCGCCGACTTCGCCAACGATCAGCCCGGTCAGCATGCCGAGCACGTTGGCGGGTGAACCTTCATTTTGAGCCACGATTTCTTCCTTGTTGCTTGATGAGTCATGAACGCTGGAGCTCGGTCGGGGGGGGTAGTGTATCAGCGTGGTCAGGTTTCGGAGAGGATTGGAAATTTCGCACTGGAAGAAAAAGAGAGAGGGCCGTTCGCCAGAGTATGCAGTTTGATCGGTAAGAGGTCGCTCGGCACAGTCCTAAGAATGAGATTTTGGACTCGGACTGTTGACCGCTGAATTGCGACCAGCGAAAGTATGTCATCGCATCGCGCGATGTGCGGATGTTGGCTCGACTCTATGGATCGCTAGTACCGCAAAATGAACGACAGTTCTGGCAAGCAACTCGACTCGCATCGCATTCTGGTCGTGGATGACAATCGGGATTCGGCCAAGACTCTGGCGATGCTGCTCGGTATTACCGGGCATGAAACACAAGTAGCTCATGATGGCCTCGCGGCGGTCGAAGTCGCCGGATCTTATCGGCCCGAGGTGATTCTGCTGGATATCGGGTTGCCGAAGCTGAACGGCTATGAGGTTTGTCGCGCGATTCGCAAGGAAGATTGGGGAACGCCGATCGTGATCATTGCTCTGACAGGATGGGGCCAGGATGACGATCGCCGCAAATCGACCGAAGCAGGCTTCAACGGCCATCTGGTGAAGCCTGTGGAACACGACGCACTGGTCAAGTTGCTGGCGGAACTGATGCCGAGCAAGACGCGTTAGAGTTCAACCGATTCTTGTCAAAATCCGAGTGAAATCTTTCGTCCCTCAAAAAATGAACCGATTCATTCAATCGTGAGGTGATTCACAGGCAGAATGTTGCAAGTTGCGGTTTTATGTTCGAAATGGAGTTCGACACTGCCGATATCAAGTTGGCGCAAGACCTGTTTGATGCGTGGTTCGACAGCAGTGTTGTCAGTGCCATCGCGGGTGACAAATTCTTCGATAACGGCTCGCAGTGCCGCAGGCGACAGTTGCAGATGGGGGATTCGCATCGTGTCAGCCTATCACAATACGTTCGACCGAGTTTTGGATTAACTGACAATTGCATCTCGCCACGTAGTGCTATTGCCGATGCACCATGGCAAAATAGCATTCCCTCCATTTTGCGCTGTAACCAGAAAGTCGTCATGCGTACCAACGGTGTCACATCATTCAAGCAGGTCACTGCTAAAGATGAGCAAGTCCTTCTTGCCTGTAATAATCGACGATTCGTCTTCGCAGGCCGAACGGGAACTGTCATGGCGGATCGGTCGACGCGTGGCCAGGTGACCGCAGTGCGGATGGCCCTCGATTTTGCTTCCGATGTCAGGCGCGCCGGCGGGGATGCGCTGGAGGGATGCCCTGAACTGCTGACGAAATACTTTCCCGAGGAATTCGTTTCAGTTGAATGACGGGCCTTCTGTGGGCGGATTGAATGAGGATGGTACCAGCATACCAATCCACATTATCGATCATCGCGCCGGGTGACTTAGGTGTCGTCGTCGCGATTTCGCATTGCGGCGGATTCAACGCAAAGGCGCGAAGGCGCAGAGTCGCAAGGGAAGAGCTTGATTGGGCCAAGCGGCCTTTCAGCATTTTCGGTGAATCAGGTTCGATCACCGTTGCGGCACGCCGATGGCAGATCCCCTGCTTAGGTGATGTCCCTGATGCTTCTTTGTTAGACTGTCATCCGAATTGAAGGGGCGCTCGAGAATCTCATACGGAAATCAATCGAATGATTACAGTCGGAATGAACTACCACGTCATTGCAGGGAAGCAAAAAGACTTTGAGGATAAGTTTGCGGGGGTCATCGACGCGCTGAAGGCGGCACCGGGACACACGAGTTCGACGCTGTGGAAAGATGTCGCCGATGATGCGTCGTATCTGATCACCAGTGAATGGTCGGACGAAACGGCGTTCCAGGAATTCATCCGCAGCGACGCGTTTCGCGCCGTTACGAACTGGGGAAAAGAGCAGATTCTTTCGGGGCGACCTCAGCATAAGGTGTACAAGCACTAAAGGACCGTGCGCGATATTGGTTTCGCTGTGTCTGCTCTGGGTGCCACGGTTTTGGAGTCCTCGACAAGGCCGTGCTGGCGCTGCGTTCATCGTCAACGTTGATGGTTTTCTGTCGTGAATGGACAGCAAGACCTCAGGTCAATCGGGAGAGAAGACACGGCCTTGTCGAGGACTCCAAAACCGTGGCACCCACGCCTCACACTGGTGGTGCGTTCCGGACTTCCCTGCTTCTGGAAGCGATCATGATGCGCATTGCGACCGTCTTGGCGGCATTGCTGCTGATTCCATGTGCCACGCTGGCTTTGGCGGCGGACTCGGCCAGGCCCAACGTGCTGCTGCTGTTTATGGATGATCAGCAGGCGGAGACCATCGCCGCGTTGGGCAACAAGCAGATCCAGACTCCGAATCTGGATCGCCTGGTCAAACGCGGTCTGTCGTTCGATCGAGCCTACATGCAAGGCGGGATGAATGGGGCCACGTGTGTGCCGTCACGAGCGATGCTGCTGACGGGGCAACCGCTCTTCCGCATCGACGAAAAACTGCTGCGGGATGCAACCTGGCCTGCCGCGTTCGGCCATGCAGGCTATTCGACGTTCATCACGGGGAAATGGCACAATGGTCCGCCGTCGCTACCGATCGTTTTTCAAGAGGCACGCGGGATCTTTGCCGGCGGGATGACGAATCCGTTGCAAGCCAAGCTGAGCGACGTGGTGGATGGGAAATTGGCCACTCCACAACTCGTTGCGAAGCATGCGTGCGCGGTCTTTGCCGATGAAGCGATCAGCTTTTTGAAGAGGAAGCACGATCGGCCGTTCTTTTGTTATGTGGCATTCGACGGACCGCACGATCCGCATATCGTGCCAGATGATTTCCCGGTCACTTACGACTCGGACAAGATTCCGCTGCCGCTGAATTTTCTGCCACAGCATTCGTGGAACAATGGCGAGATGACAGTTCGCGACGAGATGCTACTCGCGTGGCCTCGTCCGCCACAGCAAGTTCGCGAGATGCTCGCCGAGTACTATCGCTATATCTCGTACCTCGACCAGGAAATTGGCCGCATCCTGGATGTGCTCGACGCCTCGCCACACGCCAAGAATACGATCGTCGTCTTCGCTGCCGATTCGGGTGTGGCGCGAGGGCAACATGGTTTGATCGGCAAGCAGAACTGCTACGAACATTCGCTGCGTGTGCCGCTGATTGTTGCTGGGCCGGGTATTCCCGAGGACAAGCGAACTCAGGCGATGTGCTACTTGTTCGATGTCCTACCCACGCTCGGTAAGTTGTGCGGTGTCTACGCTCCTGAGACGAGTTGGGGACTCGAATTTACGGCGACGATCAAGGATCCTCGTCAGGCGGCGCGTCCGCGCCTGGCCTTTGCTTACAAGGGTGTACAGCGAGCCATTCGCGACGACCGGTGGAAAATGATTCGTTATCCCCAGATCAACAAGACCCAACTGTTTGATCTGAAAGCTGATCCCGCGGAGATCACGAACCTCGCCGAAAAGCCCGAACACGAGGACAGAGTCATGTATCTGCTCACACAGATGGCATTCGAACTCAAGAAGTTCGGAGACACGGCCGCACTGACGAGTGAGACGCCCCTGCCCGCCGAGTGGACACCGCCGCAGAAGAAGGCGGAGTGAGAAGGTGACTCAAGGTGATTCGGTCACCGGTTCTTCGTGATGATGGGCTCCAAAGTGTACGGATGTACTTTCCCATTCGGAATCAAAGAGGTTGTTCGCAACAGGTCTGCGATCTCCCGCATCTGGATGGCAAGATGAACGTAGTCGGGAGCAAGGAGGTAGGTGCCATGCATGAATTGGTTCCGCAGCTTCGGCACTAACTTCGAGAGGAGTTGGCAGTGCGTCTCGGCGGGTTCTTCGAGTTCGAGTTGACGTTGGAAGTGATCCGACAGTAGTCGTATCTCCCCAAATGCGGCATCCGTCACAATCCCTTCTGACACCGCTCGGGCGAACTGGAATGCAAAGGGGGAGTTTGACTGAAAATGCAGATGGAGCGCTCGCTCAAGGCCAATGACTGCCTGAAAAAACGCGAGCGTCGCCAGTTCATAGTCATCGCGCGAGAGCCAGACTAGCTTCCCAGCCAACACAAAGAACCGAACGCTGGAACCGTGCAGTGTACGTGGCTCTTGCAGCCAAGATGACTTGGCCTCCAAGAAGGACTCGGTGATGTCGAACCACGGCCAACGTTGATCCATTTTCAGCCTCTCCAACTGATTTATGTCACTTGTTTACGATTCACAACGGATCCGTTTTGTGGATGTCCGCCTGAATGATCAATCCTGAAGTCTGACCTGTCTCTTGTCAGTCAGCAGGCCATCTTTGAAATCGACACGACAAAGGCTGCCATCGGCATTCTTCCAGGCATACACTTTGACGCCGACATTCTCAGACGCCAGATTCTTAGGTGTGAAAGCTTGTACGGGTCGACCAATAATCTTGACGACCTCTTTTAAAGGCATGCCCGGCTGCAACTGATTGAACTCACTGAGTGTGATGTGATGGTGCAGCTCCAGCGACTGGCTCTTCGAGGCGGGCTGGCCAATATTGATCCGCGTTCCGTTCTGGAACGAGATCGGAAGCACGCTTTTTGGAAGCAGGCAATAGACCACATACCCACCGACCAGGAACATCAACCAATTTCCTCGACCGCCCATCGCTCTCTCCGGTTCGCAAGTTGATTTGTCGTCCGAGCCGTCGAAAAACAGGCGATCTGACGGCCGACCCTATTGAGTATGCTTGGAATGAGTCGCACGGAGCGGCAATGCATTCGATCGCCTCTTCGGATGAAACAGTCCTTCCCAAACATAGCCCAAAAAACTGCGTCTGGTCGGACGGGGCGTGGGACGGTAACTTGCGAGACATACCGCCGGGTGGAAGTGAAGCCAGTTGTTGGCCTCCGATGGTGTTCTCATCTCGCCTTGATCGGAATGAGGCGTCAGTGGACTTGGCCGTGCGCAGAAATCCCAAGGACCACGTCAATCGAGCCTTCTGCAATTTGGCAGAGCTTTTCGAAGTAAAGTCTTGCCCTTTGTGGTGACGAAGGACTCTTCGAGGCGCAGAGTTTGGAGCTTTGTCATCGCCTTGAGATGTTCGAGTCCCGCGTCGGTAACAAACGTATGGCTTAGATCGAGACTGATCAGCGAGGTCAGCGATGCCAAATGTTCGAGGCCCACGTCGGAGACGTCTGTCCGACCAAGAACGAGCATGTAGAGTTGCGTCAGGCCTTGCAGAGACTTCAGTCCCTGATCGCTCGTTTTAGTTTTGCTGAGGTCGAGCGTGACCAGATTCGTAAGTCCTTCGAGGTGTGCTAATCCGCGATCGGTAACGAGCGTATATCCAAGATCAAGGTGTTGAAGTTGTGTCATCCCCTTGAGGTGCGCGATCGCCGCATCTGTCGTCGGTGTGTTGCTGAGATTCAGGCCACTGAGTCTTGTCAATCCTGTCAATTGGCCTAGACCTGTTCCAGTGACTTTTGTTTCGTGGAGGAAAAGATCGTGGAGCTGTGTCAGGTCGGCGAGATACTGTAGTGAATCATCATCGGTCTCAGTCCCAGAAAGGTTTAGCACGGCAAGATTTGGGAGCGAACTCAATTCGGGTATGAGTTCCGCCGCCGCCTTGGGGCCGGTTACCAGATGGACCAACCGAATTCGTTTAAATAGCGGCAATCGATCACGAATGGAGAGCGGGATCCAGTTCGGCCCGAAGTCGGCGAACTCGACAGTATGTCCGTAGGATCTAAGATGGCGAGCGATCCGCTGCTCCCGCTGATACGGTATCCAAATGGCGATCGACTCGTACAAACCTACTGCGACAACAATGCCGATTGCGATCCTCACTCCATAGCGCCTCACGAACTGTATCATGTATGCTTCCGCGGCTTCCAGAGGATTAGTTAGTGGTACAAATGGTTCTCATCGCTCTTGCGTCGATGCTTCGCGAATCTGGGCGAAAGTCTGATCGATCAATAACTCGCCGTCACGGAAAACACATTGCAGATGATCGGGGCGAGTATCCGTCGCAGGGACTGTCATGAATTCGGTTCCCTGTTCATTGCTGCAAGAGACCAGCTTGAATCGGCCCGATTTGGACTTCTTGCTGCTGTCTGTAATGGGTTGCTTGAACACATCCCGCTCTTCGTCGCCGACGGTCACTGAGGAACACTTGAAGGCGAATCGCTGGGTATCCCGGTTCAGCTTCTGCAGCAACCCGCCTCCGGAACCGAACGCGATGTTGTCGGCCGACCAGTTGGCTTGTCCCATCGCGTTCAGGATCAGGCCGAGCATCTGGATGTCGATACCGTCGCCTTGGATGACTCGGACCTTGGGGTGTAGGACGCGATATCCCTTGGCGTTGGTCGTGAAGCCGAATTTCTCGCCGAGAAGATCCAAGACTTTGACGACGGTCGTTGGGGGATCACCCGAATCGGGGCGCACAATCAAGACACCATCTCGGGCTAGCACTTCGTTCTTGAGGACGCCGCCCCAGATGTTGGTGCAGCAATTGAAGATGTCGTAGCTGTCGCTGACCACGGCGACGAGGCCGGTTGGATATTGCGTCAGCATGTTTCGGCAGGCGTCGACTTCGTGGTCCTGGCCCCACGACGTGATCGTGCTGTGCTCGGCCGCGGGGATCGAGAATCCGGCGCAGGGCTCGTGATAGAACTGGTTGGCCAATACTAGCGCGGCGACATTGTCTGTTCCCTGGAAGTTGACTAAGTGGGCCGCACCGCCGAGAGCCGCTTGTTCCGGGCACGTTACGCCACGGAAGCCAAAGTCATGCAGTTTGAAGTCGACGAGGGTCGTGTCACCGGTTTTGGTCAGCGCGTTTCGGATGATATCCTTCATCGCACGGCTATGAGTGGCAACCGTGGAAGGATACCAAACCTGGACGAGTAACGATTCCAGGTAGTTGGTAAGCCAGTACGCATGAGGATCGGTATTTTCCACCGTCATCAGGACGTTGGATTCGCCAACGATCGTCCCTTCTGGAACCGCCTTGATTTCGACGGGCAACCGCCCGTTGTGGTGGTTGAGAATGTACTCCCAGCCCGCACGATTGAAGACCTGTCCGCCGAAGTGAGTGTTAAACAGTTGTTCGGCTCGGTTGATCTTTTCCTGTGTCACGACGGGGCCGACCAGATACTGTTTGAGCCAGTATTGCAGGCCGAAGAAGGTGGTCTCAGAGTAAGCGGACCCTGAACGCGACTCAAAATACGAGTAGACTCGTCTCGTATCAGGCGGATACTGTTTGTAGTGGCTGATCTTGTAGCTGTCTGTTAGCCAGCAGATGTTGTTGAGCCAGTCCATTCCGTGATTCCTTAGCCGCCGCTGCTTAGCTCGTGGACAATCCATTCTGTCGCAGGTTCTCAATTACCGCCATTGCCTTCACGATCTCTTGCTCAGTTATGGCTGTCGCTAGGTCAATATCGCAGATGCTAAGCACATGCTCGATGACGATACTGCGAGCGACATGCCACTTTTGCCCAACGAGCATTGCACAGGATCGGACGTGTGATGCTCGGCGATCGAGCGGCAACGTTGGATCAAATGCATCGCGCCGATTGGAGCTGAACGACATGACTTCAAAGTCCAGGATCGTGTAGGGCGATCACTTGCTTCTGTGGTTTCCACAGAAGCAAGAACGCGGAGAGGAGTGTTAACGGGATGGCGAAGTACCAGACGGAAAGTGTGACATTCAGGTCATCGTCCATGATCCCCAAGCTTGAACCTACCCACACCATTCGCTCGCAATGCACGAGATGTGGAGTTGTATGCAGATGATAGGCCGTTAGTGATCCGTCCAGATCAGCATACTATCCCTCCAAACCAGGCTGCGAATCCACCCGCCTTTCAGGACGCAGGCGATCACCAGGGTGACGCAGCCCGTTTTTCGACGCCAACCGCGGAAGAATTCATGCATTGGGGTCACTTAAGTGGCGCCAGCAGGCTGGTTCGCACTCGATCCGCTCGTTCGGCCAAATCACGAGCACGATCTGGACCGAGATGCTGCTGGACCCAGGCATAGCCAGGTGAGAGTCCTGAGCAGCGCTTCATGTTGTGAGAGTCGGTGGCCAGGATGGCTTCGCGGTGAGTTCTGAGAAACTGTTCTCCGAAGGCCTTCGCTTCAGAGCCGAAATTGCCCAACAACGAATCGACCGTGATTTGGATCCACGCCCCGGCATCGACGATTGGTTGCAAGAGTGCGGGTTGCTCTCGAAAGAAGATGTGGCGTTCGGGATGAGCCACGATTGGTGTCATGCCGCGATCACGAATCCACTCGATGAGTTCGACCGAATCCGCTGGGAAGAGTGCTTCCTGCCAACTGAATTCCAAAAGCGTGAACGTATGGCGATCGCCCAGGTGGCAGAAGACATCCTCTTCAAATTCACGGCGATAGATTGTCGAGTCGAAGACCTGGACTTCGGAACCCGGCAAAACGGTGAGCGGGATGCCTGCCGATTGCAGTTCCAGATTGAGCGCCGCGACATGCGGCAAGATGTCGGCGCGAAGCAGGTGGATCGAACTATGGCAATGCGGCGTGGCCGTGATGACGGTGATGCCATCGGCAACGCAGAACCTCGCCAACTTCAGACTCTCGGCCAGCGTTGTTGGTCCGTCGTCGACGCCTGGCAGAATATGGCAGTGGAGATCTATCATTCTCGAATCGATCCGTCGATTGAATGGGATTGTTACTATTCCGGCATTGGCCGCGTTCAGACGGGGCTCTCAAGATTCTAGAAGGACAGTTCGCGACATGCGAGTCGCGGAGGCGGGCGACGGTCCGACAGAAGAGACTGCGAATTGCCTGCACCAGGAACGGAAGATGAGGTCATTTGCTCATGAGAAGTGTTCGTCCGAATCGCGATGCCATGAAACAGGCGTCAATCGCATTGTTGATAGTCTGTTTGGCCCTGTCTCCGTTGCAAGCAGAGGATGAGAAAACAGTGCGGGTTTTCATCTTCGCCGGACAGTCCAACATGGTCGGTTCTGACTCGAAGGTGCAGGACATTCAGCAATTCCCTCCGTTTGCCGGGCTGGAGTCTCCACAACCCCGTGTCCGCTTCTCGTATTGTCTTGGCCGGGAAACCAAGACCGCCTCGGTGGGCTGGGTGGACCTGCAACCAGTCGACAACGTGGTTGGACCAGAACTGAGCTTTGCTCGCAAGTTGACCCAAAACATCGCGGCTCCCATCTCGATCATCAAGGTCGCTGCCGGAGGAACGCACCTGGGTGGTGACTGGAATCCAGACGAACCCATTGGCTTTAAGATGTACCCATTGGCGCTCCAGGTCATTCGAGACGCGCTGGCCGACTTGGAGAAGCAAGGGATCAAATATCGGCTGGAAGGGTTCATGTGGCATCAGGGCGAGAACGACATGTTCAATCAGGAGTACATGGACAATTATGGTCGGAACCTGAAAAACTTTCTGGCTAGATGGCGGCGCGACCTGAATGCACCCGAGCTGCGGTTCTACATCGGAGAACTCTGTACGAAGACGATTTGGGGAATGGACCTGCGACCTCGTATGTATGCCATCAGCCTCGGCCAGAAGGAAGTTGCGGACAACGATCCCCTCGCACAGTACGTGCCCACGTCGCATATCGGCGTGGAAATCGGCGGCGGAGTCGGGCTGCACTATCACTATGGAACGCTCGGGCAGTTGGAGCACGGAGTCAACTATGCCGATGCGTACCTGCGAAACATCGGTCAATTGAAGTCGAACGCCCGTCCACTCAAGTACTGGCCCTATGCCAAAGGTTCAACTGTGAACCTGTTCGTACTCGCGGGGCACCGAAATATGGAAGGGGAGCGGGCCTTCGTGCAGCAACTCGCCAAAATGGAAGACGGACCGGAGCTGCTGAAGGACAATCAGGCTATCGCGTACAAATACAGCATCGGCGGAGGCTACAAGGTGTCGGATGGCTGGGAGCCACTGGGGCCAGCCGGGTTCTACGACACGTTCGGCCCGGAGTTGAGTTTCGGGGCCTCACTCCAGAAGAACGGTGTCTCCAATATCGCGATCGCCAAGTTCACGCACAGCGGATCACAAATTATCGACTGGACGCCCGAGGGAAGCGAAGCAAAAACGCGGAATCTCTACCCGGCGTTCATCGCGTTCATTCGCAAGTCCGTCCAAGAATTGGAAGCCAAGGGTCATCAGGTTGAGCTGGCAGGAATCTTCTATCACCTCGGCGAGAACGATATGTCGTGGGGAGCATTCCGCGAGGGAGCACCGAAACGGCTGATGTCACTGGTGAAGCAGAGTCGAAAAGATTTGGGAGCGCCAGAGCTCAAGTGGTATGTCAGCCAGCAACCTCCGACTGATGACAAATCCGTCAACAACATTGATGTGACGGCCAAACTGGATCAGGCTGTCGTAGCGGACGAACACCTGATTCACATCAAGGTCTTCAACTTGCCGGAGCAGGAGAAACAACTCGTCATCGATACCCGCGGCATTGTGTGGCTGGGGGAGACCATCGCCAGAAAGTATCTGGAGTCGAGGTGATCGATGCTGAGTGGGAGTGGTCAGTGCACCGGGCGACTTGCCAACGTCAAGACTCGTGGCCTTCGTCCGGTTCGATATGCCAGCCGGCCTTCACCAGGAACTCCATCGCGGCATCGTCGAGTTGAATCTCCTCGGTGTTCAGGTGCAGAGCACCGGCCTCGTCGAAGTAACGGTGAGTGACTTGAACCATCACCCCTTCTTCCGGATGTGTCCCCACGAAAAACTCGTCACTTGGGATCGGACCGCAGGCAAAGTTCATCACCGCGATCGCAGACTGTTTTCCCTTGGGAGCGTCGATCTGCAATTCGACTTGAGCTTCAATCATTCTTCGTGTTCCTGCCTAGGACCCCAGAAATGCCAACACGCCGAACGTCACACCCACGTTGGGGCTGTCGTTCAGCGCGTTGCTGGCACAGATTTACTCAAGTGCCTCCACTTGGAGTCGAAGGGACCACGCGAATCCCTCGTTCTGTAACGACGATCCCTATTTTCATGGAATATCTGTATTGTTGGCTGATTCGCAGGTAATCGCAAGCGGCAACATCGAATCGCGAGTTACGACAGTATGCGGGGCTGAATCCGGTAGAGAACGGTAATCGAGAATTTGGAGTCTGAATGGCAAAAAGGAAAAAACAGAAAGTGAAACGAAATGACGGGCAGGAGCTTGAGCAGCTCGTGACGTACGTCGAGAGTGCGCTCATTCCGAAGGGGTTCACGGTTGAGTCCCGCAATAAGCTATTCGGCGATGACGGAGTCCAGTATGCCGAATTCGATATTATCATCTCCGGCTTCGTTGGCTCCATTCCGCTTAGGTGCCTCATTGAGTGTCGAGACCGCGCAGGAACAGCGCCCGGTGAATGGATTGAACAACTGATTGGTCGGCAGCGCCGATTTGGCTTTCAGAAGGTCATGGCCGTCTCGACTAGCGGATTCAGCCCGAGTGCCGTGGACGCGGCGAAGTTTAACCAAATCGAATTGAGGTCATTAGCCTCGCTGTCGGTCGATGAAATCGTCGGCTGGTTTCCAATGTGCGCACCAATGCTGAATCGCAAAGGCGATCTACAGAGGTGTCGGGTCGTGATTGCTGATGGGGGAATTCCGTCAAGCCAACTGATCCGTCTTAATGAGCCGATGTTCAAAACCAATTGGACCGCTGATCTACAGTCGTTGAACAACCTATGGCATCGAATAGTGAACACTGAAGAAGTCTGGAATAGTGTCCCACACGGAATATCAGTGCGTCAGACGATACTCGCTTCCGTTCACTTGCCAGGAAATCTAATTTGCATCGTCGACGGGGTTGAACGGTCCGTACACGAACTTGAGTTTGATGGCATCTTCAGCTCCAACAACAGTGATATGCTCTTGGTAGGCGCAAGTCGCTATGCGGATGCCCTATCGCCCACGGACAATCAGAAGGTGATTGCCGATTCAGCGACATGGAAATCACCAAGCAGCGGAAGAGATTTTGATTCGCTCACCGTGACTTTAATACGGAATCCAGATGGTGAACCGACGAACACTTAGGGATCGAAACGCTCGGCCCGATTGCTGGACCGGAAACCGTGCTCGGCACGTGAGCGATTGAATCGCTCCCCAAAGATTGCCTCGGGTGGTCAGTGCGCCGGGCGATTTGCCAACGAAAAAACCCGGCAACAACCGGGTTTTCTCTGCGTTCAGTTTTGGGCACCGTCAAACTTAGACGGTAAAATGCCTCCACTTGGAGTCGAACCAAGAACCTGCTGATTAAGAGTCAGATGCTCTACCAATTGAGCTATAGAGGCGAGGCGGCCGGATTCTACTGTTCGCGGGCGATCGCTTCAAGCGAAGAGCTGCAATTGCGGATGAGAATATGACGAGGCGAACGCGCGGGGGTGAACGTCGCTGTATCTCCATCTCCCATCAGGGTTTCGCAATTTTCAATTTGCATTTTGAAATTCGCAATTTGCAATGTTTGCTGGCCGGCAGGGCTACTTCGTGAAGTCCAGCCCAGGATCTTTTTCGGGGGCTCCTTCCATGGCGAAGTGGAAGCCCATGCTTTTTTTGCTGAGGTCGGCCAGCATTGTGCCACCGGTGTTAGGTTCCATCGCCAGTTTGTTCTGATCGATGGCGTAGACCCCCTTCACCGTCTGCGTGTCCTTGCCTTGTGTGAAAGCCCAAGTGAATTCGCCCTGCTCGTTCAGATCGAGCGAGAAGGTGGTGCCGTTGCCGCCGGAGGCCTTCCATTTGCCGATGAGATCCTTGTCGACGACGAGTTTATCGGGGGCAATATCGGCGACGGGGGGTGGTTGTGGAGCGGGGTTTTCGGACGCAGGGGGTTCGGAAGCGGTGAGCTGAACGTATTCAGCGGCGATCGTGTCTTTGGGCTGCAGGCTGACGACCTTTTCAAACGTCTTGTGAGCCGCCTCTTTGTGATCGCAAGTCAGGTAGTGGTACGCCAGCAGGAAGAAGGCATCCGCGGCATTGGGGTTGGACTTGGTGTAGTTTTCCAGGTTGCGAAGTTGCTCGGTATAGACATCGACTGCGGGATAAAGTCCGACGAGCGTAGCCCAGTCCCAACCGGGACCGGCGGCGAGCACCGGATGAATGGTGGATGCCGCTTCGTTGTAGCGGCCCATGGCGAACAGAACGAGCGCGCGGAATTCATGGATGACCGCATCCGTCGGTGCGTCCTTGAGTGCGGCGTTCACGTTGTCGAGGGCCGACGGATAGTTACCCGCGTAAAAATCGGTTCGAGCCTGATCGAGTGCCGATGTGCTGGCATCGGAAGGGGCCGCGGCAGGTGGGCCAGCGGGCGTTCCCGAGTCGGCATAGACTGGTTGTTGAATGATCGGCTGCGAGTAGTCGTAAACGGCCGCTGTGGCTGGGGCGGAGTAATATGGATTCGAATAGCCTCCCAGTCCAAATCCCCAGGCCATGCGGTTGAGGCCCCAGGTCGTCATGCCGAACGCCATCCAGCCGGGATGTTCGTTCCAACCATGATTCCACCAGCCGCCGTAGTTGTAGCCGTGATACCAATCGCCGTGATTGTTGTTGGCCCAGTTCTGCCAGTCCTCGCGGTTGTTGTTTCGCCAATCTTGACGATCGTTCTGTCGATCGCCTTGCAGCCGCGATTGCAGGTTGTCTCGACGATCCTGCACGTTCGCTCCCCCATTGGGGAGGCGGTTGCCGTTGTTGGGAAGGCGATTACCGGCGTTGGGCAAGCGGTTATCCATACCGGGTAATGTATTCGGACGGTTCGCGATTCCGGGGCGGTTGTCGACGCCTGGACGATTGATCGTGCCGGGTCGAGTTTCGGGTCTGTTGTCTAACCCGGGACGATTGCCACCAGCGGGGAGCGTGCCGATTTGCGGTCGGTCGGTACCCGGACGAGTGTTGCCCGTGCCGGTTCCAATGGCAGGCCGATTCCCTAGGCCATCGCCAGTGTTAGGCCGCGATCCGATTTCAGGGCGATTTCCCGGCGTGATGGCGGGACGATTGCCTGCGCCGCCTGCTGCTCCCATTGCGGGACGCGTTGCATTGCCAGGGTTAGGTCGGTTGGCTGCACCACCTCCAAAGTTGGGAGCACTGCCGACGTTTGGTCTCGCTGCGGGGGTGGCTGGACGAGCTGCCGGCGCTGAAGGTCTGGCGGCTGGCATTGATGGGCGAGCACCTCCACCTCCACCTCCACCGCCTCGACCGATGCCGAATGCGGACTGATGCCAAATCATCGACAGGCTGAGGACTGCGGTCAATCCGCCGATCACCATTGTTCGCGAGGTGCGTGTCATATTAGATCAAGCTCCGGAAGCCGGGGGCGATTGTCGGGTGGTCTCAGATGCGTCGGTTTTGCGTGCTGGGCGCTGGCGGGCGTCGGACGACTCGCACGGCCGAATCGGGAAGCAATTCCCGTCCGAGCAGTCGCTGTGTCGAATCGAGCTGGTAAGCGTCGGGACCCATCCGAGTCACAGTGCGTGTGACCGAGGCGGCGGTTCCGTCGGCCGTATAACCTTCGGACTTGATGATCCAGCCCTCGCCGACCGGGGTCCACGTCGATTCCGAGTAACCGCCCGAATGGTCGAACGCCCAGGCGCGAATCGTTCGTCGGACGGGATCCCAACCAATGCGCTGCATGCCGCGCACGCCACGACCACCACGCAGTTTGATTTCATATTCCTGCATCAGGTAGTTCTCATCATCGGACCACTTGCAAGACGTTTCGACCTTCGAGTCGCCGCTTTGGTCGACCCAATCGCCGAGCAGCCATTCCAGCGATTTCAAATGGTCGTGCGGAGTCGCATCTGTTTCTTCGGGGAAGTCTCGGACGCTGGCGATCAGCCAGTTTCCGTTCCGCTTGAGATGGACCAACGTGTAGGGACTGCGTGAGGCAGGTTCATCGGGGGTGAGCGTCGTGATGCTGTAACCATCTTCGACGGCGACATCCGGGCTGAGCTTCCGAATGGACGTGACATGCACTGCGATCGCTGCGGTGGGATACTTCTTGAAGACCTCGGCGAATCGAACCTGGATGTCTTCGCGTCCCTGGACGACGTTGCCATCTTCGTCGACAACTTCCGCGTTCTCGCCAAACTGGGCGGCAATCGCAGCGGCATCCCCTTTGTTGAAGGCTGCTTCAAAAGCCGTTGCCGAGGCTTCGAGTTCGTCCGGTTCCTTGGCCTTGTCGACGACTTTGGCGGGTTTCGTTTCCTGCGATTGCGCGACTGGCAGCACGAACCAGCAGGAACAGACGAGCCCAATCGCTAGTCCGGCAGCGGTGGAGACAACAAAGGTCAGGCGCATGGTGATCTCCGCTGAGGCCAGCGAATCGCGGAATGTGATTGAACGGAAGCGAACGACCCTGATCGTACCGGCCGGTTGGAAAATTACCATTCACGCGGACGGTGACGGGAGCACCGTCTCTCAGGCCGTGCGTTCAGTGCCAAGTTTGCTACCATTCAAACTTGATGCAGTCGGATGAATGACGTGACGTGTTGAGGGACATGATGCAACGACGCTGCTTGCTGCAATGCGCTGGCGGAGCCGGGTTCGCCCTGCTGACGCAGATCTTGCGGCAGCGGATTGCGTCGGGCAACGAGCGAGTCGTGAGCGAGGCGAAGTCTTCGGGACAGGTCTCTGCCGGATTTGGTCGCGCGAAGTCGGTGCTGGTGGTGATTGCGAGTGGCGGGCAGAGCCAACTGGAAACGTGGGATCCGCGACCAGACGCTCCTTCTCAAATCCGCGGTGCTTTCGGGGCGATCTCGACCGCTGTTCCCGGGACGATTCTCTGCGATCGGTTGCCGAAACTGGCTCGACTGGCGGACCGGTACGCGATCGTGAAATCGATGTCGCATGATGATCTTGATCATGGTTCGGCGTTGTATCTGGCACTCACGGGAGTTTATCACTCGCGCTTGTCGTCGAACCCGCCGCCTCGAGAAACGGATCATCCATTCTATGGCTGCGTGCTGGAGCAGCAGCGTCCGGCGACGACGTTTCTGCGGTCTTCGGTGATCCTCAACGGGCCTGCGATGGTTCCCTTTGAGCCCGGGCCGGGACAATACGCCGGGTTGCTGGGTCGGCAGTACGATTCACTGATCATCGGTGACATTGCCACCGATCGCCCTGCCCTGCCGGGACTGGAACAACTGGACGATGTCGATGCGAGAAGGCACCTGAAGCGGCAGCGGTTGCTGTCGGAGTTGCAGCGTCTGCGAATCTCCAGTTCGTCGCGAACTGCCGACATGGAGACGATCTATCAACAGGCGTTTGGAATGCTCGATCGACCCGCGGCGCGACAGGCACTCGATTTGAACGCCGAGCCGGCGAAGATTCGAGATCGTTATGGACGACATCGTCCAGGTCAGGCCTGTCTCTTGGGGCGGCGTTTGATCGAAGCGGGCGTACCGCTGGTCACGGTCGTCTGGAATCACTCGAATCGCGGTCAGGATCGAGACCCTGACGATCTGGATCAGCATGGCTGGGATACTCACAATGACATCTTCGATGTGATGGGGAAGTCGTTGTTGCCTCGATTCGATCAGAGCTTTTCGGCGCTCTTGGAAGACATGGACCAGCGGGGCCTGTTGGAAAGCACGCTGGTCATTTGTATGGGCGAGTTTGGTCGGGCTCCGCTGGTGGCGCTGGAGCGAAACTTCGCAGGGGCGACACCCGGCCGCAAGCATTGGGCGGCGGCGTATTCGATCGTGTTCGCCGGTGCGGGCGTGCGTGGCGGTGCGGTGATTGGCGCGACAGATCGTCATGCGGCCTATCCGGTCTCGGCGAAGTACGGTCCGTGGGACGTGACGGCCACGATTTTTTACGCGCTGGGAATTGATCCGGGCAGCCACTTTCACGACAGTGCCAACCGGCCTTACCCGATCAGTTCGGGGCAGCCAATTGCGGCACTGTATGAGTAGCTGGTGACGGGCTTTGATCAATACAACTCTGATGAATGGAACTTCTATGCGTTGGGCAGTCATGTTCTGTTGGCAACTGCTGGTCATCGGTTGCGTCTTCTCGTCGAACGTGCTGGGTGCTGATAATGCGTCATCCAAGACCAGCGGCGTCTCGTTCGATTTGAAGGAGCTTTCCAAGACGCCGGAGGTGTTTGCCGCGGATGATCTGCAGGTGGAAGGTGTGAAGGCATTCTATTACGCCGGGCTGCCCTATCATGGCAAGCCGACTCGAGTCTTTGCGTATTACGGCGTGCCGAAAGTGGAACCGGGCAACGAGGGCAAGAAGTTTCCGGCCATGGTACTGATTCATGGCGGCGGCGGCACGGCGTTTGATCGCTGGGTGAAGGTGTGGAATGAGCGCGGTTACGCGGCGATTGCGATGGATCTGTGCGGCTGCATTCCCGTCGGAACCTATGGCAACTGGAAGCGACACGAACAAGGTGGCCCACCAGGTTGGGATGCGAGTTTCGGGCAACTCGATGATCCGATCGAAGACCAGTGGACGTATCAGGCGGTCAGTGCTGCCGCGCTAGCTCATTCGTTGATCCGGTCGTATCCCGAAGTCGATGTGGAACGAACGGGCGTGACGGGGATCTCGTGGGGTGGATATCTGACGTGCATCGTTTCCGGAGTGGACTCGCGTTTCAAATTGGCTTCGCCAGTCTATGGCTGCGGATACCTCGGCGAGAACTCGGCGTGGTTGTCGAATCTTGAGAAACTGGGGCCTGAGAAGGCTGGTCTATGGCTGAAGCAGTGGGATCCGTCGGTCTATCTACCCAACGCCAAAATGCCGCTGCTGTGGGTGAACGGAACGAATGACTTCGCGTACCCGATGGATTCGTGGCAGAAGTCGTATCGCCTGCCGAAGGGCGAACAAACACTTTGCTTGCGAGTCCGCATGCCACACGGGCACGGTCCGGCTGGTGAGAACCCCGAAGAGATCCGCGTCTTTGCCGATTCCATTTTGAAGCAGCAGAAGCCACTACCGCGGATCGTCGAGCAAGGGGTTGCTGGCGATGAAGCTTGGGCGAAGTTTGAGTCGTCCGTGCCGATTGCGATTGCGGAACTGGCTTGGACAAAAGACTCAGGCCGATGGCAGGATCGCAAGTGGGAGCAGTCCCCGGCGATGGTGGATGTTGCGGCAGGTAGAGTCTCGGCGAATGTCCCGGCTGAGGCGAAGGTCTTCTATCTGAATCTGTTTGATGAGCGGAAGTGTGCGGTGAGTAGTCAGCAGGTTGAGAGGTAGAGACCAAGCGTTCCGAAGTCTTCACACGCCCTACATCTCTCTTGTTTCAATCTGCGTACTTCTGCGAAATCTGCGGATCAGAATTTATATCCGCAGATGACGCAGATTTATCAGATTTGAAGACGAAATCCTGTGAGACGGAAGATTGTCAGCTTGAGGAGTCCGTTGCCTGTCCGAAGACACGGTCTTGTCGTGGACTCCAAGACCGTGGTACCCACCCGCGTACAACGGGCTGAGACTGCAAAGCCATTGGGCTTACGCCGCCCCGCTCAGGAAGAAGCAGAGTTCTCCCCTCGGATCACTTGTCGTCAGTTGGCGGTCACATTGAGGACGATGTCCTTGGTGGGCTTGTCGACTGTGGCCGTCAGTTCTGATGTTGCTGGGTTGGCGAACTTGGGGGCGACTTCGGAGATTTCCTCGTAGACCGGCGCGATGGCTCCTCCGTCGCCGGGCTTGATCATCTTGCGCTCGATCTTTTTCACGGAGATCTGATAGCGGCCAGGTGGGACTCCGTCGCCCTCTTTGAAGGTGGTCAGTTTAAAGCGGCCAGTGCTGTCGGTCTGGGCTGAGGCGCCAGGCTTGGCTGTTGATGTGCCGTCGCTCTCTGGTGAGAAAGAGACGATTGCTCCGCTGAGCGGTTTCTGATCGAGCGTCACCACGCCTGACACGGCGACGATTGCCGGGCGCTTGTCTGTCCAGCGATCATTCGCCGCTCCGGAACAGCCCACGAATAGACAAACAAGGATCAGCCGTAGGAAGAGGAGTAAACATCGAGGCACGAGCGGACTCTCCTGAACGTACTAATAGTAATTGTGCAGACTTTGCGCAGCGTCGCAGATGAGTCTTAGAAGTCACCGAGGACTTCGCCGCCCTGCTTGGATCCCAAGGCACCCCAGACTCCGTAAGGGCTGGGGCCGCTGGTGACGGGTGGCGTTGTTTGAGTCCCTGCGTCGATGTTTTCGCTGATGAATCGGACGGACCCGTCGGCCAGCAAAGCGTGGACCCCACCTGAATGGCGACTGGACGCAGTGTAGTAGCCGTCCCCCTCGTCCGATCCGCCATAGCACTGGGCTTTATTTGGCGGCAGCATCGTGGAGAACGAACTGAACGACGAACCACCGTCATTCCATCGCAATCCCGTGTTTGTCACGGGTGAGGCACCATAGCCGGTCGCTGTTGAGTAGTAGGCCGCACAGTCGGCCGGGCTAGATCCGTATCCATTGTGCATGTTGTAGATATCTTTGTCCGAAGAGGGATACGCACGTTCTGAGACAGCGATTGTGTTCGAAGCGCCATCGACCATGTCGCGCATGCGAACGCTGGATTGGTACGAGAACATCCCGCGTGGATCGCGGATGTTGGTATGGAACGAGTCGCCCGCACAGAAGGCGTAGTTCGACTGCCCGAATGAGTACTGGTTTGAAGACTGGTAATGAGGGGGTGAAGTGGGACATTGCAATGCGGTCAGCCGCACCTTCCAACCCGCAAACCCTGAGTCCCATGGCGAGTAGTTGATGCCGACTGACTGGATATTGGCATACAGCGGAGCCTGATCAATGCCGGGAAGCAACGCGACGGCTGCGCTGATTCTCGCGTACTGCGGGCCGACACAGCCAAAGGAACAACCACTGCCGGCACCTGTCGATGCCGAAGGAAAGACGTTGTAGGTGTCGTGATAATTGTGAAGTGCCAGGCCAAGTTGTTTCAAGTTGTTCTTGCACTGGGTTCGTCGCGCCGCCTCGCGTGCCTGTTGCACGGCCGGCAACAGTAAGGCGATCAAGACCGCAATGATTGCGATGACGACCAGCAGTTCAATCAGAGTGAATCCGCGCTTTCGCGTCGCCGCAGAATGATGTCGACTAGACCCCAGCATGCGTGACTTCCTTCGAATTCAGACGGTCAGTTTGTCGAGCCCAAGTTGGCTGGTGGCAAAATGAAGCAACCGTTATGCCCACGTACACGGTCAAGGTGCCGAATCTCGCAAGTCGCAAAGAACTGCCAATTGAGCGCAAACGGCTGACAACTGTTATCATCCCGGCTTGTGGGATGCCGAAATGCCCGCGAGTTGGCGCGTGTCAGTCCGTGTTCAGTCGTGCCGCAATGCGCGACATCTTAAGAAGCGAGTCACCAGAGTTACTGAACTGAATTACCTACGGCAGCTCGATGAGCCTGTCGGTATTCGCGTGGCGACATCTCGCGTAACTGTCGAAACCGCCGGGCGAAGCTGGAAGGGCTGTTGAATCCAACGGCGTCAAAGATTTCGGTCACAGGGGTCTCTGTCTGAATCAGCATTCGACACGCCAGGCTGATACGCAGTTCGGCCAGATAATCCATGACTGTTTTGCCGGTGGCCTGGCGAAAGAAGCGACTAAAGGCCGAGCCGTTCATGCCGGCGAGCTTCGCCAACTCCTGGTGGGTGAGGTTGGCGTTACGATAGCGTTCACCGATCAGCCCACAGACTTTTTCGATGCGAGAACTGGAGAGATCTTCCGTGGCCAGACCATAGGATGCACTCGCCAGCGGTTGCGGATCGGGACATTCGGCGAGTTCGACGAGGCATTCGAGCAGCGAGACGAGGCGGCGCGCGGGAGAACCTTTATTCAAGTCGCTTAAACTCTGGCCCAGGCGTTTCGCAAATTCAGGCGGGAACTGCAGACCACGACGAGCGGCGTCGAACATCTCTCGCACATTCGCGAATTCCGGGGATGCGAACAGGTCGTTTCCCAGAAAGTCGTGGCGGAATTGAATGACGATCGCGGGATGTAGATCGAGTTTTCGTCCGCGAAAATCGTCGGATTGCCAGGTGTGCGGCAGGTCTTCGCCGACGAGAACCAGATCGTGATCACCGTAACTAGCGATGCTGTCGCCAACGATCCGTGTTCCCGATCCGTGCTCGACATAAGTTAATTCGAGTTCCGGATGACGATGCCAGCGCGCGGCAACGCTGAGCGTTTGTCGATCGAAACACCGAAACGACTGGCCGACCGGAGTCAGCAGCTTCTCAAAGGCAGGTTTCATGAGTATCCGCCTACTGTTGTGACAGGGGGCGTCGCATGTGAGGTAGGAATGCGTAGCAGTGGGTTGCAGGCGTGAGCGGCTAGCAAAGACAATAACATTGTCGAGAGCGAGGATGCAAATCCTGCAGTTCGACTGGCATGGCGGCGGGTGGCAGTGGCGACAACTTTGTGATGCCAGTGTCTTACCGATGTAACAAAGCGCCAACCATGCGTGGTGACGACGATTGTTACAGAGACTTCTTACGCAACCGGATCATTAGTAGCGACGCGAAGAGACTGGTAGCGCAGAACTGCCGCCAGTGCCACCAATACCGTGCTGGGCTTACGCCACCCCGCTCAGGAAACCCGTTGGGTTTACGCGCGTCGTCGCAATGGGGTCACGACTGGCGGGAATTGGTGAATCTGCAGTGCGGATTCAGATTCGGTGGGGGTGGATTGTTGAGCGGCGATCTCTTGAGCAGTCTTTTTGCGAGCGGGGCGGAGGCAGAGCATGGCGGGGAGTAGCACGAGTTCGCCGAGGAGCGAGGCGACCATTTGTGAGGCCATCAGCATGCCGAAGCGAGCTGTGGGGGTGAAGCTGCTCATACAGAGGGCGAGCATTCCCAGCGAGGAAATCAGCGTGGAATTCAGCATCGGTTCACCCGAGTGTTCCAAGGCGTCCTGACACGCTTCGGCGGAGGTCTTCCCCTGGCCATACGACTGCTGGTACTGGACCAGGAAGTGGAAGGTGCAGTCCACTGAAATTCCCAGCGAGATGCTGCCGGTCATCATCATGCCGATATCGACGGGCGTTCCCAGGTAGCCGATGCCTCCGAAGACCAGCCAGATCGGGATGATGTTGGGGATCATGGCGATCGCGGCGGTAACGAAGGATCGCAACGAGATGATCATCACGAGTGAAATCGTGATCACGGCAGCCGTGAAGCTTTGCCAGAATCCATCGAAGATTTCGTGTTGAGCATTCTTCAGTAGTGGTGTCAGGCCGGTGAAGTGGACGGGATCCCCTTCGACGGCTTCCTGCAGGTCGGCCAGGGTCACGATGGGCGACTTTCCATTTTCGTACCCGATACGAGCGGAGATCTTCCACAGTCGCTGACGATCGGCAACCAAACCATCTTCGCTGCTGTACGATTGGGCGAGGCTCAGCATGCGGGCGGTTCCCAATGCGGAATCGGGCAATTCGATGGGGAAGAACGTCGCCAGCGAGAGTGTGTGGTGAACGTTGGGGTGGGCGGCGATCTTGGCTTCGATCTCGCGGACTCGCTGCAATTGATCGAGGAACGCGAGCTTCTCGCCATGGAAGTCGACGACCGCTTCGATCGAATCGATATTCGTCAGCCCTTCTTCGACGCGGACCAGATCGCGGAAGACTCGGCTGTTCTTGGGGAGAAACTCGGCGGGGTTGAGGTCCGGTTTCAGTTTCAGCAAGCCGAAGCCAGAGACGACGATCAGCAGAGTGGCACAGGCGAGGATCGAGTGGCGATAGTGAGCGACACCGGCTCCCCAGCGTCGGAAATCGAACTGGAAGCTGACCACGTTTTGAGTTGTGCAAGGGATGACCGTCAGCAACGCGGGAGTGATTCCCAATCCGACGATCAATGCGACGATCGAACCCGCCGCTGCCGCATAGCCGAATTGGCTGACGGGTAGAATCGTACTAACATTCAGTGATACCAGGCCAAGCAGCGTCGTGAGGGTTGATAGCATGCAGGGATTAAGTGACTCGCGGACGGCTTTCCCCAGGGGATCCGGATCGCCGTGTTTTACTGCGGTGGCGTAGTAGCTGACGACATGGACCGAGATCGACAGCGTGAAGATCATGACCAGAATGGCCAGTGAGCCGAGAATGAAATTCATCTCTCCGCCGCAGATGTACAGGACCGACTGATTGAGGAAGATACCCCAGAGCGTGGCACCAAGGAGTGCGAACGACAGACCCCAGTGGCCGACCGAGTAGTACAGTAATCCGAGCGAAATGGCACAGGTCAGCAAGAAGAAGCGACGGTTGGTCTTCTGGCTACCAAGACGGTCCAGTTCCGAAACGATAACCGGTGCTCCGGTGAAGGCGACATGTTCTGGATCAAGCTGGCAATAGGTGATCGCCTCTTTCACGCAGTCCGTCGTACCGCCTCGGTCCTTAACACCAGCTTCGGACAGGACTGCGATCATTCCAAACATGTCTCCGGTGCGAGACTTCAATAATCCGGTGATTCGTCGATTCGCTTCGTCCTCGTCGACTCCGAAGTCTTTCATTCGGGTGACCATTCGGGCCGGCGTCCAGCAATGGCGAATGCCTGGCAGGCGATCAATGCGACCGGCCAGGGCTTCGATTTGCTTGGTATCGATCTTGCTGGCGGACAGGCCGATGACGATCACTTCTTCCGCGCCAAAGTCGCGCTTGAAATCTTCGTACTCGCGCCGCACGGGGGTATCACGCGGCAGCCAGGTTTCGATGTCATTGTTGGACGGAATATGATCCGACACGTACCACAGCACGGGGAATGATAGACCGACAGCCCAGAGGATGAGGCGGCTGTATTGGCGGTAGAATTCGGAGATCATAGCGGCGTCTTGATAGCAATGCGGGCAAATCGTGATGCACGTCGACGGGTGTGTGAACAGTCAGCGGAGTTGCCGCTTGTGACCATTGCACAGTTTGGCTGCTGGCCGCAAAGGGTCGAGTGCTGAAAGCGTACTCGCAGATTTTGCCGCTCGGTCGCCCCACGCAACCAAACTTGGCCTACTGCACTCGCACGCCCGCTTGCTCGAGACTTCAAGAATCAACCGCACCACACCATTAGAAAACGTCGACGAAAGACGTTGCGCATGATCATTACAAAGCTGTTGAGAAAGCAGGACCGGTACAGGAATGGTCTGGACAACACATTCAGGCAGACTTTACCGCGTGACTTGGAATTGGTGACGATCCTGTTGGCGCAATGTTTTGTTCATCCTGTTGGACATTGATATTACTTTGATCAGGGACTTCAGGTTCGGGGAGTCGACGGTTCTTGATCCCCGCGCAGGCGAGAATCCATCCGTACCGCAGCTCCTGCATCAGTGCCGTTCCATGGCTCGCTGGATTCCCGCCTGCGCGGGAATGACGAGAGGAATTGTCCTGAGCGAGTCGGCGGAATTCGAGTACGATTAAGACAATCGTGACCTCTGGAATGCCGAGCCGGGAGCGATACCTTGAAGTTGAAGCGGAGCGAAATGCAACAAACTGGCTTTCGCAGGGAGGTCGACTTATAATCGCCGCTTAACGCCATTTGGTCCCCAAATCGGAGCGTGCGAAGCTTTTGGGGCTCGCAAACGTCGAGTCGTCGGTGAGGACCATCGCAGCTCTGGCGACGGCAAGATCAAGAGCTAACTATAGTAAGATGAGTGATTCCATGCTGATTATCGTGATTCGGGTGCTGTATGCCTTCATCTGCGCGGGTGCCATTGCCGCTGCGGTCCAGCCGGAAGAAGGGCTCCCTGCCTTCATCGCAGATCACAAATTTGCCACGTTCATTGGACTGTTTTTGTTAACGCAATCGCTGACGTTTGGGGATCTGCTGTTCAAGCAAAAGCGGCTGGAAGTCATTTCGGCCGTCTATTTTGGGTTGCTGATCGGGTCGTTGCTGGCGTACCTGATGCTGCTCGGTCTGGGTCCTGTGATCCAGTTCCAGTTCCGGCCGATCGTCACCCTGCTGATGGGGATCATGCTTCCCTACATCTGTATCTCATTTCTGTTACAGACGAAGGACGATTTCCGATTCGTGATTCCGTACGTCGAATTTGCGAGGGAAGTCAAAGGGGGGCGGCCGCTGATTATCGACACCAGCTCGCTGATCGACGGACGGATCGCAGATGTGATGGATACGAATGTGCTTGATACCCAATTGATCGTCCCCAGCTTCGTGCTGGAAGAAATGCAGACAATTGCCGACAGCAGCGACAAGATGCGTCGGACTCGGGGTCGCCGAGGCTTGGATGTGCTTACGAAACTGCAACAAAACCCGAAGGTTGACGTGCGAATGCACGAAGTGAAGGACAAAGATCTGGCCGAATTGACGGTGGATCAGCGGTTGGTCGCATTGGCGAAGCGTTTGGGTGGTCGGGTCGTCACCAATGACTTCAATCTGAACAAGGTGGCCAGCGTTCAGGGGGTGGAAGTCATCAATCTGAACGATGTGTCCAATGCGCTGAAGCCAAGATATTTGCCCGGGGAACAGCTTAGAATCAAGATTATGCGTGAAGGAGAATCGTTCGGTCAGGGTGTCGGATACCTGGACGACGGTACAATGGTCGTGTGTGAACAAGCCAGTGGTCTGGTCGGGAAAGATATTGAAGTTGTGGTCACCAGCATGCTGCAAAACAGCGCCGGCCGCATGATTTTTGGCAGGATGATGGGATCGCCGGTCACGGCGTCTCGATAGCCCGAAATTGATTGCTGCGGTTGAAGTTTTGTCCGGCAGTTTTCGCTGATGACCACCTATTGAGGGTGAGTACAGCGAAAAATGCTGGACAAACTCTTTTGAAGGAAAGCAGAATTTCGATTCTTCGCGCTCCTCATTCCGAGCGAGGTCTGCTAAATTCGCGGGAGCGATCCGGCCAGTTTGGCGGACCTTTTCATTTTGGGGAATTGTAACGGAGACCACATCTTTTCCCGAGATCGAAGAGCCGATGAATGGTCGACAATAATTAAATGGACGTTTCCTGCGGGGCCGGTTTGATGCCCAACTGTACCCGACAGCGTTGATGCCAGGATTTGGGATCAAAAGCAAACAAACACGATGAGTCCTTCGAACACGGTTGTAGCTTCGCCTGCGGCGCGCGAGGTGGTGGCAACGGAATCGGCCCCTTCTAACGGATTCCACCACATGCAAGATGATGATCTGGGCTCGGTCGACAGTTCCAATCTGTCGTATCTGGAATCCCAGTATCTTCAGTTTCAGGAAGCGCCTGAAACGGTCTCTGCCGAATGGCGAGAATACTTTCAGCACATCGCTGACCATCAGGCCAAATACGGTGACGACGTCGACCTGTTCCGTGCTCCGCGCATGGGCAACAGCTCGATGGCCAGTCCCGTCGAACTGGAATACGCGATTCTGCAGGAACGCGTCGACCGCCTGATCCGCAACTATCGGGTGATGGGTCACTATGCGGCCGACATCGATCCGCTCGGCCAACCCCGCATGAAGGTGCCGGAACTGGAACCGGCTAACTGCGGATTCTCGCCGGCGGACATGGAACGGCAGTTCTCAACGATGGCGGCCAGTGGTCCCAACTACCGGACGCTCGCCGAAATCGTGATCTGGTTGCGAAATACCTATTGCCGATCGATCGGCGTGCAGTTCATGCATATCGACGACCTTCCGGTGCGCGAATGGTTGCAGCGCCGCATGGAAGCGACCGAAAACCGCATCGAACTGACTCGCGAGGAGCAACGTCGCATCTACAAGCGGCTGAGCGACGCAGTCGTCTTCGAAGAGTTTATTCTGAAGAAGTTTGAAGGAGCGAAAAGTTTCTCACTGGAAGGTGCCGAGACACTGGTTCCGTTGCTGGAACTGGCGATCTATAAAGCAGCTGATCAGGGCTTCCAGGAAATCGTGCTGGGTATGGCCCACCGTGGTCGCTTGAACGTGCTGGCCAGTATTATGGGTAAGGCTCCGCGAGCGATCTTCCGCGAGTTTGCCGACTTAGATCCAGAAATGAATTCCGGCCGCGGTGACGTGAAGTATCACCTGGGTTATAGCAACGACTGGTATTCGGGTGACGGACGTAAGGTTCACTTGTCGCTCTGTTTCAATCCCAGCCATCTGGAATTCGTCAATCCGGTCGCGATGGGACGAGTGCGCGCGAAGCAGGATCGCCGCCAAGACTTGGACCGCAGTAAGGTCCTGTGCCTGTTGATCCACGGGGACGCAGCCTTCGCGGGCGAAGGGATTATCCAAGAAACGCTGAACATGAATCAGCTCGAGTCGACTAAAATCGGCGGCACGATTCATGTGGTTGTGAATAACCAGATTGGATTCACGACGGGTCCGTTGCAGGCTCGATCGACCGCCTACGCGACCGACGTCGCCAAGATGCTGCAGATTCCGATCTTCCACGTGAACGGCGAAGATCCAGAAGCGGTGGCTCAGGTCGTTCGATTGGCGATGGATTTCCGACAGGAATTCCACCGCGACGTGGTCATCGATATGTACTGCTACCGGCTACGCGGTCACAACGAACAGGACGAACCCGCCTTCACTCAACCCCTGATGTACAAAAAGATTCGGGCTCGCAAGAAGGTTGGTCAAAGCTATCTCGATCAACTCGTGAAAATGGGCGGCATGGCGCAAGACGAGGCTGATCGCGTCCAGTTCGTGCATCGCCAGCAGTTAGAATCGGAATACGAAGTCGCCCGCGGACCAGGTTACGAGCATCGCTGGGACATGTTGCAGGGGCTGTGGCGTGGCTACGTTGGCGGATCCGAGACTGGAATCGCGGAAGTCGATACTGGTGTCGATCCAACGAAGTTAACTGAGATTCTCGATAAATTGACCCAGTTCCCCGAAGACTTCCACCCTCATGAGAAGATCTTCAATCCCGATCCGAAACGAGTGAGCCTACTGCAAAACCGTCGCGCCATGGCACGTGGCGAACGGCCGTTGGATTGGGCTGCCGGAGAATCACTCGGCTTCGCCACCCTCTTGTTGGAAGGCTATCCTGTTCGGTTGCACGGACAGGATGTCGAGCGCGGGACGTTCGGGCATCGGCATGCGGTACTGCATGATTGCGAATCCGGCAAGATTTTTACACCGCTTGCCAATCTGTCGCCAACTCAGGCACCGTTGGGGATTTACAATAGCTGTCTGTGCGAAACTGGTGTGCTCGGTTTCGAATACGGCTACAGTCTTGATACACCAGATGGGTTGATCTGCTGGGAAGCCCAGTTCGGCGACTTTGCCAACGTCGCACAAGTCATCATCGACCAGTTTGTCGTCAGTGCCGAAGACAAATGGAATCGGCTCAGCGGCCTCGTGATGCTGCTGCCGCACGGGTTTGAAGGTAACGGTCCCGAGCATTCCAGTGCTCGCCTGGAACGGTTCCTGACCATGTGCGCCGAAGACAACATTCAAGTGGTGTGTCCAACGACTCCAGCTCAGATCTTCCACGTCCTGCGACGTCAGGTGCTGCGAAAGTGGCGTAAGCCGCTGATCGTGATGACCCCGAAGTCGTTGCTCCGGTTGAAGGAAGCGGTCTCGACGTTTGATGACCTGGCGACGGGAACCTTTCAACGTGTGATTCCTGATTCGCCGGCGATCGATCCAAAGGGCGTGAAGAAGATCCTGCTCTGCTCGGGCAAGGTCTACTACGATCTGCTGGGGCGTCGCACGGAACTCGGTCGCACCGATGTTGCGATCTTGCGAATGGAGCAACTGTACCCGCTGCCTGATGACATCCTGAAAGAGAAGTTGGCGGCCTATGCCGAAGGGACTCCCGTCGTCTTCGTTCAGGAAGATCCTGAAAACATGGGCGCGTGGCGATTTCTGCGAGTGGTCTATGGCCAGTCGTTGTTTGGTCGTCATCCGTTTGACGGCATCAGCCGCCCGGCATCGGCCAGCCCGGCTACGGGATCCCATAGCAGCCATGATATTGAACAGGACGCAATCCTGACGAAGGCGATCGGTGCTTCACTGAAGCCGCGTGCCGCACACTAATCCGCTGTGACTGACAACAGGCGATGCCCGTCGAGGCTGAATACATACTGGAACTGAGGACGTCATGACTGTCGAAGTAAAAGTGCCGGGGTTCGGTGAATCGGTCACCAGCGTCGTGCTGGTGGAATGGCTGAAGCAGGAAGGCGATGTCGTTGCCGTCGATGACGAACTCGTCGAAGTCGAGAGCGATAAGGCGACGCAAAAGATTGCTTCACCGAGTGCCGGCAAAATCACCAAAGTGATGAAGGCCGCTGGCGATGCCGCTGATGTGGGCGAAGTGATCGCATTGATCGACGAAACCGTGACCGCGGGATCTGCTCCGGCCGCCCCCGCTCCAGCGGCTCCCGCCGAGTCCAAGCCGGCTGCAGCTTCAACTCCATCACCTGCACCGAGCAACTCGAACGACGGTCCGCGAGTCATGCCAGCCGCAGCTCGTGCCCTCTCCGAAAATGGGATGACGGCGTCGCAAGTCACGCCGTCGGGGCCAGGTGGACGACTGTTGAAAGAAGACGTGCAGCGGCAAATCTCAGTCGTGGCCGGTGCTGTCAGCGCACCAGTGAAGCCACCTGAAGCGAAACAACCGGTTGTCGTCACGCCGCCGACTTTTAAAGCTGTTGTCAAAACTGGCGAGCGATCTGAGAAACGACAGGCGATGAGCCCCATTCGTAAGCGGATTGCCGCTCGACTGGTGGAAGCTCAAACGAATGCCGCGCTGCTGACGACTTTCAACGAAGTCGATATGTCGGGCATCATGACGTTGCGCAAGCAGCATCAAGATGCGTTCACCGAACGCTACGGCATCAAGCTGGGCTTCATGTCGTTCTTCGTGAAGGCCGCCATCGATGCCTTGCAGGCGTTCCCGGCGATCAATGCCGAGATTCAGGGCAACGAAATCGTCTATCACAACTACTATGACATCGGCGTCGCGATCGGTGGCGGCAAGGGACTGGTCGTCCCCGTGCTACGTAACGCGGAACGAATGGGCTTTGCCGAGATCGAACTGGCGATTTCCGACTTCGCTAAGCGTGCTCAGAACGGAAAGCTGACTCCGGATGAGTTGACCGGTGGGACGTTTACAATCAGCAATGGCGGCGTCTACGGTTCGCTGCTGTCGACTCCGATCGTCAATCCGCCACAAAGCGGTGTCCTGGGAATGCATGCCATCCAGGATCGACCGGTCGCACGCGATGGGCAGATTGTCATCCGTCCGATGATGTACCTGGCGATGACCTATGACCACCGCATCGTTGACGGTCGCGAAGGGGTCAGCTTCCTGAAACGCATTAAGGATTGCATTGAAAACCCTGTTCGCCTGCTGCTGGATGTCTGATTCAGTCGCAATCGTTACGATTCGAAATTCCGAGCGGGGGGAAACCTCCCGATTCAAGCCCGACTCGTTTGAGTTCGGGCTTTCGTCTTACCTGATGGAAATTTGACGCATGACTCAACACGATCTGGTCGTCATTGGAGCGGGCCCCGGGGGATACGTCGCCGCGATTCGCGCGGCTCAACTCGGAATGAATGTCGCCTGCATCGAAAAGGAAAATGCTCTGGGCGGGACTTGCCTGCGAGTGGGCTGCATTCCGAGCAAAGCGCTGCTCGAAGCCAGCGAACTGTATCGCATGGCGACGGGGCATCTGTCCGAGTTCGGTGTGAACGTCGATGGTGTCAAACTGGACCTGCCGAAGATGCTGCAGCGGAAGGATCAGATCGTCGCTTCGCTCTGCAAGGGGGTCGAAGGTCTGTTCCGGAAGAATAAAATCACGCGTTATACGGGCCATGGACGAATCGTGGCGCCGGGCCGAGTTGCAATCGAAGGCGCGCAGGCTCAGGAAGTGTCAGCGAAAAACATCTTAATCGCCACCGGCAGCATTTCTGCTCCGCTTAAGGGAGTGGAAGTCGACGGCAATCTGATTGGGACCAGCACGGAAGCGTTGACGTATCCGGAAGTACCGAAGCATCTGGTCGTCATCGGGGCCGGCGTGATCGGGCTCGAACTGGGCTGCGTGTGGGCTCGTCTGGGTGCGAAGGTGACCGTGCTGGAGTATCTGAATCGCATCCTGCCTGGCATGGATACCGAACTCGCCACGGAAGCTCAAAAGACGTTCCAGAAGCAAGGCTTGGAGTTCCGCCTGGGGATGCGAGTGACTGGGGCTCGTGTGAAAGACGGACGTTGCGTCGTCGAGTGCGAAGGTCAGGAGCCGATCGATTGTGATCGTGTGCTCTTGGCTGTCGGCCGTTTGCCAAATACCGGCGACCTGGGATTAGACAACTTGAACGTCGCCCGAACCAATCGCGGCTTCATTCAAGTCGATCGACACTTCCAGACATCGATTCCCGGGATCTTTGCCATCGGCGATGCGATTCCGGGTGCGATGTTGGCTCATAAGGCCGAGGAGGAAGGGGTTGCCTGCGCGGAAGGGTTGGCGGGCAAGTATTGCCACGTCAACTACGACGCGATTCCCGGCGTGGTCTACACCGATCCTGAAATTGCCAGCGTCGGCAAGACAGAGGAACAATTGAAGGATGCGGGGATTCCCTATCGCAAAGGGTCGTTCCCGTTCATGGCCAACGGCCGCGCGAAGGCATTGGGCCAGACAGAAGGCCGCGTGAAGATGCTGGCGCACGCCGAAACGGACCGCATTCTAGGAGTTCATATTCTTGGTCCCCGCGCCGGTGACTTGATCGCCGAAGCCGCGGTCGCCATCGAGTTCGGCGCGAGCAGTGAGGACATCGCCCGCAGTTCGCATGCGCATCCAACGCTGGCAGAGGTCGTTAAAGAAGCGGCCTTCGCGGTCGATGGTCGAGCGATTCATATTTGATGTTGTAGGTAGTAGGCAGCACACTTCGTCTACTGCGTTCGGCACACGGAGTGTGCCGTCTACTTTGAAGAAAGGGCGGCGAGCGCCGCGCTGAAAGTGATGCCGCCCTCCCCTGTCGAACTATGGCCTGCGAGTGTCGACTGGTGTGATATCACGTTGCCGACGCCTGCTGAGAACCTGGCACTCGACGAAGTCCTGCTTCACGAAGTGGACGCGAATCCGCAGCGGGCGTTTCTGCGAACCTGGGAGCCAACCAGCGACTTCGTGGTACTTGGGCGTTCCAACCAGGTTGAGACTGAAGTCAATCAACCTCAGTGTCAGATCGAAGGGGTGCCGATCTATCGGCGATCCAGCGGTGGCGGGGCCGTCTTGGTCGGGCCCGGTTGCCTGGGGTTTGCGGTGGTATTGCCGCTCACGGACGCGGTTCGCACTGGTGGCGTCACCGCTGTGACTCGATTGGTGATGCAGACGATCGCGTCACAATTGGAAGTGGTGGTCCCCGGTATCGAAGTTTGCGGGACCAGCGATCTGGTGCTGAAGGATCGTAAGTTCTCCGGCAATTCTCAGCGGTGGTTGAAGCAGGCGTTCCTGCATCACGGCACGATCCTGTATGACTACGATCTGGATAAAGTCCAGCGGTTGTTGAAATCACCCTCGCGACAACCGGACTATCGATCGCAACGAATTCACACGGACTTCATCACCAATCTCGCCGCTCCGCGTGACGAAATCCTGCGCTGCCTAGTTACCGCCTGGAACGGCCAGCGCGAGGAATGCCCCGCGGCCGTCATCGAGCAAGCCAGATTGCTGGCGTCATCTCGTTATGAACGAGATGACTGGAACCTGGAACGCTGATCGCTCAGGCCACTTCGACGTAGTCGTCGCCGTGCTTGGCGAGTTGCACCAAGGCGAGCAGCCGATCGAGCTCATTGGTCTGGCGAATGATATCGATCATCAGGACGTCGACATCTTCACTCTTGTCTTTGGCCAGTGCCTTCAGGCGATTGCGGCCGTAGACTAGGAAGACCTCTTGCGTCGGAATATCACGTCCCAGGATGACTTCGACTTCCGACAGCAAGTCAATCGCATTGCAGGTCGTCGGCCAGTTCATTTCGTCGCCGAGCACTTCGTTCAGAGTCATCGAAGGAATGTGCATGTCGTGGCTTTCGGTTCTTAGAGAGTGAGGACGGAACAAGGATAGATGAATGAAGTCGAGGTCCCAGCCCTCGTGAGGTTAGCTAAAGGAAGGCCCCTGGTTGCCCAGGAGCCCCTTGGAACTCACCAGAACTCGGTTGGCGATTCCCACAACAGGCGTTCACCCCTGCGAGGGCCGTGATCTGGCGAGCATTCAGGACAACATTGAATTGCGGTTGGCTGACTGAGGTTGGCTGGTTGCAGCGTCTCAGTCACGATGTTGCATGAAAGCATCACGCGTGCCGCAATGTTGCGGGAAGTCGACATTCGCCAAACGGCGTGAGAAGAAACGCGCGGAGCATTGAAGCAACTTCTGATGCCGCTTCACTCTTAGACGACCGCGTTCAGCGAGTCGAATATTTAATCGGCATGCCACCTCGATCGGCTCGGCGGTGGCGATGTTGCCGAACGTCAACAGACTGTCAATGACAGGCATTCAGTTCATTGAACGTATCGCCCCTGCTCGAACTGGCCTGGTTGACCAATTCGAGGCCTTTCCTTCGTGTATCCTATTACGATTCTGCCGGTTAGTGCGATCGTCGACAAAGCATTGTGACGATCAGTCCGAACAGGCAAATCCACCATGACGCAACGTCTATGCCGAAGAATCCGGCTGTGCGAGAAATGCGGAGTCGGCGGCCAGCAATAGTGGCGACGCTCGCACGGTGTCCACATCCGTCGAACGCTGCTATTGTCGTGCGGACTGATCGGAATTGGCTGCTGTTTACTGATGGAGCTGTGACTGTGCGTTCTCGAACATTGATCCTGATTTGTGTGGCCAGCTTCATCGCGATGATTGGGTTGGCTATGGCAACCCCGCCCGTTCTGCCAGACGGAACGGATGCGGCCGCTAAGCGACTGGCGACCTTCAAAGTCCCCGAAGGGATGAAGGTCGAACTGTTTGCCGCCGAGCCGAAGCTGGCCTCTCCCGTCGCGATCGGGCTCGACGAACGGAACCGCGTCTACGTTGCCGAAGAATATCGCTTCAATCTGGGGACCGAAGAGAACCGAACTCGCCCCTTCCTGCTGGACGACGATCTGCAGATTCAGACGCTCGACGATCGCCTGAAGATGTATGAGAAGTTTGCCTCGAAGTTTGAAGGGGGAATGGATTGGTTTCGAAAGGTCGCAGATCAGGTCCGGTTGCTGGAAGACACCGACGGCGATGGCAAAGCGGATCGATCGACGATCTTCGCGCCCGACTTCAATGGCACTCTGGATGGGCTGGCAGCGGGCGTGATGGCGATGGATGGGGATGTCTATTTCACATGCATCCCGAATCTTTGGCGGCTCCGTGACACCAATGGAGATGGCATTGCCGACGAGCGGCAGATCATCCATACCGGATTCGGTGTGAACGCCGGCTTCCTCGGGCACGACCTGCATGGCTTGTGCTGGGGGCCCGATGGCAAACTGTACTTTTCGATCGGAGATCGAGGCTTTCACGTGACGACGCCAGACGGGAAGGTGTTTCACGGCCCGCGTAACGGTGCTGTCTTTCGCTGCTTCCCGGATGGCAGTGAATTTGAAGTTGTCTGTCGCGGATTGCGGAACCCACAGGAACTCGCGTTCGATCAGTTCGGCAATTTGTTTGCCGCTGACAACAACTGCGACAAGGGAGATCACTCGCGCCTGGTCTATTGCCTGGAGGGAAGCGAGAGCGGCTGGAACATGGCGTACCAGTCGATCGCCGAGCCCTACCTGACCGGTCCCTGGCATGCCGAGAAGATGTGGCACCTGTGGGGTGGTGACATGACTGGGGCGAATGGGAAGCCGACGCCAGATCCTGCTGCAGTCTCAGGAGAACGGCCCTCATGGGCTCTTCCGCCGGTTGGCAAACTGGGGGCGGGGCCATCGGGCTTCACCTACTATCCCGGAACAGGATTGCCTGCGAAATACGACCATCACTTCTTCATGTGCAACTACACCGGCAATGGTGGCGTCGATTCGTTCAGTATCAAGCCGCGAGGTGCCGGGTTTGAGACAATCGACGAACACGATTTCATGAAGCCCATTTCTGCGACCGACTGCGAATTTGGTTACGACGGCAAGCTGTATGTCAGCGATTTTGTGAGCTTGATCTGGAACGGCGGCAGCGCGGGAGGCCGAATCTATACGGTGTTCGATCCGCGCATTGTGAGTGAGCCGAATGTCATTCAAACGGCCGAGATCGTACGAACAGGATTTAAGCAGCGAACTTCGACTGAATTGATCGGCTTGCTAAGTCATCCCGATCAACGAGTCCGACAGCGATCCCAGTTTGAGTTGGCCAATCGCGGCGCTGAATCGTTGCCCTTGTTGAAGGAACTGCTGGCATCGTCGAAGCACCGACTTGCTCGCTTGCACGCCCTGTGGGGAATGGGCCAACTGGCGGCATCAAAGACGCACCGAAATCAGAATGCTGCTGATCTTCGGACGAGTGCGAATGCGACGATCGCAACTTACTTGTCAGACGATGATATAGAGATTCGAGCCTGGTCGGCGAGACTTCTGTCGGATCAGAAATATCAGCCAGCGGCCGTTGCGATTACGAAACTGTTGTCCGACCAGAATCCAAGAGTGAAGCTGTTCGCCGCTCTCGCCATGCGAGCATTTCCCACGGAGCCGGTCTCAAACGAATTACTCACGCTGATTCGCGACAACAATGATGCAGATCCATGGCTGCGGCACGCCGGTGTGATGGCTCTTTCGTCGAAGGTGCAGAACAGCGAGCAACTCGCCGTGTTGCTGAACGACAAGAGTCCTGCGATTCGCATGTCGGCCCTGTTGGCCGTGCGACATTCGTTTAAACGCGACAGCGAATGGGCCGGAAGAGATGCCGCGACGGTGGACGTTCAAGCCATCAATGCCACAATGCAAACCCTGCTGCGTGACGAGCAACTCAATATCGTCAGCGAAGCGGCACGCATGATTAACGATCTTCCGTTGGAAGATAGTTTCCCCGCACTGGCAGCGCTTGCTGCGGCACTAAAAGGGCCGACTGCTGCGGCAGTCCCCGAGGCGCTGGCCCGCCGAATCATCAATGCGAATTACCGATTGGGTCATGTCGAAAACGCGCAACGGGTCTTGGCCATGGTGACCGAGGCTTCATTGAGTCTACCGATTCGCAGTGAGGCGTTGCGAACGCTGATCGACTGGGAACAAGTCGGTCCGCGCGATCGCGTGACCGGATTCTGGAGATTGCCGTCACCATCTGGATTCGCCAAGCCCCTGACGGCGCGTGATCCACAAGAGACAGCCAGATTGAAGACCTTTTTGACGGAAAACGTCGCGGTTCTGCTGAGCGGTGCCGGAAGCGAATTGCAGCCAGATGTCCTGAAGCTGATCAGCCGCTACGAACTCCCGACCGATGACACGGTCTTCGCGAGTTGGGTGGCTGACAAGTCTCGAAGCGTCGCCACACAGGCCGCGGCTCTGCAATTGCTGGCATCTCGGCGATCCCCTCTGGCTGCTGAGACGATCAAGACGGCGTTACAAAGTGATCGACCTCTGGTGCGTGCCGAAGCGCGAGATGCCTTGGGCGCGATCGACCCGAACGCCGCGGTCGGCACCTTGCGAGAAGTGTTGAATCACGAATCGTCCGCAATCGTGGAACGGCAACGTGCTTTGGCAACGCTCGCAAAACTGAAGACCGACGCTGCGGACGCGATTTTGAGCGAGTGGGTGGCACGATTGAATGGCGAGCAAGTGGCTGACTCGCTGCAACTCGATGTGCTCGATGCAGCCGAGGCTCGTGGACTTCCTGATTTGAAGGCGGGTGCAAATCGATATGCAGCCAAGTTGGCTGAGGGTGATCTGCTGTCGCGTCATCGGGTTTCGTTACACGGTGGCGAAGCAGATCGTGGACGCGAAATCTTCCTGGGACATCGCCTGGCCCAGTGCGTTCGTTGTCACAAAGTGGGAGTTAGCCTGGCCGGTGGCAACGCAGGCCCCGATCTCAACCAAGTGGCGACGCGGCACGATCGACTCTCGCTGCTGCAGTCGCTGGTCGATCCCAGCGCGAAGATTGCCAAGGGGTTCGAGGCCGTGACGCTGGTCATGTCAAACGGTCAGGTCTACGGCGGCGTGATTCGCAGTGAAGCTGATGGCGAGATCGTACTGGAGAAGCCGGACGGCATGAAGGTGACATTGAAGGTCGCCGATGTCGAAGAGCGTTCACAGCCGAAGTCAGCGATGCCCGAGATGAATCGAAGCCTTTCCCCACGGGAACTGCGGGATCTTGTCGAGTTCCTCGCAAATCTGAAATAGCGGACGGCCAAAGGGGCCCTCGCTGAGTTAGGTCGCATAAGGACTGGCTGTGGAAGAGATCCTGTTCTTTCTGTTGCAGATTGTCATCGAAATCGCCATCGAAGGAGTCGCCTATCTGCTGACAAGCAAGTCCATCGCGAAGCGGCAAAGCCAAACTGGCGCCGGAGTTGGTGCCACAGTCGCGTATGCCGTTATTGGCGGCATTCTGGGTGGGGTGTCGGCGTTGATTTATTCGCACGTGCTGCTGCCACAGGCTTGGATGCGAATTGCAAACCTCTTGATCACGCCTGTTCTGTTTGGTGGGCTCGCGATGTGCCTGCCTGGGCCTACAGCATCAACGAACACCCGGCGATTCTGGAATGCTTATTTCCTGGCGGTCTTTTTTGCCGCCAGCAGGCTGATGTTTGCCGCGAGCTAAGACGCAATCAGCCATCCAACCGGAACAACCTCTTCAGTGCGTTGATCAAACCGTGTGGCGTGCCCTCGCGGGCTTCGTCCTTCAAGACGGTAAGCGGCGGATGCAGCAGTTTGTTGACGATTCGTTCCACAGTCCGCTCGATCGCTTCGCGATCTTTCGGCGTGGTATGGGGTAGCTTATTGAAGAGGCGACTGAGCTCTTCTTTGCTGATGGCATGCCAGTCGTCCATCAGTCGCGTCAGCACGTCGCCGCTGGCCCGGTGGTGGTATTCGGACATGAACCGTTGCAGCTCTTCAGAGACGATCTGACGGGCGTGATCGATTTCGCGAACACGTGCGCGACGGTTGTCTTCACAGGTGCGGCTGAGGCTGTCGATGTCGTAGAGGAAAACCTCGGACATTTTGCCAACTGCAGGTTCGAAATCGCGTGGCGCTCCGAGGTCGAGGATGAACGCTGGCCGTCCACCGGCCGAGGCCCTGGCCTTGCGAAATCGAACCACATCGACAATCGGTTTTTCAGCGCCGGTCGTACTGACGATCACATCGGCATATCCCATCCAACGGTCGAGTGTCTCCCACGGTTCAGCTCGACCACCCCACTCGCGCGCCAGACGTTCGGCCCGTTCGAGGCTGCGGTTGACGACGACAATGTCGCGGACGCCTTCGTCCTTCAGGTAACGCAGCGTCTCTTCGGCCATCTCACCAGCACCGACGATCAGGACCAGCTTGTCGGCGAAGTTATCGAAAATGCCCTTCGCGAAGTCGCCGACTGCGACGCTGGCGATCGAAACGCGGCCTTCCGCCAATCGTGTTTCAGATCGAACACGTCCAGAGACACGAATCGCACTTTGAAACAACGAATGCATCATCGCCCCGCAGGCGCCGAATTCTTCGGCCTCGCGATAGGCCTGTCGCACCTGATTCACAATCTGCGGCTCACCCAGCACCATGCTGTTCAATGACGAGATGACATCGAACAGGTGCCAGACAGCTTCGGAACCCGATGCGGCCTGCAGCTTGTCGACGAATTCGTCGAGTGGAACTTGATGGAACTCAGCCAGGAAGTGGACGAGTTGATCTCGTACGAGTTCGGGGTCGTCCTCTGGACTGGAAAGATAGATTTCGACTCGATTGCAGGTCGAGAGGATGACACATTCGCACTCAGGAATCCGGCGCTTAAGTTCTGCATACGCCTGCTGGATCCGATCGCGCGACGCAAACGCTAACTTCTCGCGGATGGCGAGCTGCGTGTTTTCGTGCGTGCAGTAGAGCGCGAGCAAATTCACCGGCGGGTCTCAATCTCAAGTGGATAGTAAGTCGGGGGCATTGTGGGCGGGCTAGTTGTTGTCGGGCGTGGTCTTCTCAGGCTGGATCTGGCGAGTCATCTGGTGCCCATGCACTGATGGCATTCGGATGGCCGCTGTCAGTGCCTGCAGGCCGACAATCATGAACAGCAGAAATCCGCAGGACCAGGCCGTCAGCCAAGCGACCTGGCGTCCGGGAGGACGCTTGCCAACCAGTAACCAGGCAAACAGTCCGCACATCAGCAACCACATGATGGCTCCGCCCAAAACGACGGGATCGCTCCAGGTGGGAACGGCGTCCTGGTTGGCAACGACGGACAAGCCAATCCCGCTGGCGACTCCAAATGTCAGCAATGGAACAGAGACCAGCACGGAGACTCGATTGAATCGTTCGAGACGTTCCAGGCTGGGTAGCGTCGACCCGCTGGTCAGCATCTGGCGATGCTTCAAGCGACGATGCTGCCACAGGTACAGCAGGCTGAGTACGAAGCCACAAAGAATCGCGCCGGTCCCCAGGACCAGCATCGAAGCGTGCAGCATCTTCCAGTTTCGATAGTAGTCGAGCGATTGATTCGGCAATGTTCCGACGAACAGTGACCCGACGACTAACGACAGGACCACTGGCCAGACGACGATGCCACTGACGATAGTCGAATCCAACAGCGAGACGAACAGGTGCGTCAGAACGGCCAGCCAGGCTAGGACCAACAGCCAATCGTGGGCAGAACTAAGCAATGGTGGAAGGTGTGAAGTGCCAGATCGCTGCAGCAGATAGAGTGTCAGGGCGAGCAGTCCGGCGGCACCGAACCCCAATGACAGGAAGCGACCCCAGCCAGTTCGCGCACGCAAGCGCCAGACGTCAAACCCGAAAGCGACGCTGAAGCTGGCGAGAAAACAAACGACGTTGACGTTGGGCATCCACCAAATCCCGAAACCGACGGTACCTGCTCTAAAAGCGGACCAGCTAGTTTACAGGAATGACCAAGGGAATCGTAGTGGGGGACGCAATGCGGGAGATTGCAAATTGACAATTGCAAAATGAAAATTGGAAGACCGAAAGCGAGAAGCGGCAGCTCGAGTTCGCCGCCATTCTTCATCAATTTGAAATTTGCATTTTGCAATTGTCAATTTGCAATCTCCCTTCCTTCTCCTACCGGGCTTCGGATTCCAACCCGTAATCGCTGATCTTCTTATGCAGCGTGTTGCGGTTGATCCCCAGACGCGTCGCGGCTTTGGTTTGCGTTCCCTGGCAGGTTTTCAGGACTTGCAGGATCAGTTCGCGTTCGACCAGGGACACCACGCGTTCGTGGACATCTGCTGCTTCTTCCCCGGCCTCAAGCAGACCCAGCGTGACCAACTCGCTGCACATCGACTTAATCCCGCCGGAACGTGACCGGCTGAGTCGAATCGGGGCCAGGCCGCGCACGTGTGATGGGAATAGGGTGAGAGAAAGAGTGTCGCTCGTACTGAGCACTGTCGCTCGCTCGATGTAGTTTTGGAGTTCACGCACATTTCCAGGCCAGGCATACGTGCGGAGCATCGAGATCACATCGTCCGCGATTTTCGGAGAGGGTCGGTTGTTCGCGAGTGCGTATTTCCTCGCGAAGAATTGGACCAGGGGCCCAATGTCTTCGGGGCGCTCGCGTAGTGGCGGCAAGTAGATCGGCACCACGTTCAGGCGGTAGTACAAGTCCTCACGGAAGCGGCCAGAGTCGATTTCATCCAAGAGGTCGCGATTGGTCGCGGCGACGATTCGACAGTCGACGCGAATCGTCTTCGTGTCCCCGACGCGTTCGAACTCTTGCTCCTGCAGGACACGCAGCAGTTTGACCTGCAGCGTGTAGCTCATCGAATTGATTTCATCCAGGAAAATGGTGCCCCCGTGCGCGGCTTCGAAGCGGCCGGTGCGGTTTTCGTGAGCACTGGTAAACGCACCCTTCACGTGTCCGAATAGCTCACTTTCCAGCAAGCTTTCGCTGAGGGCTCCGCAGTTCACACGAATGAATGGACCGGAAGCGCGAGGGCTGAGTTCGTGAATGCCTCGGGCAACCAGCTCTTTTCCGGTCCCCGTTTCTCCCAGCAACAGCACAGTGGCAGTGGTGGCAGCGACCTGCTGCGTCAGGCGGTAGACCTCACGCATCGCAGGTCCATCGCCAATCATCCCGTTTAGAACAGGCATCTCATGCCGGCCTAATGTCGTCACATCCCGCTCTGCCATTCCGTCGTCCCTCGCAGCTTTACGCTGAAGTGTCGCGCTGTCATGCACGCAATAGGGGCATTTTAGGCGAGTTTGGAAGGCGTCGGCAATGCTCTGAGCTGCCGTAAATGAAAATTAACACAGAAATAGTCGTTGTTTAGCGTGTTTAGGGGGCATTTTGCTTATCAAGTGAGCGTATTGTAGGCAATTGGAGACTTGGTTGGATCGACTTAATGTCTTCGGGTAACCGAAATGTTCGGTGGGCCGATGAGATAGCACGGTTCTTGGGCATCTACAGCGTCCAGCGGACGAACTGTACGCCGGTTTGTGTTCTGATCTGTTCGATAAATGAGGGTGTCGACGAGACATCTTCGCGAGCGCGCCATCGCACTTCGCATCGCAAAAATAGGGCTCGTTCGCCCTCGACTCCTTTGTACGCGATATCCCAAGTCCCAAACTTGTAGCCGGCCGCAAGCAGCTTCTCGCGGATCTGCTGTTCAGTAGGACCGTTGGCTGTCGTCCGAATCGTGAACAAGGCTCGATGATCTTGCGGGATTTCGGGTTCGATCTTCTTCAAAGCCCACAGGACCAGCATCGCCAAGACCAACGTAGTCAGGCCCAATCCAATTTGGCCGCCCCCCAGGCAAAGGCCGATGATGGTCACTAACCACAGCGTCGCCGCCGTGGTAACTCCCTGGATCATCCTGGGACGCCTGATAATGGCTCCCGCTCCAATGAAGCCCATGCCGGTCAAGATGCCCAAGGGGAGTCGCATCAAATCGAGCATGATGAACGAATTCGACGAGCGACCGGCGGTGGCCAGCAGCAGATTCACTTGGATCATCGAGACCGACGCCGCCAGGCAGACCAGGATCGTTGTCCGCAGCCCGGCCGACCGGCCGCGTTCTGCTCGGTTGATGCCGATCACGGCACCGGCGATGACGGTCAAAAACAGTCGCCATCCGATGTCGTACCATTCCAATGTCGTGGGCATGCTGATCTCCAGTTGCAGGCTTTTCCGGTCATACTGGCGTCGCGGGCACCATTGTCAAGACGCGCCAAGGTGGGTTTTGTCTTCAAGTCGCACGCCGTGTGGTCTGCTTCTCCAAACTCACAATATGTCACTCTAGGCGCTGATCAACCAGACGCAGCGACAATCAGAAGGCAATAACTGCCGAAGCGTAAGATCCCGGCTTGATGAAGGGGACTTTCCAGGCACTGCAACGGCGATCCGTTCGAAGGTCCGGTTGACCGAAACAGGGGTCACAACTAATTTGCAAGCTCACATCTGTTCACTCCATTTTCTCTGCGCGGAGACCATTGTGCGCGTTGGCTTGACCTTCAAATCGGGACTCGTCCTGGCTGGCTTTGCCTGCCTGTCGATCGCCGTATTGATCGTGAAATCAGCACTGGCAGATGATACGGAAGCGCGCGAGCGAGTGATTCTGATGACCAATGGTCGGGTACTGACGGGGTTTGCTTCGCGCAATGCCGGTGGCTGGTTGGTTGAACAGTCGAACGGCCGCGTTCAGGTTCCCATCGAACAGGTGAACGTGGTCGCCAATAATCTGGCCGACGCCTATCGCAAGCAGCGAGACGCCGTGGTTGAGCCAACACCGGCCACACACATGGCTCTCGCGCAGTGGTGCATCTCGTACCGACTGCACAACGAGGCGCGCGATGAACTTCGCAAGTGCATGAAACTCGATCCAGAACACACGTCCGCTCGCAAGCTGTTGCGCAGACTGGATGACATGCTGGATCCACCTGAAATCAAGACCACACTCAAAGATCAAATAGTGTTGAAGTCGGGAGACGGATTTGTCGTTCCCGATGCCGAGTCACTGGGAGGCCTCTCGAACGAAGCGGCTGCCGGCTATACGCTGCGAATCCAACCGCTCCTGATCAACAAATGCGGCAATGCGTCTTGCCATGGAAGTACGACCCCGGCCGAAAAACCGGAAGGGTTTCATCTGATTCCCGTTCGCCCCGGCACCAACGGTCATCGAATGTATACCGAGCGAAATCTCGCCGAAGTTTTGCGGTATATAGACGTTCAAGAACCGTCACTCAGCCCGCTGGTCGCGATTCCGCAGGGTACTCACGGTGGCACTGCGGGTGTGTTCCACGGAGTGGCCGGAAATACCCAGATCAAGATGCTGCGAGCCTGGATCAAGACGGTTGCTGAGGAAAAGAAAACCGAGGAAGAAGAACTACAAAATCGTCCCAGCATTGCAGCCAAGAAGCGTCGACCAACTGCCGAAGGGCGAGGAACTCGCCCCGATCCACTCGATGATCCAGACCAGCCGACGGCCATCGCGGCCGGAGTAGGTGCCCCTGGCGGCCACGTTCCGAATGAGGCTCGTCGAGCCGCGATGTCGACTAAGCCAGAACAAGTTGCGAGCGAAGCGGAATTGGTACCGACCTCGAAAATCGGACGCCCATCGAAGCTTGGCAGCCGTCCGCAGACGTTGCTTCACGGCGAAGCATCGTTGTTGTCCGGTCAGAATGAGATTGGCACGGCCACCGAGCGCAAGCCGACGAACGACTTGAAAGCGAGATCATCGGAACGAGCCGAAGATCAGCTTAGCGACGATCCCTTCGATCCCGACATTTTCAACCGACGCTTTCACAGTCGCCCGCGACGCTGAATGAAACGGATTTCAGGCGTAGAGGAAAGATGATTATGCACAGTGTTTCCAATCACCGAGCATCGCCCACAAAAATGGGTGCCAAGTGGCTGCTGCTCTGCCTGGCTTTCGTGTGGCTCGTTGGTTGCATGGGCTTGGGCAAGACTAAGTCGGCGCGCGATCCGTTCGCGTCCACGAAGTTCTCATGCGGCGAAGAGATCCCTGCCAGCAGAACTCCGTCTCCGCCGCAAAGCGCTCGCGCCGTGAAGGATATGTGACCCTCTCAACGTGGAAGTGCCATTGGTCGGCCTCTTCGAGCTATGCCCTGATCGCCAGTCGCGTCGTGCACCAGATCGTCATGACCGTGTGAAGAACCACCGCTGCCCATAAGAGCGGTTGAGACAGGCCGTGGGTAATGCCGGCGTAACCCAGGACACTCGCGGCCCCGATGTTGTAAGCCAACATCGCAGTGATCACAGATCGCGCAGCGCGAAGTTCTTTGTCAAGCTGCGACGTCCAGCAGGCAACGCCCAGTGAGAACAGCCCCGCCCCGCCAAGCCGGACAGCGACCAGGGCTGCCGGCGGTCCAATCGATTCGCCCGTCAATAGGGTGACCACCAGCACCGGGAAACAGAGCAGGCCCAGCCCTGCCCCCAGTTCGATGACTGCTGACGCGATAAGAAGTGACTTCATAGGTTGATTACTGTTGAACTTCAGGTTGCGACAGCCGCACCAGTAACCAGCGTTCGGTGCGGCCCGACTTGTGAATTAATGTCGGTGCTTCGCCGGTGGTGAGATTACTGAGACCCGCTTCCATGAAGAAGTTCTTGTTGTTGTCCACGGTCCAGGCGGCTCGTTGCGTCTCTTTATCGACCGCGCCATGAACCGGCAGCACATGATCGATTACCACGTCATTGTAGTTGCCTCGCAAAATCCCTTGCTTGTTGACCGCCAACTGGAGAGTCAATTGAGCGTGCTGATCTTCGTCGCGGACCAACGCAAAAACACCCAGTGGAAGCCAATCTTGAGTATCGGAGATGTCGGCGTTCTGACCGACGAGCGCCAGGTCGGCTGCCTGTTGGCTGAAGTGCTCAGCGGTCCCGACGCTTTGTCCGTCGACTAGGACATTGCCTTCCTGGTAAACCACGTTCGAGCCATAGCCGTACGAGACAGGTGTGTTGTTCGAATAGCCCAAGTAACCGGAAGCACCTGCCATGGTTGTCGGAGCCCAGATGGAACCCGCTGCCCAGTTGTTGGCGGCCCAGGCACCTTGGTGTTGGCCGTACCATTGCTGACTGTAAACGTCAGGATGGTTGAATGAATTTCTGACGGCGGCATAACCAGCAGCAGCAGGGACAGCTCCGGCTGCCAGCGGCTGATTTCGTTCAGCGACAGCCGCGCCGGCTGCAGCACCTTGTGCACCAGAGACTGCTGGGCTATTGCGATTGACGGCCGCGGCTCCCACAGCAGCACCTTGAGCACCCGTTGCAGCGGGATTGTTTCGGTTCGCAGCAGCAGCGCCTGCGGCAGCACCCTGTGCACCAGAGACTGCCGGGTTATTGCGATTGGCAGCAGCGGCTCCGGCGGCGGCTCCCGTCGCACCGGAGGTCGCTGGCTTGTCGCGATTGGCGGCAGCAGCCCCGGCCGCGGCTCCTTGTGCGCCAGTAGCCTGAGGTGATTTGTTCTTGGCAGCGCGTTCTGCGGCGGTCTCTGCGCCTTCGTTCGAATTGGGTGACTTGGGCTTATTTTCTGGCTCGTGCTCGCGAGATGGGTTACTGGCAGGCTTCTTGTTTTCTGACCAGGCTCCGCCCGGTGGCTTCGAGCCGCCGCGTGATTCACCGCCCGGTTTTTCTTCCGCGCCAGGCTTCTTACCTTGAGGCTCTGATTTACCCTTTTCCCCGCCGGGTTTTTCACCCTTACCGCGTTGTGCGTGAGCAGCTGCGCCTGTGAGGCACAGTGCCAATACCAATGTCAAACTGAGAGATCGACGTAACATGATGACTCTTTTCCAGTGGAGTGAAAGATGGCAAAGCGGACTCATTTTCCGGCAGCATGTCCGGCGATCGCTTTGTCGATCTGTTCTTTAACGGCATCCAGATTGAAGCTGGCACCCTTTTGCATCGGCGGGAATTCGATCGCCGTCTTGGCGAGCTGAGCGACCCTCTCTTGAACATAAACGAATCGCCAGAACTGAAACTTGAACCATTCGAAGTACTCGACGGAACCGGTGAACCCGGTGCGCTCGAATGGATCCAGACGCAGGTTTGTCAGAATCGGAATGTCGGGTTTGACCGTGCCACCGAACCAGCCGTTTGGCTGATCAAGGAAGCGATATTTGAAATCGTCGATGCGCACGGCACCGAGAGTCCCCTCGGCGAAGTAGAAGATTTCGTGGCGGGCTGATGGTCCCTTGCCGGTGATCAGATCCAGTTGGTTGTAGCCGTCGAGATGAACGTTGTAGTTGGTTCCGTCCAGCTTCTGGCCCTTTTTCAACTGATCGACGATATCCGGGTTACCGGCGGCCGCAACCAAGGTGGGGAACCAATCCAGCCCCGAAATGATCCCGTTTTCAATCTTTCCGGCGGGGACATGTCCGGGCCAACGGACCATTGCGGGGACACGGAAGCCCCCTTCCATCACGGTCCCTTTGCCACCGGCAAACGGGGTCTGTCCGCCGTCCGGCCAGGTGAAGTTTTCGGTGCCGTTGTCGGTGGTAAACACCACGATCGTGTCGTCGTCCAGGCCCTCATCTTTGAGCTTCTTCATGACTGAACCGACGATATCGTCGAGTTGCGCCATGCCGGCTTCGACTGTGGCCCAGCCGTTCTTGGAAGTCCGCATCTTTTCGTATTTCTCGGAAAGATGAGTCACGACGTGGATGCGCGTGGGGTTGAGCCACACGAAGAACGGCTTGTCGTCGGCCTTGGACTTGTCGATGAACTTCAGTGTCTGTTCCAGGATCTCGTCGTCGACCGTTTCCATTCGCTTGGGCGGAAGTGTGCCGGCATCTTCGATTTTTTGTTTGCCAATTTTTCCCCAGCGTGGTTGCTCGGTCGAATCGTCCTTATCCGTGGCCCAGCAGTGAAGCATGTTGCGCGGGCCGACTTTGTCCTTCAGTTCTTCTGGGTAGTTCGGATGGAACGGATCTTCCATGGCGTCCAGGTGATACAGGTAGCCGAAGAACTCGTCGAATCCGTGCACGGTGGGCAGGAATTCGTTGCGATCACCGAGATGATTTTTGCCGAATTGACCAGTCGCGTAGCCCATCGACTTGAGGGCTTTCGCGATTGTGGGAGCTTGTGCCGGCAGTCCGATGGTGGCTCCGGCCTGGCCGACAGTGGTCATGCCGGTGCGCTTAGGAATCTGTCCGGTGATGAAGTTCGCACGGCCGGCCGTGCAACTGGCTTCGGCGTAGTAATCGGTGAACAGCATCCCTTCGGCGGCCAGCTTATCGAGGTGAGGAGTTCGTCCCGCCATCATCCCTCGGTGATAGGCACCGATGTTCCAGATGCCGACATCGTCACCCATGATGACGAGGATATTCGGCTTCTTGCCCGTCGCCTTTTCTTTGGCTTGTGCCTGCAGGTTGGCCGTCGCCAGCAGGCGTCCCTCGGTTAGTTTCTGGGGGCTGCAGGTGAGGTCCGCTGGTTCTGTTTGCCGCGCATCGATCGCAGGCTGCGATGAAGCGGCAACTTGGTTTGGACTCGTCGCCGCAGTGACCTGTGGCATCCCCGGAAGCGGGACCGACGCGGCTGCGTAGCCCAATAGCCCCCCCACCAGCAGGATGGTGAAGGCGTTTTGCTTGAACTGCATCGTCGTCTTTCTAAAAGAACTGAGTTCGTTCTGCGGACTGGAAGTCGTCCGGCATATCTTCACGCCACTAACAAACAGAGAAACACCGCGTACAGAGCTCGCTTTAAACGTAGCTGTGATTGCCACGAACCGCGGTGCTAAGGCAGATCGGAAGAAGAGAATTGGTGAACTGATCGCGCGCATGCTACTCAGCATTGCAGCGGGTGACTATCAGGCAACGGGGAATTAACCAATTTTTCAGCGGGTCTAAGATCGCCGGATATCATTGATGCTCAATTGCAACATTCAGCGGAGTTTCACAAAACCAATGACGCATGCCACAATCAGTAACAGTACGATGGCCACCACAGCAACGGTCGTATTCGAAATTTCGAAATACGTATCGTGGATGTAAATATCCATCATGTTCACTCCGCGTGGTCCAGACCTGTCCAACGGCCATCAAACGTATCGTGGCCGAACCAATAAACCTCGGTCTCTCAGGCCAGCACTCGTTTCACAATCTCGCCGTGAATATCCGTCAGCCGGAAGTCGCGTCCTTGATAGCGGTACGTGAGCCGAGTGTGGTCGATACCGAGCAAGTGCAGAATTGTTGCGTTCAAGTCGTGGACGTGGACCGGATCACTGACAATGTTGTAGCAGTAGTCGTCGGTTGCACCGAGCGTCGTGCCGGCTTTGATGCCGGCACCTGCCAGTAGCGTTGTGAAGCAGCGCGGGTGGTGGTCGCGGCCGTAATCGGTGGCGGTTAGCCCCCCTTGTGAATAGATCGTGCGACCGAATTCGCCGCCCCAGACGATCAGTGTGTCCTTTAGCAAGTCTCGCTGATTGAGGTCCTTGATCAGAGCGGCAGTCGGTTGGTCGGTGTCTTTGCACTGGCCGCGGATGGCATTCGGCAAGCCGCCGTGATGATCCCATCCCATGTGGAACAGTTGCACGAACCTGACCTCGCGTTCGGCCAGACGGCGGGCCAGCAGACAATTTGCAGCATAGCTACCGGGACGGCTGACATCAGGGCCATAAGAATCGAGGATGTGCTGCGGCTCTTTGGAGGTATCGAGCAGATCAGGCACACTCGTCTGCATGCGAAACGCCATTTCGTACTGGGCAATTCGAGTCTGGATTTCAGGATCGCCGACTTGGTCAAAGTGTTGTTGATTCAATGCCGAGAGTCGGTCGAGCGTCCCGCGACGAGTTGCCTGGTCGACGCCGGGCGGGTTGGACAGGAACAGCACCGCATCGCCTTTATTGCGAAACTTCACTCCCTGATGCACGGATGGAAGAAAACCGGAACCCCACAAGCGATCGTAGAGCGGCTGATCATCCGGTCGACCGCTGCCAAATGAAGTGAGTACCACGTAGGCTGGCAGATCCTGGTTTTCGCTTCCCAAGCCGTAGCTCAGCCACGACCCGATGCTGGGGCGGCCTGCCAGTTGATGGCCGGTCTGGCAAAAGGTGATCGCCGGATCGTGATTGATCGCCTCGGTGTTCATCGAACGAATCATGCACAGGTCGTCGGCGATCTTGGACATGTGCGGCAGCAGTTCGCTCATCCACATGCCGCTCTGGCCGTGTTTGGCGAATCGGAAGATCGACGGGGCCACGGGAAACTTCGATTGTCCCGAAGTCATCGTTGTCAGCCGCTGACCCTGGCGAATGGATTGGGGCAGATCTTCGCCGTGGCGATCTTTCAAATCGGGCTTGGGATCAAACAGATCCATCTGCGAAGGGGCACCCGATTGAAACAGGTAAATGATCCGCTTGGCCTTCGGCGCGAAATTTGGAAAGCCAGCCAAAGCGAGATGCGCTTTCTGACTGTCGCCTGTAGCAGCCATGACCTGCTGTCCCAGCAGCGATCCCAGTGCCGCAGCACCGACACCGGTGCCGGTATGCCTCAAAAAAGCACGGCGATTCAGTGCGTCTTGAAACGCGAACGGTCGATTCATCATGGCATTATTCTCGCGTAATCACTTCATCGAGGTTCAGCAAGACATTCGCAGTCAGGGTGTAAGCAGCTAAGTCGACAGCATCTAGAGTTGCTGCCGACTTTGCATCGCCAAATTTCAAGAGCTTCTGTGTCGCCTCGGGTTCTTGTTTCAGTCGCGCCAAATCCGCCGTCAGGCCTTCGTTCAGGACTTTCAATTCGTTGGCTGTCGGCTGTCGCGATGTCGTGAGTTGGAAACCATACGCCAGCCGATCGGCGGTGGTGGTGCCCCCTTCAGTCAGCATTCGTTCGGCGAGCTTGCGTGCGGCCTCGACGTAGGTGATCTCGTTGAGCAACGACAACGCTTGCAGCGGTGTGTTGGTGCGCGATCGTTTGACCGTGCAGACTTCGCGATTCGGCGCGTCGAACAGCAGCATCGTGGGTGGAGCGGCGGTCCGCTTCCAGATCGTGTACATCGTGCGACGATACAGTCCTTCGCCTGCATCATGCTTGTAACCACGCAGATCGCCGTACCGGCTGGTTTCGTCCCAGACCCCTTCGGGCATATACGGCCGAACGCTCGGCCCGCCAATCTTGTCGACCAACAGGCCGCTGGCTGCCAGGGCCTGGTCGCGTAGTGTCTCGCCAGATAATCTGAATCGCGGGCCTCGTGCCAATAGCCGGTTTTCGACATCACGCTCGATGAGTTCTTTCGTGACATGCGACGATTGACGATACGTGGCACTCATGACCATCAGTTTCTGGATCGCCTTCATATCCCAGGGTTTCGCCAATTGGTTTGCCGTCGCTGGATCGACTGATGTGGCCACTGTCGGCTGCATGAATTCAGCGGCCAGCCAATCGAGCAACTCGGGATGCGAGGGGAAGTCGGCCTGGGAGCCAAAGTTCTCGGATGTTTTCACCAAGCCTGTTCCGAAGAACCGTTCCCAGGCTCGATTCACCCACACGCGCGACGTGAGCGGGTGCGATGGATCGACGAGCCATTGAGCTAAGCCGAGGCGATTTGGTACTGCTCCGGCGGGAAGCGGCGGAAACGCCTTGGGAAGCCCCGCTGTGACTTTGTCGCCAGGCTTATCGTATTCACCTCGAATGAGAATGAAGGCATCGCGGGGATTTGGGAGTTCGCGCATGACCATCACGTTCGGGGCGGCTGCGGCGAGCTTGTTCTTCTGTTCTTTGAGTCCCGCAACGACTGCTTCGGCCTGCTTCCAGGGGCTGTCGATATTCGCTTTGAAGAACTTTTCCAGTTCTGCCTTCTGATCGGGCGATCGTTTGTCGGCATTGATGGCCAGGATCTGCTTGAGAGATTCCGGAAACTTGGCACCGTCAAGTTTCACCGTGCTTGGCGGCAGGGATGTCATCGACAGGCGGAACCGACCGATGTTGTGTTGATTCAACGCGGCGTGCTTCAGGCGAATAGTCAGAGTGGAGTTTGCTGGAATGGTCACCGGTGATTCGGCGAGGAACATGGCATTGGTCTGATCGCGTCGAGTCGGTCCGTCGACAGCCCAGCCATTGTTTGGATTGCCATCGAGAATCAAACCGATTTCCCAGCCACGCTGTGAGTAAGTGGCTTCCGCACGGTTGAATTTGAGTTGCAGCGCGGCAGGCAATTCTGGTGAAGAAATCTCGGCCTCGATCGCCGACAGCACAAAGTTGCCGTTCGAGTAACGACCCAGACTTTGCATCGGCAGGCTTGGGTCGGGCAGGCATTCCAGCAGCAGTCCACTCAATTGACCGGGCGAGACCTCGCTTGTCAGGGTGTAAACATCGTTCTGCGGGTTCTTGCCGCCAGCGAGGTAAGAGCCGTCGTCCTGTCTGGTGAGCGTGGCACCTCCGTCGGACGCGACTTGTTTCGGATGCAGGATCTGCCAAACAGTCCCATTCCCGGCAGACAGTTTGGCTTTGAAGTCGGGTTCCCAAGCCGCGATGAGCGCCGGGATTTGTTTCGCGATCTCTAAGGCCTGCTTCTCGCTTTGGTCGATTTCACCATCTAGCCGCTTCAGTTCAGTAAGTTGTTCTTCTGTCGGAACAGTGATCAGAGGATCGGTGTTCTTCGAGTCTCCTTGCAACGTTCCACTCTCGGCCACGTTGTTGAAGAACGAGAAGAACTGATAGAACTCGCGCTGCGCGATCGGATCGTATTTGTGATCGTGGCAGCGACAGCAATTCAGTGTCAGTGCCATCCAGGTCATCCCGGTCGTTTCCACGCGATCGATGACGGTTTCGACTCGCCATTCTTCGGCGATGATCCCCCCTTCTCCGTTCAACCGGTGATTGCGGTTGAATCCCGTCGCGACAATTTGTGCTTCGGTGGGGTTGGGCAGCAGGTCGCCCGCCAGTTGCTCGATGGTGAACTGATCGAACGGCTGGTTCTGATTGAACGCTTTGATGACCCAGTCTCGCCAGGGCCATTGATAGCGACTGCCATCAGTCTGATAGCCATTGCTGTCCGCATAGCGCGCGAAATCGAGCCATTGCAGTGCCATCCGTTCGCCGTAGCGCGGCGACAACAGCAGTCGATCGACGACTTTTTCATAGGCGTCTGGCGATTTGTCGGCGAGGAATGCAGCCACCTCTGCCGGGGTGGGCGGCAAGCCGATCAGGTCGAGTGACACACGTCGGATCAGTGTTTCGCGGCTGGCTTCCGGCGATGGCTTCAGACTCTCGTGCTCCAACTTGGCCAGCACAAACCGATCGATGGGGTTCCGGACCCAGGCGTCATTCTTCGTTGCGGGTGGGGCCGGACGGTCGACGGCGAGAAATGCCCAGTGTCCCTGATACTCCGCACCTTGATCGATCCAGCGTTTCAAAAGATCGATCTGGGCTGCCGTCAGTTTTTTGTTGGCACCGGCCGGAGGCATCTGCAGATCTGGATCAGCGGTGAGGGTCCGCTTGACCAGTTCGCTGGCGTCTGATTTTCCCGGCACGATCGCGATCTGGCCGGATTCCGCGGTCTTTGTCGCGGGCTCTTTCAAATCCAGTCGCAACCCCGCCTGCCGCTTGTGTTCATCGGGGCCGTGACATTGAAAGCAGTAGTCCGACAGGATCGGCCGGATGTCGCGATTAAATGAAATCTTGCCGTCATCAGCGAAGCTCTGGCTGACTGGTATCAGGACCAGGCCAAAACTGAGGATCATGCAACAGCGAGTAATGCGAAAAGTCATACGAGCGATTTCCAAAGTCTCAAGCAGCAGTTGGCTTGATCATGACAACAGCGTCGCAACCAGGATGCCTAGGATACTCGGGCAATACCAAATGAGATACCACAGCACGACGTCTCTCGTTCGCAGGCTTCTCAAGGCGAGACCGGGTCCGCATGACACAACCTTGTTTTTGTAGCCATGGTCGCCAAGACCTTTGGGTGTTGTCCGTTTGGATTTGTTGGCACATGGACTTCGCCCAATCTCTTGGCGAGATTGGCTACGTTGAGCGAGACGATACAACCGACGGAATGAAAAGACTGAGGGCTAAGGGCTGAGAGCCAAGGGACAGACAGCGCATGACACAACCTTGTCTGATGTTCGTCATTCCCGCGAAGGCGGGAATCCAGCGATCTGTCACAACGCAATTCCCTGCTCTGTCGTCCGATGGTATGTACGGGGATTGAATAGGGAAGTCCAATGTCCATCTTCTGGATTCCCGCCTGCGCGGGAATGACGACAGAGTGGTCGCGCATGACACAACCTCCTTGACAGTCCGATTTCGGCAGTGGGTTGGGCTCGAACCTTACGAAATGGCAGAATTTGTCAGTCCATGGCAGGTTTTTGGGGGGGTGGTCGATTTTGGCAGCGGGATGTATAGGCAAAATCTGAGTATTGCGGTGTTGAAACTGACACATCGATCTGCCTCCCAAAAAAAACGGCCACACGTGTTGACGCTTATTGGCCGTCAACAGGTGTGGCCGTTGGCTACGGTCCACGGGAATCGGGGTTCTTTGCACTGATGCGTTATGCCATTCCCTGGTGCGCGAAGCTAGATGGCATTTCGGAGATTTTGTCTCTTTGTGGAGGAAATCCTGTTTGATCGACTGACAGATTTTGACACCCACGGACAGTTTTTGACATTGGGGGACAAAACGGCCCTGTTTTTGGCGGTTTTCCTCAAAAAAGTGGATGTTTTGTGACAGATCGCGATCTTGAGTCACGCAGTCGCTGAATGCACGCCGTGACCCACGACGGGTGGCCGGTGCCGGAGCGTTTCGCGAAGCCCCGGTTTGTTCACGCGGCACCTGCTATCAAAGTCGATCGACCATCGACCGGGGCTTCCCGTTGGTCCAGCCTGCCGCGCAATTCTCAGATGGAGAATGCAGATTCTGTATTGAAGCCAGACTTCTGGCGGTTTAGCCTAGCGACGATGTCGCGCGGCTAAGCACTGCGCAGAAAGTCCATTTATACAGAAACAATTCTGTCTAATTACAGTTCGGCGGACATAGATTATGGCTAACTTTAGAGCAGAACGCCTCTTCATCCGTATCGCTGGCGAGTTAGACTTCGATCCCAACGAAGGGATCAACGCGGAAGAGTTTGCTTTCGCGATGGTTTGTGATGGCGGTGCTTACGATCGCCCCTCTTTGCAAGACTACACGTTCGCGCCTTATGACTCTCCGCGGTGGTTTCGAGCATCGAAAGGACTGGCCACAATTCGAGCGGTGATCGCCGAAGAAGAGGCCAAGCTCACGTCTGCCACTCCAGAACAGAGAACTCACATTGAAAACAAGATTGAGGTCCTCCGAGTGGTTGAGGACAAGCTCGATTCCATAGATCTCAAAGATTACAAGTTCCATTTTCTGGCTCGCGACCTCGGATAGGGGATGTCACGGTCCAGAAGGTCAACAAGGCCGAACGAGACGGTCAACTTGACCTGAACTGCCCACCAAACAAGGATGATTCTGTAACGAAACTAGGACAAAATCAGTAGCGAAAAGCTCGTTTTGTCCTAGTTGTTTGTCCTATTCCGTATGAAAAATACTTCTTGGATTCACTTCCAATGGGCTTTTACTACCGCCCATCTTTCTGTGTTCGTGCACCCGTGACGAGGCTGGCTCAAAGCTCACGCTCGATTTGTTGAACGGCTGCAATCCATTCTGGACGACTGATCTGCAGGCGGGCTTGCTTCTCCCATTTTGCGGGGCTACGACGGCACCATTTATATCCGCCTGCATCAGTCATCCAGAGATATTCGTGCCATTTGAGTGCGTCAAATCCGAAGTCCTGCTTAGTAATATCAACAAGAAACGCTCTGCCGGAACGGATGCGGTCAATAAGCCCCTGTTCTGGCAAAACAGGAACCCATCCGCCGAGCAATTGATGCATGCCGAGTTGTGCTGGGGTCATCCTCATTTTCCGCTCCGTAAACGAACAAACCCCAGCTTCTCGCTGATCGCCCCGAGTCATTTCGTCGCCAATTGCCATCCTTCCATGTTGCTGAATCAAGATTGTCCTAGTGCAATTGTCTTTCGTCAATTGTCCTAGCCAAGCCTTGACGTAAATGTTGAAATGATAGGCAATTGTGTCCGCCGAAGTCGTCTTGGGTGGAATGGCGGGATGACAACTTGACCCGCAGTCGCTGGCGGCTCAAAGTATTGGCGTGTTGATCGGAAGCCCGTCGTTTATCGCGGGCAAGTTACCTTTGACGTTCGGCGGCAATGTTACAAGTAATTCTGAACGTGCCGCAGTTATCACAGATGCAGTTGGCATCGCGTGCCATCGCCCTGATTTCAGTACCGTGGTCACCGTGGCCACAGAAGTCGCGAGAGGTGTTGGTTTCGTTAGAGACCTCGCAAGAACAATGGTCTCCTCAATGTCCCGTGGAATTCTTCGATGTTTGGCCGGAACGTGACGCGGAACTGAACCGTTGGTATGAGATGCAATGTGTCGATGCGGAGCCAAAGTTCGAGTTGCATGGTCACGGTTATGGCCCGCTGTGGTGGCTGGCGAATGGCAAGGTTCTGGAATGCCTTGCCAAGCCGTATGATCTTCCGCTGAAGGAAATTCAGCGGCGTTCGGCAGCGATCTTCCAACGGTGATTGCAGCCAAACCGTAGAGACCGCGTTAGCATTATGGCCGAACGAGGCGGTCAACTTGACCCGCAGTCGTTGGCGGTTCAAAGTATTGGCGCGCTGATTGGAAGCCCGTCTTCAATCGCGGGCAAGTTACCTTGAACGTTCGGCAGGAAAGAAAACAGCGACATGACCGCTGCTGACCTTCATCGTTGGATTGAGTCGTACAACTGGGACGACGGTTTGGCTCCGATGTGGCCCATCGTCGACAGCCCACAGACTGAGTACGCTACAGCACTGTTGATCTATTGGCGACTTGACGGCCCATGGTTGACGTCAGAACCTGGGGACGTGAATAGCGAGGCGAAGACACTTCAAGACCGACTTCGAAGTCGGCTATTGAGTGGCCAGTACACCGTCGGTTCATGCCATTTCGACCCAACGGAGGAATTATCACAAGTCCAGATAATCAAACTGCGCAAGGCAGGATTGCCCGAGGTCTTGTTGGGATCGGTTAGTCACCGTTAATGTCGCTATTTCAGTGGCGCTCCAGTTAAAACAGAGCCGAACCATTCGGTCAACTTGACCCGCAGTCGCTGGCGGTTCAAAGTGTTGGCGTGTTGATTGGAAGCCCGTTATTGATCGCGGGCAAGTTACCTTTGGCGTTCGGCTGCGGAAGGTTATTTGATGTCGGATCGCCGAATCATCAACCGGAACTATACTTGCCGATTCTGCGGCACAATCCGACGTGCTCCCGCTGATTACGTGCCGGGTGCGCCGCCGACACCGAGGTGCTGCGGGCAGCCTATGCAGTTACTATCGTACGAACAGACGGTCGCGGCTACGCAACTCTCGGAAGTCGCTAGGAAGGCTTGGCTTGACGCTGGCGGCGATGTCGCGAAACGTGGTGGGAAACACCATTGGAAAGCTGTTTGGTAATCTCGCCAAGATTTCTATTGAATTAAAAGATCAGCTTGGTGACTGGAGTCGGATAGTGAGCAATCGCCGAACGAGTCGGTCAACTTGACCCGCAGTCGCTGGTGGTTCACAGTGTTGGCTTGTTGATTGGAAGCTCGTCGTCAATCGCGGGCAAGATACCTTGGTCGTTCGGCAGAGTTCGCAGTCGTAAGGAAAGCATGACATATCGAACCGTCATCCTTTCCAGTTTCGAGGCGTTTCTCGCATCCGAGTACCCTGGTGAAGCATATTCGCAAGCCGACTTCGAGCCTCGCAATGAAATGCTCTCCCGCTTTCCATACTCAGTGATGCTGGAACTCTCGTTCGCAGAACTCGATTATGCCAATCGGTGGTGCTGGCACCAGTTCGGTTCACCTCGTGGTGAATGTTATGATACGCAATCTGACTATCTTACCTGTGACATCCAGACGCCTCACTGCCATCCCGGAACATGGGCTTGGGAATGGTTCGTGAAAACTGAGTACAACTTTGGCTTCAACGAATGGTATTTTTCCTCAAGCTCTCAAATGGAACAATTTCTCGGTTTTGTCCCACTGATAAACTGGGGCGATAAGTACCCGGTGGTCTATCCAGTTTATTAAAAACAAACGACAACGGCCGAACGAGGCGGTCAACTTGACCCGCAGTCGCTGGCGGTTCAAAGTGTTGGCGTGTTGATTGAAAGCCCGGCTTCAGTCGCTGGCAAGTTACCTTGAACGTTCGGCAGCAGCATGCACCGGCTTGTCCTTCCAACACTTGTTTTTACGTTGGGGCATCTCTTCGTTTGGATGTCGGCCTTTGGCGTCTTCGTGGGACTTTTCTTGTGGCGCATGGACGTTCCCGGAGCAACGATTTGGGACAACAGTATCGCAACCTGCACGCTGGCAGTCCTATCCTTTCCAGTTGGTCTCGTGGCGTGGTTCACAATTCGACCCCATCTACACGCTTTCGACTGGGCAGTTGTTTTGGCTAATAGCGCACTTTGAGGATATTGTCTGGCCTCGACGTGGACGTCGTCGAAATGCCGAAAAAGCATGGCTTCGCGTTTGCGATCGCATTACCCCAAGGGCCGAACAACACGCTCAACTTGACCCGCAGTCGCTGGTGGCTCAAAGTGTTGGAGTGTTGATTGAAAGCCCGTCATTGATCGCGGGCAAGTTACCTTGAACGTTCGGCGAGCAAAAGACTTGAGATAACTTCGTGGGAAAAACGTACCTCCTCGTCAATCCAATTAAACGTGAGTTTGTCGACCCGATGCGCCTCAACGGAGGTTTTCAATGGGATGACGTTCTTACAGATCCGTTTTGTGTGCTTGTCCTAAAACGCCTGATCGCTGACCCACCCAGAGGGACGACAGAAATTGATGGTCGTTGGACCGGTGACGCGGTCATCCTTCCTGCAGGATGGGGCGGAGAAGATAATTTACATGATCGCGCCAGCTTGGAGTTCACCGACATCAGTTATCTTGCACTCGCACGACTCTGTGACAAGGATAAAGTCTTCAATAATATCTTGAATCAGGCAATGGAAACGGATTCATTCTTTGTCGAGCTCTGCAATGCGCTACGAGAGTTTGCACCGGGGCTCCTGTTAGATAAGCCGTTCACCACTGTGTTGGGAGTAGATTGGAGCAGACGGTATAAGAAAGTGTGCGCGCAACGATATTGAAAGCATGAGGCCGAAATCGGGTAAGGGCGGCCATTGCTGACCGCCCTCCCCACACCACCTAGCATGCGGCAGGGTGGCCGGGTCTGGAGCGTCTTCGCGAAGGCCCGGTGGAGGTTCAAGCGGCGTTGTCGGTGAATAACCGTGACCTGCCAGGCTCTGTTGAGGGCATGGACTGCCGAGATGTGGCCGGGGGTCGACTGCTTCAATGTGCATGAAACTTGGATGCGTGGTGCCAGACCGGGTCTTCGCGAAGACGCTCCAGACCCGGCCACCCTGCCGCAAAATGTTCCCTCGCACAATGTGCAGTGGATGCCAAGCCAGGGTTGGGCCGTCGATCAGAATTGAACTGGCCCCAGTCTGATTGTCTCCCGTCTGTCGTCCAACGATCATCGGGACCGCATCGGCACTGGCGATCCAAAGCCATCGCCAGTGGCACCCAAACCCAGTCTCTTGACGTCGAAGCGTTTCTGTTCATCGTCCTCATCAACCGTGCGGCCAGTGCCACCCCGCCGAAGGCCCGGCGGAGGTTCAAGACGTGTTGTCGGTGAATAACCGTGACCTGCCAGGCTCTGTTGAGGCATGGACTGCCGAGATGTGGCCGGGAGTCGACTGCTTCAATGTGCGTGAAACTTGGATGAGTGGTGACAGACCGGGTCTTCGCGAAGACGCTCCAGACCGCTCCAGACCCGGCCACCCTTCCGCCAATACGTTCGAATCGATCGCTGTCGCAGCGAAAAACAAGACGGTAAAGGCATTACGACAGGTGCCATAGACTAGCGTAAAGCTCATTTCGCAGTCCCGTCATCTTTGAGCCGTATTTCAGCAGCAGAAACCGCCGATCAGTTCATCGAGCAGCTGATCCCAATAGAAAACGACCTGTTGAAACCTGTTGATCTTGTCACGAACGGCGTACGTAGGCACCTCGATACGGCGTTGTCGGGGCTGGACTAGTGCATTGTCACAGATAAGAATGGGGGGTTGGGTTTCTCCGTCCAACAATCCAAGCTCCTAAGATTCTGGGGGTTCGGGCAAGGCCCTCAACCCCAGCCACCCTAAAATTAAGCGGTGACAAAGCACTAGGCTGGACCAACGGGAAGCGCCGGTCGATGGTCGATCGGCTTTGATCGCAAGTGGCGCGTGGACACACCGGGGCTTCGCGAAGCGCTCCAGCCCCGGCCACCCTGACGTTGCTGAACCGGTGAGCGTCGGCGGATACTGCGAGTTGCCGAGCCATCATGCTTGTGTCGCGAGTTTTTCTCGCCGTCAGGATCGGTGCAACCGGTATGGGTGGCACTGGACGCAGGATCTGAATGACCGGAGCGATCCTTACGTTCCTAATGCCGTGCCCGAGTGAGCGTTCGGACGGTCGCATTGCACCGACTTTGCTGAATAGCAGTCCATCATCGGTCGATTCGACTTCGGACGAGTGCGATGAAATTCGTGCTGGGTCCTGCTTTGTCGTTGTTTCGCCCCCGAGAGCGTTCGTACTATCAGTGGCTATTCCTCAAAGCGACCAATACGCCGAAGAAACGCCGTCTCTGCGTCAGAGGACGGAATTCAACGGCGGGCAGTGGAGTCAGCGAATGCCCCGGCTTCGAGAAATACTGGTTGTCGGTGCTGCGTATGCGGCCTGCCTGCTGGTGTATTCCTCATCGATTCAAGCTCAACCCGCACCACCCGCTCCCTTACCGGGTAAGGTGGTGGGTATTGAACCATCGCCATTGCTCGTGGAGCCGAAGACTCCTGAAGAATCGTTCGCGGCTGCCTTGTTGATGGTCGACCTCGCCCGCGTCGATCTCGCTCGCAAGTATCTCGAGCAGTTTGATTCCTCGACACCCGATGACGCGATGCTGATGGCGTTGCGCGATAAGCATGGCACCGGTGAATTCCTGAAGCTGGCGCGGATCAAAGAGTTGCAACCGCTGTCGTCTGACCTGCTCGATCGTCTGAACGCCGCATCACGAAAGCAGTCGGAAGATCCCGCTTTTGTCGATGCCTTGCTCGCTCGACTCAGCCAGGGATCCGCTCAACGCGAATTGGCCATCACAGAATTGCGAAATGCCGGACCGCGAGCGGTTCCGCAGGTGATTCGACAGATGAGCCAACCCAATATGGAGGGCCAGCAGGACCAGTTGGTTTACGCCCTGATCCGCATGGGCCGGCAAATTGTCCCGCCGCTGCTGGGGGCCCTCGATACGCCGCAAGAACGTGTCCGAGCGGCCATCATTGGAATTCTGGCAACACTCGAAGCCAAAGAAGCGATTCCGTATTTGTGGTTCCCTGCGTTTGCCGAAGAGCAGCCGTTGGGAATACGGATGGCGGCTCATCAGGCGTTGAACAAACTGGTTGGCACGAGCCGTATCGAACGACTCTCCTCCGTCGAAGCGTCAGTTGAATTGCGTCGCTTGTCGCGAATGCTCTATGAGAATTCAGCGTTGCTGCCACGTGACGAGGCCGGCACCGTGACAATCTGGGGTTGGGATACCGAGCAACAGACAGTTGTTGCCAAGACGTACTCACCGCAAATCGCTTCGATCCTGCTGTCGACTCGTTTCGCCAGCCAGTCTCTGGCCATGTCGCCAGATCAATCAGAACCACAGCAACAATACCTGGCTTCGTTGCTGGGTTTAGAAGTCTTGCAACAAGGTTGGGACAAACCGCGCGAGCCACTGCCTGGGACGGCGATGTATCTGGCGGTGACCGCGGGCGAATCGACTGTCGCCAACGTCCTGGCTGACGCGCTGTCTGCCGATCAACGGGCCACGGCGGTGGCGGCCCTGGAAGTTCTCGGCCAGATTGGGACTCGCGAACAGTTGCTTGGTCAAAAAGGATTGAAGTCGCCAGTTCTGGCGGCACTCAATTCACCAGATACCCGCGTGCAGTTTGCCGCCGCAGTGGCCATTCTAAGAATGGAACCCCGCGTGGCGTTCCCGAATGCCAGTCGAGTTGTTTCGATCCTGTCGCGAGCACTGTCTGATCCCGGTCAAGCCACGGCGATCATTATTGATGCGGATACGTCTCGCGCCACCGAGGCGGGATCTTATCTGGCGGAATTGGGATACGAACCGGTGACGGCCTCGACGGGACGCGACGGATTTGAACGGGCTGCGACTACCGCCGGCGTCGAAATCGTGGTGGTCCATGCCAACTGTATCCGCTGGGATCTGACGCAAACGCTGTCGAACCTGCGAGCTGATTCCAGAACCGCGGCGATCCCGATTGTCGTTTATGGCGCCGAAGACGTTCGCAACAGCGTGGCCCGACTGGTTGCCCGCAGCAAGCCTGCGATGTTCATCGCCGAATCCAGCACGTCATCGGATTTCGCTCGACAGTTCGCTCCACTGACACGGGAAGCCAAATCCCCGCCGATTTCGCCACAGGAACGTAGTCAGCAAAAGATCGCCAGCGCCTACTGGCTGTCTCTAATCGCCACCAATCGCAATTCACAAATCTTCGATGTCGCCACTGCGGAAAAAGAGATCGCACTTGTCGCCGAAGATCAGGATGTCGGTGGGAATGCCCTGGCCGCTCTTAGCAGTATTGGCACCGGTTCGGCACAACGCCGGTTGGCCGAAGTCGCATCAAATCCACAACTGGATCCGCCGCTTCGACAAGCCGCCGGACTGCAATTGGGCTTTCACATTCAGCGCTTTGGGTTGCTGCTGACGAAGGACGAAGTCGGAGCGGTTCACGAAGCCTGGGTTTCGACAGACAACCCAACCGTGAAGGCGGCGCTGGCCAGCGTGATCGGAACGCTTCGCCCCAACCAGGCACTCGTTGGTGAACGGCTGCGGCAATTCCCATTGCCAACGATTAAGACGCCGAACTGAGTTGCCCATTCGAACTCGCGAACGAATGAGTTCGGTTCACTGACAGTGCTCGGCGACCGCTGTGACGAAGCCGGAAACCAGCGGGTGCGGCTGTTCAATTGTCGATTGGGTCTGAGGAACGAAGAGTGTCCCCACAAAGAACGGGTGACCGGGAAGTTCGATCACGCGGACTTCCCCTTCCGCATCGTGTCCAGAGATGCGAAGCGGCCCCTGTCGAAGCAGATCGACGGACTCCGGATTCACGCCAAAGTTGCAGTAATACTGCTCATGCGCGGTAATGGCTCCATAGCACTGAGCGACCTGTGAATCAGGCGTGAACTTCAACTGCATTTCTCTTCCGACCAGCGAACAGGCCAGTCGCGTCAAAAAGAGTCGCGAGGCATACGGATCGTACTCGGCGTGATGAGCGTCATCGAATCCCAGGACATTCCGTGCATACTCCAGGATCATGTGCTGAAATCCGCCGCAGGTGCCCAAGCATGGTATGCCTTGCTCGCGAGCGATGCGAATCGCCTGAAGTGTCGCCTCTAGGTTTTTGTAGGGACTACCGGGAGCGACCCACAAGCCGTCGATGTTTCGCAAATCGGTTGATTCGATGTCCACGGTCGAGACCCAGCGATAGTCAATCGCAATCGATTTCAGGGAACAAGAATGCTCGATGGCCGCACTCGTCGCGGCGTGAAGCGATCGCGTAGGGTCGTACTCACCGAGCAGAATCAGTTTTGGCGTAGGGATCATGCTTTGCATTGAACCGTGGCGGATACCAGATTTGGTTTGGGTGCCACGGACTCACCGTCTTCGGAGTGGCCGTGTCCTCAATCAAAGACACGGCCATGTCGAAGACTCCAAGTCCGTGGCACCCGACTCTTAATCGCTACTTGAGTTCGCGGATGCGGATCTCTTTAAACTCGGCCCACATCGGGGAACCTGCATGAAGCTGCAGGGCGAGGATTCCGTCTTTCAGAGCCAATTCTGGATTGTTGTCAGTAAAATCCAGGGTCAGTTGACCGTTCATGAAGTGCTGAATGTGGTTCCCCTGAGCCTTGATCGTGACTTCGTTCCATTCGTTTAGCTTGAACAGCTTTTCCCAGCTGGCTTGGTCGATTAGGTCTGACTTCACGACTTTCTTGCCGTCGACTTCCCAAGTGGCTTGCTCGCCGACCAGGCAAATGCGGTTTCGCTTGCCCCCCTCGTCGTAGATAAATCCAGAGACGTTGGGCAGTTTCATTTCATTGCGAAGTTCGTGTTGGTATCCGCGAACGACCCACTTGTTGGAGACCTTCTCAGCGATGTGCTTGGAGCGATACTGAATGCCGGAATTATTGGCGGCGTTGCAACGGTACAACAGACGCAGTTCAAAGTCCTTTGTCGTTCCATCCTTCCAGATCAGGAACGTATTCCCCTTCGCGGCATTTTCGGCGGTTGTTTCTCCGTGAATGGCGCCGTCCTTGACGCTCCACAGGCGCGGATCGCCATCCCAGCCGGTGAGGTCTTTTCCGTTGAAAATCACTTGGGAACCATCGGGGGTCTCTGCCCCGAAGGCACACAAGGAAGTGAAGACAACTGTCAGGGCGAACATGCTGCGAATCATTAGTCTCTCCAGGGAACAGGCTCGACGATTGCCATTTACTGATCAATGTGACGCTGACCGTGCAAAAATGCGTTTCCGGGCTACAGCGTCCACGTTTTGTCGTTGATGTCAACCGATCCCGGTCAACCTTTTGCGCACTACATCCGGAACCGATACGGCACCGTTAAGCTAATGTAAGTGACACTCACCTCGCCATGCTGAGTGCAGGAGATGGCGGCGACGATCGGGCACATCTTCCGACTGGCTTGGCGCTTGTGAAGATGAGCTGCATGCAGTCGTGGCTTCGTTGATCCTTTAGAAAAGGGTATTCCAGTCCCTGTGCTCAGATTGACCTACTTTGTACAGTTCATTGTCAGCCGATATGAAACATGTCTGATTTGCAATCACTCAAGGGATGGCGAATGGCCAGCGCAGCCCAGGTTCTTCCCCCAAGTGGCGATGTCTCGCGCCTGACAAAGGTCTGGCGCGGGACGTGGATGTTTGCGGCGATGGTTGTCACCGTTATCGTCGTCGCCGTGTTATTGAAACCGCATCAACCTGCCAACCCGGGTGCTTCGAAAGAACCACGCCCTGCGCCTCCGATCGAACCGATTCGGATTGTTTCGCAAGGGGTGATTGCAATCGCGCCCGATACACCCCTGCAAAAGGAGTTGGCGACCACGAAGGTCGTGACGGAACGATCCTCGGCGCCGCTGGTCTCTGTCAGCGGCACGATCCTGGCGCAGGTACGCGAAGGGACGGGGTCGTTTGAAGACCGATGGCAGTTCAGCACGTCAGAGCTGTCGAGCCTCTATGCAGATTGGTTGCGAACCCTGACCGAAATCGAGTTCGCTCAAAGTCAGTTGACGAAGACTAAGGAATTGGCCGTCGCCGACACCACCTTTTTGGAAGCCAACGTCAAACGGCTGAATTCTGTGCCTAGTGGTACAGTTCCTGAAAAGGAAATCCTGCAGGCCAAAGCGACGCTTTTGCAGGCTCAGTTACAGCGTGAAAAGGATGTATTCAGCGCCGAATCAACCCTGCGAACTGCTGTGAAACAAAAATCGGCTATTGAACGCAATCTGTCGCGCGCGGGAATTGAAACCATAGTCTTTGGCCAGGCTGCCGAGCACATGGTCCTCGTGGCGGCCAACGTTCCTGAGACGCAAGTTTCACAAATCCATATGGGTCAAGCTTGCGAAGTTCGGTTCTACGGATATCCCGAGGTCGTCTTCCCGGCACATGTGGAAGCCATCAGTTCCACGCTGACTCCGGAACGACGGACACTGCGAGTGCTTTTCGATGTTACCGACGACAAGGGGATGCTGAAGCCAGGCATGTTTGCGGAAGTGGGGTTGGGGACTGATGAACGAGATTCGATTCAGATTCCGTCGACTTCGCTGCTGCATATTGGCCGTTCCGACTATGTGCTGGCGGATATCGGGAACGATCAATGGCGTGTCACGGAAGTGCGCGTGGGCGAAGTCCGGAAAGATCGTTGTGAGATTCAGGCGGGGCTGAAGGATGGTGACCGCATCATCTCTCGCGGTGCGATCCTGCTGAAGACTCTGGCGGGTCAGTCACTGACGATGCCCAGTCGGAGCGCGAACAACGCGGAAACGCCATGATTGCACGTCTGATCCGACTGGCGACAGAGCATCGACTGCTCGTGACTGTGCTGGTGTTGCTGGTCTGCGTGGGGGGCGTCTGGTCGTTCACGCAACAGCCAATTGACGCCTATCCCGATATTTCGGCCCAGCAAGTCCTGATCATCGCGTCCTACTCCGGCCGTGCTCCCGAAGAGATCGAGCGTCAGGTCACGATTCCCATTGAACTCGGCATGGGTAGCGTTCCAAATGTGCAGGTCATTCGTTCGCGTACGATCTTCGGTCTGGCGGTCATCTCGCTCGTGTTCGAGGAGGGAACGGACAAATATTTCGCTCGGCAGCGCGTTCAAGAGAAGCTGTCTGCGGTCACGCTACCACCGGGTGTGACACCGGAGATCGGACCACTGGCAACCGCGTATGGTGAAATCTATCGCTACGAATTGCAGAGTGACCGCGGTCACAGCTTGATGGACTTACGCACGCTGAACGATTGGGTGGTGACACCCAGATTGCAGCGAACCCCGGGTGTTGCCGAAGTCGCCAACTTTGGCGGATTGGAAAAGCAGTACACGCTAAAGCTGGACCCTCATCAGTTGGAACGTTACGGCATGACGTTGGGTGACATCGTCGATGCCGTCAAAACTAACAACGCGAATGCGGGCGGCAGCGTGTTGAAACGCGGCGACATGTCGTTCGTGATCCGCGGGCGTGGTTCATTGCAGGACGAGCACGATCTGGAGCAAACCGTCGTCAATACGGTGGATGGAACGCCGGTCTATTTGCGAGATGTGGCGACGATTGAGTTTGGTTCACGCATGCCCGCCGGGATCTTTGGCCGCGATGCTCGCAACGAATCGGTCGAAGGGATCGTGCTGATGCGACGCGGAGAGAACCCATCGCGAACGCTGGATCGCGTGAAAAAAGAAGTGGAAGTGCTGAACGAGTCGGTTCTGCCCAAGGGAGTGAAAGTCGTCCCGTTCTACGATCGTCAGTACCTGGTTGATAGTACGCTCCATACCGTCGGTCACAGCGTCTTCACCGGCATCGGACTGGTACTGCTGGTGCTGCTGGCGTTTCTTGGCACCCCGAGGCTGGCGATCCTTGTCGTCTTGACGATCCCGTTTTCATTGATGTTCGCGCTCGTGCTGATGTACCTGTCAAACATCCCGATCGGCTTACTATCGATTGGGGCCATCGACTTTGGAATTCTGGTCGATGGGACAGTAATCATGGTGGACAACATTGCCCACCATTTGACGCAGCAGCACCGTTCCAAGATGCAAGTGCCGGTCAGAGCCACGATTCTGACATCCGCCTTCGAGGTCGAGCGACCGATCTTCTTCTCGACGATGATGATTATTTGCGCCTACTTGCCACTGCTGTCGTTGACCAGCATCGAAGGCCTGTTGTTTCGTCCGATGGCCCTGACCGTCGTCTATGCATTGCTGGGAGCTGTGCTGTTTTCGCTGTTTGCGATCCCCAGTCTGGCTGGTTTTCTGCTGCGGAAAGGATACAGCGATTGGGAGAATCCGTTGCTCCAGTGGGCACGACCGGTTTACGCATCGCTGCTGCGAGTATTGATTCGAGTAAGATGGGCCGTGGCGGTCGCGGTGGTGGCTTGCTTCGTCTGGGTTTGCGTTCAAATCGTTCCGAAACTAGGATTCGACTTTTTACCATACCTGGATGAAGGGGTGATTTGGGTCCGCGCGAACTTTCCCGAGGGAACGTCACTCGATCAGACGGCAAACTATGCCAATCGAATGCGCGGGTTGATTGATGAATGTCCCGATGTGACGTTTGTGACTTCGCAAGCGGGCCGCAACGACAGTGGCACTGATCCCTTCGTTCCGAGCCGCGTCGAAATGATGGTTGGCCTCAAGCCGATGGAGGAATGGACCGAGCCGTCCAAACAATCGCTGATTGCGAAAATCGGGTCGAAATTACGCTCCGAGTTTCCGACGACGCGGTTCAACTTCACACAACCGATTATCGACAGCGTGACCGAGGATACGAACGGAACGTCCGCGAATCTGGCCGTTGAATTCTCGGGGGCAGACTCTGATCGATTGCTCGAATTGGCACACAAAACCGTGACGCTGCTGCGAAAGGTTCGCGGCGCGGTCGACGTGAATATCGAACAAGAAGGTCCGCAACCGCAGATGGTTGTGCAGGCCGATCGAACTCGCTGTGCACGCTATGACGTTCACATCGAAGACGTCAACGAACTGATCAACACCGCCCTCGGTGGCGAACCGATCAGCACGCTCTATGAAGGTGAACGCCGGTTTGACATCACGGCCAAGTTTGATCGAGAATTGGTGACGCCGGACTCGCTCCGACAGTTACCTGTTTACAACAAGTCGAACGTTCCCATCCCATTGGGATTGGTGGCGAATTTCTCGCTGGTCGATGGCCAAACGATGATTGCTCGCGAAAGCAATCGCCGACGTATCACCGTCCGTAGCGATATCGTGGGACGCGATCAGGGCGGCTTTGTTGCCGATGCAAAGAAGCTGTTTGCACACGAGATTTCTGTACCCGAAGGGACCACAGTCCGATGGATCGGTATGTTCGAGAATCTTGAGCGAGCCAGTCGTCACTTTCTAATTGTCATTCCTGTGACCATTGCCATTATTTACGGACTGCTGGTTCTGACATTTGGCTCGCAGCGTGAATCGATTCTCGTGCTCCTGTCGGTGCCATTCGCATTTGTCGGCGGTGCGATTGCCCTGTATGTCAGAGGAATGACGCTGAATGTTTCCAGTGGCGTTGGATTCACAGCGCTGTTCGGCGTGGCGATTATGGACGGCGTCCTGATGGTTGAATGGATCACCGCTCTCCGAGAACGAGGCCGCCCTCTGGACGAAGCGATCATCGAAGGGGCGCAAGGTCGGTTGAGACCAATCTTGATGACTTCTTCGGTTGCGATCCTGGGACTGCTGCCGGCGTCGATCGCTCGCGGTCTGGGGTCCGACGTTCAGCGGCCGTTAGCGACAGTGATTGTCTGGGGCTTGGTCAGCGCCGTCTCGTTGACGCTGTTTGTCGTGCCGATTTTCTATCGGATTTGCTTCGCCCACACGGCCGTCGATACTCACAAGCATCTGACTCCCGAGGAAACACAAGCAATTTCCTAGGGGCTATCCACCCAGAAACGCTCGCTTCAGCTCATCGATCGCCTCTTCACCCATCGGAGTGATCGCTCCAACAAGACGGCTGTTGATGATGGCTTCCGAGGTCGTTTCTAAAACCTCCAACCGGTCAAAAGCGTCCAGAATATTCGTCCCGAGGACGACCACACCATCGTTTTCCAACAATGCCGCGGGCGAACGCGACGAGACGAATTCAGCAATCTGGCCGTCCGTCTGATATTGCACGCCATAAGGGACACGTTGCACGTCCCGCAGGAAGATGTAACTTTCGGGGATGGTCCGTGCATCTAACGGCGCACTCGTGACGCTGAACGCGGTCGCATTCACGGGATGAGCGAACACGATGGCGTGGACATCGGGATGTCGCTGATAGATGGCCTGATGAGCGAGCGCGGCGCGACTCGGCTTGCCGGCCGAACAGGTGTCCCCTTTCACTCGCACCAGATCGCCCACATCCAGCGTGTATCGATCCATCTGCGACGGCGTGATCAGAAATGAATTCGCATCCAAGCGAGCGGAAAAACTTCCTTCCGTGCTGATCAACAATCGTTGTCGGCAACCGCGACGGACGAACTCGCAAAGTTGTCGTCGTAGCTCGCGTTCTTCACTGCCGATTGCCGAAGGCGGTGCGCTTCGAAAGTTGATTTCGCGACGTTCGGCGACAGCCAGTTGGGCATCCGACAAATAGCGGACATCTCCCAGCAGCCGTGCTTTGATAATCGTTTTGGCGGCGAATTCCAGGGCCTCAAATCGCTGATAAGCCTGCGAGAGCGATTCACCTCCCACGACAACACCGTGGTTCTCAAGGATGACGCAGTTCAGGCCACTCTTGAAGGCATCCGCAATGTTCTGTGCCAACTGCTCACTGCCTGGGAGCGCATAAGGGGCGAACCCTGTCTCTCCGCACACGAAATGGGCTTGATGAAACAAGCGGGTATTCGGCAATGCGCGACAGATACTGAAGGCAACCAGCGCGACCGGATGGGCATGCACAATCCCCCGCAGCTCCGGACGGCAAGCATAGATCGCCCGATGAAACGGGAACTCGGACGAGGGGCGGTGCAAGCCGTCGACGGAACCATCGGCCCGAACTCGTACGATGTCGTTGCGAGTCAGATTGCCCTTGTCGATCCGCGCTGGCGAGATCCAGGTGTCGCCGTCGTTCTCGCGGATTGAAAGATTTCCACCCGAGGTCGTGGTCATGCGATAGCGATAGATTCGTTCCATCGTCTGCATGATTTCATCGCGGGGATGAAGCATGTCACGTGTCATAGTTGTGCAGTCATTGGTGAATGAGTGGCAGAAGTATTTGGGAGGGCGAGGCTCCTGCCGAGCCGCGCATGTCATTGTGAGACCAGCGACATGCGCGGCTCGGCAGGAGCCTCGCCCTCCCAATCAAGAACATCAACTATTTCGCGAGCCGAATTGCGCCTGGTGATTTAGCTCAGGCGCGAGCCGTACTGCTGTTCGTAGTAGGAACGATAGACTCCAGACTTGATTCGTTCGATCCAGTCCGAGTTGGACAGGTACCAGTCGATCGTCTGCCGCAACCCTTTCTGGAAGACTGTTCGCGGTTCCCAACCCAGTTCTCGTTTCGCTTTCGTCGCATCGATTGCATACCGATGATCGTGTCCAGGACGATCACTGACGTAGCGAATCAAAGTGCGCGGTTTACCGAGCGCCTCCAGAAGTGCGTAGGTCAGGTCCAGGTTCGTCAGCTCTGAATTGCCGCCGAAGTTGTAGACCTCGCCCACCTTCCCCTGCCGGAGGGCCGCTCCAATGCCACGGCAATGGTCTTCCACGTGAATCCAGTCGCGGATATTCAACCCCGTCCCATAGACTGGCAGCGACTGGCCTTGCAAGGCGTTCGAGATAAACAGAGGAATCAGTTTTTCTGGAAACTGGTATGGCCCGTAGTTGTTCGAGCAGCGAGTCGTCACCGCCGGGAAATTGAACGTGTGGACATACGCCCGCACCAGTAAATCGGCGGCGGCTTTGGAGGCTGAATAGGGGCTGTTCGGTGCCAAGGGCGTTTCTTCGGTGAACTTTCCGTCGTCACCCAGGCTGCCATAGACTTCGTCGGTGGAGACCTGCAGGTATCGCTTGATCTGGTGCTGGCGGCTGCAATCCAACAGGTTCTGCGTGCCGACAATATTTGTCTGCACGAACGGTGACGAATCCAGAATGCTACGATCGACGTGGCTTTCGGCAGCGAAGTTCACGACGGCATCGACGTTGCCGTCCTTAAGCAGCGAGTTGATAAACTCTTTATCGCAGATGTCGCCGCGAGCGAACTGATATCGCGAGTCGTTCTGAAAATCGGCCAGGTTCTCAAGATTGCCGGCATAGGTCAGGTTGTCGACATTGATGATCGACAAATTCGGGTTCGTTTGGAGTTCCAGCCGAATGAAATTGGAACCGATGAATCCACACCCGCCTGTCACAAGCATCCGTTGCATGAAAGCAGTCCTTTTCGTCGCGCATTAGTAACTTACAACCGCCCACTGCGGAAGATACCAAAGATCAGCCAAATCGCCAGCAGACTTGAGCAGATGTACATCGGCACGCTGATCCAGGGCGAACTCACCTTGCCCGCCACGATCAATGCCGATGCCATGATCAGAGCCGCCACGACCATTCCCACGACCAGCCGATTGCTGGAACGCTCCATTTCCAGGATGAAATGGTCCAGATTTCGATGTTCGAGCTGAATGCGAAGGTCGTTCTCGCTGAACTTTTTCATCGTGGCATTGATATAAACTGGCATTTCATGAGCCAGTTCCAGCATTTTCTGCGTCTCGGCATACAGCCGCTCTGCGATATGAGACGGATGAAATCGCTGCCGCACCATGCGCTCGACAAACGGTTGCAGGTGCTTGGCCAGGTTGAAGTCCGGGTCGAGCTCACGGCCAATCCCCTCCAGCGTCACCAGTGCTCGGATCAGCAGCATCAGGCTACCGGGACAGCGAATGCCGTGATTGGACATAATGCCGACAAAGTCCGACAGCAGCCGTCCCACGTTCATGCGTTCGAGCGGTAAGCCATAGTAGTTGGCAATGAAGTCGCGCATGTCGACCTGCAGCAATGTGCGGTCGACCTCGCGATACGGCTCGCCAATCTGCAGCACCAGCTTGAGCGCTCCATCGACATTCTGTTTGCTGATGGCGACCAGCAAATCGATCAACTGCTCGCGAGTCTTGTCGTCAAGCATTCCGATCATGCCATAGTCGAGCAGACAGATCGTCCCATCATGGCGGATGCGGATATTGCCGGGGTGCGGATCTCCATGAAACACGCCGTATTCGAACGCCTGCTTCATGAAAATCCGTGCGCCATTCACCGCCACCTGCGCCGGATTGATCGCTTGCGAAACGGGAATGTCGACGCGATCGGCATACACGTCGATCGATCGTGTTTCCACAGTCACACCCGCCAGGCCCACGAGTTCATTGATGCTGTAGGCATCGATGTACTCCATCGTCAGCACCGCTTCTGTTGTCAGTTCCCAGAAGACATTCGGCACGTACAGCGTGGCATCTTCGCGAAACACGCGACGGAATTCGTCCATCGTCCGGCCTTCGCGAGCAAAATTGAGTTCACGACGGATGGTACGGGCGAAGTGATTGACCAGGCCGACTGGATCAAAGATTCTGGCTTCGGCGATGTTACGATCAATCAGCGTCGCGATTTCCAGCATCAGGCTGACATCGCGCTCCACATTCCTGACGGCGCCAGGTCGTCGAATCTTGACCGCCAGCGGCGTTCCATTGAAGTGAATCGCGCGATGAACCTGACCGAGCGAACCCGCAGCCAGCGGGGTCGTGTCAAAACTGGCGAACAACTCGACGATGGGTTTCCCCAATTCCTCTTCCAGACGTTCGACTGCGGCTGCGGACGGAAATGGCGGCACCCGCTCTTGAAGCTTCTTCAGTTCGACCAGCATTTCGGGGGGGACCAGATCCGGGCGGGTGCTCATGACCTGCCCGAACTTGATGTAGGTCGGTCCCAGGCTTTCGAGGGTCAGGCGAATCCGTTCCACCATTCTCAATTGTCGAGCGGGTTCGGCCGGCTTGCGTGAGAAGATTCGGCGCGAACGGTGCCAGGCCGAACGCAAGCCGAGTCGATCGGCCAGATCGCTAAAGCCGTGATTGAGCAATACGGTCGCGATTTCGCGGCTACGCCCCAGATTGCGAAGCAAACGAAAGGGATGACTATCCAAGTGGGAACTCCGCGGTCACGCCGGATTCTTCGCGACCTGTCGACGCTGATCATGACAACCTGGCGGGCAACTCATGCCGTCTGACAGCATCGCAAAGTCGTCCGCGAACCCTGATTGTAAGCACCGGCGGCACTTCAGGGAACATGAAGCGATTGACAGATACGAAGATTGGGCAGAGTCGTTGAATGCCGGTGATATAGGGCGAGGAGCAGGAATTCCAGAATCCCTCAAGCCTGAATACCGAGGGGCAGCAGAAGAGTTAGAAACACAGAGGCACAGAGATAACAGAGGAAGGCAAGTTCAACGGAACAAGGCTTCTTGATCGGAGAGATTTTTCCAATCTCTGTTTCCTCTGTGCCTCTGTGTTTCTAACTCTTCTCATTTCTTCGCCTTGGCACTTCGACGACACCCAAGAAGATTTCGATTGCGATGAATGATTAAAGCACCGAGAAATATGTCGAGACGGCGAAGTCAAACGAGGCTGGAGTCATCGTACGCTGTTGCTGTTTGTAAGTGCAGTAGTTCCGGACTTGCTGCAACAGGTCGCGAGGTTGGCACGATCGGAACGGGCGCCCGACGGCCTGGTAGTGCTTTTGCACCAGGTGATCGACCGCCGCATCGTCGTATTGGAATCCCATTCGTGGTGAAAGTCGGCGAATGATCTCGCGGAACTCGGCTTCGGTGGGGTCAGGGACTTGGATCTTGTAGGGAATTCGTCGCAAGAACGCCCCGTCCACCAAGTCACGCGGTTCCAGATTCGTGGAAAAAATAATCAACTGATCAAATGGAACCTGGATCTTCTTGCCACTCGGCAGGCTCAAGAAGTCGTATCGTTTTTCCAGGGGAACGATCCACCGATTCAGCAAGTCGCAAACCGGCATGCGCTGACGGCCGAAGTCGTCGATCACCAGCGTGCCGCAGTTGCTCTTCAGTTGCAGGGGTGCTTCGCACACTTTGGTCTGCTGATTCTGGCAGACTTCCAACTCTTCCATCGTCAATTCACCCCCCGCGATGACGGTGGGACGGACGATGCGAATCCAGCGCGGATCGACTCCCGACAAGTCGAACAAGCCCTCGCCGGTTTCGATCGGGACCTCTTCGTGAACACCCGGGTCATACAGACGAATAAAATCGCCATCGATCCCCAACGCACGCGGAATCCAGATTGTCGATCCGAAGCATTTCGTGATTCGTTCGGCAATACTGGTCTTGCCATTACCAGGCTCGCCGAACAGGAACATCCCTCGACCGGAGTTAATTGCCGGTCCCAGACGTTCGAGCAGATCGGGGCTAATCAGCAGGTCCGAGAACGCTTCGCGAAGGTCGCGCTCGGTCACCTGTTGTTGACCGATGCTCTGAACTTCCATCGCCTTCAAATAATCACGCAGGCCGACGGGAGCGGCACCGTAGTAGGTGCATTCCTCCACATACCGGCGAGCTCGTTCGCGGCCCATCTCCGTGATGGTGTATTCGTAGTCACCCATTTCGGCGGTGCCAACGAATGCCACCAGTTGATCGTATTTCAGCGCCCGCAGAATGGGGTCGATGATTCCAAACGTGAGTCGAACTTGTTGCGAGATCGCGCGCCCCGTGGCGGAACCGCGTGCCAGCAGGTACTTCAAGATCAGACGTTCGATGTCATTCGAGGTGAGCCCTGTTTCTTCCAGTCGCTCAGGACTGCGAGGAAACCATTCTTCTTCTGATCCGGCCGCGGAAGGTCCGAGCAACGCCTCGACCCGGTCGAACAGCGCTACCAGTTGCGAGTCGCCACGCACGGCGTCCGGTACATGGCGCTTCGGTAGCCACGACGTAATTCCCGGCGTCGAACTTTGCGGTGCTGCTGGTTCTGAGCGACTTTCCGTCGTTGGCACCTGGTCATTTTTCGCAGCGCTGCTCGACTGAATTCCAAACTCCGCCAGCAACTGGCTGAGGTCTCGCAAGGGAGGATTGGCAGCGTCGGCAGATCCGTTGGTCTGATTGGTCATTTCGGACGTAAATCCTGAGATTCGACAGCGCAAGTCGAGTGGCCCGACTTTCCTGCGGTGGTGTTTCGACGAGGAATCTGGTTTCCCGCCCCATGAATACAACACGCTGCAAACCTACGCCGACCTGGCGCAAAGGCAAATCACAATCGCTCGATAGCGAAGGTTGGATGAATCCGGTTATTCCGCAGAATCGGTTTTGCGGTGCTGTCTGTGTGGCCTTGCGCGATGCTGGTTGTCTGGATTTCTGGTGCCACGGACTCACCGGACTCACCGTCTTCGGGGTGGCCGTGCCGATGAAGAGAAAGACACGCAGCGAGAGAAAAACGAAGACACGGCGACGTCGAGGACTCCGACACCGTGGCACCCCGAACATGATTTCGATGTGCAGAATCGCGGACGGTCATTCTGGCGACGGCGTCCCGGAATCGTGTTGGAGTCGGTCTAGGAAATCTGGTGTCATCCCTGCCGCCAACCTGGGTTCGGCGTGAAAGATGTCACCGATCGATTTGTTGGGCCGCAGTGGATATTGCAGGTTCTGAACGTAGGCATCCCATTCGGATTGCCCTTCTGGCTTCAGTCGCCGCAGCCATTCCATGCCGAACGCAACGTGAGCGATCTCGTCCCGATGGATCGTCTTCATGATGGCGGCACTCTTTGGGTCGCCGGCCTTCAGAAAGTAATCTTCGAATTCGAGCGTATGGTCAAGGTTTCGCCCTTCGAAAGTGAGTGGCAACCCGGCGAGATATTGCAGAACAGTCTCGAAGCCCAAGGCCTTCTTCCAGATGTAGCAGTTCACTGGAAGGTCACCGAATTTCACCCCGAGGGCCGACGATCGCTCCATATGCATCAGAGTGTGTCGCTGTTCATCTTGCATCACGCGAGCGATTCCCATGCGAAATTCGGCAGGTGCATTGGGGAAAGCGACCAGAACCCAGGCCATCACCTCCAGAGCCTGCAGTTCATGATTCGCCATGATGTGATGTGCAATCGCGCGCCGCTTGGGATCGGTGAACGTGCTGGGATGCGGCATCGCCGGAGCAGCCCGTCGTGGCGCGAACTGCAGGTTCGCCGGTCGAATTGGCTCGGTGACACGTCGCTCGGCTCCCGGAGAACTATCCGTAAAGCTCTCTCGGACACGTTCCAGCTTCAGATCCAGAGAATCGGATAACAACACCCGCTCGGCAAAGGCACGCAGTTCCATGGCAGTCCGGACTTGGTATCGATCGCAACGACTGCGAAGCGATTATCCGCGTCCGCCTTCACAACAGGTCTCGCAAATCGTATGGCATCGGCTGCAAACCAGTTTGTGCCGGATGTCCTGAAGAGTACCATCGCAAACGGGACAGACTGGTGTTGTTGAGCACTGCCCATTTGTTTGCTCGGACGGCTTCGCTTCAGGGGCCGAGCGTTCTGTTTTCTTGGCCGGTGTCGTCATCGGATCTTCAGTTCGCAACATCGCACATACAATCGCTGGCAAGAAAATAGTGTCATACGGCACTTATACCGCCCACGCAGAACTCATGCACGCCTCTCGGGATTTGTCGAACAGTCGCTTTACGCTATCGCAGAGATTCCCGGGATCAGCGGGCATCACAAATTCGGCGCAAGCACCATTCCAGGGGTCCGTGCCGGAAGAAGTATTTCCAGGCACACGACAATGCGATCGCGATCAGAAAGAATCCGACGCCGCACGCAACGGCGATTGACAGCGGCTGCGACGAGACCAGATCCAATGCCTCTATCGCTCCCAGCCCAAAGACGATATGAACGACATACCAAGTCAGTGCCATCTGGCCAGTCGCGCAAAGCGGCCAGCAAATCCAAGCGGGAACAGAACTGGCAAGCGTGATGCTCAGAATAATGACCGCCACCTCTGCTCCACCGCTGGCGGCGACAAACAGCGGCAACGCGGGCATCGATTCGGTACCGAAGAGCGCCTTGATGCTGGCCGCGTCCAATCCCATTGCAGTTGGCGGTAGACAGGACGTACATAACCAAGAGAGCATTTCGGCACTCGCTGCCGTCGCCCAGGCCGCCCGCAACACACGGCGATTAGTTTTGGGTTCAAGAAGATTCAGGCGGCCCAGCCACATGCCGAACAGCAGAAATCCGGTCCACGGAAAAACGCTGCGAAATCCGTCATAGAACAGGTTTCGAAAAACGCCTGCTGGTGTCCACAGGCCGTGATAAGTCATCGTGCCCCAGTCCCAGTGACTCTCAAAGTTCACTGAGAGGAACAGCAAGACAAACACAACTTCGAAGGCCATTGCGCACAGCAACAGTTGCCGACTCGACGCTGCGATCAGCATCGATGCCAGCATCAACGCCACACCATAGACGCGCAGGATGTCGCCCGGCCAGATGTACAGGTTCAGGAAACCGATCCCCAGCAGCAACATCCCCCGGCGAATCAGAGTTCGTCGAACTGCAGCGATTGCTGGTGGATCGCCCCTCGAAACCGCACGGCGCGACATCAGGGTCACACCGATTCCGGCCAGGATCACAAATGTCGCTGTCGCTCGGCCATCGAGCAGCCCGAGCAGACAATTGAACCACGGCGAACTGTCGCGCCCGGTTCCCATCACCAGCGAAAAGTGGACGACCACCATCCCCAGAATGGCGAAGGCGCGAGCGATATCGAAGCCCAGAACTCGATCGCTGTCGCCCTTGTTCATAGTTGTCGCTCGATTAGCATTCCGGGCTTTGTTTCATCATCTGCGCGAGTCGCTCTTTAACCTGCTCCATCGTGACATCTTCAACGTGTGTCGCCAGCGACCAGACATGCCCGAACGGATCCACCAGCGTTCCACTGCGATCTCCGTAGAACTGGTCCTGCACTTCTCGCTGAACTTTAGCTCCCGCGGCCACGGCCTGCTTGAAACGAGCATCGACATCTTCGACGTAGATCATCAGGCTGACCGGAGTTCCCTTTAGCGTCTGCGGGCTGATGGCGTCCATTTCTGGAAACTCATCGGCCAGCATCACAGGCGAATCGCCAATCTTCACTTCGGCATGCATGATTTTCCCGTTGGGACCATCCAGACGCATCAGTTCCACGGCCCCGAACGCCTGCTGGTAGAACTCCACTGCACGAGCTGCGTCAGAGACGATCAGATAAGGTGTAACGGAGTGATATCCAGCGGGAATCGGTTTAACGCTCATGACAATCCTTTTTAGTATACGAGAGAGTAAGCATCGTTCGCTGGAGATGAGAGACACCAGCGCGGGCGACGATAATCGGAGCGGTGCTTGGTGGGAAGAGTCAAGTTCAGCAAAATGACATGACGGTCGCCAGTTCGACCATTCAGATCATTGATCACCCCGGTCTTGGCAATGCATTGTTAGTATTCCATCACTAAGATTAATGGAAAATGCTCTGATCGGCTGATCAATGTTTGCATGGCACCCCGCTCGGCAGGTTAGAAGATTTCGAGCAGCCGCGCTTTCCCGCGAACCAATAGCTTACTGAACGTTCGCTATTTGCCGGACTTGGGGGCGTCTCCTTTATTGCCAGTCCATGTGCGTCCCAGTACGGCTCGTTGCCCGATGGTTTCCCAGATTCTGTCTTGCAACTCGATTTCGGTCTTGGTTTTGGCGTCGAGTCGAAGTCCGCTGAGAGTCTTGCACTCCTTGAGCAGATGAAGATATTCGAGCCTGATTTGCGACGCCTTGATGTTTTCCAGCGGCAATGTCGCCAAGACTTTGAAGCACGCTCCGTTTACTTCCGTATTCGTCACATCCAGTTGCTTCAGTTTGTGACAATTCTTCAACCCCATCGCCAAGTCGTCGTTGAACCACTTTTCGGTACAAGTAAAGGAGTTCAAATCCGTCAACGCCGCAAAACCTTCTGGAGTAAACTTGCCGGAGATTAAAGTTAGACTTTGCAGAGTCGTCAGTGTGCCGATTTCTCGCAAGGCGACATCGGTTAGCCCTTCACCACCAATTACCAATGCTTCCAGTTTTGCACACGCTTTCAAATTGGTTAGACCTTGACCATCCCAAGGTGATTTCAGCAGCCGCAATGTCAACTCTTCGAGCTCGGTGAGCTGGTGGAACTGGTCAACATTCAATCGCTCCAGATTACTGGCACTGATACTGACGGTCATTACCTTCGGGAATCGATCAAGCATTTGAATTCCACCGGCAGCGTGATCGGAGATGCGCAGTTTGGTGACTTGTCTCAATACTGGCAGCGACTTCCAGTCGGCGGCGGTATGGTGTTTGGCGATTCCCAAATCCAGCTCGCGAAGGCTTCCGCACTGCCCCAACGGTTGCATTATCACAGGTGAGTGATCACGGGATTCAGCATCCCGCACAGGGACAGCTAATTGTGAAAGTGACGGTAATCTTGGTAGCAGAGCAATTGCTTCAGTAGTCGCTGCCGATCGACTGAAGCTGACATACGTCACTCGTTCTTTTGAACTGCGGCTCCATTGGAGTTTTGGATCGATGGCGAGCAACTTTTGGATTACGGCGCGATCAATCGGATTCAGCTTCTCCAGTTCGGGATCGGCGGCTTTTGTTGATTGAACGCAGATCACGCACAGCACACAGGCGAGCATTATCATCAGGCGGTTCATGATGTCACCTCATGGGTTACCGTAGTAGGGACCGTAGGGATCGGCGGGAATGATTATCCCTTGATTGACCCGCACAGTATAGGAGATTGGCGCGGTCGCCCACCCTTGGACATCGAAACCACCCTCGCCTGCTCGCAGGCGCAGCACTTCCGAAGGTGGCACTGTCAACGGATTTGGTGACGCGATTGTCGGACCGCCTGGGGCAGTAAAATACACAGCGCCTCCACCGGCGACTTTGCCGACAGTGCCATCAATCATCAGCGCCGTCGCTTCATCAGCCATGATTGATCGAGATGCGGAAGATCCGAATGCACCAGACTGGACCACGAGGGCCAGGCTGCGCGCCATACGATCCCGTTCGCGGAAATGTGTATCGGTGACTAATCCGTCCAGCATCGGGATGTTGAGGAACGCCGGTCGAAACGATCGCATGAGCGGCGAATTAGGATTAGAGAGCGCCTCGGGCGACGTGATTCCATCGCCATCCAGTTGAGGCGTGTAAACAACACCTCCCAGCAGGTGCATTCCCGCGCTCCCCCCGCTAATCGGAATGCTACCCACCTTGGCCTGTAAAGCCGTCTGGACACCAGTACCTGCCCAGTTTGTGTAATAGATCGTCTGGTCGCCTCCCTGGATGAAAATCGCCGCGGCTTCGTTGATCGCCTGCACGACGGACGGCTCCCCTGCGACCCCTGGAGAATTGAGGACCAGGGCCGTGACGCAACTCCAAGAATTACTATTCGATTCGGACGAAAACAGATCGTCGGCAGCGCTGCCGGAACCGCTCAGGATTACCAGTTTGCCTCCATTTCCGTGAGTGCGCAACCAAGTGATTCCCTCGTCTGGAATACTTCCACTCCCAACCAACATGATCCCTGGCATCGGCATCCCCGGTGCCGGAGGATCATCCTTGCATTTCGAAGCCCGAGCGGAACGGATCGTGACAGTGGCTTGCGAGGTGAGCCCGAGCGCCGTGTTTTGGATCTTGTACGTGAATGTATCGGAGAGACCATCTTGCTGCTGGTTCCAATATGTGTCATCGTCGAGTTTCTTGTACGTGAAAGCGCCGTCACTAAGAATGGTGGCGTTTCCGTGCGTTCCGTCTTTGATCAAACTCAACGTCACATCCATATCATTCGGTCTGATGTAATCATTTCGTCGCAAACCGTATGTGGATGTAACGACGAGATCTGCCGGCGGTAGAAAATTGTAGTCGTCATCGACCGCGATCAAGGCTTGGTCGCCGACAGTGTTGATATCCTCCTGGCGGCTCTTCGTTCGGCCAAGACTGTCGGTAGCCGTTACTTTCAGGGTGAGGTAACCGGCCGCTGCTGGAGTGATCTGCAATCGGGCCGATTGTCCGCCGCTGGGATAGGTCCCTTTCAGAAACTTGTTGCCTGGCAGCGCGACCCAGTTGTTTGATCCGTCTAGAACCTGCAGGGTGACCGTCGCCCCAACTGCGGGTGTCATGTTCTCCGTTGGCAGGATTTCAAACGAGATCGTGGTGTCCTGGGTATCCATTTCGGACTTGTTGCCCGGTCCCCCGGGAAAGATTTCGCGCAGATTGGCAATGGCGGCCACACCGACTTTCATCCGCGTGGGGGCAGTCAGAGTCAGATACGGGTCTTCGTTGGCTGTCGCCGTGCCGCCGATACCCAGCATGACGACCCCGTCAACATCCCCTTCCCCCGTGTACAGAGTATTTTTGTATTTGATGGTGACGGTATAGCTCTTGCCCGCCTCCAGAACTCCGTCGCATTTCTGGAATGATTGGGCCAGGTTCGGCAATGCTTGACCTTGACCGTATCGGCTCAGTGCCGTCCGAGGCGTTCCTGTCGCCATATCCGTGATCGTTACGGTGACCCCATCGTCGCTGAAGGCGTACAGGGTGATCGGAGCACTGACGTCCGAAATCACGAATGAAAAAGTGCGGTCATCGAAGTTCGTCTGACCAGCACTGCCGACGCTATGAAATCCCAGTTTCGATGGATCATCGATGAACATCTGGCATTGGCTGCGAAGTTGCTCCTCTGTCATATTGCCCAAAAACTGGAACATCTCGCCGGCGCTGGCCGCAGACCCAAAACCAGCGAACACCAGCAATAAAACTGTCGCCAAGGGAAAACGCACTTTGAGGTTCCTCTCTCAAATGAATCGAGTGATCGATGTTTCGCGAGTGTGATTTTCAAGCGGTCACTTTTTTTTAACCCCCTTCGCTGCCTGTTCCTTTTCGTAGGCTTCCTTTTGAGCAGCCAGCGATCTCGCATACTCGTGGGCACCGTTTCTCATATTGATATTGAAATCGCTGATTCTTCCCAATTCCTCGATCGCCTCGTCGTATCTCCGTTGCTTGCTGAGGCACTTAGCGAGGGCGATGCGGGTGGCGTCTTCGCCGCTCTGCTCCGAAGGCGTCTCCAAGGCCATGCGCAAGACGGCCTCCTGCTTGACGTACTGTTGCGCTTTCCCATAAATGGCGATGGCCGATTGCTGCATTCCATCGCGATTCGAGGCTCGTCCTGGCAGAGGATTAGCGAGTGCGAAGTTCACCATCTGGTAAGCATCGCAAACGCTGACCGCCAGAGGGTAATCTTGCAGCACATAGATATTGACCAGGATCCAATGAACGACCAGCACGGCACTGCGCCGAACTTCGAGATCTTTGTGAATGAGCAGTCGGTCGACCAAGGCGAGGTCGCGGCCAAACAACAGATAAAGTTTTGGTCGGTCATTTTTGGCTGCGCTGTAATCCTGCGTGAGCGGGCCGGGGTCGATCGGTCCGGTGATTTCCTGCAGCGAGCGGGGGATCGGTCGCTTGGCTTGCTTCGCGAGATATTCGCGAATCTGCTTCCGCAGTTTTACGACCTCGGGCGTGGGCCGCGGGATTTCGCTCAAGTTCGGCTTTTCTTCCGCCTTGACCTGCCTGGTGACCGAGACCTTCGGTTCTTCCGAAAACACTGTAGGCAAGCAGAAGATCGCCAGGAAGCTTGATGTGATGAATGATTTAAGTGTTTGTGTGTCAGGGTGGATCATGATGCGTCTCTGTGTGGACGATTTTGTGGTTTATACCTGATTGTCTTGTGTCGATCTGCTTTAGTCAAACGAGCCGGGTGTGACAAATCGTTGCTGATTTTCATTCGTAAGCTGTTACCCCGATGGATTTGGGAGAGTCATTCCCGCCGGTCTTGAGATAGAATCTTTCCCGCTCATCTCCCGACGTTTCGCACTCCATTCGCAGGATGCATCATGGGATTCACCGTCTATTACCGGTCGACCGAACCGCTGGAATCCGACAAGGCGGCGCAGATTCGGTTTGCCCTGCGAGCAGCGAATGAGGGCCGGACGTGGCTCAGTTGCGAACCAGCGCATTTGTTCCTCGATCAAGAGGACGGTCATCTGCTGGGAGGAAGCAAGCCTAATTTCACGCCTCATCCCGACGATGTTGCTTCCGCCGAGGCCGAAGGGTTGCCCGATGGAACCCTCATGGATGTGCTGCGAATTCTGTGTGACATCTCTGAGGAACACGGCGTCGATTGGGAATTCAGCCACGACCACGATCCGGGCGCGATCGGCTCGATCCGACAGGGGACGCCCGATTCTCGATTGGTCGGCGAGTTAGAACAGATCTCCGAACTCGGGAGTTTGCTGGAAGAACTCGAATCCGAGTTTGAAACCGAACTGCTGCAGGAAACCGGCGACGACGATTTCGACGACGAGAATGAATCGCCGTCGAAAAGAAATCAGCGTAAGGATGACGACAACGATCCGCCGATTCTCAAGTTATTTCCCGGTGATTCCTGAAGCGGGACGGGAGGGGACGGCCGCCAATCATGTTGGAGCGGATGGTCTGCCTCAGGGAGGGCGAGGTGCCTTGCCCTCCCAAACACGAACGCACCGCCCTGTCGCGGTCACTAAGTCCGTGGCACCAGCTTCACCCTTTGTGCTAGCGGAACCGTGCACGATCATTTAGCCTGGACTGTCTCCATGCATGATGATAGTGAAGTGCTCGCTATAGGCAACGCCGTCGTCGGCGTGAAGTCGCAAGTGACCACGAACACGGGTCAAGCTTGGTTTCGCGGTTCCGCGAAACCAAAATAGCAGTGTCGCTGCTGACATTGCCTGGACCGTGATTTTCAGAGGGAATCGGATCGTGGCTCCCTCCTGCACGCCGTCCAGGCGAATCGAGACATGCCCTTTGTGATCCAGCGGTGGATAGACCTTGGTCCCGACTTCTTCGTAGTCGCGCTTCTCAACCAGTTCCGGCAGAAACTCACCCTCAGTCACATCCAGGGCGGTGGTCGAGCAATTAAAGATTGTGACGCGGATCGTGGTGTGTTCGACTCGTTCGTCATCGACCAGGGGATCGCGACCGTTGGCGTTGGACTTTTCATTCACCTGCTGAGTAATGACGGCCATGTTGGTGATCATCAGATCGCCGGCCAATTCGGGGCGAGCAATAAACGCCGCCAGGGCCTGCCGATTCAGCTGCGTCATGGTCAGTGAATGCTCGTTCAGATACTTGCGAACGGCGCGATTGAGGACCGGCGAGATCGCTTCGCGGAAGCCGACAAAATCGTAGAACTCGACCGACGGCGGCTTCGTCCCTTGATCGGGATCCTCTTCATTCAGCGAAATGATGATGGTGGGGGAGGAGCGAGGCTGAGTCGCTGGCGCTGTTTCGCCGGGATGATGAGCGGTCGTATCTTCGACAACCGGCAGCGTCGTGGACGACTTCGGCTTCATACGCAGCGGGATGGCGGGCGGCTGGTGTTCTGGTTCCGGCAGTAATCCTTTCACTCGCTCGGCAAATAGCCACTTCCCTTCGACGCCTCGTCGAACCATTGTGTCACGTTGGATTTGCCCGGTCTCGACCTTCGACTTGAGCTCCGCCGCGTTAAACGGCCCCAGTTCCTGGCCCATCACTTGAAAATACCAATCGCGCATTGGAAGGTCTCGTGACTCACTGAGGCAAAAGCTGTTGATCTGCACAGAAGCTATGGCAGTGGCAGATCGCAGTCAATCTGCTGCGGACGCCGGCCAAAACTGCCGCTCGTCGACGCATCTTGACCAACCAAGGGCAATTCAATACACCATCCGGCATCCAACCACTAGTACAATCTGTGCGACTAGTAGCACCCATCGCAAGGCTCGTGATGAACGGACTTCGTCTGTCTTTGACAGGGCTGATTTTGTCGGCTGCCACTTCAACGGCAATGGCACAATCGTACGCTACTCCTTCGGTCGTCATGCCCGGTTATAGAACCGTGGGAACAGTCGATCGTGCGGCACTCGGTCCGGGACACCCAGAATCAGCCGTTGCGCCGAATGGGGTGCGCATCCAGCACCCCACTCAAATCGAGGCAGAATTGAAGGTCCTGGCGGAACAGTTAGCAACAGCTGGCTTATCGGATGAGGCTCGTGTGCTCGGGGCTCTGGAGGGACGGATTCATGAGGTGCATTTCAACCGATTGATGCTGGCACATCAGCAACAACCCGCCGATGTCGCTAAAACTCAGATCTCGCTAAAAATCCAGTTGATCGAAGTCATACAAACACCGCAAACAGACTTGGCAATCGACATGCTGTTTGATCGACCTCCAAAGAGTCGATCGAGCACTCAACCAAACTTGACTCAGATTCTGGCGAGTGACAAGGTCGAAACGTGGCTTAAAGAAGTAGTCACGACTGGCCACTTGAAGCCGGCGTCTCAACTGCAATCGATGACGCTGGCCGGTCGTTCGACCCAATTTCGATTCGGACGAAAACTGGGAAACGTGGGAGTAACTGACTCCAATGCGAATTCAAGTGTCTCCGATGGTCTTTTTAGCGAAGCTGTCGCCCTGTCTGATGATTCCAAGTTTGCTGGAACCGTCCTCGTTGCAAAGACGGAAATGCTTCCAGGTGATCTGATTGGTCTGACAGTGCTTGCCGAGAATCGAGAACCAAGTCCTTCGGGAACTGATAAGGTGCGAATTCAGACCAATGTCGATCTTCGCACGGGGCAAACCCTCGTTCTGATGGGACTACAAACTTACTCGATGCAAACTGAAGTCACGCGTATCCCGAAGTTGGGCGATATCCCGATGATGGGTCGACTCTTTAGTTCACGTCGATCAACGCAGGTCGTCACAGACCGCTTACTGACGATCACGCCTGAAATCGTCCGTCCACAGGCTGACGGCATTTCATCTAACCGGATCGTGCAGCCGACCGCTCACTCGACATCATCGCGATGATTGTCGGTCTCTTGTGAGTTGAGGCAAGCAGAGCCCTATCGAGATGACAAGGCTTCCCAGGAACTCGACTTAAAAGAGGGCTTACGCCCAATGAAGATGCCAGGGGACTGACATCGACTGACATCCCCGCTCCGAAAGACGAACCGGTCAAAGGTGATTGTCCCTGACTGATCTCTTCTTGACCACGTATCGCTTCGGTCTCGCGCGAGGAAGCTTGTCCACGATCTGCGGCTTCTCATCTCCCTTTAATGAAGCCGTTCTACCATTCCGGCGGAATGACAACTGAATCTCATTTCTGGCCGAGGTTGGCCAGTGACCGGTTGTCTCTTGTTCAGGAGTGGAAGCATGTTACGTCAACGTTTCAGCAGATTAGTCGCGGGAGCTTTGCTGGCGGTCGGAGCAATCGGGGGTACCGCATACTGGCTGGAAGCACGGGAGCCACTGCGCGTTCCCAACGTCTTTCGAACTGAGGAGAAACCAACCATGCATAGTGGACGAGTCCAAAAATTGCTGAAGAACGATCGCGGCGATGTGGATGGCCTGCAATTTGCCGATGGCTTCGATGTGCACTTCCCGCCACATGTTGGCCGACGCGTCGTCGAGCTGATTGAAACAGGCGCGGAAGCGAGTGTCTGGGGACGAAAAGATACGAAACCTCGAGGTGAAGTGGTCTTTGAAGCGAGTCGTATCGAAAGTGGTAACGAGACGATTCAAGTGGATCGCCCTCGCCCTCCTGCTGGACCACCAACCGGACCCCGAGGGAAACGCGGAGCGGAGCAACCGATGAATGCGACGGGGACGATTGTCGACTTCACCGCCAACCATCATGGAGATGTCGATGGCCTACTGCTGGCCGACGACACGGAAGTGAAGTTTCCGCCGCACCTCGGTGAACAACTGCAAAGCATCGTGAAAGTGGGTGATAAGATTGAAATCGAAGGGCGCCGCCATGTCACACCTCACGGCGATATTCATCTCCATGCCGATCTGATCCACTCTCCTAATGGCAAGACCTGGAGTCGTGACGAATTTGCCGGACGTCGGCCTGCGCCTGTCGATCCGGTCGTAAATGGTCGCGATCGTACACCTCAACCGACCAATGCCGAGGTCATGAAGGAACTGACTGCGATCCGTCGCATGCTGGAAGATTTGAAGCGATAGTCAGACTGCGTGTTTTTGTTTTCGAATCCGGCGTCCCGACAGATAATCGGGACGCCGGACTCTTGAAAGCCACTGCGATGCGAATCCTTGTGATCGAAGATCAAGCCGACTTGCGACGCCTGGTGCAAGGCATCCTGGAAGAAGACGGCTATGCCGTGGATGCCGCGGCCGATGGTGCCGATGGATTGGCGAAGGCTCAAGCGTGGCCTTACGATGCCATTGTGCTGGATCTGATGTTGCCGAAAATCGATGGGTGGGATGTGCTGGAGCAACTACGCGAGACACACAAAACACCTGTGCTGATTCTGTCAGCGCGCGATGCTCTTGCTGATCGCGTTCTCGGCCTGGACATCGGTGCCGACGACTATCTCTCCAAGCCGTTTGAACGGCCGGAACTACTGGCTCGACTACGGGCGCTGATTCGGCGCACAGCAGGACAAGCGAAATCAACGCTCACGATCAAAAACCTGCAAGTGGATTTGATCGGTCGCACGATCACTCGCGATGAAGAAATCATCACGCTGACCGCTCGGGAGTACATGCTGTTTGAGTATCTGGCCCTGCACCGCGGAAAGGTCATCTCGCGAACTGAACTTTATGATCATCTGTTCGATGAGAACGACGAAACGCTGTCGAATCTATTGGATGTGTACATCTCGTACCTTCGCAAGAAACTTGGTGCCGATGTGATCGAAACACGGAGAGGACTGGGCTATGTCATCCCCGAGTGACACTGATTCGACAACCACGGCTGCCTCAGATCGACGCGACTGGTCTCTCCAGAGCTTGTTGATTGTATCGCACTCGGGACTGGCCGCGATCGTTGTGCTTGGGTTCGGCATATCGTTGTTTGTAATGACGATACGTGCCACGTATCGGCAAGCAGAAGCGGACTTGTTGGGTGCTGCTCAAGTGCTGCTGCAGGACCTTGGAAGTCGGAACGATCCGTCAGGGCTGGTGATCTCAGAACTCTACGCACATCGATTCGGCAAGGCTCCCCGCGATCATGCCTACTATGCCGTTTGGGATGCCTCCGGTCAGATGCTGACTTCCTCCAAGACGCTGCCCCCGCATGCCGTGCGGTCTGCGACGGTGCCTCCGACGCGCGGGCCCCGTCCCTTCGTCGCGCGTTCGCACGGGATTTACCTGGATGTCATCGTGGCCACGCCGGACGATGGTCAGTTATTGATTGGTCGGCCATTGGCCAAGGAGTTCGACGGGTTGGCCTGGACCACTGCGAGACTCTTAACCGTGGGACTGATCTGCCTGGTCCTGGGAGGTTCGGGAGCGATCTGGTTAGCTCGTCGGATTGCGCGACCCATCGAGCGGATGTCAGACACTGCGGAACGGATCACCAGTCGCAATCTCTCAGAGCGGCTGGAAGCCCGGCAAACCCCGCGTGAGATCACTCGACTGGCGATCGTGATCAATACGATGCTGGACGGCTTGAAGTCGGCTTTCGATCGTCAGGTCCGCTTTACAGCGGATGCCTCGCACGAACTGAGAACCCCAGTGTCGGTGGTCCTGTCGCAAGCCGACTTCACGCTATCGCGCGAGCGAACACCGGAACAATATCGCGAGGCACTCGAAACCTGCCTGCAATCGGCTCGTCGGATGAAGAGGCTGGTCGACGACCTGTTGGTGCTATCGCGAGCCGATTCCGGTTGCCTCAACCTTCGCCATGATTCAACGGATTTAAGCAGCATCACTGAGCAGGCGGTCCGGTTGCTGCAGCCACTCGCTGACAGAAGAAGCATGCGACTGCAAACCGACCTTCATTCGGCGCCACTCGTCGGCGATGCTGATCGGCTAAGTCAAGTCGTGACCAACCTGGTAACCAATTCGATCCAATACGGCGATGCGAACACGACTGTCTGGGTCGAAGTCTTCGTCAAATCAGATGCCGCGGTCTTGGTCGTGCGCGATGAAGGACAGGGGATACCGCTCGCCGATCAACCACATCTGTTCGAGCGATTCTACCGCGTCGATCGCGTTCGAACGCAGGAAGAGGAAACCGGAACCGGGCTGGGACTGAGTCTTGTCGCCGAGATCGTCGCCGCACATGGCGGCGCGATTCAAGTGGCCTCGACGGAAGGAATGGGGACGACGATGACGGTGCAGATCCCAATGGAGAAGAGAAGAGTTTTATCCGCGGATGATACACGGATTGAACACGGATGAAGAGGGAGTGGGACAAGGAACAGACATCGCGCAGGCGTGTTTGGCTTGTCGTTAATCTCGCTCAATGACTGCACGCGATTTGAGGACCGGAATGATGTCTTTCTCTGACAACGAAACGTCTGGGTTTGCGATAGCGACGGCGTTGCCACTGGATGGCTCTGTGAGAATTGCCGATGCCAATGAGAAGGCGAACTCGACTCGTTGGAGTGAGCGAGCACTGGACGGTGTGACATTCTTTTTGGCCGATGTCGCCGATGGACTCGGCCCGTTCCTCGTGATCGATCTGACAAGCCGACGCGGCTGGAGTTCCAGCGATGCCGGCATCGCCTTGGCCCTGATGCTGGTCGGGACTGTCATCAGTCAGGCCTTCGTCGGAGCGTGGATTGATCGAACTCGCTACAAGCGATTGGCCATCTCAGTTGCCGCGGCAACCGTCGCGATGACATCCATCGCGTTGTACTATGCGCCTGATCGACTGACAGTTTACAGTTTGCAATTTATCACTGGCGCTGTGGTGACGGTCTTCCCTCCGGCGATTGCCGCGATCAGTCTGGGACTGGTGGGACGCGATCGTTTGGCAAAACGAGCCGGACGCAACGAAGCCTGCTTCCATGCTGGAAATGTCGTGTCAGCGGGACTGGCCATTGTTGCCGTGCAATACGGCGGTGCGATCGGCGTCTTCTACGGCGTAGCAGCCATGGCAATTGCCAGCGCGATCTCGGCCCAATTGATTCAAGAACGTGATATTGATCATCAGTTGGCACGGGGAGCCGACGGACCGGCAGACCAGATGAATATCATGTCTATCCGCGAATTACTCAGCAACAAACATCTGCTGTGGTTCGTGGCGTCCGTCGTGTTGTTCCACTTCGCGAATGCGGCCATGCTGCCACTGGTTGGACAGAAAGTGGGCCGACTTCACCCCAGCGAGGCCCCGAAATTGATGGCGATCTGTATCATCGTCGCACAAGTCGTGATGGTCCCCGTGGCCTTGTTGGCCAGCCGGGGTGCTATCCTCGGTCGACGGTGGGTCTTTCTGATCGGCTTCGCGGCCTTACCGATCCGCGGGATTCTGTACACGCTCACAGACTCGTCGACATTGTTGATCGCGAATCAAATTCTCGACGGCATCGGGGCGGGGATTTTTGGCGTCGTCGCGCTACTCGTGATGGCAGACCTGACGCGCGGGACCGGCCGATTCAATTTCGCCCAGGGAATCACCGCGACCGCCATTGGATTGGGCGCCGCCGCGAGCAACTCCATCACGGGAATCATTGTCGACAGGGGGGGATATAACGCAGGGTTTTGGTTCTTGTCGCTCGTCGCGGTGATCGCGCTGGCGACGTTCGCGATCACTGTTCCCGAGGTCAACACGGAAACGACGAGCGTGCCGACCAACCGCTGAGAACCGCACTCCTTCAGCACAAATTCAGGTTACAGGTGGTCTTGCCGCTTACTAGTGTGCTTCTGGAAGGCCACATTCTTATGGCGTATACTCTTTTTGAAGAGAGTCACGCTCGCCGATTCGCCAGCTTCAACAAAGTCGGAGCCTTCTGATGGCCGCCTATTCGTTCTGGGGACGATTCTTCGTCTGGAGTTTGTTGGTCTGCTGCGGCAACACACTCTTGGCCACCGATTATTTTCTGACTATCGGAGGCGGATACAACCCGTCCGGCAACCAGGCGTCATTGGAAGCCAATGTGGTCTTCTTTCAGCAGGTGTTGAAGGAAAAGCATCACGGGTCGATGCATCACGATATCTTTTTTGCAGATGGCGACGATGACAAAGCTGACCTGCAAGTGATCGCCGAGAAGAAAACGAAGAAAGACCTGCCTGCCTCAGACGTGCTCGCGGCCCTCCATCGCCGCCGCGGACCACAACAACTGGAGTATCGCAATCATCGCGTCCCCAATACCTCTGGTTTGCTCGATCCCGCTCTGATTCGGGGCAGTATCGAATCGACTGGCAAGAGCTCGCGGCCGGGCGACCGCTTGATTGTGTATGTCACCGCCCACGGCAGCCAGGGGCCGAAAGAGAAGCCGTTCAACACGACCATCGACTGCTGGAATGAAAAGAAGATCAGTGCACGCGAGTTTACTCGTTGGCTGAATGAACTGCCGTCGACGATGCCTGTCATCATGGTGATGGCTCAATGCTACTGTGGCGGTTTCAGTCATACGATTTTTCAAGATCTGGACGAAGCCAAAGGCCTGGCGATTCAGCCGCGGGTCGGCTTCTTCGCTCAACAATACAACTTGCCCGCGGCGGGTTGTCGGCCCGACATTGAAAACGATGAGGAATTCAGCAGCTATTTCTGGGGAGCCATTGCCGGACGAAGTCGCAATGGCGTTGCCGTGGAAGGAAGCGACATCGATCGGGATAGCGTCGTCTCCTTCGCCGAAGCGTATGCCCACGCCGTCATCTCCGGCAACACGATCGACATCCCACTAAGAACCTCCGATGTTCTATTAAAGACATACAGCCGCTTGAGAATCGAGGACAATGAATCGGCCCCGACTCAGGTCGCAGAAGAGTCGTCGCCCACGAAAGAGGGAGATGAACCCGCGGCCGATCCGAAGCCGCTACCCAAGCCACCGGCCCTGTCGGGGACTTTGCAAAGCTTCGTCAATCGAGGCCGCCCGGTCTCGGCGCGAATCGTCACTGAACTCAGCAAGACCTTGGGTTTCTCATTGGAAGATGAGGCGCCCCGAGTTATCACGGGATACGACGAGCTTCGTCGGAACCCGCGCAATCAGGGTCGCGGTCAACGACGACGGCCCGGGTCAGGACGTCGGGAACTTCTGCAGGAAGTCACGGACAAGTGGCCCGAACTGGGTGACGAACAGCATTGGGAAGAATCGGCGCTGCTCAAGGCAGACAATCAGGAACACTTACTGAACGAAATCAAAGCGCTCCCGAGTTGGAAAGCCTACGAGCAGCGTCTCAAACAGGCCGAAGCGGGCGGACAAGCCGCACAACAAGAATTGCGCGAAGTCAAATTCCGTCGCCTGATCAATACACTCGAAGCAATCTTGCTTGAGCAAAACTTGCCTCGCATCGCCAAGCCAGAAATCGTCGAACGTTACCGGCAAATGATCGCTCTGGAAGAATCGTCACTGGATTCTGCCGGCAGCAAATGACGGACATCGCGTTTGCAGCGACTGTATTCCTCTGTGCATGTCCAGCAATTGCCGAGGCAACAGAGAGCAGCATTCGCACTGAATGCCGCACCGCAATCTCTTAACTGCGCAGGCATCGCACACTGGACACCGCCGCTCCAAGATCGTATTCACGATAGCGTGCGAATCTCAGCCAATACGAGACCTCATCTTTTAAGCAGTTCATGTTTGAACAGAAATCCGACCCGCTGCTGAGCCGTCCCCAATTTGCCTGGCGCATGGCCAGAAGCATCGGCGTCGCCTCCATCGTCTTGATTTTTTCATTGGCGATCGGCAGTGCCGGATATCATTACTACTGTGAACTGCCGTGGGTCGATGCGTTACTGAATGCATCGATGATCTTGACCGGAATGGGCCCCGTCGAGCAGGTGAAGACCACCTCCGCCAAACTGTTCGCCACCGCGTACGCGCTCTACAGCGGCGTCGCGTTTTTGACGATCATGGCGGTGTTGTTAGCCCCGGTCGCGCATCGGTTCATGCACCAATTCAACCTGGAAGAGGAGTCTGATTCGGACAAGTAGGGTGAGCGGCCAGCGAAGTTCTGTTTTAGAACACGGTGCCATTGCACTTTAGAAGGCCCGATAAGAGCCTCGCCCTCCCAGGCAAATGGCATCCGCTGGATTACGATGTGGCGGTCGATGTCATGGTTTTGGACGTGCCTCCGATTTGGCTCTGCCAGGTGTGGTACACAGATCATCGCGCACGGTCATTGTGCCACTACCGCTTGGGAGCAGCATAGCAGTGACAAGTCACCAGATGATCGTTCACCATGCCGACGGCTTGCATGAAGGCGTAACAGATCGTTGTGCCGACGAAGCGAAAGCCGCGTCGCTTCAGATCTTTACTCATCGCGTCTGATTCTGGCGTACTGGCTGGCACGTCTGCCATCGATTGGCGAGCATTCTGCAGCGGCTTGCCATCGACAAATGACCAGATGTATTTGTCGAAGCTGCCAAACTCGGCCTGCACCGCCAGAAATGCCTTTGCATTGTCGATCGTAGAAGAGATCTTCAGGCGATTGCGAACGATGCCGGGATTGGTCAGCAGTTCCACTTGTTTGGCGTCGTCATACTTCGCGACCGCCTTGGGGTTGAACTGCTTGAACGCGTCTCGATAATTCTGTCGCTTCTTCAAGATCGTGGACCAGCTCAGTCCCGCCTGGGCCCCCTCAAGGGTCAAAAACTCGAACAGCAACTGATCGTCGTGAACCGGCACACCCCACTCGCGATCGTGATAGTCGGCCATCATGCCGTCGGTGGCCCACGAGCAACGAAGGATCTCTTTCGTCATTTTTTGTCTCGCCATGTTCTCAAAATCTGTCGCCGATCCGATGCGTCTACGTCACCGCGCACCCTCATTTGGTATCTAGAGTCACTCACTCTTCATCCGTGTTCAATCCGTGTTTCATCCGTGGCTAAAACTCTTCTCTCCGCTTCGCAGCTCCCTCTTGATCCAAGACACTTGACAATCGGCGCCTCGCGGGATGATATCCAGTCGTCTGTCTGAAGTCGCTCTGCAACAGTCCGGGCGCACGTCATAGAAAGAATGTCGATGCCGTTCCGGATCATCGCCGCCGCCATTGCCGTGGCTCTATTAGTGATAGCAGGGTGCGAAAAGCAGAAGGCGCTCCCGGTTGCAGTCGCACCTGCAGTGACTCGGCAGGCTGATCCCTCGCCGAAAGTGACAATACCGGAAACTGGCGGAATCGTGTTTCGCGATCGAACTGCCGAGTCGCAGATTCGATTCGCGTATCGCAACGATGATGAGCATTCCGACTTTTCAATCGTGGAATCACTCGGTGGCGGCGTTGCGATCTTCGATTTTGATCAGGACGGCCGAAAAGATGTGTTGCTGCCAGGTGGCGGTTTGTTTGGAGACAGGCAAACGTCAGGGCTTCCGTCCTCGCTCTTTCGTCAGATCGCAGTTTGGCGGTTTGTCGATGTCACCGGCCCCGCGTTAATTGGCCCGTCACGGCACTACAGTCATGGTACCGCGATCGCCGACTGCAATGAAGATGGCTTTGATGATGTGCTGATTACCGGGTTTGGCGGGTTGACGCTCTATCAGAATCAGGGTGACGGCAGCTTTCGTGACGTGACGGCCGAATCCAAATTGGATGATCGACTCTGGAGTTCCAGCGCGGCGTGGGGCGACTTCGATGGTGATGGTGTGCTGGATCTTTACGTCGCGCACTACGTCGACTGGTCATTTGACAAGCATCCCCTCTGTGAAGGGCCCGCGGGCCATCCTCGCGACGTTTGTCCCCCGCGGCAGTTTAATGGGCTGCCCGACACAATCTACTTCGGCAAAGGAGATGGCGAATTTGATGACGCCACTGCGAAAGCGGGCCTCCAACCCGATGGCAAAGGATTGGGTGTCGTCGCGGCCGACATCGATCTGGACGGAGATCTGGATGTTTATGTGGCGAATGACACTGTCGGCAATTTTCTCTACCAAAACGATGGCCGAGGCCATTTCGAAGATATCTCGCTGACGAGTGGCACAGCGTTCAGTGATCGAGGAACCCCGGACGGAAGCATGGGGGTGGATGTCGGTGACTATAATGGCGATGGCCTCCCCGACATCTGGGTCACCAACTACGAACGAGAGAACAACGCGCTCTACCGCAATCTGGGAAACGGAATCTTCCGGCATGTCAGTCAGGCGACAGGAATGTTTGCCATCAGTGGGATGTATGTGGGATGGGGGACGCGGTTCATCGACGCGGATCTGGATGGTGATGAGGATCTCTTCGTCTCAAATAGTCACGCCATTCGCTTTTCCCAAGACACGCCCCGGTTGCAGCGTCCTTTGATGTTAGAGAACGCCAACGGCGTTCGCTTCGTCAACGTCACCGAGCGCTCCGGCGAATACCCGTCGTCAGCGCACGCTGGTCGCGGGGTTGCAACAGGCGATTTGGATGGCGATGGCGACGAAGATATTGTGGTGTCGCATCTCAACGAGCTCGCCGCCGTTCTTTCGAACGAATCGACGCCAAAACGCAATTGGTTTGTCATTCGCCTTGTCGGCACTTCGTCAGCCCGCAGTGCGATTGGTGCTTGTGCGGTCGCGAGAATCGGCGACAAGTCGATGACTCGCCAGATACGTGGTGGATCCAGCTATTTGTCGGCCAGCGATAAAAGCCTGCACTTCGGTTGTGATTCGGCATCGCAAATCGACGAGCTGACAGTCACTTGGATTTCTGGGGGCCGTGTCGTGCTGCATAACATTCCATGCAATCAAGTCGTTACAATCGTCGAGCCCAAATTGGTTCAGTAGCACAGCCTCCTTGAAGTCGCTCTCAGCGATGTAAATCAAGTTCGCGGCCGTCCAGAAACGATGGGACAAGCTGGCAGAGGGGCCGACTACCCCGCTGGTGGCGAGTGTGCCATCTGTGCTTGTTAATCGTCTCACGGTGGTTGCCGCAGCTAAAGACTGGAGTCGACCGGAAGCCGTCACGGAAGCGATGTGCTTGCTACTCCGCAAACACGCCGTGAAAGAACGTGTGCATGGTAAAAGTGAGCCGAAGCTGAAGTCTTTGTGTCTTCCATTGCATGGACAGCGACCTGCCCGCAATGGCCCAGTCCAGCTGGTCAGCGAATGCGCACTCCTTCCCGACCAACATAGATGCCGGGCAGTACCCAATTCTGGTGGAGAGTACCTACATTCATATTGGCTTGCGCATTTACCTCGAGATCGAAGCATCGATCTAGTGACATCTCAATCGAAAAAGCCAGCGCTGGATCGCCAAGATCAATCCGTGGCCAGCGATGTTTTTTTGTTGACTTTGAAATGTCGAATGCCCATTATCTGCCAAGGAAACGTATATTACATAATTAGACATCTAAATTAAATGTATTATATTAGTGTTATTATATGTGTAACGAAAGTGATGTGATATAACTCTGTTGGGGTTATGGGTAGCGCCCGAAGAGGCGTTCACAAAACGATGTGGCGCGGCTTGGGTGGCAAGTTTGTTGTGGGTGGAACGCGGGCCAAGATCTTCAGTGGTTAACAGCTACGTGTTGGTAGCTGTTGTTGTGCTCGAACGTCCATGCTTAAGGGGTTACAGAATGACGAACGCGCTTTTAAAATGTACGTTGTTGGCGGTCATCGCACCATTGTTTTGTCAGAGTGACTGCCCTGGGCAGGCATTCTTCCCTTTGCAGCGAGTAAACAATAACAGTGATGCAGCGAAAGTCGTAGTGAAGTTAAGGTCAGACGCGGCGGCTCCAGGTTTTCCACCGGCGACGGGGCTCGCAGTCGACGACACCACTACAGACGTGAATCTCGCTATTAATGCGGATGATTCCACGGCGATATCTGGCGGCAGCACGGCTATCTCTGAATCAAACTCCGAGGCTGAGATATTGCCTTCGTACGATGCTTCTGCGGCTGGCGCTGAGTGCATCGCCTTTCTTGGGGGGATCATGTCTTGCAATCTCGCTACCGGCGGTGCAGCAACAATTACGAATAATCAGGACTCAACAGCGCAAGGGACCTTTAAGGTTCTGCCGAATCCGACCTATCCCTCGGTGACTGGAGGGACCCTTCAAATCACGTTTGACGTTGATATTGCCTCATTTCCTTGGAATGGTGGGGAGATCAGCGCCAGTGTTGGTACGGCGAGTATCTACTTCTTTACCTCAGGAGGCAGCTATTACTCCGTCGTGAACTTGAATGGAACTCCGGAATACGATTTCGGAGCTATTGACGACGCCAGTGGCACGTTCACAACAACTCGTTCCGTGGCTGTGAATGACACGCTAACGGTCCGCTCTCATGTGAGCGGTACGCTAAACAACGCAACTGTAACTGCTGTTCCTAGCGCTACGGTCACGACCTCAATTTATGTGACGAACCCATAAGAGTCAGGTGGTCTATCAAAGTGTAGAGTGCTAAGGTACCTATGCGTGCCACCGGCTCTGGAGCGCAGTTGGCATCCATGTGATTCGTGGTACTGTCCACCTAAATTAGGCGGACAGTACCTGCTTCGTCGTGCGTCGGATTTGTGGTCATGTAACTACTGATCGACGCGTGTCTGCCGGTTGCTCGTCATACTGGCCAAAAAAACGTACAAGTCAGCGTGGTCTTGCGGTGTCAGATCTTTCAGCAAGCCAGAGGGCATGAGGGACACGGGCGACTTCCGTTTGTCTTCAACCTGGGATGTCTCGATTCGAAATGTTTGACCGGTCCCATTTCGCAAGATGAAGCCGTCCACCGATTCGTAGATGACCAGCCCGGAATAGGACTGGCCATCCTTCGTCTGGACGAGTGTGGTCTGATACCGCGCCGATACGTCACGGCTCGGCAGAACAATCGCTGTGAACAGGTCTTCCTTCGAAAAGCGGCTGGTGGCTCCGGTTAGGTCTGGGCCCAGGGCACCGCTCGCTGAATGGCACTGCACACAAGCGCGCCGTGCGTACAACTCGGCTCCGCGTGTAGCATTTCCTTTCGACCAGTCGACCCCTTTTAAGGTCGCGATGAGCTTGGCTTGCTCTCCCGCGGAATCACCTAGCTCGGCTGCCGTCTCGGCAGGCCACTTCTGTTGGCACCAGGCGGTCCAACTATTGATCGTGGCTGGCTGCGGAACATGTCCTGCTTTTCCCGTGATGAATGCAAACTTGACTCCGTTGTTGCGTTCCAGATGCTGTACGACGACCTCGCGCAAATCGAACTCGCGTTCATCGGACCCCAATCGACGTAGCGACTTCAGCAGCGCCAATTGTTCGACAGATTGCTTGTTAGGCCCGAGCTTGTCCAATGCCGCCAGGCACGCACTCTGGACCTCCGACTGCGACCAATCGAGGCCCGCCACAAATCGCGGGCGGTCGGCCGGCTCTGGATTCCGGCTCAGCACCACCAGCACCGAACCGCGTACCGCAAACCGATCAAACTGCGAACGCAGCAAGACTCGATGAACGGGATCCGTGGAATCCGCGAGTGCGAAGATGACTTCGTTGGTCCAACCATAGTCGGGATCGGCCGCGATCTGTTTGGCGAAGGCTGCCCAGGCCGCCGGCAACAGTTCCGGAGCCATTTGATTCAAGAAGACCGTATGGCCAGGCCGTCCAAAGCCAGGGTACCCCACCAGCGACGATGCCAGGTAATCATCTGCCAGTGCCAGGGTGACCCAGATATCTTTGATGCGGTCACTCCAACTGGCGTCCTGGCTTAGTCCTCGCTTAACAACTTTGCTTTCCAGTTGAACCAGGGTTTTCACGATGATATCGCGCTGCTTGACCGTGTGTGTCATCGGCAGCCGCGCCAACGATGCCAGATGATGAATGTCTTCGATCGGGTCCGATTCGTCGGTCATCTTTTCGACGATCGCATCGACCAACCGACCGTTGAACGAGGTCAACATGGCCAGCAGTCGCAGCAGTTCTCGATCGAGTGGGATGTCCCCCATCGGATACAGAGCGGTCAGATCGACTCGTAGCTGGTCGAGATCGCGTTCATAAGGTTCAAGATCAATGCGACTGGCATATCCGTCAAATGTCGCCAAATGAGTGGTCGCGGGGCCGAAATCACCGAGTGCGATCTGCAGCAGTCGCACGGCGTCTCGTTTCATCTCGATGTCGTAGCCCTTGGTCTTCAGCACCGAAACCGCCAATGCAGGGACAATACTTTGTACGCGGCTGGCATCTTGAGTCGGACGATTCAGCCAGCCGTGGGCGTAGCTGACCACTGCTCGCGCACCAACCTTGGTCGCATCGCTGGAGACCATCGGCAGCAGAGCGTCATCCAGTCGAGAAACCACCTGGGCCGCTTGCCAGCGATTGAAGCGTTCGTTGCTCCCCAGGCAGCGAGCCAGGCTTGGCAACAGCTTCACCCAATCCTCCGGCGGCATCGTCGATGACTGGCATACTTCCAATGCGCAGCGACGAACATGCGGATCTGCGTCGTCCAGGTATTGCTTCAAGATCTCGACATTCGACTTGTCGTGAGTGACGCGACCGTAAGACCAGATCGCGCGAGCCCGCACCGGCGCGTTTTTGCCGGCAGAAAGCTGCTTCAGTGACTCTGAGTCCACACCCTGGAACAGTTCCGTGAGGATTTCGATCGCACGAATTCGACTGGAATCGGAAAGCTTGTCGTTCAACGCGGCCTCACGAAAAACAGCGGCTCCCAATTCTTTTGCGACTGGAGTCCAGCGTGCCCGTGACCAACTACTCAGTGGCTGTGGTGCTTCCAGCACCGACGCCAGTTTGACCCCGCCTTGTGATGGTGTATTCGTCGTGGGGCCTTTGTGTCGAATGCGATAGACGGCTCCGCGGGTTCCTCGACCGCCGACGCTGACATACAACGATCCATCCGGACCGACCTCGGCATCTGTCGGAGCAAAGCCGTGATGGCCGACTGCGGACATGAATAGCTCCGGCTCAGATTTCCACGTTTCGCCGGCAGCAGTCAGGGGGACCGCGTGAATTCGGCCGTACGTCCAATCGAGAACGAACAACGCGCCCCGATACTTCTCTGGGAATTGCGTATGCCGATAACAGGTCACTCCCGTCGGGGACCCGCGTCCGAACGAAGCGACGACGGGCGGCATGTCGAACGCCGCATCAGGTCGCATCCAGCTCTTGCTCACCCATCCGTGATCCGCACCCGGAAGCACCTGAAACACACGCGTGGGACGATACCACGGCAGCGAAACTTCGCGTTCTTCATCGCTGTCATAGGTAAACAGATCCCCCTGCGGATTGAAGGCAAAATCGTATGCGTTACGCAGACCATGCGCGATGATCTCCGCTCCCGACAGATCGGGTTTCAAACGCATCATCACGCCCGCTCGCGGTTGTTTGATCGGCGAACTTGGCAACGTGACGTAACGCTCGTTGATATTGGCATTGTTTCCGGCGATCACGTACCACCAGCCGTCGGGGCCGGGTTGGATAGAGTGAACGTCATGCTCGCCGCCCGATTTGGTTCGCAGAAAAATCTCGGGCGGACCATCGGCTTGATCGTCGCCGTTTGCATCGCGGAGTCGCAACAAGCCGCCGTCACCGATGCACAGCAGCGATGTGCCGTGGGAGTACAGGCCCTGAGCTCCATTCTTGGGCAGGTTTGAGAACAGCTTCGCTTCGTCCGCTTTGCCGTCCCCGTTCTTATCGATCAGGATCTTGATATAGCCCGCCCCAGCAACCACGACGCGACCCTGCGAGTCGATCGTCATCGAATAGATGTCGTGCGCCAGATCGTCTCCGGCGAACTCGACGATCTCGAAGCCTTCGGGAACTTTCAGTCCCAGTTCTTCGGCCGCAACCAGTCGATTCGTGGCTGACAACAGGCAGACAATGGCAATCGCCGCGCCAGCCAACATCCGTCCGTGGGAACGTGGCATGATTCATCCGTGATTAAAGTTCAGGCCAATAGACGTGGCAGCCAAGAGCCCCGCTGCATGATTAATGGCCTAAATCTTACTCGCGATTGGCTTTGAGAGGCAATGGCGGTCCTGGCGGTCACAACAGTCGTCAGCACGTAGGGGGTGTGTGCACCCTTCGAAACACAACGTCTGCCTTGCCGCCCAAATGGCTATTTCGCCGAGCCAGATTTCCTCAGCCGTTTAACAAGTTGGTCGAGGTCTGACGGGAACGGCATCTGGAAGAAGAGCTCTTCACCGCTGACCGGGTGAATAAACCCCAACTCGGCGGCATGCAGCGCCAGTCGGGGAGCCCCGCTGACATCTTTAATCTTCTCAGCTCCGAACGGCTGATCATATTTGATGTCGCCGCAGACCATGCAACCTTTCTCGGCCAGATGGATGCGAATCTGGTTGGTGCGGCCCGTTTCCAGCCGGCATTCGACTTGGCTGTAATCACCCAACTGTTCCATCCAGCGCACGTGAGTCACCGCGCGCTGGCCGATCTTGCTGTTGAAGACGCTGCCGCGCCGACCGTCACCGCGGTCTCGAACCAGATTCGACACGATCGTCCCGTCCTGTGGGCGACCATGGACAATCGCCCAGTAAACTCGGTGGACCGTATGTTTGCGAAACTGGCTGACGAGATGCGATTCGGCTTCTTCGTTCCTCGCAAATACCAGCACCCCGCTGGTATCGCGATCCAGGCGATGCACACAGCGAACCAACGACACCCTGGTCCGTGAACGAGTCCCCGGTGGAATCCGCTGCGCCAGCAATTCGTTTAGCGCTTCATCCAGCGACGGCTGCCGAGCTTTCCGCTCCAGCGACCAGTTTCGCTCTTCAGGACGACGATGCGTCATCATCCCCGCGGGTTTTTCCACGACAACAATGTGGGGATCGGCGAAGATAATTTTGACATCGGACGGCTGCGGTAGTGGTGCTCGCGGCTTGTCCGCCAGAACCAATGCGTCGCCAGCGGCAACTCGTCTCGCTTCGTCGATACAGACCACGCCGTTCAACGAGACGTGGGCCTTCAGCAGCACACTACGCAGCTTCGACCATGATTCGCCAGGACGCAGCGCTCGCAAGATCGCCAGGACAGTGTGACCTGCCGCTTCGGCGGGGATCGTAAATGTGCTACCCACTTCCAATGGTTCGAACGTCGGCAATGGAGGGAGCGACTTCTTCTTGTCCGATTCCTCCAGTGGCGGAGTACTCTTTTTTCGAGCCTTGCGGACTGCTGGTTGAGGCTGCGATTGAGCTTGAGCTTCAGCTGCCTTCTGCCAACGCTTTTTTAGTTTGAAGGGACGACGAGTGGACTTCTTCGGCTTACTCATGGGAAGGAATCTCCCAGCTTTCGCTGCGAAGTTCGTTCAGCAGCTTTTGCTGAGTCAGGTCGAACTGCAGCGGAGTGACCGTGATGTTCCCTTCGGTCAGACTCTGCACGTCCGTCATCGGATCGTAGACGTGGCACTTCAATGGGTTGAGGCCGCTCCAATAGTAGGTGCGTCCACGCGGATCGACTCGCGTTTCAATTTCGTCTGCCGAGCGGCGGCATTCCATTCCGACAAATTTGACACCTCGCGGCCAGTTGGCTCGCGGTGGCGGAAAGTTGACGTTCCATAACATTCCGGGCTGAGTTCGTTCGTACAGCTTCTTGCACAACGGAATCGCCCGCCGCGCCGTTTCTTCGAAGTTCGGCGGCCCGTCCATCCATTGCGACAACGCGATGGCTGGGATGCCGAAGAACGCCGCTTCAACGGCGGCGGCCACGGTCCCTGAGTAGATCACGTTCAGGCCGACGTTGGCTCCGGCATTCAAGCCGCTGATCACGATGTCAGGGCGAGGTTTGCATAATTCGTGAATTCCCAGCTTCACGCAATCAGCGGGACGACCTTCCACCTTCCATCCGAAGAACTCGCCGTTCCGATAGTCTTTGGCAGCCAACAGGGGATGCAGATAGGTGATCGAGTGGCCGACGCCACTTTGTTCGGCCGCAGGTGACACCACCGTCACATCGCCCCATTTCCGCAATTCGTGATAGATCGCCAGCAAGCTGGGAGCGTGAATACCGTCGTCATTAACCAATAAAATCTGCATCGTCTTCTCAAGAGTCTGATAATCGTCACGTCTCGCCGGCGATGCCGACTATGTTTGTTGTTCTTCGTAACCTTTCGCGGTCTTCTCATCAATCAACTTGTTCGCATGCTTCGCCGCGGCAGCGGTGTCAGCGAACGATTTCGTCTGCGACTGACCTTGTGTACCAGTACGACCATATCGAACAGTAACCTCAACACCAGCGGTGGCGATTTCCCAAAACTTGTCGGATTTGTCGTCGTGAAACCCGAAATAGCGAACGCCGTCCACAGCGGATGTGACTGATGGCGCGGGAGTTGGAACGCTCCCCTTGGAGCTCGCCGGTTTGGGTGAAGTTGAGGTAGCAGTTGCTCCCCTCCCTTTTTTAGAGCTGGCGATGACCGCCGGAGTGATGCCTGCAATGGGCTCGTCCTTGCGGATGCCGATGTATGACGGAAACCGAGGTACCCCACCATCGGACAGTTCTTGATAGCGAAACGTGATGGTGCTGCCGATAGCGGGTGGCGATTCGCGTTGAGAATCAGAGAAGCCCGTGCCGACCGAGAATGCCGTCCCATCCGGCAGCACGACCTGTAGTGCTCCCAGTCGTCCCTTGTGCCGCCCTGCTCCACCCTGATGCCCGACCACTTTGGCCTCGGCATCGAAGAACGTCTTGACCTTCAACAACGTCGACGACCTTCCCGCGACATACAACGACGCGGGTTGCCGTAGCATCAGTCCTTCACCACCCAGCGCTTCGACTCGTTGCAGCTCTTCCTTCAGATGAGCGATCCCCTGGCAACGCGCCTGTTCATGCGCGACGGCGAACTCGGGCTGCTGTTGCTGGACGAGGTTGTGCAGGTAATCCATCCTCGCTTCAAACGGCTCCTTCAAAGCGGGGGCATCGAACACGACGAACTTGATCTGCCGCCAGTGTTCGCTCTGATCTTTACGCCGAACGATACTGACCGTTTTTTGAAACTGCTTCCGATCCAACCACAATTCGCCATCAAGGGGCTCGTTGGGCAAACTCTCCGTAAACCAGACCGGAGCGGCATACAGGTTTCCCAACCGTGACAGGAACTGCGTCCCATCCCAATAGGCCCGCACCCCATCGAGCTTCTCGCTGATCCACCAGTCGGTGACGTCCTGAGCGCTGTCCCACGATTCGGCCAACAGCACGGGAGCCTCAACGGCATCCTCTTCTTCGCCGTACGCATTCTTTTTTCGCACGGGAGCCGCAACAGGAGCCCCCAATCGGGCTTCCTCCGCAGCATCACCCCGCAGCTTCCGCAGGTGTTTGCACGTTCTGGCTTCGATGCCCGACGACTGATTTCGCCAGGCCGGGCAAGTGCAGGAATAGACGCCGCCGATGTTCTTCAGGGTGTAAATCGAACTGCCCGAACCCTGAACCTGGATAGCCTCGCCATCAGCCAGATCACCCATCGCAGTTTCCTCGAACAAGAGTCCCTTTTTACCAGAACGAACAGCCCTCAGCGGCGGATCGGAATCAGCTTTCGCAGCCGTTCCTCACGCAAGAAAATCCCCAGCCAGACGACAACGCCCAAGATGGCCTGAACATAGACCGGCTCGCCCACTCGCAAATGAGCCAGAATCGCTCCACCGATGTATCCCGTGAGCAGAATCGCACCCAGGATTGCCGTGGGAGGAAATAGATAAATAGCGACACAAGCGAGCTCCAAGATTCCCAACGGCAGAATCAGGCTCGTGGGTAGCTGCAGCGGACCCATCCCCTTCTCGATCTCTTTGGGTGCCAACAGCTTCATCGCGGCGCTCATGATGAACAACGCCGATGCGAGCAGCGACAAGATACGACCAGTCCAGACCAATTTCCCAACTTTTGCTGCCATGAAAATTCTCCCTCTGAAGGCAATTGACTCAGTTGGATCGCAGTTTAGTCGGAAGTCGATCGTCGCGATACTTATCGAGATCGCGGCGTGGTTTGGGTGCCACGGACTCACTGTCTTCGGTGTGGCCGTGTCTTCGGTCAAAGACACGGCCATGTCGAGGACTCCAAGACCGTGGTACCCCTACTCACCATTCTAATGACAGATCGCGCCCCGGTATTTCAGGCCAGAATTAGCGCCCCGGCCGGAACCTGCTATGCTCCGGTCCTCGTGAGCCGCCAGGTCGGCTCCAATACCGTATCGCCGCAAGGATGCTGCTGATGACTACCAATGGACCGCATTTCGCGACCGACTCGCGGCCGCATTGCATTCTGGGAGTCGATCCGGGACTCAACCGGACAGGCTATGCCATCCTCGAACGCTCCAAGTCCGGCCCGATTCTGCGTGAAGGGGGCGTCATTCGCTCGACGCAAACACTGACGCTGGCCGAGCGTGTCCTTGAAATCGGTCATGGCTTGCGTGAGGTGATCGACGAGTTCCAGCCGCAGTGCCTGGCCATCGAACAAGTGTTTTCCTCCGCCCAATTCCCTCGGACGGCCATCCTGATGGCGCACGCCCGCGGTGCCATTTTGTTTGCGGCCGCGGATGCCAAATTGACGGTGAAGGACTACGCGCCGCGCGAAATTAAACGGCTGCTGACCGGCAGCGGCAAAGCGTCGAAAGAGCAGATTCAGCACGCCATCCGGAACGAATTGGGGCTACCCAACATCCTCGAACCGAACGACGTGGCCGACGCGTTTGCTGTTGCCCTGTGCCACTATCACTGCAGTCGCACCATTGGAACACTGGTCAAGCCTTGATTGGCGATTTCCGGGGCTTCGCGAAGCGCTCCAGCCCCGGCCACCCGTCGATTTACAACGAATTCGTCATGCCTTGAAGGAACTCTGACTTTGATTACCCGCATTACTGGCAAGTTGGTTCGGTTGGGCGATGACACCGCAAGGCTGGAGGTCGGGGCCTTTGAATACGAACTGTACGTTCCCGAATTCGTCCGTCGGCAACTGCAGTCGTCGATGGGAAGCGAAGTCACCCTGAAGACGATTCAATACATCGAAGGCAACGCTCAGGGAAGCCGCTTGACCCCGCGATTGATCGGGTTCCTCTCCGAAGCCGAAATCGAATTCTTCGACCTTGTCTGTTCCGTGGACGGCATGGGCGTGAAGAAATCGCTGCGAGCCATGGTTCGCCCCGTCCGCGAAGTGGCTGAAGCGATCGAAGAGCAGAACGTGAAGGAACTGAGTCTGCTGCCCGGCATCGGGGCAGCCATGAGCGAACGCATCGTCGCGAAGCTGCGTCGCAAGATGGCCAAGTTCGCGTTGATGGTCGCCAAAGAATTCCCGCAGGCCGCTCCGTCGGATCGCAGTGTGCTCAACGAAGCCATGGAAGCCTTGATCAGCCTGGGCTACAACTCGGTAGAAGCTCGCGAAAAGATCGAGGCCGTGTCGGCCGCGAAGGTCAAGCCCAAGTCGGTCGAAGACGTGATCTTTGCGATCTATCAGCTCGAGCGTAAGTAATGTGGCTACCAAGATCGGCAGAAACGGCTATTGACCGATCAGGCCGTCAGAATTAAAAGCATTAGCTGTTAACAGGGATGTTGTATCTTGCGGAAGGAGTCCGCCCGTGATGAGAAACGCATTGTCGGTTCTGTTGGTTGTCCTCGTGGTTGGCTGCGGAAGTCAAACAGCGGCCCCGGTCGCCACCTACCTGACTTCAGAGCCGATGCCGCCTGAAGTCTCCGAATTGATGGAGCAAGGCAACCACGCTGGTGCTCTGGCCAAGGTCGATCAACTGATCGCCGCCAAGCCAGGCAATGCTATGCTGTACTCGATCCGTTCGTCGATTCAGCATCGCCAGGGAAAGAGTGACGCGGCTGTCACTGACCTGGACAAGGCGATTGAATTGGACGGCAAAGACGCACGTCTGTACAACAATCGCGGCTTCGTTCTGATGGGGATGCAGCAGTTCCCGAAGGCGACTGCCGACTTCAACAAGGCCACGGAACTCGCTCCACAGTACTCAAATCCCTACAACAACCGCGGTCTGCTGCACATTGCTCGCGGGCAATATGCGTCGGCCATCGACGAACTGGATCAGGCATTGAAGCTCGATCCCAACTACGTCGACGCCTACAACAATCGCGGCTTCGCTCAGATGCAAGCCGGAAACACAGACGGGGCGCTGACGGACTTCAACACCGCGATCAAGCTCAGCCCGCGCTATGTGAATGCCTACAACAATCGCGGCCTGCTGCGAGCCCGCGTCGGCGACATTGACAATTCGATTGTCGATTTTACCAACGCCATGATGCTGGATCCGCTGAATCCGAAGTACTACGAACATCGCTGCGAGATCTATCGCAAGATTTCTGCCATCGATCTGGCGTTGGCCGACGAAGCCCGCCATGACTGGCTGCTGCGGCTGCAGGAACTGACGAGTACCATTCAAGCCAAGCCGAAAGATGTCAATGTCCTGGTCGAACGTGCCAATCATCATCTGAAGGCGAACGATCCTTCGAAGGCGATGGACGATGTGCAACTCGCTCTGAAGCTCGATCCCAAGTCGACGGCGGCGCTGCTGGTTCGCGGTCGAATCTACCTGGACTTGGACGACTACAGCAGTGCCCTGGCCGATGCCGACACGATGCTCGCGATTGCTCCGCAGCAGGAAGCCTATTCGCTGCGAGGCGACGCTTGCCTGGGTCTGAAGGACTACGACAAGGCCATCGAATGCTTTGCCGAAGCCCGTCGGATTGACCCTTTGGTCGCAGAAGCGTATTACCGGAAGGCGCTGGTCTTGCAGGCATCTGGTCAAATGGACGCAGCCGCCGATAATCTGAAGCGGGCCGTGGCTCTCGATCCTGATGTCGAGAGTCGTCTGCGGTAGCTGCGTCGGGGGGAATTGGTAGTAATGGCGGAAATCTCTCTCAAGACTAAGATTCAAGGTCCAATCGCGGTCATCGGTGACGTGCATGGGCAGACAGACAAGCTGGCGGTCGTACTCGAGAAGCTGAAGTCTCTGCCCGACTATGAACATCGCTGGATCATCTTTATTGGTGACTTCGTCGATCGCGGTCCCGATCCCAAGGGAAGCATCGACCTCTTCCAGAAGACGCTGCGCAGCCATGCGAAGACGACGGCGATCGCCGGCAACCACGAATTCGCGATGTGCGCGGCACTCGGCTGGTTGCCCACGCAGGGCGAATCGCATTGGGCCGATCGCTGGGTCAAGCACTACAACTCGGAAACGACCTTCAAGTCCTACGGTGCCGAACCGGGCAATCTGCAGCAGTTGAAGGACAAAGTCCCTGCTGAGCATCGCGAGTTGCTCGTCAACCTGCCGTGGTGCGTCGAACATCCGCAGCTCTTGTTCGTCCATGCGGGTCTCGATCCGAATTCGCCGTTCGCGATGCAGATGCGAATTCTGCATCAAAAAGACTTCTCGTTGAATCGACCCCAATGGCTGTGCGAGAAGTCATTTGTCGATGCCGACCCGCCGCGAGATTGTCCACTGACCGTGGTCTCGGGGCATGTGAAGGTCGACGCCGTCGAGATTCGTCCGAAGCGAATCCTGTGCGATACCACAGGCGGCGAGGGCGGTGACCTCAGTTGTGTGCTGATGCCCGAACGCAAGGTGATCACGTCTGGAAGTTCTAGCGCCGCCTCAAAGCCGCCAAGAACCTCAGCCCCAGCGGCGCCAGCAAAAGCCGCGTGGTGGAACCTGTGGGGTTAGCCCGCAGTTCGCCAGCAAGGGTCACCCAAACTGATATTCGACTCGGTCATCGTCGCGCCGTCGTCTAAAATGACCGTGCGCGGTTTTGCTCGCAGAATAAGTGACGACTGCGCGATGTCTGCGACAAGGCGGCGAGTATGCTTTTGGGAGGGCGAGGCTCCTGCCGAGCCGCGCATGT
>JAQGHU010000081.1 GCA_028291515.1 Schlesneria sp.
GCTCGGCAGGAGCCTCGCCCTCCCAACCAATCAACACACCGCCAATTCGCGAGCAGAATCGCGTACGGTCATTCAACGTGATGATTCAGTCCGCCTCTTACTTGCGAAACGCTTTCGGATGGCGACCCAGAACCCTAGAATCTGCTCTCCGCCAGCCCTCTGGGCTGCATGAGAACGGCAACGGGAACTGAATCACGGAGATTTCGCATGCGATTGGCTACTTTGCAGACTTCAAACGGTCCTCGCGTTGTCGGTGTGGCACTCGACGGACGCTATGTCGACTTGTGCGAGATTGATCCGAAGCTGCCGACTTGCTTGAAAGGGATTCTTGAGGCCGAACAGGGACTGATGGCCGCCGCCAGCGCCTTAGCCGCTGGATTGACCAAGGGGCCGTTCGTCACCGGCAAATTGCTGGCTCCCATTGCAAGTCCCTCGAAGGTCATTTGCATTGGCTTGAATTATCGCGACCATGCGATTGAAACGAACTCGCCGATTCCTCCCGAGCCCGTCGTTTTCAACAAGTTCCCACAGGCCGTCGTCGGCCCCGATGACAATGTGGTCTTGCCGGCGGTCGCTCACGAAGTCGATTACGAAGCCGAACTTGTGGTTGTCATCGGCAAGCTGGCCCGTCGCATCCGCAAGGAAGACGCCTTCAAATACGTGGCCGGTTACATGCCTGGCAACGACGTCTCTGCCCGCGATTGGCAGAAGGGACGCCCTGGTGGTCAATGGCTGCTGGGCAAGACGCCAGATACGTTCGCCCCGACGGGACCGTATCTCACGACCGCCGACGAAATCGATCCGCACAATCTGCGAATTCAACTCCGATTGAACGGTGAAACGATGCAGGATTCATCGACCAAAGAATTGATCTTCGGCGTCGATGAATTGATCGCTCACCTATCGCAACTCTTCGCGCTACAGCCAGGCGATCTGATCTTCACTGGTACGCCACCAGGGGTCGGCATGGCTCGTACCCCACCAGTCTGGATCAAGCCGGGTGATCGCATGGAAGTCGAAATCGAAGGACTTGGAATCCTGTCCAATCCCGTCGTTGCAGAATCGAATTGAAGTCGACCTCGATCTAGGAACGCCAGCCATTCACGGCTGGCGTTTTTGCTGCGCAGTTGGCTCGATTCGACGATCAAGGCGCTGCGCTTGGCACGGCGACTGGCTTCGGCCACGCTTCAATGACTTTCGATCGAACTGCGTAGACGGCCACAACGGAAATGCTGATCACTGCAACCCAAAGCAAGAAATCGGTGATCCGCCAAGGTTTGAGTGCGGGGTGAATTTTTGCATACCGGAAATACAACGTCGCCCCAGCGATCATTGGCAATGTCGCTGCTTGACCTACGCCGCCGATGGTGACCATCAGTTTTGGGTCTTTGCCGATCATGAAAAACGTCAGTGCCACCAACGGAAAGACCAGGCAGAGTCGCGCAATCATTCGTGCCCGTTGTTCTGCTGACGGCGACTTGGTCGCTCCAGCCAACACCAGGAAGTCTGTCATCAAACGACTGTTCCCAGCGCACGACAGGTAGAGAGTTTTGAAGAGCACGGCACCGGCACCGATCAAGAACAGAACTCGCGTCCATTCTCCAAACGGTCCCACGTACATTTTCGAGAGCGTATCAATCAGTGCTTGTCCCTTAGGTTCCAATCCTTGTGGATGCAGCACGGCGGCCCCCATCAAGTAGAACGCCACGGTCGAGATCGTGAACACAACCATGCTGACCCAGGCGTCCAAGTGCATGACGCGAATCCAGCCGCGCGCACGTCGCTCCCAGGCTTCGCTGCCATCCGCACGTCCGACATAGCGGGCATAGCCTTTCTCAAGGCACCAGTAGGGATAATAGAAGAGCTCTGTGGCTCCCACTCCGGTGACGCCAAATACCGCGAAGGCGGCAGCGAGCCCGTCAGGGTCAGTGGGGATCTGGAACTCCAAACCTTTCAACAAGTCCGAAAAGCGGACGGGATAGTTAGTCCAGTTCAATGCGACCGCAGCCGAAACAGTGATCAGCGTCACTCCGACCACGATGGCTGTGGTCAGCCACTCGATGCGGCGATAGCCGCCCCCATAGATCAGGGCCATTGCGACCAGGCACGTGGCCACCGCCCAAGGGACTTCCGGCCGCGCCGTGATCATTGTTCCCAGCCAGGGAAACAGCCCCGCGACGCTGCTCGAAGAAGAGGACGAAACCGAAGGGAACGCCAGATTCAACGCCTGCCCAACCGTCCCCGCCATGCCTCCCAACTGCACGACGCTGCAGACCATCATGAAGAACCACCACCACACCATCCAATGCGCCCCAAACCGCGGTCCGGGAAGCTCGTTGATGGCTCCCAGCGTCGGGCGGCCGGAAGAGATGGCATAGCGGCCAATTTCAATCTGCACGAACACCTTGATCACGCAACTGAACAGGATCAACCACAGAAACACGAAGCCATGTTTGGCGCCGAGGCTGGTTGTCAGAATCAATTCGCCCGAACCGACAATCGTTCCGGCCAGAATAATTCCGGGGCCAATTTTCCGCAGCGTGGCCCATAACGTGGTCGGCGGTTCCTGGATTTCGTCTGGGGGAAGCGCATACGGATCAAAGGCAATGACGTCGTCACTCATTCGGCAAGTCCCGTCTCGGATGTGGCATCAAGAGACGCGAATCATAGCAGTCGGCCGATGGGTACGCCCGCGAGACAACCCCGACGAAACAATTTTCAGCAGAAGTCGCCCAGGCACGCTCTTCAATCTGCGTTTATCTGCGAAATCTGTGGACTAAGATTCTTGTCCGCAGATGGCGCAGATTTCACAGATTGAAGATGGGAGAGGACAGTGGCTCACCTCGACGAGGTAAGCTGCACGATTGCTCACCGCCGCGAGATCTATTATGCACAGGCAACTGGCGGAGGCGATGCGCGCGAAACTATTCAGCGGCAGCATCAGCAGACGGCGGAAACGTCAGTTCGTTGCGAACGGTACGAACACCCGGTTCCAATCGAACCAGGTTGACCGCGCGCTTGGCGTCGGCTTCGCTCTTCACCGCACCACGCAAAACCAATTCACCGTTAGATTCAGAGGACAGCAGGACATTGGACATTCCTGGATGACGAAGAGAAATCCGGTCCAACTGGGATTTCAAAGTCACATGCAGGGTATCAGTCTTTGGGACGGGGTAATCGAAGGCCACTTTTTGACGCGGTCGGACGGCTGGCTGCTGGCGATTCATACCGGAATTCATCCCGCTATTTCCCAGCATGCTGTTCATCGTATTCAAGTTGTTGCCACGGTTTCCACCGCGGTTTCCGCCATTGTTGCCGAACTGGTTCATGCCGTTCTGGCCCATGCCGCCCTGTTGACCCGTATTGCCTCGACCAAGAAACTGGGCTTGGTTGTTGTTAACTCCCAGGAAGTTGCCACCCTGTTGTTGGCCACCCATACCACCCTGTCCCATCCCGCCCATACCACCGGAGCCCATGCCCCCCATCCCGCTTGAGCCCATTCCACCAGAACCCATACCTCCCATACCCGATCCTGCGGTACCGAAGCCGCTGCTCCCAAAGCCGCCGGAAGACCCTGCACTGCCAAATCCTGACGATCCGAAGCCGCTCGAACCGCTCATTCCGCTTGATCCGGTCGAACCGCGACTCCCGCCGCTATTCATTTGGGCAAAGGCAGACGCAGGAAGGCCGAGTGCGGCCACCAGACTGCAGGTCAAGAACAGAGATCGCATGGCGCTCACCTTCGGCAGGAACTGCCGCATGGCGGTGGAAAACAACATGGAAACACAACCGCCAACATTCTCTCGGCGATTTTCGACCGCGTCAACCAGTACTTTTCCACAGACGCGGAATTCAGTTAAGGACTAGGTTTCGTTTCCGGATCCGCCATCGAGTCCAACATGGCGTCGATTGCCTCGTCAGTGATGAACCCATCTTCAACCTGCAGAATCAGTTGGATCGCCCCATCTGGTGTGATTGTCTTGCCGAAAACTTGACGTCGTCGAGTGGTTGACGTGAGGTCTTCCCCTTCATCAATCGTAAAGGTGACATCAGTCCCGTGCAGCGGAACTACTTTGGTCCTCGTCGTTTTGACATTCAGGTTCTTTAGGCCGGGGTAGAGATCGTTCATCAAGGTCTGCAGCATCTGCTCTTCGAGCTTGCCGTTATCCTCGGCGTTTAGAAAAGGTTTGCTCATGTGCGTGCGAATCTGGGCGATCAACAGGCGGCCCCGCCCCTGATCCTGGTCGTATTTGGCAATTCTCACCCGCCACGCTGCGTTGTCGGCGGTGCTCGCGAGGACACCAGTGAAACCGGGCGGCACGACGATCGGAGCAATCTGCTTCGCCACCGCATCAACGTCGGCGGGCTTCTTAAATTCTGTCGGGCCGAACGCGATTTGCAGCACCACCATCGGGACGCAGCAACATGTCAGCATCACCGTACAGCCAATCGCAAAGATCATCAGCAGTCGCGATTGCAATGCTCGACGCCGAATTTGCAGTCGAAGAATTTGCCTGTCATTCGAATCCGACGGATCCATGCCAATGAAACCTTGATGAATTGCGGGCGGATAAACGCGTGCCCAAACGGTGCTAACTGCCAAACGTAGGGAAAGTTGCTCGAATTAGCAAACCGGTGCGATACTTGGCGAGACAGGTCATTGTCCTCGCTCGCCAGGAAGAAGCCTGGCAACGGCAGAGCAAAGGGCATCAATGTCCGCTCGGCTATTGTACAGGTGGCAGGAAGCACGCAGATATCGATGTCCATGGCATTCTGTCACCAGGGCTTCGATATGGTGCTCATTCCACAGCTTCTGTTGCAGTGGATGAATGGCATTCGGCTTCGCTTTCCGCGAAACGTCCGCCGGAAGCGGAATCGCAATCATCGATCCGTACCAGCCCATCGAATCCGGAATCGTGGCGACCTGACCCAGAATCGGTTCCAGCTGCAGGCGGGCATATCGAGCCAGCTCGTGAGTTTGCGACCGAAAATTATCGAGACCCACGCCCTCCAGAAAATCGATGGCCGCTGGCACAGAGAGAAATGGTGCCGGATCGCGAGTTCCAAGCCAATTGAGATTGTCCTGCCATCGCGACGGGCATCCACCCAGGCTGCGCCCCCAACTCGTCAGGTGCGGCTTCAGTTTCGATTGCCATTTGCGGTGAACGAATAGAAACCCCGCTCCGAACGGCGCGGAAAGCCACTTATGCAGGCTGGCACAGTAAAAATCGCAATCAAGCTTTTTCAGATTCAGGTCAATCATCGCGAGGGCATGCGGACCATCGATGCAAACCGGAACTCCCTGAGTACGAGCGACTCGGCAGACCTCTTCGACCGGAAATTTGATCGCCGTCGGGGAAGTGATATGACTGATGATGATCAGCTTGGTTCGCGGCGTGATCGCTTGAATGATCGGCTCGCTGATATCAGATGAGGATTCGAACCGGCGAGGCTGATCGTCACTCCCGATACCGATCGTCGGCGAGACAATCTTGGCCCCCGTTTTTTCGCAGACGGACCGCCAGATTCGAAAAACGGCCCCATATTCGTGGTCGTTCAGCAGCACTTCGTCGCCAGGGCCCAGCGTCAATGACTCCGCGACCACGTTCATCGCGACTGTGGCATTGTCGACGAAAACCAGATCACGACCTTCGGTCCCAATCCACTTGCCCAGGCGCTCTGCAGCGTGATCGATCGCAGCGTCAAACTGACGCAGGTAGAAGTCCATCGGATTGGCGTTCAGTCGCTGCGACCATTCTTCGCGGACGGACTGAACAACCCGCGGCGATGGCCCGAACGAGCCGTGGTTCAAATAGATCGTCTCGTCGGAAATGGTCCAATCCTGGCGACCAACCGGCGTGTGGCTACCGTTTGACATTCGAACCCCGTTGATAATAGTTCCGATGAAGGCGGTCACATTCAGACAGAATTGCGATCGGAAGGCAATGCCTCAAAACGGATAAGCTTCGGCGTCGTTCTACCTAGCCAATCTCACCAACAGTATGGTGCGCGCGCTGCGTCAGCACGCGAACTGACGAACAACCCGCGACTGCAGAAGGCGAAGAGTTTGAAACACAGAGGCACAGAGGAAACAGAGGTGGTAGAAGAACGCAGAGAGTGACCACAGTCGCCGCACTCCCGCTCGCCTTCTCTGTTTCCTCTGTGCCTCTGTGTTTCAAACTCTTATTCTCTGCGACCTTCGCGCCTCTGCGTCATTTGTCACCCCTTCATCTTCTTAATTCGTGTGGATTCGTCTGATTCGTGGTCTCATTCCCCTCTTCATTCCGTGCCTTCAGTGTATTCCGTGGTTCACCTTCTTCTTCCACTGGCAACCGCTGATTTGTCTCACACTTGCACGAGTGGCTTTTGTCATCGACAATCACGCTGCGGCTGCCAAAACGTTGGAGCGGCCGAATGGAGCCTGTCTTCTGAAAGTGATGATTGATTCATGACCGATCCGCACGATTTCACGCGTAAACTGCAAAAAGATAATGGTTCGAAAATCGTTCTGATCGTCGGAGACGGATTGGGCGGATTGCCCTTGGAACCCGGTGGCAAGACAGAACTGGAAACCGCGAACACCCCGAATCTCGATGCCTTGGCACGACGCGGCACGCTGGGCCTCAGCACGCCCGTTCTGCCCGGGATTGCTCCTGGCAGTGGCCCCGGACACCTCGGCTTGTTCGGTTACGATCCCGCCAAGTACCAGATCGGTCGCGGGGTTCTCGAAGCGCTCGGTATCGATTTTGAACTCGGCCCCAACGATGTCGCCATTCGTGGCAACTTCTGTACGATCGACGCCGCGGGCAATATCACCGACCGTCGCGCGGGACGTATTCCCACCGAAGTCGGTTCGAAACTCAGCGAAAAACTGAATCAGATTAAGGTCCCGGGAGCCGAAGTCTTCGTGCGAGCCGGCGAAGGGTATCGCACCGTCATCATCTTCCGGGGCGAAGGACTCGGCGGCGATGTCGGCGACACCGACCCTCAGAAGACCGGTGTTCCAGCCTTGGAGCCAGTGGCACGTTCGGCAGGGAGCGCGAAAACTGCCGAGATCGCCAAGGCGTTTCTGGTGAAGGCCAAAGAAGTTTTGAAGGACGATGCGCCTGCTAATTTCCTGACGCTGCGTGGCATCGACAAGATGCCGCACATCCCGCCATTCCAAGAAGTCTACGGGATGCGGGGCGCCGCGATCGCCGTCTACCCGATGTATCGCGGACTCGCTCGCCTGGTCGGCATGGACATCCTCGACGCGGGCCACACGCTCGAAGATCAGATGAACCGCCTCGAAGCTTCCTGGAATGACTACGACTTCTTCTTCATTCACTGGAAGTACACCGATTCTTCGGGCGAAGATGGCAACTTCGCGCTGAAGGTCCAGCGGACCGAAGAACTGGACGCTGGCATCCCACGCGTGACCAAGCTGAACCCAGATGTCATCGTCGTGACCGGCGACCACAGCACTCCAAGCAAGATGAAGTCGCATAGCTGGCATCCGGTGCCGGTCTTGCTGGCCGCCGACAACTGCCGCTTCGATGGATCGACCAAGTTCGGTGAATCGCAGTGCCTGCGTGGCGGTTTAGGTCAGTTCGAAGCCAAGCATCTGATGCTGCTGACCATGGCACACGCCGGTCGGTTGGAGAAGTTTGGGGCTTAGTGAATTCGCGGACCTCCCCACCTCCGTCATTCCCGCGGAGGCGGGAATCCAGCGAACAAAGAGGTGGTGTCGATACCGCGACAGGGAATTCCGAGTAAGAAGATTTAGTTCGAAAAACTGGATTCCCGCCTGCGCGGGAATGACATCAGCAGTTGCGTTGGGATCAGCCGAGACTTGGCTTGGCTGATCCCAACTCACTTAATGTGCGAAGCGACAAGGACACGGGGACTCATGCGGATTGGCATTTTTGGTGGTACATTCGATCCGATCCACCTCGGCCATCTCGTTCTGGCCGAGCAGTGCCGCGAGCAATGCCGCTTGGACGAAGTCTGGTTCGTGCCGGCAGCACTACCGCCGCACAAATTGGACGCCACCATTTCGTCTGCCAAGGCCCGTAGCGAGATGATCGAGTTTGCGATTGCTGGCAATCCGGCCTTCAAACTGAGCAACATCGAACTGGATCGTACCGGTCCGTCTTACACCGTCACGACCCTCGAAGAGCTGACCGCTTCCGATCCGTCTCGCGAGTTGTTTCTCCTAATCGGTGCCGACTCGGTTCGCGATCTGCCAACCTGGCGCGAGCCCAAGCGGATTCTAGAACTCGCCACCGTCGTCGCGGTGAACCGCGGTCGGGCAGCGATGGCCCAGGCGGAAACCGTCCAGATCCTCACCGAGCAACTCGGTTGTGACGCTTCGGGACGCATTCAGTTCGTCGAGATGCCGGGAATCGACACTTCCGCCACCGACATTCGCAATCGAGTGGCCAAGGGATTGAGTGTCCGGTATCTGGTTCCTCGGGCGGTGGAGATGTATCTTCGCGAAAATAGCCTTTATCGCCGCAGCGAGTCGTAACTGGCGACCTAGTCGCGGCTTGCAGCACTATCGTGAGTTCCCGCCACGACAGCAAAGTCACTCTAAACACCATTTTCAGACAAGAATCCCGGTTTGTCGGCCCCGGAATTCCGGCGGCGATTGATCATGGTCTTGGCTGTTCGCTATTATTTCAGGCCATTGCCGCCCCGCGAACCTCGCTGCTCTCACCCGCGTCCCCTCCCGTTAAGTGACGGAATTCTTGTGACCGGATCGGGTCAGTCCATTTAGCAGACGAGATTCCACGAGCGGATTTTTCCAAAGGATGTCGACCGTGTTTCAGTCAGTCGCTGTCGTCGGGGCCACCGGGGCCGTGGGTCGGATCATGTGCCAACAGCTCGAAGAGCGCCACTACAAAGCGGGATCATGGACCTTCCTGTCGTCCAAGCGCAGCGCCGGAACTAAACTGAAATTCCAGGGCAACGAGTACACCGTTCAGGAACTGACGAAAGAGTCGTTCAAGGGTCACAACCTGGTCATCGGCAGCACGCCCGATGAAACAGCGCGCGACTACTTCCCCGCCGCGGTGGATGCGGGTTGCCTCGTCATCGATGAATCGGGCTATTTCCGGATGAACCCGGAAGTCCCGCTGGTTATTCCCGAAATCAATCCCCAGGACGCGCTGAAGCTGCTTGCCAAGGGACGTGGCATCATTTCCAGTCCGAACTGCTCGACGACCCAGATGGTCATCGCGCTGAAGCCGCTGCATGATGCGGCCAAGGTGAAGCGAGTGATCGTCAGCACCTATCAAGCCGTCAGTGGTGCCGGTCTGCAGGGAACCACCGACCTGTACGAAGGGACCAGGGCCAGCCTGGCCAGCGGGGAATACGAGTACTCCGTGTTCAAGCATGCGATTGCCTTCAACGCGATTCCGCAAATCGGTGGACACAAGGAAGAAGGATACACCAGCGAAGAAATGAAGATGGTCTACGAGACTCGCAAGATTCTCGGCGACGAGTCCATACAGATCTCGGCGACCTGTATTCGTATTCCGGTGGCAAACTGTCACAGCGAAACCATCTGGGTCGAGACCGAGCGACCCGTCTCGCCTGAAGAAGCTCGCCAGTTGTTTGAATCATTCCCCGGCATCGTCGTGCTGGACGATCTTCACAACGGCAAATACCCAATGCCAATGAACTGCACAGGCCGCGACGAAGTCTTCATTGGACGAGTTCGTCGCGACCTGTCGCACCCGAACGGACTGACGTTCTGGTGCGTCAGCGATAACCTGCGTAAGGGTGCCGCGACGAATGCCGTGCAGATTGCGGAACTCCTCGCCAACCACAAGCTTTAGTTTGAAATGCAATTGCAGGCCATCATCCCCGATGACGGCCTTGTTCTTGATAAACATGCATCCAGTGAGTCGTCTCGAACGGCGCTCGACTACCTTCTTGAGAGATCTGCCGACATGGAAGCTTTTTCTTATCACGATGGCGAATTGTATTGCGAGAAAGTTCCTGTCGCGAAGTTGGCCGAACAATACGGCACGCCTCTGTGGATCTATTCGAAATCGTTCCTGCTCGGTCAACTGAAGCAGATTCAGACGGCGTTTGCCGAAGTCGATCCCGTGATCTGCTATTCGGTCAAAGCGAACTCGACACTCGGCGTCCTGAAAGTGATGCGCGACGCTGGCAGCAGCTTTGATGTCGTCTCCGGCGGCGAACTCTACCGCGTCAAAGCGGCTGGTGGCGACACGTCCAAGGTCGTCTTCGCCGGAGTCGGTAAGACCGATGAAGAAATCCGCTTTGCGCTCGAAAACAAGATTCTGATGTTCGATGTCGAGAGCGAACAAGAACTCGATGCGATCGCCGCCGTCGCCGGATCAATGGGAGTCGTCGGCAACGTCGCCCTACGTCTGAATCCCGATATCGATGCCAAGACTCACGCCAAGACGACGACCGGCAAAAAGGGAAATAAGTTCGGGATGGATATCGAACGCTTCCGCGAACTCGCCGCGAAAGTGTTGCGCGACAAGCGACTGGCGCTGAAGGGCATTCACATGCACCTTGGTTCGCCGATCCTCACGACCGACCCGTACGAAGCCGCCGGTCAGAAGGCGATCGAAGTCGTCGAAGCATTGCGCAAAGATGGCCACGATATCAATTGGATCAACCTGGGTGGCGGATTCGGCATCAGCTATCGCGGCAACGAAGGGCTCCCTGCAGAGGCTTACGCCAAGGTCATCGTTCCCGCCGTGAAAGCTGCCAAGTGCCGGTTGGCTCTGGAACCGGGCCGTTTTGTCGTCGGCAACTCTTGCATCCTGGTCAGCCGCGTCGTCTTCACCAAGCGCGAAGGGGGCAAGTTGTTCGTGATTCAAGACGGAGCCATGAATGACCTGATTCGCCCGGCGATGTACGACTCGTTCCACCGGCTCTGGCCAGTGCAGCCTTCGATCGCGATGCCAGACAATGTGGAAGGTGAGATTCCCGGTTGCGAGAAAACCGATGTCGTCGGTCCGGTCTGCGAATCGAGCGACTACTTTGCCAAAGATCGCTATCTACCACCAATGACACGCGGCGATCTACTGGCAATCTTCAGTGCAGGAGCATACGGAACTGCGATGAGCAGCAACTACAACTCACGCCCCCGAGCCACCGAAATCCTCGTGGACGGCGCCGACGTGAAGGTGATCCGTCGTCGAGAAACCTACGCGGACTTGGTGGCTCACGAAATCGATGCGAGCTAAGGCTCACATTGATTTAGGACCTTTTCGTTTTTGTCTGTCATCATCAGCTTCATCGAAAGCAGGGAGCAAGGCGGCGCGTCGGCCATCATCACGTTCGCTCTATCGAGGTCGATGCCGCCAATACCCCATTTCCTGCCAGTATGTCACCGCCGCTTCCACCGTCGCGGCCTGCGATTGATCAATCACTTTGAAGCAATCGCGATGATGGCCGTCCTGAACAGGCTCCACGAGGATCCCCATTTCTCGCATCGCGGCATGGAAGTCCGTATGAAACGGCGGCTCGATGTACACATGCGATGGCCGTAACAGTTGATCGTATCTGACTGTGACACTGCGCCCAAGCATTTTTGAGTCCTCCTCAAGATGCGGCCCGCAGGTGATTCGCCTGACTTCCATGATACCCGGAACGGCGAGCACGACCAAATATTCTCTGATCCGCCGCTCCGGAAATCCGCATGCGTCGCTGAGCTTTCGTGTCGCTCCAGCGGGTTAAGTTTTGGACGTGCCCGTTGGCTCTTGATCGCGGCCGTCAACGACGCAATACGTGAACCTGAAATGTTTGACCGAAACGGGATTGGATTGTTCGTCTCGATCTTCTAAAACATCGGCGTGCCACGAAATCGGTCCCAAACCCAGGCTTCCATGGAATCGAAAAATGAGTCGCTCACCGGTTCCCTCGAACTCACCTGATCCCATCGAGAGTGCTAACGCCAGCATGGTTAAAGGGAAGTTGTCACAAGTGGGCTGGCGCAGTTACGCGTTGGCAATCTCGGCGACAACGGCATTACTGGTCGCAATCGTCTTCCCAATCTGGGCTCTTCGGAACCTGAAAATTGATTTTCCGCCGATCATTGGGGACGATGTCGCCGTTACGACTCGAAATCAACCGGTCGATATCAACGTGGTGATGAACGATGCCGATCCGATTGGACTTCTAAACCTTAAGTCAGTGAAAATTGAGCGTGCACCAGGCCATGGTGAAGTAACCTCAATCTCGGACATGGGTGTCGTCACCTACGCTCCCAATCCCGAATTCGTCGGCCAGGATATCCTGATGTACACGGTTCGCAATCAGGATGGGGCTCGTTCGAGCTTCGGAATGGTGAAGATTACCGTCAATCCATAGTCAATGTTCTGCGCGCGACCGAAAATCGCTTGTTCTTCGGCGAAGTTTGCCGAGTGGGTCGTCGGGGCACCCTGCCGCACTAGCGCAGCCGGTATCGCAAACTGCTCGCTGAATTTCAGTTGCGCCCGTAAAGATCCCTTCATCTGTGGGTCAGCAATCGAACGTGCGTCATCGGCACAATTCGCGCCTCAGGTCATTTCAGTGGCTCGTGAAACGAATCGGCGCTCGGGTTTCCGCAATTCGATCAGCTCAATGTCGCTTGCACATGAAGCCTGCCTGAAATCCGAGCGAATCGCCTATGCGTGTCGTCGGTTTTAATTAGACTTCGCCAGCCTCTCGTGGCGGACGTTTCAAGGATGACGAGTACCCAGAGGAAATCAGGATAGCCAAGTGGTCCAGCAACCAAAGGTCACATCGCGACCGTTGCCCGCGTTCATTATCGCCGGTGCGCCCCGATCCGGTACGACCTACTTGTACAACCTGCTGGATCATCATCCCGAAATCTATCTGGCCAAACCTCGAGCACCCGAGCCAAAGTTCTTTCTGGTCGACGAAGAGTACGCCAAAGGCTTGGACTACTACTCAGAACGCTTTTTTTCTGCCAGTTCCGCAGACGCGATTCGCGGCGAGAAGAGTGCGAACTATCTCGAGTCGACAGTCGTTCCTGAAAGAATCTTCCAACACCTGCCGAATTCAAAATTGATCTTTGTGCTTCGTGATCCCGTCGAACGAGCGTTCTCGAACTTTCTGTGGTCAACGCGAAATGGCCATGAAACCTTGTCCTTCGCTGAAGCGATCAAGCAGGAGGCGGTTCGCGAATCCTGTTACGCCCCGGCCGTCCGCTTCGCACGTCCATTCTCGCACATCTCGCGGGGCATGTATGCCAAATTGCTTCAGCCTTACCTGAGGCTGTTTCCCAGCGAGCAAGTCAAGATCGTCCTTCACGACGACATCGTCGCTGATCCGGCTCGCGTCGCCGCGGATTTGATGGCCTTTGTCGGCGCGACCGTCATTCTGCCGCCGATCGATCTCAACGAATCGGTCAACACCTCGCGCGATCGCGACGAAACACGGGATCAGGTGTTGCCCCAGGATCTTCGCGAACAGCTATGTCAGCTCTATGCGGGCCCTAATCAGGAACTTCAGGAATTGATTGGTCGTGACCTCAGTCATTGGAGTCATCCGTGAGCACGCGGACCCCGCTGAATGTCGTCACGCGCCAGACGTGGACGAAACCGAAGAAGGGTGAGTGAAAAGTGTCGCAATCCAAGGATGGATTTGACGCCGGTTCGAGCGAAGAGAGTTCGCCGAACGAAACCGCGTTCAACAGCCAGGTCAACTATCGAATCGATCGATCGTCAGGTCGACGCCCGAAAGTCTCGTTGATGATTCCCTGTCTGAATGAAGAGGAATCGCTTCGTCAAGAAATCCCCGATTTCATCGAAGCCCTCGCCACCGACCCCGAATACGACTTCGAAGTGCTCTTCATCGACGATCATTCGACGGACCAGACGCCGCAGATCCTGGATGAACTCTGCCGGCGTTTTCACCACGTACGTGCGATTCGACTGGGACGCAATTGCGGATCTCACACCGCTTATCGGGCTGGTCTCGACTATTGCACCGGCGATGCCGTCGCCTTCACGGTGGCCGATCTGCAGGAAGGAATCGAACTCATCCGTCAGTCGCTTCGGCTCTGGCAGGCTGGTGCGTCAGTCGTCGGTACGATCGCGATCGGTCGCGATCGCGGAGGATTCTTCAACGAAGCCGGTGCCAGACTGTTCTATTGGTTGCGCAATCGACTCGGAAACTCGTCTCGAGAGGCGAACGAAGCGGCGCTGAGAGTGATTGATCGGCAAGTCGTCGAACATTGCCAACGTCATGCCCCGCGAACTCGCAATTTGAACTCCTGGATTTTCGGGCAACCGTTTTCGACGGAGTTTGTGAAATACACACCCGCCCAACGGCGCTTCGGGACCTCGAAGTGGACGTTTCAAAAGAAGCTGCGACTAGTCATCGATACGCTGCTGGACACTTCGACGATCTTTTTGACGATCTGGTTGTTGGTCGGCGGCGTGCTGGCAGCAACTAGCCTGGTCACATTGGCCGCCGTTTTCGGTACCGCCTCGCGTGCGAGCAACTCCGTTAACTTCGTGTGGTTCGGGTCGCTGATCGCAACGATTGTGGGGTGTACAGGATTGGTCCTGCTGGCGGCTGGCTCGTTGGGCATTTATATCTGGCGAATCCTCGAAGAAATGCGAGGCGGCCCGGGCTATTTTGCCGAACCGCTGGGCGACCTGCCGAGCAATTCCAACGGTTCAATTTCAGATCGCAAATCAACAGCTGTAACCAAGCCTCGATTTCTGAAGAACGATGCCTCAATCCGAGACGTGTGACCGCAAAGCGAGGGATCGATGCTGCAAACGAGACTAGTCGCTGATGAGGCGAATACCGCATCAGGCATTCGCGTCTCTCACGACCTGCTGATTGTCGCAGCCACAGCGCTGATCGCCGTGCTCGGCTATTTCTTCACGGAGAAAATCCCGATCGCCAATGGTTTGGGGTGGGACGGGAAGATCTACGGTGAGCTGGCGAAAGGGGCTCTGTTTCAGACGGACGAGAATCCCCTCGATCGCTACACGATTCGACGCGTGCTTCCTTCAGCAATGGTCTGCTGCGGACTGAAGCTGTGCCGGCTGTCCTTGAACGACGAAAATGTCATTCACGGGTTCGGCCTGTTGAATATTCTCTGCGTCACAAGCGTGGGTTGGTGCTGGGTTCGCATTGCCAAGCTGATGGCAATCGGATCGCGCGGCAAGTGGCTGGGCTTTTGCGCACTCATTCTGAATTTTGCGGTGGTCAAGCACACCAGTTATTACCCGGTGCTGACCGACATGCCCGCCTTCGCTATCGGTTGCGGAATGCTCTACCTCTATATGCTGCGGAGGTTCTGGAGCCTGCTGATACTGACCATCATCGGGGCCTTCGTGTGGCCGACCATGATGTTTCAGGGGACGCTGCTCTTGCTGTTCCCCCGCGAAAGTCGCTCTGCTGAAGAAACGATTCGTCCAACCTCTTCGCAGTCTAGTCCATTCGGCTTGAATTTCTGGTTTGCCGGACTGGCAACGTACTACCTGCTGTTTGCCATCTATTGGTCCGTTGGACACGCAAACCTGCCGATCTGCGGCTACATCGATCCCGCGAAACAACTGTTGCCCCTGAGTATGGGAATCGTCGCGGTCTACATCTTTTTTGTGCTGTACCGCATGATCGATGTCGTTCGGTGCGCTGAGGCGATCCGCACGCTTCTCACTCGCGATTGCCCTCGCTTGATCGCTGTGTGCTTGATGATTGCTGCGGTGAAGTTTGCATATTCTTATCTGGCCCCACTTTCGGGCCACAACGATGGGAAGCTTTACTTACTGCGACTGTTCATCAAAGCGGTCTACAAACCCGGCATCTTCCTGGTCGGACACGCGGTTTACTTCGGACCGATCGTGCCGTTGATCGTGCTTCTCTGGACCTCCGTCAGTCGCGAAATCCAGAAGACCGGCGTCGGTATCTCGTTGGCCGTGACGTTGGCGCTCTTGCTCAGTCTGGATGGCGAATCTCGCCATCTCGATCATGCATTCCCCCTCGTCGTCCCGTTCGCAATTCGCGTGATCGAACGGTTGAATTGGGATCTTCGTCGCACCCTTTCGTTTGTGACCCTGTCGGCGTTCGCCAGCAAGTTCTGGTGGACGATCAATCAGCCAGATTTTGAAACCGGTTTCAGCCTGCTCGAATTTCCGCTGCAGAGCTATGCGATGAATTACGGTGTGTTCATGAACACTCAGACCTACCTGATTCAAGGGCTATTCGCGATCGCCATCACAGGCTTGCTAGCCACTTTCGTAAGCGGATCGGGTTTGATCCAAGGCCGCCGGTCTCACCAAAAGATTGAGCCTTCACGAGATCAGATGACGCCCATCGCAGCCTGAATCCACCGGCTGTCGACCGCGGCGAATCCCTGGCCAGATTGCCGCATCTTAAGGTCCAGCCCTAATTTGCTATTTAATTCCAATACATGCCTTGGTATACATCTGTTCCGACCGGCAGGGAGTGCCGGTGCATGAGCAGGGTAAATTCCGCCAGGAGGGTGTCGAATTGACAAATGCCGTCAAAGTGCGCTGCGGCAATCTACGCCCTCTTCACGAGCAACTTGCTGACGAAATTGCCGTCGCCGTCGCCCGCGTTCTCAAAAGTGCCTGGTACGTTCTGGGCCCCGAAGTGGATGCGTTCGAGCGGGCTTTCGCGGACTATCACAACGTCGGATTCGCTGTCGGAGTCGCCAATGGGACCGATGCGATCGAACTAGCATTGCGTGCCGGTGGAGTCGGCCCCGGGGACGAAGTGATCACCGTCGCTCACACAGCGGTCGCAACCGTCTGCGCCATCGAGCGAGCAGGGGCGATCCCGATCCTGGTCGACATCGACCCCATCGACTTCACGATGGATCCGGACGCTTGCTGTGCGGCTGTCAATTCTCGAACAAAAGCGATTGTGCCAGTTCATCTGTATGGCCACCCGGCCAATCTCGGGGCTCTCTCAGCCATTGCGGAACGACACGGACTGCTGCTGATCGAAGACTGTGCTCAAGCACACGGAGCTCGATACGACGGGCGTCTGGTCGGAACCTTCGGTCAGATGAGCGCGTTCAGCTTTTATCCGACTAAGAATCTTGGCGCATACGGAGACGGCGGGGCGGTGATTACCGATGATCCGCAACTTGCCGCTCGGTTGAAACGATTACGGTTCTACGGGCAGGCCGAACGCTATCAGGCGGTCGAGCGGGGAATCAACAGCCGTCTTGACGAAATGCAGGCTGCGATTCTGTCGGTCAAATTGAAATACCTGGACGCGCATAACCAGGCCCGCCGTGCCATCGCCGACTTCTATGGCACGTCGCTGTCGGGTGTCGAATTACCACGGTTGCGTCAAAGTGGGGACAGCAGTGCGGCTGTTTCCATTCGCCATGTCTATCACCAGTATGTGATCCGACACGCTCGTCGCAACGAACTCAGTACCGCTCTCCGCGACGCTGGCGTGGAAACACAAATTCATTATCCGATTCCCGTTCACCGACAACCGGCCTATGCCGACTTGGGATATTCCAAGGGAAGCTTGCCCGTCACCGAACGGATCGCAGACCAGATACTTTCGCTCCCCATCTGTGTGGGGCTGACAACTTCCGATCTAGCGATTGTCGCCAATGCGATTGCCACATTCACTGAAAAAGAAGGGTGTCACAATGCCGCCTGAGACGAACCAGTTTCGTGGTGCCAAGGTGTTGATCACGGGCGGATTGGGATTCATCGGTTCCAATCTTGCGATCCGACTGGTCGAGCAGGGGGCTCACGTCACTTTAGTTGACGCCATGATTCCTGAATTCGGCGGGAATCTCTTCAATATCGAACCGATCCGCGACAGGGTGACGGTGAACTTCGGTGACATCTGCGATCGCCACGCGATGAACTGGCTGGTGCGCGGTCAGGACTACGTCTTCCACCTGGCCGGACAGGTCTCCCATGTGATGAGCCTGACCGATCCCTTTCCCGATTTGGAATGGAACATCAAGGGAACGGCGGTGGTCATGGAAGCCGTCCGTCGCTCCGCACCGCAAGCGAAAGTGATCTTTTCGGGAACTCGTGGACAATATGGTCCGGCGGTGCAACTTCCTGTCACCGAAGAGGCACCGACCAATCCCAAAGGGATCTACGAGGTTTCCAACCTCACCGCCGAAAAGATCATTCAAGTTTATAACGACGTTCACAACATTCACTCGGTACTGCTGCGTTTGACCAACATTTATGGTCCACGGTCGCAGATGAAGCATTCTCAGTTCGGGGTTGTCAATTGGTTCGTTCGGCTTGCACTAGACGATGAGACGATCGATCTCTTCGGCGATGGCCAGATCAAACGAGACTTCCTGTACATTGACGATTGCATCGACGCCCTGCTGATGTGTGCCACCTGCGATGCTGCTCGCGGACAGGTCTTAAACGTGGGCATCGATCAACCCAGCACCTTTCGCGAACTGGCCGAAACACTGATCCAGGTCGCCGACAGCGGGCGCTGGAGATTTGCTCCGTTCTCGGCCGAACGAAAAGCGCAAGAGCCCGGCGATTTCTATTCCGACATCTCCAAGATCAAACGAATTGTCGGCTGGCAGCCCAAGACCTCGATGGTGGAAGGTTTGCGAGAAACGCTGAAGTTCTATCGCGAACATCGCGAACAATACTGGCAATCGCCGCCCAAGCCGCGACTCCGTCTGGCCTCATAAAACGCCTGGCCGCATCTTCCGAACGAGGTGCGGCGTCTACCAAGTGACTGTGCATGAAGAGGGGTGCCACGGTCTTGGAGTCCTCGACATGGCCGTGGCTTCGATTGGGAACATGGCCATCACGTAGAGGGTCAGACCGCGGGATTCAAACCAAATCCAAACATCGTGAATGTTCATCTAGAATTGCCATGGATCCGAATTCCTCTCACTCTGATAACACCTTACCCGCGACCGACGGAATCGCGGTTCTCTTGGATTGTTACAGGCAATATCTCAAGCGATGGTCGTTCGATTTCTGGCTGGTCGCGCTGGCAGGATTTCTGGCTTGGTCTTCGTTCCAGTTCGGCGAACGAGTTGCCATGCGCGATGGACTCGGCTGGGACGGCGAAATCTATTGGAGTTGGGTGAAAGACTTCCCTCACGAAATCCAGGATGTCGGAATCGACGCCTATCGAATTCAGCGCATTCTTCCGTCATGCACTCTGTACTACGGATTTCGGTTGTTTCGAGTGCGTCCTTCCATCCGGAATACCTTGCGTGGCTTCGCCGCGATTAACATCCTGTCGATCATGTTGGTGGCCCATTTCTGGTGCCTGACCGCCAATCATCTGCGGATCTCCGACCGTGGCAAATGGCTGGGATTTGTGGGTCTGATCTTGAATTTTGCCGTCCTCAAATTGAGCGGCTACTATCCCGTGCTGATCGATATGGAGGGCTACGCCAGTGCCTCAGCGATGGCCTATTGCTATCTGACGGGACGACGAGTCGGCTTGGTGATCGCCACCATCGTCGGCGCGTTTCTCTGGCCGACGCATCTCTACGTCGGTGCGATCCTGCTTTTGTTTCCTCGTGAAGCAGAGGCGACTCAAGAATCAGGCAAAAGCGTCTCGCAGCAATTGGCCGTGCTATGGCGAATCGACATCGTCCTGGCGGGATTGGCAGCGTTCTACATCTGTATTTGGTCCCTCTACGTGTGCAATCGGATTCGGATCCCTCTGTTTGGCGGACTATTTCCCATTCGATCCGTCTTGGGCCTGAGTCTGGTCATCACCATGGGATATGTCTTTCTCGCGCTAAGACCGTTGCTGAATGATGGTCGGCTCTATCGCCTGTCGCGATCGGTGACGTGGTCTCAAATTCGCTGGACGATCGGAACTTTGCTGCTCGTTGTGGGAGTAAAGTTCGTACAAGCCAGTATCTCAAATCGGCCCGGCTATTTCGGATTCAACGTCTATTGTTTTGTCGTCGGCATTACGGCAGTAGCGAAACCGGGCTTGTTCTACTTGTCGCACCTGGTCTACTACGGGCCATTCTGGCTTTTGGCCGCGTTCCATTGGCCAGCCGTCTGTCGTCAAATTCATCGGCAGAATGGCGTCGGGCTGACACTGGTGATCGCGATTGGCATCTGCCACTCACTCGATGCCGAATCGCGACACATCATCTATTTGTTGCCACTCCTCGTCCCTTTTGTTGTTCAGGTGATTGATCGATTCGACTGGTCGCAAAATCAGCTCTGGTTCTTGACGGTGATTTCGGTCCTGGCCAGCAAATTCTGGCTCACGATCGGCGGTCCCTTTCTCGACAACGGTAACCTGTACCCCGATCAATATTTCTGGATGAGCATCGGTTCGTTCATGACAGATCAATCTTACCTCTGGCAATTGGCCACCGCGATCATTTGTGCGATGCTGATGAATCAAGTCCTCTTGCGCAATTCAACCGGCCCATCGCCGATCCGACCGTTGCTCGACGCGGACTCGACAATCGATTCTTCGGCCATTCATTCGTCATAGCCTCAGCCATCGGTAACTCTAAGCATGACGACTGAGCCTCACCTTGGCTTGAGACAGACATACCTCACACAAGATCGACTGGTCATCCTCGCGGCTTTTCTGCTCGCCACGTCGGGCTACGTGCTGGCAGAAAAGATCCCCATTGGAGGAGGTTTCGGCTGGGACGGTGTGACGTACGGCGAATTGGCCAGAGACTTCTATCGCGAAGCGTACGTGAAATCGATCGACGCCTACCGTGTTCAGCGCATCGCACCGCCGTTTCTTGTTCACTACGGCCTGAGACTACTCGGCCTGAGCCTTTCCGATGCGAACATTATTCATGGTTTCGGCGCGCTCAACATCATCTGTCTCACTCTGTTGGCGTGGTGCTGGAACCGCCTCGCCCGTGAATTGAAAATTAGTTCGGGGGGAGTCTGGTTGGGATTCTGTGGTCTCTTTCTCAACTACGCGGTCTCAAAAAATGGAACGTACTATCCCGTGCTGACCGACATCCCCGCCATGGCAATCGGCGGGGCGATGCTGGTTTGTTACCTGGAATCGCGTCGCATCCCTCTGCTGATTCTGGCGGGGATCGGCGCATTCACCTGGCCAACGCTGCTGGGCCAGGGAGTATTACTGGCTCTCTTTCCACGAGAACCGGGGCGAAGCAATCATCTGACCAAAGCGACCTGGCACCTGAACGCGGTCGTGGCCGGATTGGCCGCCTACTATCTTGTCATGCTCGATATCGGAATCATCAAGCTCCTGCCTCCAACCGTCTGGTCCGGCGTGACACCCATGCGTTCTGTCATCTGGTTGAGCGTTGCGTTGGCAGCCATATTCCTGTTTCAAGTGGTGTCCCGCTTGCTCGATTGGAACTGGCAACACGACATTCGAAAGTGCTATCAGTCTTCGTTTTGGACAAACGCGCTGGTTGTGCTTGGATTCGCGATCGCAGTCAAATTCATTCAAACGACATGGGCCACCAAGCCTTCCACTCTCGCTCCCCAAACTTATCTGCTCCTAATTGGGCTGTGGACGGTCGCCAAGCCCGCTGTATTTCTCCTGGCTCAAATCCTCTATTACGGTCCCTGTATCATCCTGGGCATGTTTTTGTGGAAGCCGATGAGCCAGCAGATTCGTCAAACGGGACTGGGACTGACCCTGATTCTGTTGTTCGGCATCTCCCTGGCAATGGACTCCGAATCGCGGCATGTGATCAATTTTCTGCCAGCATTCGTGGCCTTTGTGGTGAAAGCAACGGAACCGCAGCGTTGGACCACTCGACAATACGCGTTTCTGGCGATCTTGAGCCTTCTCTTCAGCAAGTGCTGGTTGACGATCAACGCCGGGCCAATGATCGGCAACGCTTTCGCCTGGCCAGACCAGCGCTTTATGATGACCTTCGGCCCCTATATGAGTGACGAGATGTACCTGTGGCAGGGGGCCATTGTTTTGGTCGCCTCCGCCGCTATTTACTTGGTTTGCTTTCGTCCGCGATCCACACAAGGTAACGTTGGCATTTCTGACGATCTCGAAAGACCGAAGCGTGAAGCGTATCACGCTTGATTGTTGCCAATTCCGAGTAGTCTTGAGTCGACACCGTGCTGAAAAGCCTCGTTCCAAAACTGATCTGTCCGACTTGCGGGCAGTCCGATGCGACATTGTCCGCACATGTGTTCGACGACGGAGACGCGGGACATATCCGAAACGGGATAGTCCAATGTCCTCGATGCAGCACCATCTATCCCATCGAAGACGATCTGCTGGAATTGGTTTCGCCATCGCTCTTGAATCCCGAGGAATGTCGTCGGTTCAGCGAACGTTTTCGCGGACCGATGAATGAATTAGGTGTTTCCTTTGCTTTGAGTTCGAATGAAGCAGACCCCGCGGTCGGCGCGCAACTCAAACAACGTGAGCATTTCGATTGGTACGCCGACAATCAGGAGCAGACCTACCACGACTACGCCCTGACACCCTTCTGGACCGCCGCGGATCGCCAGACCTTTCAGCGTTGGAAAGCTCAAGTCGCTCCCGGAAGCTGGCTACTCGATGTCGGCTGTGCCAATGGTCGAGCCTCATATTCCTGGGTCGGCTTCCAGCAAATGACCGTAGTCGGTTTTGACATCTCCAAGAAACTGGTGCGACAGGCGATTGAACGATCGCGAGCCGAAGGCTCACAGGCATCGACATCGTTTCTGGTCGGAGATGGCAACATGCTGCCGTTCGCGGACAACTGCTTCGACTATGCGATGACCTACGGAGTCCTGCATCACTTGCCAGATCCCGGCCTGAGTACCGCACGAATCATCGACATCCTCAAACCCGGTGGAATCTTTTTCGGGTCGGAGAATAACCAATCGATCTTTCGCGGCCTGTTCGATCTGATGATGAAGCTGAAGCCGCTCTGGACGGAAGAAGCCGGTGCCGAGCCACTGATTTCTCGACAAATGTTGCGAGCGTGGACGGCCGAACGTGATGCGAAATTGTCAGCCCGTTCGATCGTTTTCCTGCCGCCGCATTTGTTCAATCTGCTCGGTCACAAATTGTCAAATCTGCTGATGGGACTGTCAGATCGCGTAGCCGGCGTCGTGCCATTCTTTCGCCATCAAGGGGGGCTGATCGTATTTGAGATCCAGAAGGATCAAGCACCCGGATCGAGCACCACCCCAGCGGCGAATTTGGAACAGCCAAGAACAGAGTCATCGCGAAGTCTGTCCCCCGTTCTTGATGCGAAACGCAAACTGGCCAGTGAGCGTAATCCATGACAGACGAACTTACTCAACGACGGACAGTTTCGATCGTTGTCCCCGTCTACCACAACGCAACCAGCCTGCCGGATTTGCTGACGCAGTTTCAAAGCCTTGCCTCGCGAAACCCGCTGGAAGATTTCGAATTCGTCTTCGTCGACGACGGCTCTCGCGATGCGTCATACCAAGTCCTGTGCGAACTGGGCCGCCGCGAACCGCGGATGCGAGTGATCAAGCTCTCCAGGAATTTTGGGTCGAATGCCGCGCTAGCCGCGGGACTGGGCCATGCGAAAGGTGATGCCGTCGCCTGCATCGCCGCCGATCTGCAAGACCCGCCCGAACTGATCGATGAGATGTTGGTTGCCTGGAGGCGCGGGGCCAAAATCGTACTGGCCGCTCGAAACGGCCGCGATGACTCGTTCCTGACAAGCCTGCTGGCAAATACGTTCTATGCGTTATTTCGTCGGTTCGCGATCAAGACCATGCCCAAGGAAGGCTTCGATTTTTTCCTGTTGGATGGCCAGGCTGTCAAGCTGATCAATTCGATTCAGGAGAGCAACGTCTATCTGATGGGACTCATCCTCTGGCTTGGCTTTGAACCGGAAGTCGTCTACTACCGACGGCGAAACCGCGACGCCAAGTACGGCACGTCGATGTGGACGTTGTTCAAGAAGATCAAATACTTCATCGATGGATTTGTCGCGTTCTCGTATACGCCGGTGCGAGCCTGCTCGCTGTTGGGAATTCTCTTCAGTATTCTGGGATTGGTCTACGCGATTGGCATCGTCATCGCCAAGTTGATTTTTCAATTCCGAGTCGAAGGCTGGACCTCGTTGATGGTCGTCATCCTGATTGTCTCGGGTGTGCAAATGATGATGATCGGCGTACTTGGCGAATACCTTTGGCGCAATCTGGAAGAGACGCGCCGCCGCCCCCGATACATCGTCGAAAAGATCGTCGAAGGTGGTGAATTGGTCTAAATCGCGCGGCGACTTGCCACCGCAAGCTCATCTCGACCAAGAAAAGACCAGAGTGAACGCGTCGGCGTGTCGGACTTCGTCGCGTGTTGGTCAACCGGAATGTCGGCCACTCGATTGGACAATTGTAGGAGCCAAAAACGCCGGACCGAAAAGGCCAATCATCATCTTGGTTTATCAATCTCGCTAGGGAAACGACGACGAAAGCGTGCTTTTTGATACAGGTTCGGGAACCGCAGTGCGACTATTCGATGATTGGCAAATGGTTTTACGCCGATTGTCGAGGCTGGCGCAGCTATCTTAACATTCTATTTTTTCCGAGGCACCAGTCATGCAATCATCGCGATGTCTAACTTGAGCTTCCAGTTGAGCAATCATAGCATGCTGGTAAGTGCATCCATGTCAATTGCGAGTCCACGTAGAGGCTGTCACACCTCTGCCGGGTCTGTCGCACCGTTGCGAACGTGTTCGTAGTACAGTCGGACATGGCCCCTTGGACTTTCTGTTTTTTGCCAGCCTCTTAACGTGATTTTTCAGGTGGATGCGTATTTATTTTGCGAACGCAGGCTGACACCAGCCGCGCAGAAGCTGAGAACATTTCATGGCCACAGTGTTTTACAAATATCGAGCGGATTCCAAATTCACCGAAAGTATCTTTACCACTGGAGACGTGTTCTTATCGACTGCAATAGGGCTGAACGATCCGTTTGAATGCTCGGTGCAAGAAATTGCAAAACACTGGATCGAGTCGCAGGTGAAGCAAATGAAACAAGCTGCGGTTGCGGGTTTCTTGATCGAAGCCTTTAGATACCGCAGATCTGAAAGGGCTTTTTTCGGACTGTCAACTACTGAACTCGAAGAGTTGACTAACCGCCAGCACGACAACATCGATCAGGCGTACGCGTCCTACAGACAGTTCATGTTGGATAAAAATGGACACTCTCCATCAGATTGTGAGCGGTTTTTTGCAAATATCGACGCTCAATTAAATAGCGTTGGGATATTTAGCATGTCAGCGAACCCAGACCATCCCCTGATGTGGGCGCATTACGCCAATGACCATAAGGGGCTTTGCATTGGCTTTGAGGCAAGTGAGGGAAGCAAACTGGCAGCCGCAGATCATTGCCTTCCAGTTCAATATTCCGATTCACTTCCCGAATTTGATGAGGATGGACTCCTCTCAGAAACAACATTCAGTGTGGATACTAGCGGCCGGTCGTACGTGTCGAGCTTCAAGATCGCCTTTACTGACAAAACTTTTCAGAAAGCGATCTCCACAAAACCTACGGTATGGAGTTACGAGAACGAATGGCGGTATGTGGAACCTTACGATGGGTTATTCCAGTGGCCTGGACCGCTCTCCGAAATTACGTTTGGACTCAAGTGCTCCGATGAACGCAGAAAACACTATATTGCACTGGCGGAACAGTACGTCCCAAACGATGTTCGATTGTATGAAATGCGAAGAATCCATGGCACGAACACTCTTGAGCGAGTCCCTTTGGAAATTCCGTTGACTCGGGCAAGGTGCAAGATACACCCCGCACACATCAGTGAGGATGGTCCGGAGATAATGGATCCTCAGCAATTTGCAGCAAGGATCGAAAGTCTGATTAAACAACTGCAAATCGGACCAGCGCTCTTCGAGATTGATCAGAATTTGAAGAACCATCCGGAGTCGCCAGTTCTATGGAGTCTGAGAGGAATGGCTCTTGGGGCTGCCGGACAACATGCGGAAGCTCTTCTATCGTTTCAGAAACTGACTGAAGCATGTCCTGATGTTGCACAAGGATGGTATCAATTGGGAGTGGCACTCACCCAGCTAGATCAGTTGGAAAAGGCCGTCGTTGCATATCGGCGCGCCATCGAATTGGATCCGAATGACTCTAGCGCTGTTTTCAATTTGGGAAATATACTGGCGTGCAGTTTTGATGCTTCGGAAGAAGGGCTGAAGTTGTTGCGTCGTGCAGAACGACTGGGGCATCGTCGTGCGCACGCGAAAATAATTGAAATCGAAACGATATTGTTGAAGTTAAAAGATGAGTAAAGTGGAAAGCTTCGGGTGCACGAATGCAATCGTCCCTTTACTCGCGACGCTGCTCCAATCAGGCTCCCTCGAATTGGATGTCCAAATGGTGGCGCAATGCGTCGGTCGCATGATCGACGCGGGCAGATCTCTTAGCGGCTTGGTAGAATTCTTCCGATTGTTACCGGTGGACACTATCGATGGTTGGAAATCTGATTTGTCTCTTTTGGGTTCACATCTCTCCAGCGCCGGGGGCATGCACAATGCCGCTGAAAAAGCTGCAGCATTCGACATGGATGCCGTCCAAATCTTTATGCGTTGCCCTTCGCAAAGTGTCGTGAAGCCAGTCAATCCAGCGGAAAAGCAGACTCCACATACGGGCGGTTTTGAACGAAGGTGACGACAGCATGGAGCCACTTCAACAACTAGATTGGGACACCCGCTTTTTTGGCTTTCCGATTGCCAAAATCACCAACCCGGCCGCCTCGATTGATGAACTGTGCCAAGCCCTTGATTTGATGAAGTCGCGGCAGATCCCTTTGGCCTATTGGGCGGCAGATCATCCCTCCGAGGACGTTCACAGGGAGGCGCTCCAACTGGGAGGGCGAATGGTCGATGAAAAGCTGACGTTCTCTGCAGAGGTCAGCAACACGCCTAATATCAATCCCTCCCAGAGTGGTCTGGTGCATTCCTGCCGAGACGGCATGTCGATCGACGATCTCAAACAGTTGGCCGTGGATAGCGGGATCTATTCGCGATTTGTCGTCGACCCTCGGTTTCCCCCAGCCAAAGCACGAGCTTTGTTTGAAGAGTGGATGCTTCGTTCCCTCGATAAGACATATGCCGATGATGTGCTAGTCATCCCTCAAGCGAACCGCATCGCAGGGATGGCCACCGTTGTCCAGAAGGAAGGTTACGGCAGCATTGGACTCGTCGCCGTCGGAGAAGAATTCCGGGGCAGAGGATTTGGCGAAGCACTCGTCCGTGCCGCCGTAACATATTGCTGCGAAAGAGGTATCCGCCAGATTCAGGTCGCCACCCAATCGGCAAATCAACCGGCTCGACGCTTGTACCAGAAATGCGGGTTTGAAGTGTCGAAGACCGAATTCGTCTACCATTTCTGGTGCGACGGCCCCAGTCCCCCGCACGCTTTGCCGGGATAGTTCAGGGTCTGATCGTTGTTTTCTCCCGCAACGTTCCTGCCCAAGCTGGCTTCAATCACGAGGAACGGCCGAAGACCTGTCGCATAACATATCTTGCCGAAACTGCCCGAATCCATTAATCCCTTCTATCCCTCAGGTTGCCGCGAGAAGGGGCCGAACTTCGCTAGTTTGCGGCGAGCAACACCGGTATAGTGGTTGTCGGTAGGGCGATGAGATTTCCTCGCTGACGTTGCGTTGTCGTCTGGTCTCAGTCTAGTCGCCGTTTTGGTGTAGATGGATTTCCGAGAACATGGATGTTGGTAAACCACCTGTGCAGGTTGTTGACGTCATCGGCGTCCGATCGCCAGCGGGTTTGGTGGTTAACATCCAAGGACTGGATCATCCATCGACGACCCGGAGGTTGCTCGCGGAATGACGTTGAACATGCCTAACCGGGCTGATGCCGTGCTGGAACCCTCCAGCGGCTGGAGCCGACGCACTCGCTCTTTGCTGGGTGTGCAAATCGTCGGCACCGGTTCCTACCTACCAGATAACGTCGTCACGAACGCCGATCTTCAGGCGCGGTATGGCTACGACCCCGCGTGGATCGAGCAACGGACTGGAATCCTGACGCGTCGCTATGCCGTCGAGGGACAGGCCACCAGCGATTTGTGCATTGAAGCGGCTCGCCGCGCGATCCGGAATGCGTCCGTGTCGGCTCGGGATATCGATCTGGTTGTCGTTGGCACTTTCACGCCAGACTTCCACTGTCCCACGACAGCCAATCTGGTTCAGCAAGCCTTGGGACTCGACGCGCCCGCCATGGACGTGCATGCCGCCTGTTCGGGCTTTGTCTATGCCCTGACGACGGCCGCTCAATTCGTTGCGACGGGCAACAGCAGGCTGGCACTGGTCATTGGTGGTGACTGCAACAGTCGGATCGTGAATCCGCTGGATATGAAAGTGGCCCCTCTGTTTGGTGACGGCGCGGGAGCCGTGCTGCTGGCCAAGGGAGATTCACATCAAGGCCTGGTGTGCTATCAGTTGGGATCCGATGGCGGCGGCGGATCGATGCTCGACCGCCCCGCTGGCGGTTCGCGACACCCGATGACGCATGAAGATCTGGACGCCGGACGCCACTACCTGCAAATGGATGGGCGCAGCGTGTTCAAGTGGGCCGTGCGAGCCGTCACGGACAGCATGGAACTGGTGCTGCGAAAGTCGGGCATGTCAGTGCATGACGTGGCCTTATACGTGCTGCATCAGGCCAACATCCGCATCATCAACAATGTTGCGGAGCAGATGGCCATTCCGCCGCACAAGTTGTTCAATAACCTGCAGGACTACGGCAATACCTCAGCCGGATCGATTCCGATCGCCTTGGACGAAGCGATTCAATCGGGTCGGCTCGAACGAGGCGATACCCTGCTCATGAGCGGATTCGGAGCCGGTCTGACATGGGGAACCGGTCTGTTCCGCTGGTAGCCACCGCCGGCAATACCGCCTCGTTTAACCGCGCGGGCATCGCCCCGCGCGTCAATTGGACTCGCAACTCCACTAACGACCGATAAATCTCATCGGTCGCATCAGTCCCATTTCCTCGGAACTCTAGTCATTCATTGCGATGGAACCACAGGAAGCACTTCGGCAGCATTTCGGATATAACTCCTTCCGCGGCGGGCAGGAAGCGATCGTCCGACGAACGATGGCGGGTGGGCATTCGCTGGTGATCATGCCCACTGGCGGCGGCAAATCGCTGTGCTATCAGATTCCCGCGTTGTTGTATGAATCAAACGAGGCGTCCGGCGACACACGAGTTCCGCTGACGCTAATCCTGTCACCGTTGATTGCGCTGATGAAGGACCAGGTCGATTCACTGCGATCACGGCAGATCGATGCCGCCTTCATCAACTCGTCGCTGTCACGTGAGGATCGCGAGCAACGCTACAAGAAACTGGCCGCCGGCCGCTATCGACTGCTCTACGTCACGCCAGAACGGTTCCGCAAGCCAGAATTTCTCGACGCGATCGCACAGCGGAATGTCCGATTGCTGGCCGTGGACGAAGCGCATTGCATCAGCGAATGGGGGCATGATTTTCGGCCGGACTACACTCGCCTGCGCGAGTTTCGAAGCCTCGTCGGCGACCCGACGACACTCGCTCTGACAGCGACTGCGACGGTCGAGGTGCAGGCCGACATCATCCGCCAATTGGGACTGCCCGCCGACACCGTCACCTTTCACGAAGGGATCGATCGACCCAACCTGCACCTAGTCGTACAGGAAGTCTGGGGTGATCAAGAGAAACTCGAGCAGATCGTTGCGATCAGGGATCGGCACGCGAGTTCGACCGGTAGCGGGATCGTCTATTTCACGCTCATCCGGACCTTGGAACGGTTCAGTGATTTGCTGCGTTTGGAACGGATCCCACACGTCTGCTATCACGGCGATCTCGACCGACAGCAACGTCGACGAATCCAGAACGAGTTCATGGATGGACACTGCCCGCTGGTCCTGGCGACAAATGCCTTCGGGATGGGGATCGACAAGGAAGATATTCGCTTCGTGATCCATGCCGAGATCCCCGGTTCGATGGAATCGTGGTATCAGGAGATCGGGCGAGCGGGCCGCGATGGAAAGCCGTCAGACTGCGTCCTCCTGTACGAAGAAGCAGATCTGGCAACGCAAATGGAGTTCATTCGCTGGAGTAATCCCGACGCCGGATTCTACGAGCGAGTCTATGACCTGTTAGCACACGAGGGAGAACAGCTGCGATCCTTCGGGTACGAGTGGCTGCGAGAAAAGCTGCATGCCAAGCAGAAACACGACCATCGCTTGGAATCGTCACTGGCGATGCTCGAACGCTACGGAGCGATCGAAGGGACGTGGGAGCCGATGAATCTGGAAGTCACCGGTCCCTTGCCGCCCGAGTTGGTGGATGCCGAACGGCTGGCAGCGAAGCTGCGCCGCGATCAGATGAAGCTGCTCTCACTGGTGCAGTTCGTCCGCCACGAAGGAGATCGACGAGATTTCCTGCATCAATACTTCGGCGTGCCGGTAAACGCCGCTGCATTACCTTAGATTGCCGTGTTGGTGGTGGGAGCGAAGGAAGAGAAGTGTCTTAGCCACGGATAAATCGCGACTTGAGCACTACATTAGTCCCGCTAGGGACTGAAACCACCGGAATCACCCGGCGCCGCGAAAAACTCAACTTCGACGCTTGACGCGACGATACTTAACATGTAAACTAATCGCATGGCAACCAACAAGCTACAAAACGAACTGAAGAAGAAGCGACCGTTTGAATCGCCGGAACAAGAGGCGGCTCTCAATGTCCTGCGGACGAACGATCAACTGCAGAACCGTTTTTTACGCCTGTTTCGCGAATACGGAGTGACCCCTTCGCAGTACAACATCCTGCGGATCCTGCGCGGCGAAGGGAAACCAATGCCCAGCCTGGAGATTGGCGAGCGAATGATTCAAGTGGTGCCGGCCATGACCGGGCTGATCGATCGTCTCGAAAAGCAAAGTCTGGTGCGGCGCGAGCGATGCCTGGAAGATCGCCGCGTAATTTACATCGTGTTAACAGAACAAGGTGAGCAACTCCTGGCGAAGCTCGATGATCCGGTTGCGGAACTGCATCGAGCACTGCTGGGGCATTTGTCGAAGAGCGAACTCGCTGAACTGAGTCGATTACTGGAGAAAGCGCGACAGAAGATTCAACTCGAGAAAGAGTGATCCACGTCCTCTTTTTTATCCAGATACATGATATGTAATTAGTTGTTATGTAGCGTTATTGGAAGGGGAGATCATGATCCAAGTTCGCAAAGCCACCGACCGCGGTCACGCCAATCATGGCTGGCTGAATACCTATCACACATTTTCGTTTTCGAGTTATCAGGATCTGCAGCACGTCCGCTTTCGTTCGTTGCGAGTCATGAACGAAGACTGGGTCGCGGCGGGACAGGGGTTCGGGACGCATCCTCACAACGACATGGAAATCGTGACATATGTCCTGGAGGGGGCGCTGGAACATCAAGATTCGATGGGGCATGGCGAAGTTCTTCGTCCGGGTGAATTCCAACGGATGACGGCCGGAACCGGCATCACGCACAGCGAATTCAATCCTTCGAAGACCGAGCCAACGCATCTGTATCAGATCTGGTTGTTCCCGGAAAAGAAGGGGATCACGCCCAGCTACGAACAGAAGCGGTTTGATGAAGCAGGCAGGTTGAATCAACTGCAACTCGTGGCTTCACGGGATGCGGCAAACGGTTCGTTGCTGATCCACCAGGATGCAAAGATCTACTTGTCGCAGATCCAGGCCGGTCAGGGAGTCGCGTTGAATTTGAACGCCAACCGTTATGCATGGCTACAGGTGCTTCGTGGCAGCGTGACTCTGAATGGAGAGCCTCTCCAGACAAGTGACGGGGCCGCGGTGAGCGCAGAGACGCAATTGAAAATTCAAGCGACGACCGATGCCGAGATCATGTTGTTTGATCTCGCTTAACTTATGTTCGAATCAGTGACGTTAAAGGGAATGACCATGACCATGAACACGTTGACCCAAGGCATCACCTCACTGGGTGGCCGAATCATGATTGCCACGATCTTTTTATTGAGTGCCGTCGGAAATAAGATTCCTCAGTTCAATGCGTTGGCCGGATACATGGCCAGTGAAGGCGTTCCGGCTCCGCAGTTGATGCTGGTGGGGGCGATCGTGTTTCTCATCGTCGGCAGCATCTCGCTCGTACTCGGCTTCAAGGCACGCGTCGGGGCTGTCTTGCTGTTGGTGTTCCTGGTTCTGGCAACATACTACTTCCACGACTTCTGGAATTTTTCAGGAGCAGATCGGCAGAACCAGATGATCCAGTTCATGAAGAACCTGTCGATGATGGGGACCATGCTGTTCGTCGTCGCCAACGGACCAGGCGCCTTCAGCCTGGATCGACGCCTGGCAACAGTCACTCAACAGAGTTCTTGATGGAGTGGTATCGATCTTGAATTTGGAGCAGCGGTATCCAATGGCAAATTGGTTGCCGCCGCTTTGAAGTCGGTGATCGCGGTCCGCTTTACATGAAACAATCCTCAGGATTACATACAGTAACTCGGAAGAGTTATTTCATGAGCAGTCAGCAAACGTCAGGGCCGGAAAATACAGCGGTGCGGGTCGCCTTGTGGCGAGCAATGCATCTGCAAGTCGATCCGCCGCCGCATGTGCTCGAAGACGAGATTGGTCTCCAGCTCGTTGCGCCAGACGATGATTGGCGCAGCCGACCGGATATGGATCCGGAGTGGACCAGTTCCTTCCGTGCTTCCATCCTGGCACGTGCCCGATTTGTTGAAGATTTGGTGGTGGAGCAGGCCGGACAAGGCGTGAGTCAATACGTCATCCTTGGTGCCGGGCTGGACACGTTCGCTCAACGCCGGCCGGAGGTCGCATCTGGCTTACGAGTCTATGAGGTCGATCAACCAGGTCCGCAGGCATGGAAGCAAAGTCGCTTGTTGGAACTCGGCTTCGGCATCCCTTCGTGCCTGAAGTTTGTGCCGGTTAACTTCGAGGCGGGCGATGCCTGGTGGGAGAAACTGGCGGCGACTGGCTTTGATGTCACGCAACCGGCGGTTGTTGCCTCGACCGGCGTCAGCATGTACCTGACCAGGGATGCAATTGCGGCCACGCTGCACCAAGTCGCGGGACTCGCCCCTGGATCCACACTCGCCATGACATTCCTGCTGCCACTCGAACTGATGGCGCCAGAAGTGCGTCCGGGATTCGAGATGGCCGAGAAAGGAGCGCGAGCCAGTGGAACACCATTCATCAGCTTCTTCACGCCAGCAGAAATGCTGTCACTGGCCCGCGAAGCCGGCTTCAGAGACGTTCAGCATGTCTCAGCAGCCGCTCTCGCCGAACGCTACTTCGCAGGCAGGACGGACGGTCTACGTCCGCCATACAACACAGAAGAGTTTCTCGTCGCGTCGAGCTAGGAGAGGTGGGGCTAGCGATGCCGCCTGAATTGCTGAGTACTTCTATTGCAATCTCGGATTAGGATTGAATCCGACCAGCCGCCGCGATAAACCGTGGTTTGGGTTCTGACGAACATCGCATTGTTCGGCAAGTAGGGCGTGTGAAGTCTTCGGAACACGCCAAGATTGCTAATGAACCGCCACTTGTACAAACGTCGATCCGTATCCGCTTTGGAGCTGTCGTGTCGGTTCATCGCATTCGCTTAATTGGTCCTTGGGAATTCGCCTGGCTCTCCTCGACTGGCGATGATGCCGAGTTAAATAGTGCGGCTGAAAGCGGGACCATCAAGATGCCCTGTGATTGGCAGTCCGTTTTCGGTTCGCGGGGAGGTACAGTCGCTTTCTCACGACGATTCCACCGCCCCACAAACTTGGAACCCCATGAACAGGTCTTGATCGTCCTGACGGGTGTCGGTGGGAGCGGAATAATTCGACTGAACGGGGATACTCTGTTAGAATTCAGCTCTGTTGATTCCGCCGAAGTCGATGTCACAAACAAGCTTGAAGCCTTCAATCTCCTGGAAGTCGAAATCGAGCACCAACCGATTGAGGGAGAACTTGGCGGGCTGCACTCGCCCGTTGTTTTGGAAATTCGACAATCCTGACTCGCACGACCATCAATTGACGGCAGCTATTCTCAAAGTCTCACACAGAGTTCCACCAATGACGTGTTGCCGGATACTGTTCGCTGTTCTCGTCGTCATTGGATTAGATCGCTCTGCATTCGGAGCGGATCGTCTCGAATTTAATCGCGATATCCGGCCGATCCTGTCTGATAACTGTTTTGCGTGTCACGGCCCGGATGAAAAGACGCGGCAGGGAGGACTACGGCTCGATCTGGCAGAGCAATCGCGACTCAAGCTGGCATCGAACAAGTCCGCGGTGGTTCCTGGAAACGTGGCCGATAGCGAGTTGGCGCGTCGCATCCTGGCGACTGATCCCAGCGAACAAATGCCCCCCTCGGACAGCGGCAAGCACCTCACAGCCACTCAGATTGACCTGTTGAAGAAATGGATTGATCAAGGAGCCGAGTACCAGGCGCATTGGTCGTTTGAACCGCTCGCCCGCCCCACAGTGCCGTTGCTTGGTGCGGACCGGCACCTCAGACGCAATGCCATCGACAACTTCGTCCAAGAGAGACTGTTGCAGGAGCATCTGCAGCCATCATCTGAGGTCGATCGTGAACGTCTCTTGCGCCGCGTCTCGTTCGATCTGGTTGGCACACCTCCGTCACTGGAAGAGATCGACGACTTCCTCGCCGATTCCGCTCCAGATGCCTATGAAAAGGTCGTCGATCGGCTGTTGACATCACCCCGCTACGGCGAACGAATGGCCCTCGACTGGCTTGACGCGGCCCGCTACGCCGATACGCATGGCTTCAACAACGACACGACACGCTACATGTGGCGCTGGCGCGACTGGACGATCAACGCCTTCAATACCGGAATGCCATTCGATCAGTTCGTCACCGAACAACTCGCGGGGGATTTGCTGCCAGATCCGACCGTGGAGCAACGGATCGCCACCGGATTCAACCGCAATCACGTGATCAACTCAGAAGGGGGGATAATCCCCGAAGAGTACCGAGTCGAGTATGTCGCGGACCGAGTTCACACAACCGCGACAATCCTGATGGGCGTGTCGCTCAGTTGTGCCCGCTGCCACGATCACAAGTTCGATCCCTTCACGCAGCGCGAGTACTACGAGTTCTTCGCCTTCTTCAATAACTTGAATGAGCAGGGCGAAGCGGGCCGGGTCGGAAATGCGGAACCGACGATCAAGGCACCGACCGCCGAACAAACAATGCGCCAGCTTGCGCTCTCCGGAAAACTGAAATCTCTCGACGAGACTCTTCAACAACGGCTGGCGACCGCAGCACAGTCGATCTCCGCGTGGGAACCAAAGCTTCGCGAGTTGTACAGCAGTTCGGCGTTGGCTCCCGTTCCAATCCTGCACTGGCCGCTGGATGAAGCGGCGGGCAATGATGTCGCGGAACAAGTGGACCCAACGCGAAAGGGACAGGTTGTCGGTCACGCAGACTGGACGACAGGCAAGTTCGGTGGTGCGATCAAGCTCGATGGCAATTCACATATCGAAGCTGGTGATCTGGCCAACTTTGACCGCACGGATCGATTTTCCTACGGGGCCTGGGTCAATGTCGCCAGCAAGGATGCCGCCACGGTCATTTCCCGCATGGACGATGCCGACTCGCATCGCGGATTCGATCTGCTTTTGGTCGGTGGCAAACTCACCGCGCATCTAGTGCATCATTGGCCCGACAATGCACTGCACGTTGTGACGAAGGCCGAGGTGCCAGTCAACGAATGGAAGCACGTCTTCGCCACCTATGATGGTTCTTCGCAAGGCGAAGGCTTCAAGCTCTATGTTGATGGCAAACGGCAGGAAGTCGAAATCACTAACAAGCATCTCAGCGAGACCACTCGCACGAACAAGCCCTTGCGAATTGGGCGGCGAACATCGGGTGCTCCTTGCCGCGGCCTAATCGATGACCTGCGAATCTTCGATCGCGAACTGTCCGCAGACGAAGTCGCGGCCGTCGCCGGAACGGATGGGGTTCGCGACCTACTGGCGATCAATCGAGACCAGCGAACCGCCGACCAGGCGACGTTGCTCGCGAAAGCCTATCTGGGGCGATTCGATCCAGGGTATCAGGACTGGACCGCCAAGCGAGCGGAGACAGACCGTCAGCGGGCTGAACTCGACAAGCTGGTCCCCACGGCGATGGTCATGCTCGAAATGCCTCAACCGCGAAAAGCATTCGTACTCAAGCGAGGTCAGTACGATCAGCCTGCGGATGAGGTCCAGCCAGGCACCCCTGCCAGCTTGCCACCTTTTCCTGCGGAGGCACCACGGAATCGTCTCGGATTGTCGCGGTGGCTGCTGGCATCCAACAATCCGCTGACTAGTCGAGTGGCCGTGAATCGCGCCTGGAATCTGTTTTTCGGCGCAGGCCTGGTCGAGACAGTCGAAGACTTTGGATCGCAAGGACAGTGGCCCACACATTTGGATTTGTTGAACTGGTTGGCTACGGAGTTCATGGAAACGGGATCTCCTCAGGTACGCTTCGATGGTTCCGCATTGGCCGTTGATTCGTCGTGTTGGGATGTTAAACGCCTGCATCGATTGATGGTGACTTCTGCGACTTACCGCCAGTCCTCAAATGTCTCGGCAGACCTGCTCGAGCGTGATCCGCTTAACAAGTTGCTGGCTCGTGGACCGCGATTCCGCTTGCAGGCCGAAGTGATCCGTGACAGCGCGTTGGCGACTGCGGGACTGCTGTCCGACCACGTCGGCGGCCCCAGTGTCTCCCCCTATCAACCGGCCGGGTTGTGGGATGATGTCGCGGTCGGAGCGGATTATGAGGGGACTGTTTATCGACAGGATAAGGGCGAAGGATTATATCGCCGCAGCATGTACACCTTCTGGAAGCGGACCTGTCCGCCGCCGGGCCTCAATACGTTTGATGCGCCTGAGCGTGAGGTCTGTACGGCGAGACGGTCGCGAACGAATACACCGCTCCAGGCTCTGGTCCTGATGAATGACCCCACCTATCTGGAAGCGGCTCGCAAGCTGGCGGAGAAAAGTATGCGGCTTGGCGGGACCACAGCCGAATCGCGAACGATCTATGCGTTTCGTTCAGCTTTGTCGCGTTCTCCGACGCAAGCAGAGAAAGACCTGATTTTAAGGCTCTATCATCAGCGTCTGGAAAAACTGCAGAACGATCCTGCGGCGGCGAAGGCATTGCTTGCTGTGGGCGATTCAGCTCGCGATGAATCGCTGTCAGAGCCAGAGTTAGCGGCGTGGTCTAGCGTGATGAGTGTGATACTGAATCTGGACGAGTTGATCACCAAGGGATAGCAGGTACGTGATGACCGATAGCAATAGTGAGCCTGTGGATCCAGATTCGGTCGCCCGCGAAATCAAGCGGACCTGGCCGCTAATCAATGAGACCTTGCCCGAGCCGCCAGTGGTTCCCTACCCGGAAGAGCACTGGGATTGGCGAGCGATTAATAGTCGCCCTCTGGTCGATCCCACGGCCTGGGTTGCCCCCGGGGCAATCCTGTTGGGGCGGGTCAAATTGAAAGCCCGCAGTTCGGTTTGGTACGGCTGCGTGCTGCGCGGCGACCAGGAATGGATCGAGGTCGGCGAGGAATCGAATGTCCAGGACGGCTCGATCCTTCACGTCGACGAAGGATATCCCTGCATCATCGGCGACCGCGTCACGTTAGGTCACAAAGCTATTGTTCATGGATCGGTCGTCGGGAACGGAGCGTTGATCGGGATTTCTGCGACCGTTCTGAGTCGGTGCGTCATCGGAGAAGGGGCCTTGATCGCGGGAGGTGCCCTGGTGATGGAAGGGACGATCGTTCCGCCTCATACCTTGTGGGTGGGTTGCCCCGCTCGCCAGATCAAAGAATTGAGCGAATCCCAACGGGCCCGGCTGGCCGCAACGTATCGTCACTACGTCAATAACTCCGTTGGCTACGCCGCAAAAATGTCGCATTGATCTTCACCAATTTTGCTAAGCGGGCTAAATTCCAGGCAGACCGGAGTAGACCGGTTTCAGTTCCAGGGAAGGAGCCCGCGATGCGCATTGCGATTTTTGAAGATGAATCTGCCACAAATTTTGCGCCGATCGCATTGCTGCGCCCCGTGTTTGAACTGCTTTGCGGCCATTTCAGCACGCGCGAACGTGCGCTAGAGTTCTTTCCGGTCTCGGACTGGGCCGCGTTCGTTCGACCCGAACTGGCTGATGTTTATCGTGAAGAGCACCCCGGCTGCCGCGTGAACAATGCGGATTGGCTGCATGCGGGGTCGACTCTGTTGATCAATGGCCGTTGGTTGGCGGATCCCGCCACCTATGCCACCATTCGGCCTGATTCCGTCGGAATCATTGATGGAACAGTGGCCTATCTGACATTGGATCCGCTGGAAGCGGCGTTGATCTCCGGCGATAACTGGGATGACGCGCTGCCTCAAATCGCCCGCACACGCACTCCAGTGAACGCACCCGGCAAGCTGGCTCGTTATCCTTGGGATTTGATTCATCACAACCCTGATCAGTTGCGAGCGGACTTCGCGGCACGAGATTTCGGCCTCTCTCAGGTCGAAGAGCAGGGGCAACATATCGCGATTCTCGGTCCAGCCGACCAGATCTTCATAGATCCGTCGGCCAGCATCGATCCGTTCGTCGTGATCGATGCCCGCAAGGGTCCGGTTTCGATCGATGCAGGAGCGATGATTCAGGCGTTTACTCGTTTGGAAGGCCCGTGTCACGTCGGGGCGAAATCGCAACTGTTTCGTGCCAATGTCCGCGAAGGGACGACGATCGGTCCGGTCTGCCGAGTTGGTGGTGAAATCGAAGGGGCGATCCTGCATGGCTACGTCAACAAGTACCACGACGGCTTTCTCGGACACAGCTATGTCTGCCCTTGGGTGAACCTGGGGGCATTGACGACGAACAGTGATCTGAAGAATGATTATTCGACCGTTCGAGTTCCCCTGTCGGGCGATTCGATCGAATCCGGCGAAATGAAAGTTGGCTGCTTCATCGGCGATCACACGAAGACCGCCATCGGCAGCCTGTTCAATACGGGGTCGTCGATTGGGATCATGTCTCTCATCCTGCCCGATGGTGAGTTGTTGCCGAAGCACGTTCCGTCATTCTCCCGCATCTGGCACGGAGAGTTGATAGACGGCCTGCCACTGGAAAAAGGGCTGGCGACGGCTCGCGCGGCGATGGAGCGGCGCAGTAAGCGTTTGACCTCCGCTCAAGAGATTCTGCTGCGTCGTGTCCACGCGACGACTCAAGCCGAACGTGATCGAGCCATCGGACGCTTCGCTGAACGAACCGCAACTGTCAGCTAGATTCACAGCTAGTCGGCCACTATGCCGATGTCAGTGATGCGGGTTCGACCGCCGGAGCGGCCGCGACCGATGTGGATTCGCCGGCTACTGGCGGCAGAATATAGATCTCGCCGTATTCGGAAATCTGGTCGGCTCGGAAGCCGTGATGCCGCAGCAGTTCCAAGACCGCCAGGAAGATGCCGATGATCTTGCTGCGCAGGTTGGTTCCTTCGAAGAATTCTGAAAACGGGATGCGACCTGTTTCGCGAACTCGGGCACCGATGCGATCGATATACGTTGAAATCGGCGTGTCGTCGTAGCGGATGCTGGACGATTGCTCGACGACCTTCTTCTGCAGTACCCGTGAGAGTGCGCTGACAAGATCCCACAATTCGACTTCCTTGATCGGATCCTCGGCGTGGTCTTTGCCAGCGCTCGGCCGATCATCACTGAGGCGTGGATAGCGTTCCTGCCACTCCGCCGCCCGCTGTTCCATCGCCAGGGCGGCATCCTTATACCGCTTGTACTCCATCAACTGCTGAATCAACTCGCTCGACGGGTCATCGCTGATGGGAATCTCGTCCGAGACTTCCTCTTCGGCTCTCGGCAAAACTTGCCGACTCTTGATCTCGATCAGTGTACTGGCCATGACGATGAAGTCGCCGACCAGATCTAGATCGAGAAACTCCAGGACTTCCAGAAACTGCAGAAACTGATGCGTCATGCGGGCGATTGGAAGCTCGGCAACGTCAACTTCGTTCCGCCGCACGAGATACAGCAGTAAATCGAGCGGTCCGGAGAAGAGATCGAGCTGTACGCGATAGTCTGCCATGTGGCATCATTTCGTTGGCTATTTGAATCCCACCGTCGCATTGGAAGCAGGTTCTGTTGCCTCCCCACAACCCTCCTTATCGTCACAATTTGCCGGGTAGTTCACTTCGAGACGAAAACGGCCACAAGCCGCTCACTCTTGAATCGGCGTCTCTGCCATCGGCTTTCGTAAGAGACGCAGAGATTCGGGGTCAAACCAGGCTTGCCCTCGTGTGGTTCGCAACTCGGCGATCAGTTCGACCTCACGCAGCTCTTCGTCGACAGAGAATTCGAACTCCAGCGGTTTCCACTTTGAGGTTCCAGAGAGGGCGTTCGTGCGGTTCGCGCCGGACACCCGCAGACCGGCACCGACACCCTTCTCATCTTCAATCTTGGCGACTTGTTTCGTTTTCACATTGGCATGAAAAACGTAGTTCCCTTTTCCCAGCAGGACTCGGCGGCGCCACGAAGCGACGCACTGCCCGCTGGGTCCACAGAGTATTGAATAGGCCATCTTGCCTTTCCCCGAATCGACTTCTTCGACAACAGCGTCTTCGCTTTCCGATGCCATGTTCCATCCGTCCAGATGCATCACGCCGTTCTCGTCAAATTCTGGTGGCTTGGGGTCTTCCTGCTCGCTCTGTTGTTTCAAGCTCTCGGCTCGGGCGGCTAACCGGTCTTTGAATTCTTTGACTCGTTCCGCGTGATCAAGTGCCAATTGAGGATCGATCGCCTTCAGGACGAGTCGCAATCGCCGTTGGAGAAAGTCGACACGACTCTGCAACTTGGCTGGCGGGTCGAACAAGGGCAGCAGTTCGGTCAGGCGTTTCCGATAACGAGCTCGCCACTCTGGATTCTGCATGACTGTCGAAGAAACGATCGGCCCCGGCATGTCCAGCACCGATGCGTTTGGATCGCCGAACATCTGATCCATTCCGTGCGGCAGGAAATACGCTTTGCTATCCGTCGGATTGAAATAAATCCGGTAGTTATTTTTGTTCCATGTGTAGCCGTCCCAATGCCCCGTCATCAGTTCCAGGGCCATGAAGGAGATGAAGGCATCGACATTCAACGTCTGGTCCACTCGCTTCCAGCGTTCCTCTATGACTGGTTCCTGGCAGGCTTCCTGCAATCCCCGCAGGTCTGTGCGATCATCGGGATTGGCCCCCGAGTCCTTTTCCAGATCGGCGTCGATGTCCTGGACGAATCCGCCGTCGTACAGACTGCCATCAGCATTTTCGAAGTGACGCTGCAGGAAGGTTTTATCGAAGCCTTCCTTTAAGACATACAGGCCGACATCGCGATCGTTCAGCCAGACACGTGCGTGAGTTACTCGTGTGGCCGGAACGCCAGCACTCCGGCAGATCTCTTCGCACAACCATTCTTGCACATAAGTTTCATCCTGCACGGAGTTGTTCAGATGAAACTTATCCAAGCCATGAAAAGTCTGACCTTTACGGAACTTGTTTGAATTCAGGGTCAGAGCGGGGCGGTCGTCCCATTCGCGGAAGCTGCCGGCGGCCCCCTTCAGCTTGATCGCGACGTCCTTGTAGGTCGTCTTGCGATTTTCGACGACCGTGCAGCGGACGTAAGTTCGATTGTCGGCTTTCAGCTTTTCCAGTTCGACTTCAGAAACCTGAATTCGGAGCTGGGGGATGGCTCCCCCCTTGAAGAAGACATCGCTGGCGTCTGGTTTGCGAGCAACATTGTCGGCCAGCGGGGCCGCATCTTGAACAAAAAACAATCCGGCGAACATGACGAGGCAGGAAACGAAACCGTTCATCGTCACTCCCTTACACGATTGATCGACTGCCGGTCAGAGCCTCAAAGTCCAGTACGACGGCAATCTCATCATTTCAGTTCCACATTCTGAACACCGTCCAGTTGAGCAAGCGATCGGACAAACTGTAATAGGGAATCGGCCCGAATTAATCGGACCGCGTAGATCAGGTCAATCGCCGCCCCTTGCTTGGCCGTCGAAATTGCGGTTAACCGATGTGAGACCAGATGCTGTTTGAAGATGGCTGCTAACAGCATTTCGGAATCGACTCCACCTTCCACTCGAATTTCGAGCCGTCGATCCACGTTGGGAGGTTGCAGGCTGGTCCCCAGAAAACTGAGGCAGGTGGAAGTCAGCGCCACGACAGGAATGCCGATCAGGTAGACCTCGACAATCCCCGCGCCAACGGCCATCCCGACGACGACCGCAAAGATCACGAAGGCGGTGTCTCGAGTATCATCAACGACGGTTCGAAAACGCACAATCGACAGGGCACCGACCAACCCGAACGCGCGGGCCACGCTATTGCCGATCACCATTGTCGTCATCGCCACCAGGATCGTCAGCATCACCATCGTGACAATGAATGGAAACGATTCTCCAAGCTGCTTGCGATAGGACGCCTGATAAATGCAGGCCACGACCAGACCCATCAGCGCCGCAATAATCAGGCGGGCGGCAATGACTTGCGGAGAAATATCAGAACCCGTCGAAGCGACTTCGCGCAACCAATCCGGCATAAAAACTTTCGAGAGAACGGGTGTTTGGAGTTATCGATCAACTGAAGGGGATTGATTGATCAGGCTGAAGTGACTGCAACATTGAACTTCGCAGGGTTCCCCCGCGTCAAGGGCTGAACAGACGATGGTCAGAACCTTAACAATAAACTGATGAACTCTGATTGATCCGATGCCCATGATGATTGCGCGCGACAATGCGATGATGAGGAAGTCACACACATTACTGACAATTCTCCAGATGCCGTATCAATTTGATTCTCCCTGCCAGGCTGAGGTCGGCCGTCATCCGACATCTTCGTCTGCCACCGGGGCTGGTTGGGCAACCGTTTCACCGGCGAAGCCGACGGAAGGCCTATTCCCACTGCCCTGTTTGCGGTACTGTCAAATTCGAGAACTCACGTCTCGCGTCGAACATGTGCCCGTAGCACGATCAATTAGGGGAAGGCGTGTCTCCCACAACGACATCACTCAGCATGTTCCTGGTCCTGATCGTCTCGGCGTGGAGCGCGACGGCAGCGGATCCTCCGATTCCCGAATCGGTGATGAAAGAGTATTCCAAGGCGGATGGGAACCGCGACGGACGTATGTCGCAGGACGAATACCTGGTCGATCGGGGGGCCACAGAGATCGCCAAACGCGACTTTCTGTTATTCGATCTGAACGCTGATGGGGCTCTGAGCGTTCAAGAATTCTGGTCTGTCCCGCCAGCGACCGCAGCGGAAGTCCGCGGTCCTTTGCCAGACCCGATGCAGATCCTTGTTGGCCAAGTGATGACGGCATTGGATAAATCGCTGGCGAACTGGCACGAGAACCCCAAAGTGGAAGTTGACGCTCACGCACTGGCAGCGGCCTTCATGCAGCGGTTTCAAAAGTACGGCGTCCAGCCGAATGTCAGCGAACTTGATGCTGACGGCAGCGGAAAAGTGTCCCGCGACGAAGCGCGGCGATTTCTGGAGATCCAGTTTGGCATCCGGCGTCACGACGGCAAGCTGCTTCGTTTCCCCACCGGACGTGTCGTCAACTACATGCTGTATCTGCATGTTGATCTGGATAAAAACGACATGCTCGACAGGACTGAATTCATCGAGCGATCGTACGGCGATCCCAATGCTGTTGCGGGCGAATTTGAGAAGGTCGATGTCGATAAGAGCGGCTATTTGTCCTTCGACGAATGGTGCCTGGTTCCCTGGCGCAGTGTGAACGATCCCGTGATGGAATTCCGGCAGATGGATACCAACCTGGATGCGTTCGTCGATCCCAAAGAGTTGCTAGCGGGGCCTCCGGACTGGAAGCAACCGATCCTCGAGAGCGTCTTCCCCGCCTTTGATTTGAATCTGGATGGCAAGCTTTCCCTGGCCGAATATCGACTGACGATGCCGGCCAACATGGTCCTGCAGTGGCAGACACCACTGAGTGACCCCAATGGCGACGGGGTCTTGTCGTTCGGTGAATTTCGATTTGATCCGATGCTGTTTCCCCTGCTGCGAGCCACCTATTTTCTGCGGCTGGATCAGAACGGCAGTGGAAGCCTGGACTCCGACGAATTCCCGTTTAAGCAAAAGGTTCCTGACGAATTCTTCGTCATGAACTCAGATGAGACGGGTTGGAAGTCGCTGTTCAAGTTCGCAGGACATTCCGATTGCCAGTCACCAACGATCTCGCCTGATGGCAAACTGCTGGCGTTTGCTTCGCGGGTGAATAACCAGCGTGGAGATTCAACTATTTACGTGACGAAGATCGATGGCGGCGAGCCCGAAGAAATCTGCTCTGGGAGTATGCCGAGTTGGTCAAGAGACGGAAAACGACTCGCCTGCGCACGATCATCGCCAGTGTTCGGATCATGGCTGATCGACCTTTCGGGTGCTGGTGAGAAACAAATCGGGAACGGCTGGGGTGGCCAGTTCTCGCCGGATGGATCGAAGTTGGCGGTGTCAGAGGGCGGGTCGATAAAAATCTATGACTTCGCAAGTGAGATGACAGAAACAATTCTCAATGGTTCCGACTATGGATATCAGATCTACTGGAGTTGGGCGTGGTCTGCCAACGGCAAGCGCATCTGCTTTAAGGGAACACGGGGAGACGGAATTCAACATGTTGCAACGGTGAACACTCGTGGAGACAAGCCCGATCTACGAGTTCATCACCAGGGAAAAGTTGAGGTGATCGGGAACCTTGTCTGGCATCCCCTGGAAGACCGGGTCATCTTCGCAAAATATTGCGCAGAACGAGGGTTCAAGCAACTTTACGAATTCAACCCGACCAATGAGACCGCCCCGACACTAGTGAAAGGTCAAGACGTTGGCCGCAACAATACCGACGCCTGCTGGACTCCGGACGGCAAGCGATTGATCGTGATCAGCGGCGATTATTGAAAGGGACCAGCAGGTATTTCGCCCTGCTGGAACCATTCAGAAACTAGAACGAGAGTCACTCGGCAAGATCGATATTGAAGACGTTGGCATCTCCCGCAACCACGCTACGTTTCAATCCAGACGTCTTTCGTTCTTTGTATTTCTCGGGAACGACGGTCTGATTTGGAATTTTTCCGCCGGGCCCCAGGTTAATCATGTCCTGCGCGGTTCGTTCTTCTGGCTTCTTCCCATCAGCCGCTATTCCGGCGGCGATCACGACAACATATTCACCAGGAACGGCACCATCATCAGTGTCGTAACTTGTCAGTTTGAAGTTGCCGTTGGCGTCAGTCGTACCAAACGGATTTCGGGGCGAACTCCCTTCTGGCAAGAATGTCACCGTCGCGTTAGGCAATGGGGCTCCTTTGAATTTGATGCTGCCTGAAACAGGAATCACTTTTGGTCGCGTCGGTCCCTTTGAACAACCGACGAGCCCGATTGCCGCGACGAGTAGACACAGGACCAGCCGCGGCGCGTACGCCGATCGATACACCATGTTTTCGAATTCCATCTTTGGCGAACTAGTAACAGGACATGCCCACGCGAAGAACTCGCGCGGGCCCGTTGAAACGAGAAGCAAGATTTCGACAAGCAGTTAGAATTCGGTGACAACCTGATTGTCGTGACGATCCCCCAGTTTCTGGTAGTTGTTGTAGTCGATATTCTCGCTTACAAATCGGACGGAACCATCGCAGAGAAGAACGTGAGCCCCGCCAACGTGCCGCGACTTGAAGCCCTGCGACGTTTGCCAGTTACCATTGGAATTGCACCCTGAGCCACCCAGGCAGGTCTGATAATTAATTGGTGCGGTGGTAAACAACCAGTTGGCGTTGGTGTTTGCCCAGCCATCCCGTTGGTGGTCGCTGCATTCTGCTCGGCACTCGCCCATCAGAATCGTATTCGACGTGCCGTCGGTCACGTCCTTGATCGCGGCCGAAAATCCGTACCGGCTGAACATTCCCGAGATCGCATTCGGATCTCGACTGTCGCTGTGATCAGCGCTGCCGTTGTTCAAGGCATTTCCGCCGTAAGACGAGCACCCATTCCCGCTTTCGCGCTGAGCACCACCCGAAAGGCCGTAGCTCGCGGTGGCCCAATTCCCTTGGATCCCGTTCGTCCCCGGATAATATTGGGATGACGTATCGCTTGGACAACGGAAACCAGGTGGCGTGATTTCAAAGTACCGGCTTCCAACCGGAGCAGTGGTGCCCACCGGTGCCGTCCACGCTGTTGCCGACACGAAATTGATCGTGTTGTACAAGGGGGCTTGATCGATATAGGGCAGAAGGTGAACCATCGCTCCCACGCCAATCACACCACCGAAATTGCTGGGATTGATCGTACAAGGAAACCGATTGAACGTGTCGTGGTAGTTGTGCATCGCCAAGCCAAATTGCTTGAGATTGTTCTTACACTGGGTTCTGCGGGCCGCTTCCCGAGCCTGCTGGACTGCCGGTAAGAGGAGTGCGATTAGAACCGCGATGATCGCAATCACGACCAGCAGTTCGATCAATGTGAAACCAAGGCGCCTCGCGCGAACTCGTCGCATAGTAACCCCCATCTGAAAAGACCCAATAGAACGACCCATGCACACCGCACGGGATAAATGTGGGATGACAGAGGCAAATCTGGATGAAGGGACTGGAACCTGAGCTGGTTATTCAGTGATTGGTGATCTTGCGTACCGCGGAATTAGATCACTAACTGCGATTTTGTACAATGATTTATCATTGACGAATTCTTGATCGGGGTGGCGATACCGGATTCTCGAGCGCCCCGGATCCTCATTGCGGGGCCAGTTCGGAGAATTTCTCCAGCCACTGCAACAAGATCGCATCACGGATCTCGGTGGATTTGCGCAATTCGTGAACGGGCTTTCCCCAATAGAAACTGATCCACCCGCATGACGTCGTGCCCGAGTCTTTGATGAATGTCGCCAGTTCCTCGGTCGAGCATTTCAGCGGGAAAGTTTCTTCGACGATGACCAGTTTGCCGACCGCAAAGCCTACCAACGTCTCGGCGGCTTCTTTCAACTTGCCGGATTCGGGATAGAGGTGAACGCACAGAAAGTCGACGTGTTTCACTACTTTGCTGGGAACAAAGCCGGAGGTGAGGCCCGGGCGATCGAGACTCCAATCGACGAGCCCCACGGAAATCAGGTGGCGTTCATCAACCGTTCGGATGGCCTTGGTCAGTTGCTTTAGCCAGGCCACGGCGATTTCGGGGCGCGGCCGATCGCGCTGATCCAGTGAGATGCATTGAACGAAGTGCTTGCCGCCAAAGGCCGGACCCAGCCAATCACGCTGGTTGCGTTTTCCGCCCGGAACAACGGGTTCGTTCATCAGATCGTAGCAGAAGATGGCGGGGCTGGTCTGACAGGTCTCTGCGATCGATTGCCAAAAGACTGACTGGGCATCCCACCGCTCTTGCTCGGTCAGATCGTCGTACCAGGCGGGCACGTCCTGTTTGTGGTAGCACCCCAATCCGGTGAGATCGAGATGGAGTCCCGTTCGTTCGGCGAGTGCCAGCAATCGGGCCAACTGCATGTGGGCCTCGCGATTGGGCTTTGTCGGGCTCTCCATGAATTTGCCGAATTGCAGGTGGATGCGCACCACATTCGCTTTGAGTTGCTTGATCTCTCCAAAGTGCTGTTCGACCAGCGGCCACTCCTGTTGCCAGTAGTCTTCCAGCAGCCGTCCGCGATCGTCATGGTCGTAGTTGACACCCCAGGGAACAAATCGCTTTCCCAGCGCCGTGACAAAACCTTGTTTGTCTTCTGTCACGCGAATGAACGGCATCTCTGCAGACAAAGCAATGCCAGTGGCCGCCAAGGCCCACAGACTACAGACTGAAATGGCTAGAGACTGTTGGCGAGTCAGGCGGCGCAACACAGACTCGCGACCGCAAAAAGACGCGGAAAACAGGGTCGCACATCTGATCCAGAACATTGGTATCCCCTAGAATGAGGTGCTGGTCCTCGATTTGCCCTGCTACTCACCTAACTAGCAGATTGATGTGGCCGCGTGCACGCCTCGATGACAGTTGCCGCAGGTTGCTAGCAACGCGCGGAGCGATGCTCACGCGGTTAAACGACAACGTCCGCGACCGTTCAGATAAAGCATACCGCGACGTTCCATTGAAGACCCTCGACTGGCGTGTTCTATTCGTCAGGGAATTCTATATTGTCTTCGATCTGACTCTGTGATGATGTGGCGGCGAGTTCATGACAAGTTATTGCCATACGTTTGGCGGACGCACGTTCGTATTCGAAGACATGGCAACAGTGTTGGCGAAAGCCAGTCCTCGTCGTTCCGGCGATGAACTGGCGGGACTCGCGGCGACTTGCGATGAAGAGCGGATGGCGGCACGGTTTGTCCTGGCCGATGTCCCATTGCAGACGTTCTTGAATGAGCCAATCATTCCTTATGACTCGGATGAGGTGACTCGCCTGATCTGTGATACTCATTCACCAGCCGCGTTTGAGCCGATTCGTTCGTTGACGGTTGGTGAACTGCGAGAGTGGCTGCTCGACTACGAAACCGACACAATTCGACTGACCGCTGTGGCACAGGGACTGACGCCCGAAATGGTGGCCGCCGTCAGCAAGATCATGCGAAATCAGGATCTGATTCTGGTCGCCAGCAAATGCCAGGTGACTTCGAAGTTTCGAAATACGCTGGGCCTGTCGGGGCGACTGGCAGTGCGAATCCAGCCGAATCATCCGACCGATGATCCCGCCGGGATCGCGGCGTCGATCCTGGATGGCTTGTGTTATGCCTGCGGCGACGCCGTGATCGGTGTGAATCCCGCCACCGACAACGTCGACAATACGATCCGGTTGATCCAACTGATCGGAGACTTGATCGAGCGCTTTGCGATTCCGACGCAGTCGTGCGTTCTGGCACATGTCACCACGTCTTTGCGGGCGATGGAACGAGGGGCACCGGTAGATCTGGTGTTTCAATCGATCGCGGGAACGGAGGGTGCGAACAAGTCATTCGGCATCGATCTGAAGTTACTGGCAGAAGCTCAAGACGCGGCGTTGGCGCTTCGTCGTGGTACTGTCGGCGACAACGTGATGTACTTTGAAACCGGACAGGGATCGTGCCTTTCCGCGGGAGCGAACTGTGGAGTCGACCAGCAGACACTGGAGGCGAGGGCTTACGCGGTGGCTCGTTACTTCAGGCCATTGCTGGTCAACAGTGTCGTTGGGTTCATTGGACCAGAGTACCTCTACGACGGAAAGCAGATCATTCGCGCCGGGTTGGAAGACCATTTCTGTGCGAAAGTGCTCGGCGTCCCCATGGGTTGCGATGTTTGCTACACGAATCATTCGGAGGCCGATCAGGACGACATGGACACGTTACTGTCGTTGCTCGGAATCGCCGGTTGCAACTTCATCATGGGCGTGCCGGGTGCCGATGATATCATGCTGAATTATCAGTCAACGTCGTTTCATGACAGCCACTATTTGCGTCAAACATTGGGCCTGCGACCGGCTCCCGAGTTTGAAGAGTGGCTGTTGAGAAATGGGATCATGGATGAGCAATTGCGATTGAAACCTGTGTCGCGCGGGCACCGTTTGCTGCAATAGCCAGTGATCACTCAGAACCGAAACCAATGAGCAAACCTGCTGATCCCTGGCATGATTTCAAGTCGCTGACCGCAGCCAGAATTGCGCTGGGTCGCGCCGGTGGAAGTCTACCGACGCGCGAGTTGCTCGACTTCGGCTTGTCGCAGGCCCGGGCTCGGGATGCGGTGTTGGCGCCGTTTGATGCTCACTCACTGATCGAGCAGTTGAATTCGGCTGGCTTAGATACAATCTCATTAAATAGCGATGCAAGCAGCCGCGAAGAATACTTGCGCCGCCCTGATCTGGGACGGCGCTTGAATTCGCAATCGCGAGATGAGTTGGCATCGTTGAATAGTCCATCGCGAGACCTATGCCTCATCATTTCGGACGGACTCTCGTCGCACGCGGCCGTTCACGCGGGCGAAGTTGTGACGGCACTGACCTCGCTATTGAAGGACGAAGGCTGGAGTATTGCTCCGGTGGTGATCATTCCGTTCGCGCGCGTCGCCATTCAGGACGAAGTTGGGGAGGGGCTGAAGAGTGCGATCTCGCTGATCTTGTTGGGCGAGCGGCCTGGGTTGGGATCGCCCGATAGCCTGGGGGCTTATTTTGTCTACGGTCCAGGGCCTGGGCGAACCGACGCGGATCGCAACTGTATCTCGAACATCCGTCCCAGCGGCCTGCCTCCCGCGGCTGCGGTCATGGCGCTGCACTATTTACTGAATGCAGCTCGACATCGCCGCATCAGTGGGATCAGTTTGAAGGACGAGCGATTGCTGTCTGATCAAGTCGATTTGGCTAGCTTAGACATGCAGACGCCGGCCGCCACCGACACATTCAGGGATTGAATCGGCCCCAGCGGCGGCAAGGAAACGAGTTCGTCGCAACTTTCAGTTGTCACCCGCCGCAGTCCGTGTTCTTCGTTGCCGAAGATCAATAGGCGTGGTCGATCGACTGGGACATCGTCGATGTTGCGTTCGGCACGTTCTGACGTTCCGATCACCGCGACTCCCGCTTCGCGAGCCAGCGTGATCGCGCGACTGAGGCTTGGCACGATCGCGAACGGGACGTATTCCAATCCGCCGGAGGCAACATCGTAGACGGTTGCGGACAGTGGCGCGGATCGGTCGCGAGTGAGGACGATCCCATTGACCCCGAAGAAAGCCGCCGTCCGAAAGATCGCGCCGACATTATGCGGATCCTGCAGTTGTTCCAGCGCTAACCAAAGTCCTTGCAACTCGGCAGGATCACCAGCAAACAATTCATCGACCAGGCCATCAGGGCGTTCGCGAACCAACGCGACCGCTGCGCCGACTCGTTCTGATTTAGCTGCTCCAGCAGGTCGCTTTTCGACTGCCAGATTGGTTCGAATCGGAATCTCGTGTTGACGTGCCAGTTCGGCGACTTCGGACCATTTGGGCGAAGGGGTGCCCGGGGCGAGCCGAATTTCGAAGACATCTTCTGGCCGAGTCTGTAACGCAGCGAGAACACTATGCGGATTGCGAAGCACCAACGACATGAAGTTACCTTGAGACTGGCGGCAGGCTGCGCTGCCGGCGCATTTCATAAAACATGATTCCCGCGGCGACCGCGGCATTGAGCGAGCCGATCTGGCCGCTCATCGGAATACTGACAGAGATATCACAACGCCCCAATAGTTCTGGACGAATTCCTCGTCCTTCGTTGCCGATGATCAGCACGGAGGGGCGGCGAAAATCGGCTTGATGCAGCGGTCGATCAGCCTTTTCAGTCCCGCCGATGATCTGGCATCCGCGATCATGAAACTGATCGACAGCCGCCACCAAGTCTGTGGCTTGCGCGATCGGCAAATAGTTAACGGCGCCGACAGAACTGCGAGCGACCTGGCTGTTGATCTCAACTTGCTCTCGATCGCTGACGACGATGCCGTCGACGCCCAAGGTCGACGCGCAGCGGATGATGGCACCGAAGTTGAACGGATCCTGCAGGCGATCAAGGATGGCGATAACGGGATTGTCGGGCAGGCCATTGCTGAACTGAGGGGGTGTCAGATAGGGAAACGGTGCCATGCGGGCAGCAAACCCCTGGTGTTCGGCAGTTCGACAGGACTTGGTCAGCATGGCTTCGCTGACGACATTCAGCGGCACGTCGGCCCGTTCAGCCAGGCTGATCGAATCCGCGAGCAGCCGTTCTTCAAGCTGTTCGCCAACGAGTAGTTCCAGAATGGGCCAGCGACCCGCCTGGAGCGTTTCTAAAACGACGTGGCGTCCCCAGATCCAGCAACGATTGTGGTTGCTCATCACCTGACGGCCACGCCTGGACGAATCGACCATCAGATCTTTTCCGCCTTGACCAGGTCGGCCACCAGGGGATCAATCTGTTTCTCGTAGGAGATACCTTCTTCAGAATCGCCTGCGGGCGTCCGGTTATCAAATCGCTTGGAAAGCTTCCCCGTTCGATCGTAGACGTAGACCGCGGGAATCGAATCGATGTCGAGTTGCTGGAACAATTCGTCCGCGGCGGTGGTGGACATGCCGTTGATCAGCTTCACAGCATGCTGGCTGGTGAGTTGTTTGAGGACGCGTTCACGGTAGTAGCCGACAGCCTTGTTTTTCGCGCCGATGTAATCGCAATCGAACGAAATGCAGACTACGTCGTCAGGATGCCGCTGCTGCAATGCGACCAGGTGAGGAAACTCGCGCAGACAGGGCTCGCACGATGTGGACCAGATGTCGACGACAACGACTTTGCCCTTGTGACTCGCGACGACTTCCTGGAGTTGCTCCCAATTGATCTCTTGCAGAGCAAGTGACTCTGGATTCACTAAATCACGATTGGTCGGTTTAGTTGCGGGTTGTGCTTGTTCAGCGACGGTTGACTGCGTCGCAGAATTGTTTGTGGGTAACGGTGTGGTCGAGGTACTACACCCGAAAAAAGCGAGTACCGACGCGATCATCAGTGGGTGTCGCGTCGATTGAGCAAATTGCATATTGGACACCACTTCTAAGGCCGATCCTGCGGCGATTTGGTTGTTGGACTCCGACGTTGCGTGCGAAGTGTGCGGTGCCTACCGCGTCGCGGCCTTCAGTGCGTCGAAGGTTCATCTTCTGATGATTCTTTCTGAGGCGACAACCGCTCGCAAGGCATAAGCCAATCTTTCAATGATTCAGCGGACAAGTGGATCCACAAATGCGGGCCAAAGCACCTCTTCTAATCAATTCTTGCGAGGATATAGCCAACAACTGAATTGCCATCCCCGATGTAGGAAACATCATCTTGATTGACCGCAAGGGTACCGGCCGCGCGAATCATCGCAAGGCACGGCCAACTCGAGGGTCCCAATCCAGACCTACCTGCACTCTCGTGAGGAATCCGCGAGGCAATGCACTCGATTAGGCGAGGCCCGGTCCGGAGATAGAGTCCTTTGGTGGCCGCCAGGTTGTTTTCAGGCTTGCCTAAGCTATTTAGGGCTTCGACAGTTGCCTCACTGCCGATACTCGGGCAGACTGGCGGCTCATCAATGGCGTCTGTTGGATAAGATGCAAGTTCTGATCGAGGAATTAGGCATGGTGGCCACTGGTATCCGATCGACGATCGTTCGCCTCGGCATCCTCCTGCTGATGGCAGATGACGGCAGCCTGACGTTGCTGGCGGCAGAATCCCCGCTGCAAGCCGGGGCATTCGCGCAAGATATTACTCCGCTGGAGTTCCCAATCTCGGTCAATGGGAATATGGCTGACGTTCAAGCGACCGGGGCTCATGATCGCTTGCATGCTCGCTGTTTGGTTCTGGCGAATAGTGAAACGTCGTTAGCCATTGTGGTCTGCGACAGTTGCATGATTCCTCGTGAAATAATCGACGCCGCACGACAGCAGGCCGCGGCGAAGACGGGGATTCCGGCTGGCAACATTCTGATTTCGGCGACACATGCGCATTCGTGCCCCACGGTCACTGGGGTCTTCCAGAGCGACCCTGATCAGAAATACTCGCAGTTCTTGATCACGCGGATCGCCGAGGGGATTGATCTTGCGTACCGTCAACGAGTGCCGGCGCGGATTGGCTGGGGAGCGGTCGACGAACCGTCGCAACTTTTTAATCGCAGATGGGTGGCCAAGGAAGGAGAAACCTTCGAAGACCCTTTCGGCGGTCGCACGGATCGCGTGAAGATGAATCCCGGCTACAGCAATCCGCTGGTTGATCGTCCTGTCGGTGCGGTTGATCCGCAGGTCAGCGTCTTGTCGGTTCAGACTCGCGATGGACGGCCATTGGCGCTATTGGCGAATTACTCGCTGCACTACGTCGGCGGTGTCTCGGGAGCGGTCGTGTCGGCTGATTATTTTGGCGAGTTCGCAATGCGGATGGCTCGTCAGGTTCAAGCAGGTAATGCTGGGCCGTCGTTTGTCGGCATGATGTCTAACGGAACAAGTGGTGACGTGAACAACGTCAATTTCAGCCTGAAGGTCGGTCCAAAACGCGAACCGTATGAACAAATGGGTGTGGTTGCGGAAACGATTATTCAAGCGGTGTCGAAGGTCTACGGCGAGATTCAGTACTTCGACTCAGTTCCGTTGCGAGTGCAAGACGCGGAAATTGAACTCGGTGTGCGAGTCCCTTCCGCTGAAGATCTTGAGCGAGCGAACAAGCTGCTAAGTGAGACCAATGATCGCCCGTTGAAAGGAATGCCGCTGGTGTATGCTCGTGAAACGACGTTATTGGCGAAGTATCCGAGTACGGTAAAAGTCCGTTTGCAGGCGATCCGGATTGGATCTCTGGGGATTGTCTCCAGTCCTTGCGAGACCTTTACTGAAACCGGTTTGGCTGTCAAAAAGGAAAGTCCATTGCCGCGGACTTTCACGATTGAACTGGCGAATGGGTATAACGGCTACCTTCCTCCGCCCGAACAACATCGGCTGGGGGGATATGAGACATGGCGGGCTCGTTCCAGTTATCTCGCGGCCGATGCGGAGCCGAAAGTGAGGGAAACGATGCTGAAGTTGCTGAGAGCGGTTGCAGAGTAATAAATCACCGTGCCTTGGTGGACCGGTGGCCGATTACTGCGAAGGAGATTGAGATGCGAAGCGTGTTGGCATTGATTCTGGCAGGAGGAAAAGGAACACGTCTGGAGCCGCTCACACGCGATCGAGCGAAGCCGGCCGTCCCTTTTGGCGGTGCCTACCGGATCATCGACTTCACGCTTTCGAACTGTATCAACAGCGGCCTAAGAAAGGTGCTGGTTCTGACGCAATACAAGGCGGTCAGTCTCGACCGTCACATGAATCTTGGCTGGCGCTTCCTATGTCGGGAACTGGACGAATTTATCGATGTCCTGCCGCCGCAGCAGCGGTTGCACGAAGATTGGTACAAGGGAACGGCCGACGCCGTCTATCAGAACATCTACTCGATTGAGAAGTGCCAGAGCGACTACCTGCTGATCTTGTCGGGTGACCACATCTACAAGATGGATTATGCCGAACTGATCAAGGACCACATCGATTCCGGGGCGGTTGCGACAGTGGCTTGCCTTCCCTGCACGCTGGAAGAAGGAACGCAGTTCGGTGTGATGCAGATCGATGAAAATAATCGGGTGATCGAGTTTCAGGAGAAGCCGCAGAACCCGAAACCGATGCCGGGCGATCCGACTCGCTGCCTGGGGTCGATGGGCGTCTACGTGTTCAACACAAACTTCCTGTTTGATCGCTTGATTGCCGATGCGTCCGATCCGAGGAGCGCTCACGATTTCGGCAAGAATATCATCCCTGCGCTGATCGATACGCACTTGATCAAGGCTTATCCGTTCCGAGACAAGAATACGGGCCACACTTCCTATTGGCGCGATGTGGGGACGCTGGACGCCATCTACGAAGCGAACATGGATCTAATCAAGGTCGAGCCCGAACTGAATCTGTACGATCGTTCGTGGCCGTTGCGGACTTATCAGCCGCAGCAACCGCCGCCGAAGTTTGTTTTCGCTCAGTATGACGGGGAATATCCTCGCGTCGGGCATGCGATGGACAGCCTCGTTTGTTCGGGCAGCATCATCTCGGGCGGTTCGGTACTACGTTCTGTGCTGGGATACAACGTCCGCGTCAACAGCTGGGCGAGTGTTGAAGATTCGATCTTGTTCGATGGAGTTGTCATCGGTCGCAATGCCAAGGTGCGCCGGGCCGTCATCGACAAGCGAGTCCACATCCCGGAAGGTTTTGAAGTGGGGTACGATCTGGAAGCGGATCGGGCTCGCGGTCATACCGTCACCGAATCCGGCATTGTGGTGATCGGCAAGGGCGACGAGTGATCTGCCGCTCTCTTTGCAACGGTCGGCGTGTTCGCTACAGTTTCTGCGGTGGAATTCCTGTAGTGAGCTGGGGCGGAACATGAACAGACAACTGGGACGGCAGATTCGATGCGGATTTCTGGCATTGGCCTGCGCGGGCTCCCTTGTCGCAACGAGTCCACCCGCACGAGCTGAAGGCTGGCTGATTCCATTGGCTCAGGCCAATACTCCTGCGCCCCCCCCAAATGTCTCCGCCCCGGCGCGCTACTATATCGTGGAGAGTATCGTGGTCGCCCTGCTGGTCGGTGCTGCTGTGTTTGGTGTCTGCCGCGCTAGCGGGCGGTCTTAGAAGCAGTGACGATGCCTTTTCGTGCCGATCTGTCCTTGGGCTCGAACCGTCGAGTGGTCATTACCGGCATCGGACTTCGAACGCCTCTGGGTGCGGATCGCGAATCGACCTGGCGGTCGCTTGTGGCAGGTCATTCGGCATCCCGCTGGCTGCAATCGCCGCAATGGACGGGACCAACGCCGTTGGTCGGTGCGCCGTGTGAAATGCCGCTGTCGGTGACCGAACGAGGACTTGACCCAGTCATCGCGTTGGCTCTGGAGGCTTCGAACGAAGCGATTGGCGATGCGGGGCTTGATGTGGGGAAGCTCGCAGCGGATTCGACCGGAGTAGTGTTTGGGACGAGTAAGGGAAGCCTGCATACGGCCTCCGGGCTGCTGTCAGACTCGTACTCAGGCAGCTCTGCAGATCAATGGTTAAGCGTCTGGCCGAATGCGGCGGCGGCAGCGATTTCTCGCGTTTATGGCTCGCTGGGACCGACCCTGGCACCTGTGGCGGCGTGTGCGACGGGACTCGCTGCCTGCCTACGCGGGTTCGAGCTGATTCGCGACGGCCGATGCGACGTGGTCTTGGCGGGCAGCTCGGACGCATCGCTGCAACCGGCGATCCTGGGGTCGTTTCAGCGACTGGGGGTACTCGCGCGTCCAACAGAGAATCCCGCGACGGCCTGTCGCCCTTTCGATCGTCACCGGTCGGGATTTATCGTCGGGGAAGGGGCCGGATGTCTGGTGCTGGAGTCTCTCGAACATGCCGTCGCACGGGGAGCACGCTGGTACGCCGAATGGGAGTCTGGTCGGATGTTGTCAGATCCAAGTGGACTGACTCAACTCGACCCGCAGGGGCTATCGCTGCAGCGGTTGTTTCGTGATTTGCACAAAGAAGTCGGCGAACTCCCAGACTATATGAACCTGCACGGGACCGCGACACTGCCCAATGACCGTGTCGAATCCGCGGCCATCCGCGCTGTGCTGGGAACTGACGCAGATGGCATTTCGTGCTCGAGCTTGAAGGGCGGACTGGGGCATCTGCTGGGTGCGGCCGGCAGCGTGGAACTGGCCGCTTCGTTGCTCGCGATCCGCGATCAGACGGTGCCGCCCACCGTCAATCTAGAGACGGCTGATCCGGAACTGACGCTCGATTTCACACCACGACAATCGCGGCAGCGTCGTATCGATCGCGTCTGGAAATTGTCACTCGGGTTTGGCGGACATCTCTCGGCGGCAAGTATCTGTCGGCTGCGTGGAGTTGGGGACCGCACGAACTGATACGAGGTCTCGCGGGGCTGCCAATTGGATCTAAATCAGAGAAAGACCTTGGGTATTCATCGGATGCTCACGTTCGAGCTTCACAACGGTGTGCTGAACTCTTAAAACGATCCCATGGTCTCGATTCTCGGTATCTCTGCGTTCTATCACGATTCCGCTGCGGCACTCGTCGTTGATGGCCGAATCGTTGCTGCGGCTCAGGAAGAGCGGTTCACTCGCATTAAGCACGATGCGAATTTTCCCAAACGGGCAGTCGACTATTGTCTGGCGGAAGCAGGGCTGAGCCCGGATCAGTTGGACTATGTCTGCTTCTACGAGAAGCCACTGCTGAAATTCGATCGGCTTATTGAATCTTACCTGGCCTACGCGCCACGGGGATTTCGATCGTTTCTGGCGGCATTGCCGATTTGGCTGAAAAAGAAGCTGCATCTGCGCCGCGAGATCAACAAGGGCCTGAACGGACAGTTCACGCGGCGGATTGTTTTCCCCGAGCACCATGAGTCGCACGCCGCCAGCGCGTTCTTTCCATCGCCCTTTGAAGAGGCTGCGATCCTGACGGTGGATGGCGTGGGAGAGTGGGCCACTGCGACGTGGGGAGTCGGACGCGGCAACCGCATTGAACTCAAGAGCGAACTGCGATTCCCGCATTCACTGGGAATGTTGTACTCGGCATTCACATATTATTGCGGATTCAAAGTGAATTCCGGCGAATACAAACTGATGGGCCTGGCACCGTATGGGCAACCCCGTTACGCAGATCTCATCCGTGATCGATTGATGGATCTTAAAGACGACGGCTCGTTTCGCCTGAATCTGGAGTACTTCAACTACTGTGCCGGCTTGACGATGACAACTCGTCGTTTTGACGAGTTGTTTGGCGGCGCACCACGGAAGCCGGAATCACCGGTGACGGAACGCGAGATGGATCTGGCGGCTTCGATTCAGGTCGTGACTGAAGAGATCCTGCTCAAGATGACGCACCACATTCATGCGCAGACGGGCCAGAGGAATCTGTGCCTGGCGGGCGGAGTGGCACTGAACTGCGTGGCCAACGGCCGATTGCTGCGCGAAGGGCCCTTCGAGTCGATCTGGATCCAACCCGCTGCAGGAGACGCGGGCGGAGCACTGGGGGCGGCACTCTTTACCTGGTATCAGTTGTTGGGAAATCCGCGTCAGCCCGCACAGCCGGATGCACAAGCAGGCAGCTACCTGGGCCCTTGCCCTGACGAAACCTCGATCCGGAATTACTTGACTCGGGTCAACGCTCCATTCGAGTACTTTGCGGATGAGGACGAATGCTGTTGCCACGTGGCTGAAGCCATTGCCGCCGGAAAAGTTGTTGGCTGGGTTCAAGGCCGGATGGAGTTCGGCCCGCGATCATTGGGGGCACGCAGCATTCTGGGTGATGCAAGAAATCCGGAAATGCAGTCGGTGATGAACTTGAGGATCAAATTTCGAGAATCCTTTCGTCCCTTTGCCCCAGCCGTCCTGCAGGATCGGGTACAGGACTATTTTGAGACAAGGTTGCACGAATCAAGCCCGTACATGCTGCTCGTCGCGCCGGTGCGAGCAGACCATCGAACACCTTCGACTCCGGACAACTTCAATGGCCTGGATAAAGTGAAGGCCATCCGCTCCGACATTCCAGCGGTCACTCACGTCGACTATTCCGCGCGCATCCAGACCGTGGATGCCAAGCGTCATGGACGGTTCTATCGATTGCTGAAATCGTTCGAAGCCCTGACCGGTTGCCCAGTCCTGATCAATACCAGCTTCAACGTCCGGGGTGAACCGATCGTGTGCGCGCCAGAAGAAGCGTATCGATGCTTTCTGGCAACCAACATCGACGTGCTGGTGCTGGAGCGGTTCGTGCTTCACAAAGAGCAGCAGCCAAAGTTGTCACCCGAACAGGTCGACGAATATCTGAAACAGTTCTCATTGGATTGACGCGATGGCCGTGATCGAAATCAACTGGCGTCCTTCTGATCGCGACTTGCGACTGTTTGCCGTCGTGCAATGGTTCGTCGCGGCAGCCGCGGCGTGGCTACTGCATAAAAAGTTTGGCTGGGACATCGCCGCGATTGCGTTACTGGTCGCGTCCTCCGCAGGACTGGTCGGCGGCCTACTGGTTCCCCTGATACTGCGGCCACTGTTCATTGCTTGGATGGTGGCGGCTTTCCCGATTGGCTGGGTGATGTCGCACCTTGTACTCGCGATCGTCTACTACACCGTCATTACACCAATTGGATTTGCGTTGAGGCTGGCTGGGCGTGATACCTTGCAACGAAACGCAACTCCAGATGCGACGACTTATTGGACCGCTCGCCCGCAGCCACGGGAATCAAGTCGCTACTTTCGCCAGTTCTGACGACGCAACACTTGGTGCCGATACCAGGCCGCAGACTTGTTGCATGTGGCGCACTCGCACGCTAGCATCAAACGTGGATTCTTCGGGGTCCTTGGAACCTCTGCAGTGTTCGATACGAGACCAGTGCGTTGACCCTACAATTTTGATTTAGTTGGAAGTCAGCTTGGTTTGGCTGCGCGTATATCCGCGTGACGTTTCGGCGTCTCACGGCTCACACAACCCAGACCTCGCGGCTCCCCCCTGAACTTTCTGGGTTCAGAACCGCGGTCTTGACCGGCACAGGCGGAGGTTTCTTTTCTGTTCCATCAGGCCTATTATGGGATGGGACTGTTGGGATGATTGTCCCGCCATCGGTCAGTTGTTTCGTCTGACCGAAGTGCCTCGGGATCATCTCCGAATTTCTTATCAAGGCTGCCACTTTTATGGCACTGTTTGATCGGCTCGAAGCCGAGCATCGCGATGCAGTTCGACCGCTGGCGGCGCGCATGCGCCCTCGATCGCTGGACGAATTTGTCGGCCAACAACATTTTCTGGCACCAGGAAAACTGCTACGTCGGTTGCTTGAGGCGGATCGAATCAGCTCCGTCGTCTTTTATGGCCCGCCCGGAACTGGCAAAACATCACTGGCCGAGTTGATTGCGCGTCACACGAAACGAACATTTCGCTCGTTGAATGCCGCGGCCGCGGGCGTCAAAGAACTGCGCGAAGCTCTCGATCAGGCCCGGAACGACGTGCTGAGCGGCGGACCGCGAACGGTGTTGTTCATCGATGAATTGCACCATTTCAACAAGACTCAGCAGAATGTGCTGCTGCCCGACGTGGAGGAGGGAATTGTGGCGCTCGTCGCTGCGACCACTGCCAATCCTTTTTTTGCCCTGATCGCACCGCTGCTCAGCCGCAGTCAGATCTTTGAACTGAAGCCACTGTCGATCGATGACATTGCCCAATTGTTGGAGCGGTCACTGAAGGACAAAGAACGGGGTCTGGGATCACAGGGCGTCACGGCGACCCCAGAAGCGATTCAGTTTCTGGCGACGATTTGCGATGGCGATGCGCGGCGTGCGCTATCGGCATTGGAAATCGGTGTGCTTTCGCTGGGACCCAATCAGAAGTTGCTTGATCTGGCCACGGCCGAAGAATCGATCCAACGAAAACAGATTCGGTACGATGCTGACGGCGATGAGCACTATGATGCGGCCAGCGCACTGATCAAAAGCATTCGCGGTAGCGATCCGGATGCCGCGATCTACTGGCTGGCGCGCATGCTGGCCGCGGGGGAAGATCCCCGGTTTCTGGCTCGACGGATCGTCATTGCGGCGGCAGAAGATATTGGAAACGCGGACCCGCAGGCATTGATCCTGGCGCAGGCGGCCGCGAGTGCCACCGAATTTATCGGCATGCCTGAGTGCCGCATTCCGTTGGCACAAGCGGTGACCTACTTGGCATTGGCACCCAAATCGAACGCATCGTATGTGGCGATCGATGCGGCAATGGATGACGTGAAGACTCAGCGAACCGTTCCCGTGCCAGTCCATCTACGAGATCGCCACTACAAGGGTGCTGAACGTTTGGGTCACGGCGATGGCTATCAGTATCCTCACAGCGCCGAGGAGGGTTGGGTGGCGCAAGACTATCTCGGCGTCGATGCTCGGTACTATGAACCGGTCGATCGCGGGTACGAAGCCGAGATGAAGCAGCGATTGGATGAATTCCGTGAACGCCGATCGACATCCTCCGCGGAGACTTCGATGGGTGCTGCAGGCGGGGCTGCGAAGTCTGATCGCGATCACTGAGATTCAGAAGGACAGTTTCGAAAACCGTCCTACGGAAGAATTCAGGCAGCGGCTGCCGGGTCCTTTCGCGGTCCTGCGGAACGCAGTCCAAGCACAGCGAAGATGCTGGCCGCCATCAGAGCAGCTGCAAACCAGTACGGGATAGCAATCCCCAGTCCACGCTGAAGCGACAACCCCGCCAAGGGACCCACGATTCTGGCCATCGACGACATGCTCTGCCCAATTCCCATGAGTTCACCCTGCTCGTCGGCTCCTGAGGTCAGGGACAGCAACGAGAGCAAGGCTGGCGTAGCGCACGAATAGCCGATCACGACGATCGGTAGGACACAGAACAACAGCGAAATCGACGTCTGATACGAGGCGACAGCGATCAGCATCAGACCCAATGTCATCAGGAAAACCCCAATCATCGCCATCCGGAATTCGCCCAGTTTTGGAATCAGCCGTCGAACGAGCAGTCCTTGGCTCAGCGTCAAGATGAAGCCGATGTAGGCGAAGACCAAGAAATTGGCGCGATCGCTAAGTCCGTGTCCGCCTGAATCGCCTGACACGAAGGCAGCCCCCAACAAGGGGCCGAAGGTGAACCCGATACCGAACGCGGCGCCGATTAACGCCATCCCCTTGCCACGCGATTTTTCGTCGGTGCTGTCGGCGATGTAGGCTTGGGCGGTCGAAATGGTGGCCCCGGAGATCCCCGCTCCGATTCGCGTGATAAACAGCCACACGAGCGGGCTGAGGCCCAGAATCGGACCACGATTGCCCCATTGCGTGACGACTGCGAACAAGAAGTACGCCACCGTCGAACCCGCCAAACCGACTAGCAGTACAGGTCGCCGTCCGATGCGGTCCGAGAGTCGGCCCCAGAGCGGAGCGAACAGAAACTGCATCAGCGAGAACGAGGCCATCAAGCCGCCCAGAATGGCACCGCGCCGCCAGTCGTGACTGACTTCTTGGGCGACACCCCCCAGATGTTTGGTGAGCAGCGAGAGCGTGCTTTCAAATTGAGCGAACGCGAACGTCGTCAGGAAAATCGCGATCAGGATCAATGCATGAGAGCCCTGGGTCATCGCTCGCAGCCCGGCCATCAGATTGAACAGGTTGCCACGTCGCTTAGGAGTTTCTCCCGGGCGAAGAGACTCGGGGAGGACCATGAATCCGTAGAGGAACGCCAGTCCGGATAGCACGGCCGCAACATAACCCGGAGCCGCGCTCGGTGCCGCAGCAGCGAAAGCGGCTGAAGTGGACTGGATATCAGAGGGGAGAAAATGTTCGCCATACCGGGGCAACAGCGGCAAGACGATGCCGAAACCAAGCAAGTCGATGAAAACGGTGATGAAGATGACCAGCAGCGGTTTTCGAGACGAGGGCGAAGCACTCACGAGAGCAAAATTCCTTCCAGGGCAAGCAAAGGCGTCCGAAGGCTGCCGATTCTAGACTTGCAGCTTCTCGATGAACACTGTCCCGCATGAATTAAGGGGAAATCCAGTGAGTGGCCGTAGTTCAATCAGGCAATAGCGATCATTCGAGCTTCCGTGTTATACTAACCGCTGGGCCAAATGGACGAAATTACCGAGGAACATGCGGATGAAGTGTGACACGATCGGCACTTATTTTCTGATGCTTGCCACCACGTTGTCGCTGGGTTGCGCGAAGTCAGTCGCGCCGACCCAGGCTTCGACCTCGGACGGTTCCACGAGTCAGATTCTGGCAGCGGATGCGAAACCTTCCGGTGAGTCAGACTCGAAACCAAAGCGAAAACCGATCAAGCCCGTCGAAATCAACGCCAGCGGCTCGGCCGGCACGACTGCCGTGGTTGACTCAGGCGAGCGCGTCGAATCTGCCCGTGCGGCGCTCAAGCCATTGCAGATCCTGATCGGCAACTGGAACGGAACGCCTCGCAAGGGGACGCTCGATCATCCAAATTGGGTCTGGGATCTGAAGACCGATCCGAAGCAGCCAGCCATTCGGATCAAATCCGAAAAGGGTCAGTATGTTCGCGATGGTCGGCTGACCTTCTCTCCTGCTTCGCAGGAATACGAATTCACGGTGACCGATGGCGATGGCAAGCAGCGAGTTTTCCGCGGCAATTTCTCGCAGGAAGTTCAAGATGTGGCGGGTGACGACAAGAAGCTGCAGCGAACGTACAAGCTGGAATTGACCGAGCCCAAAGCAGGCACCGACGGCGAACAATGGCGAGTTGTCATCAACCAACAGGAAAACAACCGCTACATTTTGGAAGTTGATCGCAAGCGAGGCTCCAGCCCGTTCCTGCGCATCGACTCGATTAATACTCAACGCGAAGGGACATCGTTTGCCTTGAGCGATACTGACTACGGCGAAAAGACCTGCGTGGTGTCACAGGGGCTGGGTACGACCTCAGTCAGTTACATGGGGAAATCATATTGGGTTTGTTGCTCGGGCTGCAAAGCGGCGTTCGAGGATGATCCTGCGAAGTGGGTCGCGAAGTTCGAAGCGCTGACCAAGGACAAGATGTCCAAGTAAGCCGACTGCTTCTGAGATGCGCTGCCGCGACGATTTTAAGACGTGCCGAGATTGTTGAATGAATCCCGCTGAACAACCCGAGCATTGGTCCCGCGAGACGTTGACGGAATGGCAGTTGGTTCGGCTGCGGGAAATGCTGACGGCGATTGTGCCGCGAAATCCCTGGTGGACCGCCAAGCTTTCCGAAGCGGGGATCGATCCCGCATCGATCAGGACGCTCGACGATTTCCGGCGGCTACCGATCACGTCGAAGCATGAATTCGCCGCAGACCAGGTGGCGTTCCCTCCCTATGGGCGGAATCTGACGTACCCCATCACGGATTACTCCCGCCTGCATCAAACATCGGGCACAACGACTGGGCAACCCTTGCGCTGGTTGGACACATCCGCGAGCTGGAACTGGTTGCTGGATTGCTGGACGATCATCTATCGGCTGATGAATCTGCGACCCGAGGATCGCTTGTGCTTCCCCTTTTCATTCGGTCCGTTCCTGGGCTTCTGGGCTGGGTTCGAAGGAGCATCGCGACAGGGAAACCTGTGCTTGGCGGCGGGAGGGATGAGCAGCGAAGCGCGACTGAAGCTGATTCAAGAGAATCAGGTCACGATGCTGGGATGCACTCCGACTTACGCCCTGCGTCTCGCGGAAGTCGCCGCCGAAAAGGGTATCGATGTCGCCAACAGTTCGGTGCGGGCAATCCTGGTCGCCGGCGAGCCGGGGGGGGCGATTCCGTCTGTTCGACAACGGATCGAATCCGCGTGGGGAGCGCGAGTCTTCGATCACTGGGGGATGACCGAGATCGGACCGCTGGCGAGTGAGGCCGACGACGATCCCGGCAACTTGACCGTTCTGGAATCGCAGTGCATCGCCGAGATCATTGATTTCGAAACAGGGCAACATGTTTCGGCTGGTACGCCTGGCGAACTGGTCATCACCAACCTGGGTCGCATCGGAACTCCCGTGATTCGCTATCGCACGGGTGATCTGGTGGTCGCAGATCCATCGCCGCATCCTTCGGGTCGAATCTGGTTGCGACTTAAGGGAGGGATCCTTGGCCGCACGGATGACATGTTGATCGTCCGCGGCAACAACGTGTTTCCGGTCAGTATCGAAGCGATTATTCGCGAGTTTCCCGAGATCACCGAGTTCCGCATCGTGGTTTCGCGTCATCGCGAGATGAACCACGTCAAACTGCAATTGGAGCCGATCGCTCAATTGTCCGAAGCCGACACCGCCACGCTGGTGAATCGTCTCTCGAAGGCGATTAAAGAGCGACTGCAATTCCAGGCCGAAGTGACCGCGGTCCCCGCGGGATCGCTGCCGCGATTCGAAATGAAGGCGAAACGACTGATCCGAGAGTGATGGCCATCAGGCAGACCCTGCCGAATGATGATCATGTGGTTCTGACTTCGGAATCACCGAAATTCTGCCGTTATTCTCAAGAACAGCAAATCGGACCGACTCGGGACCGGCGCAGCCCGCAGCTCGAAGTGACGCGTCCAGTTCATGCGTTGTCAGTTGGCATCGTCGCATGGCCGGATGATCGATCTTGCCGTTGTGAATCAAGATCACTGGTCGGCCTTCGATGAATGATTCAAATGTCTTGCTGCGAAACGTCAGCCAGGCGACTCCCGAATTCATCAACACGAGGGTTGTCGCCAGAATCAGACCGCCCGTAATACTGTTGTCCCCTCCGTTCATTGCATTCTGTACCGAATTGCTGAGAACCAGCAGCAGCACGAGGTCGAACGGAGCCAGTTGACCCACTTGCCGCTTGCCCGTCAGACGCAACAGGACCAAGAGAAACGCGTAGACGACGACAGCTCGGATCACAAATTCCGACCAGTGAGGCAGATCTATTTTCCACATGAACATTTTCCTGTTTCAGCAAAACCCGCACTCGAACGCGGTTGATCAACAAGACAATAGCCATCACGACCGGCGATATGCTGCCCTGGACCTCTCATTGCTGCAATGTTGGCTCGCCAGGCGGGTCGCGGAACAAGAATCGAAATCACTCCCACCGTCAGGTTCAGTGAAGCTGAGCTTGCTTGCGAGTCGAAACAACCATAATATCCAAGGTGCCTGATGTGTCCCGCCTGCCAATCCCGCCGAGCAACCTGCGAATGCTTCGAACAGCGACCGTCGTGCCGTGCCTGTTCGCGATCCTGTCTGGATCGCTGATCCTGGCCGCTGACGATGCTGCTTCAGCAGAAGTCCATTTTGCCAATGACGTTGTTCCGATCTTAAGTCGCTATGGCTGCAATACCTCCGGCTGTCATGGCAAGGCCGAAGGACAAAACGGCTTCAAACTATCGGTCTTCGGGTTTGATCCCGCCGCCGACTATGCCGCGCTGACACAGGAATCGCGAGGCCGGCGTGTTCTGCCGTCGATCCCTGACAAAAGTTTGCTGCTGCTGAAGGCGTCGGGCGGTATGCCGCATGGTGGAGGCGTTCGCATCCTGAAAGGGACAGACGAATATCGGCTATTGCGAAATTGGATTGCGTCCGGAATGCCCATCGGTCGCGACGACGCCCCGAAGGTGGTTTTGATCCAAGTGACCCCCGCTGAGCGCATTCTGGAGTTTCGCACCAATCAGCAACTGAAAGTGACCGCGATTTATTCGGATGGCCGCGAGGTCGACGTCACTCATCATTCTCGGTTTCAATCGAACCGCGAATCGATTGCCATCGTCGATCAGGATGGCGAAATATCGATTCAGGATGTGGCAGGTGATGTGGCCGTCATGGCGGCCTACCTGGATTGTACCGCCGTCTTCACTGCTCTCGTACCACGAGACGAACTCGCGACGTCCGACGTTGCTCCGCCCGCGATCAACGATTTCGATCGGCTGGTCGACGCGAAGTTGAACAAGCTGCACATCGTTCCATCGCCCCTCTGTGACGACGCCACCTATCTGCGGCGTGTTTACATCGACTTGATCGGGCGATTGCCGTCGCCACAGGAGTGTCGTGACTTTCTCGCAAATCAGCAGGCAGACAAGCGAGCTCAAGTTGTTGAACGACTGTTCGCTCGCGCCGAATTCGCCGATTACTGGGCGCTGATCTGGTCCGATTGGTTGCGAGTCGATCGGCAGGCGCTTGGTCACAGTGGTGCCTACGCATACTACAAATGGATTCGGGACAGCTTCGCGACGAACAAGCCGATGGATCGTTTTGCCACCGAGTTGATTGAGGCTGACGGGTTAGTGTCCGAACATCCCGCTGCGCAGTTCTACCGAGTCGCCAAGGATCCGGGCGATGCGGCGGCGATGCTGTCTCAGGCATTGCTCGGCGTGCGGATCGAATGTGCCAAGTGTCACCATCATCCGTTTGATCGTTGGAGTCAGGACGACTATTTCGGCATGCAGGCGTTTTTCACACCGCTGACCTTCAAGACGACACCACACGGTCAGATGCTGCTGGCGTCCAAAACGGATACCACCAGGCATAGTCAAACGGGGGCGGAGATGTATGCTCATCCTCTTGGCACAGCCATGCCAGCCACGAACCCCGACGGCGATCGCCGCAAAGTCCTGGCCGCTTGGATGACGGACCCCTCCAATCCGTTCTTCGCGAGAAATATCGCCAACCGAACGTGGGCTCATTTCCTGGGCCGCGGCATCGTTGAGCCTGTCGACGACGTGCGATCGACGAATCCGCCGACGAATCCCCAGTTGCTTGATGCGCTCGCCAATTCACTAACTGAGTCTGGATTCGATCTGCGCGAGTTGATACGGCAGATTATCGCTTCGCGAACTTATCAGGCGTCGACCGCCGTGAATACCACGAATGCGAATGACGAGCAGAACTATTCCCGAGCCCTCCTCAGAAGACTGAGTGCCGAGGTGCTGCTGGATGCCATCTGCGATGCGACCGGCGTTCCCGAAAAGTTCGCTGGCGTTCCTGTCGGATCGCGTGCCGTTCAATTGTGGGATAGTCAGGCCACCAGTTACTTCCTGACGACGACTGGACGACCAAGTCGCACGACGGTTTGCGAATGTGAACGCGTTGCGTCGCCCACGGTGGCTCAAGTGTTGCACACCTTGAATTCAGCGAATCTCGAGGGGAAGATCAGCCACGACGCCGGGTTGGTTGCCAGGACTCTGCGCGATCATCCGGATGAGAATGGTCCGGTTATCAACGAGATCTACCTGGCATTTGTCAGCCGTATCCCGACAGAGGTTGAGGCGCAACGCGCGGCTGAGCACTTTGTTAAAGCAGGATCGGATCACCGGCAGTCAGCCGCCGAAGATTTGGCTTGGGCTCTGATGAATAGTCTGGAATTTGTCTACAACCATTAGTCCGCCGGGTCTGCAGACATTGCGAGAACAAAGGGACACGATGCCACGACGTTACTGCGACGGATTGTCGAGACGCAATGCTCTGCGCATTGGGATGGCGGCAGCACCGGGTTTCAGTCTCACTCTGAATGAACTCTTGCAGCGTCAAGCGGCAGCGGGTGAAGTCGGGGCGGCAAATCAAAAGGAAAACGTCTCGCTGATCGTCCTGTTTCTGAAAGGTGGCCTCAGCACGATCGATACGTTGGATATGAAGCCACAGGCACCGGTCGAATTTCGCGGTGAGTTCGATCCGATCGCAACCAATGTCCGTGGAATCGAAGTCTGTTCTCATCTGCCTCGATTGGCTCGTCAGGCCGACAAATTCGCGCTGCTTCGCTCGTTTACACACACCGACTCCAATCATGGGCCAGCGGATCACTTGATGCTAACGGGCTACGCGCCGCGAGCGGGCTTCAATCCGAATTTGAAGCCAAACAATCAGTTTCCGTCGCTGGGTTCGATTGTCGCGCGGACGCTGGGGCCACGCGGTTCCGTTCCCCCTTACATCTGCCTGCCACGCATGCACGCTTCATGCGGTCCAGCTTACTTGGGACCGACCGCGGCCCCGTTCGTTGTCGAGGCCGATCCCAACGCTCCTGATTTCTCCGTGCCCGATCTGCTGCCACCAATGACGGTGGACTCGTCTCGACTCGATTCACGCCGCGACTTGCTTTCGACGGTCGATCGTTTCACTCAGTCGGGGGAAGCGAAAGCCAATTCTGCCGCACTCGCGACGAGTTCGTTCCGCGAGAAAGCGTTTTCGCTGATGGTTTCGCCGCAGACGAAGGCCGCATTTGATATCGCTTCAGAACCAGACCCGCTGCGACTCGAATATGGCCGCCATTCACTGGGACAGTCTTGTCTGATGGCTCGACGCCTTGTCGAAGCGGGTGTGCGATGCGTCACGATCGATCACACCAACTGGGATACTCATTACGACAACTTCAACGTTTTGAAGAATGACCTGTTACCTCACTTGGACTCCGCAATGAGTACGCTGTTGCGCGACCTGCATGATCGCGGATTAAATGAGCGGACGCTGGTGGTGGTGATGGGTGAATTCGGCCGAACTCCGCGTGTGAACAAGGACGCCGGACGCGATCACTGGGGACCGTCGAACTGCATTCTGCTCAGCGGCGGCGGCGTTCGCGGCGGGATGGTGGTCGGTGAAACGAACGCGCGGGGTGAGAAGCCCGTGGGAGAAAGTAGCGGGCCGGCGGACCTCGCGGCTACGATGTTCCACTGTCTGGGGATCAATCCCCAGAGCGAATTTCACACGCCTGAAGGTCGTCCGGTCAAAGTCACGAACAATGGACGAGTGCTTCGTGAACTGTTGGTCTGAGAACGGATTGTGATCGAATTTCTCAATGTGTAACTTTGGGGCGTGTCATCTCGGCAAGATTGCTGGGAGTTTTGATTTCCATTTGTAGCAGCGCCAACGCCAGCGTTTTGCCTTGGACATCACTTCGCAGGGACAAACTGGCCCCACCAGCCAGCACATCGTAGAGCATGAAGTTAAGCGCCAGAACGTTGGCCGCTTCGAACCGAATGACGCGCGCTGGCCCCAGCGGCTCAAAATACCGAGCTACTGCGGCCTGTGTCAGATGCTGCTTCAGCCACAGGAATCCCTGCGGGGTATTGGCAATTATGGCGACATTGGCATGGTTGCCTTTGTCGCCACTGCGCCCATGTGCGATTTCGCTAAGACGGACTGTCATCATATTCTCCAGAATCAAAGCACGCTCCAACTCGGCGTTACCGCGCTTTTGGCAACCAGTGCAGGCCAGTAGGCAAACACTTCCCGGACTTGGGGCCGTCCACCGGTGTAGCCTGTTGTTCCGGGTAGTCCCGAAGTGACGAGGGCAGCGATCTCCTTCGTGAATCGTTCCACAACAGCGCGGCGTGAGTCGCGTACGCTGACACGCAACACAACCTCGGGCGGATCGGATGTTGTCGAGATCACTCCAGGGACGCAATCGCCGCCCCCCAGGCACTCGATGTTGCTGAGCTCGGGTGCGCTTCCGGCTCGTGCCAAACGTTCCAGCAGCATTGCTCCACTCTTCTTCGCTTTGGCAACGGAATTTGGCCCGAAGATCAGTAGCGTGCCACTCGCCGCGAAGCCGTCTCGATAGGCGATCGAGATCTTATAACTGTCCGTCGCCGGTTTCCCCGTCTTGGTTGTGACTCGCACGCGATCAGCAGCGACTTCCTCTAACGAGACCTGTGTGAAATCGGCAACCACATCCGGCGTGAGATAAGCGGCCGGATCGCCGACTTCATAGAGGAGTTGTTCGGAGACCGTTTCGCGATTCACGGCACCGCCGGTGTTGCTGGGCTTGGTGATCTCAAATGTTCCGTTTGGACCGATCTCGACAATCGGATAGCCGACGTTGCCCAGATCCGCAGCATCGGCCCAATTGCACCACAGGCCTCCTGTCACTTGAGCCCCGCATTCAATGAGATGTCCCGCGACAGTTGCCGCCGACAGGTGGTCCCAGTCATTCCAGTCCCAACCAAACTCATGGACAGCAGGAGCAACCGCCAAAGATGCGTCTGCCACTCGGCCGGTGATGACAATCGAGCAACCTGCTGCGAGAGCCGCGACGATGGGAGCCGCGCCTAAGTAGGCATTCACGCTCACGACGCGGTCACGAACAGTGCTCAATGGCAGACCAGTGTCCATGTTTTGGAACGGATGACCCTGTGCCATCAATTCATCGAGCACGGGTAACAGGTCGTCGCCTTGAACGACACCAATCTTTCGATCGACTAATCCCGCAGCATCAAGGATGACTCTGGCCTGCTCAGCGCAACCGAGGGCATTCATCCCCCCGCCGTTAGTGATGATTTTCAAGCCGGGCTGACTTTTCAGGATTGGCGTCAGACGCTTCAACGCAGAGAGGAGATCGCCTGGAAAACCCCCTTTGGGATCGCGCTGCTTCTGAATCGCCAGAATCGACATCGAAAGCTCGGCCAGATACTCCAGTGTGAGATAGTCGAGCCTTCCCTGTTCGGCGAGCAGGATCGGGGCGTCAATATTGTCGCCCCAGAATCCACAGCCGTTACCGATTCGAATCGTCTTCATGCGGTTGGCTCACTGCAGGGCTGATTGGAAGCACGTTTCATACTAACCAATTGTGGGGACCGCGCGTTGCCGGTCAATGCCTGAGGATTCAAAGCCGCCGAATCCCGCTCACGTTTCCAAGCGACGTCCCGGAATTCCGGCCCAATGGGTGTTCGCGGGCAGCGTCTCGCCCTTCATCACCAGCGACAGATCGTCGACGGACGAACCGGCTTCCAGCTTCGTATCGTAAAGCACCAGTGACATCGAGCCCAGATGACATCCCGCGCCGATCTCGACTGTCGACATCTTCATGACGCGGTCTTCGAAAAGATGCGTCTGCAGAGTGCAGTCGTGATTGATCGCGACATCATCGCCAATATGGACCAGATCGAACTCCGTCAGCTCGGTTGTGTCCAGGTAGACCCGTCGACCGATCTTGGCACCCAACAATCGAAAGAACCAGCAAATAAAGGGAGTACCCGCCAGCAGATCCAGAAAGAAGGGCGAGGCGAAACTGTCCAGCAGGGCCGTCACGGCTTCTGTTCGCCAGACGAATGGACTCCACAACGGTCGCTCACAAGGTCGGTAGCGTCCCATCAACAGCCACTTGAACGCGACCATCGTCAATGCGGCCAGCAGTCCCGCCTTGAAATAAAGAAGTGGGAAAATGGCCACGATCACCCACGTACTCACTTCGCCATACATCAACAAGACAGCCGAGAGCAACACGTTTGTCACGATGATGAAGAAAGTCGAAGGGAGCGTGATCCGAAAGAATTCGATGAACAGTCGCTGTGCGACCAGCCACCGTGTCGGACGGAATGTTTCTTCTTCGGAAAACTGCCCGCTGGTTTGTCTTGCAGGCAGGAAGAATGGTGGTGATCCAAGCCACGACGAATTGGGTGGCATCGCATCGACGGGAGTGGACGAGAGGCAACCGATCAAGCAATTGTCAGGGATCTCCGCGCCGACCGGAACGAGGGCACTGTTCCCGATGAACGTCCGCTTGCCGATCACGATATTGTCGATCTTCACCACGCCGTTCTGAACGCGTGCGGCACCCAACGACGCCGCATCGGCGACAAAGCTTTCGGTGTTGATCTGCAGGCAATCGGGCGAGACAAATGACGCTGTTGAAATCTCTGCTCGTCGTCCGATTTTGGCTCCCAACATTCGGTACCATGGCGCTAGGTACAGCGTCGAATACAAGGGGCCGATGACATCCAAACTCAGGTCGAGCGTCCGGTCGACAAACCACTTGCGAAAATAGAACGAGTGATAAAGCGGGTAGGAACCGGGTCGAACGCGTCCCAGCAGCAGCCATTTGATCGCCACGATTTCCAGGCTAATCAGGATCACGAACGACAACGCCACGAGCGGCGAATAAATTAAATAGCCGTAGTACTCGTCCTGGTAATTCAAATGTGCCATCGCCACCATACCGGGAAAGAACGCGGCCATTGGCAGCAGGGGGAAGATCACGACCCCCACGGCAAACAGCAGCCCGTAGCCGAACCGACGGATCTTGTTTGGTCGTTCAAGGCGAGGGATATTCGATTCACCCGGAATCTCGTCACGATGCGCCGGCGAACCGCGCCACCGTTCTGCCGTCGGGATCTCAGTGCCGCGTGGCAGAAATGAAAGATCTTCTAATGACGAATCATCACCCATCCTGGTTGCCGGTCCGAGCAACGCACGCGTCCCGACGAAGCATCGCTTTCCAATTTCGATGGGGCCGATGACTAACCAACCGTCAGCAACCGTTGAACCCGTGAAGTGAGAGTCGGCCCCCAGGCAACTATCATCGCCAATCGAGAGCAGATCGAAAATGGCACCGCCGTCGTTGCCCAGGTAAACGTTCTCCCCAATCTTCGCTCCCATCAATCGGTAGTACCAATTCAGTAGCGGAGTCCCGGTGAGATAGTTCGTCGGGACGATGCTGCGGACCGCTTCCACGAACCACCACCGCAGGAAATACGTACCCCAGATTGGGTATCGCCCCGGTTTGACTCGCCCCAGGACGATCCACTTTGTTGCAATCGATAAAACCAGCATCAGCGGATAGAGCAGTGCCAGTGTTCCCAAGGCGCATGCTGCAGATTCGATAAGCGGATACTCATCGTCCATCATAAACGTGTAGGTCAGATACGGAGCCAGCCACTGCAGTGAGAAGAAGCCGATCACGAAATACAGCAAGATCAACTGCACCGTGCCGCCCACAAAATGCTGCCACGAACTGACTCGGTGAACATCACGCTGAGGTGCCGTGACACGGGACGGGGCCAATGCCAACTCGGATGCTGTCTGTTGACGTTCGCGCAGCACCTTTGCCAAGCCATGAATTGTCGGGTGGTGATAGACATCCAACATCGAGACGCTATGCAGTCCCGCGTGGGCTCGTAGCGAAGAGACCATTCGCGCGGCAAGTAACGAATGCCCTCCCAGATCCATAAAGAAGTCGTCTTCCGGGCCGGCAATCGCTGGCGAGAACACTTCGTTCCAGGCGGTTGCCAGGTGCGTCTCGATATCGTCTTGTGGAGTCCATCGCAGCGCTTTCGGATCGTGCTGCAACGTCGTGGTTCGTCGCGGGGCAGGAAGTTGTTTCCGATCGACCTTGCCGCTGGTCAGTGTCGGCAACGCTTCGATCACTTCAAACAACACCGGCACCATATAAACAGGCAAACGCTGGCGCAACGTTGCACGGATCTGATCTTCATCGATCCTGGCTGCGTGCCGCGGAACGATGTAGCCGATTAACTCCTGCACACCGATAGTGTCTTCGCGAACGGCGGCAGCCGCGGCGAGAACCCCAGGACATTTGAGAAGCTCGCTATCGATTTCCGAAAGCTCAACGCGAAACCCGCGCAGCTTCACCTGGCCGTCGGCGCGTCCCAGAAAGTCCAATTGGCCATCGGCAGTCCAACGAGCCAGATCGCCAGTCCGGTACAATCGTACAGGCGATGCAGAATCGCCGACGCTCATGTGGATGAACCGTTCTCGATTCAGATCGTCGCGCCCGACATAACCGCGAGCCAGTCCCGCACCACCCAGCAGCAGTTCTCCCGTTTCACCGGGTGGCAGTATTCGTCCTTGTTCATCCATGATGAACGCGGAATACCCCGGCAGCGGCTCACCGATTGTGACAGGTTGGTCGGGATGACACTCGGTCCACGTGGCGATGACCGTCGCTTCGGTGGGTCCGTAGGTATTGAACATCCGTCGACCGGGCTGACACCAGCGCGTAACGAGATCGCGCGAGCAGACCTCGCCACCCACGATCAAAATCCGAACGGTCGGCAGTTCGCCTTCCATCATCGACAGCAGCGTGGGGACACACGACAGAACCGTGATCCCGGCGTCGGTCAAGATCTGCGGCAAGTCCGGCCCCGCATGCACCATGTCGGGAGTCGCAGCAACCAGAGTCGCTCCCGAATTCCAGGCCAACCACAATTCTTCGACGGAGGCATCGAAGGCAATCGAGAACCCTTGATAGACTCGATCATCGGCGTGGACTTGAAACCGAGCCGCTTCCGTTTGAACCAGATGCAACGCATTCCGATGTTCGAGTTGAACGCCCTTCGGCTTACCCGTCGAACCGGATGTGTAGATGACATAACACAGGTTTTCGGACCGCTGTTCGGCTGGGTCAAGTTGTAGACGCGTCGTCGGTTGAAGCGAAAGTTGCGGCCAGTCGAGATCGATCTGGATCACTTTCCCGTCAAACTCTGCGAGCTTCTCGACGTACTCGCCGGTCGTGATCACGGTCTTGATGCCGCAATCCTGCAAGATATAGGCAACACGTTCCTCGGGGTATTCGGCATCAAGCGGGACGTAAGCACCGCCTGCTTTGAGTATTCCGAGCAACGCCACGTAGACGTGACTCGATCGCGGCAGCCAGAAACCAACGCAAGTCTCGGGGCCGACACCCAACTCACGAAGATAGTGGGCCAACTGATTGGCCGCCTGATCCAACTCACTGTACGTCAGAGAGACCGCACCGCAAACGACCGCCGTCTGATCAGGGGCCTTGTCGACCTGTGCCTCGAAAAGTTGATGCAGCAATGTCGGGGCGAAAAAGTGCTCTTGAAGGTTCTGCGTATCAGACTGCAATGCCAAACTCATGTCGTTACGATTCGGTGGCCGCAAGTTCGAAGTTGTTGTTCTGCGCTCGTCGTAACTCAACCCCGTTTACGAAAGGAAAGATCGCTAATTCACCCGGCGATTGCGCAAATGCCAGGTTGGAACCCCATGGTGTCGCAGAAACCGACCACTTTGCCAACCTGGGCGATTACAAATTCAGGCGAATTTCACCCAGGTATCAACAACGGTTGACGGGACGCTCTGCACTTCGCAAATGTTCCTCCCTCGAAAAAGTCCGCCCAGTAAGGCGGATTTGTGATCGAAGTCCATGCGCAAACCCGACCACTTCAATCGCCAATGAGTGATATCAACGATGCGACCTCAGCAATATCGTGACCTCATCATATGAGCTTTTCAGCGCTGGCCTCAGGCGAGCAACGCAATCGCTCGCAGCGAATTCCCAGCGGCCAGAGAATCGTTGACCCGACTCTTCGGATTGGTACAATCTGATGGCGTCGAACGCATCGCAGATCAAAACGGGATGTAGCTCAGCTTGGCTAGAGCGCTACGTTCGGGACGTAGAGGCCGCAGGTTCAAATCCTGTCATCCCGACTCCAGAAGCCTTGCTCGCAAACACTGCTGGCGAGGCTTTTTCGCTTGGTTCGTTGGGATTCTCGTCATCCGCTCCGTCGTACATCGTATCATCGCCATCCGCCGATGAAACGACAGCAAATGACACAGTTTGCCCCGCTTGGCCAGTGTTTGGTGCAACATCTGGTGCAACGGAATTGACGGAATGTCTTGCAGGCACCTGAGCGGCTCGGCCGTCTGTCCCTGTTGCTCGCACCGTCTGGCGTTCGTTCTCTGATGGATTCATGTCGAGCGAGGGGAGAGAATTCAAGGCCCCGTGAACGTCGAGCAACTTAGGATCGGTGTAGACGTTCATCGTTAAATCGATTGAACTGTGACGCATCGCAGCTTGCGCCGTTCGCGGTGCGACGCCCCCCTTCGACAGCAACGTCCCGAACGAATGCCGCAAAGCGTGTACGTCGAGCGTGCGGCCGCGTTCGTCCGTCTTTTTGATTCCTGCCGCGCTGAGATCACGGTCTAGGATCCGGACCAGTCCGGCGGGAACGGTGAACAGTGGGCGATTGGTGTCTGCGGGCTCTGCACTGCTGTGTAGGCGAAGCGTAGCGGGCTTCGGTGAGTGAGACAGCCAATTCCTCAGGTCGTTTGCCAAATCGGCTCGTAGCGGGATCGTCGAACCTTGTCGGTTCTTTTCGTCGCACGCATTCAGAATGACGAAGGGCATCGAACCATCGAGTTCCAGTTGCCCGACAGTCAATGATGCGAGTTCATTCTTCCGCAGCCCCGTCAGTACGAGCGTCTTATAGATCAACGCTCTTTCCCAACCGAGCCGTTCCAAGTCGGTAGTCAACTCAGGATTCTTGGCAAGGCATCCTCTGGCGCGTTCGACCGCCGCCTCCAACCCTTCTAGCGTCAACGTGGCCTTTGTCCAGTTCGACCGCTTGCGCTTGCCCGTCGCCTCGTTCGGTTTGCTATCTACTGGAACGGATTTTCGGCCGAATTCGGCGAGAGGCCGCCATCGCGCCACCTCCAACAGCTTGACCAGTTCGCTTTCGATCATAGCCCGGCGGTGTCTGCGACGGTCGGCTTTGACGTTTGCTTTGGGAACAGTGGAAAACGGATTGGCCGACAGTCGCGGCTTTGTTCCAGAGCAACACCAGTTCGAAAACATCACTAGCGTTTCGCGGTACCCGTTCCGAGTTGCTGCCGACATCTCTTCGGCTTCGCGATGCAACAGCCATTTGGTCAGCTTCCCTGCGTCCAAGTCAGACAACCGACGAAAACAACAATCTTCCGATACTCGGCTAAATTGGCGTTTCATGTTCGCCACACGAACCGAGCTCGTTTCCCTTGCCTGCAAGTATTGTAGATACTCGGCGAAGTGATCGGTGAGCGAAGTCTGCTGGTGATCGGCAGTCGCTGCTTCTGCGGATGACATGACTTCACTTTTGACGAGTTCGGCCCGACGTTCCAATTTACCCAGAACCGATCGAGCGGCATCTTCATCCCGACAACCCGTCGACACCTCGCAGACATGCCCCGAGCCGTCGCGATACTTAGCAATGTACGTCCCTGACTCTTCGAGGATGCGCGGCGAGCCATCCTTCCCAGTTGTCACCTTGGCAGTTTTGGTTCGGCCTTTCGCAGGCTTCCACCGGGCGAATTGCTGGCCTTGGCGAGTGTACAGCTCCGCCCCTTTGGGCAGAGGTCGAGTTACTATTTTGCGGAAGACTGTGCCCATGATCGACGTCACTCTGAATCTAGCGGGCATCCGCAGTGAGGACATGCTGCTACACGTTTGGAAACTTCTGCACGACAATCAGGGCACGGTCGCAGACGCGAATTCGGCCCCATCCATTTTGCAACTTGCGGCATTTCACTTTTGGGGTTCAGGACGCACATCGGGCAGAACTTCTGCTCATTGTTGAGCCGGGTTCCGCATGTCGAACATTTGCGACGTCCATCAAGCGCGAACGAAGCAATCACTCCAAGTGGACCAAACAATACACTAAGAATGAAACCTCCCAGAGCCGCATCATTCCTATTGCCAATCACAGCTCCAAGAAATGCACATGCGACCCAAAAAACAAGAAGTACCACGTATCACTTTCCTTTTCGCTCACCGCGACGTGTTGAAACCGGTCGCAACTCCAAGCCGAAGTATTCGGCTAGTTTGTCCGCGGCGGCGAGACTCAGCGATGCCTCACCCCGAGCGAACGGCATTAGACTTTGCCGGATGACACCCGTTTCCCGCTCCAGGGCGAGGAATGAAATCTCGCTTTCGTTGACGGCTATTCGCAATGATTCAGTTATCGTCATTTTCGTTGCCATGATGTAGAGAAGCCTACATATTCGGAAGGGATGCCGTCAATGTTGCGCGGCATCGCCACCCCGAAGATATCGGTATCGACTCGCCCGGTTCGTATGCGGTCCGCCGTGTTCTGTTTCGTTGAGAACGCCGTCGGCGCAAAGCATTTTGAATATCCGAGCGATCAGCTTATGGTCGGTTATGCCCATCACTTCCGCGGCCTTGCGACAGGAAAGGAAGAACACCCCATCAGATGAAACGCCGGACAGCTCGGCACACAATGCCGTCAGACGCCGAGTGAGCGGGGAATCGTAACGGCCGGCTTCCGGTGGTAGTTCTTTCATCGCAGCGCGCTTCATCGCTTCTTGGGGGACGTCTACGCAGCGTGAAAGATCCACATTGCCGAAGGCCTCAACGAAGTCCGCCCAGGTCTCGTCGAATGATTTGGTTTGTATGGTCGGTAATGCCTGCCGATGCCAGTCTTGAACGAGTGGCTTCAATTGACGGAGCGGAATCTTGCTCCACTCAGGGTCGGCTCGAATCCGACAGGCAAGTCTAAACAGTCGCTTCCGGCGTGTCCCGACACTGACGGGAAGTGTTGTAGCGATCAACTCCGCTTTGATTGCCACAGATAGGACAGATTGAACAGAATCGATTTCTGTCTTATCTGTGGCATTTGAGTTGTACTTGAGCCGTGCCTTCGCAATCTCGGTTATTCCCCATTCTCGACCAAATCCCGAATCTTCGAGCGTCAGAATGGGAACGTCGGCCAAATTGCCGAAACACTGCACCCAACGGTAATGCCGCCCGCTTGAGTGAACGCTCGGCGGGGCGACGACATAGTTACCGATCGCTCGTAGTTCGCCGTCGTCAAATGTGACGGACCGGCATTCGCGAATCCGGGCATAGACGTGAAATCCCCGACCGGTCCTAACAGTCGGCAGTACTTTTGCAAGTCGAGGATTCGCCTTCTTCCACTGGTCGTAGGAATGGGTGTCATCAAAATCACGGACGACAAGGTGACCTGAAGCGAATCCCATGACGATCGCCAGCCCCAGATCGTCGCGACCAGCAAACCAATCGCGAATCTGATTCTCGTCGGCCGCTATATTTTGGAATCGCTTCCACGCTCTGAGTGCGGGCTTCTTCTTTCGTCCGATGGGAATAACTGATAGCTCAAGCGAATGCAGTCGCAGGGCTTCGTCAAGAATTAGATTCTTCATACGACACCCCGCGTCGGGATGCCGCACGAACCGTTGATCGATATCATGAGCGGCGTCCAAAAGTACGCTCCGGTCGGTGGCAACCGGTGCCGGAGCAAGTAAGCGAGAATTGTCAGTCGATTGAACCGAAGCCCGGCAGCGTCAATTGCGTTGCCGGGCGAACTTTTTCTTGAGCCTCAAGCGAAGCGCGAATCGCATCCCGACGACGAACCACTTCGGCGAGGACCGCGGCATTAACCGCCCATGCTGTCAACAGTCCACCGTTGCGGGCTGCTCGCCTCGAGCGATCCGCCCCTACAGCACGAATCAGCCCGTCAGCGGCGAGTGACCGGACCAATGGCCCCACCCACTTTCCGCCGTCTTGATGCTTTTGCCTCAAATCCGACGATGCATCATCGGCGTTCATGCGCTCCGGCTTCCGAGCCAAGGCGTCGAGGAAGTCGGCCTCAAACTTGCGATGGGCGGATTTCATCGCGCACCGCCTGTCGTTGGCCGACACCTCGGGCAGCCAGCTTCGATCCAATCAAGCACACCCGTCGTTGGGTTTCCGGTTCGCAATCGAAACCGGACGAGACGCCCAACATGAACAGGACGCGGCATTAGCCCCGCGTCGGCCATGCGGCGAATGTGTCGCGGCGAACAAGGGATTAGCGCGGCGACTGCGTCGACATCACCCATAGAGACATCAATCATTTCGGCAACTCCTGACAGGCATCGAACTGTGAGCGTGTGTTACGCCCGACGTGATGCAGAGGAGTTTCCACGCTGTTCCGAATTCGCTATTTGATTCGGCAGCTTTTCGATTTGATTCGGCACCGCCGGTCAGGGGCAGACAGCGAAATCCCTGATGTGTACAGAGTCGACGCTATTTCGTCGAATCAAATCGAAAACGTTTGACAGAGTTTCAATTCGGCGAATGAATTCTGCGTTTATAGACCCGATCGAGCAACCGCTTCAGATCCTTCTGGCTGACGTTTTTCTCTTTGGCGAAGTCTTTCTGAGTGATGTCTGATTTGCACCTATCCCACTCGTTTGCAATCTGCAAATCTTTTATCGGGTCATGTTTTGTCTCGCCTTTGACCCTCCCCCGCCGCCGCTGCTCCGGTTTGTTGCCCGTGGGCTCGCCGGCCGTCGCAATCTCCCCTTGCCGCCCACTTTGCTTCGGAAGTTCCCGGTTTGATTCGGGGTACAGCGCCACCGTTCCCGCGAAATTGAGGTCGGGAATAGCGCTAAATGCCGCATTAACGGCTTCGATATCCTTCGGCGAACAGTCCGCAATAAATTTTCCCGTCGCCGGATCGTGGCGAAGATAGAAACATCGTGTGTCTTGCACGTCGTCGAGATGTGCAATCTGTGAAAATTTGCCATCGGGAGTCAATGGCGTTGGTCCGCTTCGGTGCGCCTTCAAAATCTGAACGTGCCTTAACGCCAGATCCCTGCAAAGCATTCCGTAACTTGAGCGATTCATTCCAGCCAATGACGCCGCAGAGCCTTGAGCATGCACTGCGGCGAGCCGTTCCAAGTCATCCGCCGTAATCAAACGATCGAAGTTTTTGAACTGCAACAGCAGACGGGTTGCCGCCGAATTCAATTCGTCGGCCTGCACGTTCGGTTGGGTCCGGATACTGTGAAGTTCGTAAAGCGCGCTGTACAACCCCATCACGGCACTCTTCAGTATATTAAGTCGCTTTCGGCCACGATCCGTCTTGCAAACCACCTTCGCTCTCGCCAATTCTTGCGAGAAGTTCATCCAGAACCATTCGCGCTGTTCGCTCACACTTGTGCGCGGAATGTCGTCGAATGCAGTTACCTTTCCGACTGGTTTGATTAGATCGGCGGCACCTGCGGGTCCGGTTCCGCAAGCCAGGAGTTCATGATCCAAACCCTCATAAAGAAACTTGAAGTCGATCGATTGAAACTGCTTTTCATCCTCGCCACCGTAGGCGCGGAACTCCAGCCGAATTGCTTCTCTCTCGGCTAGATTCAAAATCAGCTTCGAGAAACTAAATGCCTGTTCGCCTGCATGGTCGATCATCGCTTCCCGTGCTGGCAATCGGGCGATGTCCCGGCCAACCTTGTCCAATTCCGTACGAAACTCGTCGATGAAACGGCGCAGTTTCCCCACACGGGCATTTCGCATGGCGTCGTTGACGTCAAACTTACCGAGCGGAAGTGTGCGTTCCATCTCCATGAAACTGAGAAGTCTCGATGCGGCTAGATGGATCGGCGCAGCGATCATTTTCTCTACTCCGTGTGAGGACGGGCCGCCCGCGCTGGAGTCGGAGAGTAGATTCAGATCACACAGCGCGGGCCGCGTTGAACCGACGAGTTGTAGCTACTCAACTCGCCGAACCCGATGAAGCATCTTACTTGTTTCGCGACGCCAATCCACCGACGAACTCAGTCTTGTCCGAAAGATCGACCGGCGTTTCGCCATTACACTCCAGGCGTCGCGAATCAATGAATTTCTGAGCGGCTCTGATCCAGCATCTCTGTCCGCCAAATGGAGTCGTCAATCTTCTGATTCGCCCGCTCCATTCGAAGGATCAGTCTACAGCAGATCAGTTTTGCCGACTGATCGCGGAAGTGATCGCGACTGGATTTCGGCACCCCGTTTTCCGCAAGATCGCGATCGAGAATTGCTGCAGCGGATAAGACAAGCCGCTCGGAAGTGGTCAGGCTCCGATTTTCAGCTTTTGCTGATAGCGCAATCTGATCGACAGGGACGTCTGTCGGATAGCGTAGCGTCGGATCCTGCCAGGCGAGAGCTCGGGAGAGCAGCCTTGCCTCTTGAATCGACGTCAGACCGCTTACTCCATCCCCTAACCCCAGTGATGAAGGGGAACCTGCGGCGGCCTCTTGCAATCGTTGCGTGGCCTTCGACGCTTTTATTTGGGCTTCAGTTCGATATCGCTTCCTGCGAGTGGAACGATTTGACATTTTGGCTTACTTAGAACGATGAGTAGCCTTCACTCCGATGCGATGATCAACGCCGATCGTGCGGCTTTAGGACTATTCCGTTTTGAACGGCGGTTCCGGCCAGTCAGGGGACTGTCGATCAATGTCGAAGTTTACGACATGCATCACCAGTCCGTTTTCTGGCGTAGCTACGCGCCTATGAGAGATTTTCAGGCCAGCACCACGATAGACCAAATCGGTCTCCCCGACAAAAGAGCGATCCTTTAACTCGTCAATGATTGCTCTCCGTTTGAGCTCAAATGTAGTTGCGGAATCCCGTGCGAGGATAAACCATCCGATTGTCGGATGTGCATCTTCTTCTTTCATGAGAAGCTTGGCTATTGAACGGAAGCACTCAAGCGCGCCTTGCGACGCTGACTCCGGTTCCGGGACAACCAGGTCTGCACCTCGCCAATAGACAACCGATCGAATCGCCCCATTTTCGCGGGAGAGCCAAAGGTGCTCGAAACCGCCAGCAACTTTTCGCATCCGAGAACCGCGGAATAGTAACTTGGCATCTCGGTTTCCATCCCCCTTGAAGGGCATGCCTAACTCCGTCATCGCGGCCTCAAATTCATTTGCCGTACAGCGGAATGGAGACTTTGCGACTTCCATATCGTGAGTCGCCGCAAGCGTCGGCATGCCTATTGAATTTGGCTTAGAGATCGGAGCTCCGAAACGCCGCGACAGCATGGCACCGATGACAACACACAATGCCGCCGAAACTACCACCCACCCAGGAATGGCAAGTTTTCTCATCAGAAACTGTTGCATTGATGTCATCCTAAGAACTCTGGGAATGTCATAGCAGTTGTCGGAAGCCAGCGGCGAGATTCTGCCGTATCCGGAGTTGATTGACGAACGACCGAACCAAGGAAGATTTTGCTCGGTGAGAAAACTTCGCCGTTGCTACACCGCGGAGCCACAGGCTTCTGTCCGGAAAGTACCTTTGATAGGTGGGGGGGCCCTACTCACTTTTTCCCCCAAGCAACAACCGTCGTACGGCTTCGGCCTTTTCAGAATTGGAAAGAGGCAACGTTGCGATCATTGCCAATGCAGAGGCGAAGTCGTCCAGGCTCTCTGCTTCGATTGGAAGTGCAACGGCGTCCGAGCCGGTTTTGACACGTTTTTCCGACCCGCTGGTGCAACTGGTAGTGCAACGCGAATCGACCGACGATGCAACTTCAGACAGAATTCCACTTAGAACTGTACGCTTGGACGTTCGGGACGTAGAGGCCGCAGGTTCAAATCCTGTCATCCCGATCTCCGAAGCCTTGCTTGCAAAAACTGATAGACATTCATACTGAGGTCAATCGAACCATGGCACATCGCTGCCTGGGAAGTTCGGCGGTCGACCCTCCATTTGATGGCAGAATTCCAAGCAAGTGCCTCAATAGATGAACGTCGATAGTTCGGCCGCGCGTCCCTCGCGATACCTGCCGATTTCAGGTCGCGGTCAAGAATTCAGATCAAGCCGGTCGCGCTACAACCGCTGCAGAAGTTCCGTCTTCTTCGCGGCAAACTCTTCAGGGGTTAGAATCCCCTTCTGTTGAAGCTCGGCCAACCGTTCGATCTTGGCAAAGATATCCTCTTCCTGATTGGTCCGGGAACCCGGCGGATTTATCGGCTGCGGTTCCGCCGTATACGACTGCGGCATTGGGTTTGTCTGCAATTGTTGAGGTGTGACTCCATTCACCGAGATCACAGGCAAACTGGAAACGTCGATCGTGCCGTACTGACTGTTTAGAGTAACCGCCCCACCCGCCCCCTGTTGCTGAGAAACACCGCCGATTTGGTGATCAAGCGTGTCGTAGACAGTCACGACTCCATTGATATCAACCGCCAGTCGGCGAGCATTCGAGAAATAAGCGTATCGAACATTATTCTGCCCGCCGCTGCCATTGGGGCTCCCTAAGTCGGAAGGCCACCACGATCCCCGAGCCCCTTGTGAGTTAGGCACAAACAGGCTGACGGGGCTGCCCCCCATGCTTGGCCCCGCCCCAAAGCCCCCGCCCTGCTGCTGGCCACTGCCACTCTGCCATTGCGATTGATTATTCTGTGGTACGGGGACAAAAGGCTGCTGAGACAAGAGTTGGGACAGCTCTGAGCACAATCCATCAACTTTCGATTTCAATCCGTGGTTGAACATGTCCCCGACCATGGTCATACCACCCTGCATCCATTGCCCTCCACCTCCCAATTCATGATGAAAGAACTGTGCCATCGTTCCGTTTCCGTTCATCACGGACTGAAGCATGCTGGTGACGGCATCAGTGCTGATACCGTAGCGTTGAGAGAGGTCGCAAATCTTTTGCCACCCTTGATCGGTGAACGGCTGCAAAATTGAACTCCTGAAAAAGAAGCTTAGATAAAGAGGACTGAGCGCATTACGCTCACCGTATCGAGCCGCGTGGGATGCCACAAGGCGGCACTACGTCGCGCCCTCGCCGCTGTTCAGATCTATATCCCCCAGCCGCTCAATCTTCACTTGGGCATTCATTCCGATGTAGTCCGATGTCGACCCGGTAAAGAGACCGGAAATCGGCATGACGCCTCGCGGGTGATGGCTCACGCCGACCACGATATGCTTCAGTGAAGCCGGCTCACCGATAGTCGGATCAAAACCTCGCCAGCCAAGAACCGGCAGGTAAACTTCAGTCCAGGCATGCATCGCGGCCCGTCCCGCTTCTGAGGCGGGACAATCGAGGTAACCACTGGCAAAACGAGCGGACAAGCCAATGCACCGCGAGGCGTCCATCATTAATGTCGCCATGTCGCGACAGGATCCGCTTCCCAATTTCAGAGTCTGTGCAGGAGATTGGACACCTTTAATATCTCGCCGCTGATATTTTATTTCGTGGGTGATGGCTAAGCACAATGCGATCAACAGGCTTTCCGCGTCAGTCGCTGCGGCGATCTCAGGGAAGCGCGCCAGCCACAAACGAACCTCATTCACATCATCCGGGTACGAGAGGACCTGGTAGACCGACGCAATCTGCGTTTCAAGAACGTCGTACTCAATCGGCAGAGCGACGCTCCACGGCTTGTGAAGTTCTTGTTGTGGAAACGGAATCGACCGTTGGACAAGTGTGGTACTGCGGATCGCAAGCTCCGCCGCATCCTCAACAAAGTCCACAATCGCGACTGAGTTGTTGTAAACGTCGCGAGCCCAAACGATCCGATGGGCCGGAGTAATCTCCAGGGCCATGCTTTCAACTCTAAGATCGTGACCCTCGCGCGGGCGAAGGACCAATCGATGTCGACCGAACGCAACCGGCTTCCGGTAGTTGTAGAGCGTACTGTGTTCAATTCGCAGGCGTGACATTTGCGGACTCAAGCGAAATACCCTTGTGGCTCAATTGCATCCGACCCAGTGCGGTGAACGTCTCACCAGGCGCCAACTGACAATCCACTTTCATGGAAGTACCTTGAGCGCCACCAAAAATGCTGGCGACGGCCGCATCGGCAGCATCTCGACCGGTACCAATTCGGACTAAGCCGTTCAATGGGACCAGCCGCGTTGCATCAAATATCAGCCACTGCCCACCAATATAGGATTCGAAACACGCATGAAAATCGGGAGGAGAAAGTTGATAAGCGTATCCAGAGAAATAGCGGGCGGGGATGTTCAGCGCACGGCAAAGTGCAATTCCCAAGTGAGCAAAGTCTCGGCAAACCCCTTTTCGCTGGACCACGGTATCATACGCCGACGTCTCCGAATCTGTGCTGCCGAGTGCATATTCGACATTCGCGTGTATCCATTCCTCAATGGCAGTCACCTTCTGATACGGGTCCGCGATCTGACCGAAATGGTCCCACGCCAGTTTCCCAAGGCGGTCCGACTGACAATATCGACTGGGGAATAGGTAGGGTATCGCCTCGCGATCCAACTCTGCGATTGATATTGGATCAACGCCACGAGCCTGCACCATCTCGTTAGTACAGTCAACCGTCGCGGAGTACTCGATTTCAAGGGTGGCGGCTCTCCCGGTTTCGAGCCGAACAAATCGATTCCCGTCATTTTCAAGATGAAATTCTTCAATCCGCACGTTCGGCACGACGGAAAAGTGCTCTTCGACAATGGTCTGCGAAGTGTTTTTCTGAGCGTGAATGTTCAGGATCAGCGTAGAAGGAAATCGGACCGCGTACTGCAGTCGCGACGAAACTTGAAATCGCATATCAAAGTTCGTTTCTAGGTAGAGGGGCCGCATTGGACGATTGCAGCACATCGTGAGATGTTGGAATGCAGCAAAACTTCAGCTGCGCATTGCGGAGTGACTCAAAGCAAATCCCACGCCATGTTGGAACCTCGCAACCAACCGAGCATGAGGACGCACGCCACGGACAACGTGACTGATCCCGACTTTCGCTGCCTGATATCAAATAGAACGACCGGGCAAGCGTCCTTGCCCGGTCAGTGTTGCAGCAAAATCCTCGTCGATGGCCATTATGACTGATGGCCATCGGCCAAACAAAATGGACAGGTCGACCTGTCCCCTTTTCTGAGCCGCAGATTCATTTAACCCGATGTCCGTTGCCTAGCTTCTTCTGTCAGGCTGCAGAGCCCGGAAACATCGTCCGGCTGATCCGGCCTTGTTCTGAATCAACGCAATAACCGGCGCAATGCCTTGCCCGAGGCACTGCGGGGTACTGTTGATACGAATTCCACTGAACGTGGAAGTTTGAACGTCGCCAGGACCGGCCGCAAGAACGCGATCAGTTCGTCTTGTGAGAGTTGAGCTCCCGGTTTGAGGGCGACAACTGCACGCGGCACTTCGCCAAGGATCGGATCCGGTGTGCCCAAGACCACGGCGTCAGCAATTGCCGGGTGGCGGAACAGGACTTCCTCGACGTCGCGCGGGTAGACTTTCTCACCGCCGACATTGATCATGTCCTTAACTCGGTCGACGATGTAGACGTAGCCCTCAGCGTCTTTCCGTACAATGTCACTTGTGCGGAACCAGCCGTCCGCGACGAATACCTCGGCGGTTGCTTCAGGGAGTTTGTAATAGCCAGCGGACACTGCGGTGCCACGCGCCCATAGTTCACCGATTTCACCGACTGCGAGCGTCTGCCCCTCTGCATCGACCACCTTTAGCTCGGTGTCTCCCATCGCTCTCCCGCATGAACCAACTCGCATCTCTTCCGGGGGTGTGGTGGTGATCACAGGGCTGACTTCGGTGAGCCCATACGATTCCGCATAGCCAACCTTCCAGTCGTCCCGCATCGCGGAGATCAACTCTGCAGGCATTGGAGCCGCAGCCGAGTGGACGACGCGCAGGCTCTGCAAGTGACGACTAGACCGCGCCGATGAATGCGTCATGTGATTTATCATCGCCGGAACACCCAGCAACTGGGTTACTCGTGCCGTTTCGATGAGTTCCAGCACGGGCTCTGCCTTAAACCTCCGCACAATGACTGCGGTCCCACCGACGCTGAAGATGCCCAGCACACCATTGATTAGCCCCCAGCAGTGAAATAACGGAGCCGCGACGAGCAGCGTGTCGTCAGAGTGGAAGTGGACGCGGGCGAACTGTTGGGCGTTATCGACAATATTCAGATGCGTCAACATCACACCCTTCGGCTGCCCGGTCGTCCCCGACGTGTACAGTAGACAAGCCACAGTGTTGGGTACCAGGTCTGTCGTTGAACATGCCTCGGTTGTGGAGACCAATAACGCGTCCCAGTCGGATTCGACGACGAACGTCCGGTGGACGCCGAGCCCCTCGGCCACAGACTGCAGCCCCTTCTGTTGTTCCGAATCGGTCAGCAGCCAGACCGCTTCGGAATCGGCGATGACTGCCCGTACCTCCTCGGGCCGCAACATGGCGTTGACGATGTTCGGCACTACGCCCGCTTTGAAGGCGCCGAGGGCAGCAATCACTAATTCCGGACCACTCTCCAACAGCAACCCAATCACTTGCCCAGGTTGCACGCCTCCCGCTCGCAGAGACCCCGCAAACCGTTCCGTGAGATGATCAAGTTCACGGTAGGTGAAAATCCGCCCCTCATAGATCAACGCCGCATGTTCCGGGCGAGTCATCGCTGAGTCGCGTAGCAAGTCCGAAATATTCACACAACCGCCTCCCAAAACCATGCTGGCCACATCATGTGTCCTGCATCAATCTATTCTTTGCGCCACAACCATCGCAGCGCGTCGGGCAGGACCGCTCCAGCGTGGTTGCCATTGTGAGCCCCGTGACCCCAGACCGTCTTCACGTCGTACATTGCAAACTTTAATGCGGATTCCATTTCGAGATTGGCCAACCACCAGTTGCCATGTTCGTTGTTGACGTCGTGGTCGCCGTCCTGGAGATAGACACGGATCGGTTTGCGTTCGGTCTTGCGAATCAATGACGGGTAAACGTGTCCACCACGAATATTTGTGAAACTGCCGATGTTGCTCAGAACGTTGCGGAATTCGTCCGGTCGTTCCCAGGCGACTGTCCAAGCACAGATTCCGCCCGACGACGCACCGCAGATGGCGCGTTGTGTCGGATCTGTTGTCAGCTTATAGGTCTTGCCGACCTCCGGAAGAATTTCCTCCAGCAGAAATTGAGCGTACTTGTCACTCAGGGTGTCATATTCAACGCTGCGGTTGTTCGCCTGCCAACGTGATGCTGGCAGCGGATCGCCTCGATGTCCCGGATCGATAAAGATACCGATGATTGGTGGCAGTTCGTCGCGAGCCATCAAGTTGTCGAAGACGACTGGGACTCGGTATTCACCTGTCTTGTTGACGTACGTGTGACCGTCCTGGAAGACCATGACCGCCGTTGGCTTCGATGCATCGTATTTCGCAGGGACGTAGACGTAGTAGTCGCGAACCGTTCCCTCAAAAATCTGGCTCGTCCAGGAATGCTTTGTGACTTTTCCTTCGACGACGCCAGCGATCGGTTTCGAGTCGGAGCCCTGTTCATACTTTTGAGGTTCCGCTGGTTTGTCGCCTTGAGCGATCAGCGGGGATGCAATCAACAACGAAAGCATCAAGGATGTCGCAATTGAGCGCATGGGGAGTTCTCCGAGTGTGGGTCGAGTTGGAATCTTTGCCAAGATAGGCTCAACGAAGTCCGGAAGAAAGGCATCCGCGTTCAGTCGTGAGCGCCGCGGCGCAGTATCTAGCCTAGATTCTCGCTGAGACGGTCAGGTGTCTTGGCCACGAATCGTCGCAAGACGACTAGCAAAGCAACGACCGCGACCGTGATCGGCCTCCAGAACGAAGGACCGAAGACGGCCGTCGCTTGAAACATCAAGAATGCAAATATGACCTGCACGAAGTAGTAGGGAACAATTCGATCCGGCCATCTCAGATCCAGCCACCAGATCACCGTATCTGCGAGCCAGAGAACGCCAAACGCATAATTGACATACAAACCAATGCCAGACGCGAATCCTGTCATCTCTGCGGTGCGCACCAGGACATGTTCGTAGGCGGCGGCATGACTCCACTGATGCATCCAATGAAATGCCGCCGCAACGTGAACAAAGTAGATCGCGCAGCCGCAGGTCCACAGCCACCTCGCGATGCGAAGCGACCTGGCATCACGCGATCCGACTGCGTCCATGCACAGTCGCCCAACATAGTAGGCCACGAACAATCGAGCGGTCCAGCGGATGATTGCATCGGCCAGCACTCGACGGCCTTTCTCAAGCGGACGTGAACACCGGGAATGGAAAGTGATCCGATGCGGATGTCGCCGAGCTGATCGGTCAGCCTGCGGACTGCTCCAAGACTTCCATTTCTTTGCCGTTGAGCGGGTTCAGCCGTTGAACTCGGATGATTTTCCATTCCCCTTTTTCGCGTTGAAATGTCAGGATCAGTCGCGCGGGCGAATAGCCCACATCCCCGACACCCACCACATTGAGCGACGCATTCGCGCGAAAGTGAACCGTCCCTTCAGTGTTGTCTTTCGTCATCGTCGTCTGAAAGTCGCTTAGTCTTAGGTCTTTACCGACCGTTACCAGAACTAAAGCGGAAGCGAACTGGAGCTTAATCTGAGGAGCCGTGTCAGAAACGTAGTCCAGCACAGTCGGTTTTTTGTCGCGAAAGTCCTCGCAAAGCTGCACGACCCTCTGCTGCAATCGCTCACCTTCGGTGACGATTGCTTGCTCCAGAAAATAGAAGCCACCGCAGAGCAGTAGGAATAACGCCGCCAGGACGAGATGCAACCCGCGGCGATTCGCATTCCACATCAACAGGAACACCGCCGCCAAAACGGCGGCGATGATCATCGGTGGCCTGGGATTCTCGGAAAACCACATGAACGCGAACTCTTAATCTGCGATCGAGATGTGAATCTGAAGCAGCATCATCGGCGCTGCCCTCGATGACCACTATCTACAAACCCTCTATCGCGGTCAATTCGCGGCGACTTTTCCCCGGCGTTCTTGAAGTTGGAATTTCTTCTTCAGAATCGGCGTTCCGGCCGTTTCGACGACCAGGTGATATTCACCCGGTGGTGTGGCATCGCTGAATTGATAGCTGAAGTTCGTTCGAAACATTTCTCGAGTGGCAATCGATCCCCATTCATCGACAATCACGTTATCACTGTTTTGCAGCTTGCATTTGATAAACATATCGGCATGCGGGGGAGTCAGATTGCACTGAGCGATCAGCTTTTCGCCTTGTCGGAATTCGGTTCTGCGATTGGCAAGGCGGTCACCCACCAGGATCGTTCCAATGTCGATTGCGAAGAATTGATCGGAGATGCGGTAGGGTTCGGTCGGTGCCATCAACTTCGTGACTTCTTCCTGATCCATGGCGACCAACTGGTGGCGGCCTTCTGGACGGCGTTCCCCGTACAGATCCAACCAATGTTCCACTTCAACGTTGGCGACTGCGAAGAGCGCCATCGAAAATACAAAGGCGGCTCGAGCAGAAGTTTTCCAGCTATTAGCTGGTTGACCCATCCATTCGCGAAGGGACGTTAGTTTCTGCACGGAAGTCTTCAACCAGCTCAGGCGACGACATTGCCGACGGAACCATGCGGCTCCGTTGTGCAGATCCTCTTCGTCCATGTAGGACAAGTAGGTGCAGTAGCAGATCATCGGAAACATCAGCAGTCCCAGTGTCAGAGTGGTCATGAAGTGGAACATGATTCCCAAGGGAAGGATGATGGTTCGCCAGCTTCCCTTCCAGCTGAGAAAGATAAACGTCGATTCCCAGATGATTGTGACGTAGGCAAAGGCCACCAGCATGATCGGATACAGGCTCATGTACTCACCGATCGGGTGCTTGTAATTGATGTGAGTCTGCATCCAGTACTGCAGCATGTCTCCCGTGAAGAACAATGGCGTGTGCATTTTGGTGATGGCAGCACCGAAGTAGACAACGCCGATAAACAGCTGCAGCAGGCGACGCGGCCAGGCCGGAAACTTCTGGTATTCGGCGGACGGTTGTCCGGGCCAATGGTTTCTCTTGCGCCCGGCCAACCAGGCATCAACGGACCACAGGCTGCCGCTGGCCGAAAGTGTCAGGAGGAACAGCACGTGTGTTGCGATCACGGTATACTTGGTCAGCGTGCTGACGTAATCCAGCATCGTGAAATAGGTGAACAACACCGCCGAGATCGCCAGCGAGACTCGCGTACACCAGCCAATCGACGCGGTCAGTAGCGTGAAGATCATGATGGCGTACAACGCCATCGCAACGGTCCCCGAAAACTCCGGCAGCAAGCTGTAGCCATAGCCAGTGGATAGCTGTGCGGTGGCACCATCGCTGGAAAAAATTTCTCGAACAACATACCAGCGAGGAATAACCATTCCCATCAAGGCGATGGGGAACACAATTCGCAACAAGGCCATGGCATAGGGAACTTCCATCGCAAAGAAAAAGCGATCGACTCGTGCCTGGAACCCGTCGTTCTGCGTTGTCATTCTGCGGCCTCCTGCCTGCAAGATCAGATGGTAATCGAGTCGATTAGTTCGCATTCGGGCGCGACCACGGCAGATCGGCGTCGGGTGTTTCGACTCCGGTGCCAGAAGATGATGTCGTTCGCTGACTGGGGTCAACCGCGTAGAATGGCTTGCCACGCAGCGAATCCGCCTTAAGGCGTGGATTGTCCGTCACGGAGAGATTCGTCAGATAAGTGATGTAATCGCCGTTCCCTTGCAGGACCATGCCGTCGCTGTCGAAGGTCGCCTTCAGCCAGAAATAGCTGTGAGGATCCTTTTCTTCGTCGAAACGTGCGGCCCACAGTTGCTCAGACAGGTTGTACTTCTTCGGCCAGGTTTCCTCGAGCAGGAAAAACCGCGTGATCGGTTCGTGATCGGTGTACCGCAGCGTGTTTTTTGCAATCTTAGCATGCGCGTTACCAATCGCGTCGTATTGGTCGCGTTCCAGGTCTCCGTAGGGAGAGAACGTATTCCAAGGCGGCGGACAGAGGCGATAGTAGGCGCCACTTTCCCCCTCCGCGACCAGGTGATAACGAACCTCGTGAGCCGACCACCCGCAGAACATGTCCCAGACGAAGAAATACACCGCAGGGTGAGAGGACATACCAAAGTTCATGGCATGGCAACTCACTCCCAAGGCCAATGCCGTCAGGTACGAACCAATTATGAGCTTGGCCAACCAGCGTTTCATGCGGGCTCCTTCCGTGGAACGTCTGCAGCGGACAATTGACACAAACAGGCCTTTTCTGCCGGTTATCGCAGAGCGGGAGCTTATTGATCTCAGACAATGGGTCAAGATCAACTCGCGCAACTTGGCCACCACCGAATCATTTTCTGGCCAGAGTTGTTGTTCCAATTGTGCCTACAGTTGCCGAAACCTTTGTCGATCTTGACCGACTTCAAGAATTCACCTTAAATCCCGTCCGCTAAATACCCCCAGACGTTTTGCGATTGCCAAGCAAACCCTACCTATCACCGCATCGCCGCGGGACGCAATGACCTTCGATCGCTATCTGCTGCGCAGCTTCTTCCACACGTTTGGGGTGTGCTTCATCACCACGTTCGGGTTGGTGATCATTATCGACCTGCTTGAGAACCTTGACGAATTCCTGACACGCAATGGCGATAAAGGGACCACGTCACTGCTGAAGTCAATTGCTGAGTGCTACGCCTATCAATCGGTCTTTTTCCTCGATCGCGCCGGCCCCGCGCTGACCATCATTTCACTGATGGTTCTGCTGGTCCTGCTTCAGCGCAGCGGCGAACTTCATCCGCTGCTGGCGGCGGGAATTCCCATGTATCGCGTGCTGACTCCGCTGATCATTGCCAGTTCGGGCGTCTACATGCTGCTGGCACTCAACCAGGAATTTGTCGTCCCGCAGATTGCCCACGCTGCGTACGAATCACGCGGTGGTGGCGCTGCCACGCGACATGATGTCGAATCCTTCACGGACCACACGACGGGAATCTCGATCGATGGGCGAGCGATGCGCTTGTCCAGTCGTACGATTGATCAAGCATCGTTCGTGCTTCCGGCTCCAGGAATGGTGAGTGAAATCACAAGCCTGGAAGCACCGACCGCAACATTCTTTCCGGCGCGAGGCAAACGGCCTGCGGGTTGGCTGCTCAGAAGTGTGTCGCCAACACCTGCCGAATTGAAGCACCGGTTGACCGAGGCCGGACGCGAGACAGTCTGGTTACCTGCGAATACTCCTAATGTCTTCGTCGTTTCCTCGCTGAGCGCCGACCAGCTGTGTCAACGCAGCTCCAGCTATTCGCTGCTCTCAACAACACAATTACTGGAACGAATTCGTTGCCCTGCATTCGGCCTGGTTTCTGTCCATCGGCTTGTGCTTCATTTCCATGCCCGGCTTGTCCAGCCATTGCTCAATATCATTGCGATTCTGATCGTCGTTCCGTTGATGGTGCGACGTGAGAGTCCCGGTATCGTTGCGGATTCGGCCTTGTGCGGCTTTGTCCTGGCATCGCTTTTTGGTGTCGTGCAAGGGAGCCAGATGCTAGGGGCAAACCAGATCATTCCGGCCGACCTCGCCGCGTGGTTTCCAGTTGTGATCGGCGGGGCAATCTCGGCCTGGCTCTCCGGCGTGATTCGAACATAGTGACTTAGCACGCGATGAGAAGTGGGAGTCAAGTGAGTGACGGAAACAGTGCCAGTCCTGAATCAGCCGACGCAGATCATGCGGTTGCCGCGCATGCTGCTCGATTCAGGACGATGGGGCATCCTGCTGCTTCTGGTCGTGCTGCTGATTCTTCGGGTAGGTTACCTGCTGATCTGTCCGCTCGATCTTGTCCCTGATGAAGCCTACTACTGGGATTGGTCTCGGCAACTCGATTGGAGCTACTACAGCAAGCCACCGATGATTGCCTGGCTGATTGCGTTCTCGACATTCATTGGCGGAGACACCGAGTTCGCGATCCGATTTCCCGCCGCATTGATGGGAACGCTTGGTCTGTGGCCGGTCTACGAGTTAGGCCGGTCGATGTACGATCATCGAATCGGACTCTGGGCGTTCTTGATTGTAGCCGCATCTCCCGGAATGACGGTGCTCTGCTTATTGATGACGATCGACGCGCCATTCCTCGTGGCGTGGACAGCGTCGCTCTACTGCTTGTGGCGGCTGTTTGCCGCGGAACAGCCTGTTTTGAAATGGCTAGTGCCAGCAATCCTGGCCACCGGCGTGGGCCTGCTGACGAAACAGTCGGCAATGGGCCTGATACCTTTGATGATGTTGTTTCTGCTGACCGGCAAGTCCGATCGGCCACGATTCAAGACTGCGGCGTTGTGGCTGTGGATCTGCGGTAGCCTGGCGTTTCTGCTGCCGGTAATCTTCTGGAACAATCATCACTCCTGGGTCACGCTGGAACACACGAGTCGACATTTCGGATCGCAGCCGGTCTCGGCTCTCAGGCACGTGACGAGATTTCTGGAATTCATCGCGTCGCAATTTGGCATTCTTTCGCCGCTGGTTTGCTGGATGATGCTGGTTGTGGTTGCGACAGTCCTGGTGATGCTTCCACGCCTCGAACGTCGCGAGCGTTTCCTGCTGTGCTTTGGCGGAATTCCACTGATCGCCGTCACCGCCCTCAGTCTGTTCCAACAAGTCCAACCGAATTGGGCGATCGCATTGCACCTCCCAGGCCTGATTCTCCTCGCGGCATGGGGTGGCGGGGCGCTGCCGTTGTCGTTGCGATTGGATGCTTGGAGGAAGTGGCTTCCCACGTTTGTTGGCTTCAGTGCCGTGATGTCGGTTGGCGTGGCGATCGCTCCGTTCGTGATCCCGAACTCCTCGGTGGCCGGCACTGCTTTCGATCCGACATTCCGATTGCGCGGCTGGCGAGACTTGGGTCAACAGGTGGCGACAATCATGCAGAACCTCCCGCAGCATGAGGATGTTCTGGTCATTGCCGCCACGTCGCGCGGGCCCGTCAGTGAACTCGCTTACTACCTTCCGGGGAAGCCCCGGGTTTATCGTTGGAACGTCGGTCAAGTGGTCGATTCACAGCACGACTTGTGGAGCGGTCCCTCCGATGCCCACAAGCTTGATGCGGTGATCATCACGGACGGCGTCGCCAAGGTGCCAAAACGCCTGGCACAATCGTTCAGTTCTGTCACTGAAATTGGACCGGTCCACGTATCGCTCGGTTCTCGAAAAAGCCGCCACTATCGGATCTGGCGAGGCGAGTCGTTTGAGGCTTGGCCTGACCGATTGACACCACCACAGCGTCTTGCCAACCATCAAGATCCCATTTTGCCATAGCAGAAAATGCCATGAATGCATCCGCTGCCATCATCGAAGCCCCGCACACGATCCCGCCGTTCGCCCCGGCTCGTCGAGTTCACAATTTCCGAGTGGAAGAACATGCGGGTTTCTTCCAGCGTCGCTGGCCATTGTTTCGTCCGATGGTGGGACTAGTCTTAGCGAGCCTGCTAATCCGATGGTCCGATTTTGACATTTGGGTCTCCAGCTTCTTCTACGATCAGACGACAGGCGTCTGGCCCTACGAATTGGCAGAACCGTGGCTCTCCATTTACCGACAGGGAACAATCCCCTCAATTGTCATGGGTGTCGCTGGCCTGATTGTTGGATTCGTTGGCCGTTGGATCTTACCCCGAGCAGAGTGGCGTCGCTCCAAGGCGATCCAGCGCGCCGGCCTGTTCCTTGGTCTGTCACTGGCGATCGGCCCTGGGTTGATTGTGAACGTGGGATTCAAGCAACTCTGGGGACGACCGCGCCCCATTCAGTGCGCTACATTTAACGGTGACAGAGAGTTCCTGCCCGTCGGGACGTGGGCTCGTGAGCGACACAGTAATTCGTCGTTTCCTTCCGGTCACGCCGCGGTGGCGTTCTATATGATGATGCCAGGTTTTGTCACAGCTAAACGCAGACCCTATTTGACGGCGGCGTTCTTTCTGACGGGCACGGCGTTCGGGCTCGGCATGGGCCTGACGCGCGTCATCCAGGGAGGCCACTTTGTCTCGGACATCCTCTGGGCGGGAGCCCTGGTTTATCTCACGGGGGCGGCCCTGGCGTGGATCATTTTACGCAACGACGACCTGACACTATCCGGGGAGACCGTCGTCGACGCGAAACAGCATCAAGCCTGACTCCAGGCTAGTCCCAACGCTCCCAAGGCGTAGAACGTATACTCAACGTCAGTCGCCTGATCCCACGTTGCCGCTCGAAATCCTCCGCTTGGCTGCTCCAGCGACAAAATGAATTGCTCGACTCGTTGGGGCGAGATCAGCGTTCGATCATCTAGGTCCAGGCAGGTCAGATAGCCCGTGAATGTCGATAAGGTATCGGCGAACGGAATTCGCGAGTTCGCCTGAAAGCCACCTTCATCGCTGCGCACGTCCTTCAAAAACGCCAGCACATCCTCGCGCAGATTGGGGCCGACCTTCGCATGCAGTGTCAGCACCGCGACTGCCGCGGCCGTCGGATTTGTACCACTACGTTTCATCGGTGCGATCTCAACGAAGCCCCCGTCATCGCGTTGACGATCCAGGATGAACTTCACCAGCAGTTCAGGTGACGGCACTGGTTGGCCGATCAGCTCTTTGCAGAGGGCGACCAGAAACGAATGATAGGTGCTGCCAATCGCACCTTCCCGCGTCTTCGCATAGCCCCCGTCCGCGGTCCGGAAACCTTCCAGAATCTCCCCTAATTGCTGTGGCCAGTTCGTATCTGCGTTCGCCAGCACATTGATTCCGGAAGCGACCTGAACAACGAGTGCGGAATACAGCCAGCTCACAACATCGATCACGCTGGCCTGACGATGTCGCGATGTCAACAGGTACTGGGACACTCGGCGGGCGTCGTCAGCATCAAAGGCCTTGATCGCAACGAGCGCGCGAATCCCGAATGCCGTGTAATACAGATCGGATTCGCGACCTTCAGGCTCGGCCTGGGGATCGTCGTTGGGCAACCCGCGACCGCCGAAACCACCATCGGGATTCTGTTGCGACAGGAGAAACTGGCGATGACGTTCGCGTCGCGGCGCATCCAGACGAGTCAGACCCTCAGACAGTCGCTCATCCAGACGAAACAGATAAGGAGTTGCCATGGACTATTGAACCAACATTGAGTTGCCATGGCGTCAATCTGCGAGCGCCATCACAGAGGTAGTCAATCTCGCCAAGAGATTGGGTCTTCAAGGTCTACACCGCTCTCAATCTGCCTCTTCAACGCTTAGAGGCCACTAAGAGTGAGCCGGTGCCAGCGGCAGCAATGTTTGCAGCTTCACCAGCGGTTCCGCTGGCGGAGCGGCAGGCGCTGCCAGGACCGTATCGATCAAGAAGTACAACAGGCGTCGCAGCGCGTCCGGCTGAACGTCGTCGGCCAATGCTTCCGCTCGAGTTCGGCACTTATCAACGAGGACTTCGGCGCGTTCGAAGACGCCCAATTGCCGATACAGGCGGCCGAGCTTTTCTGCACGAACCTGTGGTAGTAGCGTGCCTCGAATGACCCCTTCCAATTCTTCGCGACCCGGCCCCTTGGCAGCGTCGAGAGCCAACGCCAGAAGAATCGTTGGCTTGGCCAACTCGGCATCGCGACCCGCCACCAACTTGTTCGGAGCCTGCTCATCCCAGTCCTGCAGGTCGTTCAAAATCTGAAAGCCGACACCCAAGTGCCGACAGAAAGTGGGCACCATCGTTTCGTAAGCATCCATCGGCCCTGCCATCCGCAGGCCAGCGTACAACGCGGCTTCGAATGCGGGCGAGGTCTTGAGCGCGTACAGCTTCATTGCATCCAGCGCGGTCAGCTTGATTGAATGCTCGCCTGTCCAGCGCAGCTCCGCTCCTTGCCCTTCACAAAGCTTGAGATGAGCATTGGCCAGCCGATCCAGAATATCGGCCGCGGCTTCGGCCCCCAGGTCTTTACGACCCTGGCTGATCAGTCGATAGCCTAGCCCGATCAGATAATCGCCGATGTTGATCGCCGGGCCAATTCCATAGCGCTTGTGCAATGTCTCCTGGCCATATCGATACGGATCGTCGTCTTGGATATCGTCATGGACCAGCGAAGCTTTGTGAAAAGCTTCCATCGCGAGAGCCGTCCGCCGTACCGATTCCGGGAACTCGGGAAGCGTCCCGTCAGAGATAATTCGCGTCGCGTCGCTCCCGGTGAGCGCGTCATATGCCGCCAACGTGATAAACGGTCGGAACCGCTTCCCACCCTGAACCAGCCAATCCCGCGCAATCGATTCCGTCTCTGCCAGCAGAGTGTCCGCTGATCCTGATCCACCTCGAACGGCTGGTAACAGTTCGTCGAATTGCTCTTCGAACATCTGGTTCGACACGCGCATCATCGGCACGTAACCGGTCGTTCGATCTTCGGTCAGCGGTTCATATTTATCGAGGCAATCCCAGACCCAGGCCTCATCCAGCGTCGTGTTCTTGCAATCACCCGAATGCAGTGGGATCGCGTACGACGGAACGCCAGCCAGCAGGACCTTATCGATCGCCTTTTCCAGCACATTCAGGCAGGCCACGCCCAGGATTCCATCGACGTGACCTGAAATGATAATCTTCAGGACGATTGGCGACCCCTCGGCGACCAGCACCTTGTATCCCAGTTGCTCGGCTTTCACCTTGTAGTCGGCGATCGAACAGGCACCGCACTTTTCGCAGTCCAGTCCGAATTCATCGTAATCGGCGGGACAGCCATCGGCGTGTTTCAGGCAGTGTGGTAACAGTAGCAATCGGCGTTCGAATGGAATCGCCAGGAACTGTTGCTTCCAGAAGAAATTTCCCACCAGGACCATCGCAAAACCGAGGAACTTCTCGGGTTGATTGAGTTGCTCCAACAGCTTGCGGCTGTGACCTTCCAATTCCGCCTTATTGAATGGCCGGCTGCGATCAAGCGTCCGTGCATACTGCTCGGCGGCAGACTTAATGTGCTCGCGCTGCTCCAGCGTTTCTGGCACCAGCTTCAGATGGGACGTGCTGCGGCGGCGCGGCTTATCATCGGGAGCTTCCGATTGAGAAGGGGACTGTTCGACATCTGTCGGTTTCGCGGAGGTCGGATCATGTTCAATTTCGGCGTTGGTCGGAGCGATCATGAATTCGAACTTCCTTGGCGATCCAGTCCATTGGTTCTTGGAAAGCCGGGGGCAGGTCATCGACGATCGGACTCGGAGTCCGACAATATCCAGGCAGGCAAAACTCAAAGCGGAACGGCAGGATTATGTTGAGTTGTCGTATTGGAATCTACTGGCAGCAAATCGACAAGTCGGTCGGTATTTTCCAAAGCGCGGCTAAGTGCCGCAACTGTAAAGATTTTCGGATAGAGTCGCTCAAAATACCAGAGCTTGGCGAAGTACAGACCAATGGGAGCCGGTTGAGTGTACGAGCGATCCTCCACTCGGTCCACTAGCCAACTTAATCCGCGCAGGCATTCATCTCGGGCTGACGGCACCGAAATCAACGCATCGACTGCCAACGATGTCTCCTCGATCGACGACGGAGTTTGTCGGTTGCCGCCCCATCCCCCATCCTGATTTTGAACCGATTTCAACCAATGACTGGCTCGCTGGGCGGCAGGATCGTCAAGCCGATCCCAGTCCGCATAGGCCGCGAGTCCCTTTGAAGTCCCATAGGTCGGATTTTCTTCGTCCGCCGCGAATTGGTTCCCAAACCACAATGGAAACCAGGTTCCATCCGGTCGCTGCGTTCGACCGAGGAAAGCAAACCCGGCTTTGACCGCTCGTTCAGTTCTTGAAGAGAATGAAGAGGTCGCGTCCGAACCGCAATTCCGTTGCCAGGCACGAATCGCCCGTAAAGTATGCGCGGTCAGATCGGGCGAACTGCGATCAAACGGCAACGCTCCCCACCCGCGACAGAAAGTCGGCCAGCCGCCATCGCTGTTCTGCAGATCCAGTAACCACCCGATCGCATCGCGAACCGCCGATCGCACTCTGTTAGACCCCGGACGCAATTTCAACAGTGCGAGAATGGCCCCAGGCGTATCGTCCGCATCCGGCACGCCCCCGGAAAGATTGGTCCAAGCCCATCCCCCCGGCGCAGCGTTCGTATAACGATGCACCTGACGATGCTGCTGCCCCAGCAGCCATTCGACAAGAATCTCGATTTGTGAATTCGAAAGTGACTCTTCCGGCAAGGCATTGATGCTGAGCGTCGTGACCCACGTCGCTAGGTTGGTGTCGATCGGCCAACTGCCGTCCGGTCGCGCGGAATCAACGAGGAACTTCAATCCCAACTTGCCAACTGGATGATCGATCAGGCCCATGGAGACCAGGCTCATCGTCACGAAACTTGTCAGCGGAGTGGCTTCCAGGAACCCACCACTCTCGGGTTGAATCGATTCCAACTTGCGCAGCGTCGGCCGCACGGCCGCTTGTCGAATCCAGCGAATCAATGGATTCCATGATGGAGCATGAAAGTGACGCGCCTGACCGATCGCAATCAGTGCCGGTAGCGCATAACTGACGACCGGCAACTTGATCATCCGAAAGAAGCTGTGCGGCAGGCTTCCCAATTCAAATGGCAGCGGTGTGATCTGCTGCCAAGGTATCAGCCCCGCCAGAGCACACTGCGTCAGTATCGGAACTGAAAATGTGTGGTCTTTGCCATAGCGTTTTCGAATCGCGTCGAAACCGCCACATCTGTTGACGTACGCCTCGACCCGCCCAACCGCCACGGGATTGTCGTTGACCGCATTGGTCATTCGGAAGCTGGCAAAGACCAGCATACTCGTCGAGATATTGCTGCGGCTGAAGATCGTATCGCCCCAACCACCATCTTCGTTCTGATGTGCGACCAGCCACCGCAATCCTTGAACGATCAGAGGCTGATACAGAACTGCCGTATCAGCCCGTTCGCGAATCGCCAGTTGAAACGTCGCGACGGCCGTGGCTGTCGACAGCGCCGATGCAGACAGCTCGCCCTCCCAATGCCCCGTGGCGGATGCCTCCTGAATGAGCGACTCCGCAGCCGTCGATTGAGCCTGTCGCAGTTTATCAATCATTGGCAATTCGTGATCCGGTTCTTGAGGAATGATGTCTTGTGCAGCGGTGAGTACTATCTCTGCTCGCAATAGGCAAGATTCTCCACACGCACCACCACTGTTCCTGCTAACCAGTCGCCAAACCTAAGGTGCCGCCGCGTACACAGAACAAAGAACGCGGCTGGAAAGACACCCAGGAAAATCGGATTGGTTTCCACGATGCGAGATACAGTCTGAATGGCAACCTGCCAGAACGACGCGCGCCGTCCATCGCTTGATCGGACGCATAAGCCAAACCACCACTTTGCCGGTGTCGCGCCGAGACTCTCCGTCAGTTGATAGTACAGCAGGTAAAACAAGTAGAACGACAGGCCCTTCAACAAAGGATCAAAGTCCGGTAGCACGATGACGATCGACATCGCGGAAATCGCCGCCAGGAAAAAATCAGCTTCATTCGCCCAAACACGGCGTGCGCTACGATCCCCAATCAAACCGCGTTGAGTTGATTCTTCGACACCCCATCCTTGGCGCGACTGTCGGTCTTGCGGAGATCTGGCCAATTCTGTCCCGGAAAGATGGACGACCGGAGTGGCGACGCATTCGTCCTCAGCGTTGGAGTTCTCTTCGTTCGACATCGCGCAGTCCAGAAACGTGGAGGCGGCCACGAGAAAGAATATTACAAATCCAGCGCGTCGAGGCCGTCCATCAGGTCATCCAAGTCATCGCGAGGTTTCTCGGCCTGATCTAACTGTCGCTTTGGCAAACCAATCGCTGCTCCGACCGCTTCGCGACCATCGGCGACCAGTTCCGTGTCCCGTTCCAGTACGGCCATTTCCAGTGCGGTTGGCGCACCAAACAATTTGGAGAGATCGATCTTGAAGTCTTCGACCGGTCCACCATCTGCACCAGCAATCCCCGGCGTCTTATGCTCAGGGAAGATGATCGCGTTCACCGGGCAGACACGACTGCACGCGGGGCAACCCTTCTTACAGTTGTCCTGCTCTTCCACCAGGATTCGATCGGAATGATCGACGCCATAAACACCGAACAGGCAAAAATCGATGCATTCCATACAGTTCGTGCAGCGGCTGTAGTCGATGACCGGATACCACCGTCGCCGCACATCAGCACCATCGATCACCGTCGGCGGTGCGGCTTCGGTCGAGTGCCCGTTCATCAAGCTGTGCAGATCCAATCCCGACATCGTCTTCGCAGGCTCTTCGCGAGCGAGCGGCTCTGCCACCTGCCTATTAGTCGGCAGAATCGACAGCGGTGACGGTGCGCTCCCAAAGCTTCCCAATTGCACCAGTGGCGTCGAAACCAAGTCCGCCAGACGCTGGATTTCGGTGAGATAAGTCTGCGGACTCGCGTCGTTTCGCAGATCGATGGCATAGATCAGTCGATTGGGAACATCCAGCGATCCGATCCCGCGCAGCGCCGGCGCTTCTTCTTCGGGATGCTCATCGTCGGTCTCAGCATCTTCAGCAAGGTTGAGACGCGATTCCCCCTCTTTGCCTTTCACGCCGTTGCGATCCAGCACCCAGCGAATCGCGCGAGGATACAGCCAGCCCAGCACGACCAGATTGCCGCGTAACGATTTCAGCCACAGCATTCCGGTGTGATCGGCGGTCAGATCATAGAGGTGCGGAACGACAGAAACTTCGGCCGTTCCCGCCAGCATCAAACGCGTCGCGATCTCTTCTTCCAGTTGCCGCTTCACCGGGTTTTTCCCCGGCGATTGCGAGATCACAACGGTGAGTTTTCGTCCGGCCATGAAATACGTCCCTCAAACCACTTCGTCGAGTTGTCTAGTCGTTGAACTGATTCTTCAACAAACGCTGTGTCTGTTCCCAGCCCGCATCCAAAACCTTGACGTAGTCGGCAGGCGAAAGCAATGGCTGCGTGGTCTCAAACTCATACAGCCAACCCTTGTCGTAATTGTCAGCGTTGATCAGAGACGGATCGTTCATCAAAGCTTCGTTAAACCGCACGACCCGACCATCGGCCGGCGCATACATCGTCGACACAGCTTTCGAGCTCTCGATTTCACCGATGGATTGTTTCTTGCGAACGATAGTGTCCGGATCGATCTGCCAGTCCAGAAAATAAACATCTTGCAGCAGTCGAACGGCATAAGACGTAAAGCCGACTCGCAGGTTTCCAGTTCCCAGCATCACCCACAAATGGGATTCAAAATAAGTTCGATCCACAGGAATGTGGGCCGCGAACTTTCCCATCATAAACACTAAAGGTTCGGACATGAAGAAACTCTGAAGACGATTCGGAAGGTTCTTCTCCTCTTTCCCGCATTTCTCCGTGTCCTCTGTGCCTCTGTGTTTCAAACTTCTTGGCTGAAAGAAGAACTGAAAACACAGAGGCACTGAGGTCACAGAGCAAAGGCGAGGGGACAGGAGATCATTCGGCGGGTGGTGGTTCCGTGGCTGGCACTACAGTACCCGACTTTGGCCCCATCCGAAAGTTTGCAGGCATCGGCGGCGGAGCCGCGGCGGGGAACTTCTTCAGGATCGCATCCAAGTCTGCCACGCAGCCATCCATCGAAATCACCGCTTGCTTGAAGTTGGTGTGGTCCGAAGCAATCGGCGAGTCCTTACGAAACTGATCGGCAGCCTCCCGCAACTTCCCAATTTTCTTCCGCAGCGTCGCGATGTAGTCGGCGGGATCCTGAACCTTCGGTTCCAACGCCCGCGACGTATCAAACACAGTCCGCACGATCTGCATCAACTCGGGAAAGTCCTCGACGGTTTCGCTGTGCTTGACGAAGGTTCGCACCATCCAGGCATGCGCAAAAATGATCTGGCACCGCGCGACAGCATCGGCGGGCGATAGTATTTGCGGAGAACTTTCCGACATCCAGACCTCGATCACAAACGGGTGAGCATTGATTGAGATCATGCTACCGAGTTCGCAGGGTGAACTCCATTAATGGAAAGGTTGCGGACTAACGCTCGATTCCTCACGATGACTGCCTGTGACCAGTCTCGAATTCTCTCCGGAAGGACTGCACGAATGCCGCTGGAATCTTCTGACAATGTCAACGATTCGGACGAGCAGCCAAATTCAGTCGGCCGTCGCAATTGGATCAAAGGCGTCACTGCGGCATCCCTCGCGGCGATCGCTGGTGGCGCGCCAGCAGAACCCACGCAAGCCGAGCAGACTTCACCATCAAAGCCACAAAACCGCATCGTAGAGGAAAATGCCAAGCCCGGTTCCACCGATTGGCAACTGACACGAGTCCGACTCGATAAGCCTGGCGGGTATCGAGCCGCCGGCATCGAAGGCTACTGCTCGCGACAAAGCGTCGCGGCTGGCGAAACACTCGAAATCCTTGTCTCGACAGATCCTCCTCGTCCGTTCCAGATCGAGATCTTCCGCACCGGGTATTACGGCGGCTGTGGCGCGCGCCTCATGACGACGCTCGGCCCCTTCGAAGGCCGGAAGCAGCCAGTTCCCGCCCTCGGCGAAAAGAATTTGCACGAGTGTCGCTGGGAGGCTTCTACGTCGATCAAGATTCCCAGTGACTGGATCAGCGGCGTCTATCTCGGTCGACTCAGTCTGATTGAGGATGATCCGGCGAGCGGCTACTGGCAAAGCTATATCGTATTCATTGTGCATGATGACCGACCGGCCGACATCCTGCTGCAATGCTCCGACAACACGTGGCAAGCCTACAATCGCTGGCCCGATAACTATTCGGTCTACACGCATCCGAAGGGAACCGAAGGCCCCTGGGCCGATGTCAGTTTTGATCGACCCTATGGGAAGTACTCACAAATCTACGAGAACCCGCAGTCCGTCGGGTCTGGTGAATGGTTGTGCTTCGAATTCCCGATGGCGTATTGGCTCGAGCAGCAGGGCTACGACGTGACCTATTGCGCAAATAGCGACATGTTGACACCGGATCACGGGCTCAAGTGCAAGGCCTTCTTAAGCGTGGGGCATGACGAATACTGGGACATCCGGCAGTACGAAAGCGTCGTCCAGATGCGGGACGCGGGCGTCAACCTGTTGTTCTTCTCCGGCAATGCCGTCTGCTGGGTTAGCCCCTATCGAGAGAGCATCGGTGGCGTTCCCAACCGAATCCTCTTCCGCGGCGGCCCCTATGGAGCGAAGCACACCTTCGCCGAACTACGCGAAAAACTGAACGGTCCGTTCCCACATCGCGGTCCCGACGAAGGCTACTTGATCGGAGCTCGCAATGTCGATCCGGTCAATGGCGGCGGCGATTGGATCTGTACCAAGCCCGATCATTGGATCTTCGCAGGGACCGGCATGAAGGCCGGAGACCGCATCCCGGGCCTGATCGGTTGGGAATACCACGGGGATCCCCCGTCCGACATCCCCGGCCTGGAAATCGTCGGCGCAGGAACGGCACTCCAAGGAGGCACCCGGCCCCAACACTGGACCGCCACGATCTATCCCGGCCCAAAAAACAACTTCGTCTTCAACGCCTCAACGATCTTCTGGTGCCAGGATCTCTCATCACCCCCTGGCCACATGATCCCCTGGTCGCACTGGAGCCGCCCGCACGGCCCCGACGAACGAGTTCAAAAGATCACCAGAAATCTCCTCCGCCGAGCGATTGGGGTTGTGTGACGCGACCCTCGCTCCTTGCCCTTCTGAGACCGCCATCTCAGGCAATAATCAAGTGAAAACTCGACGACCCCGCACACCAAAGCGAAATCGATGCCAGAATTCAGAGGGAAGAAAACGACGAATGAGGTACTAGCCTCGAAGTCCGTCTCCAGATGGAAATCCGTCACATTGAGTAAGACCAGCGTTGACGACAAAGGATTAATTGACCTTTGTCACCGCGCGCCGAATCTGGAGGAATTGCATATTGCCAGCGATCTCCTCACCGACGTAGCGATGGGTGCCATCTGCTCGCTTCCGAAATTAAAAAGCTTGCTATTGGACGGGGTGCCTAATGTAGGCGATCTCGGAATTGCGAATGTGTCACGGATCGCCGACCTGCGAGAATTGTATTTGAACGGGACGCAGCTCACCGACGAGGGAGTGAAGGCCATTACGTCAGCAAAACACCTCTGGAGCCTTTCCCTAAAAGGGACCAAGATTACAGACACCGGGGTCGCATTGCTGGGAAAGAGCGCTCCTCTAGGGATACTCGTTTTGGATGGAACTCCTGTTCACGGTTCAACCTTGGCGGAACTGAATCTTGGCGACAGAGCCTCTTTGCATTTGGGAGGGTGTCCAATCGATGATGCCGCCGTCGAGAAACTCATCCAGGCTCATCCACAGATCGAAACCCTGGATCTTTCGGGTACTCACGTCACCGATGGCTGCATGCCAGTAGTTGCGGACCTTAAAGGTCTCTGCGGGATCCAGCTACATGGAACCGACGTATCTGATCGCGGACTCGAGCAACTGCACAACCATCCGATGCTTTCCATGATTTATCTGCAGAACACAGCAGCATCCGATGACGCTGTGTCGGAATTTCGTTCGAGTTTTGACCGGCACGTCTCGATATATCAATGAACGATGCGGCCTCGATATTGACCGGTCGCGAACTTCTACATGAAGTGCTTGGGATTCATTTTCACGCATGGAACGAGTCTCCAGCGTGTCACCGCCGCCGATTGAATTGGCCTGCCTGAGCTAAAGTTTGTTCACACCCTGGCCCTGCGTTGTGCCACCGCCCGTCACTCAATATGCTGCCGTTTGCCCCGCTGGGCGTTTGTTCCCTCGAAGGAATAAACAGGAAGCCGGTGTGAATCCGGCACGGGACCGCCGCTGTGTGCGAGAAGGTTTCCGAGCAACATGCCACTGCAGCCAACAGGCTGTGGGAAGGCGTTCGGAGACCGCTTTAACTCGTAAGTCAGAATACGGCCCTGCGGGGATGCCATGTGATACTTCGGCCTTAGGTATTACTGGAAGGCATGCCCCTGCGCAGCGTTGCGCACATTCCTTTCCACCGCCGAAGTTCCTGGCGCGGAAAGGAACCTTCCAAATGCCCCGCCTTCGCCGAAACCGTCGCGGTTTCACCCTCATCGAACTGCTCGTCGTCATCGCGATCATCGCAGTTCTCATCGCATTACTGCTGCCTGCAGTTCAGCAGGCCCGAGAAGCCGCCAGACGAACCCAGTGCCAGAACAACCTGAAACAGATGGGCATCGCTTTCCACAACTATCATGATGTCTACAACAAGTTTCCCAAAGGCGGCTATGGGGGTGGAACGAGTACTCCTGCCCTCTTGGAGACAGCGAATGCTAAGGCCGTCCGATCGATGAGTTGGGGAACGGTCCTCTTACCCTACTTGGATCAGGCGCCACTCTACAGTCAATGGGATCAAAACAGTTGGTATTTGCAACCAAACAATCTGCCGCTGTCGCAAACCATGCTGTCCGTGTTCTTGTGTCCTTCGAGCCCTCTTCCCAATTTGCGAAATAATGGCGACATCCCGTCGAGCCCTCCTGTATTTGCGCGGTCGGACTACAGCGGCAACTATGGCGAACGGGGCGTCCGGTGTTACCCGAGCACGAATTGTCAAAACAACTACAGCGACATCGGAGATAAGACAGGACAACCTCGCGGAACGATGCAGCTACAGGTCCTGGCAACCGTCTATTGTCGGCCGCTGGGTCTTCGCGATATGGAAGACGGAGCCTCAACGACGATCATGATTGGAGAGGCTCCTAACGCTATTTTCGGTGCCTGGGCCAGCCACAAGAATGTGATGGACCAATGCGCACCGTTGAACGGTCACTGGTCATCGACATCCAAATGGGGAGGTTGCCAGTTCGCCCCAGTGGTAGGACAGTCAACACTCGGTTGTGACGTTGGACATCAGGACTTTCATAGCTATCACACCCAGGGGGCCACCTTTCTGTACGCTGATTCCTCTGTCAGATTCATGTCAGAGAACATCGACTACATGGTGTTCTCCGCACTGCTCTCGTATCGCGGCGGGGAGATTATTTCGAACCTGTGACCCCAACCGCAGTTTCGGGAGCGTCAATATCCAGAAGGAGCGGTCATGTCGTTGACAGGCCGCTTCGCTCGATTGTCGAATAAACTGATTTGACTGAGGCAATCCCGCCCCATGCCAAAAACCAGCGAATGGTTCGCGCGAGTTGGATTTACCGTCTGGCATACCCCCGGCGTTTCACGAGCTTGGCGCTACGAATTCGCCGGGGGCAACTACGTCCTCGTCACGGGTCTCGATGGTTTCGACCTTCCCGAGTGGGGCGGCCCCTATTCCAGCATGCTGCTCTCAGCGTCCGACCAATTGATCGAACACCAGGAATACCTCAAAAGTACTCGCCAATTGATCTATTGGTTCGCTCACGCCTCGCGACTGCGGGGCAGGTGACGACTTCCGCCCGCCGCCCGCAATTCTAGAGCGCATCCCACCTAACAGTGGCGTCCCGCGAGCGGAAAACCGCTGAGTCTAACCCATGTTTCAACGCGACACGGAAGTGCGACCCGCACTAGCGATCTTCGGGCTTGGTCATCTCGAACATATCAAACATCCGCCCCTCCAGATCGATTGCCTTGAACTGGATCGTGCGGTCATGCACTGTGGCATAGCAGATGTGATACACGGATTTGTGGTGCACGCTGAACCACGCGCGTTGCGGAGCGGCTGTCTCCAGATGTCCACCGCCACCACCGCTGGTGATATACCGCACACCTTTCTTCTGGTTGATCGTCATCCGGTAAATCGGCCAGGTCCGTTCGTAGTTGTGGACGTGACCATTGAAAGCGATGTCCACGCCGTATTTCTCATAGAGCGGAACAAGCTGCTGAGCGTTCTTGTCGCCCCAGCTTGGTTCGCCTCCCTTTCCTCCGATGTGATCGCCGTAGTCGTTGTCGTCGGACGTGAAGCAGGGATGATGATGGCAGGTGATCTTCCAGGTCGCTTTGCTGCTGGCGAGTGCTTTTTCGAGCAGTTTGTACTGTTCGCTGTCTGGTGCCAGCGGCTTATTGCTGTCGATCATGAAGAACTGCGAGTTCCCATACTCGAACGTGTAGAAGTACTCGGGCTTGGGCAATGAGAAATAGTCGTAGTACCAATGCGAATTCCCCTCGTGATTGCCAATCACCGGGAACATCGGCACGCGAGACGTCAGCACCGACATCGGCTCGAACAGATCTTTCAGCCATTGATTCTTGGCATGGCCATTATCAACCACGTCACCACAGTGCAGCATGAAATTCGGCCGCAGCGCATACGCATACTCGGCACACTTCCGAGTTATTTCAGGATTGCGCTGCGTGTCGCCAACGACAGTGAAGGCCCAAGGCGAGTCAGACTTAGGAGCGGTCTGAAACGAACTCAGATCAGAAACCACACTGCCACCGGCATCGTCTTCGCAGGTGACGCGATAGAAATAGGAAGTCTGCGGCTTCAGATCGGTCAGCACCAGTTCGCTGATCAGTTGCGACTCAGGAGTCGCATTCTTTTTGGCCAGCGGCTGGCGTTCGGCAAAGTCGACGGTCATCTTCGTCTTGCGAGAGGTCTCGCACATCACAGTCATGCTGGTTTGGGTGCCGAATTGCAGATACGGCTTCACCAGAAACTGTAGCTTGGTGATCGAGGCCGCCTTGATCAGGTTCGCATTCTTGGTCGAGATCGAGGCAATGTCGTCGGCACTCAGGACACGGCTATAGGCTTTGACTTCATACACGGCGCCGTCGAGCGGATATTGTTCGTTGTCGTCGATGAAGCAGCCGATCGTGTACGTCCCTTTGGTCGGATACAGAATGTCACCCGATTGAGCGGTCGACTCTCCATCACTCTTTCCATTAACGTACAACCGCATCGTCACACCATCATAGGTGGCGACAACGTGACACCAGCGTCCCAGTTCCACATCCGTCTTACCGGCGAGCACCGTCAGACGACCGTTGCCATCGTCCGAGCCTTTGCTGGCCAGCGCGAACGTAAACTTCGACTGGTTGTAACCCAGCATCCAACCTTGTTCCGAATCGCCGTTGTCCCGGATCAACCCGCAAATTCCACCCCACTCCGTTTGGGCATTCAAATTCACCCAGGCGGCGACAGTGAATTCTTTCGTGGGGAGCAGCTTCTTCGCGTCTTCAACCGAGCCGGCGATCGTCAGCCAGTCCGTCTTGCCGTTCATCACAAACGCTTCGGTCGGACCGACTGTCGCAATGCTCGTCTTGCCTTCGACTCGAGCGGTCGCCGAGTGAGACAGATCAGCGATCTCTCCGTTCTGAATCTTGTGAACGCCCGGTGCAAAGTGGAATAGCAATCCGACTTCGTGAACATCGGGATGCGCCGACGTGGTGGAGATGAATATCGCCAACGACACCACAGTCAGAGAGACGCGGGCAACTAGATTTCGCATTGAATTATGTTCTCGAGAAGGTTGATCGCTCATCGTTCAGAAACATGTTGCTGAGACCATCACTCAGCAGTCGCCGCTCGATATTTAACGCAAGGTCTCAATGAAATCTCTCGCCAGGTTTTTCCGTGTCCGTCGTCAGTGCTGCCTTCGAGTCGAGCGCAAAGTCGATCTTGTTTGGGCCACGTCCCACTCCCGCAGTTAGCGTCGAGTTTTCGTTGTACCCACTCGGAATGGATTCCGCGACTCCCGCTTGCTCGGTGTCCTTGTTCGCACGCCGCTCCGTCGTGATGCAAATCTGGTGTGTGCCAACGACCGCCCCGGTCTTACCGTGGACGTAGTTCAGCACATAACGTCCGCTCTGGTCCGTGACGCCGGTCGACTCAAATCCCCCTTGCCGCGGACTAAACGTGACCTGAGCACCCACGACAGGTTGACCATCGAGTGTCACCACCCCAGTCACTTGCCCCGTTGGCGGGCCACCACCGCAACCCAGGGTGGCGAGGCAAGCCAAACCGATTGCCACAAATCGCATGATCTGCTCCCAATAAAAATAAAAACGACGAACATATTCAGCGGATAAAACCTGCGGAGTTCAACGAGCGGCCCGATCAGAAATCGCCGACCGGCTGACCGTCGTCGCGACCGAGCAACCTTTCGTACATGCTGTCAATCGCCGCTGTGGATTTGTTGTGGTCGATCGAAGCGCTAATAAAGCGAACGGATCCGTCCATCAATACGAACTGGGCACCGCCGACATGCAGACTGTTAAAGCTGTCGCGCGGGTAAGAGGGACCGTTGATGAACGATTCGCCGCAGCCCAACACGTCAGCCATGCCATAGTAAGTATTGGAGATGTCTGCGGCCCCTCCATAGATGTGAGTCCCATGTGGCTGACTGCTGTTCTTGAACGAGTCCGTCCCAAACTGAGCCATCGACCAGCAACGCTCGCCGACAAGAATGGTATTGCTCGACCCGTCGACAACGTCCTTGAACGAGACACTGCTGTTCGCCCAGAACAGTCCGTTGACGCAGCCGATATCTCGTCCCGCCGCAGCCGCAGCCGCCTTATCCTTGTAAAGCCGCCACGAACCGCCATTGCCAGCATAGTTGGCTCGGACCAGGAAAACATCGCTGGTGCTTGAGGTGAGCCCTTTCGGATTAATATCCCGGTCGGTGATGTTGGGTCCCGTGTCGCTGGGGCACTGAAAGACGGAAATGGTATTCCGCATGGCGTTGATTTTTGTCGTGTCCAGCAACGCCTCACCCAGGGTGTTCCCAGTCACATTGATCGTCGCATAAGCAGCGCCAAGTTCCATCTGTGGCAGGATCATGGCTCCCCAGCCCCAGTTCCCCTGATCGCCGCCGGAATAGACATCGACCTGTCCAGGAGGTAGCACATTGAAAGCATCCATGTAGTTGTGCAATGCCAGGCCAATCTGCTTCAGGTTGTTTTTGCACTGCGTGCGACGGGCCGCTTCTCGAGCCTGCTGAACCGCTGGCAGCAGTAAGGCGATCAACACGGCGATGATCGCAATCACGACCAGTAGTTCAATCAACGTAAAGCCGCGTCGAGGGAAGTGAGGGGTTTGCATATTTGGGCCTTCGATGAATCCTGTGGAGACCAGTGACGAATGAGAGCAATTGTCCTCGGGTCCATTATTCAATTCTCACTTGCGGTCTCTATGGCTTTTCTTACAATCCGATTGTCGATTTGCACGCGATGCCTTGGCTGTTTGAAAGTTGCGAGAACTTCTTGCCGTCCCATTCATCTTGCTGACAGACCATGAATTCCGAGTCGCCGCCACTACCGTCCTGGAATCGTCGCCGCGTGGCACTGTTGATTCAAACGGCCACGGATTGGAGTCGCCAGGTTCTCGCCGGCATCGCTCGATACGCCGATAAATTGGGTGGTTGGGACTTCTATCTGGAACCGCGAGGTCTAGATCAGCGAATGTTTCTTCCACGCGACTGGACTGCCGACGGGGCCATCGTCAGATTGACCCATCCCGGCCTGCAATCCTCGATCGCACGCCGTCGCATTCCCGCGGTGAATGTTGCCTGGTTGGGGCGGCATAGTCCGACTGTCCCGAAAGTCATTTCAGATGAGGCCCGCTGCGCGGAACTGGCCGCTCAATTCTTCCTAGCCAAGGGCTACCGCAATTTTGCATTTGTCGGTCCGCGGCGAGTGGGATACACAGACCTGTTTGAACACAGCTTTCGATCACTCGTGGCACAATTCGACTACCAGAGTTTCGTCCCCGATCCTGCGGGCAAGGCGGTGGACCGCGCGCGATTGACACGCTGGATTCGTGCCCTTCCCAAGCCCGTCGCCATGTTGATCTGGGACGGAAACCTGTGTCACGAAGTCGTCTTGGCCAGTCTGAACGCCTCGCTGCAGATTCCTGACCAAGTGGCCGTGCTCTGCCTGGAAGTCGATCCGCTCGTCTCGGCGCTGTGCCCGATTCCACTGTCCTATATCGACCAGGACGGTGACGGCGTGGGATACCTTGCGGCAGGGTTGCTCGAACGGATGATGTTTGGCTATCCCGCGCCAGATGAACCGATTCTCGTGCCGCCACGACAGATCGTCGAGCGGGCTTCGACCGACTCCGTGGCGGTTGGTGATCCGCTGGTCGCCCGTGCGACCAGGTTCATTCGAAACCGGGCCGCCATGCCCATCGCTGTCAAAGATCTGGAACGCGAACTGGACCTCAGCCGCCGCCAGCTTGAACACCGGTTCATCAAGCAGCTTGGCCGCACTCCCGCCGCAGAGATCCTGCGTGTCCGCCTGGCGCTGGCCAAGGAACAACTCCGCAAGACAGATCTGGTCTTGGACACGATCGCCGTGAGATCTGGCTTTCAGGACGCATCCGTTTTCATCCGCTGCTTTCACCGCGAGACCGGCCAGACTCCGGGCGAGTTTCGCAAAGCCGTCAGCGTTTCCCGCCTGCTGCTTCGTCCTCCAGGTGGCATCGCACAGGAATGATGGAGGGGGAATCCAAAGCATCGTCGAGCCCCAGAGGCAGGCGTTCGGTTTTGATCGCAGCGTTCCTCTCTTCCTGAGCGGGGGTGTAGACCCCTGGCGCGTGGGTGGCACGTGGTTGCCTCTGTCGGGTAGAACAGACGGAAGGTGAGTTGAAGGCCGACCGCGGGCCTCGCTCCCCTGACGCTGTAACTGTGTGGATCGCGAAAAAGAGACTCGAATGCTTGAAAACTGGTCCCCGACGAATCCTGGTCAGTTTCCTCAAACCCGGTTGCGACGCCTGCGAAAGCATGACTGGTCGCGGCGACTGGTGCGTGAGAACCATTTGACCGCCAACGATCTGATCTGGCCGATCTTCGTGCATGAAGGCCAGAACAAACGAGCCGCCATCCCCTCCATGCCCGGGGTCGAACGCCTGTCGATCGACTTACTGGTCCCGGCCGTCGCTCATGCTGCGTCATTGGGGATCCCCGCCGTGGCCATCTTCCCCGCGACCGATCCGTCGCTGAAGAATGAAGCGGCGTCTGAGGCGATCAATCCCGAGAACCTGGTCTGTCGAGCGGTCCGCGCGATCAAAGCGGCCAAGATCGAGATCGGGATCATCTGCGATGTGGCCCTCGACCCGTACACGTCTCACGGACAGGACGGCCTGGTCCGCGACGGCTATGTCGTCAACGACGAGACGCTGGAGATGCTCTGCCAGCAGTCGGTCGTGCAGGCTCAAGCCGGCTGCGACGTGATCGCTCCTTCGGACATGATGGACGGCCGCATCGGAGTCGTCCGACAAGCCCTCGACAAGGCGGGGTTTGGCGACGTGCAGATCCTGGCCTACGCCGCCAAATACGCCTCAGCCTTTTACGGCCCATTTCGAGATGCCGTCGGCTCGTCCACCAGCCTGGGCCAGGGGGATAAGCGAACCTACCAGATGGACCCCGCCAACGGCGACGAAGCAATCCGCGAAGTCGCCCTCGACATCGCCGAGGGAGCCGACATGGTGATGGTCAAACCCGGCATGCCCTACCTGGACATCGTCCAGCGAGTCAAAGCCACCTTCGGCATCCCCACCTACGCGTACCAGGTCAGCGGCGAATACGCAATGCTGAGTGCGGCGGCTCAAAATGGCTGGCTCGACCGCAAAAAGGTGATGCTGGAAAGCCTACTCTGCTTCAAACGAGCCGGCGCCGATGGCATCCTCAGTTACTTCGCCATCGAAGCCGCTGAGGCCTTGAAGCAGGCGTGATCTGCTCTGCCTAAGCTGAGAAGCGAGCCTGCAGAATCATGTCGTCGGGCTTAGTTGCCCTGCATGGCGACGAAAGCCGTGATACTTCCTGATCGTGAGCCCTGCCTCCCCCCAGCCCCGTTTGTTACACTAGTCTCCAATTCCAATGGAAATCTCCCGCCAGATTCTCGTGACGCAGGACCATGATGACTGATCAGGAAGTCGAACCTCAGGGCGAAACGCCAATTGGCGATCAACTGAAATACGCCTTGAAGGCCTTCAGGAAACGCCTGAAATTAACTCGCCTCGATCACGAGTCGAAGCTGGGCTACGGACCAATGACCAATGGCAGCAACTCCCGAAACTCGGGAATTGTTGGCATCACTCCCCCAAACCAGTTCCCCCAGGCCATCTGGGACGAATTGACTCGCCAGGGCAAACTCAAGCATGTCGGTCAGGGACTGTACGAGCTGACGACTGGCACGTAACACCAGCGTCCGTCATCGACCTGATCCTTCACTCTCGCTCCCAAGCTCCAGCTTGGGAACGCAAGTCTTCGAAGCTCCGCTTCGCGTCTATCGCAGCCGATATCGAGGCACAACAGAAAGGAGACAACACTACGTCCAGTCGGTCACGACCTCGACCAATCCAGGTTGGCGAGCATAGTTGCGGGCGCTGGAGTATCTCCAATGCAAGGGATCGTCGACATATCCGCGTGCAACTGGATTGTTGTGCGTATACTCCAGTTTCTGCCACATCATTTCGTCGTCCTGGATTTGTTCGGGATGGCTTCCTTCCTGCCAGACTTGATACGTGCTTTGCGTCTTGTGCCCCGCCTTGAGTTGACGGAGCACGACATCGGCGCCTCGCTGCTCCAGCAAATCGACGATTTGGCGCGCCGTATAGCTTTTGATGCTCTTCAAGACATTGGAAAGTTCTGGAGCGCGCGCAATCAGGTGTAGATGATTTTCCAGCACAACGAATCCGAGGATCTGCAGTGCGGATTCCCGCTGATGTTACCGCCACGCCTCAAATACAATCTCCACGGCTTCCTTTCGCGTAAAGATTGGCAACCATCCCACAATGGTGTGCGTGAGAAAGTAGGGATACTCCGTCTCGAAGATCTTGTATCGAGATCGCGTCATGTAGTGATCCCTTGCCGATTCTCGTTTCCGGTGTTACACGCCGATCCATACGGATCGCGAAGCGGAGCTTCGAGGACGGGCGTTCCCAAGCTGGAGCTTGGGAACGAGAAAGACATCCGACTCAACCCATCCTCCACACCTGTGGAGGATGGCCCCACTGCTTTGAACATCTTTGACAGTCGATTTCAGCTTGTGGTAAAGGGCAAATCGGAGTTCTCAAACCTCGCCACAAACTTGGTTGGCAGATTCGGAACGCTGAGCTACCCCTTTTCTCGTAGGATTTTACGATCTTCCAAAGATGTTCAAAGCAGTGGGATGGCCCTCCCGGCACGGGCTACTTCAATCCGCGCCGAATCAAGAGGGCATCCACCGTCGGCTCACTTCCGCGAAATGCTTTGTAAGACGTCATCGGGTCACGGCTGGAACCACGGCTCAGGATTTCTTTCCGGAACAAGCTTCCATTTTCAGCGGTGCAGCCGCCGTGTGCCATCATGTGGGCAAAGGCGTCGGCGGCCAGCGATTCGCTCCACAGATAGGCATAGTAGCTCGATGAGTATCCCCCGGACCAGATGTGAGCGAAGTAGGCGGTCCGATAGCGGGGCGGAACGGCATGATGACTGGCACCCACTTTCTTGAGCGATTCCGCTTCAAATAACTCGATGTCGGCGGGGATCTGATCGCCGGTCAACGAATGCCATTCGAGATCCAGCAGTGCTGCCGCCAGATACTCGAGCGTGTCGAATCCCTTGTTGAATTTCTTAGCGCTGATGACCTTGTCGAGCAGGTCTTTGGGGATGGGATCCTTCGTCTGATAGTGCCGAGCATAGTTGGCGAGAATCTCCGGCTGAATCGCCCAGTCTTCTTCAAATGTGGAGGGAAATTCCACGAAATCACGTGGTGTCGCCGTCCCCGCCACCGTGGGATAGGTCACATCGGAAAACAGGCCGTGCAGCGCGTGACCCATTTCATGGAACAGCGTTGTCACATTGTCAAAGCTGATCAGCGCCGGCTCCCCCTCCGCAGGACGAGGAATGTTGAGGCAGTTCACAATCACCGGCTTTTCATGAAGCAACTTCGATTGATCCACGAAGGAGCTCATCCAGGCTCCGCCACGCTTGGTATCGCGTTTGAAGTAGTCGGCATAGAACAGTCCAATCTGAGATCCGTCTCGATCAAATACGTCAAATACTCGGACGTCTGGATGGTAGACGGGCAAGTCCTTCCGCTCTTTGAACGAAATTCCGTACAGCTTGTTCATCGTAAAGAACACACCGTTCTTCAGGACTGAATCCAGTTCGAAATAGGGCCGGACAGCCGCCTCATCGATTTCAAACCGAGCCTTGCGGACTTTCTCGGCATAGTACTCCCAATCCCACGGGGCCAATTCATGTGTCTCACCGCACTCCTTGATCATGGCCTCCAAGTCCCGGGCTTCCTGTTTGACTCGTTCAACGACTCCGGGGATGAGGTCCGTCAGCAGCTTTCGAGCCGCGGCAGGAGTCTTCGCCATTTGATTCTGCAACTTATAGGCGGCATGGCTGTCGTACCCAAGGACCTTCGCTCGCTCGGCGCGCAACTGGGCAATCTCCAGCACGAGTCCGCGATTATCAATTCGGCCATCGCGCCCTAGACCTCGATAGGCCGAGGCTTCCCAGACACGCTGACGCACTGCTCGATTCTTCAATGATGCGAGAACCGGCACACGCGTGGTGTTCGAAATCTGGAGCAGATACTTTCCATCCAGACCACGCGCTTTGGCCTCTTGCGCCGCAGCAGCGATTTCGGCGGCCGACAGGCCGTCAAGTTCCTCGGCCGTGGCAACGACAACCGCCTGCTCTTTGGCGATCGCCAGCAGATTCTCTTCAAACTTGGTTTCAAGCTTTGACAACTGTTCGTTCAATGAGCGAATTCGTCCTTGATCCTGGTCACTAAGCCTGGCCCCCGCCCTCAGGAAACTTTCGTAACGCTGCTTCAGCACTTCAGCCTGTTCTTCGCTGAGCCCGAGAGACTCTTTGGCCTGCCAGAGTTTCTCGACCCGCTGAAACAACCGACGATTCAGCAGGATATTGTCCGAATGCGCCGCCCGCAGGGGCGCGAGTTCGGTCTCGATGTTCTGGAGAGCCTTGTTTTTCTCGGCCGAAGTCAGATTGGAAAAGACATTGTCGACGCGGGTCAGCAGTGCTCCAGATCGTTCCATGGCTTCGATCGTGTTTTTGAACGTAGCAGCTTCCGTTTGGCTGGCGATCGCATTCATTTCGGCAAGCTGCTGCTGCATTCCGAATGCAAATGTCGGCAAAAAGTGTTCGACGCGGATCTTGTCGAACGTCGGCGTATGAAACGCCAGAGGACTTGGAGCCGCAAACGGATTGTCGGCAGGCAAGGCCGCGGACTTTTCAGGCGCGTCAACCGCGTCAACGTTCTTCACTCTCGACCAGATGCCGACAAAGCTGACGCCAAGGATTGCCGCCATGGCGAGTTTCCTGAGTCGTCGCGAATCGTTCCATGTCAGGGGCAATCTCACAACAACTCTCCGTGGTGACGAGGTGTACAGGTTTCAGGACAGGACCGCGCTGCGAACAAATCTTGCTCATTGATCGTTCTCGGCGGAGCACGAGGGGCAACCAGCCATGAACGCCGGATTCTAACCGCACTGAGTCACATTGTCCCTGCTGTTTGGTCACACTTTCGTGTGGACGGACACGACCTGACGCTTGGTGAGTTCCAGCCTTGATGCGACTTTCCCATTCTCGCTGGCGACGTCAGTGAACCGGGGTCACATCACGAAAGCTGCCGCCGAAGCGGATTTCATCAAAGTCCGTGGTGTAACGGCTTCTGATCGACACTTGATTCCACCGAAAGTCTGGCAGCGAGATGTGCAAGGTGGCTGCGTTGGTCACTGGTTCCACCTCCAGGCGAGGGTTGATCCAGATATCTGCCTCTTCGTCCCCTGGTCGAAACGTGATGCGGGTGACTATGAGAACGGGTTGGCCGGAAGGTGTATCACTCCAGCGCACATTCACTTCGGCACCGTCCAAAGTTCCGCACGCGGACCAGTTTCCCGACGGAACCGCAGCTAATTTCCCAACCCGAAATCCCGCCGAGTCCGTACCGAGTTGCACGTACGAAAAATTGCCCAGGCCGCGACCGTCGAACGATTGCGCCAGGAAACTCATCCACAGCACAGCGCCGTCGCGCCCCAGGCCATGTTCATCCGCGAAGTTCGAGGGAAATGCCGAGACATCCAGTTTCCTGGACGTGGCACTCGTGGGACCAGCTGCGGTCCGGAGCTGGATGCCCATCGACTTCAGCACGTGGCCCTGCGCGTCGGAATATCCCAGCGGGCCGAATTTTCGCATGTCGCTCGCGCGCCACGCATTGGCCTGCACGTCGGCGATCAGAATGGAGACCTTGGCCGCCGTTTCTTGCCACGGTTCCGCCCAGCCGGAGCCACCGGCCAACCCCTGCATCCCGCCCGAAGTAGGCCACTTATTTCCATCCCCCAAAGGAGCAGGAGGTGATGTCGGCGGATAATCGAACCCTTCGTAGGCCCATAGTCCACCCGCAGGTGCGCTAGGCACAAACATTGCGTTGAACTCGAGCCAGCTCGCCGCACCGCATAGGCAGATGGCAATGCTCACGACGAACAACCATGGCAGTGAAAGCCAGCGCCGCTGCTTGTCGAAGTCCGCACGATCACCAACACCAATGGTAATCAGTTCGCCTCGCAACAACTGTGACTCAAGGTTTGGTTCGTCGCGTAGCTCCCCACCGACTGGCGCGGGAAGCGCCGCGTATTGCAGACCTTCGCGCAGGAAGCCGTGGACCACGATGCGACGAAACGCCTGGTCAGCATGCTCAGGACGTTCCAATAGCCACGCCCTCAGCCGTTCCGCTTGCTCCGCTGTCAGAACCTCGTGATCCAGGTGAGCATCCAGCAACTCCAGAACTTCTTTGTCATCCATCGGAAACTGTTGTGCTGCCAATCACGTGCAGCACACATTCTGACAAGGCGGTTCTGATCCGCGACAACGAAACCCTCACCGATTGCGACGCCATCCCGAGTATGATCCCGATCTGTTGAGGCGGCAAGTCCTCGAAATATCGCATGTGCAACAGCTTGCGAGACCGCTCTGTTAACTTGGCCAGGCAGCGATCCAAGGCGCGTCGTTCTTCCGTCAACGTTTCCTGAGCCCGCACGCAGGCCGCGGCCAGTGCATCGATCGACTCTTCCAGAAAGACAACCTGCCGCCGTTGCTTCAGACGATAGAAATCGGCGATCTTGATTTTCGCGACCCACAGCGCCCATGGCAAAAATGGACGCGATGGATCGTAATCGTCAAATCTTAAAGCGACTTCGGCCGCGACTTCCTGAAGCAGATCTTCCGCATCCGAAAACTGCGGCGTCGATGCAATGATGAACGCCTTCAACGAAGGCTGAGCTTTAATCCAGTTCCGCGCCAGCAGTTCGCGAATCTGCGGCTGCGACAGTGCCAACGGCGCCTCTCCAGCGGGCACTGGTACTGCGTTTAAGTTGTCTTCCATCGCTCACTCACGTCCCACCAAGCCTCCGGCCCGCGTCGATCAAAACGAAGCCAGTGAGACTCAACGGTAATCTCGGATTATTAAAAACAGAAGAAGATCTGGAATTGCTGCTAACGTTGACCACCTATCCGCGACATTCACCTGTCGACTCCATCACCCCGACGCAGCCGGCATTGATCCCAGACATCATACGCATTGGTGCAACAACCGTTTGCATTGTAAGCAAGTGCCTGCAGCAAAGCGTGTTGCGTCCGATCCTCGATAACTGAGCATAACCATCATGCTGGAATATTCCGTGCCACACTCCCTCCCTGCCGCATCAAGACCCAGATCTCGAAAACGCGGCTTCACCCTGATCGAATTGCTGGTCGTCATTGCGATCATCGCAGTCCTGATCTCTTTGCTATTGCCGGCGGTCCAGCAGGCTCGCGAAGCCGCACGTCGAACACAGTGCCGAAACAACCTTCACCAAGTGGGGTTGGCCATCCACAACTATGAATCCTCGTACACTCGCCTGCCAATCGGCGTGATGCGTGCCAACAACGGAGCGGCCATCACCGTCAGCGGCTACACCTGGTTTCGCCGGATCATGCCGTTCGTCGACCAGGGAACGCTCTATGCAGGTTACGACGAGAAAGCCAACTACTACAGCGCCGACCCCAATCGCACGATCAGCCAGACAGTGGTCCCGATGTTTCGCTGTCCGTCCGACATGCCGACTGCATTCTTCAACAATATTCCCCAATACAACTACCTGGCCAATGCTGGGAACACGAACATTGGTAAAGGGACGGTGAACGGCGTCGCCTATCTGGCCGGCCCGTTCGATTTCTCCTACACGTTCGAAGGCCGCGCGACCCCACTGGCGGCAATCACCGACGGGCTTTCCAACACGATGATGGTGGGTGAATCCCGAGTTGGCAAAACCTCACCGGATTATCGCGGACTGCTGCAGTACGCGTACTATTCGTTGCTCACCGGCAACCTGCCTCCGAACACGACCAAACCCGACCTGGTCGCCAATTGCGTATCGACACCGGACCTGCCCTGCGCGACAGGTTCCAGCTCGGGCAATAATTACACGTACCAGAATTCGATGCGCAGCAATCATGTCGGCGGAGCTCACGCCTTACTGTGCGACGGCTCCGTGAAGTTCGTGAGCGAAAACGTCGACATGAACGCCATGCGCGCATTCAGCACCATGGCCGGCGGAGAGCTTCCTTCGTCAATCACCGACTGATTGTGGCTGGCACGGCAGTGTGGCTGCTGTCCACCGACGCGAGCCCCCAATGAAATGCAGTCGAGTTATCAGTCCAGTCAGTCCAGCGGGGCGGCACTCGTGCCACGCCCCCGTCCTCCCACAAAGTGTCAGGTGAGCCGCGCTGCGTCAGTACGCGAATAGCTTGATCTTCTCAGGCTCTACTATCCACTCTCTCCGATCTACTCTCTAGCCGCAGGCTCACCACTCTCTCAGATCGACTCTCTAAAGCGCTTCCCACCCAGCTGTGGCGTCCCGCGAGCAAAAAACTGCTTAGTCTAACCCATGTTTCAACGCGACACGTAAGTGCTACCCGCACTACCCGCAGGCTCACCAGAATTTCCAGCGTGGTTTCGCCGGAGGCTGCGGCAGACCGAGCGTCGCCCACCATTCGTCCAGTTGCTCAGATGTCAGGTGATTCAGAACCGTCACACTCGGCGGAGTCGCAGCGAGAAGCGGCATCAGGAATCCTCCGTCCCAACTACGGCCCCCCATGATTGGTGGCCACAACAACAGGACTTGCACGCCATTCACGACTGGAATCTGATCTGGACTTCCCTCGCCCCACACCGACGCCGCAAAATTCGCTTCCGGCACGTCACCTCGACCATAGTGCCACCAGGCCACATCGGTCACGGCGTGCGTCGACTCGCCACGCGCCACCGCCACGACATTGCGTGGCGTCGTTTTCGTCCCCGGCACAAGTCCCGCCAGCGAAGCCTGCAGCAACGTGAACAGATGAAAACAATTGGAGATGTTCTCGTAGGAAACGAAGCACCCTTTTCGCCCGGCCACATGCACGACCAGCAGCGTTCCACTCTGCTTACGCAGCAACTCCGCGACCCACATGCATCCGACAGCGACATGCTCGGTCCGTTCCAACTCCGCCAGCACGTCCTCGCGAGCCATGTAGACTTCCCGTTGAGCGGCACAGCGACCCAGATTCGCCACCAGTCCCTGGCCCAGCCATTGCATCCCCGTCTGCAGGTTGTCATCGATGGTCTCAGGACAACTTTCGCCATCTTCCGCCCGAATGGTCCGGCTCCACTTCAACAGCGCCTCCATCATCGATGGAATGACCGGAGTCGGATCGCGTCCGTTTTCCGCCACCGCACCCAGCCACATCGCCATGATCCCCGCCCCGATCGGCGTTCGAACACCCACCAATTTCGACGCCAGCATCTGACGAGCCTCACTGCTGTCAGAATGCGGAGCCATCGCACTCAACGAATCACGCAGCCTGGCACTAATCTCAGCCCCCCGCTGATCATCAGCCGCCTCCACGACCCTCAGCACCAATCGCTCGACCGGCAGTTGCTCATCGTTCATAGTCGCGATTCATCTCCTGGCAAAGTAGTAGGCACACTCCGTGTGCCGTCTTCATCGCACGGACTATCAACTCGACATTCCCTGGCCGAGTTCCTCGGAGGTCACACTTCACTCTGTTCAGTATACTCTCTCTCAAACCAACTCTCTCGCCACAGGCGAGCCGATATCCTCGGTGAATGACACGCCAACCGCGTTAAGATCTGTGATCCCTCGTCCGTTTCCAGAGGCCCAAGGGGCCGGCCGTTGTGCGATTGCAAGTGTACTGAATCGGCAGGGTGGAAGTCCCTGTCAGGAGGTTAGAGTTTGATCCTGTAGCCGACCGGAACTGCGTCGTCGCGAGACGGGGTGGAGAGCATCGGAAGGCGAACGATCGGTCCGAAACGCAAGTGAACTCGATTCGGCCTGTCGCTGCGGTGAGCCTGCAATGGCCTGGTGAAACCGAAGAAGTGCCACAGTGGTCACGTGACGTGATGGACGAGGCGGGAGCCTCGATCCGTGGTGAGACCGGAACTGAAAACGCAAACTTGTCCAGTTCCGGGCGGCGGGGGGTGGTTGGAGTCGGAACGATCTGAAGGCTCGGTACATGAAGCAATGAGACCTGTCGGGGTGACTGATCCCGGCAGGAGTCAGAGGTCTCATAGTAGCGTTGAAGCCGGGTAACTCCGGGGGAGCGAAGGGGACCAGGAAGATGGAAGGCGAAATGGACAGACGAACGGAAGAGACACCAGCGATAGTGCCGCAGGCTCAACAAGCTGGAATCGCAGAGCGTCTGCTGACGCTGGCGAAACCGTGCGTCTGGACATTGCGCATGTTGACGGCTCTCATCGAGAGAGTGGAAGGAGAACCATGGTTTCGGCTATTTGACAAGGTCTTTTCCGAGCGTAATCTGCTGACGGCCTTCCAACAGGTCCACCGAAACCGGGGTGCTCCGGGGGTGGATCACGTGACGACGGAGGAGTTTGGCCGACAGATCCCAGAAAATCTCTAGCAACTGTCGGACACTCTGAAAGACGGCACGTACCGCCCGCAAGCGATTCGGCGCGTCCAGATCCCCAAGCCCGGCACGAACGAAACGCGACCACTGGGGATTCCCACCGTCCGTGACCGCATCGTGCAGGCCGCGATCGTGAACGTGATCGAACCGATTTTCGAACGGGACTTCGCGGAATGCAGTTATGGTTTTCGACCGGGACGCGGGTGCCAAGATGCACTGCGGGAAGTGGATCGACTTCTGAAGGCAGATGTAGTCGATGCGGACCTGAAGGGGTATTTCGATTCGATTCCGCACAACCTGCTGATGGCACGTTTGAAGACGAAGCTTGCCGATGGTCGCGTCCTGTCGTTGATCGAAGCGTTTCTGCAGGCGGGTATTCAGGAGGGAACATCCTCCTGGTCACCGGAAATGGGGGCTCCTCAAGGGGCGGTGCTGAGCCCATTGCTCAGTAATATCTATCTGGACCCTCTGGACCACTTGCTGGCCCAATCGGGGTTCGCGATGGTCCGCTACGCCGACGATTTCGTGATCCTGTGCCGTACGGCGACGGAAGCCGCTCAGGCTTTGGAGATCGTCGGACAATGGGTGTCCGACAACGGTCTGGCACTCCATCCGACGAAAACCCGAATCGTCGACTCCCGGCAGGACCGCTTTACGTTTCTGGGGTACGAATTCCGGGGTCACAAACACTGGCCTCGGAAGAAGAGCCTGGAGAAACTGAAAATGGCAGTGCGTGTGAAAACACGTCGCAACAATGGCACCTCGCCGAAGTGCATCGTGACGAACTTGAACCGGACGCTGGTCGGCTGGTTCCATTACTTCCAGCACAACAGCTATCGCCATGTGTTCCGGGATCTGGACGGTTGGATCCGCATGCGTCTACGTAGCCTCCTGCGAAAACGCAGTGGGCAACGCGGTGCCGGCCGACAGATCCGAGACAGTCAAAGCTGGCCCAATGCCTACTTCACCGAACAAGGGCTGTTCAGTCTGGTCACAGCCCATGCCTCAGCCTGTCAATCCTCACGAAGGTAACACCATCAACTGGAGAGCCGGATGCGGGAGATCCGCCAGTCCGGTTCGGAGGGAGGAGCGTCTCAATCCAATGAGACGTTCCTACCCCTATCCGTTCACATGCCTCGCCCCGCCCAAATGAACTTGAGGCGAGATTGCACGAGACCTCTGAAGAGCCGGATGCCACAACTTCTTTTGTTTGGGCGCGCCGAAGTCAATCAGCCGTGCCACTGGTTGGCCGTCTTCGGACAACCAGTGCAATTTCCAAGAGGACGCCCAAGTCAGTCGCTTATCACATCTTTTACTCTGTTGCTCTCATCATCTAGAGTCGCGCGTTACCTTCTTATGGGATAGCGCAAACGTCTGGCGACTTCGACAGTCGCCTTGAGTAGGGGACGGGTTGTCCGAAGCGGTCTACCAGTGGCACGGCTGATTGACTTTGAAGGGTTTAGAAACCTGCCCCACCGCCAGCAACTTGAACAACGTCCGAGTCTGGATTCTCCAATTCCTAGTCTTCTTTCTTTACGACTTGAACTATAATTTTGCCTTTTTTCACACCATCTCCGTTCTTGTAAGAATAGTTAATTGTTCCGCTTCACGAATCGCCTTTGAGATTTACGAAAATGCTGTACCGGCCCCCGCCAGGAAGCCCCGCGGGGGAGGAGTCAACGACACCTGCGATTTGCGCAGCCCCTTCCACTGAAACGTCTATCCAAAGGACTCCTCGTCTGCCCCCAGGAACTGGATGGCTGGCTGAAGAGAACCTCCGGCGCTGGGAGATGTCAGAGCCCAACGCTGGCAAGATGGATCAAAAAGCATCAATGTCAAATCACGTGGCAGTGAGGATCAAGGGCGATTCGGGTGCCACGGGCCGGGATCGTAAGTTGTTGAACTGAGATCGGAAATTTTTGAATCAGCGCGGTCGGGCGGCCGCCGTATCTGGAAAGAATTTGAGGAAGAGTCATGTCGAATCCTGTGGGCTCGATCGAGAGTCTGGCGATCAACACAATTCGTACGCTTAGCATGGATGCTGTCCAGGCGGCGGATTCGCGACATCCCGGTTCCCCGATGGGGATCGCTCCCACCGCCTATGTGCTCTGGCAGAAATATCTGCGATATGATCCCAGCGATCCGACCTGGACCAATCGCGACCGATTCGTGCTGTCGGCCGGCCATGCTTCGATGCTGCTGTATTCGCTGCTGCATCTGACGGAGACGAAGGCCGTCAGCGACGAATACAAGATCCTGGACAGTGCCGCTCGACGATATCAAGCGGTTCCGACAACTCGACAGCAAGTGTCCTGGCCATCCGGAATATCGCTGGACCAGCGGGATCGAAACGACGACTGGACCGCTCGGTCAGGGCCTGGCCAACAGTGTCGGGATGGCGATCGCTCGAGAGTGGTTGGCTTCCAACTACAACCGTCCTGGTTACGATGTCATCGACTATGACATCTATGCGATTTGCGGCGATGGCTGCCTGATGGAAGGGATCTCTGCTGAATCGGCGTCGTTGGCAGGTCATTTGAAGCTGCGACATCTGTGCTGGATTTACGACAGCAACCGGATCACGATCGAAGGGGGAACGGATCTGGCGTTCAGCGAAGACGTTGGCACTCGATTCACCGGCTATGGCTGGAATGTTCTGCGAGTCAGCGATGCGAACGATTTGAACCAGTTGGATCAGGCGTTCGCTCAACTCAAGAAGAAGTCTGTCGATCGCCCGACGCTGATTATCGTCGAAAGCCACATCGCGTGGGGTTCGCCGAACAAGCAAAACACGGCCGGCGCACATGGCGAGCCGTTGGGTGTCGAAGAAATCAAGCTGACCAAGCGCGGCTATGGTTGGCCAGAAGACGCGAAATTCCTCGTTCCAGACGGTGTGTATCAGCACTTTGTCGGTGGGATTGGAAAACGTGGAAAGGACTTGCACCAAAGCTGGACGGCAGAGTTCGGCAAGTACAAGGCGGAATTCCCAGCGGAAGCGAAACAGATCGAACTGATGCAGCGTCGCGAGTTGCCTGCAGGCTGGGATAAGAACCTGCCGGTCTACCCAGCCGATCCGAAAGGGAAGGCAACGCGCGAGACTGGCGGTCAAGTTCTGAATGTTCTCGCCCAGAATGTTCCGTGGCTGGTCGGCGGTTCTGCTGACTTGGCTCCGTCGAACAAGACGCGACTGACGTTTGCCGGTGCCGGGGACATGCAAGCCCAGACCTTTGGTGGTCGCAACATGCACTTCGGTGTTCGCGAACATGCGATGGGCGCCATTCTGAATGGGATGTCCGTTTCCAAGGTCCGACCGTACGGCGGCACGTTCCTGGTCTTCAGTGACTACATGCGACCGGCCATTCGTCTGGCCGCGATCATGGAACTGCCCGTCATCTATGTGTTCACGCATGACTCCATCGGGGTCGGCGAAGACGGTCCGACTCATCAGCCGGTTGAGCATTTGACCGCGCTGCGAGCGATTCCTGGTCTGGTCACGCTGCGACCCGCCGACGGAAACGAAGTGGTGGAAGCCTGGAAGTTTGCCATGCAGCAAAAGCGCGAACCGGTCGCTTTGGTTCTCACTCGTCAAGCATTGCCAACAGTCGATCGGCAGAAGTATGGCGCAGCGGACGGCCTGACACGCGGGGCTTATGTTCTGTCCGACGCTCCCAATGGCAAGCCGGACGTGCTGTTGATGGCTTCGGGCAGTGAAGTGTCGATGCTGTTGCAGGCTCAGGAGCAACTGGCCGCGAGCGGGATTCAAGCTCGCGTGATCAGCGTTCCTTCGTTCGAAATCTTCGAACACTACTGCAAGAAGCATCCTGAGTATCGCGAGACCGTGATGCCGTTGTCGGTGACCGCTCGTGTTTCCGTGGAAATGGGGATCACCTTCGGTTGGGAACGTTATGTGGGCCTGACGGGGGCTTCGATCGGCATGCGTTCATTCGGGGCGTCTGCTCCGCTAAAAGACCTGCTGAAGAAATTTGGGTTCACCACTGAAGCCGTTGTGGATGCCGCCAAGCAACAGGTTAAAAAGAGCGTCTGATCCATTGATTGATCAGGACGAGTGCTGATTTGAAAGTGAAGGGAGTTGGGACATCGCGTTCCAGCTCCCTTCCTTTTTTGAGACCAAAGCATGTCCTGACTTGCATTGGCGATGTCACATCGACGACGATCGATTGGTGGCCGATGTCTTGAGTAGAAACGCCATCGTTTGATTGGGGAGGGCTCATGCGTTCGAGTACTGCCGGTCGCTGGTTGTGGACAATGGTGTTGGCTGTTGGCGTGACGTTCAGTTGTCAGTCCTTGGTCGCGGCGGGGAAGGTGACGACGGTGGCTGTTCCTGGCGGCGGGAAGCCGATGGCGGCCAAGACCGACGGCAAGGGGACGATTCATCTGGTGTTCGACACCGCGGATGGACCACAGTACGTCCGCTCGACCGATGAGGGGAAGACTCTGGGTCGCCCGATCCCGCTGGTGGACGTGGCGTCTCGAAAACCTGGGTTGGAGTTTATTACGTGGGACATGGCTGTTGCTGCCGATGGGGCTGTTCATGTCGTCCTGGGAACGAACGCCTGGAAACTGAAACTCCCCAAGGACGAATGGGGCTACATGTATACGCGTCTGATGCCGGGCGAAACTGAGTTCGAAGCGATCAGAAATCTGAATCGGAAGCCGAGCGAAGGGTTCTCATTGGCTGTCGGCGAAGACGGCGCCGTGGCGGCAGTCTGGATGGCGGACAAGCTGTTCGCGAATGTCTCAAGTGATGGCGGCAAAACGTTCGGACCAACGATGGAGATTGATCCGACTTTGGATCCGTGCAATTGCTGCACAACCAGTGCGGCCTATGCCGCCGATGGCCGAGTGGCGGTGCTGTATCGCGAAGAATCGAACAACGAGCGCGATATGTATCTGGGGCTTTGGGATCCCAGGTCCAACAAGGCGACGAAGACTCGCATCAGTACTACCCCCTGGAAAATCGACTCATGTCCGATGACGTACTATTCGCTGATGCGCAGCGGTGACGGGTTTGTGGCTGCCTGGCCAACGAAGGGTGAGATCTACTTTGCCAGACTGAATGCCGACGGCTCGCTGCTCGCGCCCCAGGAAGTGAAAACGTCTGGACTGTGCGGGATGCGTACCGGGATTGTTGGCTTGACGATCGCCGGTGGTCGGACGCTAATCACTTGGAAAAAGGACAACAAAGTGGGCTGGCAGTTGTACGACGCGCGCGGCAAAACGGATGGATTGCCGCGCTATGCCGACAGTCCGGGGAGCGGAGTGGCGGTGACAACGACGAAGAGCGGTGATGTCGTCCTGTTTCGCTAGGCGCTCATAACGAACGCTTGGAGGCGCGAAGTCGCCAACCGGTCACTCGTCATCGTCGTCCGTCTTGGTCGCTCGTTTGCGGACCGCCTTTTTCAGCGGTGCCGGTTTTCCTTCGTCTGGCTTCGTCGCGAAAATGCGGCGGACGGATTCCAGTAGGACTTCCATGGGGAATGGTTTGCGCAGGTAATCGGCCACGCCGAGCATTTCCGCGTAGGCCTTGTGTCGACCCCCTTCGTTCGCGGTGATCATGATCACCGGCGGAGGGGTGTCCAGCGTCTTCAGGAATTCCAGCACCGGGAAGCCACCTAATCGAGGCATCATCATGTCGGTGATGACCAGATCCGGCTTCAGCGAATTGATCTGTCGCTGCCCTTCGGCACCGTTCGGTGCCAGAAAAACGCGGTATCCGTTGTTTTGCAGGACGCCGTGCAGCATCGATGCGATTTCGCGATCGTCGTCGATGATGAGAATGGTCTTTTCGACGCTGTCGGCATGTTCGGTGGGTGGCATTGGGGCCTCGGCAGATCCAAGAATCGTTGAGCAGCAGTCTGCAATCGTAGGTCAGACCTGTGCCAGTGGCAAGGACGGCAAGGTCACATCTTGACCAATCACCATTAGCATTGCATGAACGTACTGTGACGTACGTTCAAACAGCCCCTCAATTGAGGGGCGCTTCAGAAATCCGAAGTAAAAAACACGTTGCCGTTACCGTCGCAGAAATTGTCGGCGACGGTAACAGCGCGCTGTGTCGTCATTACTTCTTGGCTTTCTTGAGCGTGCTGAGGTAATCCACGATATCGGCCATCTCTTCTGGAGACAATAACTTTGCCAAATCGGCGGGCATCAGCGAGATCTTGTTCTTCACGCGTTCTTCAATGTCTTTCTTGTCGAACGCACGGACTAGCGCGTCGTTGCCCCGCAGCGTGACCTTGTTATCGTCCTCGCTGACGACGATGCCCGTGACCGTTGTCCCGTTGGTGAGGGCCATCGTCCACGACTCGTAGTTGTGGCTGATTCCGGCACTGGGGAAGACGATCGATTCGAACATGGCCTGACGGGCCAGTTTGGCGCCAATTTCCGAAAGGTTGGGGCCCACTTCCTTGCCTTCACCATTAACGACGTGACAAGTATTGCACTTGCCCGTGGTCGCGAAGAGCTTGACACCTTGACCTGGATTGCCTTGCAGCTTGGCGAGTTCGCTGAGCGGTGGCAGGGGCTTGTCGTTCTTGCCGGCGGGAGCAGGAAACATTGCGAGCAATTTCGCGCGTTGAGCATCGTCCAGCGGTGCGGACTGCAAGGCGGCTGAGAGAGCAGGAGCAAATGAATCATCCAGTTGCTTGGATTCGGCCAGCTTGAGGACTTCTGTCGCGCCGGCTTTGGTCAGCGTGGCACCTTTAATAGCTTGGCGTCGAAGTTCGCTTGCGGCCTTTTCATCTTTCACGACTGGTAGCAGCAGAGCAGCCACCTGGCCATCTCCCGAATTACTGAGCGCGGTGGCCATTCCCAATGCCAGGCGTCCCTGTTCCTGGGTCGACTTCAGGAGGGCTTCCACTGTGGCCAACTGGTGCTTGGCGAGCAAGACGCGAATCGCGTCCAGTCCGACTTGATCGTCCGGGTGCGACGCGGCGAGTGCAGCCAGTTCCGCGTAGTGGTCCGCAACGCTGAACTTATCGACGAGGACGACGAACTGCGGAGTCCCCTTCAGGCCGGTGAGGACTCGATTCAGCGCTGCCAATTGTTCTGGATTTTTGGTGACATCGAAGCCTTTCAGTCGTCCGATCGCTTCGGTGTTGATGAACTTCGTTTTGGCCTCATCGCCAAACTTGCCGAACGCCAGCAGGACGAGCGCATCTTCCTTTTCCGGGCCGGTCAGGAAATCGAAGGACCGGAGATAGCGCGGTGCGGTCTCGGCGGTGATTGCATCGGAATGCAGGATTGCCGCCAGCAGGGCTGGAGTTTGCTTCGAGCGTGATCGCCAGACGATGTCTCGTTTGGCTGGATCCAACCAGGGGTCGGTAGTGCTCGCGGAACTGGGCTTCAGTTCCTGCCAGGCCTTGATGCAGGCGTCCCAGTTGTTGTAAGCACCAATCCCCAACGCTTCCAGGTACCAGCGATCGTTGCCCTGGTATTGCTTCGCCAGGGTCGCCCAGAATTCGGGTTGCTTGGCGGAGGCATACTGGTTCAATGCGATCGCACAATCACGGCGAACTTCCGCAGCGGGATCGTTGACCAATGTTTGCAGCACGGGAGTGAGATCCATTTTGCCACGCAGTTCGCGAGCCAAGCGCAACCCCGAGATACGAATATCGGGGTCTTTGTCGATGATCGCCTTGGCAACAGCCTGTGCCTCTTTGCCTTCGATTTTTCCGAGCAGCCACATGGCGCGAGCTCGGACTCGTGGATTGGCGTCGCTTTCAAACACTTTTGTCAGGGCCGGCTCGGCCTTCGCGCCCAGGGCGTGAAGCGCTGTCCAGGCCAGATAGCGAGCCGCTTCATTCGGACTCTTCAAGGCGGCAATCGCGTCCTCAACGGTACTGACATCGACCTTCGGTGACTTATACGGTGAATTGGGCGGAGCGAGTCGGAAGAGGCGACCGCGATCGGCATCACCCATGCGATGGCCACCGACGCCAGGATCGTACCAGTCGGCGACGATCAACGATCCATCGGGAGCGACGCACACGTCGGAGGGTCGGAACCAGTTGTCACGGGCTCCCAGGAGCACATTGACGGATTCGGCTGAGTAACCAGCGCCGTCCTTCTTTGCCGGATAAGCGCGGACGACATTGGGGCCAGCGTCGCAATGAATGACCTGGTTATGGAAGATTTTGGGGAGCAAGTCGCCTTCGTAGACGCAGATCCCCGTTGGTGAGCCGGCGCCGGTCTGCAGCAGGTTTGGGACGACTCCGGGATCGTTCAGATGCCAGTGCCGCAGCGGGATCTCGGTCTCCCAGTTCGTGCGGGGAGAGTTCCAAGCGGCACCGTTCATCTCGTCGCGGTAACCGAAGTTGCCGAATTCCATCACGTAGTTGATGCGAACGCCTCGGTTGCCGTCGTCGTCGTTGTCCGACTGCCAGAGCGTGCCGAAGCTATCAACGGCGACCTCCCAGTTGTTGCGGAAGTCCCAGCCAAGGGTCTCGAATTCACTGCCGTCCATGTTGCAGCGGAAGACCATTCCTTCCTGATAGGGCTTGCGACTGTCGTTCACTTCGCGGCCGGACAGGTCGACGATCGGCTTGCCGTCTTTATCCTTGATCCGACGACCGCTGTTACCGAAGTTGAAATAGAGCTTGCCGTCGGGGCCGAAATGGAAGGCGTGAATTCCGTGGTCGTGCTGAGCCCCTTCGATACCAGTGAAGAGCAGTTCCTTGCGGTCCGATTTCAGATCGCCGTCATCGTCATGTAGAAAGAAAACGCTGTCGCCGCACGAGACGATGATCTTCGTTCCCTTGCCCGTTGGAGTCGGCAAGACGCAGATGCCGTGCGCGGAATCGACATCGTGGCCCTGATGAAAGACCGTTTGTTTGTCGGCGACTCCGTCGCTGTTGGTGTCTTCCAGAATCAGAATGCGATCGCCTTCTTTGCGTTCGCCGTTGCGATGCCGATAGTTGACGACTTCGCAAACCCAGATTCGCCCAAGGTGATCGATGTCGATACTGGTCGGGTTGAGCATCGGTGGGTTCGACGCTTCACTGGCGAAGAGCGAGGCTTCCAATCCGTCGGCGATATCTAGTCCCAGGATCGCATCTTTGGGCTCGCGGCTTCCGGCACCGTTGGGAGCAGAGGCCACCTGCAGTGGAGGCTTCTGGGTATAGACCACAAACTGAACGCTGCTGCTATTCCCCTGCTTTGCTCCGCCATTGTCGATGCCGCCAATCGCTTTGAATCGAGTGGTTCCCGCGGGCAGGTCATACGCAATCACCGAGTTGGCATGTGTTCCAATTCCATATTCGACCGGCTTGCCGGCGATGATCAGCTTGTCGCCACCGACATTGACGTTCAGACCGACTTTGCCCCATTCCGCGACTGCAGACTTCCACTTCAGCTCGGTCAGCTTCTTCTCGCCGTCTGCACTGATCAACCGTGGTTCGGCCCAGTCGGCCCAATCGCAGGCGAACCCATCGCCGCCATCGCGGACGACCAGGTAGAGTTCCTTCGCCCCCGTCACGTCAACGTCGATGTTGACCGACATCCCCGGCGTCGACGTGTTGACCGTTTTCGATTGGAATTTCGGCTCTTGGGCCAGGGCCAGACTGGCGAGGGCACAATAGGCGGCGAAAGGAACAACATGTCGGCAAATCATTGAAGAAAGCTCCCGCGGGGCTGGTGACTTAGCGTGGGTAAAGCCATCAAAAATTAGAACCCGGTCACTGGTGACCGGGTTGCAACTTTAAATCATGAGATTATTGCTTGTTGAATTGATCGATCGTCGCTTGCCAGCGAGCCTTGTTGAAGTCGGCCGGAATAGGCTCATCGTGATTCTGCAGCAAGTCGTCGACCGTGACGGTTCCCGCTGGAACGCCGTCGCTGGGGACATCGGCTCCGGCGGTCCAGACGATGGCATTCAGGATCAGCTTGCGGAACTGATTGTTACCCCAGTTCACATGATCGTGGCCACCCGTGCAACCAAAGCCGCGACCACCGTCTTCGCGTTGCGTCGCCCAGGCCATGTGTTGCGGTTCTTTGTTCTTGATGGCTTCGCGAACAGCCTTATTGCCACTGTGTGTACCATCGCCGCGCGACAGGGTTTCGTCCGGTGGCAGATCAGTCAGAATTGGCTTGACGCCCGCCATGTTGTCGCGAAATCGCATGTGATAGTACCATTCATCGTGCGTCGAGAATGGCTTAACTCCGCGAGTGACGATGTGTTCAGGCAGCTTTGAATAGTGAGCTGTCCAGTGGGGATTGACGGACCAATCGGTTTCGAAATATCCACCGGTCCAGTCGAGAAACTTAGCCCCAGATGGACCTTTGGTCGTTTCAACACCGTAGTGGATGCAGACAATCCCAGTTCCCTTCGAGGTTAACGCATTCAATTGATCGAGATGCGTATTGAAGGGATGACCGCCACCACCATCAGAGTAAATCACGATCGTGTTGGCAGCAGCCAGCTTTTCGTCACTGGGCCAGCCACCCGTCTGCAGCGAGTGAACTTCTGCTTCCACGGGAAGACCGCTGGAATTCAGCAACTTCGCCAGCAAGGAGCAGCCCGCCAGATGATCATGTGCGCCAAACCCGTGACTCGAACTCCCCGCCAGCAACAGAATTTTTTTCTTTCCTGTGCCGCTGGTTGCTGCTGCTTCTGGCTTCAGTTGCTTCAGCTTGATGTTACGGAACTGCACCTTCATCGGCGGGCCCGCGTGCAACTGGAGGGCGAGCACACCCTTGGCACGGCGGTCGGCCTTGTCTTCGTCTGTGACGATCGACGTGGTCACACCGTTGATCTTGTGGGTGAATGTGAATCCCTTGGCAGTAATGTGATATTCGTTCCAGTCTTCCTTCTTGATTTTCGTCTGGATCTCGTTCGTGTTGCCGATTTCTTTCACGACTTTGGGCTTGTGGTCGTCGCCAATGACGGTCTCCTGACCGCGCAAGGCCAGAATGCCACGGAATCGCTCGCCGTAATTGATCCCCGAGTAGGTGTCACCGGCTTCGAAATCGGCCTGGTAGCCGCCGATGACCCACTTTTCGTTGGGGACTTCAAAGCTGCGATATTGAATGCCTGAGTTTCCGCCAATGATCTTGTATTCGAGCTTCAGTTCGAAGTCGGCGGTTTCTCCACCGCGCCAGATGATGAACGTGTTCCCCTTGGTGGGCTTGTCGGCCGTGGTCTGGCCGGTGATGGTTCCGTCTTCGACCTTCCAGAATTCGGGGTTACCGTCCCATTTTTCCAAGGTCTTACCGTCGAAAATCGATTCCCAGCCATCCTGGGCGGAGGCCCCTGTGCAAAGGACAGCCAAGGCCATCAGCCACGCGGCTATCCCTGTTCCGTATCGCATGTTCTGCTCCTGTTGAATCTCGTTGCTGATCGTCGATGTGCTGTTTCGAAATGAACTGTGTCGCACGCGCGCTATTGGAACATATTAACGACTACCTTCGCAACGCTGGCATCTCAGACGAATTTTGTGGCATCAGGAATCGCTCGAGTTCGCAGTTGAGCGTTGGCAGTGTTTCGTCAGAGAGCCAAATCTGGGTACTGTCCTCTTAAATTTGGGTACTGACCAGCTAATTTGGGGATGACTGCTTCCGTGGCCTCCAGAGAATCAGGTAGGCGGAGAGCAGAGTTAGCGGGATCGTGACGAGCCAATACGGAACTTTAAGCCAGTATGTCGTCCTGCCTGCGAAGTCAGACTTTGTGAAGCTGAAGGTACTTATTGAATACTTCCATTGAACACTGAGTGCAGTTGGTATGCCGATCGTCGGGCGCCTCGATCCACTGAATTGGCGCCAATTGCTGGGATTTCTGACGCGTGTATCGACAATGTGTTCGAAGAATTCAGATCGCCAGATGAAATAACCATGCGATGAGTATTGCGTGTGACACGAACGCTCCGTCCACCACCAAGACCAATCGGTGATTTCGGCGCTCCGAATCCACGCTCCCATAGCGACGCAAGCCATCACAAGCGTGACCACCCCCGCTTTTCGACGCCAGCAACGATATTGCATACAGCGGTAGTTTCTTGGAAAGATTGATCTTCAGAGACCACCTTCGGCCGCGTGGATTCACGGGCAGGCGCGTGGTCGCAACGGATTGTAAGGCTGCAAGTTGCGACTGAGAAGTCAATTCAGTCCCAGGAGTGCTGACATGGAAGTCGTCGCGAAGAAGGTCAGAGATGCGGGAGCGGGGACCGTCGTGCGGCAATTTGTGCCGACGCGGATCGAACGCCAGGTCTTGGCTCACGTGTTCGCCTTGGTCTATGGCGGCTCGCCCTGCCAGACGAAGGTTGATTCCAACGAGGTGGGGACTGCTCCTGCGCAACATGTGTCGGACGACGAACAGCGCACCGAAGCCTGTGATGCGGGGAGACGCGCAGCATGAAATCATCATCCCCTTCGTCCTTCTCCTCGGTGGCGCTCCGTGCGGCGATCTATGCGCGCGTCTCCTCGGACCGTCAGGCTCAGGAACAGACGATCGACAGTCAGGTGTCGGCGCTGCGCGAACGAGTGGCCGCGACGGACACACGCTCCAGGACGAGTTGTGCTTCCTTGATGATGGAGTCAGCGGCGCCTCGCTGAGACGCCCCGCACTGGAGCGGCTGCGCGACTTGGCCTACGTCGGTGGCTTTCAGAAGCTGTATGTGCATTCGCCCGATCGCCTGGCCCGCAATTATGCCCATCAGGTCGTGGTGGTCGAAGAGCTGATGAAGCAGGGGATCAAGCTCGAGTTCCTCAACCGGCCGATCGGTGTCAGCCCGGAGGAGGACCTGCTGTTGCAGATGCAGGGGATGTTCGCGGAATACGAACGGGCGAAGATCATGGAGCGGTGTCGGCGAGGCAAGCGGCATGCCGCCAGCCGGGGGAGTGTCAGCGTGCTGGGCAAGGCTCCTGATGGTTATCGGTACGTCGGCAGGCAAGAGCGCAGTAGCGAGGCGGCGTATGAAATCCATGAGCCCCATGCCGCCGTAGTTCGGCAACTGTTCGAGTGGGTCGGTCGTGATCGGATCTCCGTCTACGAGGCGACTCGTCGACTGCGTGACAAGGCGATTCCGACTCCCAAAGGTGGTGCGACGTGGAATTGCACCAGTGTGTGGAAAATGCTGAAAAACCCGGCCTATCAGGGCTGGGCGACGTACGGAAAGACCTGTACCGGTCCCCGCCGGCCTCCGGGAAAGTTGCCTCGCGGCCAGTCGCCCACCTCTCGGCGATCGGGGTCTGTCTACGAGGCCGATCCCAGCAAACGAATCGTGATTCCCGTCCCGGCCATCGTCTCGGAAGAGTTATTCGCGACAGTCCAGGAACAGTTGACCGACAATCGATCGCGATCCCGGGAACGCAAGAGCGGTGCCTGCCATCTCCTGCAGGGGTTGCTGGAATGCGAGTGCTGCGGCTACGCATACACCGGCAACCAAACGACACGCAACAGCGCCAGCGGGCAGACGTCTTACGCTTACTACCGTTGCGTGGGAACAGACGCCCATCGCTTCGGTGGCCAGCGCATTTGCGAGAACAAACAAGTTCGCCGAGACTCGCTGGAGGAAGCGGTCTGGAACGATGCGTGCGACCTGCTGCGCCATCCGAAACTGCTGCGTCAGGAATATGAACGGCGACTGTCATCTCCGGAAACATCCGGCCGCGAACTGTCACTGAAAAAGCAGATCAGCAATGCACAGGGAACAGTCAATCGCCTGATCGATGCTTATACCGACGGAGTCCTCAACCGAGAGGAATTTGAACCTCGCGTGGCCCGCGCCAGGAAGCGGTTATCTGACCTGCAAACGCAAATGGAGGCGACACAGTCGCAGACGCGAGAACAAGCCGGTCTCCACGAAGCGCTCGCTTGCCTGGACACCTTCATAGAAAAATCCAGAACCGACTCGCAGAAGCCGATTGGAATACCCGCCGTGAGATCCTCCGAAACTTGATCCACCGTATCGTCGTCGGCCGCGATCAAGTCCGAATCGAATACCGAGTTAACTTCCCCCTTTTTGCCAAGAAGGCTAACAACCAACGTTTTTTGCAATATTGTTGCAGGCGTCTCGTCGCCAGCCGTGGAAGAATTCTTTCATTACGGCATGATACCAAGGCGGCGTCCCCCGTCAGCAGCGCCACAAAGTTAGGACAGTACCTAAATTTGGCGATGAGTACGGACCGGTATCTGTGTTGATGACATTTTGTGAGAGAGGTGACTCTGGTGATGCACTCCTTCCCACGGAGACGGATCCATGCGTGAATTCTTCCGCGGCTGGCGGTGAAAGATGGGGTGCATCACGCTGGTGATCGCGTGCGTACTGCTGGTAGCAGGGGTCAGAAGTATCGCCATCGAAGATTCTTGGATGATATTGGGAGACGGCCCGGCCACGATGTACTCCCTGATCTCAAAAGACCAGGAGATTCTCTGGGTCAGGCAAGATGGAATTGTCTTTGGCCGCGAGTCCGAGGGGTTTCATTCTCGCAAACTGACTTCTCGCGAACGTGACCATAAGAACTACTACGATTTTGAGGTGGGTACGAATTGGCTTGGCTTTCGGTATCAGCGTGGGGAAAGGGACTTGGGCAGGCATTCGCAAGGTGAGCTCCTTGGTACGCTGTCCATTGTTGTTCGAGCGATCCCCTATTGGTCGCTCGTCCTTCCGCCAGCCTTACTCTCTGCTTATCTGCTTCTTTGGAAGCCGGGGAAGCAGACGAAAGCGATACCCACATTTGTAGGAGAGCCCCCAAATCTGGAAGAGAGGATCTTGAAACACAGGGCGGGCTTCTCCCGCAACCCATGAGGAGTGAAGAAGAAAGACGTCGGGTACGTGGTTAGAGTGAAAGGTATCTCACTACATTTCTCTCTCACGGAGTCGACGCCATGGACCAGTTTATTCG
>JAQGHU010000082.1 GCA_028291515.1 Schlesneria sp.
CTTCCTTGAACGCATGGCCCACCTCCTTGGGGTTGATTTGCGTTGACACAAATCATTCTCCAAGTTGGGCCTGCGTTCATCTACTGCCATTCAACAAACTTGAAACTACTGACTTTGCAATTCGCAACGTCTTTCAAACGACGCTCAGCCCAAGGTTTCGGTGACCTTGGCTGCAGCAACATCGCTCTTTGACAACTTATGAAATCACGAGGTTGTGTCATACAGCCGGAGATCGTCACGTCTGCTGTAGTAGTCCAACGCCGCGTATCCGATAGTGCCCCGCCGATAACCCTTTTGGAATGCCACCGCGTCGCCTCTAGTCAGCCAGCCGGATTTCCTCGAAATCGATGTAGCGTTCAAGTCGCCGGAGAACGGAGTTGCTGATGATTCCCTGATCGCGCAGACGAATGATCGCCTCCCGCTGCACATGCAGGATTTCCAGACGCAGGGCATTTGACGTCGCAAAAAATCGTGCTTCGGGCAGGTGGTTCGTTGCCGCACCAGCGGTCTGATAATACTGGACCCGATGCTCGTAAACTGCACGAAGTTGTGGGACGAGCTCCGCGCACTCCTCTCCGGTTGGAATGGATTGGTTCAAGACTTTCAGCGCGGCCTCTGCGGCAGCAAGATGTGCAATGTTCTCTTCGCGATTTTCGGAACCGTCTGGCGGAAGATTCAGCCAGCGAATGAGCCAACGGAGAGTTCCTCCTTGAACGAGCAAGGTGAATATAATCACGCTGAAACTCAAGAATAAGATCATTTCGCGCTGCGGAAAGGGAGCCCCACCATCCTTCAACAGCAATGGAATGGCAATCGCGGCGGAGCGATTCGACGCCTCGTGGTCCTGCCCAGCCCACGATCGCTACGTGCCTCCAATCTGACTGATAGGGATGCACTTTGCAGAACCATTGAACACTGCGGCGAGCGGCGCACCACGGCCCCAATCACAAGCGCTGCGTTTTGGATGAGTTGACGGGCGGAAAATTGCGAAAGTTGACCCAGGGTCGGGCGAAGTTCGAGTCCAATCAGGACGAAGGCCAAGCCCTCTAGAATGAAATTCAGCCCACCCCAGAATGAAAACGTGCTTTGTCGCACTTCAGGTTCGAGGATTCTGGAAACCGCTCGACCTACCCACAGACCAGCGGCGACTGTCGCGAGCACCCCGGACGCTCCGAGCGCTTCACCACACAAATAGGCAGCAAAAGAAGTCAGCAATGAAGCCGCGCTGCTGATGGCAGAGTCCTGGACACGGCGACGAACCCAGATTGCGAGCTGGCCAACCACCATTCCCGCTACCACGCCTGCCAACAGGTTCCAGGTGAATTCGGCAAGTGTGCCGTGAGGAAGATCGGTGCCGCCCATGACAGACAGAACTGCGACCTTATATTCCACCATTTCATCTGCCGATATGATAGGCCTTCGAGAATTACGCTTGGTCAACACATTTGTCTAGATACCCTGGCATTCCAAATCCGGCCTCGGTTTCTTGGGCCGCGATTTTCAGTCCGCCGCGGTGTGATGAAGCCCGAACACATCGACAACCCTTCAAGTGTCGATGTCGTCAATCGCAAGAACTGTGCCGCGATGGTGAAGCGGAAGATCTTAAGCAGCCCTGTGGTTTCGAACGTCACTCGCACGAGGCTGGGCGTGGATTTGGTCCGGTGGGCAAGTTCTTCGCCACCGCTCAGCCGTAGTAGTTCTGTCGACCGCGAATCATCATCCGATTTGCCCACCAATTGCAGCCGATCTCCAGAGAATAGAGGCTGTCGATTCCTCTGTGAACACTCGATTGAAAGGCAGTTGTCCTCTTCCGGTGGGCGACCTTTGAGATTGCTAGTCGTTCGCTATCACTCGGCATGCTTGTTGCTAAATGCACTTTCGTTGACAGCAATTCAGCACCGATGAACTCAAGAATGTCGGGAGCTGAATGAAGCCTGTGGCTCTCTCTGGAATGCCTCCGCGAACGTCGTGCGAGAGCAAGTGGAAACCGGTTTCAGATCGATGAAGGAGATTGACCATGCCGGAATGCGACCGCCGCGAGTTTTTTGCAGGTGCTGCTCTCTTCGCTGCTGCGGCAACTGCCGCAATCTTAAATCAGAAGGAAGCTGAAGGAGGCGATCCCAGTTTCATGAACAACGTTCCCGACCCCGTTGCCTCAGGCGAGGAGTTGCCCACGTTCAAGTTCGAACTGGAAAAGTCAGAGGGGAAAGTCATTGGCAAGAGCTACGGGAAAGAAGCGACCGTGAAGCAGTTGCCGATTTCCAAAGGGATTGCCGGCGTCTCGATGAGACTGGAACCGGGTGCCATGCGCGAACTACATTGGCACGCGACAGCAGCCGAATGGGCGATGGTCCTCGAGGGGAACGTTCGCACCACGGTCATCTCTCCCGATGGAACCGCTGAGACCAATGAATTTGTACCGGGGGATGTGTGGTTCTTTCCACGTGGCCATGGTCACATGCTCGAATGCCTGGGGAACGAATCCTGCCACTTCATTTTGATCTTCGACAACGGCTATTTTTCCGAGTTTGGGACCTTCAGCATCTCGGATTGGATCGGCCACGCTTCGCCAGCACTGCTCGCCAAGAACTTTGGCGTGCCAGCATCGACCTTCAACACGTTTCCGAAAGAGGAAGTCTACTTTGCTCGCGGCGAAGTCCCGCCAACAACCCCCAATGCACCGCTGCAGGGCGTGAAGGCCCCTGCCCTCACTCACAAGTATGAATTTCTTTCGAAGCCACCTCATCGCACATTCCCAGGAGGCCGCGAGTGGCGCGTCGATTCCTCCACGTTTCCAATCTCAACCACCGTGACCGGCGTCGTTCTGGAACTGGAGCCGGAGGGGCTTCGAGAGTTGCATTGGCACCCCACGGCCGATGAATGGCAATACGTCATCGAAGGCGACATCAGCGTCTCCATGTTTGGATCGCACAGCCGCTATCGCGTCGAGACACTTCACAAAGGGGATGTTGGCTACATACCGCAAGGGTATGGGCACTCGATCGAGAATGTCGGCACGAAGACCTGTCGCATTCTGATCGGCTTCAACACCGGCGTCTATCAGACGATCGATCTGTCGCAGTGGATCGCCGGAAACCCGGTCGATGTGCTGGCCACCAACTTCAGTAAACCAGCTCAACTGTTTGAACGCTTCCCGAAGTCGGATGTGTTTATTGCCAAATAGCCTGTGTGGGTCAGGCGACCGCGGGTCGGGTTCACCCTTGGGCTCGACCCGCGTTAATTTCCTAATTGAAGATCATCAATCCCGTTCGGCAGGAACTAAATCATGAAGACGACATCAACTCAGGATCAACTACCCACCGTCACCCGGAAGCTCCGGACACCCACCGATCTGACTGAGGATGGCGTGATCGCCATTTCTGAGGAGTTGCAGACGCTGCTTGCGGATGTGTTCGCTTTGTACGTGAAAACGAAGAACTTTCACTGGCACATGAGCGGTCCCCATTTTCGCGACTACCATCTGCTGCTCGATGATCAGGGGAGCCAGATCTTCGACATGACGGATGACATTGCCGAACGGGCCCGCAAGCTCGGCGGTGTGACGCTCCGCTCCATCGGGCAGATCAGTCGACTCCAGCGTCTGCAAGACAACGATCAAGAGTATGTGGCTCCGCAAGCGATGCTGCTGGAATTGACGTCCGACAATCAGCGCCTGACGACCTACTTGCGAGCGGCCCACTCCGTCTGCGACGAACACGGTGATGTGGCCACGGCCAGTCTGCTGGAAAACTGGATTGACGAAACAGAACGGCGAACATGGTTTTTGTTTGAAGCAGCGAATGAATAGCGATTTCCATTTCCGAGTCAGATGTCGCGGGCTCGGACGAATTGCATACGGCGAGGGGAAGTCATCATGCTGGCATGGTCTCTAATACACAGGGTCAATCGGACAATCACTTTTGTCATCCTGTTGACAGTGCAGCAAGCCGTGATTCCGGGTGCAGTGGTGGCTGACGAACCGATTGTCGGCGATCAGTTAATCAAGCTGGCTCGAGAATCATTTTCGTCGCTGACACCCCTCGCTGCGAAGGGCCAGCTGAGCGTGAAGTCGGCCCAGGTAGAACTGGGTCGACAACTTTTCTTCGACCCCAGGTTGTCGGCCGACGGTGTCTGGAGTTGCATGCTGTGTCATCAACCCAGCTTGTATGGGACGGATGCGCAGCGACTATCGCGCGGCGTCTTCGACAAGTTCCTGACACGCAACGCTCCCACCGTGCTGAATTCCTCGCTCCAGTTCAAGTCTCATTGGGATGGGAAATTTGAAGGTGTGGAAGATCAGGCCGCTCATGCTCTTCTCGGGCCGGGCTTTGGCAATCGAGATATCGCCGAGGGCATGGCGCGAATCCAGGCCATTCCGGGTTATGCCGACGCATTTGCGAAGGCCTTTCCTGCAGACTCGGCCCCAATCACAGCAGCCAATGTTGGCAGCGCGATCGGTGCCTATGAAAGGACGCTACTGACGCCGGCGCGCTTTGACGAGTTTCTCGATGGGCGAGCGGACGCTCTTTCAGCGAGCGAGCAGCAGGGTTTGCACATCTTCATCAAAATTGAATGCGTGAATTGCCACGGCGAAGCGGCTCTCGGAGGTCAACGGTACGAGAAATTCGGGAAAGTCAGCTACTACTGGAAAGAGACACATAGCAAGGTCATCGACAAGGGACGATACGAGCTCACACGAAAAGACGAAGATCTCTACCTGTTTAAGATCGCTTCGCTTCGAAACGTGGCCATGACTCCGCCCTACTTCCATGATGGCTCTGTCACATCGTTGCCGGACGCGGTCAGGATCATGGCTCGAGTACAACTTGGCGAAGAACTGTCAGATGATCAGAACTCGGCGATTTGCGCGTTTCTAAAAAGCCTGACCGGAACTCTACCCGCCAACTTTGTGGAAGCCCCGAAGTTGCCACCCGGCGCGTTTCTGCCGGTTGATGAGAGCCAGAAATAGACCAGGGAGTTGTCGGCAGTGAGACACCGTTCGATCGAGACGGCTGATCACCACTCGACAGCACCACGCAATCATTTCTCTTTCATCACCTCGCGCCATAGATCGCGAATGGACAAGGCCGTCAGGACGATCCAAAAAAAACGCCCCCATCCCAATCAACGATTGGCCGACCATTGCCGTTGTGCCGAGGTAGCGATCTTCGGAGGCTGTCTGAAAGCAGATCACTCCAGAGAAGGTTAGCAGCAGCGCAACAGCGAGTAGCGAGATTCGAGTCACGATGACACGTCGGATCACTGACATCTCCGAAACGGACTCAATCAAGAAATCCTAGAATCCAAAGCTGCTCAATCCCGGGTGGTCATCCGGTCGACGTCCCAGCGGCCAAAAGAATTTTCGATCGTCGCCACGAATCGGCAGATCGTTAATGCAGGCGTGCCGGACCGCCATCAAACCATTGTCGTCGAACTCCCAGTTCTCATTTCCGAACGAGCGAAACCAGTTTCCGGCGTCGTCGTGCGATTCGTATGCAAAACGAACGGCGATCCGATTCCCCCCAAACGCCCAGAGTTCTTTGATCAGCCGGTAGTCGAGTTCCCGAGTCCATTTGCGTTGCAGTAATGCCACAATCTGTTCTCGACCAACGGCGAACTCGGCGCGGTTCCTCCAGCAACTCTGGGAACTATAGCCGAGCGAAACCTTTTGCGGATCACGAGAGTTCCATCCGTCCTCGGCCAGTCGCACCTTCTGGGTTGCGGACTCGAGGGTGAACGGGGGCAATGGTGGTCGAGTTTCGACAGGTGGCATGATCGAGCCTTTGAAGGTTGAAGGAGTATCAATCGGATGGAGTACGCTTACGTCGTGGTCTGCTGGCCCAAGTTCTTGCCGAAGATCGCCAGCATCCTGTTCAGTGCCGACAACCCTCGCTTCGCGTCTTTGTTCCACAGGAACTGCATCATCAGCTTCCACAGTCCGGGTGACTCCGGTTGGTCAGCAACCGACTTCACGGCATCCGCAGCAGTCGTGGTCAGCGTCCTGAGTTGATCAGGATCGATCTCGCCCAGCATGTTCACTACGAGAATCAGATTGCGAATGCTGCGAAGCGACTGCGGTGACTTCGCCGTCTCCACGGCAATCTCCAAAACATCCTCGCTGGATCCCAGCACCCCACGCAGAAGCTCCAGGATGCCGTTGTTGTGCAGACCTTGAAGCACTTCATACGCCGCCAACAGCGCCTCCGCATGTTTGGCGGGCGCCTCCTGTAGACGCGATTGCAAAACGGCGCGTGGATCTCGCGGGGGCAGTGTCAGTGGAATTCGTTGCGCCATCGCGACTACTCCTTCTTCGGATTGATTTGAAGTTGCACGAGTTCGCTGCCAGGAGTCGAGTAGTCCCGACGTTGCCATTTGCGTTCCACTTCGACGCCGCGATTCGGTGTCCGATGTCCAAAGCGGTGGTTGATGCGGGGCAGCGGGCTCTCGCCAGTTGGTGACAAGACCCGCATCCGGACCGAAGCCTCCTTGTAAGCGGGAGTGTGAGTGATTGCGTCGGTGTGACTTCCAATCAGACGATTGACCGGCGATTCACTCGAATTCATGGGCATGAAGATCTGTTTTCCCTGAACCCTGTCGGTAATCAGGACTCGCACGAACACCTTGCCGTAGCGAGAAATCAGTTCGACCTTTGCGCCAGTCTGGATCTTGCGTTCATTGGCAAGTTCCGGAGAGATCTCGACAAACACGTCGGGCGTCTTGTGACGAATCCCCTCCACTCGATAGGTCATGTTTCCTTCGTGGAAATGCTCCAGCAAGTTTCCATTGTTCAGGTGGAGATCGAACTCGTCATCAGGCCGTTCGGCGGGATCGTTCCACAACAAGGGATAGAGTCTCGCCTTGCCATCGGGAAACGCGAACTGCTTCGTATAGAGTAGCGGTTGGTCAGTGCCGTCGGCGGCGACTGGCCACTGCAGTGTCTTGTATCCTTCCAGTCTCTCGTACGAGACTCCGGCAAACAGCGGCGCTAAGGACGCCATTTCGGCCATGATTTCAGATGGATGACTGTAGCTCCAGTTCGCGCCAAGCTGGTTTGCCACATCCAGGATGATTCGCCAATCGGGTCGGCTTCCGTCCAACGGTTCGAATACCTGATACAGTCGCTGGATCCGTCGTTCCGTGTTGGTAAAGGTTCCTTCCTTCTCAAGGCTGGGTGAAGCAGGAAGGACGACATCTGCAAATTCACAGGTGTGGCTGAAGAAAATGTCTTGAACAACGAAGAACTCTAGCTTGTTGAACGCGTCCTGGACGTAATTCGAGTTGGAGTCGACGAGGCTCATTTCTTCGCCGAACATATACATTGCCTTCAGCTTTCCATCCTGGATCGCATCCACCATTTCGTGGTTATCGAGTCCCTTGGTTGTCGGAAGTGTGACGCCCCACGCTTCTTCGAATCGTTGTCGCACCTGTGGATCGTCGACCGTTTGGTACCCGGGAAGCAGGTTTGGCATCGCCCCCTGATCGCTGGCGCCTTGAACGTTATTGTGCCCGCGCAGGGGATACGCTCCCGCTCCCGGCCGCATGTAGTTGCCGGTGATGAGCAACAGATTCGAGATCGCCGTCGAGGTGTCGGAGGCCATCGTATGCTGAGTGACCCCCATCGCCCACAGTACACAGACTCCATCCGCTTCAGCGATCATCCGAGCGACCTGCTTCAACGTTTCCGCAGTGATGCCACAGGTCTTTTCGGCAACTTCCAAGCTGAACGGCTCCAGGCTCTTTCGATAGGCTTCTTGACCGTTCACCCATTGGTCGAGAAACTCCTGCTTGATGAGGCCCTGTTCGAGCAGATAGCGGCTCACTGCGGATAACCAGATTAGATCCGTACCAGGCGTGGGCCGAATAAAGACGTCGGCTCTCTCTGCCATTTCATGTTCGCGAATATCCGCCACGATCAACTTTTGTCCATGCAGTTTGTGGGCACTCTTCACGCGTGTTGCGATGACCGGATGACTCTCCGCTGTATTGCTGCCAATAATCAGGACCAGACCTGCCTTGTGAATATCGGAAAGTGATCCGGCGTCTCCTCCATAACCGACCGTACGGAACAATCCCGTTGTCGCCGGAGCCTGGCAGTATCGAGAACAGTTGTCGATGTTGTTTGTCCCGATGACCGCCCGCGCTAGCTTCTGCATCAGGTAACTTTCCTCGTTGGTGCATTTCGACGACGAGATGAACGCCAGTGCGTCTGGTCCGTCCTTCGCCTTAATCTCGGAGAAGCGTCGGGCGATCAACGCCAATGCCTCTTCCCAACTCGCCCGCCGAAACTCGCCGTTTTCTCGGATCAGTGGCGAGGTCAGTCGATCTTCGCTGTTCACGAAATCCCAACCGAATTTGCCTTTGATGCAGGTGGAGATTCCATTCGTCGGCCCATGTTCGGGAGCCACTTTCAGGATGTGGCGGTCCTTCGTCCAGATGTCGAAGCTGCAGCCGACTCCGCAATACGTGCAAACGGTCTTGGTCCTGCGGATACGTGACTTCCGCATCGCGGACTCCGCTTCTGACACCTTGAGGATCGTCCCGTAACCCGCCTCAGGTTCGACCGCTTTCACGATATCAATCATTCCCGCCAACGCCTTCTTCGGTATCGGCGAGAGAAAGCCCGCGTGGCCGAGCATCGATTTCTCCATCAGTGCATTGCAGGGACACACCGTCACGCAATGTCCACACGACACGCAACTCGATTCACCAATCTTCACGCCCCCGTCCCACAACACGCGAGGATGCTCGTCCTCCCAATTGATGGAGAGCGTCTCATTGACCTCGACGTTCTGGCACGCTTCAACGCAGCGGCCGCAAAGCACGCATTGATCGGGATCGTACCGGTAGAACGGATTGGAATCGTCTACCTCGTAAGGTTTCGGAGTGAACGGAATCTTCTGATGTTCCACGGCAAGCATCTTCGTCGTGTTGTGCATCGTGCAGTTGCCGTTGTTGTTGTCGCAGACCGTGCAATACAACATGTGATTGCCGAGAAGTCGATCGAAGGCCTCCCGTTGCGCAGCACTCGCGGCGGCAGCCGTCGTCGAGACCTTCATCCCCGGCGTCACGACGGCGCCGCAGGCTCTGACCAACGCTCCATCGATTTCGACCATGCACGTGTCGCACGTCTGGACTGGTCCCAGTTGTGCGTGATAGCAGACCGCTGGCAACTCGACTTTCGTCCGAAGAATGACGTCGATCAGACGTTCGCCGGGTTCCGCATTCTGGACCACTCCATCTAATTGAATCGAGTTCATTTGTAGTTATCCGATTAAGAAATCAATGTCAGTGAACTCAGAGACGTCTTCTCGCGGAAGTGGTTTCCCAGGGTTACAGGTTCAGGACAGCGACGGAATGCGGGTTGCGATCGAAGCAGCTTGACGACAAATCGAGCCTTCCCGAATCCGTGTAAACGTTGAAACGATCATCGCGGACAAAGCCAAGCAGCGTCATCGACGTTTGTCGAGCGAGTTCGACCGCAAGACTCGAGGGCGCCCCAATGGCTGCCACCACTGGAATTCCCGCCACTGATGCCTTCTGAATCAATTCAAAGCTGGCTCGACCGCTGACCAGCAGAATCTTGTCTCCCAAGGGGAGCCGGCCTGCGAGCAGTTCAGATCCAATCAGCTTGTCGAGTGCGTTATGTCGCCCCACATCTTCATAGGACGACAGCAACTGACCCGCTGAACTGAACAAGGCGGAGGCGTGAATCCCTCCCGTACGGCGAAAGTTATCCTGTGCGGCACGTTGAATCGCTGGAAGTCTGTGGATAACACCCGCTTCGATTTGCGGGGTCCCAGGGTGAATCCGATGATGTTGGATCGCAAAGACGGCTGCGATAGATCGCTTGCCACAGACTCCGCAACTGGACGACACAAACGAGTGGCGGTCCAACTTGGCGGGATCCAGTCGAACAGTAGAATTGAGTGTCGCGGTGACAACGTTGTGGTCCGTCTCGCGGATTTCGACGATCTCGGCCTTGTCGCGAAGGATTCCCTCCGTGAACAAGAATCCCGCGGCCAATTCAACGTCATTCCCAGGGGTTCGCATCGTGACCGCGATCGAGCGTGTCACATCCTGAACCCTGACGCCAATCTCTAATGGTTCCTCAACGGACAGTTCGTCGGTCTCGGACGCAGTGACTCCTGCCTCCATACTGATGATCGAGACCGTCGTAATACCTGGGTGGTAGTTTGCCATGTCGCGCTCAACATCAGGTCAAGTACCGGTTCCGAGGACCACTGGTTGGCAACTATCGTGCCGTGCATGCGGCTGAATTCGAGCAGTCAAAACGCAATTTATCGACGACTGAGCAAACCGAAGAAATTCGGATCTGAAATGACAGCACGAATGAGCTATGGGAGCTCCCTCGCCGTCGACTAATCAGAAGAATTCAAGGTACAACCATTTGCTCGGGTAGAAAAATGAACAGCGCGACGGAAAATTTGCCCAGTGCATTTGAGCATCCTCAAATCGAGCGTCTACCTGCCCGTTCCCCCTGGGGACCGGGATTTAAGATTGAACAGTGTCATCTTGAACACCCTGAGTGACATGCAGCCCAAGGTCGCGCAGTTTCATGCGCAGGGTTTGCCGGGCGATTCCCAGAATGCGAGCAGCCTGATGCTGATTTCCGCGAGTATGTTCCAGTACGCGTTTCAACAACAGTCGGTCGACTTCGTTGTGCGTTTGCTCATAAAGATCGGACATGTCAGGCTGCAATCTCGCCAGGATAAAAGATTCGAGTGCTGAATCGCTAGTGGACCCAGATGGCGACGGCGCTGTTTCAACGTTCTCGACAGCGCCTCCAAGAACATCTGGCAGAAATGCCGGCAGCAAGACGGGGCCGCTTGCTCGCAACAGGGCCTGCTTCAGAATGCTTTGCAGCTCTCTGATGTTTCCTGGCCACTGATAATCTCGCAACAGGTCCAGTGCCTCCAAAGCCACCTCGCGGACATCCCGATTTAGTTCGCGGCTGTACCGTTTCACGAAATGTTGAACCAGCATCCTGATGTCGTCACCTCGCTCGCGCAAAGGAGACAGGTGAATCGAGAAGACCCCCAATCTGTAATACAGGTCGGGCCGAAACTTTCCTTCCTGTGACCAGACTCGCAAGTCGCGGTGTGTCGCCGCCAGCAGTCGAACATCCGTCCGGACAGTTTCATTTCCGCCGACACGTTCGAACGACTGCTCCTGCAAGACTCGCAGGATCTTACCTTGCAAGGCCAGCGGCATGTCGCCAATTTCATCCAGGAAAATCGTCCCGCCGTTACACTGTTCAAACTTACCAATGCGACGGCGGTCGGCGCCGGTGAAAGCCCCCTTCTCGTGTCCAAACAGTTCGCTTTCCAGCAGCTGTTCGGGTATGGCAGCACAGTTCAGGGCCAGGAACGGATTTCGCGCGCGATTGCCATGCTGGTAAATCGCGCGCGCCACAACGTCTTTTCCCGTTCCACTTTCGCCAGTGATCAGGACCGGCACATCTTGGCCTGCGACGCGACCGATCGCTTTGTAGACCTCCAGCATCGACGAGCAGTTGCCAACAATGGCCCCCTCGACGTCATCCTCCGGGACCGTCTCTGTTAAGATGGTCGGCTGATTCATTTGCCGAGAGACCTCCAGCGCCGCGGAAATCACCAGGCGAAGCTGATGCAGATCAAGCGGCTTGAACAAGTAGTCGTAGGCCCCGTGCTTCATCGCTTCAATGGCCGCATCCGCCCCCTTGGCCGTAGTGATGAAGATCACCGGAATTCGGGCGTCGATCTGGCGAATCTGACGGTAGACCTCCAATCCTGATTGATCAGGTAGCCGCAGGTCGAGAATTACAACGTCTGGCCGTTTCGCGACAACTTGCTGCAATCCCGCCGCGCCCGTCCGAGCCACATCGATCCGATATCGCGAATCAAACGTGGAGCGCACTTGTTCGGCGACAAGCTCCGGATCATCATCAATCAGCAACAGACTTGGCATTTGCGGGTGGTACCACTGCGAATCGAAGTGAGGCGAGTGTGGCCGATTGTCGGCCGCACTGAGACGATTGTCCAGCAATTGGGCGAGGGACCGGAATCAGTTCGATGAAGATTCAAAGCCTGCGGATGCGTTTTGTCCTGACGGCCTGTCTGCTTCTGGTCGCCATCGTTGCCAGTGGGACGTGGAGCGTCATCACGATTAACCGTTTTGGTGCGACACTCGGTGACACTCTTGATCAGCACCAGGAAACGATCAATGTCACGGTACAGCTCATCACGTGTCTGGAACGGCAACTCGACTCACTGCTTCTTGCCTTACACGGAGATGCACAGCAATCAGCGATTGAGCTTCGCACCGAACGACAACAATTTGATGATGCCTACAACCGTCTGAGCCAACGACTGAGTTCAGACAAAGACCGCGAAGTCTTCGCAGAACTACGTCAGCATGAAAAGGAATTTCGCAAGGCCAGCGACGCATTTGTCGAATCGGCGGATCAACCGGGGGCCTTTGGCGTCCACTACCCGCAGATCAATCGGACGCTTCGTGAATCGGTCGCCGCTTGCCGGTACTTTCGCGAGTCCAATGTGGAAGCGATGCAAGAAGAAGGAGTCGAAGCGCGTCGGGCTGCCAGCAGGTCTGTCGGAGTCGTCGCCGGAATCACAACGGCAGCATTTTTGATCTCGATCGTCGCGCTGGGCCATCTGATCCGACGCGTCATGAGCCCGATCGACGAACTCGATCGCGTTGTCGAAGCCTTGCGACGGGATGACTTGGATAGTCGAGTGCAGTTCCAATCGGCGGATGAATTGGGTCGTCTGGCCGATGGATTCAACCGAATGGCCGAAGCTCTGAAAGAGCAGCGCCGCGACGCCGAGGATCGATTCCGTCAAATGGCCGAGAACATCCATGAGATCTTCTGGATGACCGACGTCAGAATCGGACGCGTGCTTTACGTGAGTCCTGGCTATGAAGAGGTGTGGGGCCGTACTTGCCAGAGTCTGTACGACCTCCCCGGTTCATGGATCGATTGTGTGCATCCCGATGATCAACGCGCAGCAATTGAATTTCTTGAGCAACATCAGCGGGGTGTCTTTAACGATGTCGAGTTTCGCGTCGTGCGCGAGGACAGTCGTGTTCGCTGGGTCCGCAGTCGTGCCTTTCCCATCAGAGATCAGAATGGAGACATCTCGCGCGTGGCGGGACTGACCGAAGATATCACCCGACGAAGGGAGACGCAGGAAGCGTTGCGGATCAGCGAGCAACGCTGGAGGAGTCTGACCGAAGCGATGCCGCAACTAGTCTGGACCGCCACCCCTGATGGCACTTGTGACTACTTCAGCACCCAATGGACGCAGCATACCGGCCAAACCGAATCCGACCTGCTGGGCTGGGGCTGGCTGGAGACCCTGCATCCGGAAGATCGCGAACGGACACGGCGCATCTGGCTGCAAGCCGTCGGCGGGCTGGAATCCTATGACCTGGAATATCGCGTTCGACGTCATGATGGTGAGTATCTCTGGTTCAAGACGCGGGGACTTCCGATTCGAGACCACGATAGTCGTATCTTCAAGTGGTTTGGTACCTGCACGGACATCAGCCAACTCAAGCAGGCCGAAGAGGGCCTGCGTCGGGCGAAAGACTCCGCCGAGTCCGCCAATCGCTCCAAAGACGAATTTCTAGCAAACGTCAGCCACGAGATCCGCACGCCCATGAATGCCATTCTCGGCATGACGGAATTAACTCTCGATACTCCGCTCAGCGACAACCAGCGCCAGTGCCTGCAAACGGTGAAGTCCGCGGCGGAAAACCTGCTCAACATCATCAACGACCTGCTCGACTTCTCCAAAATTGAAGCGGGGAAACTGGAACTCGATCCGACGGACTTTTCGCTTCGCACAGTTCTGGGGGACACCCTACGTGCGCTGGCCATGCGAGCACACACAAAGGGCCTCGAACTGATCTGCCAGATTCCAAGTGATGTTGTTGACCCGCTCATCGGCGATGCCGGGCGGCTGCGGCAGATCCTCCTGAACCTTGTCGGCAATGCGATCAAATTTACTGACGAAGGTGAAGTCGTCGTTGGCGTCGCAATCGTCGATGGGACGTTGCTGGATTCCGATGTCGAGCTGCAGTTCACGGTGCGGGATACGGGAATTGGGATCCCCGCCGACAAACAAGAGAAGATCTTTCAGGCCTTCGAACAGGAAGATACATCAACCACGCGAAAGTACGGCGGAACCGGGCTGGGGCTGACGATTGCGGCGCGGCTGACGGAGCGTATGGGAGGAACAATCGTTGTCGAAAGCCAGCCTGGTCAGGGAAGCAAATTCACCTTCAGTGCACGGTTTCTCCGACAACCACCATCGACTGCGCCAGAAATTGAGCGGACTCCTGATTCGCTCCACAATCTGAAAGTGCTGGTCGTCGACGACAGTCTCACAAATCTGCGGATTCTCGACGAATGGCTACGCGGATGGCGGATGGACTCCACAACCGTCAGCAATGGGAACGCGGCCCTCGAAGCCCTGATCGATGCTCGCACCCAGGAACGACCATTCGCACTCGTTCTGTTGGATTCACGAATGCCTGGCATGGACGGTCTAGCGCTCGCGACTCGTCTCCACGAGTTGGATCATTTGTCGACGACAAGGATGGTCCTGCTCAGTTCCGGAATCATCGCGGGAGATGTCGCTCGCGCCCGAGAACTTGGTATTAAGGCTCATCTGCTGAAACCCTTTCAGCCTTCGGAACTTTTGGAAACGATCGAGCGTGTCATGTCGGACTCTGCCGTTCGTCAACTGACAGACGGGGCACCCGACACGAATGACCCTGGCCAGCAGATTTCGCAGACAAATTCCGCATCCCTGCGTGTTCTCGCGGCCGAGGACAATGAGTTCAATTCGCAAGTCCTGGTGCAGCTACTTGCCCGTCGGGGATACGATACGCAGGTCGCTAAAGACGGCCGACAGGCATTGACGATGGCGCTCAGCGGCTCGTTCGACCTGATGCTGCTCGATATTCACATGCCAGAGTTGGATGGGTTTCAGGTCGTCTCAATGATTCGCGAAAGTGAACTCAGCAGCAAGAAGCACCTGCCGATCGTGGCGTTTACCGCTCGCTCGGCCAAAGAGGATCGGGAAAGATGTCTTACTGCCGGGATGGATGACTTCCTGCCAAAGCCAATTCAAGCGGCCAACCTGTGGGAGGTCGTTGACCGCATGATCGCAGCATATCTCCCGAGACCTCGACCTCATCAGCTCATCAATTCAGCGACGCTTCTGGCAACGTGTGGTGGTGACGCGGCACTTCTCGATCGCATCTGTCACGCGTTTCGGAACACGTGCCCTGACAAACTGAACGAATTACGGGATGCGATGCAAACCCGCGATGCGACACAACTGCGCGAAGTCGCCCACAAAGTCCATGGGATGGTCGCGACCTTTTCGACTTCGGCGGGCGATGTGGCGTCACAACTTGAAGACCTCGCCGAGATCGGAAATCTCAATGATTCCATCCCACTGGCCGAACAACTCGAAACCTTGGTGAATCAACTTCTGATCCAGCTTGAGGGTGTGACCATCGATTCGCTTCAGCAGGCTAAGGAGTGATCCGGGAACTCGCTCGTCCTCAGGCCCGAAGGGCCCTGGCTGGGAAAAGGTCCGGCCCCTTGGGCTTGAGAACGGCAGACTCAGACCGTCGTTCAGATCACGGTTGGCAAGATGCGACAAATGCGGCACAGCGTTGCTTGTAGTGCCACTCCAACTTCGCACTACACCTTCCAGATCAGATAACCCATGATCGCCCCCAGTGCAGTCAACGCACCGTAGAAGAATAAATCCTGCCAAACGAAGTCCCATGAATTCGAGGCAGCGGGCCTCGGAGGCAAACTCGTCACGAAACGACTTCTCGAGGGAAAGTGCAGTATCTCATCGCTCGTGCGTCGCGGCTTCCAATTCACTGATGAGACGTCTTGAACGTTGGATTCCACTCGGCCAGGTTCTACCGTGACATCAAGCACAGCCTCCACGCGCGGCGGACTCGATTGGTGATCATCACTGGCAGAAGTCAGCAGTTCGTCTTCGGGAAAACAGGTAGGATTCATCGGTCTCTCCGCAGTTCGTGTATCGCCTCACATCTCTCACACATCCATGCCACCCACGTCCGGCATTCACGGCAACTCAATCGGAAATGAATGCGAGCAAGTCGGCGTTGAATTGCTCTTTATGCGTTTGAGCGATCCCGTGTGGTGCACCAGGATAGATCTTCAAAGTCGAACCCTTGATGAGTTTCGACGACAACAATGCAGACGCTTTGATCGGCACGATCTGGTCGCCATCACCATGGACGATCAGCGTTGGAACTTCGAATTTCCGCAGATCGTCCGTGAAGTCCGTTTCAGAGAACTCCTTGACGCAGTCAAAGGCGGCCTTCAGGCCGACCTGCATGCTCTGAAACCAAAATGCGTCTCGAACGCCTTGCGACACTTTGCTGCCTGGCAGATTACCACCGTAAAACGGCAGGCTCAGATCCATGTAGAACTGCGAGCGATCGGCGCTGATGCCGGCGCGAATCTCGTCGAAGACGCTCATCGGCAGACCCCCGGGATTGCCTGCGGTCTTCAGCATGAGGGGCGGCACTGCCCCTAACAACACCGCTTTTCGGAGCCGCGCATTACCGTGTCGACCGACGTAGCGGGCCACTTCTCCACCCCCGTCGAGTGACCGACCAAGACGACATCTTTGAGATCGAGTGCTTCAATCACCTTTGCCAGATCATCGGCATAAGTGTTCATGTCGTTGCCGCCCCACGGCTGACTCGATCGCCCATGGCCACGCCGATCATGCGCGATGACTCGATATTCTCGGTCCGCCAGAAACTTCATCTGATCATCCCAGGCGTCGGCGTTTAGCGGCCATCCATGTGAGAACACGACGGGCCGTCCCATACCCCAGTCTCTATAAAAAAGGTCGATGGGTTTCCCCGATTCCTGACCGACAGTCACTGTGTTTCCCATGGCATTGATTCTCCATTGCGATATCAGTCGGGACGAGGACAGTCGCGATCAGCGGACTGCGCTTGTGAAGAGCTACCGCAGACGCTCATCAACACCGGTGACTTACGCAGGTACCATGCCAAGGGCCGTGGACGACTGCATCCGGTCGGGTGGCTCTCTTCACCACGACTCAGGACCGGCGTCCAGAACTTGAACGAGCGCAGTCACTTTTGAAGGTAATACCGACTCGATAGCGAAGTGCATTGACGCTGAAAACCAGGCAGAATTCTTTGGCGCGCGATGAGAGATTCGTCAAAGCCTTTGAACAGCCACAGCTACAGTTCCGGCGATTATTCTGCCCGGCCGACACATTTCTTGCCCGCTCAACCGCGAGTAGAGTATATGGAGGCACTGCTTGGCGACTCGGTATTCCACGAGGAAATGGATCCATTGAAGACCGTCCCTACATCACCATTCATAAGGGACCGGCGCTGAAGAAGATCACGTCCTGAAGGCCTAGAGATCCAACGCACGAACAGCAACTTGGATGGCCGGGACCAGTTCCTCCTCAAACCAAGAGTTCTTGGCGAACCATGGTTGGTTGCGTGGGGAAGGATGTGGCAGTGGAAGATAGCCTTGCGGTAAATACTCCTTCCACGCCTGGACCGTATCACGAAGTGTCGCTTTGCGGCGGTCGCTCAGATAGTGAGCCTGGGCATATTGTCCGATCAACAAGGTTAGTCTGATGTCGGGCAGATGGGCATCAAGCACCTGATGCCAGAGTGAGGCGCATTCTGGACGCGGTGGATTGTCGCCAGATTTCGCGCGGCCAGGATAACAGAATCCCATCGGAATCAAGGCAACCTTTCGCGGGTTGTAGAATTGCGCCGGTGTCAGACCGAGCCAATGACGTAATCGATAGCCGGATCGGTCGTCCCATTACTCGCGTCCCAGATCCGCAACGTATGATCCACACTGACCGAAGCAAATTGCTGCCCGTCAGGCCGCCAGGCAACTGCGGTGACTGTCGCATCGTGACCATGGATTCTGAGTGGAGCCTGGTGACCTCCGGGAGTCCAAATACAAATCGCTGGATCGCCCGGAGAAGCAAGTCGCTGTCCAGAGGGATCCCAGGCCATCCTGAACATTCCCCGGACACGAACGCGGTATGTTTGGAGGTTGCGGTGACTCAGTCCGTTAAGGTAATACCACTCCCAACCGCGGGTATCAGGAAGCGAGTGCTCCCAGCTCTTGAGCAGTTAACGCGTTCGATCCAGGCCGTTGGACAGCATGGCCGACTGCCCCGCCAAATTCATCTCCGTCAGGTAGAGACTGTGCCGGATCTCACTGCTCAAGTCCTCGGCTTGGGAACGCAATTGAGTTTCGCGAAACACTGCCGATTCCGCAGCAAGCCGTTTATCTTCATTGGTCTGAGCCAACTTCGATTTGATCGTCGCCAGTGTTCGAAAGTGGACTGCCGCCCATACCGAGCCAAATACAGAGACCGTCAGCAGCAGTGCGAGCGACGCGATCGCAGTGGCAATGGCCTGATTCCGCTTAGACCACCTCCAGCCGATCTCCAGCCAACTGACGGGTCGTGCCCTGATCGGCTCTCCGCGCGAGTATCGTTCTAAGTCAGCCGCGAGTTCTACGGCTGTCGCATACCGGCGATGAGTTTGTTTTTCGATAGCTTTCAGGCAGATAGTTTGCAGATCGGCTGGCACCTTGGAATTCAATCGTCTCGGGGGCACAGGCTCTTCGGCGAGGATCTGACGCTCAGTCTCTGCGGCGGTTTCCGCGCGAAAAGGGGGACGCCCCGTCAGCATCTCATACAGAATTGCGCCGAGCGCGTAGTTGTCAGTGTGGGCCGATCAGTTCCAACTTGCCCGCGGCCTGTTCTGGAGCCATATAGCAGGGCGTGCCGAGCGGTGCGCCATGTAAAGTCAGTGAAGAATCATCTTCAATACGGCGGGCTAAACCAAAATCACTGATCTTAAGAGTGCCGTCACCAGCCAGCAGAATATTGGCGGGCTTCAAGTCGCGATGAATGATTCCTTTTTGGTGAGCGAAATGCATGGTATTTGCCAGTGACGCAACCAGGGTCGCCGCGGATCTCGGCGGTTGCGGCGAACCGGCGAGCTTCTGAGCGAGATTTCCACCTTCGATGAATTCCATCGTAAAAAAGGACGACCTTGGAAATCGCCGAGATCATAGATTTGGACGATATGTTCGTGTCGCAGCGCCGCAATCGCTTCCGCTTCGCGCAGAAATCGGACTCGATCCATGTGAGTGGAGAAAGTCCCTGCCAAAACCATCTTGAGCGCTACTAGGCGATTGAGCTTGAGGTGACGAGCTTGATAAACGATCCCCATTCCGCCGCGCCCCAAGACGCGCTCGACGTCATAGCCTTCAATAGATGGAAGATCGGCGGATGAGAATGGAACTGGCACCAGGCTGTTCCCCGCAGACGGAAAAACCTCCGAAAGTTGGGCATCTATCAATCGACACCGCAGCCATTGGTCGCGAACTTGGACGAGCAACTCGGGATGATCGGCGCAAACCTCCTCGGGGGTCAGGTCCGAAGACAAGGCCTCTTCAACCAGACGCATCCACAACTGTTCCTCGGACATGGCAGAAGTTCGCCCACAATTGATGTCAGGAACTGGGTTGCGCCACGCGTTCTTGGAAGTCCGGCCGCAAATTACCCAACTGCTGCGAGAGGCGCAGTAGACCCGCTGCCAGTTTTCGTTGGATTGTTTTCTCCGAAACTTCCAGAATTTCGGCAGCTTCACCGTGAGTCATTCCCTGGATGCGCACCAGATTGAAAACCTCGCGTTGCTCGTCAGGTAATGCTTCGATCGCCATCAGAATACGGACCAAATTCTCAGTGGGGAGCGAGCCACTGCTTTCCGGCGATGGAATCAGTTCGGCATTGCCGATCAGTACCGCGTTCTGCGCATCCAAACGTCGGGCGAGATCATTCAGTTCCCAACGCATATGCTGATTGGCAAGGGCAAAGAATTGGCGCACGTTCGTGGGATGAATGTCGCGCAGCAGCTTGAGCAGCCTTTCAACAACGGAACTCAATAGTTCGTCGGTTTGCAAATTCAGTGGCGGCTGAGTGAGACGGGGATACTGGCGAAAAAGCAGCGTCCCACACAGCAGCTGCAATCGGCCGACTGCTCTGGCCAACAAGTCCCGGAGAATTTGGTCCACCGCAGATTCACCGCCGGCGCCGGCCAAATCGGCAAGGTGTCGCTGGACAGCGGCCGTCGTACACGCTTCATCCTGCGGGATCATTTTCGTCTCCATGGAACGATGTTCTCGCCGAGCCCAAGCGATTTTAGCCATCGGAGACGCAAAATGTCGACTTCGTAATATTTTGGACCCTTCGTGTAAGGGCAATCTGCGAATGAGGCTGGTGTTACCGCTGTGGTAAACATTATGCCGGCGGAGTTGGATAGACTAAAATGTGGCGCTTCGCTATGAAGAAGCGAGATTCTTATGATCCGTTGAGCAGAAGGGAACCGGGAGAGCGGATGATTAGCGGCAGTTACAACCTGACACACCTGAAACTACTTGAAGCTGAGAGTATCCACATCATCCGGGAGGTCGCTGCCGAATTCGAACGGCCAGTGATGCTCTACTCCATCGGCAAGGACTCGGCTGTCATGCTGCGCCTGGCGCAGAAGGCGTTTCACCCCGGGCGGCTCCCCTTCCCATTACTGCATGTTGATACGACCTGGAAATTCCGGGCGATGATCGAGTTCCGTGATGAATTTTGTCGCCAGCAGGGCCTCGACTTGAAGGTCTGGACCAACTTGGAGGGGAAGGCGCAGAACGTAAATCCGTTCGACCATGGCTCAAAAAAATACACCGATATCATGAAGACAGCGGCGCTGAAACAAGCGCTGAACCACTATCAGTTCGACGCGGCGTTTGGCGGTGCTCGTCGCGACGAAGAAAAGAGTCGGGCCAAGGAGCGTGTCTACAGCTTCCGCGACCGCCTGCATCAGTGGGATCCGAAGAACCAGCGGCCCGAACTCTGGAACCTCTACAACAGCAAGGTGAACAAGGGCGAGAGTATCCGTGCCTTCCCTCTGAGCAACTGGACCGAACTGGACGTATGGCAATACATCCACCTGGAAAACATTCCCATCGTGCCGCTTTACTTTGCTGACGTCCGTCCGGTCGTCGATCGCGATGGCACGCTGATCATGGTGGACGACGAGCGGATGGTTCTACGGCCCGGCGAGCAGCCAGAGATGAAGCGAGTTCGGTTCCGCACACTGGGCTGCTACCCCCTCACCGGGGCCGTTGAAAGCGACGCGACGACGTTGCCGGAAATCATCGAGGAAATGCTGCTGGCGAAGAATTCCGAACGGCAGGGTCGAGTCATCGACCATGACGAGTCGGGATCGATGGAGCAAAAGAAGCGCGAGGGATATTTTTAGTGCTGATAGCACTTACGTGTCGCGTTGAAACATGGGATAGACTAAGTGGTTTTCTGCTCGCGGGACACCACAGTTAAGTGGGATGCGCTTTTAGAATGCAAACGATTGATTTGAGTCAGGAAGACATTCACGCCTACCTCGCCCGCCATCAGAAGAAGGAACTCTTGCGATTCCTGACCTGCGGCAGCGTCGATGACGGCAAGAGTACGCTTATCGGTCGACTCCTGCACGATACGAAGATGATCTACGAGGACCAACTCGCCGCCGTAAGACGTGACAGCGAGAAGGTCGGCACCACTGGTGTCGGCGAGATCGACCTCGCCTTGCTGACCGACGGCCTGAAAGCCGAACGCGAGCAGGGTATCACCATCGACGTCGCATATCGCTATTTCTCGACTGACCGCCGCAAATTCATCATCGCCGATACACCGGGTCACGAGCAATACACTCGCAACATGGCGACCGGAGCCTCGACGTGTCAACTCGCTATCATCCTCATCGATGCCCGTCATGGCGTCATGACGCAGACTCGTCGACACTCGTTTATCGTGTCGCTTCTGGGCATCCGGCACGTTGTCGTGGCCATCAACAAGATGGATCTCGTCGACTACTCTCAAGAAGTTTTCGAACGTATTAAGGCCGACTACACCGGCTTCGTTGCCAAGCTCGACCTGCACGACATTACCTTCATCCCAATGTCGGCATTGAAGGGCGACAACGTCGCATCCAAAAGCGATGCCATACCGTGGTATTCGGGGCCGCCTCTGCTGGACCATCTCGAAACAGTGCATATCGCCAGCGACCGTAATCTGACAGATTTCCGTTTCCCGGTGCAGTACGTCATCCGTCCGGATCTCAATTTCCGTGGCTTCGCGGGGACAGTGGCGTCTGGCGTCGTCCGCAAGGGCGACGAGCTGATGGTTCTGCCGTCGGGGAAGCGCAGCAAAGTGAAGTCGATCGTCACATACGATGGCGAATTAGATGAAGCGTTCGCGCCGCAGGCCGTGACAATCACGTTGACCGATGAGGTGGACGTCAGCCGCGGCAACATGCTGGTACTTCCGAATAACCTGCCGAATGTCAGCAGCGAGATCGAGGCCATGGTGGTGTGGATGGCCGAGCAGCCATTGGTACCCGGCCGGGCGTATACGCTGAAGCAAACGACGCAGCAGGTGACCGCCGAGGTCGCGTCGTTCCGCTATGGTGTCGACGTCAACTCTCTGGAGCATCGTGCCATTGCGCGGCTTGAGCTGAACGAGGTCGGGCATGTGCAGCTTAGTTTGACGCAGGCCTTGGCCTGTGACCCCTACCGGACCAATGCAGCGACCGGGGCCTTCATTCTGATCGATCGGCTGTCGAACAGTACGGTCGGGGCGGGAATGATCCTGGAGGCCGGCACAGGGCGAGCACCAGGCGACGCGTGGGGGGCGGAGCCGGCAGTGAATCTTAAGCCGCGCGACAGTCTGATTACGCCGGCCGAGCGAGAGCAACGCTTCGGTCAAATGCCGGTGACGGTACTTCTGGTCGGATTGACAGGGAGCGGCAAGGGCCACATCGCAAGTGCGCTGGAGCGTCGCCTGTGGGACGAGGGCCGCGCCGTGACTGTGCTGTACGGCCAGAGTATGCGACAAGGCCTGAACCGCGACTTGGGGTTCACTGCCGACGACCGCTCGGAGAACCTTCGACGGTCGGCCGAGGTGGCCAGGTTGATGAACGACGCCGGGCTGATCACTATCGCCGCCTTCGTGGCACCACACGAATCCGTTCGCGAGAAGGCCAAGCAGTTGATTGGCCGGGATCGCGTGCTGGAGGTGTATTGCACGGCGCCGATCGAAGTGTTGCGGGCTCGTGATCAGAGCGGCGCTTATCGATTGGCTGACGCGGGCAAGATCGCGCAGATGCCTGGTGTGACTGCCGTGTTCGAAGAGCCCAAATCGCCCGACTTGGTGCTGCAAACGGATCGCATTGACGTCGACGAAAGTGTCAACCGCATCGTCGAGTTGATGAAATCGAGAGGCTATTTGCTTGGTTGATAATGGCTCGTCTGAACGGTCAGATACCTCAATCGTCTGCTTTCGATAGCTCGGCAAGCCGAGGGCGAGATGAGTGGTATTATCGCCGGTGCTTGGTGGCAGGCATTCCTGCAGAGGATCCTCGACACATCTTGGTGCACCCTGGGAGGTCGAGGACGCCAAAATAAAAACCGCAACTGATTTGACGTCAATCAGTTGCGGCTCGCGGTGGAACCAAAAAGCGGAGAGGGAGGGATTTTCTGAGCCATTGACTGAGCACCCACTGATTGCAGCGAACACGCTTGATTATGTGTGGTCTCTAGTGCTAGAGCACATTTGAAAATGGCCTTCACTCCGAGGTGTGGTTTGGAGTAACTTTCCTGAGTTCATGTGACTCAGGGAGGAGACGATGATGGCAGCGCCATTGGCGATGGATTTGCGGACGCGCGTGATGAGGGATCTCAAAGGTGGGATGACCGTTGTTGCATCGTCGACTTGATAGCGCGCAGGTCGAGTTCGTTGTTCCAGCGTGCGAGGTACAGCGCCCCCAGATCCTCTCTGGTCGCTTCCGCAGGGTCCAGTAAAGTCGTCACCACGACGATCGACTTCGTGCGGAAGCCCGGTTGTTTGACTTGGATTTTGGCCTCTCGAACGGTGACGGAATCTGGCAGCGCGAGGTACGTTTCTCGATCCACAGATCGAATTGTTTTCGGTTTGGGCCATCGGACAATGTGGTCCTGTGGCCCCAGACGCTTTCCGCGGCGAAAGTCGGCCTTTCGATTGGCTTTGTTCAGACGGCCGACCAAGTCGATGCCACGCTGCTTCAGTTCACAAATGTTCAACCAATTGGCCATCAAACGATCGGTAAGGAGGATCTCACCGGGACAAAGGATGTCCCACAATTTGCGGAGTAAGCTCACTTCGCCTTGTTCCTCGCCAGCGTACTGACAGACGCCGAGATTCAAGATGGCTCCACAAGCGAGCGAGATGATGGCTCCGACGCGAGCAATCGGAAATCCCAAGCCCTGGTGCTGGTTGTAGACCTGAGGATCGGCGGCTTGGTTTTCCGGCGTGTCTGGCAGGTTGACCGTCGTGCCATCAAACAGGTGGACGCGCCGACCTTTCCACAGCCAGTGGTGATCAACCTGCGCATCCAAGGCTCGTCCCACCTGACAGGCCACGGTGGAGAAGAATGATTCTGGCAGTCGCTTTCTGGCTGGGCAATACGCACCCGTTTCCGAACGGCAGGGCTTCAGTCCCTGCGACACACGATGAGCAATCAAGCGAGCCACCGCCGCACGACAGGACGGATCAGCACTGAGAACTTGTCCCAGAAAGACCCCAAGCGTCACCAACGGCGTAAAGATTCTGTCCTTCCAGCAGACCGCCATGTCTTTCAGAGCCTGCGAGAGGTTTTCCGCAGACAGGACATCAGTGAACGGGCGATGGCCTTCTTGACGAAACTGGCGTCTGAGAAAGTTGACCTGCTGACGAATTCGTCCCTGTTGAGAGTGTCGCATCGCTCTGGCTCCTAGCCAGAGAGGAAAGTGTGACCTCCATCCATCAATGCCAGGAAACTGCGATTTGCCTATCCCAATTCCAGAGAAATACTTGCAAGAAAACTACGTGCCATTCGTCCGACACACCGACGCAGTGGGGCGGGCTTATTTGACTCGGATAGCCATTTGCGGCTCGGTAACGCCGTAAGATTCTCGAAACAGTGTGTCCACACCTGCTGCCTAGTGATACAGACAGGGACGATCAACCAGTCATGGTGGCTCCGTTCTCTCCGCAAAACAGGGCAGAAACGACCGCCAATGACCGGTTTCAACCCCAGGCCGCCGCAACGACTTTACGTGAGTTGATTGAAGGGCGGCCTGCATTTCATGGTCACTCGAACAGGAGAACAACATGTTCGTAGACACTCTGGCTTCTACTCGCCGCAGCATTCACGCCTCTTTCGTGATCGCAGTGGCCCTTTACAACACTGTGGTTTTTGCCGGAGAAAGGAATCCGGTCGACGGGTGACAGCGCGGCAGATCCGCGGCGCGTCCTCGATGTGGCCGCTGGCGGAAGAAGCGCCAGCGAAGCTGATCATTGATCCTCCGCTGCCCGCCGTGCTGGCGAGGGGAATGGTCCTGATGCAGTTCCGCACCGAAAATCTGCAGTGGTCCCCGTATTCGGCCCTGACGCGCTGAATGTCTCGCCGCGGCTCGGGCATCTGCATGTCCGGGTGGACGACAACCCATGGGTCTGGGCCCACACTAGCGGAGATGATCTGATCATCAACCGCCTGGCGGCCGGCCCTCACAAGATCCAGATCGAACTGGTCAACGCAAATCACGAAATCCTTGCCAAGGAAGTGGTGCAAGTCGAAGTGCCCCAGGGACCCCATACAGCGGCGTTTCCACACGAACAAGACCTCATATCAGAGGTGAATTCGAAGGATCTGTCCTCTGCGAAGCTGATCGTCGATGGTCCGCAGCCCGACCGACTGTCGCGCGGAGTCGCTTTCATTCAGTATCGAACTGAAAACGCACAGATTGCGCCGGTGTTTGGCCCTGCTGCGCTCGACATTGCACCGAGGATTTGTCATCTGCATGTGACCGTCGATGGAGCTCGCTGGCGTTGGGCTCACACCAGCGGTGGGCCGCTGATCCTCGCGGGTTTTCCACCGGGACCGCACCACATCCTGATCGAGCTGGTCAACGCGAACCACAAGCCGATTGCCAACAGCACTGTGAAGTTTGAAGTACCCCAATTATCAAAAGAGCATCCGGATACCAAAGGCAGCGGAGACTCATCGGCCGCCAAGCAATAGTCGTCGAACCGAGACGACTTTCGTAGAATCGCCTGACGTGACTTCTGAGACGTGACAACCTCTGTGTATAAGGACCCTTCTCTGTTCTGCCGTAACCGATTGTGGACAAGACAATCGTATTTTGAAACACAGAGTCACAGGGCGGGCTTCTCCCGCAACCCATGAGGAGTGAAGAAGAAAGACGTCGGGTACGTGGTTAGAGTGAAAGGTATCTCACTACATTTCTCTCTCACGGAGTCGACGCCATGGACCAGTTTATTCG
>JAQGHU010000090.1 GCA_028291515.1 Schlesneria sp.
ACGAACAGATGTACCAGACACGAATACGCCGATCACTCGAAAAACGAGCTCTTCAACTCGGATTCCAACTCACACCGCTGCCCTGTTCCACATGAGTTCCTTGGAAGCCGCGGTTGTCGTTGGACTCACAATCACAGGCGCGGCTCGGCAGGAGCCTCGCCCGCCTCGCCCTCCCAAAAGCAAACTCGCCGGCTTGTCGCAGATATCGCGCTGTCGGCACTTATTCTGCGAGCAAAATTGCGCACGGTCATTTAGCTATCTAACCATCGGCCACGTGGTCGCCGTGTCGAATCACCTCAAGGATTTCTCGACCGCAAAGAGTACATCGGTAAAAATCTACAACTTCACCGTCGGGTTGGTCTGAGTAACGATGACTCTTCTCAACGAGTTCGACGCCTTCTCGATCGCATGCGGTACAGCGATTGATTTGCGCCGGATGTTCTTTGCCATAGGCATCATAGTCGTCGATGTCGAACTCGTCGCCGCAATTGGAACAACGGTAGTGCGTCGTGTTCGGATTCGAATAACCGACACGCTTCGTGCGATACGAATGACAGGTTCGACAGGCGATAATCGGAATGGCAGACATGATCAGATTTGGCTTTGCAGGACAATGCAGGACTGACGTCACCATAATCCGACTCGGGCATTGCATCGTTAGCGAGTGTTCTTCACGATGCCAGCCATCATCAAGATTCCAAAAACAATCAGCCCCGATCCCAACAGCCCATAGAAAATCCTTGCCCCTGATCTTCCAAAGATCGAGCTGAACAAGCGGGCCTTGCGGTGGTTCATAAACCAGTCCCAATTGAAGCCTGCCCCGCAGAGGGCGAACAGACCGATTGCGACAAACAACAGCCCGCCTAAATCCATGGACTTAATCTCCGCTTTCGAATGACTGAGTCACCCCTGACTCACGATTGAGTCTGCTTGATGTTGGTGTGCAATTGCCCATGAATCAAGTCGATCGGCGCTACATCGGCCAGCATTGTTCGCGACCGACGCACAGGACGAATTGACCTCGACGGACTCGGGCCGCCCAGGCTTGGGCGACGATGATGCCGTCGACTCCCGCTTGAACGGGCCAAGCGGGTTCGTCGATGCGGTCGAAGTCGTGCAGACGGCCGACGAGGTCTCCTTTTTTGACCTTGGCTCCGCAGGGAACGATCTCTTCGTAATGGCCTGAGAACGGGGCGGGGACGTAGCATTCAAAGTCGACGATGGCCGCGCACTTCTGCGTTCCATCGGCATGGTGAGCGATTGGTTCAATCTTGCCGCTCAGCAGGCCGTGATTGATTGCTGCGGCCAGGACACCTTGTCGTCCATAGGTGACTCCTTTTCGCAACACCGCTTCGCCCCAGCCGAGCTCCGTGCCGACGGTGATCTTGCCCAGGCGTTCCGCTTCACTGGTCAGCAGGCCTGGAGTGTTGTTCTGATAGACCATGATCATGGGGACGCCGAACCAGCGCGCCGCTTCGGCTGTTAGTCGCGCTTGCTCGGGGTCTTCGATCGGGTGGAAGCTGGCGCAGAGATCGAAGCGGATCTGATTGCCCCCCGAATGCAGGTCGATCACGATATGGACCTGAGGCCAGATGTAATCGCGAATGAAAGCGGACAGCCGATGCGTGATGCCCGCCAACGTCGGTTGTTTGCCCGCGCCGTCGACGAAGGCTCGGTTCAGGTTCACGCGGTCGGCCTCGACACTGTCTCGCGTTCCCGTGCGGAACGATTCGACGTTGAGGACCGGGATGATAATGATCCGGCCTTTGACAGACGACGTTTCGATCTGACCCAAAAGCTGCTTGAGAGCGACCGGGCCTTCGTATTCGTTGCCATGAGTCGACCCGATGGCCACCATCCCTTTGCCGCGTTCGGCCTGTGGTCCAACCCACACCGTCAGCGGGATTAACTGGGCACCCCACATCGTGTCGTGTTCCAGGGCGACCCAGTAGTCACGTCGTCCAGGTGATTCCAAGTCCAGATCGGCGGGCTTCACGACAAGTCGGGGCATGGCAGGTTCCTGACAACAGTGAACGATTGGAACTTGGCGATTTCGATGACGATTACCGAAACACTGTTCGCTTGCCGGCATATCGTTTGAGCTTGCCGAGGTCGATGTCCACACCCAAACCTGGCGACGTGGGAATCTTCAAATTACCTTCGCCATCGATCGTAAACGGCTCGGTGGTTAGGTCATCTATGTAGGCACACGGCGTCAGATGTTCGACGTAGCGCGCCTGCGGGATCGCCGCGCTGAACTGTAGATCGGCAGCCAGCCCCATCGCGGTGTTCCATCCATGAGGAACCAGCCCGATGTTGTGATCGAAGCACATCCACGCCAAGCGTCGTGATTCGGATAAGCCGCCATTCTTGGTGCAGTCCGGTTGCAGAATGTCGACAGCGCGACGTTCGATCCACGGCATGAACGATTGTCGTCGTGTCAGGACTTCGCAGCCGGCAATCGGCACCGGTGAGACTCGCGTCAGTTCGATATAGCCTTCGATGTCGTCAGGTGGCAGTGGCTCTTCGAACCAGGTGATGTTGAAGTCCGCGAGCATCTTGGCAGTTTCGCGAGCCCAATTCGTTCCATGCGGCCAGAACTGTTCGCTGCCACCCGCATCGACCATCAAGTCGACGCCATCCCCAACGGTCTCTCGCGCGGTTCGAACCAGCAGTTCGTCGAACTTTCGATTGCGACGACCAAACGGACGCCAGCCCATTTTGATCGCTTTGAAACCACGAGCGACGACACTTTCGAGCGTCTTACTCAGGGCATCTGGCTCGTCAAATAGAATCGAACCATACGGCTTGATCCGATCGCGATAATTCCCGCCCAACAGCCGAGAGACTGGTTGCCCGCACGCCTTCCCCATGATGTCCCACAGGGCGATATCAAGTCCGCTGATGGCATGCTCGACAGCACCGCCGCGACCTTGCCAGAAGCTCGCTTGCCGCAGTGTTTCAGAGACTCGTTCGGGTTCAACGGCCGATTGCCCCTTGAGCAACGGCCACAGCAGAGCGACCGCCCCTTCCACCAATGTGCCAGAGGTGAAGCAGCCACCCCAGCCATAGATGCCGCTGTCGGTGCGAATCTGCACGAGCGTATGCAGGTTCTCTTGCGGCTCATGTCCCTGAGGCCAGCCCCCATCAACGGTGGCACCAGTCAATGGAACAACTTCAACTTCAACAATGCGCACTGCGGAACCTCCAGAATCTCGCGGCATCGTGTCCACACCGACATCGCGAACATGTCACGTGTCAGCGTCCGATTGCGTCGCTCCGAGATTCTGTGTCCCCTCATCCGCACTGTCAAACATGGCATCCACAGGCCGGCGCCATGAATCACCGTCGGTTTCGGCAATCCTCAACGCTTCTTCGATGGGGCGCTGTCGGAAACGACTCGGCCTGCCACGGCTTGCAGTTCCTGAGCCTGGCCCCAGCGATACAGAATGAAACCGAGGATCAGCCCCAGCGCACTTGCCGATAGCACCGCGGCAGCACTTTGAGTGAACGTCGAGTTCTCGGCCGCGGCTTGCGTCGTCAACACCAGACCGACAATGCTGATCACAAGACTAATGGCGTCCGAAATGATCTCTTTGGGACTGAACCCCATCCGAGTCAGTACGATCAATTTTCCAAGGACCAATTGCAGAGCGAAGTTCACAACGCCAGCACTCATCAGAGCGAACGCGATCCAGTGGAAAGCCGGGAACGACAGCGATTCAGCGACCGAGTAGATCGGTTGCAGAATCCCCGCAGCGGCCTTTTGAGCCCGCGGATCATGATCCAGCACGTCGGCAATCTTGTTAACTTCGGCCTTCGCATCATCCTTGAGCTTCTCCGTCGATTCCTTCACTTGCTCCGTCGTCGAATGTTCCGCGACTGGTTTATCGACTGGGGCAACGGGCTTGTCTTGCCCTTGAGCGAAGACCGTTGCCATTGCAACTAGGACCAAAGCAAACATCCCTGAGCGACCCATTGTGGCAATCCCTTGTCCATTGAAGAAGATAAACTCAGTCCGAGCGGAATCGGCGAGACCGCTTAGCCTGAAGTCGGAGCGGAATCGGTTGGGGCACCCATTCGGCACCGACCAAAGCGGATTCTACACCGGAAACGGAAATTGTCTGCGTCAGATCTTTGAGATCGGCAGTTCCCCTCGCTCAAGCCATTGGCCTCGCTATCGGGGACGTTGGAAAGATCGGGGCCGAAATGTGTTTCAGATGAAAAACAGTACTGCCTTAGCTTTGTGTTGTTCCTGAATCCCGCTTCCGTGGCTTCCAGAGGATCAGGTAGGCGGAGGGCCAAGGGAACATTCGCTGAATCACTACTACCTTAGACCTCAGAGATTCTTAGCGGTCGATCTGTCCCTGGCCCACGCTCACGGCGTTGTTGATGATGCCAAAGACTTCGCCGGCTACTGACACGGTTTTCGTCTGTACTTGACATCTGCGGCGTCAGCGTCTGTCGAATAATCTATCGCTATTTGTTCGGCGGATACTTTAATCTCGGGCTCGTTCGCCACTTCCGCGACTGTGTCCTGCGCCATGTTGCTCGCATCAGGGGTGGCGAGTGACGCCGGCTCGGTTGCAGGTGGCCGTGGTGGTACAGGCGGCGGTGCCTTCGCACTTTCGCATCCAATTAAGGAAGCTGATACAACGAGCAGGATGGCCGCAAAAGTCTGGTTTGGTCGCATGGTGCCGTTTCAAAAACGAGTTTACATCCAATCAACAAGCCAACACTTTGAACCGCCAGCGACTGCCGGTCAATCCATCCCGCGGCAAGGAACGCACGCCATCACAAGCATTACTATCCCCGCTTTTCGGCGCCGTCGTAGAAGAAGGTGTGCATGGTGTGAATGATACCAAATGAGACGCCCCCGACTTGAAAACAGACCTCGGCTCAAACTTCACTTTGGGTACACCAGGAGCTTTGGCGATTTATTTTGGCAGGTGGTAGCAGGCTCAAAAACCTCCAAGATATGAATACAGGCATCAATCTGCGTCTAGCGCTGATTCAGCCGGAATCGATTCGCCGAGAGCACTTTACGCCCTCAGAAGAGTTTATCCGGACTACCTAACCCAGAAAAAGTCATGGAATTAGCAGCTCCACGAAAATGCATATTCGCGACACAACACATTTACTAGAAATACGTTACATCACCGACGACGATGAATCTTTGTTCAAATTCGAACAGGCAGGTACTCCCCCTTGGTGTACAATTCGGCTATGATACTGCGGCTTTTGGTGACGCCATTGGCAGAATCGGCAATTGTTGCAAGTAGGAGCGGCTGTAGGGATTCGCTATTCAATGCGGGTCGAATCTGTTCCGAGTTGAATGTCGGTCAACACAGTCATACTGCCGCCGACAGAGAAATGAATGACGCATGTTTGGCCGCGTCGATGAGTTGTTCGACGAGCAAAAGATAAAGTTGGTCACGGCCTGTGGGAAACTGGCGCTGAAGATGCAAAGGTGAACCAGGGACTTGGTGAACCTACGACATTACTCCGGAAACCTTGCCCTATGAGTTATCACCTGCTGACCGGTGCCACCGGTTTGCTCGGGAACTACCTGCTGCGAGACCTGCTACTGGCTAACGTTCCGGTCGCTGTTATCGTTCGTTCCAATCGACGGCAGACGGCTCGCCAGCGAGTCGAAGCAGCGATGTGCGCGTGGGAAGCCGACTTGGGCTATGCGCTGCCACGTCCCGTTGTTCTGGAAGGCGACATTGCCCAGCCAGACTTGGGCTTGGATCCGCTGAGCGTCCGTTGGGTTGCCGAATACTGCTCGACGCTGATCCACAACGCAGCCAGCCTGACGTTCCACTCGACCAGCGAAGATGGTGAACCATGGCGTTCCAACGTCGGCGGTGTGCGGCACGTGCTGGAGTTCTGTCGCAATACCCAGATCAAGAAGCTGCACCACGTCTCAACCGCCTATGTGGCCGGTCTGCGACAGGGGCGAGTTCTTGAATCGGAATTGGATGTCGGACAGGAATTTTCGAACGATTACGAACGCAGCAAGCTGGAAGCCGAAACACTCGTTCGTGCAGCCGACTTCCTCGATTCGGTGACGATCTTCCGACCTGCCATCATCATTGGCGATTCCCAGACCGGTTTAACCACGACCTATCACGGCTATTACGCCGCCTTGCAACTGTCCCACACCATCGTGAGAGCGATTCCACCCGACGAGACCGGCATTGTCGGGGGACAGAAGGTGCGGCTGACACTGAATGGGACCGAGACCAAGCATCTGGTTACCGTTGACTGGGTCTCCGCAGTGATGGCGCATGTGATCACTCACCCGGAGCTTCAACAGCAGACCTATCATCTGACTCCGCAGCATCCGGTGACGACGCGACTGATTCGCGATGTCCTGGAGCAATCCGCTGGTTTCTATGGCGCGACGCTGGTCGGCACCGGCGATCGACCCGGCAATGCCTCCGAAGCCGAAGCCCTGTTCTACGAACATATTCGTGTTTACAACTCGTACTGGAAGATGGACCCGGTCTTCGATCGGACCAACACCGAAACCGCCGCTCCGCACCTGCCTTGTCCGCATGTCGATCGCGACTTGCTGTTGAAGCTGTCTCGCATTGTCATCGAAAACGAATTCCCCGGTCCGTCCAAGCGGGCGCTGCAACCCGAATTCGATGTCGAATCGCATCTGCAACCGCTGCTGGAACAAGCCACAACAGAATCGGTGCAGGCGACGGATGTCCGTTTGCTTGGCCTGGAAGTTCTGGGTCATGGCGGTGGACAATGGCAGTTGATTGTTCGCGGAGAACAGTTGGTGGGACTGGAAGTCGGTAACCACGACGACCGCAAAGCCACCTGCCTCCTGAACGTCGACACCTTCGCAGAACTGGCCCGCGGCAAGACGACGTGGGATGCGGCCCTGAAATCCGGGGCGGTCAAGATCTCTGGCAATGGTCGCTCGACACTGCAGTACTCGCAGATCCTCGAACAGATCGTGGCGATCCCCGCGAACACGCTGTAGTCGCAAAGACAAACTGAGCGCGGAATCATAATTTTTTGGGTGCCACTGGCGACGGCTTTGCGTTGCTAATGTCTTACCGATTTGGCAGAGAGCCGAGAGCTTTTAGTGACGCCTGAATGTTGCACATGCTGCATCAAGCGATCAGAGCGTCATCAGCAACGTGAAGACAGGGGCGACTTGAGCTGCCACCAGGGCTCCCCAAACGTAAAGCTAAGCGGGGTGCCACGGACTCACCGTCTTCGGGGTGGCCGTGTCCTCGGCCAAAAGACACGGCCATGTCGAAGACTCCAAGTCCGTGGCACCCACCTTGCGAACAGATTATCGCACTGTCATTTAGCTCAGCTTCCATTCACCACTAAACACTTCGGCTGCCGGCCCGGTCATAAAGATGTCCCCCGCTTCGGACCATTCCAGCTTCAGGTCGCCGCCACGCAAATGAGCCGTGACTGTGCGGTTCGTGCGGCCGGTCAATGCGGCCGCAACGGCTGACGCGCAGGCTCCGGTGCCACACGCCAGCGTCTCGCCACTGCCACGTTCCCACACCCGCATGATGAACTCGTCCTTGGAGACGACTTGAATGAATTCGGCGTTCACTCGGCGAGGGAATGCCGGATGTCGTTCGATCTGCGGCCCGACGCGCAGCACCCAGTCGTCGTTGACTTCATCGACGAAGGTGATGCAGTGAGGGTTCCCCATGGAGACGCAGCTCACCTGAATCGTCTGTCCCGCGACATCCAGCGGCACGTTTAGCGGCGGGTTCCCGGGCAACGTTGTCGGAATGCGAGCCCCCTCCAGAATGGGAGCCCCCATGTTGACGGTGACTCGATCGACCTTGCCATTGCCGCCGGTCGAGAGCTGCATTGTCAGCACACCGCGACCAGTCTCAATCTTCAATTCCGACTTCTTCACCAAACCGCGGTCGTAGACATACTTGGCGACGCACCGAATCGCGTTGCCGCACATTTCCGATTCGCTGCCGTCGGCGTTGAACATGCGCATGCAAGCATCGCCCTTTTCGGAAGGGCCAATCAACACCAGGCCATCGCCTCCGACGCCCGTGTGCCGGTCACTGATTGCGATCGCTGTCGCCACGACATCGGACGGAACGGGTTCGGCAAAACAATCGATGTAAACGTAATCGTTGCCCGCCCCGTGCATTTTTGTAAATCGCATGAACATCTCTTTCGAACAAACTGTCTCACCCGGCAATGTGCGGTCTATCGGCCATATTTATTGTATCGTAGATCGACACGATTTTTGTACTCCCGACGCTTCCGGTCAGCGATAGGCCGGTCGAGTTTCAGGTTGTCGTTCCGCAATCTTCAATATTGGATGCACTTGGGTCATGTATGTTCCCTCTGCTTTTCGAGTAACAGACACTGCCGTCCTCCACGAGTTCATCCACAAGCATGGATTCGCAGTGCTCACGACAAATGGCCCGCAGGGGCTGGTCGCTAGCCATCTCCCGCTGTTGCTGGAGCCAACCCGCGGTCCGCAGGGCACACTGGTCGGCCATTTCGCCAAAGCGAATGAGCAAGCACACGATTTTGGATGCGAAGCACTCGTCGTCTTCTCTGGCGCTCACACGTATATCTCACCGACATGGTACGCGACGCCGAATACGGTTCCGACATGGAACTACATCGCCGTCCACGCCTATGGCATCCTCAAGCCGATCGAAGATCGAGCCGCCTTGGTGAGGATCCTGGAAGCCACGGTCAACAAATATGAGTCGCCTCAGCCAACCCCGTGGCAGTTCGACCCCAACACCGAATTCCACCAGAAACTCTGCGACGGCATCATCGGCTTCGAAATCGAAATCACCCGCGTCGACGGAAAATGGAAGCTCAATCAAAACCACCCTGCCGAACGCCGCGAACGAGTGATCAACGCACTGCACACCGTCGGTGGTGAAAACGCGACGGAGATCGCACGGCTGATGAGATCGCAGCTTGATTGATCTGACATCACCTCTTCAGCCATTCGTTCGACTGTGATCGCCATTCGTCGCGCGATATCATCGGCGCGACGTTCGTCATCTTCTCGATCACTGTCATGAGGCCCAAGGGGCCGGAACTTTATCCAGCCGGGGCCCTTCGGCCCCGGAACAGGACCTCTAACAACATCTCTTTAGGCCTGAAGGGCCGGGCCATTAGCCCGACGCATATCTCTCATTCGAGTTCGTGCCTGCAACAGAGTTCGCGGAAACTCATCTTGAAATCGGCACCCCATGAAATGTCCGGCCCTTCAGGCCTTTGGAAGCTTAGTTATGGGCCTAATTCCAGGGCCGAAGGGCCCTGGCTGGATAAAGTTCCGGCCCCTTGGGCCTGAGAACAATGAACCAACGAACGATCTTCAGATTGCTCAGGGGCAAGAGGTGTCGATGCTTCCTGGCCGTGTCTTCGATCGAAGACACGGCACCCAAATCCGAGCCAGAGCAACCAGCATCGGGCACTGTCATCTGGCCTTTGTCAGTTCGATCCAGCCGTCTTGAAGACCTTCGGCAGCAGGCGACTCACGCTGCCATCGGTGGGGATCAGAGCTGTCAGTTTCTTGACGATGTCGTCCGGTCGAATCCCTTCCGCTTCCGCATTGAAGTTGGTCAGGATACGGTGCCTTAGCACCGGCGCGGCAACCGCCTGCACGTCTTCGATGCTGACGTAAGGGCGACCGTGCAGAATCGCGCGAGCCTTCGCTCCCAGAATCAGATATTGGCTGGCACGCGGGCCTGCTCCCCAACTGACGTACTGCTTGACGAAGTCAGGAGCTTCGGGCGTCTTACGAGTCAGTCGCGAAAACTGCATCGCATAGCGAATGATCGAATCGGCAACGGGGACGCGACGCACCAGTGCCTGTAGCGAGATCCATTCCTCGTAGCTCAAGACCTTCTCGATCACCGTATCATTCGTGATCGTCGTCTGCCGGACGATTTCAAACTCTTCGTCTTCCGTCGGATAGTCGACCAGGATCTCGAACATGAACCGGTCGAGCTGAGCTTCCGGCAATGGGTACGTCCCTTCCTGCTCAATCGGGTTCTGCGTCGCCAGTACGAAAAAGGGGTTCGGCAATTTGTGTCGCTGACCACCCGCAGTCACCTGATGCTCCTGCATCGCTTCCAGTAACGCGGCCTGCGTCTTGGGAGGGGTGCGATTGATTTCGTCCGCCAGCAGCACATTCGTGAAGACTGGACCGGGCAGAAACTTAAATGCGCGCACGCCGCTCGATTTATCTTCTTGAATCACTTCCGTCCCGGTGATGTCGGCCGGCATCAGATCGGGAGTGAACTGGATTCGATTGAACGACAGGTTCAGCGTGTCAGCCAGGGTGCGGACCATCAAGGTCTTGGCCAGTCCCGGCACGCCGACCAGCAGGGCGTGTCCCCCGGCCAGCATCGCAATCAGTAGCTCTTCGACAACGGCCCGCTGTCCGACCACGATCCGGCCCAATTGACCAACGATACGCCGGTACGCCTCGCCCAATCGTTCAACAGCTTCCAGATCGGTTTCGGTCGGGGCAGGCAGTCCTGAGGCAGTCTCTGTCACGCATGAACTCCAGTCGATAATCCGTGGACGCAGAATCGCCGGCTTCCCAAGTCATGAACGACTTTTCGAAGCAGTCGCACGCACTTGTTCGTGGTCGACGACGGGAGCGTCACGGCACCTCGACTAGAACGTTCGCTGGACGGCAAAATCCGCTATTTCAGACAGGATGCGTTTGGCGGACGAGTTTGGCAAGCCGTCGAGTTGACTTCGAGCCTCCGCGGCCAGGCCCTGAGCTCGCTTGCTGGTGTACTCAAAGGCATCGCTGCGTTCGAAATACGGCGTCAACTGCTGTCGCGTCGTCTCGTCAGGTTGAGCCAACAATCGCCGAATCTCGGCAGCGTCACTCTCGGACGCGGTCGCCAGCAATCGAATCAGCGGCAATGTCAGCTTCTGCTTATCGAGGTCGCTGCCCAGTGTTTTGCCAGTCTTCTTTTCGTTACCCATCAAGTCCAGGACATCGTCTGCAATCTGGAATGCTAGACCCAGCGATCGTCCATATTGTTCCATCGGAGCGATCAGGGCTTCACAATTGGCAGCGTACTTCGCTCCCAAGTGGCCACAAAGTGCGGTCAGTTCTGCCGTCTTGCCGTCAATGATCTTGAAGTAAGTCGCTTCTGACAGATCCAGGTTTCCCCGTTCCTTGATCTGCGACAATTCGCCCTCGCAGACGATATTCGTCGAACGGCCGATGCGACGGCAGGCGTAGGTCGTTTCCAGGCTGCTCGCCAAGTGGAACGAATGGGTGAAGAGGTAATCGCCGAACAACACGCTGGTTTCGTTGTTCCAGCGCGAATTCACAGTGGCGACATGGCGACGAGTCGACGCGTCATCCAACACGTCATCATGCACCAGTGTTGCCAGATGGATCATCTCGACGATGGCCGACAGAATCTTGTGATCCTGGCGAATTCCACCGCAGGCTTTGGCTGTCAGCAGCAGCAACATCGGACGCAGGCGCTTGCCGCGGAATCGAGTCGAATGCTCAAGGATATCGCTAACGTAAGGATTTTCGCTGCGAAGTTCGTCGGCGAGAATCTGCTCGGCTTCGAGCAGTTCGGGGCCAATGGCCTGATCGACGGCCATCAAAACGGCCATTCCGTCAGAGCTGGATTTGCTGGAACCGTTTACTGCAATGGCCGCTGCACTCGCTTCCCGATCCGTCCGGGATACAAACTCGTTCTGCATCACCGCTTTGCCTGTGGCTGGATTCGTCATTTCACACCATGCATTTCGGCTGGGGAGGGGGTTCGATTCCACTCTGTTTTCCCAACCGCAGCCGGTCCAAAAGGATTAACAGGGTAGCGGCGAGATGCAGGAAACGCCATCGCGACTGCCGCGTTTGGCTTCAAGTCCGTCTCCGACTATCGTAGGTCGATTCCAAGTTGCTTGGAGTTCCGCTAAGCAATTGAAGTGCCAAATGGCGATTCGCGATTCATATGGATCAAAGTTTTCAAGTTTGAGGTAACTGGATGACGCGTCATCGCTTAGTTCTTAGCAGCCTGATGCATCACTGGCGGACTAATCTGGCTGTGCTGATGGGTGTTGTCGCTGCAACAGCCGTCATCGGCGGTGCCTTGATCGTTGGCGATTCTGTTCGAGCCAGCTTGCGACAGATGACGTTGAACCGTCTCGGAAACATCGACTTTGCCGTCACAGGGCCGCGATTCTTTCGCGAAGACCTGGCGAAAGAGCTGCGCATCCCGGTTCATCCGGCGATTGTTATGCAGGCGGCATTGCAATGCCGGTCGGGTGGCACACTACGTCGAGCCGGTCAGGTCAACGTCTATGGTTTCAACCAGGAATGGCCGCTGATCGACTCCCACGGCGTCAAACCACCGCAAGGAGCCGAAGTGGTTCTCAACGCTCAAGCCGCTGCCGCTCTGCAGGCCAAAGTCGGCGAAGAGGTGACGCTGTGGATCGAGCTTCCCACCGCCGTGCCGCGTGACACCCTGCTCGGACGCAAAGACAACGATTCCCAGGAAGTGACGCTGAAGGTCAGCGCCATCACGGCCGAAGGGAGTCCCTTGTCTCGCCTCGGTCTCAATCCGACTCAATCGCTTCCTCTCAATGCGTTCGTCGATCTACACGTTCTGCAGGAACGACTCGATCTCGACGAAGTCCGGCCCAGTCGTCGCGATCCCGTGGGCAAGCCCGGTCGAATCAATGCTTTATTCGCCAGCGGCGTCGACAAGCGACCGCTCTCCGACACCAAGAAAATCGTCGACGAATACAACGCCGAATTGCGGAAGACGATCCAACTGGCCGACCTCAGCCTAAAGCTGGTGCATGACACGACGCTCCATTGCGAAGTCCTGGAATCCGAGCAGATGATTCTGGAAGACAAGCTGGCCGCTGCCGCCCAAAAAGGGGCCGACCGACTGAAACTGTCGACCTCGCCCGTGATGGTCTATCTGGCCAATCGATTGGTCAACCCGCGACTGGAAGCAGGCGACCTGTTGAAGCGTGCGCTGAAGGATGACAAGAAGGCGCTCGGGGCGCTCAAGAATCGAGCCGGCGCTGATCCCGGTTACTCGATGTATTCGACCGTCGCGGGACTCGATCTGCTCGAGTTAGACGGGACACCGTTCGCAGGCTTTGAATTCGTGGGCCCCAAACCGACATCGATGCGAGTGGGTGATGTCATTCTGAATGAATGGCTCGCCAAAGACCTGAAGCTGAACGTTGGTGATCCTATCCGTTTTGCTTATCACGTCGTCGGTTCACGGGGCGAGCTTCCTGAAGAGGATCGCACGGCACAGGTGCGCGGCATCGTCAAGATGACCGGAGCCGCCCTCGATCGCGCGTTGACTCCCGAAGTGAAAGGGATCACCGACGTGGAATCTCTGTCGGACTGGGACCAGCCGTTCGACATGAATCTGGATGTCGTCACCGCCCGCGATGATGCGTACTGGGACAAGTACCGAGCCACTCCCAAGATGTTTCTGCCGCTGAAGTCGGCCCAGGCGATGTGGCCCAGCCGCTACGGGACGCTCACCTCAATCCGGTTCAGCAACGACGACTGGAAGGCCAGCCAGGAACCGCTGCCGGGCCAGCCGAACCCCGCCGTGAAAGCACGCCAGGCAGAACTATCGGCGGCAATCCTGCAGCAGATCGATCCTGTCGAGTTGGGGTTGGCATTCATGCCCGTTAAAGCGATTGGATTGATGGCCGCGAACGGATCCACGGACTTCTCACAACTATTCTTCGGTTTCAGCATGTTCCTCATTGCCGCCGCGATGATCTTGATCGGGCTGCTGTTTCGGCTGGGGATCGAACAACGAGTCCGAGATCTTGGCTTGCTGGGTGCAATCGGCTTTGCGCCGAAGGGCGTCCGTGGGCTGATGCTGCTGGAAGGACTGATCGTGGCGATCGCGGGCGGCCTGATCGGACTGGTCGCGGCCGTTGGTTACGCGGGACTGATGATCTATGGTCTGACGCACTGGTGGGTCGGCGCGATTGGAACTCAAGATCTGTTCCTCGAAGTCGGTCCTATCAGTCTCGTGGCTGGCTTCGCGATCGCGATCGGTGCGGCGATGGCTTCGATCTGGTGGGCTTTGCGGCAACTGAACGGACTGAGCCTGCGTGAACAACTGTCGGGAGTCACCGAAAAGGAAATCGATCTCGCCGCCCAACAGAAACGGGCCCAACGTTCACGTCGGCGAGCGGTCATCTGCACGGGACTGGCTCTACTGCTGACAGTCGGAATCGTCGCGGGCCTGATTCCTGCTACCGGAGCCTTCTTCGGCGTCGGCATCCTGGCGCTCATCGCCACGCTCTCCTACCTATCTGCGTGGTTGTCTGGAAAGCCAGACGCCAACACGGCTCAAAACACGTCCGTGTTGCGAGGCAAAGGGAACGTGGCACTCGGCAGGCTTGGGCTGCGAAACGCTTCTCGACAGCGGATGCGGACGGTGATGACCGCAGGCATGATCGCGACCGCGACATTCCTGATCATCACCGTCGCCGCCTTCCGCAAAGATCCGACTGGCGATCGACCGGACAAGAAGTCGGGCAACGGCGGTTTCACGCTGGTCGCCGAATCCAGCAGTCCCGTGCTCTACGATCTCAACACGGCTGAAGGCCGCACGAAGCTGCAACTGAGCGCTCCGCCCGACTCACGGGCCGCCAAGGCTCTGGAAGCAATGCGAGTCGTCCCGTTCCGCGTGAAGCCAGGCGAAGATGCCAGTTGCCTCAATCTCTATCAAACGAAAGTCCCGAAGATTCTGGGGGCTCCGCAATCGCTGATCGAAGAAGGCCGATTCGCGTTCGCTGGCGGTTCATGGAATGTGCTGACGACGGAGGTTCCACCGACTCCGCAGGGCGATGTGGTCCCCGTGCTGGGCGACATGAATACGCTGATGTTCTCGCTGCACAAGTTCGTTGGCCAGTCGATACCGATACCCGATGACCAGCACCCGCAACACCAACTGAAGATCTCTGGGATGTTTCAGGACAGCGTTTTCCAAGGCGTGCTCGTGATGAGCGAAGACAACTTCCTGAAGGTCTATCCCGAACAAAAAGGGTTTCGCTACTTCCTGATCGAAGTCCCTCCCGAACTCGCCGAGGCCACCACGACGCTGCTGGAAACAGAACTGTCGGAATATGGATTCGATTGCGAACCCGTCTCCGAACGACTCGCGCGTTTCCTGTCCGTGCAGAACACTTACCTATCGACCTTTCAAACGCTAGGTGGCCTGGGACTGCTGCTCGGCACGTTCGGTCTCGCCACAGTCATGCTGCGCAACGTCCTGGAACGTCAGTCCGAACTGGCTCTGCTCCGCGCGATTGGCTTTCGCCCCGGCTCCGTCGGGATGCTGGTCCTGTTCGAAAATGCGTTCATCTTGCTCTGGGGCCTCCTGGCCGGTTCAGTCTCCGCATTCCTGGCCGTCGCCCCGAACCTGGTCAGCCAAGCGGGTAACATCCCCGTCGCCTCGCTGTTGATGTTATTGGTCATCGTGTTCACCTCCGGAATGCTCGCCTCCGCCTTCGCCGTACGAACCGCCGTCCGCCTACCAATCGTGGCGACACTTCGAGGCGACTAGTGAGTTTGTCCCCCTCCAACCACGAACTCTTCATCCGTGTTCAATCCGTGTTTCATCCGTGGCTAAGAATCTTCTTTCCTCGTCCGCCCGGGAATGACGAAAGGCCAGTTTGACAATCAATTCGGATCGCGTATCGTTGCGACTGAAAAGTTGAATGACCTCATCGCTGGCTTCAACTTGACCAACACAACGGAATCGGATTCATTCGGCAGGAAGCAACGATGGCGGAACGCTACTACGACGTGCTGGCTCTCAACGAGTCCACTTTTCAAGACGATGCGAAGCGGATTGCGGCGTTCCTGGAGCAGCAGGGGACGTTTCGATTTCCGACGCTCAGCACGGGCCTGTTTTCCGCAGCAGCCGGCGAAGGTGGCGACTTTGAACTGACGGGCTATCGCTCGGTCTGGGTCCGCGACAACATCCATATCGCACACGCTCATCTGGTTTGCGGCGAACCGGCCAAAGCGGTCACCGCGATGCAGTCGTTGCTGACCTACTTCGGAAAGTACCAATCGCGATTTACAGACGCGATCAGTGGTAAGAGCAACCCCCAAGACCCGATGGAGCGACCGCATATCCGCTTCGATGGCAATCATCTCATCGAACTCGACGAGAAATGGTCGCACGCTCAAAACGACGCCCTCGGCGCGTTCTTGTGGCTTTACAGTCGTTGCCGGTTGACCGCGATCGCCGAACCGATGACGAAGGACGAATGGAAAACGCTGTCGTCGGTCCCGCTGTTTCTGAAAGCGGTCCGCTACTGGCAGGATGAAGACAGCGGTCACTGGGAAGAAGTCCGCAAGATCGCCTGTTCCAGCATCGGGGCGGTTATCGCCGGTTTGAAAGAGTTCCAGAAGCTGATCGATTCCGACGCGACAGCCGTCGAATTCATTGCCCGCGATGACATCGAAGACCTGATTGTTCAGGGTGAACAGGCACTGGCTCAGACGCTGCCGGCCGAATGTGTACAACCCGATACGGCTCAGCATCGACTCTACGACGCGGCGTTGCTCTTCCTGATTTATCCATTTCGAGTCGCCTCGCCAGAGGCCGCCGACCGCATCGTCTCGAACGTCACGACGCATTTGATGGGCGACCACGGAATCCGCCGCTACATCGGTGATTCGTACTGGTGCGCCGACTACAAGCAGAAGCTGGCGGCCGATCAGCGGACGGTCGATTTCAGCGATAACCTCGCCGATCGCGATCGCTTGCTGGAACCGGGCATGGAAGCGCAGTGGTGCTTGTTCGATCCAATCGTGTCGATCCACTATGGTCTGCGATTCCAACGAACAAACGATGCGGAAGATCGACGCCGACAGATTCATCATCTGCAACGATCGCTATATCAGCTCACCAAACCCGGCACCAAGACGCCCGCCTATCGCTGCCCCGAATCGTACTACTGCGAGCAAGGCCGTTACGTCCCCAATGACATCTGCCCGCTGCTCTGGACGCAGGCGAACTTGAAATTGGCCCTGCGACTGGCCTCCGGGCAATCGATCACCTGACCTCAAAGAGATTCCGATGGACAGCATTCGGCGACTGTATCTGGTCTGTGGCGTGATCGTTGTGACCGGACTTACCTTAAGCGCCGCGGATCCCACACCGTTAAAAGTGCAGCTCGAATTCCCCGCCGACAAAGCCACGATCACCGAAGAAGATGGCCGCACGGTGATCTCGGTCACCAGTGCGGGCGGCATCGGCCGGATGACCCTGTCGGCAAAAGATCGCTGGCCAAAGGATGTGACGCTGCGGCTGCGCTATGCTGGCGGCCATCCGTTCAAGACACTGGAAGGGTTCGATGTCACTTCGTCGCGGATGCAGATTCGCGCCGGGACAGCCGATACGAATAAAGCTCGATTCTTCCTCGCCGATGACGACGGCAAGTTTTCGCGAGACGACCTCAATCCCACTGGTTGGCTGAAGATCGAATTCAAACCCCATGGCGACGATCTGGATATCGTCTTTCCTTCATCGCTCTGGCGCGACGAAAAAGAAGTCAGCTTCCAATGGATCGATTTCTATCGCGTCTAAGATAGGATTGAATGGACGACCTCGCACATCCCCTGTTCTGGAAAACATGGTGGTCGTGGTCGCGCCCCGGCAAAGAACCCTACACCTGGATCGACATGCCGCGACTTCAACTTTGTCGAGGCAGGATCGTGGTTCGTGTTTGCGATACTGGTCCTGCTTCGATGGCGAAAAAATCGACGCTCATCGCTGGAACTTTGGTACGCCTTGGCCTTCCTGTTGTTCGGCGTCTCCGATCTGATCGAAGCGTGGGTCCTCACGTCGTGGCTGCTGTGGTGGAAGGTGATCAATCTGGTCGCGGTCTATCTGTTGCGAAGATCCGTGATGCGCAGGTTCTATCCGGATGCCAATCTCTTTTGACGGACGAAGGCTCGCATCTCCGGTGGATAAGGATCACAATTCACGCTCCATCTCGATCCTTCTGACAGGGACACCATGTCGCGCTCGCTCGCCCTTCGCCTCTTGATCATTGTCGCTCTGCAACCAGTGATCGGCGTGCATGCCGCAGATAAGCCGGTGCGTCGGCAACTCTATGTCGCCGCGCCCGGAGTCAGGAACTATCTGGAATACGGCGGTCACGGTGTCCTGGTCTTCGATATCGACGCCGGGCACAAATTCATCAAGCGGATCCCGACAGCCGGGCTGGATGGCGCAGGCAAGCCGCTGAACGTGAAGGGGATCTGTGCGAATGCCAACACGCAGCGGCTCTATGTCTCCACGATTCAGACGCTGCAGTGCTTCGACCTGCTGACCGAAAAGCTGTTGTGGGAGAAGGCATACGACGGCGGTTGCGACCGCATGGCCATTGCGCCCGATGGAAAAATTCTCTACGTCCCATCGCTCGAAAAAGATCACTGGCACGTGGTCAACGGTCAGACGGGCGACACCATCGCGAAGATCGAGCCGCAGTCGGGTGCTCACAACACCGTTTATGGACTCGATGGAAAGCACTGCTATCTGGCGGGACTGAAGTCGTCGCTGTTGACTGTCACCGACACGTCGACACATCAGGTCTCGAAGACAGTCGGTCCGTTCTCTGCCAGCATTCGACCATTTACCGTCAACGGCAAGCAGACGGTGTGCTTCGTCTGTCTGAACGATCTCCTCGGCTTCGAAATCGGCGACATCACGACCGGGACAAAACTGCATCGGATCGAAGTGGCCGGCTACGAGAAAGGGCCGGTCAAGCGACACGGTTGCCCAAGTCACGGCATCGGCCTGACCCCCGATGAAAAGGAAATCTGGGTGTGCGACGCATTCAATCAGTATATGCACGTCTTTGATGCGACAGTGATGCCCCCCAAGCAAGTGGCCAGCCTGAAAGTTCGCGATGAACCCGGCTGGATCACGTTCAGCCTGGACGGCAAGCTCGCCTATCCCTCAACGGGCGACGTGTTCGACGTGGGAACGCGAAAGGTCATCGCAACACTAACGGATGAAACAGGGGCGGCCGTTCAAAGCGAGAAAATGCTGGAGATCGATCTGCGCGATCAAGAACCTGTGCGCGTTGGCGATCAGTTCGGAGTCGGCCGAGTTCAGTAGGTCTCACCATTGCAACGCAATTTCATAACTGCGAACAGCAGTCGCTTGATCGCAAATATCCCAGAAGGTGACCGCTCGTTGCTCGAGATCAATCGCTGCGAAGCAAGGATCTTGGTCACGTCGGAGGGTACCCGCGTTGATGATCGTGAACGATTGATAGGGCCGAACCATTCGTCGATGCGAATGCCCGTTGATGATCCAGCGATAACGCTGTGACTCCACGAGCGAATACAGAATCGGATGATCATCGAGATCCGAGTCGGGCTGCTCGGGCAGGATCGAGAGCATGTCTTCTGCTGCGATGCCGTGGCACATCAGTGCCATTCCCGCTGATGTCGCCAAGTCGATCGTCACCGGCAACGATTTCAGAAATCGCCAGGACGATTTCGTCAACGAACCTGGAGTTGTCGCGAACGGGCTGACATTGACCATGTGATTCAACAGCCACCGATCATGGTTGCCACGAACTGTCGCGACCTTGTGGCGACGGAGCAGGTCACAGCAGTTGTTGATGCGGCCCGGTCCTGTTGCCACATCGCCGGTACAGATGATTGTCTCGAAACCAGTGCTGCGAAGTGTGTCGATGGCCAATTCCAGCGACTGATCTTCGCAGTGAACATCCCCGATCAGGCCGATTCTTGAAGGAGCGGACACGAGGTCGCCTCCCTATCGCGAGACCAATACGACTGCAATAGTTTAACCGCGTGGGCATCGCCCCGCGCGTCTGTTGTATACCAAGCTGCCAATCACATCGGACGCGCGGGGCGATGCCCACGCGGTTAAACGAATACCATAATAGAAGCGAAGCAGGCCAGATCGATATGATCTGGCCTGCCTGCTGAAAGTCAAATGAGCGAACTCGTGTTTGAGTGATCAGTTCGTTCCTTCTAAGGCTTTGATCTCGGGTCGGTTCATCAGGAACTTGCGGCGTTGATCGGCGAAGGTTCGTAGCGACATGTGAGGTCGTCGACCTTCTTCAACCTTGGGTTCGTCTGACGAGACTGCTGAGCGGAATGCTTCGTAAGAAACGAGCTTCTTCGTATCGGCCTGGATCTCTTTGTCGATCAAGGTGACGTACTGATCGACGACGGGTTGCAGTTTCTTCCAGTCCAGCCATTCGTCGGACAGTGTCTTCACATGTGACAGGTATCGCGTCTTGAGGGCAGGGACAGCCAGCAGTTTGCTGCGGAGCGGTTTTGAGTTGTCGTTCAGTCCGACCAACGGATCGAGTTCCAGCCCACCGCCGCCTCCGCCACGCGGACCGCCACCTTGACGACCGTTCGGTCCGCCGGGGCCTTGATCACGCGGACCGCCGTCTCGAGGTCCACCTTCACGTGGACGTTCGTCGCGTGGACCACCTTCTGGCGGACGGCCTTCTTGAGTCCCTTCTCCTTGTGGTCGTCGACCACCACCCGGGCGACCTTCGCCACCTGGACCTTGCCCACCGCGACCACCAGGCCCGCCCATTCCAGGACCACCACCCGGTCCGCCGGGGCCACCCATGCCGGGGCCCATGCCCGCTTGGAAGGTTTCGTTGGCGTCGTGCGGGATGATGTGGAACTTCCCTTTGCTGTCGAGATAGATGCAGTAGTCGCTGGCTCGGACCCAATAGCCGTCGCTGTTGATCAGAGCGTTTTCCAAGGCGATGAACCATAGTGCGCCATCCACATCCAGGATCGGTTCGAGTGCCGCTTCCAACTTGTCCGCAGGGGTCTCATTCAGAATCCGACACAGCTTGACCAGAGCCTTCCAGTCCTTCTCGCTCTCTTTCGACTTCAGCGAATAACGCGCTTTGTACGCGGCGATGTCATCACCGAGGTACTCCAAGCCGCCACGACCTCCGGGGCTTCCCTGGACCTTCCAGCGAGCTCCCTTGGTGTCGTCAAAGTTGTCGGTCAAAAATTCCTTGTTGAACTGTTGAGCATTCACATAGACGCCCCAACTTTCGCCGTTGATGGCGAGTTTGACGAGGTTCGCTTTCGGAGCGGGGATATGTTGGCGAGCGGCCTGCAGATAGAGCACGGTGTGCAAGAACGTGGGATCTTCATGAGAATTGAGCAGATTAATCGTCCTATAACCGTAAAGCTTCTGCTTTTTGTCAACGAAATCGAACGTCAGATTCAACGATCTCTTTGAACCAGCGCCCACTCCCATGAACGAGGACATCCCGCGGAAGTGAACTCCGACGTTCGGATACTTCTTGCCGTCGACAGTGACGGTGGCAGGGATCTCGACATCGGTGTTGTTGAACTCGGCCATCTCGGTTTCCCAGTCTTCGTCTTCGAATTCCAGGAACAGCGTCCGCAGCACGGTCGGTTCGTACAGGTTGCCATCGGAGATTGGTGTGACATCGCCGGGGGTCAGTCGCGGGCCGGGTTTGGGTGATTCGCCACCACGACCAAATCCGCCGGGTCCTCCGCCCCCTGGGCCACCACCGCGAGGACCGCCTCCTCCAGGTCCGCCCGGGCCACCAAAGCCAGGACCACCCCCTCCGGGGCCGCCACGGCCGCCGCCACCGTTGGCTCGATCCTTCTTCATGAATTCGCGAGCGGCCTGTCGCTCTTCGCGGTTCAGCCGACCGTCGTCATTCTTATCGAACTGAGCGACCAGCTTTCGTTCCTGGCCCATCATGCCGCCGGGACCACCTGGTCCGCGAACGCCTCCGCCAGGACCACCAAACCCGGGACCGCCGGGGCCAGGTCCAAAGCCGCCGAAGCCACCCGGTCCACCCTCGGGAAAGGTGAACGCCTGTCCTTTGAGATCGGCCCATTGAGTTTGCTGATCGGCAGACAGCACCGCCACGCTATCGGCTTCCGCTTGTTTGCGAACGTCCGGTGGGGCGAAGGGAAAGATCGCAGGCTGATCGCGCAGTTCCTGCAATTGTTTCTCGGTCAACTTCAGCGTCTTGGCGATGTCGTCTCGCTGCAGGGCCTGCACTCCTTCACGCTGCAGCTTCAATTGACTTAATCGAGCGAGTTGCTTGGCATCGATGATCTTGGCGAGCTTCTCATCAGCCTGCTTGATCGTTTCGTCCGTCTTAGCTCGCACATCGGACATACGCTTGTCGCGTTCTTCGTTGCTGAGCGACTGGAGTTCCTGGAAGTTGATGTTTGAAAAGGCGTCGCGCATCTGTTCCTGAGTCTTCCCGACCCACTCGCCGATTTCCTTTTGCTTGGCGTCGTCCAGGCCGATCTCTTTCTGGACTTCGGGCATCCCCAACAGCATCGCATTGTTGACGCCCGGGCCGAACGGGCCACGTCCTCCTGGGCCGCCGGGACCTCCCGGTCCACGTCGCTCTTGCGAAAACGCCACGAGAACCAAGACCAGGCAGAGCAAGCTGCCGACTGCGATTCCCTGCCGAACCATCTGAATTGCCTTTGACTGGCGACTGGAATGAGTACCCGAACGGGACTGAAGTTCACTGGCGACAACCACTTGGGCTGAAGCCAACCTGAAGGTGAGCTTCAGGTCGTGAAGGGTTGGTCACGTCGCCTGGAACAATACCGCCGCAAAATAACGTCCGATTTTCATGATTTTTTCAAATACCGTTCGCGCAGAAGTGATAATAAACGTCCGCCGCTTGCCTGAGTTGATCAATCGAAATCCATTCGTCTTTGGTGTGAGCCTGGGCGATGTTGCCGGGCCCGAAGACGACCGCCGGAACGCCGACACGCGCGATCCGAGATGCATGGGTGCCGAACGGCACTCCGATTGTCTGACGCGGACCGACCACTTGACCAATCGATCGTTGCAGTTGACTCGCCAGTTCGCCGTTCAAGTCATCGCCCAGTGGCGGGCTGGTGCAGTATGGTTCATCGTGGATCAGATCGAAGTCGAGGCGCTGTTTCAGGTAGTCGACGATCTCGGCCTGCACGCCCAAGTTCTCTTCGCCGGGAATGACTCGCCGATCGATGTCGATCGCGCAGCCATCGGGAACAACGTTGACGCTGCTGCCGCCCGCGATCAGTCCCACGCTGAGCGTCGCGGGTCCGCACAGGGGATGAGCGGGTCGTGATGTCGGCACCCACGCGGCGTATTCTTCGAGCAGCTTCAGCACTCGCCCCATCCGATAGATCGCGTTGACTCCTTCATTGGGTCGCGAACTATGACACGCTCGCCCGGTCGTATGCAGCTTCCAACGCGTGGCCCCGCGATGCGCGACAACCACATCGAGCTCGGTGGGCTCGGCGACGATCGCGACATCAGGCTTGGTTGGACTCAGCAAGTATCGGGTTTCATTCCTTCCCCAGGAATTGACGAGGTCGTTGATCCCGATGCTGGTCGATTCTTCGTCGCAACTGCAGGACAGCAGCACGTTCGCCACGCCGGCGGGTCGATCGTGAGCGAGCCGCGTGAACGCCGCCAGCATCGCGGCCATGCCCCCTTTCACGTCACAGGAACCGCGCCCATAGACTCGCCCGTCAACTTCGGTCGGTTCGAAGGGGGGGATCGTCATCCCATCGACGGGGACCGTGTCCTGATGAGCGTCCAACATGATCGTTTTGGTGGCACCGGGCGATGTCAGCAGGGCGAGAATGTTCGCTCGACCGGGGACGATCTCGACCACTTCGTATTGCACCTGCAAGGTCTGCAGATACTTCACCAGGTAAGCACTGAGTCGGCCTTCGAAGAACTCGGGCCCGGAAACGTCGCGGCCCATCGGGTTGACGCTGGGAATCGAAATCAGATCTTTGAGCAGGGGCAGGGGATCGGTCATCACTACCTCAGACAGAACTCGGCGGCATCAGCATCACGCGGGAAGTTTGACCTAATTGCGATGCAGAAACCATTGATCCAGCAACACGCGCCGAGTGAACCAGCGGGAACTCATCAGGCGATGAGCGGCGAATTGGCGGAAGGCCTGCGGAATCAGCTTGGAAATGGGTGAGGTCGTGGTCCCTTCTCGAAAGTGATGCCGCATCTTGGCGAGATACACGTTGTTCAGATTCTCTCGATTGGCCGAAGTCTCCAGGATGCTTTCTGCGCAGAGCAAGCCGGATTCGATCGCCGGCCGGATTCCCTCGCCGCTTTGTCGATGTGCCAAGCCGATCGCATCACCGATCAGGACAACTCCTGGTTCATGAGACGGCCGCGGCAGTTCGGTTCGCAGACGATAGGCGTGGCCCTGAAACTTGCCGGGGAGTGCAAAGGTGATCTTGCCGCGAGCCTTTAGGAACTCGACGAACTTCGAGACATGCGTCGACAGGTGTTCTTCCGCTTCGCGGCCCAGACCAACGTTCAGATAGTTGCCCTTGCGAAACACCCAACCGTAGCCCTTCAGGTCGGGGCAGAATAACAGTTCGGGGCGGTCGGCATGAACCGAGCATTCTGATTGCTGTTCGGGCGACATCTCGAACTCCACTTCTTGTGCGAGCACGACAGGAAGTTCAGGCTCTTCGGGTTTTGACGTGGTCGCGTCGGTTTTGCGATCCGATTCCAGATGCCGCGCGATCGGACAGAAATGGCCTCCGGCACCGATGACGACAGGGGCTCGATATTCGTCATTGACGACCCAGTGCGAACCATCCTGCTTCAACGAGCGAAACGAATGTCCCAACTCCAGCCGTGCTCCGGATCGCTTCAACAGGTAGTCGTCAAATTCGCAGCGGCGAATCCCGTAGCTGACAGTCTGGGCGTAGTCCGTTTCGATTTCGGGACCGCCAATGAAGCCAGTCAGAAACCGGGTGATCGGTTGCATCACATGATTCGATTTGAAGTCGTCGACATCGATCTGCAACTCGTCCACGATGGGAGGCGTGATCCAGCCGGCGCAGACTTTGTGCCGCGGGAATTGAGCTTTATCGAGCACCAGCACATCGACACCGGCCTGACGCAATTTCCAGGCACACGATGACCCGGCGGGTCCGCCACCAACGATTAAGACATCCGCGTTCTGCATCGTGGCATCCTTCGACAAAGCCGTAGTGGCTTGGGAATCTGAGTGAACGTCAGTCGGTTAATTGTCCTCAGGCCCAAGGGGCCGGAACTTTACCCAGCCAGGGCCCTTCGGCCCTGGATTTAAGCCCATAATTAGATTTCCAAAGGCCTGAAGGGCCGGGTGCCGATTTCAAATTCAGGGACTAATGGGCCGGCCCTTCAGGCCTCCAGCGATGCCTTAAGAGGTCCTGTTCCGGGGCCGAAGGGCCCCGGCTGGGTAAAGTTCCGGCCCCTTGGGCCTCATGATCGAGGTCAATGAATCCTAAAACGAATGCATCAGAGATGTGTAGATCCTCTGCTCCAAAACCGTGGCACTCGAAACAAAATCAATCAATATCGCACACATCATTCAGGAACCGGCAGCCTGGCCACGAAGTGGTGTCGAGTACCAGTCGTCTCGGGTCCATGGCAGGGTGTTGTTTTCAGCTCGCGCGAAGACGACCTGGAACAGTTGTAGATCGCCGCTATCGAACGTTGCCGACGAGGCCGCGAGGTACAGTCGCCACATCCTGACGAATCGCTCGTCGAACATCTGGCCGACTTGGTCCGCCACCTTTTCGAAGTTGCTCAGCCAGTCGGCACAGGTGCGAGCGTAATGCAGTCGCAGATTCTCGACATCCAGGACCGAGAACCCTGATCGTTCGAAGATGTCCATCATCTCGCGCAGGCTGGGGGGATGAGCACCCGGGAAAATATATTTGTCGGTCCAAGGATCAAGGTCGCGTTTGATATTCCGGCCAATGCTGTGAATGAGGCCTCGTCCCAGCGGCGTGAGGACGCGCGCGATCAGTTGTCCCATTCCGCGATAGTTTTCGGGGCCGACATGCTCCAGCATTCCGACGGAGACGAAGGCATCGAACTGGCCCGTCAAGTTGCGATAGTCGTCCTGCACGAACTCGATCTTGTCGCTGAGTCCTTCGCGCTGGGACCGTTCCCGCGCGTACTGGACCTGTTCGGTCGACAGATTGTAGGCTTTGACCGAGACGCCGTAGTGGCGAGCCATGTGCATTGCCAAGGCACCCCAGCCGCAGCCTGCTTCGGCCACTCGTTCGCCGGGTTTTAATCGCAGTTTGCGACAAACATAGTCCAGCTTGGCAATCTGCGCTTCGGCGAGAGTTGTTTCGGCAGTGGGGTAATAGGCACACGTATAGACCAGTTGCTCATCGAGCCACAATTTGTAGAACTCGTTGCCCAGGTCATAGTGATGATGAACGCTGGACTTCGACCTGGCGAACGAATGCGAGCGACTTGTGAATCGCTTACCGCGCAGCACCGGTCGTTGTTGTCGTGCTCGCTCGAGTCCTCGATTGATCTCCAGCAGCAGCGGCAACACGTCTCCCTGGATCAGCAAGGTTCCCTCGCTGTAGCTTTCTCCGAAGGCCAGATTGGGATTCCAGAACAATCGACGTAAGACATCGGGTTGCTGGATCACGAGCTGCCCGACACCGGAATGCGTCTCGCCAACCGTCGTTCCGTCCCACAGGACAATTGCCAGACGCGGACGGCCGACGCGATCGTACACCCACTCGATCAGCTTACGTTCCACGGGCCAGGCTTTGCGGATCTGGCCATCGCGAACGGGTTGCGGATGCGACTTCCCGCCGTGGACAGAGGCCGGAGAACCGGCGTGATTGCCGTTGCGACCAGGGTCGGTCGACGTGGAAGAGGCAGATGCGGTCGTGGTATCCAACCCTTCCTGCATGGTGTCACCTCATGAGCTAGGGAATTAAGAATGATGGGACTGACGATTCTGTCATGTTTCATCGCATCCATCGAGTCAAACAGGGGTTCTGATCGAGATTTGTGCAGTTATCAGGTGGCACAAATATTGGGCCCTGATCGCCGGAATTCTGTCCTCAAATGGTTCGCATTACCTTACGATTTGGCAGTATTTGTCAGTCCATGGCAGGGTTTCAAGGGGTCTCGTTTTTTGTCAGTGTGAGGCGTCCCGCCAGGCTGAGACAGTGCATTTGCGGTAACTTCATTGATCACTCCCTGTTAAGAAAACAGGCCACACGCATGGACCAGATGGAAGTGGTCCACAGGTGTGGCCGTTTGTTACGGTCCACGAAAAGTCGTCTTGATCACTGTCCGTTATGCCATATTCCGCGAGCGCGGGTCTAGAGGTGTTCTAGTGGATTTTGCAAAATCAATCGCAGATTTTTGGGAGGCCTGAGGCTGACGCACTTACTCCACTTGCGGTGCCGTCTCATCCAATTAGAGGAAGGCCAACGGACACACGGATTTACTCACGATGAAGTGGGGGTCTGCGTCGTGCTATCGGGTTTGCATCGGACTCGTTGTCTCGCAGAGTCGGTTGAGACCGCAAGCGGGAGGCGACGACTCGACTCAGTCGGCGGCGAACTGGGTAGCGGCAGTTGGGCAACTGACAGATTTTGACACTGGAGGACAACTTGTGACAGAATTCGCACGAAACTGGCACTTTTTCTCAAAAAAGCGCCGGTTTTCCGCGTTTTTGTGACAAATGAGCAGGATGATTGACTGCTGGTGAGGCAAGACGAGGTCAATGCGGTTCTCACGCGGAGCTATCCGCGTGCTACCGCAGCGCTGTGATGATAGACCCGGCCGATTAGAAACCTCGACAGACTGAAAACGACGGGGCATCATGAGTTGAGCGGACGATCGGTGTCGAGTCGATAGACGGAGCAAGATGTTGCATCAACGAATCGCAGTGATTGCCTTAGCCATCGCGATGGTGGCAGGCATCGCAGTCACTACCGACCTGAATCAGCAAGCGACTTGCTAGGGAACTTCATCGACTTGGTGAGAAGGATCGAGTTCTCCTCCATCGCGATGTGAGGACATATTCTGACTCCCCTGCTTCCCGTCCTCTGTCAGACGAAGCTGCGGCTCGGACTTTCGGGCGAACACCAGCTCTTAATAGTGCGTGGGAAGTATTGGAGGGCGGCAACCGTCAATGGGAGGCTGGCCGTCAGGAAGCAGCTCTCGTTCAGTGGCATGCAGTGGCGCAGAAGTATCGAGGAACAGATGCCGCGCTGGCAGCACTTTCTCATATTGGACAGGCCGCTCGTCGACGCTGTTAATTCGTCGCATTACGTCGTTGCGGCAGGCGTTCGAGCGGCATCACACTATCCGCCTGATAGAGTGACCACGTTGGATGCTGGGTTTGCGACACTAACGAACTCACCGCTTCGCAAGGCGGAGTTTCGAGTTGGTGGACACCGTTCTGATAGAAGGAACAACCGTATATGGACAGCCAGAAATGTCAGGCACTGAAGGGAGAACTGGAGCGGCAGGGAGAAAATCCGCTGGTCTCCATCGATCAATTCTTCGATGGGAATGACGACCTTGGTTCGATTGGCTGCAATCTTGCTGAGCATCCTGGAATGGAGGTTTTTCGGGATGTTTTGACCGGCCTGCTGGAACGCGACGATGTCGAGGGGGTGTACGCTCTGATTTATGAGATTGATCCTGGCGAGGATAGCTGGCCATTCACAGACACGATTCTTGTCGTCGGCGCGATTTCCGAAGAGGAGTTGCGCGCGATCGTGACGCCTTTGGATCCAGACGAGATAGGAACTGCGGAAGAATTTGGTGTTCCTGCCGCGATCATCGAGAGTCATCGTTCGCCGATCCTGGGCGTCTGGTGGGACTGACGTTGGAGGTCGTAGTCTGATGAGGCCCATGGCAACTGAACTCATCATTTCTTGCCGTTCAGGCAATTGCCGAACTCTGTTTACCGACCATGCAAGCGATCAAAAGACGTTTGGCTGAAATCACAAGTCTCGAGTGGATAGTGATCGCAGCGATCGTCTTCGATGCCGAACAGGGAACGCCGATCTCGGGGGCGAACGTGATGGTCAGCAGTGGACCGTGGGCCGGGCAATCCTAAAGCGCTGGATGAAATGCACGATCGATTTGCGTCAGGTCCGATCAGCGACTTGCCGCAGAAATACTTTGCGACGACGAATGAGAAGGGTGTGGCGGTGATTGAACACGAGTTCTCGACGGGTGCCAGTCATCGGCGACCGGTCTCGCATGCACATCTTAACTTCAACTGGGTGAGAGTTGAGGCGAAGGGGTATGGTGGTGCCATCGTTCCCGTACGTGATGAATCACAACCAACAGCGGCGTTGCGGAAGCAAGGGGAGGTTCTCGTGAAGGTCGGGTTGATTGCCAAGGAGTGATCCTTAGACCGTGAGCGCTGCAATGTTGGTCGAACGGGGGAAGAGATATGCTAAAGCATAACCTACGAAGAACTACGAAGAGGAGAGACCAGCGCAGATGGAGTCAGACAATTCGAAACCGCCTCAGCGGCGATCGGTGATTCTCGGGGGCGGTCGACAAACGCTGGCGGTGGTGCTCGTGCTGCTACTGGTGATTGCATTCGCGAAGCGCGGAGATCCGTCGCTGGGAATCTTGTCTCCGCTGGTAGTCATCGGAGTCGGACTCTATCTGTACTTTCGCGTTGCCAAGTATCTGCTTGGCCGAGCCGGACTTTGGATTGTCGTGCTGACGGTGGTGTTGGGGGTCGTTTCGTTTGGCTTCGTACAGTACCAGGCGTTTCTGCGATATGAAGAATTGGTCGAGCGACTGGCGCAGTATGATGAGATCACAATCATGCAACATAATGGTCTTCCGACATCACCCGTAGATCAAATTTCATTCAAGAACGATGTCGACGACGAAGCTGTAGAGAAAGTCATCGCAATGCCGGAGTTTGCGAATGTCTCCCATATTTACTTCGATGCGTCGAAGATCACCGACCGTGGATTGAGGGCAGTGAGCCATCTGAAACTGGAGTATATCTACATCGGCGTGCCTGAAATCTCCGAAGAAGCGATCGCCGAATTCGAGGAGGAGCATCCCAAGTGCAGCGTGATCGTTTCGAGTCATCGCTGAACGCCGGTATTTGCGACCAACGTTGTTGTTTAAGCGTGAAAAGCAGGAGGATTACGCCCGAAGGGGCCAGGGGACTTACGTCCCCCGCTCAGGAAGACAATTTGTGTGACTCGGCTGGAAGACTAGTGAGGTCGGGGAACTTCGACTTCATGCTGGATATTGATGTCCGACATCGAACGTGTGCCGGGGTCATCGTTGTCGCAAATGTGCAGGACCGCTCGATAGGTAACATCCGGTAGAAGTGGCTGATGCGGGACGAAGGTCAAACGTGAGTCCTTGATGGAATAGGTGCCAGAAACAGTCGATGTTGTGGCATTCGGTGCCGCATTGATGGTGAATACGGCAAACACGCTGGAGTAGACGATCTCACTAACGGGGGCGTGCCGCAGGCGGAGCAGTTCGTGATGCGACAGACCGATGGCTTCGAAGCGGATCGGGCGTTGCAAGTCATCCTTGATGACTCGGATCCGGGGTTCGTCGTCTTCGACGAATAGACCTTGAGATGATTGGTTGGATCGGGCTCGCAGACCGAATGTTGGTGGATGACGCCACCAATTCCAATTGATTGCCACCATGATCGATGCGTTCCTGTCTTCGTTGCGGATTTATTGAGAGATAAAATGTTGACCAGCGTTTCATTATTGATGAGCTGGCGGTGCGCGATGCTGCTTTCGGGATGCCGGAATAGGAACGACACGCCGCAGGCCCTGCTGGGTCTGGGGCCGGCGATTTCGGGTTGTGGCGGATTTAACGCCAAGGCGCGAAGGCGCAAGGACGCAGAGGAAGAATCTGATTCAATCAGACGGTACCCTCCGTTCTTCTTTGCGTCCCTGCGCCTTCGCGCCTTGACGTTGAAAGCCTCTATTTTTCAAGTCGTTGACTTCGATGTGATTTCGTCTTTGACCGAAGACACGGCCATGTCGAGGACTCCATAACCGTGGCACCCATAGCACCGAGGCCACAAGTTGAAGCAGCCGTCATTGCGTGTTCTCAGTGGCGTCGATGACCAAGGCGAAATCAATCACGTTTGAGCCTGGTTTCACGTCGGCTTGCAGTTCGGTGGCGGTGTTGTACTTACTGGGGACTTTCAGCTTGGCGGATGGCTTGGCGTCGTCGGGTAACTCGTCCCCCTTCGCAGCGGTGATGGAGACCTGATGCTTGCCTACGGGGGCTCCGTTCCTGGCAGTGCTGAATCTCAATTCGTACTGGCCCTTTTCGTTGGCGTAGGCGGAGCCGTAGTTTCGAGGCGGTTTGACGGGATTGAAGACGACGTAGGCGAATGGGACCGGTTCGCCATTGGCCGTCACGGTGCCGGTCACTCGTCCGAGTTGTGGCCCGCGTTGGCAGCCAGCGATAGCGACGATGAGGAGCAACGCGCCTGACCATCGCAGGCCGTTGACGAGAGGACTAGTGGAACGCGGACGGATCGTCGATCTGGACATGCTTCTTGTGCTTTCATGCAAGAGGCGGTGATGTTGTTCGTTTGAGTCAGTCAAAGTCTGGGAGGGCGAGGCTCCTGCCGAGCCGCGCATGTTATTGTGGGACCATCGACATGCGCGGCTCGGCGGGAGCCTCGCCCGCCTCGCCCTCCCAAAAGAGAAGACACGGTCATCGGCCGTTCCGTCAGCTAGTAGTCCGAGACAGGCAGGGCATCGTCGCGTCGGCCTAGTCTTTGGAAGACTCCCAGGGTTGCGGGAGCGGGGGTGGCGTTGTAACTGGCGGCGTTGAAGTCGATGTTTTCGCTGAGGAATTTGACTCGACCGTCCCCGAACAGGAACTGGGCTCCGCCGACGTGTTCACTGCTGAACGAACGGCTGTTCGCGGGGTTTCCATTGGGCTGCAGCAACGGGTCGTTGATCTTGATGTCGAGGATTGCCAGGTTCTGTCGCGATCCCCAGATCCCGGTGCCGGTGTAGTTTCGTTGACCGGGCCAGTTGGCCGCCCAGCCGAATTTCCAGTTGCGTTCGCCGACGACGAACGTGTTCGACAGGCCGTCCGAGACCGCAGCAAAGTTGATCCTGCTATCGCCCCAGAAGGTGCCGTGAGGGTCGATCTGGTTCACGATCCAATCTTCTGGAGTTGACCAGCGGGTGCCGCTGACGGCGATGTAGTTGGCCGTTCCCAAATGAACTGGCTGACCGCCGAACGCGGCTGAATAGGGAGTGTCGTACTCACGCTTGGAGTTCAAAGCAGGAGCCGTATCCGACGGGCAGCGATAGACATTGATGTTGGTCTTGGGAAGGTTCTGCACCAATGGATCACGCAGCACGGTGTCCAAGTCGTTCTGGTTGACTCCCATCGCATTGAACAGAGTCCCCTGTTCGAGTTGCGGTAGAATCAAGGAGTGCCAACCCCAGGCTGCCAGTGCCGCCACGTTTTGATTGCCCCACTTGTGGACGTTTCCGGGAGGGAGCGTGTTGTAGGTGTCGTGGTAGTTGTGGAGGGCCAAACCGATCTGCTTCAAATTGTTCGAGCATTGAGAACGTCGAGCCGCTTCACGCGCTTGCTGTACAGCGGGTAACAGCAAGGCGATCAGGACAGCGATGATGGCGATGACGACCAGTAATTCGATCAGCGTGAAACCGCGACTCGAACCGATCCTTCGGACGTTGTGACGCATTGTTTTCTCCTGGGACATTGAACAGGGACATGAATTGGAAACGAAAGTTCGTGCCGGTGAATCACGGTGCGCGCCGATGCGCCAACCGTGGGAATCCGTGCGGCTTAAAGACAGTACGGGTAGACGTGCGGCGACCGAGACGGCGTCAGGGAACCGTAGAACGACGACGGGGGCGTGATGGTCCGCAGGCCAGTTAGCCGCAGATCACCTGATTGCCGTGGTCTGATGGGGCATCAACAACAACGCTGCGTCAGGCTGAGCACAGAAGTGCTCGCCTGGAGCCAACAACACGAGCAACGGTGCATGAGGCGTGGCTGGGGAACTTCTGCAGCAACCGCCAACAAGGCGTCTGTTCGAACCCCCACCTGCGCGAACTGTCGGGAAGACATGTCAGAGACCTCCATGGGCTCTCCGCAGTCGCCTCCGGAATACCAGTCAGCACTGCAACGACAAATTCGACCGCTTCAGGCCAGCATTTAATTATTACTGACCTGAGCGTAGATTTATTATCGGTGAAAAACACCCTGCACGTCAAGCGTAATCTTTGGTTTTTGTTAGAAATGTGGAGGTAGGAACTAAAGGCTGGGTCAAACCCTCGTGTGTCCCCTCAGACCTGAAGCCTGTTAACAAGCATCTGCTAAACGCACGAAGAGATATGCTAAAGCATAACCTACGAGGACGATGCGATGGACGGCAGGATTCAGTATCTCAACACGGACCTCGATCTGACTTCGGTAGTTGATCTGACATCTGTGGCCGCTGCATTCGAGTTATGTGGTCTCTTCGCACTTGATGTGAGCCAGCGAGATGACGGATTGTGGTACGCCATCTTTGAAGCTGATGAAACCTATGACGAGCCGGGATCGAATATCTCAATGATGCTCGACGCAGTGGAGTCACTCGGAGCGGAACAGCGAGCGGTCTGGTCTGGATGTTCGGTGCGTGATTTCAACATCGGGTACGATTGCGGAGACGAACCGTGGGCATTCAATCAAGGATTGAGCGCAGAAATTCTAGGTCGCATCGCGGCAGTTGGCGCTTCGCTTCGGTGGACGATCTATCCAAACCGCCATGATGTCGCTGGGATCGCGTCTCCAGAAGAACCAGAAGCGGATTAAAACCAAAGAGATATGCTGAAGCATAACCTACGAAAGCAGCTACAGAAGAGGCTGGCTACTTCAGGAAGTTGAGCAGCGTCATCGAGTTGATCTGGACGGCGATCTGCAGGCTGGCCTGGTAGAGATTCATTTGCTTTTGTAGGTCGACGATGGCGGACGGAGTATCCGTCGACTGGATGTTATCAGTCCCCTGGCGGAGGTTGAGCTGCAGCGTCGTGAGTTGGTCTTTGAGCGTGCTGAGTGATTGCGCCTGGACGGACTGACTACCAATCGTTTCGCCGACGCTGTTGAGCGAGCGGTCGACTTCGCCGAGTTGTTGCTGCAGGACATCCGCGCGATCTGTGGCCGACAGCCCCTGCTTGTTGGCAACGGTGTCTCGCAGGGCGATCAACGTCTGGAACACATCGGAAGTGCCGGTATAGTGAAGCTGTTCGGTGCCGGCCTGGCGGATGTTGGTGCTGTTCACGTTGGTGATCGCGCCGGTCGTGCCGTTCTTGACAACCTGGTTCCCACTGAAATCGATCGGGACCGATGTGGCACCTCCATCGACTGACATCGAGCCGGTCGCGGTCATCGAGACGCTGCCGTTGAAGCCGGGCGAGATCGAAGTTGTGTTCAGGTAGACGACTTCGCCATTCGGGCCGGTCACCTTCAGATCGCTGTTCGCGTTTGTAAACGCAATGGCGGGTCCGCCGTTCAGCGAGACGGTGCCAGAGGCTCCCGTGCCGCTGGTATCATTGATGACGAGCGAATTCGCACCGGCGGGGCCGAGGACGGTGTCGCTACTGGCAGAGGACGTTCCGCCGGTGACACCGGAAGTACCGGCGAAAGTCGTCTGGAGATGTTTGATCAGCAGAGAACCTTCGCCGATCGCGCTGTCGGTACCTGTTCCCGCTGCGGCTCCGGCAGCACCAACATAACCAGTGGCAGCGCGTGATCGGGACTGAAATACATCTTTGCCTGACAAGAGTGTCGTCGAAGTGACAGTTTGAGTGACGATCACCTCGGAATTCTGCTGCGTGCCGTTATACGTCACGCCGGTTGGCTGACCACTGCTGTCTGTGCCTGAGACAGAAAACGGAGCCGTTGTGCTGGCTGTCCCGCCGAACAGGTAGGATCCATCCGGCAGCGTCTGATTGGACAGCTTTACCAATTGATCAATGGCCGTGTTGATCTGCAGAGCGATCGTCTTGTTGGTTTGATCGCTAGTGGTGACGTTATTGGCCTGCAAGGCCAGCGTCTTCACGCTGGTGAGCAGATCCTGCACTTGTGTCAGCGTATCGACACCGGTCTGCAGCTTATTGGTCGTGTCCTGGATCATCGTCAGGTCGCCGGTGAGGCGGGAGTCCTGAACAGTGTTCGCCATGATCTGCGACATCGCGTTCGGATCGTCGGAGGCTTGTACGACTCGTTTGCCCGACGAGATCTGGTTCTGCAGGGTAGTGATCTTCGAATAGTTCGACTGAATATTCTGCATTGCCTGCTGGTACTGGAATTCTGATGTCACACGCATGGTAGGCCGCCGTGTCGAGATGTTGCGTCATCGTGACGCATGTGAAGCTGAAATGTGACCCACGTTGTCAGTGGCCGCGTCTTTGATTGAAGACACGGCCATGTCGAGGACTCCAAGTCCGTGGCACCCGACGGTGAAATACTTTTAGAGCGACTGAAACAATTGCTGGTACATTTCGTTGACGGCACTGATGAATTTGGCACCGGACTGGAATAGCTGTTGGTACTTGATGACCTGCATCATTTCTTCGTTCATGTCGACTCCGGAGACGCTCGCCTGCTGGTCCGAGAGGCGAGTCATCAGAACCTGGTTGGTGCTACTCTGCTGCGTCAGTGAACTGACTTGCGATCCGACATCGGAGACCATGTTATTGAAGAACTTCGTGAACGTCAGCGTTCCGTTGCCCATCAGTTGTCCGTCTTGCAATGAGACGAATCGCTGCAAGTTGGTCGTATCGCCTGCCTGACCGGTTCGCGAAGTCGCCAGCAGATCCGGATTGCCAGCCAGTTGGTCGCTGACTCGGATTGTGGAGGCATCGTCGCCGGTGAAGAACGTGTTCAGGCCAAGGGCTGTCAGGACTCCAGCCGAGTCAGGGTCGCCCACGGCACGCGCCGAGAGAGAATCTCCTGCGGTCACGTCGCCGGCGCTGAGTGTCATGGTGACACCGTTGGTCGCTGCGGTGGGCTGGCCCGCTTCGTAGCCCTGGCCGACGTTGACTGTTCCCATCACGTTACCGTTTTGATCGGTCACGCGTGCCTGTAGTCCGGCCGTCACACCGACTGTTCCGCTGGAGAGAAACGTGAACGTATACGTGTTGTTGGACGGGTCAGAGGGGACGCCGCCCGTCGTCGCCGTGACCGTTGTTCCGGCCGAGAACGACGTGGTCGGGGTCGCATCGACGCCACCGGCGAAATCGAATTTGTAGCCTGGGTTGGCGTACAACGACACTGTTCCCGCCTGGTCGTTGACGAAGGCCTGAATGTTGGGATTGGATGTTCCGATCGCGGTGGCCACGTCTTTCAAGCTTTGATTTGCCGGGTCGATATGAATCTCGGCCATCGTCCGTTGACCAGTCGCCGTGTTTGTCACGCCGATGAAGACCGAACCCGCTGTCGGTGGGAATGCCAGGCCCGCTGCGTTCAGCATGGCGTCCGACTTTGACACCGGTCGCTGCGATGTCATCTGCGAAAAGCCGCCGGCCAACCCCACGCCGGTACTCTGAATGGCGTCGAAGGCCTGCGAAACCGATTGGGCGAGATCATCCAATCGTTGTCGGAAATCGGTGAGCTGGTTATTGCGGGCATCCAGCAACGCTCCCAAAGACCCATTATCGATCGTCAATGGTGTCGTCGCACCGGCGATGCTGACCTGCATCTGGTCGTTTTTGTCCAAGCCGTACTGCAACTGCTGAGCATCGCCAGCGATCACCAAGGGAGTTCCGGATCGAAGCAATGTCACCTGCTGTTGCTGGCCCTGCTGGATTTCCAGGGGCATCTGCTGGGCGACGTTGTTCACCAGTTGATCGCGCGTGTCGAGCAGATCATTCGGGCTGACACCCTGATCGACGGCTCGCGCGATTTGCGTGTTGAGGCCGGCGATCTGCTTCAGCATCGAGTTGATCGAGTTTACCGACGAGGCGACCGAACTATCCATGCCCGTGCGCATCTGGTCCATGTTCGCGGACAGCGAATTGAACTGCGTCGCAAGCGATTGGGCCTGTGTCACCACGGTCTGGCGCGACGCGGGGTTGCCGAGTTGCGATGAGGCCTGCTGCAAATCGTTGAAGACGCTGCTCAGTTCATTGGCGATCGACGAGGCATCGGTCGGGATCATCGACTGAATCTGATTCATCGATGTCAGTTTGGTATCAACGTAACCGCTCTGCGTGGTCTGTGTGGTGATCGCCGCTTCGAGCTGCGTATTGATCGTGCGCTGCACGTCGGCGACTTCGACGCCGCGACCGTACGACTGGCCGTTCAACTCCATGGGAGCCTGCGCAGCGAGCTTCACCACCTGGCGGTGATAGCCCGGCGTGCTCGCGTTGGCGACGTTGTTTCCGGTGACTTCCATGGCGCGTTGAGCCGCCTGGAGCGCCGAAAGGCCAATGGAAAATTCCAGCATAGTTCAGCCCGCAGCCGTGCGACGTATGACGCCACACCCCAATCAAGGACCTATTCCGTTCAATTCAACCAGACGTTCGACTAACCACCCCATTGCATCAGCGAACCGACGTGTGTCTCTTCTCTGGCTCCGCCCGCACCGTACGTTTCACCCGGCGCGGTTCCGGTCAGCCGGCCCACGATGCCGCGGATGAGCGAGAGCGACTGCTGGAGCATGGCGGAGTTCTGGCGGTTCAATCGCTCCATCTCGGTCGACATCTGCGCCAGCTTCTGCCGACTCTCGACCACTGTTGTCTGTAGCGGCCCCGTCGTTTTCTCGGCGAACACACTGAGCGTGACATCTTGCGGTGGCACTCCTAGCGCGCCAGCCGCTTCCACGCGAATCTGCTGTCGTCGTACCTGCACTCCTTCCGCTTTACGAAGGGCGGCGGCTTCGCTATCCAACGCGTCGGCGAGGGCGTTGCCGTCCAGGTTTCGCAGCGAATCGTGTACAGCACGGACCGCATCCAGAACGGTGACCAGCGACTGTTCTTCTTCAGTCAGGTGCCGCTGCATCCGCTCGGCCAGCTCATTGGAGATCTGAGTTGCATTCATGGCATTCATCCTGAGATCGACATCGTGGAATTTGTGGTGGGGGCGACGGCATCCGCTTTCGTCGCAGCGGGGACGGCGTTCGCAGCGGGAACGGCAGTTGGGGCGACGGGAGCGTCACCAGTGATCGGTCGCCCGGCTCGCTGCATTTTCGCGATCGACTCTTCGACCATCTTCCGCATGCCCAGCCCGTTGCCCTTGGTGAGTTGCTCGCCGAAGTGGCGATCGAACAGACCACCGTAGACGTCGCCCGAGTCTTCGCCGAACATCGTTCCCGGCTCAAGCGATTGACGCATTTCTTTGAGCAACATCGATGCGAATACGCTCTCAAAGTCCTGAGCGACTTGAGTCGCGGACTGATTCAAGTTCGCTCGTCCCGAGGCGTGGCTGCTGCCAGCCGACTCGGGGAGTGGCATCGAATTGGAGATCATGGCTGAACCGATTGTCGACATGGCTGATACCCGCGCGATAGAGGTTAAATGGCAAGTAATTCGGCATGCATCGCCCCCGATTCCTTGAGCGCCTGGAAGATGGCGATCAGGTCACGGGGAGAGACGCCCAGGGCATTTAAGACTCGGGCCAGTTCGGCCACGGTGTACGTTTGTTCAACTTCCAATAGGGCGGCTGGCCCTTGCAACGTGGGAGCGGGACGCGGGCGCAGGGCTTCGAGGATGTCATCGATCTTGTCGCGGGAGCTGTCTCGAGGAGCCAGAGCGTCGGCCAGGCCATTCGGATTGGCCTGCAACGGCATCAGACCGCCCGGCGCTGTTGGTGCAGGAGCGTTACCTGGCTTGATCACCAGGCTGCCGTGCGCGATGGCCACGGACGAGATGCGAACGCGATGACCGACGATCACCGTGCCGGTACGTTCGTTGATCACGACGCGGGCGGGCGAATCGGGCATGACCTTCAACTGACCGATTTCCGCGGTGAATTCGGCGACGTTTCGCTGAAACCGCTGAGGGACTCGGACTTGAACCGTCCCTGCATCGACCGTATACGCTGTCTCAGGAAATCGCAGGTTGATGGCGGTCGAAATCACGGAGGCGGTTGCCGAATCGGCGTCGCGCAGCAACAGGCGAATGATTCCCCCTTGATCGATTTCTCCCAACGCTTCCCGTTCCACAATGGCTCCGCCAGGGATGCGTGCATTGGTGGGATGATTCTGCTGACCACCTGGGGCATTGCTGCGGACTCGGAAGCCGCCGATGGAGATGTTTCCTTGTGCGACGGCATAGGTTTCTCCGTCGGCTCCGCGTAGCGGACAGAGGACCAAAGTGCCCCCTTCCAGGCTGATGCCGTCATCCGCCATCGAGACGACGACATCCACCTTGCTTCCCTTGCGGGAGAATGACGGCAGCTCGGCGGTCACGATCACGTGCGAGATACTGGTCGATTTGAAGACGTTGTCGAGCTGAGTCTGGCGTTGCAGCTTGGTGGTCATTTCCAGCTTGCGCAGCATGTCGATCGCCATCTGCTGCGTGGAGAGCGACTTGGCACCGGTTCCATTCAGACCGAACACCAATCCCGATCCATACAACTGGTTGCCGCGAGCCCCTTCAACCGACGTGATGTCCTTAATGCGGACTTCGGCCTGGCACAACGAGGCACCTGCCGCGCACAGCATCAAGCTCGCGAAGAAGAAACGACAATGACGTAACATGCTGCTGTCTCCGACAAGGATGCCTCGGGCACGCTTGCGAGTGATCCCATTCATTAGTACGGCCAGACTTTGTTTCCGATGCGACCCAGCCAGCCTTGGTTGGTGAACTTCGATTCGACGCCGCTGCCTTCATACGAGACATTAAAGTTGGCGATGAATCGCGATTCGACGAAGTTCGGGATTTCGATGTCGTTGGGACGGACAACGCCAGAGACTCGCAGCAATCGCATTTCGTTCTGGATCAGGCGTCGGCGATAGCCTTCGATGACGAGGTTTCCGTTGGGCAAGACATCGACGACTGTCAGGGTCATCTGGTCGAGCAATTGGCGTTCGCTGGCAAAGTCGGCACTCCCTTGGAATGTCCGGTCTGACGAATTGCTGCCGTTCATCTGCCCAGATGCCGCCCGACCCGCTCCACCGGCGTTTCCGCTGGCAGCGAGGTTCAGCTTGGCCGATGCCGCGGTATCCTTCTTCAAGTTTCGCTCTTCCTTGTTAGTCGCACCCGTGTTTTCGTTCACGGAGACGGTCAACAGGTCGCCCACCCGACGGGCGCGGTTATCTATGTACAGATAGCCGCTCCGCTGGTCGCGGCGATCCCAGATGGAATCGGCGTCCAGTTCGGCAGGGGAAAACAACGGGACTGCGGCGAAGGGTGTCAGCCACAGCATGATCCATTGACGTCGGGTTGTTCGCATGTTCGGTTCCTTCCAGACTTCGCCAAGATCGTCGGCCGCACCTGAAGGTGCGGGGTCGGCACACGGAGTGTGCCTGCTACTTTCAGAAGGCGATTTCGACTTCCTCTGCTGAGATGATTTTGCCTTGCACGATGCTTTTCGATTCTGTGTTTTGAACACGAATCGTGTCTCCCATTCGTCCATCCTGCATCGCTTCGCCTGAGACGGTCACTGCCAGGTTGCCGATCCGGCCAAGGATCTTGACTCGATCGGCACGCTTGATTCGAACTGACTGATCTCCGTTCGCTTGAGTCTCAGTGGCTTTGTCCAGATCCTTCTCACGCACGATTTGCGCAGCGGCCAGCGTTCGAAGAGCAGTGCGTCCAATCAACTGATCGGGCTGGGTCGTGTAGTCGGTGGCCGCCGTGACATCCCAGCGATGCAGGTAGAGGTCTTCTTTCTGGATCTTTCGCCCTTTCGCGACGGGACGGGCGGTCGCGACAACCGTTTCGAAGTGACGAACTTCCAGCGCGACAGCAATTTCGATGGTGGCCTGACGATCCGACTTCATCGTGACATCAACGTTGACGCGACCGACCGGGGGACCGTTGCCGCGAAGTTCCGCCACGCAGGTGTACCGTTCACCGGTGTTAAACAGCTTGGCATCGCGACCCAGGGGTTGAGCCAGTCGGAACGAAATGTCGTCGACAGGCCACGGCAACTGTTCCAGGACCACCTTACGAGCGGCGGCGACGATGGCATCTTCGACCGATTGATCGGGGCCGCCAATTTCTTCAGTGACCTGCGAACGTTTGCTTGGAGTAGGTGACTCCACATCGAGTTCGGGAGTAGGTGACTCGAATGGGGCGGATCGTGCAGGCACGTAGGAGGTAGTGCGGACAGGTTCGATCCGTTCATCGCGAACGCGGCGCGTCTTCCCCGCTGCGGTAATTTCGGACTGAGTCCCTTTGATGGTGAACGACTTCGTATCGAACCCGGCCATTCGCAAGCGGAATTCAATGGTTTTGGCGCTGACTGCGGTGGCTTCACCTGGCGCGGGCGCGTCGACTAAATCCAGCGATTCGATCTGGGACTTCAGTGCCGCATTGGCGGTTTCAACGCGAGCGACATCCGCGATCAGGATCTCGTGGCTAGAGATGTCGCGTTTCGGATAGAGCGAAATCACAACCCCATTGGCGGGCAGGCGCGGAGGTGCCGACAATGCGTACGTACCACCACCGACAAGCAGCATTGCGGCTTGAGCAACAGACCAAATCGGTTGGAGTACGTGGCGCATGTGATTGATCACTAAAGTGATGGCAGTGTTTACCTGATCATGTCGTTGCTGGTGCGGAGCATTTCATCACTGGTTAAGACGGCACGCTGGCTGGCTTCGAAGGCTCGCTGTGCCGTGATCAGTCCGATCATTTCGGTGACGACCTGCACGTTGGAAAGTTCCAGGAAGCCTTGCTGCAAAACACCGAAGCCTTGAGCTCCCGGGATGCCCTGGAGCGGCGAACCCGAGCCGGTGGTTTGAGCGAACAGGTTTCGTCCTTCGGACGCCAGACCGCTGGGGTTCGGAAACCGCGTCAACGCGATATTGCCAACGATGACTGTCTGCGTGGGGTTGCTACCCGTAATGACCGAGACCGTGCCGTCGGTCCCAATCGTGACATCGAGGGTGTCGATGGGGACGTTGATCGGCGGTTGCAACATGTAGCCGTCAGCCGTCACCAGTTGTCCCGTCGAGTTCGGACGGAACGTTCCGTCGCGGGTGTAAGCGAATTCACCGCTGGGGAGCAGGATCTGGAAGAACCCCTGGCCCTGAATCGCCACGTCGTAATTGTTGCCGGTATTCTCTTCGACCCCTTCGGTGAAGACCTTGGTAATGGCGGCGGTTCGCACACCGCTACCGATCTGGATGCCGGTTGGGACTTCGTAACCCGTGGCACCCTGCGTACCAGGCGCGCGAACGGTTTGATACAGCAAGTCCTGGAACTGGACTTCGCTGCGTTTGAAACCGGTCGTGTCGACGTTGGCCAGGTTGTTGGCGGTCGTATCGACCACCGTCTGGTTCGCCAGCATGCCCGTCGCGGCAGTGAAAAGGGATTTCATCATGATCGAAATTACCTGTTGAGCGGTCGCGTGTTGAAGGCGATGGCATCGCCGATGGACCGCAAAGCACGCTGAGCGGCTTCAAACTGTCGCACACCGGCAATCATCTGCACCATTTCCTGAACGACTGTCGAATTGCTGACTTCGCGATAACCCTGGAAGACATTGGGAGCAATATCTAACTTGGGCGCATCTGGCGGAGCCGAAAAGTACGATGTCCCGATTCGCTGAAGCTGATGAGGATACTGGAATGCGACCACCTTGACCTGATCAACTTCGATCCCATCCGCAATCACGGCCCCGTTGCTGAGAACTTCAATGGAAAACGTTCCTGGCGGGATATCGATGGGCCCCGATTGCCCCATCGCCGGGAGACCTTCCATCGTGATCAGGCGTCCCTGCTCGGTCATCTGGAAGACGCCGTTGCGGGTGTACATGGGACCGGACTGTCCCTGGACCGCGAAGAAACCCGGCCCTTCAAGAGCCAGGTCAAGCTTGTTGCCGGTCTGCTGTATCGTGCCCGGTGCGAAGTCGGTATGCAGCGTCGGCGTCGGTCCGACCATCTCACTGCTGGGAGCTGGTGCTTCGAATCGAACGATTTCGCGCAGATAGCCTGGCTTCATAGCGTGGCTGAGATTGTGCGCGATCGCGTCCTGTTGGGTCGCGGTCGCATTCATTCCGCCCGCGGCACTATACAGTCCTCGGATCACAATGGACCTCGCTGGTTTCGTTCGAACGGCAACAATTGCCGAAGGCCAAGTTGAGGTGCGCAAGCCACCCTGTCTCTCCATCGGACTCTGATGGGTTTGACGATTAGTCGCAGGATGTCAGCTATGCCGCCTTCTCCCAATTTCACAGCTTTAGCGGATATCGGGGCGCCTTACCGAAGGAAGAATCGGATTATCAATTAATGCTGCCCCCGCAAAGTTTGCGCAGACTGCCACGGCGATTTCAGGCGATTTTGGTCTGGGGTCGCACGTTAGCACTACGACAAGTGGTAGCGGTTGTGACCGTGCTTGCGAGGAACTCAGGCGAGTTGATTCGAAGTGCCCACCCCGTTCGAACTTACAAGAGACACGATTCGTCTCTTCGACTGCTCTCTCTGCTCGCGGACCTCGTACGCTTTAGATCGTCCCCCGATGTTTACCGGAATGACCACCGCCGCGACCGCGTTGGACGCCTTTCAGACGTCTGTGGAAGCGACGGCAAATAACCTGGCAAACGTCAACACGACGGCATTTAAGCGGAGCACAATCAACTTTCAGGATCTGGTTTACACCGGTCCGGCCAATCTGCAGGTCGGCAACGGCGTGAGGGTCTCTGACATCTCGAATCGCGACTTTAAGCAGGGTGGTGAGGAGGCCACGGGCCGAGAACTGGACGTTTTCATCAGCGGAAACGGGTTCTTCAGCGTTCAACAACCTGACGGCACGATTAAGTACACTCGCGACGGTTCGTTCCAGAAGGATGCGTTGGGGCGACTCGTGACGAGTACCGGCAACATTGTCCAGCCGCCCATCACGTTTCCAGCGGATACCGTTTCGACATCGATCGGTGCCGACGGCGTCGTCTCGGTCGTGACGGGTTCTGAACCGGACAAAATCAAAGTCCTGGGGCAGATTCATCTCACCAGTTTCCCGAATCCGTCCGGGTTGTCGCAGGAAGCCAACAATCTGTTTGGCGAAACTCCGGCATCGGGGACCGCGACTACGGCGATCCCCGGGACGAATGGGTTGGGAAGCGTCAAACAGAAATCGCTGGAAGATTCGAACGTCGATATGACCTCGGAGATGACGCAACTGGTCACGGCTCAGCGCGCGTATGATGCGAATTCGCGTGTGCTCACAACGTCGTACCAGCTCGTGGGATCGGCGTTGGATATGATCCATTGATCGTTGAGTCCAAGCGAGCCGCGCTGCGTCAGCACGCGGATTACTTCGCTTCCGGCCGATACAAATCAATCAAGATGCCTACGGACTCGCCCCGGCTGTTTACTGCTCTTACACGCAATCAAGTTATCCGCGTGCTGACGCAGCGCGGCTCACCTCGAACGATTCTTGAAGATATCGTGAATATCGTGACTTCTTTGACCCCTGCGACCGGTGCATTCGATTCAGTCTGCAGCGCCGGTCGACGAGGTTGCGCAGGAAGTGATCAAACCACGCAAGAACCACGCAACTTGTTCGATTCGCTAGCAGGACTGTTGGCGGGCCCTACGTCGTAGTTCAGTTTCGATTTTTGAGTGACCTTCAGCGGAGCAGGTGATTGATGGATTCCCTCCTCAGTCAGCCCCAGACGACGCGAATGAATCCACCCGAAGACCTTCGTGCGCGGTTACAGGTACAGGGCGGCGTCTGGCAGATGCTACCTGACATCGCCGTGAAGGCTCTGGCGATGGCACGCGATCCTAACTGCTCGATCAAAGAATTCGCCTCCGTCGTCGAACGCGATCCCAAGCTGGCCACGGAGATTTTGCGGATTACGAATAGCGCGTTCTACGGCGCTCGCAATCCGATCATGAACCTGAAGCAGGCGGTGACGCGGTTGGGGTTCGCTCATTGTCGCAACGTGATCCTGGCCGCGAGTCTGGGCAGCGCGATGCGCAAGCTGAAGCTATCCGAAGCCTGGATGCAGCTTCTGCTGTGGCGGCATTCCGTGCTGACTGGCATGCTGGCGATGTCGCTGAATCGCCGCTTCAACCTGGGCTTCATCGGTGAAGAGTTTACGGCGGGGTTGATTCACGACGTGGGCCGATCGCTGTTTGCAATCATCGCTCCAGAGGATTTCGCCAAAGCCGATCCGCTGGACTTTATCGAAGGCCCCGGCGTGCTGCAGCAGGAACGCGAGATCCTACGAACAGATCACTGTGAGCTGGGTGCCTGGTTCATTGCGCAAAACAAGCTGCCCGAAGCGCTGGTGGAAGTCATCTTGATGCATCATGAGCCTGCGAAAGCCACGGAGCATCGTAAGCTTGTCGCCACGATTGGTGTCGCAGATCACATGGCCAATTATCTGCAAAGCAATGGCTCGGCCGATGAATACGATGCGCAAGAGAATCCCGCGATTGAAGTGCTGTTTGAAGCCAGTCCAGGGGACGTCTTGGCGTGTTACACGGAAGCTCGGCTGATGATGAGCGAAACGATGTCCGAAGCGAATTCCGCGAATGGACCATTTTCGATGTCGTGACGACGTCGAGTAGAAGCGATACCAGGTTCGAATTAACTCGGACCGGAGATTAGAAGTGCGTCCGCCCATCAGAGTGATGATTGCCAATGCCTCCGCCGTCTTGCGGCGTCTGGTCACCGAAGCGTTGGAAGATGCCAACGAATTCGAAGTGTATCCGGCCGTCCATGGCGGCGATGTGGTGAACCAACTACCCACTGCTCGCCCGCATGTCTTGATACTCGACACTGAGATGCCGGTCATGAACGGCATTCAGACCGTGAAAGCCATCCGAGAAACGGATTCGCTGCTGCCCATCATTATGCTTTGCCTGACGACAGAAGCGAGTCTACGAGCAATGGCGGAAGCCATCCCCGCGGGTGCCAACGACTGCGCCAAGTTCACGCTGCGAATGGGACATGTCGCCTCGGCAAAGAAGCATCTGCGAGACGAATTGTTGCCGAAGATCCGATTCTGGGCTGATCATCGACTTCAGCGATTGCTGGAAGCACCCGCGATCGAATCTCGCGAGATCGTCGGGATGCAGCCGTGTGCCGTTACAGGATAAGCGACGGCTTTGCGCTGACAGTGCCGTATCGATACAGAAAAGAGTGGACAACACGTCGTGAGGCTGATTGTCGCACAGGCTCCTGACGCGATCAGAGCGTCATCAGCGACGCGAAGACACTGGCAGCCCAGAGCGGCCGCCAGTGGCACCCGAAAAAACAAATGGGATGCCACGATCTCACCGTCTTTGGGGGTGGCCATGCTCGTTTGAAGACACGGCCATGTCGAGGACTCCAAGTCCGTGGCACCCCGCCTTCATTCATTTCGCCAGCAGAATCGCGGCTGATCGACGGCAATCGCACTGGTTGTCCGAAGCGGCCAACCAGTGGCACACCGATGTGATACGAGGGGCACAAATGCGTCAAGGCGTGGCCCATCAAGCCTGCGGTTCGGTCATGCTCCACGGCTCCAACGCTTTCGTGAGTTGGTCTTCGGGCAGGATGTTCTGTTCGCGGCAAAGTTCGCGAATCGTTTTGCCGGACTTGAAAGCTTCCTTGGCCAATGCAGACGCTTTTTCGTACCCGATGTAGGGATTCAGGCTGGTCACCATTGCCAGGCTTTGTTCGACGCTGGCTTCGCACGTTTCGGCGTTGGCTTCCATATCCAGCGCACAAAGATCGATGAAGGCGGTCGTCCCTTGCGCCATCAGTGCCACTGATTCCAAGGTGGCATGCCCCATGATCGGCATCATGATGTTCAATTGAAACTGGCCACCGGTCGCACCACTGAAGGCGACAGTTTGATCGTTGCCGATCACGCGGGCGGCCACTTGCATCAGGCTTTCGCACATCACCGGATTCACTTTGCCGGGCATGATCGAACTGCCGGGCTGACGATCGGGCAACATGATTTCGTAGAATCCGCAGCGCGGACCCGAGCCGAGCCAGCGAATGTTGTTCGCCACATTGAACAACGTCGTCGCGATCACTCGCAGTTGACCATGGCACTCGACCAAGCCGTCGCGCTGGGCATTCCCTTCAAAGTGGTTGGCGGCTTCGACAAAACCGATTCCCGTTTCTTTCGCGAGTGCTTCACAGGTGCGGCTTCCGAACTCGGGATGAGTGTTGATGCCCGATCCTACGGCCGTCCCGCCGACGGGGAGCTCCAGCACGGCATCGAGGGCCCGTTGAGCCCGGCCGATGCTGAGTTCGAGTTGTCGTGCGAAGCCACCGAACTCTTGTCCTAATCGCAACGGAGTCGCGTCGGCCAGGTGCGTGCGGCCGATCTTGATGATCTTGTCCCAACGTTGCGCCTTGGTCTTCAGCACGTCCGCAAACCGGCTGAGAGCGGGAATCAGCTTCTGAAAGATGCTGACTGCGACAGCGACGTGAATCGCCGTGGGAAACGTGTCGTTGGTACTCTGCCCCATGTTGACATGGTCATTGGGATGAATCGGTTTCTTCATGTCGAAGCGATTGCCGCCAGTCTGTTCGATGGCGCGATTCGAAATCACTTCGTTGACGTTCATGTTGCTCGACGTGCCCGACCCTGTCTGGAAGACATCGATCGGGAATTCGCCGTCGAACCGGCCCGCGACCACTTCTTTGGCGGCGTTTAGCATGGCATCGACTTGAACGGCATTCAGCGGATTCTTTCCGGTGCCGGTCAGCTTACCGAGATCTCGGTTGGCGACTCCACAAGCCCATTTGACCAGGCCCATCGCATGAATCATTTCTGGTCGCATGGTCCAGCCGGAGACCGGGAAGTTCTCCACGGCGCGCTGCGTTTGAGCTCCATAGTAGGCTTGGGCAGGAACCTGGACATCGCCCATCGAATCGTGCTCGGTCCGAAATTCGGTCATCGAAGTCTTCCAATTGTTTTGATCATGAAATCGCCAGTGGCAGCGAGACCTGCCCGTGCGCTATTTCATGATATCGAATTGGAGACGGAGCGACCAAGCGGACCGCAGGAAGTCGAGAGCTGTTGAAATCGTAACCAGGCGAATTCATTCACATGTCATTCCCGCGCAGGCGGGAATCCAGCAGTTCCACAGCGGACCATCGCCGGCCATCGTCACAGAACAAGATGTCGCATCCGCGTCGACACGCGCGCTACGGCTCGCTGGATTCCCGCCTGCGCGGGAATGACGGAAGAAGAGCAGAAACAACGAGTCGTGAAGGAGGCTGACTACGCCGCTCGCTGATATCCGGCGTCCTCGTAGTCGTCGCTGGAATTCGTTTCCGGTGCCTGATCATGGCCGTAACCGTAGCCGTAGCCATATCCGTAACCATAGCCGTATTCGGAATTCGGACCGGTTTCCAAGTGATTCGCCACGATACCGACCACCGATGCACCCGTCGCCTTGAACGATTCGACGGCTCGAGTGACCATCTTGCGGCGGTTCTTGTCGGGACGAATGACGATGACGGCACCATCGACGATGCGAGCGATAATCGCAGGGTCGGTCACGGCCAATACGGGCGGTGCATCGATTAGAATCTGGTCGTAAATCTGTTCGGCCCACGCGACGATATCGCTGAACCGATCGCTGGACAACAATTCGGAAGGGTTAGCAGGACGCAGTCCGGATGGCATCACGTCCAGATTGTTGACGCCCAGATTGAAGACATTTTCCAGGCAACTTTCCGCAACGGGACGATCTTCGCGAAGGACCAGCGACAGACCTCGCGGCCCCTTCAGATCGAGCAGTTGTGACAACCCAGGTCGTCGCATATCGGCATCGATCAGCAAAGTCTTCTTGCCCGCTTGCGCAAAAGCCACCGCGAGATTGGCCAGAGTCGTGGTCTTACCGTCTCCGGGCTCGGTGCTGGTGACGACCAACCGAGTGGTGTCTTGATTAGAGAATGTGATCGAACTTCGTAGCGTGCGAAATGCTTCCGCTTCGATGCTGTCTCGCTTGCAGTGAGTGATGACCGTATCAATTCCCGAACCCGGAATCGGGTCCATCCGTCGAATCATCGCCAGCATCGGCAGACCCAATTGCCACTGCAGTTCGTCTGGCGATCGGAAGCGATCGTCGAGAGCATCCAGAACATAGATCAATCCCAGACCACCGACGGTCCCCATGAACAGGCACAGCAACACAGTGGTCGAAATTCGTGGGGCACATTTGGACAACGGAACGCGTGGCTCACTGACAACACTGATCTTCAAGCCGGAATCGGAACCCATATCGATCTTTTTCATCTGGTCGAGAACCAGATCGTAGAAGCTGCGCATTCGCTTCACATCGAGTTCCAGGATCTGCAACTGCACCATTTCGTTGTTTTGAACAGTGGCCTGCCCAATTTCACGGTCGAATTCAGCACGCGTTTCTCTTTCGCGCGCCTGGGCTTGATAGAGAGTCTGCTCGGCCATAATTCGTAGTCGCGGCCCCATCTCGCGTTCGCGAATATTTCGAGATGAATCGGCAACCGCTTGTCCTCGTTCTGAGAACCAGCGTTCCGTGGATGCGATTCGGTCTTCGAGTTGGCGGATTGTCGGATGATTTTTACCGTACACAAGACGCTTGTTCGCCAATTCAGAGCGATCGTCTTGAACCTGCTGCTCGAATTTCGTGACGGTGTATGCGTCGCTGGAGCTGATCCCCATGTCTCGCAACAAGATTTCGCGGTACAAATCGCCTGTCGCCTGCTGGGCCAGTTGCGACAAATCGCTGCCCGACTGCAACGCCCTGTCGACAGAAGAGAGATAGGCCTTCGCTTCCAGCGTCTTCTTCTGAGCTTCGATCAATGCTTCGTTCAGTTTGACAGTGCGTTCGATGAGGACGTTCATGTTCTTGTCGTCACCAAGTAGCAAGACTCCGGCACGTTCCTGAACGCGGAGCAGTTCCTGCTCTTTGTTGCCCAGTTTTTGCTCCAAATCCGCTTTCTCTTTCGTCAGCACGTCGAGGGTATCTTTTGCGCTGCTCCGATGCGTTTGCCTCATGAAGTTGAGATAGGAATCCACAATGGCACCGACTACGCGGGCCGAACCTTCCTGGCTTGTGGAAACATATTTCACATTCAATACGTTGGTGAGCCTGGTGGAGGTGACCGTCATGTTTTCACGCATGATCTTGGTCCATCTAGCCTTCCTCTGCCCCTTGAAGTCGACTCGATACTTCGCGGGCAAGTTCTTGATGGCCCCTTCCAAGACAACGTCGCTGGTCAGCACCTTCTGGTACGTGGGCATGACATCGAGAATTTCACGAGAATTGCTGGAGTTAGAGTTCTTGTTATCCATCGCGCCGCCCTCGGTCTTCAAGACGAGGATTTCCGCGGAGGATTCGTATTTGGGAGGCGTCAAGGTGTACCAGGCACCACCCACCGCGCCACCCACCACGACGCAGAACATCAACAGTCGAAAGCGATGACGAACGACCTGCAGAAAACGCGCGACTTCTGCCAAGGCATGCGTCGTCGGTCCCGTGGACTCCACTTGCGATCGGTCATCCATGCTCATCGTAATTCCAGCCACCGGGGCACTACGCTGCAAACTTCGCTTCAGACGTGATCCAGCATGTCGTTAGAATATGCCCGCCCCAGCGAGTGGTAGACCGGCCGACACGTTGAATCGGATGATATTGAATGTTTCGTACATGACGGTTGCGGGAGTGTTTTCGACGCTGACAACGTCACCAGGTTCCAATCGCAGATTGGCTTGGGAGTTACGCTTTGCTTCCCGAAGACTGACCTGAACCACGGCGGTTTCACTTCCGCCCGGAACGCGGCGAACGACAAATATCTTGTCGGCCAAGCCCAGACTTGTTCCACCAGCTAATGCGATGGCATCAGTGACGCGAAGCTCCTCGGCGATCGGGAAATCATATCGATCCGGCTTGCGAACCAAGCCGATCACGTGCAGCGGTTCTGGATCGCGTTTTTCGACTCGCACGACTCCGCCGTCTTCGACGATGTATCCGCCGCGGCCCGTTTTGGTAGCAGAAACCAAATCGACCTTAATCGATTCCATTCCGTTGCCAGCGGAGACCGGAAGCGTGTTGGCCTCAAATTCATTGTCCGCGCTGACCGTATTGCCGTCGGTTGGCAGCAAGGAGGAATGCCCCACGGTGTCGATACCCCGCTTAGCACCTGATGCCACTGGACTAGAACGACCACTATTGGAACGGCGTGGATTGCGAATTTCGACGTTCGTTCCCGCATCTTCGTCCAGCCCGCCAGCTGCGACGATGGCGGCCAGCAGATCGCTGCGTCCGCGCGGCAATTCGTACATGTCCGGCTTTTTGACCGCCCCTGTGACCATGACGCGATTCATGCGTTGCCGCTTCATGGTGACCGTGACTGTAGGACGCTGATAGAGTTGCTGCTCGATGCACGCGGCCACGATCGTGGCTTCGGCCGCTTCCGGCTCCAATCCCGCGAGAGGGACGGGACCGATTTCGGGGATCTGCGCAATCCCTTGTTCATTCACGCGAACCGGCAGTACGACTGTATCCTTTTCATTGAGTCCCGCGGAAATCGAGACTTCAAGCACGTCGCCGCGATCAATCATATCGCTGTTGTTGGACGCTCGCGCGAGGTTCTGGAGCTCCAATGTCTGAACGTTATCTCGCTTGGCCGCCAGCATCTGCGTCGGCATCGTCAGATGAGTATAATGCTTTCCAGATGAGGACGCGCAACCGGAGCTTATAGCTGCGGCGTAGACCAGCAAGCCCACAAAAACACGTCGACTCCACGCGTGTTTGCGAGATAACGGAATCATCTTTAAGCGAATCGTCATCAGTCGGCTCTCGAGTCGAGTCGGATGAAGACCGGCAAAAATAGCCAGTTGGGGCGGGATGGTAGGAGAGCGCCCAAATCCCGTCAATATGGATGTTATCTTCGCGTAACACCTAATCGCAAAAAGGAGTTGCGTGGCAAATAAGGTGTCAGTGGAGCACTGATTTGCGGATGGCGTCTGTGATACGACGACCGACCTCAACAAATTGCGCCACCGTCTTTTGCAACCGCTGGCGGTCATAATCTCGATGCAGTGATCGCACCAGCGAAACGGCGCGTGCTTCATCCAGTTGGACGATCAACATGGGTAGCAACCACTCTTCAATCCCGTAAACGTGACCTCGCTCACGATCGGTGCAGACGGGAACGATCAGAGACAAGCGGTCTCCCGCTGCTTGCTGGGCATAGTCAATCGCATCACGAATGGATTGCGCTTTCGGACGCGACGGATGTTCCCAGTCGTAAGGAGGCGACCATTCCATCACGGGACGCAGGCCATCGACCTTGGAGATCACTCCAATGATCGGCGGCGGTTTCAGTCGATGTTGCTCGCGAAACCAGTTGTTCAATTCGTCGAGCATCGCGATATCGGCCTGCTTCGCCGGAGACGTAGCGGCCATCACCAATAAAATCAGATCCGCCTGTCTAACCGCTTCCCGCGTGGAATCGATCTGCTCGCGAGTTGCCCCGGCATCGCTATAGCCTGGCGTGTCCAACAAGATTAAGCGATCGTTAGAATCCTCAAGTTGCAGTTCATAACGATCAACACCCTTCGTCAGAGGAAGAACATCAACCGCTGCACGCTGGTTCTCGAGCAGACAGTTCACCAGGCTCGATTTTCCCGCCTTGACCTGTCCCACAATCGCGAGCGTCACTGTGATGGGTTCGACAACGGCATCGGTCTCGGACGCATCGCCTGTCCCGCCAAACTCCAATTGATGCATGGCTCCACGAAACCGCGCCGTTCCACCACGCAGTCGACCGCTGTTCAACTCGATCAGGTAGTAGCCCACCTGACGCAAGTAATAAGTGAAGAAGGCACCCAGCAGCCCCGACTGCAGTTTCTTTGTGACGGGGTCGACGAAGGCTTTCGACATGGCATAGCGAGCGATGTTCAACGGATTCAGGATAACCGAGGCGATCCAGCCGACATTCATCGCGGCGGTCCACCAGCCCGGGGCTTGCGACAACAGACGCCATTGCTGGACGGTAATCAGGTGACTGCCGGGGACATACTTCTGAAACCACTCTTCCATGTCGGCAGAGACCAACTGGGCGATTGTCAGAATCTCGACCACGGATAGCTTGTCCAGCGGGTCGCTCGCCTTCGGGTGATAATGCTTCGCCAGCTTCTTCGCCAGTTCCAGCGTTCGCTCGCGATAGAACGCCACGTCGACGAGCATCTCTCCGGTGACGCCATCGAGCCGCTTGTACTCGGCCTCGACAATTTCTGCGGCCGCATGATCCTTCGGCGTCCAATGCTCGCGAGAACCGAGTTCAAGAGTCGGAACCTCGACATCTTTTCGACGTAGCAGAAGCCAGGCCAGCCCCCAACTGACGGGGATCGTCCAGGTCAGCCAAAGCAATTGTCCACGATCCCATAATGCCCACGCACCGACCGCCCCGAACAGGACGATCGGCAAAAGGATCAGGATCAAGAATGTCACTAAATGCCAATAGGTCATCCCGCGACGGGAGTGGTCAACGGGTTTCATCGATTCGTCCGCAACGATTGTTGTTGATAGGTCACCAGAACTGGATTGTTGGGCAGTCAACTACGAAGCGCGGCGATTGTCGTCGGAATGAATTGAAAGCACCATCGTTCAGGACGTTTTGCCAAGCGAATCACTTGGCTGTCTGAGTACCGCGCCGACTTCGCCAGACAGCGATCGCTTCCTCCAGCTTCTCGCCCCACACTTTATTAAGCTCTTCCGGTAACGGAACGTGGCCATTTCGGATCTCGCCAAAGTACCAGCAGCAGGCTTTTCCGAGCGAAAACGTGTAAGCAAAGGCCATCGCAGCGTTAGCTGTCTGTCCGACGAATGGAATAAACTTCAACGGTGCCTTTACGGCAAACCGCAGTGCCAGACGACCGGCGGCAGCTCCGGCCATTTTCAAGAGCATCTCTGCATTCATCTTCTGGTCATACAGATCCGCCAGCACATAAATCAGCCGGGTCTGAATCCCCATCACGGCGGGAATATCGATCCAAGGCAACGGCGTTGCAGCAGCGGTTGCGGCCAGGCTGCTGTACGCGATGATCATCGGCATTGCCTGCTTTTCAGTCAGATCCTGCAGCGACTCGCGGATGTCATCAAGGTGCAACAATGTTTGACGACAGGCGGCCGGTAGCACCTCGATCAGTGTCTCCTCTAAACGTTTCCCGCCGTATTCCGGTTGGGCGAATCCATCCTCGGGCTGAGTCAGATCGATCGGCACTATTCGATCGACCAGTCCTGCAAAGCGATGTTCGTGTTCGACGAGACAGCGATGCAATTCGGGTGACTTGGCGAGCGATGACACGTTCGACACTTGGTTGACGTGCGCAGCGTCGCCAGATGGCTTCAGCGCGTCGAACGGATCGGGTTCGGGATGCTGCTCGAACGGATAGGCTTCGTGCAGGCAAGTCAGGGCGAGAACAATCGGACGCGTCGGTCGTGCCGCGCGAATCTTGCGCAGCGACTCGACGATCTCTTGCAAGGCGTGATCCATGACACGGACCACGACAATGATCACATGCGTGGAGGCATCGAAATGCTTCAGATCGTCCGTTGGATCGTAGCCGACTTCGCCCAACCCCCGCGTATCCAGAAACCGCACAATCGGCTGCTCGCTGTTGGGGAAGTCGTATTGCGATGATGTTCTGGTCTGCGGACGAAATCCATTCCCGATCTCCGCCTGCGTCACGCCAGTCAGGTAGCGGACAATTGACGACTTACCGCTGCCGGTCTTGCCAAATAGCCAGAACACGGGGACAGGCGTCTTCTTTAACAGCTCGCGCCGCTGCCGTTCGAACTGCTCATTCGAAAGCGTTCCGAATCCGAACCACGATTTAAGACGGCTGAGCATGGCGTGATCGTCACCACAGGAAGCAATTCTGTCCGTTATTGACCCGGACCATCATACGACAACTTCCAAGTCTCGACACCGCAGACGAATGTCTACTAAATCGACAGTGGCGGACTTTTCCGATTGACAGATCTCCTACCGCAGTAGTAGAACCACACCTCCTACTGCGGTAGGAGACGATCGGATGCAGCAGTCTGTCGGCGGCAAGGAGGGCGAAAGCAATGAGTCAGCATCGGTTAGCCGATCTGCAATTGGCCATCATGCAAGTGCTATGGGAACAGGGCGAAGCGACTGTTGGCAGCGTCCAAAAGGCCTTAGAGCCGAATCGCTCGCTCGCCTATACCACCGTTGGCACGATGCTCTCTCGGTTAGAACGAGATGGCCAGGTGACTCACCGAGTGGAAGGTCGCGTCAACGTCTACCGCGCCAAACTACCGCGCGAGAAAGTCAGCCGTTCGATGGTCTCGGATCTGGCTCAGCGATTGTGTGCCGGCGATGTGACTCAACTGGTTTGCCATCTGCTGGATGATTGCGATGTCTCGCGCGATGAACTGACGGCGATCAAGAAGTTCATTCGCCAGAAAGAACAGGAGCTGAGCGATGACAAATAGCTGGCTTCTGCTGCGCGTCGTCGAACTGACGATCACTTACCTGATGCATTCCACGGTCTTCCTCGGAACAGTGGGAATTGTATTAACTGTCGTGGCCTGCCTGCGGGGACGACATGGGCCAAGCAAACTTCGCCAATTCAACCCGATCATTGAAGAGCAACTCTGGAAGCTGGCGGCCACATTGCCATTGTTCTCCATCCCGCTGAGCATTTATGCAGGCTCATCGTACGAGCTTTCCGATGAGGTATTCTCAGGTCGCCAGCAGCCAACATCAATGACCGTTGCTGCAGTGGAACCCGACAGAAGCGTCGAAACCGCAATCGTCACGAATGCGAACCTTGATGCTTCCGAGTTGGAGGCCCCAAAACCAAGGCCGAGTTCGACATCTGCCGCCGACGAAGGCACATCTCAGTTCTCCAGTTCGACGCAAATTCAAGCTCAGGTAGACAATGATTCCACGGCCGCAGATTTCAAGACGCGTCGCGCAGGACTGAATAATCAGCGGATCGCAGCGGCCGTACGGGACGATGGTGCATTCACAAGTATTGATCCGCGACAACTGTCGACAGAAAGTACGACATCGTCCCTGTGGCATCGCTGGTTAGGGCTGGCTCTGCTGAGCTGGATCGCTCTGGCTGTCGTGCGACTGCTCGTTCGAGCCTATTTTGTCGAACGCATCCTGAACCGATGTCAGCCGACACATGCAGAGCTTCAGCGAATTATGCATCGATTGACCAAGCAAAGCGGCAGGATTCGATTGCTGACGGCGCCGACAAACACGGTGCGCGAACCATTCGCTTGCGGCATTTGGCGTTGGACGATTGTGCTGCCGCAGGGCATCGAACAACAACTGACAACCACCGAAGTGAAAGCGTTGATCGCACACGAGGTGGCTCATCTGGTCCGCCGCGATCCGCTATGGTTATTCGTGGGCGAACTGCTCTGTACCGCGTTGGCCATTCAACCGTTGAACTTCATCGCTCGCCGACGCTGGTTGCAGGCGGCTGAATTGTTGTGTGACGATTGGGCGATTCAGCAAGATGTGTCGGCCATGTCACTGGCCGCCTGCTTGACCCGGATCGCAGAACTGCGATTGGATCGACGCGGCGAAACGTGGGGCCTGGCCGCCGTGGGGCGATCCGGCCTGCTTGCTCATCGAGTCCAATGGTTGTTGCGCGACAGCCGCGCGACAGAACCAAAGTCGAGACGAAGTCGCCTTCGAACAACGGCAGCGATCTTCGCGCTGGCCATTCTAGTGGGAGCATTCAGCCCTCGATTCGTACTTTCGACTTCGGCCGAAGCCGCGAACGTAATCGATGTTTCGTCGGAACAGATCGCCATCGAAAACGAATTGTCCGCAGCACTCGACGAACTGGAGCAAGCAGAAAAGCTGCTCAAGCAGGATCAGGATACTCGGACGGCAGTCATCGCAAGCCTGTTGCGACTTCGCATCCAATCCATCCGCGATCGACTGAGGAATTAGGACGAGATCAACTGAGCGACCGGTGATTCAAAGTTTCAGATCATGGCGAAAACAATCGAATGGAGTCGAGCAATGAGAACGCGAAACATGCGACGTTGGCTACAAGGAAGTGGAGTATCACTGGCGTTGATGCTGGTGTTCACCCTGAGCGGTCTGGCACGGGCAAGCGATCAGCAAGAGGTAGCTGGTAAAAAGGCCAAAAAGGCCCAATCGATGCCAGCCAGCGACAAGCCGAAGGGAGTGGCTGATCAAGGTCTTGCGGAATTTGTACCTCGCTCTGGAACCTTCGCTCAGAAAGTGAAACGAGGCTGGTCCGGGGTCTTGGTTTGCAGCAAGACAATCGATGGAGTCGACTGGCAAATCGTTGAGACAGAAGAAATCGGTGCGACTGCTCGTAACGTCCGCGACGGAATCAGTGCTAGCGAATTCTTTCCAAGTCAAGATCCTGTTCTGCAGGTGGTGAGCTTCGATGTCTTCAGCAGATTCAATGCGATAAGAAAAGGAACAGCCGTCATTCGCTATCTCGGTCGTGCAGAATCAGGCAACCGTCATTGCGAGTTGCGCATCGAAGTTGAGGCTGATACCAGTGAGCTCGACTCAGCACTGAAAGAAACCATTCCGTCGGCGCAAATTAAGGTCATCGAAGTCAAATCGGCTGCCATCCTCCAAGGAACGGTCCCCACCCAGGAAGACCTGCTGCTGGCCACCACTGTTGCGCAACAGTTCTATCCCCAGATCATTCCCCAATTGAAGGTCGCTGCTGTTCCGCCTGATCACAAAACACCGAAAGGCGACCCATCAAAGGATCCCGCGCAACCAACCCCAGCCAAGCCCAAGCCAGAAACGCCACGTCAAGTGCGGCTCGACACTCAAGCCGACCTAAATGCCCTGCGCGAAGAAGTGCAGGCGCTGCGTCAAGACATTCGCCAGCTCAACGAACTGCTCGCGAAACGATTGGAATCCAAAGATCGTGCCGAGTTCGATCCTTCACTGAAGACCGAGACCTCTGACGATAACGCGTCTTTGCGAGACGGGCTCTTGTGCTTTGATGCCAAGTGGTGCGGTCCTTGCGCTCAAATGCGGCCGATCATCCAGAAACTGAAAGCGAACGGAAGCCCGATTCAAGTCGTTGATGTCGATACGCATCCAGAACTCTGTAAGCAACGCAATGTCTCGTCGATCCCTTGCTTCATCTTGCTGAAGCAGGGGAAGGAAGTTGAACGCCTCAACGGCGTCACGACTGAGAAGAATCTGAAAACGTTGTTAAAGCGTCTCGATAATCCAGAAGACTCGAGCGCAAGTTCGAATTCCGCTAGCCCTGATAAATCAGATCCCGCGCGACTTCACGATGATCATCTGCAGAACGTCGATCTCACATTTTCCGACTTCATCATCAACTATCCCGTCGCGGATCTCGTCTATCCCCTTCCCCCGGAAACGAAACCCAAATTAAGCGACTGGTTCCGATTGATCGAACTGATCATGACTGATGTCGAGCCAACGTGTTGGGTCTCAAACGGCGGCACTTGTACGATCAAAGCCAATGAATCGTCGAATTCACTCGTGGTCCAAGCACCGCAAGCGATTCAAGAACGAGTATATACGGTATTCGAACGCGAACGACGAAAGCTGGATCTTCAAGTCTCTTTTGCAGTGACATTGATCGCCGCTCCTGACAAACCGCTGGCCGAACTGATTGGAGCGGATCTGAAGACGGACCCTGATACGGGATGCATCTTGCTTGATCCAGCAAAAACGAATCTCAGTATTCAGGCATTTCAAGCAGCCGGTGGACGAATTGAATTCGCTCCCAAGCTGACCATCTTTAATGGTCAGACCGCGTTCCTGGGGTCGAAATCCTGGCCCGTCCAGAATGAAACATCCATCGACTTCTCGCTGCAGATGCGCGGCTTTATCGCGCCAGATCGACGATCCGTCGGCGTGAATTTGGCCCTGAATCCTCACAAAGTCGTCGACGAACTGACCCGCCGCACAATCAACGTGGCTGATGGATCAAGCCTGCTCATCGATATGACTGAAGAACTCCGCACCAAGAACCCCGAGGCGGTCATCTCTGGCCGAGCTTACTTGCTGTTGCAGCCCAGAATCATCGTCCAAGAAGAAGAAAAGATGCGATTGGATAGTCCGTTTTCTTCCGAGAAGTGATCATTCCCCACATCGCGGACCAGCGAGTTCCGCAACCTCGATCACGACTAGCCTCGGCAGACGCCGAGGCTATTTCGTTTAACCGCGTGGGCAACGCCCCGCGCGTCGCGGTGCCACAAAACGGTCTCGCGTTCGGACACATGGGTGACACCCCTGCCACCCAAAATAAATAAAATTAAAGTTGACATAAACAATATCAACAATAGAATACATTCGCACAATCACTTTGCGGAGAATTCAATTGTCTCTGGCGCATCTGCGACCGTCTTGGATCGACAGGCTGAGCGACGAGGACAAGAGCTTCTTGAAGCGATTTGTGCTCGCTTCGGGTTCGCTCAAGGCCGTTGCAGAAGAGTATGGAATCAGTTATCCGACCGTCCGATTGCGCCTGGATCGGTTGATCGAAAAGATCAAGGTTTTCGACGAAGAACAGATTGTCAGCGAGTTTGAGCGGCAACTGCGCGCTCAACACATCGACGGCAAGATCGATCACACGACGATGAAGTTGCTATTGGATGCGCATCGCGCCGAGCAATCGCGACTGATGCGCGAATTCATGCCGGACGACGAGTTGGGAACAACCATTCCCGGACGTGTCTAAGCCCATTCAAACGACATCGTTTTTGCGGAGTCATCTCATGCGACCAAGTTTATTCTGCCTGACTGCGCTGATACTGATTCAATGCGGAAACTGCCTGGCGAAAGATGCTTCGGTCGCGCCTGTTGCCACCGTCGACTGGGCTCAATTGAAAGAGGCCGGGAAACTGAAGAACGGCGAGGTGGTACCGAGCCAGGATGGCGCGCCGGCTCGCCTGAAGATCGTCAACACGGCCGCAGGTGCCACATCCATTCCCCTTTGTGAAATCGAATCGCCAGCGATCACCACCGCCAGCTATGCCGTTCGCGGAAAGATCCGCTATGACAATGTTGTCGGCACCGGTTACCTGGAAATGTGGAATCATTTTCCAGTCGGCGGCCAATACTTCACGCGAACCCTGGACACAGGGGGGCCGATGAGCCACATCAAGGGGACATCCCCCGAACGGGAATTCATCCTGCCGTTTCAGATGCGGAGCCAGACGCCCGCGCCGACCAAGCTGGTGATCAATCTCATTTTGAACGGACCGGGCACGATCGAGATCGGCCCGCTGGAGTTGATTCCGATCGATAGCATGACGGTGACAAATGGAGTGGACTGGTGGAGCGGATCGACCGGAGGCTTGGTCGGGGGACTAGGTGGCGCATTCATGGGCCTGATGGGAGCTGTCATTGGCATTCTGACTGGGCTCGGCAAAGGGAAGAAACTGGTGCTGGGATTGTCTGGCTTCATCGCCATTACCGGAACTCTGGAATTGGCCTTTGGAATTGTGGCGGTCTCAACCGGACAGCCCTACAGCGTCTATTATCCGTTGCTGTTCATGGGCAGCATGATGGTCATCGCTGGAACCGCCTGCCTGTACCTGGCCCCAAGCCGCTTCCGCAGCCACGAATTAAGGCGCATGCAGGCACTTGATCTAAGCTAGCGAGTCGAAGCCCGAACGATGCAAGTGACATCATGTCGGGTTAGTGGACGAGGTTCTTGCAATCGCCAGTGAATGACACGACGATATGCATGCGGCTGTGTTGATGAGTAGCCGCCGTGCTTCATCGGAGGTCTCTCGCATGCGAATGAATCTGGCCGCGTTGGTTGGTGTGCTGATTGTCCATCAAACGGCGATGGCTGAAGCACCGACGGCGAATTACATCTTTCCCGCGGGAGCTCAACGAGGGACGAGCGTGGCCGCTCGGGTAGGTGGATGCAATCTGCATCGTTCTCCACAGTTGATTTGGACTGGCTCAGGGGTCAGCGCGCCTGGCCAATTGCAGCCGACCGAGACGATCTGGTTTGAAGGTCCGGTCATTCCGCAACCGGCATCTCAGCAGAAGGAAGATTATCCGCGCGACTTTGCGGCCCCGCTGGTCGTTGCCACGGACGCTCCATTGGGACGCCAAACATGGCGACTGTCGACATCGCAGGGTGTAACAACCGCGTGGGGTTTTGTCGTGGGTACTCTGCCGGAAGTAGTCGAGCACGAACTTGATGGCGACGCTCCACCGGTCCGAGTCGACTTGCCGGTCACGATCAACGGCCGCATCTTCCCTCGCGAAGATGTCGATGCCTGGAGTTTCCAGGCCAAGGCGGGTCAGACAATCGTGTGCCGCGTCGCCACCTCCGAATTCGGTTCACCACTGGATGCACGGATTGAACTGCGGAGCCCTGACGGTCGCGTGCTGGGTGAACAGCTTCCCGAGGGAAATGGCACTCCCATTTTGAAGGTGGTCACCCCAGTCGACGGTGAGTATCAGATCCGAATTCATGATGCCGCGTTTGGCGGGTTGCAGGATCACGTCTATCGATTGACGGTGACCACGGGCCCCTTATTGGAGGGGGCCTATCCGCTAGGTGGTCGGCGTGGTTCCGCGACTGCATTCGAGTTGCAAGGGGCGAACCTGGCTGAATCACGATCCACGATCACTCTGCCCACAGCAGGATCAGAATTCACGATGCGACTGCCCGACCAAAACGGTGTGGGTGAAGTCCAACTGGAACTTGGTGACCTCTCGGAGATTCTGGAAGTCGAACCGAACAACAACGTGCCACAACCGACTTCGATCCCCGCCGTGCTGAACGGCCGCATTCAATCGCCCGGCGATGTGGATGCCTGGACGTTCACGGCTCAGAAGGGAATCGAATACGATTTCGATGTCCGGGCCGCTCGCCTGGGATCGATGCTCGATGCGGTGTTGGAAGTCCAAGACGCAATCGGCAAGAGGCTAGCAGACGCCGATGATTCACCCGGGTTACAGACCGACGCCCGCTTACTTTGGACGGCCCCGGCCGACGGTGAATATCGGCTGGCGATCAAAGATCGATTGGCCTCGCGCGGTGACGCACGCTTTGCGTATCGCATCCGCATCGTCAGCAGCAATCAGCCAGAATTCATGCTGACATCGACCGCCGACACATTGATCATCGAGCGAGGCAAAACGGTGAATCTGAAGGTGTCGCTTGATCGTGGCCCTGGCTTTAGAGAACCAGTGGAATTGAGCCTAGAGGGATTGCCCGCGGGAGTCACCGTCGCTTCGCCCGCGATGCCGGTCGTGATCGCCGCCAATCAGCGCGAACTTCAACTGACATTGAAAGCCGAGACGGACGCTCGTATCGCAGTGGCTCCCGTCAAGATCATCGGACGAGCCAAAGTTGGCGAGCGCGAACTGACTGCTCAGACTTCGTTCCAACCAGCGAATCCCGAACCGGGTCGCCTAGCCCTCGCCGATGGAACGGGGCAATGTTGGATCGCCGTCGCCATCCTGACGCCATTCAAATTCGCCGGGATATTCGAAACCAAATTCATTTCGCGCGGATCGGTATTCATTCGCAAATACCACATCGATCGGCAAGGCTTTGAAGGGCCGCTGGAAGTTCAACTGGCCGATCGTCAAGGTCGACATCTGCAAGGAGTGACAGCCAGCCACGTCGTTGTCCCAGTCGGTGAGAGCAACTTTGAATTTGCGGTCACGTTACCCCCTTGGATGGAAGTGGGCCGCACCTGTCGATCCACTCTGGCTGTAACTGGTCAGGTGACCGATGCGGACGGCCAGCAGTACACGGTCAGCTACAGCTCGAACGATCAGCACAACCAAATGATCGCCCTGGTCGATCCCGGCCGCTTCGCCGTGCAATTACCGCGAACAACACTGACGGCCATTCCTGGAGAGCAGGTGAAGATGCCGATTCGAATTCAACGCGGATCGGGCTTGGTTCAGCCAATTACTGTGGAGTTGATCACATCAAATGGAATCGAAGGGGTCTCCGGAACCACGATAGAAATCCCGGGCGACCAATCCGAGGGCTCGCTCACGATGAAGTTCGAGAACACTCTGAGTGGCCTGGAACTGCGACCGGTAACGATTCGTGCTCACACCAAAGACGAACGAGGCCTGCCGATCACCGCGGAGGCTAGCCTGACGCTGGTGAAGGCTCGCTAAGTGACGTTGCCGACGCGGCGCAGTGGACATCCACTGTAGTACCCGTCTACGATTGATTCACTTCGCCCACTGTTGTTGACGCCCGCTCAAACAACAGCGCGAGGATTCAGGATCCATTCGTTCATAGACTCAGGACAGCGGGATGACCGACTCCAGCATTTCAGACAAGTTGCCACTCTTCGTCTTCGGCACCTTGCGACGCGGGCATTGCAACCACCACTATCTGCACGGCTTTTACGATCGAATCATCCCGGCCTGGTTGCTCGACTATCAGCGTTTGCACGAACTGATGATCGCCAGACAACCCGGCGGCGTGGTCGACGGAGAATTGTTCTTCCTGACCGACGACATCTACGAGACGACAATGGCCGGCTGCGACGAACTCGAAGAAATCCCGCCAGGCCAATTGATCGGTCACGAATACCAACGCAAACGAGTCACCGTCGAAACTGCCGAAGGACTGGTGGAAGCTTGGGCCTATGTGCAACCCGAGGAATGATCAATCAGTGCCACCCTTTGCGGGGGTACTAATCGAATGTTGTGCTGCTACGACACTGACAGCCGGGCTAACAGCTTCGCCATTTCTGGACCCTCGATGATTTAATCAAGTAATCACCTCCGCGTGTGTTTTGATTGTGCAACATCGCGGCACTCGCCCAAGACTTAGAAAGTCGCTCCGCCAGAATGAGGCGTTATCAGTTGATTGGCTATCGCCGTGAAGCAATCGTGAGAAATGCCGCGTGGCTCCAAGTGAGGTTCGGTGCTCCCCACATGAAGCCTGTGCGGCGATTCATTTGCTCGGAAAGGCTGCCATCCGGATTGCTGTGAAAGCGAATGCGGCGTAATTGCGCTTCTCCCAAACGGCGGAGGCCTCCAGTGACGGCTTTGAATTCCGCCTGATTGCTCATCCAACTGGCATTCGGCTGCACGTTAGCCAGCGTTGGATCAAGGCGACGGATCAAGCCGAGATTTTCGCCGGTCACGTCGATGTGAGCGGCCTTATCGAATCGCGCTGCGGCACGGTAACCGAGTTCGCCCACTGCCAGCGAACAGAGAACCCAGCCGTTTCCAATCCCCTTGCTACCGTCATCACTTCGGGCGCGGGCATCATCACCGTCGTAGGTGTCGGTGGAGTAGCGTCCGATCGTCAGCCCCATGCGAGCTCCTGAACGGTCGAATTTGACGTCATTAATCGGAAAGTGATCGGCGCTCGCGGCTGTGGTCGGATCAAACCCCGCAAGAATCAGATTCAAGCTACCCAAGACAAATTCGTCGCGAGAGGATAAGTACTCGTCATCGGAATTGTCAGTATGCAGCACAGCAAGTACCACGGCCGCATCGAACACACGCCCATCTCCCAAAGTCGGAGCGATGCCATGATTTGCGCGGTCCCGGTGCTTGTCGAGTTCCGCTTGGATCACCTGACTTCGCTGGCGGTAGTAAGTTGCTGCGCCGGCGTCGTTCAATCGGTCGGCCAGCTTCGCCCCTTCCAGCAGCGCTTCGCGCTGCACCATGCGCGTGTAGAAATGCAATCCGAAACGCTCCTCCCAGAGATCATAACAAGGATCGAGGATGACTCGGGCTACGAATTCCAAGTCGAGTTTAATGACACTTTGTGTCTGGTCTGGGTGCAGGGCGTCGTAAAGATTCTGGCGGACCAAATTCGCATGGCCTTGATCCAGTAACAGATTTGCCCAGCGAATCAGCGTCAGCGCACGGAGTGCCGGGCCGTCGTTCTGGGGCCGCCCCCACTTATTGTAGACCGTTCCGTCGGCGTTAAATCGTGGCTCTCCCAATCCTGCTTTATCGGCATCTCCGCTTGGATTCGGTGTTCGCTGATTCTGGCGCGAGAACTTCCGATAGTCATCCAGCATCTGCGCATACCGATCTCGGTCTGCCCCCGGTTGACTCTCAGCCCAAAGTGACACGATAACGTTCATGGTCAAGGCACCGTCGCGCACCCAGTACGAGAAATATTGAGGATTCACGAATGAAGGAGCCGCGACGACGGCACCTCGGGCTGCAAAAGTTGGTGAAATATTTGCGGCGAGGAGTGCTGTCGATCTCGAACTCTGCTGTCCGAGCCAGGCATCGAATTCATTGTCGGCCACGGCCGGCAGCGGCAGGGCAAAGACTACAAAAAGCATCGCTTGAATGCGTACTCGACACAAAGCTGTCCAGAAGCGGTTACCGAAGTTCATGTGTTCCCTCTTAAGAAATGGGACGAGTCCTGCACCCGGTCGAAGCTCAGGCGACAGGTTCAGATCTCTGAAACGCGCGACAGTTCTTGGTTAATCGTTGCTGGTCTCAAGGATTTGATTGAAATGTTGTTCGCAAGACTTATTCGCGCCACGTCTTGAGAATGTTTTCCGCCGCACGCAAGGACAGGGCCGCGGCGGTCAGCGTCGGATTGGAGGTCCCTATTGTGACCATGCTGCCAGAGCCGATGACATACAGGTTGCCGTGTGCCCAACTCCGAAGTTCCGTGTCCACCACAGACGAATCAGCACTGTGTCCCATCCGATGTGTGCCGACGAGGTGGCCTGACCCGGTGACATTGAACCTCAGACCCTGCTGGAACACTGATTGAGATCCACCGGGAACTGAACTGAAGTCCGTTGTGTCCTCAATGCCGGCGTGTTTTACAATGGTTGGCCAGACCGTGCGGATCGCGGCCACCGCGGCGTCGAGAGAATAGTCATCATATTTGTAATTCAACACCGGCAAATAGTTCCCCAGAATGTCGGTACGTGCCGGGTCGATGGTCACTCGATTGTCGGCGTCAGGCAGTTGTTCAATCATGACTCCCAATCGCACCATACGCGACATCCGGTCACAGAGTTGCTCGCGGAAGGCCTTACCAAACTGTGATCGGCCAATCAGTGATTCAACGCTGCCAGTCGGCTCGCCGACCCAGCCCCAGTTGCTGATTCCAGCGCGGAAGGCCGCATGTTTTTCGCGGAACCGGCCGTCGCGCAGGGATTCGACTCCGCTGGTAATGTCTGGTCCGCGGAACGGGTAGACCGGTTCCGGTGCCAATCCCCGCAGAACCACGAACGGGTGATCCATCAGGTTTCTGCCAAGTTGTCCGCTATCATCGACCACTCCAGACGCCAGCATCAAGACTGCGTTTTCAATGGCATTGGCAGCCAACACGACGACCTTGCCCTCGACAAATTTCGCGGTGTATTCCGCCTTTCCACGGACGGAATATTCTTTGTATTCCACACCAGTGACTCGGCCAGAGCATGCGTTGACTCGCAATTTAGAGGCGACACATTGACTGCGGATTTCTAGGTGGGTGTCCTTCGTTTTCAAGGCGGCGGCAAGGGTTTTCAGCGCGTTGTACTTGGCTTGGACGGGGCACAACGGCGAGCAACTGGAATTACCCTGACACCGTTGACCCACCGACTCGTCTGCGGTCGACCCGACAGGTGTATAGCCAGTTGCTCGTAGATTTGGCGTTGCATTTCGCGCCACGGGCATACTGACGACTTTCAGCGGATACGGCTTGCCGAACAGGTCCACTTCCGCATGATCGAGCTTCCGCATGAAAAACTGGTCGACCAGGCTCTGCGGCATTTTCTCCATGGGATAAACGTAGTCTGGTGGAAACCGGACACCGAGGTTGGCCTGTTCTTCGACGTTGGCACAGATACCGATCTCCCACTCGGCTTCACGATAGAATCGTTCCAGATGGTCGTAAGTGATCGGCCAGTTCGTTCCTCGACCATAGGCGGTTTGCATTTCGAAATCGACGGGCAGCATACGGAGCGATGTTCCCTGCCAATGCAGAGTCGTTCCGCCGAGCATTCGCAGATAGTCGCTGAGAAACTGTTGCGGACCGACCTGGACAAAATAAGGATCCTGGTTGGAGTCGTTCGGTGAGAGTGCCGAGTTGTTGGGAGGGTAGGGCCCGTTGGGCGAGCCCCGCGTCGCACCCATGGTGTAGTAACGCGATATGAAACTGTCGTACTGACCCGGGTCCATCGCTTCTTTGGTGCCTGCTTCCAGCAGCAGCACGCTCTTCCCGGCCGCGGAAATCTTCTTCGCCGCGAGCGCGCCGCAGACTCCGCCGCCCACGATGATGACGTCAAACTTCTTTTGGTCGTCCGATTCGGCTTGCAAATTGAACTCCGGGCTCGCGCCTGACTAGAGTGGTTGCCTGCTCCAACTTCCAAAACCGGTGGGCTTGGCACCGGGGGGATGTGCTCGCGCAGTCCTGTAAGAGAGCTGCTCGATGTAAGAAAGTTCCGACGGAACGTGTGTGCGTCCGGCGTCAGTCGGCCCTGGCTTAGGGCGGCTTGTCATCTGCCGCCAGTCGTCGGGCAATTCCCTCCAATAGCCGAGGTACCAGAGCCGGATCAGATTGGTGACCACTGGCCCAAACAGGGGCGACGGTAACACGGTCTCACGAATCCGTTTTTCTCGCTCCGAAGCGTCGCTTAAGGCCAGAACCGTTTCAATCAACAGATAGAATTTGGCAATCAACGTCGAGCCGAGCACATCCTCCAGCAGTTGCTGATTTAAGTCGACAACTCCGGTTCCCTCCAGTACGACCGACGGATAGCCAGTGATTTCGACGCAGAATTCTAAAAATGTGTGTCGCTTAGGGTTCATTGGATTCAACCTGAATTGATTCGCCTTGAGGAGCCGAAACCGCGATCGTGCGCGGCTATTGATTGCGGGCTAGATCAACTGCACCTGGAAATTCGCCCCTGCCCACGTGCTCGCATCGATCCGATAATATGTGAATTGAAGTGGCCCGCCCGTGTGTTGATCCGTTGCGACGTCCACGTAATGAATCCCCACAGCCGTTGGGGTGGAAGGCGTGTCAGTGATAGTGTTCCAGCCGTCGACGGTCCAGTGGAGACGGAACGACTCTGAGATCAGTATTCGCAGGCGTTTGCCGCGTGGCATTGCCGTGATCTGGCGGTCGAAGTTCCAAATCTCCAGCGTGCTGGGGGCGTGTGGTTGCAAATAGCGGTCGGCAACAATCTGGATTAGATCGAACACCTTGCCATCTGAGACGGAACGGACGAGCTTAATGTATTCAGCATGTGCCCAGGCAAGCGGCATTGCCGAGCCTGTCGGCTTGCCAAAAACGAAAGGGGGGCTTTGGCTGTTCCACAACTGCTCGGCCAGTAATCGTCCCAATACTGCGAATTTTTCCATCGCTTGGATGTAAGGCTTGGGATCGCGGCCGGAGGCCAATTCGTAGTGTCCGCGCTCTCCGGTGAACAACGGCCAGGGTCTGCCAACTCCATTGACGTCGTTGTCGACGAACGGGCCGCCGTCGTCATGTTGTCCGTAGCCATCCTCATTATATCGCCGCCAGCATGGACCACCCGGAAGGTTGTCTTTCAGGCAGGCATCTACGACACGGAGCGAGTCTTCAATGAGGGGGGCGCCCCCTTTGCGGATGCCGTAGCGCACCAGTTCCAGAAAGCCGGCGTCGACAACTTTCTTCGCCGGGATATTTACGTCACGCCGGTTGTGGATATTGAGGATCGCATTGTTTGGGTCTTCTGGTGCCGAAGGACGGCGGGCATTGGTGTCAACACTCTTCACCTGGGTCGGCAAAATCCGAATGTAATGGCGAGCGACTCCGGGCAGCAGCGACCCCTGATCAGTCACGCACCAGCTTTCCACATGAGATTCCAGGAAGTCGGCATGTTCCAGAAGGAATTGGGCGGTCGCATGGTCGGCCGCCTGTTGTTCCGCAAAGTATGCTGCACAAACGAGCCCCGCGATGTTGGACGCCAATGTCGAGGGTGAATACCCTTCGTTTTCTTCCCACCGATCCTGCTGGGTCATTGGCCCGTTGGCGATCAGCGCTCCGGCCGCCGCCAGCACCATGGGACGGGGATCAAACAGTTGCAGCGCGTTGGCCTGACTCAATCGATAGGCCAGAATAATTGGTGCTGACAACTCGTCGAGCTGGACGCCATGAAAATAGGGTTTCCCATTGATGTAGAAATTTTGCTTGAACTTTCCATCGGTCGATTGCGACGCTGCCAGGTACATCAAGCCGCGCAAAGGAAGGTCGATCTCGCCAGCGGCTAGTAGCGCCGTGGCGCTTTGACACATGTCGCGGGGCCACACCAGATGATAGCCCCCCTGTTCGTCTCCCTTAACTTCGCCCCAGGGAATGCTCAGCGACGCTACCAGTGCACCGTTGTACACCTTGTCTTCGTGCGAAAGCAGGATGTTTCGGCTGACATTGAAGAGGTTGGCCTGGTCGAACGTCGCCTGCGGGGCGGGCTTGAAGCGGATGGATTTTTCATCGCTTTTCTTCCATCCCTCGAGAAACGCTTGCAAGTGACTGTATTGCCCAGCAGGTGCATCGAACGGATAGCTTAGTGCCTCAGTGAGTGCCACGAGAGCGCCGTTTGGCGAGTCCTTGTCGCCTTGTCCAAACGCCAGTCCGACAACGAACTCGGTTTTCCCTTGAAGGTTGATTTCGCCTGTCAGCGCAATGTTGCCGTTCAGGGCGTGGTCGTACCGCCAGAGTGGAAGCCGTTTGAGGCCGATAATGTCGCTCCAGCCATCATTGACGCCGACGAAACCGCAACTGGTCATGGCAAAGCCGCAGTCCGCACCCGCCGCCAGCCATGTGCTGTCACGGTGCGCCGTCAACCATTGGCCGCGAGCGGTGGTGGCGACGAATCCGCTATTACCCGACCCACCGCCTTCGAGGTGCGGAGCCACCAACAGATAGACGCGCAGTCGATTGGTAAACGCAGGCTGGCCGACCAGTGTCGTCCGAATCAGCACGCACGGTGAACCCGGTTCTGAAATCACTTCCTGCACGACCTGGTACGGTTGACCGTTCGCCGTGTGGGTCAAACGCAACCCCAGCGCATCGGGGTCAATCAGTTCGCATTGACAACTGAAATCTCGCGTGATGTCGTGGAAGAACGTGGTCCCGTCGGTGAACAACAGTTGCAGATCGCGGATTTGAGGAGAGTCGATATTAGGGTAATAGACCTCCGAGAGAATACCACTAGCGACGGTAAACCAGACCTGGCTGGAGAGGGACCGTGCCGTTCCGACACCGTCCTTGTTGCCCTGTGTCCAAGTCGGCCTCACCCCGGGACCACCGGTGGCGGGATTCGCCTGTAGTAGTTCTGCCATTGGATCTTGACTCGATCTTGGTGAAGGTCAACGGAACCCGGTACGCGTTCAGCTACGGAAGTTTGCAGTCGTCGTACTCTTTCGACGTCGGCAACCGAAGAGTCATTTCATTGATGCGTACGGCATCGATGCAGCCTCCAGTCAGCGAAAATGACTCGACGTGCCCGCCATGTTGTTTGTCATCCGAAATGAAGTGGAGGTGGTATCCCGGAACTCCCACGTCCTGCGCGAAAACTGGCGAGTAGTATCCCACGATGGTTCCTTCGAGGTCCTCAAACGTATACGACTTGCGCATTGGCCCGACTTTATCAATTCGCGGATACGGCTTCTTCAACAGTGGTGGCGCAGATGCGACAACACTGGCGAACTTGCCATGAATTCTGAATGCGCAGAAGGAGTTTCCGAACGTCAGCACGTGTTCGAGGAATGTTCGCAGCGTCTCGCGTGAGAGGCCGCTTCGGGCCTCCCACCTCGTACGACCAGGCTCATAAAAACACAACTGCGTGAAGCAAAGTTCGTCGTTGTCGTCGGCCACGGTCACCGCGCCGTCTGACTTGGCGCGATAGAACGAACCATCGACGACGATCAGTTCGCCATCGAGTGCTGCGAACTGGCCGACGCCGAAGTTTCCATGTTGCCGCGCGTCGCGAATCGTCATCACCCCATCGTAAAAACCGCTTCGATAGGCCATTGACGGCGTGATCTGCCACAGGCGATTTTGAGATGACGAATCCTTGTCGCAGATCACTCCGGGACGAACGGGCTCGACTTTTTTCGAATGCGCAGCTCCGACGGCTTGTGGGTAATCAGGTTTGATCCCGTTAAAGCGTTGCTTCAAGAACTTGATCGAGTCGGCAGTGAATTGTTCAGGGGACTCAAAGCAGTTGCGCCAGACGTGTGCTGCGGACGCAAGGCCGGGGACGTTCTTATTGAACGCCTCGACCGTGACCCAACCGTTGTACCCGATTTCTCGAAGCGTGTTGATTGTTGTGTTCCAGTCCACCAACCCGCTGCCGAGTGTGCCGCGCTGGCTTTCACTGAAGTGAACATAAGAGATCTTAGACCCACCGTCGCGGATGGCGGTTTGAATACAGTTCTCCTCATGGTGGGCGTGATGTGTGTCGTACAGGATGCCGATGTTGGGCTCGTCCACTCCATTCAAGAGCTCCACCGTGGAACCAGTGGTATTCAAAAGATAGATTTCAAATCGATTCAGGAATTCGAGGCTGAGTTGCAGACCGTCGGGCCCGGGGCCAGCCAGCCGCGCGTATTGGGCGGCTCCCTTCATCACTTCTGCCGACCAACGGAGTTCCTCTTCGGTCGGCCCGTGACCACTAAACTGGCCGTATGCGGCAAAGTAAGGGCCGACCATATTTTCGCTGCCCAATAGCGAGCTGGTATCGATGGCCCATTTGAGCTGGTCTAACGCCTTCTGCCGGACTGAAGGCAAAGGGCTGATCGGATCGACGTCGGCACCGACGTTGGTAATCGTCGTACACTTCAATCCGGCATCGTCCAGAACGCGTTTGATTTGAAGGTAGTTTCGCGTGTTTTGCGGCGCCACAGGAATTTCGACACCATCATACCCCAGCGACTTGGCTCGATCGATCAGGTACAGATATTGATCCGATAAATCGGTGGTCCAGACATACACATTCATTCCGAACTTCATGACTAAACCCTCTTGCGAGAAATGCTCCACCGGCTTCGAAGGCAACCCTAGATGTTGATGCAATCCCTGATGAGCTTCCTGGCCATCGTGGCGTACTCGAATGGAGTTGGCGTTTTGTCGGGTGACTGCTCAGCTTCGACGACGATCCAGCCGCTATATTCGTTTTTCACCAACTCCGTCAGGATCGGATGGAAATCAATACCTCCTTCCGGGTCACCGGGAACGGTAAAGATTCCGCCAAGAATGGATTGGAAGAAGCTGTATTTCTTTTTCTTCGCATCATCCAAAACATTCTGGCGCGCGTTCTTAAGATGGACGTGGCTGATCCGCTTGACGTAACGGCTGGTCAATTTGAACGGATTCACGTCCGCACAATATTGGTGTGCCGTGTCCAGGCAAAGGTGTACCAACTCGGGGTTGGTCTCCGTCAGCAGCCGGTCGATTTCATCCTCGTTCTGGACGCTCGTCCCCAAGTGGGGATGAAAGCTCAGCTTCATACCCGCCTCGTTGGCCAATTTTCCCGCCTCATTGAGTCCACGGGCTAGTAGAAACCATTGCGGTTCATTGAGCCGCGGTCGGTCGTCGAACATCGACTTGCCGCGCATCTGGTTGACCGCGCCAGCCAATTCCGCGACGACGATGTCAGTTGCCCCGATCCTTTTGAGAAACTGGATCTGACCTCTGACATACTCGAGCGTTGCGCCGTGCTTGTCAGGATCGGAGAACTGCGTGCCGACCCACGTGCTGGTGATACTCAGGCTGTGAGCATCCAGTGCGGATCTCAGTGAGGGGATGTGTGAGGGGTAATTGTGCCCCGTGCTTCCTCCTTCGTAACCGGCGGCGGCTGTCTCGCGGAGAATCGTCTGGTAGGGGGTTTCATCCCCGATTTCCTGGAAATCGTCATTGGTCCAGCAGGTTGGTTGAATGCCGATACGAATTGAGGCTGCCATTCGATGTTCTCCAGGGAACGACGTGCTGGTATTGAAGAGAGTCGGCGCGCGTCAGGGAAGCGATTTCAACTGCGTTTCCATTCGTTCAACGACGCTAACGTAGGGCGTGATGTCTGATGGGCCGGTGTGGCGAATCAGGTTCATCACCATCGCATCATCCGAATCTGTGAAGGCCTTGCCGGCTTCGCTGTAGGTTGAATAGTTTTCCCGAATTGCGTGAGCCTTGAAGAGGAAAACAAACGCCTCGACAGACATTTGAAAATCGCGCAGTGCAAACCAGCGATCGTCGTCATCTCCCTGCTTGATGCGTCGCCACGCGACATCCAGGCAGGCCCAGTAAGCACGCGCCTGTTCGTGTTGGTCAAAAACCCACTGACCCGCACCAGTCGGCATGCCGCAAGCGACCGCCACGTGGAGCATGGCTTCTTCGGCGCGAAGGTGAACCTGGTCAGCGAAGTTGTCGATCAGAAATATGAACGACGCCATCGCCTTTTCGAGCGCGGACGGCATCTCAATTTTCGGTGGGCTGATCCATTCGAGCTTATCCAGTTGTGGAGTCCATCCGGCCAAGAGCTTCGAAATCCACCGCGCGATCTTGTCACCGCAGGCGAAAATCCGTTCGCCCAGCATGTGCTCGTGTTCGAGCATCGCCTGGAATTGCCAACCACTGTCGACTGCGGATTGACCGATCTTTCCCACCAGGGCCGGCAGGAATTCCCGTCCCGGCGGACAGGGTTTTTCCAAAACCTCCATCCCGGCAATCTTGGCGGCAACACAGTACGTCGTAATCGCACTCACCAGAATGCATTCGTGCGGTTGCAATCGGAACCGCTTGGCCGCGAACTGATAGAAGTGCATATTGTCCAGATGCAGGTTCGCCTCTTCGTCGGTAATGATGTCCTCGTCAGACAAGAAATCGCCAATTGTCAGACGTGAGCTGGTTGTGGACTCTTCCGCCAATAGGGCTGCGCGAATCAAATGCACCGTGTCTTTGCGATTCGATCCCGGCTGAATTGTTGTAATTGCGCCCAGGCGGGTGCAGTTCTGCCTCAGACAACTCAAGAGTTGCCTGGTGCTGGGAAGATACGGCATGAATGGATCGGGATGCCCCCCTTCGCCAAGGGCATCACGAACATCCAGGAATACGGCCTTGATCGAGCTTTCATGGGGCATGGCTCAGTCATCCTGATCGTGGAAAGAACCTAGTCTTCGTCAAGTCGGGGGAATCGTTGGCGGATTGGCCCACGAACCGTACCCAGGAGCCTTAGCACCAGAAGGATTGGCGCCAATTGTTCGCCACAACAGACCTTCCGTATAAGCGATTGGCGAGACGATGCGTTTGAAGTCCACTGCATTTGGGAACTTGTCCAACTGATACCACGTCCCCACGTACCAGAGCTTGATGACGTTGCGAGCGATTGGTCCCCACCGAGCGTCCGCGAAGATGTGCTGCTTCAGCATCTCGTCAAGATACTCGTGACTGGCAATGTCGCGATAAACACCCAGCATTTCGGAAACAACGCCAGCCCCGACCACCTCGATGAGCGTGGAAAAGTACAATTCGGCCTGTCCGGTCCCCTGCAGTTGAAATTGCGAGTATCCGGTAATCGCCGCGGAAAACTCCAGAAACAATTTGAAGTCGGAGTGGCCGCTCATAGTCGTCGCGATCCTTATTTGGGAAGCTTGAAGATTGGAGCCGCGTGCAAATTCTCCATTCCCGGAATCTTGTTGCGAACCAGCGCCTGCGCTTTCTCTTTCAGGCGAAACATCTGCGGCACCGACTCCATCAGCAGGGCAGGCTGTCCGTTGAATGCCTTGTTGATCAAACCCAGAAACTCGTTGTAGGACATCGCGAAGTCCACTGCGGCGGCGCGGAGTTCTGATCCCTCGGGATAGTCGCGGAGTTTCGCATTTGGCTTGATCGGGTAGACGGAGTTAAAGTCGACATCAAGTTCTGGGCCTGTCGGGGGATGATCATCGTTATGCCCCTGCTGACAATGTTCTTTCATATAGTACTTTCCATATTGAATCTGCTTAAATCGATAGTAGTGTGCCAATTCTCCTTCGTGACCGAAGATGTGCCCTTCATAGCCTTCTCCCTGATCAGAGATCAGTTGAATGGCATCAAATGCCGATCGCAAATCGACAACCGGCAATAATTTACCGCCACCGGAATAGTAATATTCGGGCGTCAACTGCCGGGCGGGATCTCCTTTGAAGAGTGCGGGGCCCATGGTCAGGTATAAATACTTAAAACCTTCGCGGATTGCCTCATAAAAGTCGCCAATAGTATCGAACGCCAGTCGAGGGACATTGGGATCGACTTTGAGAAGTGCACGCAAGTTTGTGTAGTAGGGCCGATCCTTGGCGGCTTCTCCCTCTACAAGCGAGTGTTTTCGGGATGGTTGTTCAATTCGCAGAAACGTATCGAGTGCTCGCGGCGAAAATGCCTCAATGCTGACTTGAAATTCCGATTCTCCATCGGGCAGATACGCTGGATAATCAGGGATGAAGTCCTTGCTTAATAGATTCGGCTCGCCACCGACCGCATTGAGTAGATTTGCAACCAATGCCAGGTGAAGCATCTCTTCCACGGCGACAACGCGAAGGATCCGCGCTACCTCGGTGTTAGTACCCGGTATCAACGAGTACATCGCGGTGAGATAGGGAGGGATTGTCGCATGCTCCAGTTGCAGGGCGCAGGCGAGGTAATACTTCAGGTCGACGAGTGTGCAGATTCTGCTCAAGTTCATGCGAAACGCTCGGCTTTCGGGTTGAAGGCCATCAGGCTCAGCCTTGGGGCGAAGTCAGGTTCCACTTGTGGACGTCAGGTCCTTCAGGATCTGTTCCGCGCTACGAAACGACAGGGCCGCAAGCGTCAAAGTCGTGTTTGCCGTACCGATCGAACACATGCTGCCCGCACCGACCAGGTAAAGGTTTTCGTGGTCCCAGGATCGTTGCCACGAATTCACGACCGAATCGTTTCTGCTGTGTCCCATCAGGTGCGTGCCCGCGAAGTGATTTCCACCACGGAACAGGTACCCCTGTCCAGCGAAGGTGAAGTAACCGAAGCCGACCTCGCCGTATGGGTCGTAGTGCGTGCAGTCTTCAACTCCCAGCCGTTGAAAGATTGTGCGAGAGATCTGTCGTGAATAGGCGAGCCCCGCTTTGACGTAATCCGGAAGATCAAACGTGATCGCGGGCCGCTCATTACCCAACGCATCGCAGTACCTCGAGTCAACGGTGACACGATTGGATTTGATCGCCGGCAATTCCACCATGAACGCGAGCAACAGTTGACGAGACAAGCGATCGACGAGGCCGCTGCGAAGATCCTTCGAAAACTTGTTTTGGTTATCCACAAGATCTAAAAGATCTGAGTAAGGAGAACCCGTTGCCCAACCCCAGCCATCATTGTGAATATCGACTCGGAACGCGGCTTGATTGCGGCGGAACGAACCGCTGCGCAACTCTTCGATGCCTCCTGTGCTCTGCGTCCCTCGAAAAGTCCCCGCCGGTTTCGGCATTAAACCCCAGGCCAAAAGGTATGGGTGGTCCATCAAGTTGCAACCCATCAGGCCGCTGGTGGATGGCAGGCCCGACGCAAGCATCAGTCGTGGCGTTTCAACCGCATTAGCTGCAATCACAAAGATGCGACCCCTGACTTCTCCGGACTTGTGCTCGCTGCTTTGAAGAGCCCCGTACGCCTTGTAGCTGATCCTGCTGACACGGTCCGTCGCCGGATCGATCCACACCTTTGACGCCACTGTCTGGTAGAGTAAATCGATACGTTTGCCGCTGGAGATGTTTTTCTCCAAGGCATTGTTTCCCAGTGCCTTGGCCAGAGTCTTACGCGCGTCGTACTTGGCTTGAACGGGGCATATCGGCACGCAATTGTTATTTCCCTGGCAGCGCTCGCCCAATGAAGTCTGGTGTGTGTTGACCGCACCAACAGGTTGATATCCCTTGCCTTCGTCGTATTTCGGGTTTGGCACACCGTTGCGCGCCTGCGGAATTGTACGCACGCTCATCGAGTAGATTTCACCATCCAAGCTCACCTGTGCGCCGTGCAAACCTTCACTCACTTGCTTGTCGAGGTAGGACAGAGGTAGTTCCTGCATCGGATAGACGTACTGGCCTGCGAACCGTAGACCTAAATCTTTCTGGCTTTCGACGTCCCCAGAGACTCCCATCTCGCGTTCGGCCATTTGGTAGTACGGCTCGATCTCGTCATAACCGATGGGCCAGTCTCGTCCCTGGCCATAGTTGGATTCCGTCATGAAATCATCGGGCAGCATTCGCGGTGTGCTTCCCTGCCAATGCATGGTGGTGCCGCCTACAACTTTCGCGTATGTGCTCTCGAGTGGGAACGGACCGTTCTGAACGAAGTATGAGTTTGATGTATCAGGGGCGCCATTGACTAACTTCTTCGTCTCAAAATCGCGCGGCATGCGCGCATTGGGAGTCGCTGGGTACGGGGCGTTGCTGTCCTTGGCAACAGCCGAGTAAAAGCGATAAAGATTCTTCTCATGCCCGGGTATCGTGAAATCGTGCCCTGGTCCGGCCTCTAAGATCAAAACACTGAAGCCATTACGACTTAATTCATTGGCGATTATCGCTCCGGCGACTCCGGAACCGACAATGACTACGTCGTACAGAATCTTCGAGGCTGTCTCGTGGTCGACCACATTCCTGAGAGGGACTTGAGCGTAAGCCATCGCAATTTGTTCCTATAGCGAACCGCACCGCACGGTGGTTGCGTCGTGATTCGTGACCTATGGACATATGGTCGGCCAATCTATATCCACATGTGCTTTTTTGCAAACAACAATTTCCGGCGAATGTAGTATTTTCGGTTTTCACTACTGTTATGACTCACTTTACTGAATCGTGGCATGTTCTGATCCCGTGCTTGACTCATTGTGCCTAAGCGGGCGTGTCCGTTTACATTTCGATGACGAAGTGATCCCATCAGATGATTCAAGAATTGCAAAAATGGCTCAGCCGTAGACGATTCCGCCGATGATCGAACGAGGAATGAAGCCCGCGATGCATTCGGAAAATCTTCAGCTTCGAGGTTTAAACTGATACTGTCGGCTGGTTTTCGTTGAGACCCTGTCACCTTTGTCGATCCTTACCGAAACAACGACGAGACACATTACGATTCCTCGTCGATGCCGTGGTGGCTCACTTCCGCAACCAAACTCCGCCATTACTGGAAACAAACGATTGCTGAGCTACGCGTCCAGTTGTTTCTAGAGCGCGATGCGCAGGATGACTGGCGCGATCTAGATTGGATTGGTAGTGTAGGCAGACTCATGAAAGGAGTCTGTCATAGCGCGTTCGTTGGTGAAGTCGACTGGTCCAAAGCCATCCCGATCTGAGATCTTGGCGTTGTACGATCAAGGGTCGGGGACGCTCGAGGTCGGCACTCGATTGCTGATCTCACCTGAGTGGGCGCGACGAGTGAAACAAGAAACGCGCCGAACATGGTAAGATGTGTAATGCGATCACTCGAAATCGCGTTCCGAAGTGGGTTCCGCTGATCCCAGAGATCAAGAAGGCGATCGAAGAACCGCCTGACCTGACCTTGGTTGAACTACAGGTAAAGCTCGGAACGACGCCGCATAGCCATGCCGTTCGAGCGACTCTCCGGTCAAAGTGTTGGCTACCGGTCCAAGTAGCCGTAGATTTGTCCTGCTGAAGTCGCCAAGGTAGAGTTCACTGTGAAATAATTCTCTGCAATCTGGAAAAATCGGGATGGCACTCGAAACAGATGATTCGGAGCAGAAGGCTCGCTTCGGCAGTACCATCAACGTAGCTTTCGTAGCGGGATCGTTGATCCTCTATCTCGTGCTAGATACAGCCCGCCAATCGAATAAAGACCAATGAACTACTGCTAATGATCGTCGTCGTAGTTCCAGTCCTGCTCTCGCTAAATTTGGATTTCCTAGCTCGAATCAGCTCGATAGGGGTAAAGGGCCTGATCGAGATACAGCTTCGCGAAATCAAGGAAAAGCAGGCCGAACAGCAAAAAACACTCGACGAATATTCAGCGATACTGGCTAACCTGCTTACGGATCAAGAACAGTTTCACTTGCGGATACTGGCTCAAGGAGACGCCGAATACACTGGGAGGGCCTCGCTACGGGCTGAGCTGCACCGCCTGCGCAAGTTCCGCCTAATCGCAGAAGTGTACCCCCAAAGAATAAACACAATTTATGACACGATTGTCGTGAAAATTGGAAGCTATGTGAAAATCACAGATATGGGGCGGAGATTCTTAGCAGAGATGGACCGCATCGCACGCGAATGATGAACGTGATTTCTTTGCCTCCAACAATCCGTGGGCGGAAACACGTCTTCCGGGTACCCCATGATCTCGAACTGACCGTTCGTGGACAACGACTTCATTGTAGATGCAGAAGTCAGGATCGTAGTAATCCTCGTGCTCTCCGCCAATCTGCACGAATCGGCCATCTGGAAGCTCCGTAAACGACATTCCATAACGATCAAAGCACCAAACTGGGCGGGTCAGGAGATCCGTGTCGTCGAATTTCTTCCGGGCTTGATACGCATTGACTCCAGCTCGGACCATCTCGTGCCAGAACGGCACATTCATGACTTCGGGATTGGATCGCCCGAATCGACGCTCTCGGCCTGCACGGTATTCCGCAGGGCTGACATTGATTGAGCCACCCGTAGAATGGCCAATCAGCAACCGCTTCATTTCCGCACTGATGTCCGCGAAGTCTTCCCCCGCCTTGGTCAACAGTCGAACGATTTGCTCATTCGCCGCCATCGACTTCGCACTTTCGTCGAACTTATTCTTGCGATTGGGCACCGCCCCCGCTTCCAACAGCAATTCAACGCACGCCGTTTGTCCACCCTGTGCGGCGATCATCAAGGCGGTACTGTTCATTCCATTTACGGCTTCGATGTCAGCACCATGCTCGATGAGCCAACGCATCATTTCGATGTGACCGTTGGCGGCTGCAATCGTGAGTGCGGTTTCACGATTCTGACCCGAATGGTCAACCCTGCATCCGTATTCGTGAAGTAAAGCCGCTTTTCGAACGTCTCCGACTTGGACAGCAATTTGGAAAGGAGTTCGAGAAAATCTGTCCTCTCCGTCAATTGCCGCACCGTCGTTCAGAAGGAGAAATACATCCTTGCTGCTTCCCATGGCAACAGCCATCATCAGTGGAGTCCATTTAAGTAGAGATGAGTTGGCACCTGCATCGAGAAGGTATCTCACGGCGTCAAACCTTCCTTGAATGGACGCCATGCTTAATGGGGATTCGCCGTACTCAGTTTCGCTGTCGATTTGTGCTCCGTTCTTCACCAATAGATCGGCAACCGATAGGAGGTTTTCGTCGTCCTCCAGTGCATACATGATCTTGAACAACACGGTGTGGCCTTTCCGTGAGACGTTGTTGATGTCTGCACCGGCGTCCAAGAGAAATTGGACTTTGGTCACATCTCCCGAGCACGCCACCAATTCGAGTGGGAAGTGCCTTTGCTCATTCACTGCAAGATTGACTTCGGCTCCTGACGTGATCAGCAATTGAAGCATTTCCACTCCAGCCTGTGGGCTAGTCGCTGCACAAGCCAACGGCGTGTAATCCTGTTCATCTCTGGCGTCGACGTGTATTCCGCTTTGGAGTTCACGGCGAACTCCAGTGAGATCACCTTGTGCTGCGTAATCGTGAATTTGCATTGGGTGACCTCTGCTGATCGGAATTTCTCACTTGAACGGTGAATTCGAATCATTTGCAAGCAAAGTCAGCGTCATTTGGCTGAAATCTCGCTTCTCTAAAGCAATTCCAAATTCCCCGTCAGAGGGTCGATCTTCTCTGCCACGTCGGGACCAATCGCAACACATGTGCTAGTCGGAACTCCGTGAAACTCCGTCTTGCCGCTGTCTGTGATCAAGTGAACTTCCAGTCCAGCAGCAATGGCCTTGTCGTGGATGTTCATCAGTTCGTCTTCACTATTCACCCGGCAGCAGATCTTGGCGAAGGCACCCCTCAGCCAAGAACGCTCCACGTCGGAGAAGTCATCCAGCGAAACACTTCCCACCTCCTGCAATCGACGAACGATGAATGACATCGACGCATGAGACGCTTGTGCAATCTGCTTGCCTCGCCGCATTTTCAGATCGTGGCGGATTACGATCACTTGTTTAACTCGTTGAGGTTCATCGCCCATACATCGATCTCGTCGTCAAAGTTGAATTGTTCGCATGTCAGCCACGGTCACAATCAATTTACAGCCGTGGGTCCACCGGTTCGCTTTCCAACGCCAACACTCCGAATACACACTCATGGACTCGCCGCAACGGCTCATGCCGGACAAAGCGATCCAATCCCTCAATGCCGAGGGCGAACTCACGCAACGCCAAGGATCGCTTTGCTCCCAACCCACGGCTTCGGAGCCGAGTCAGATTCTCATCGGCAGTGTAATCCGGGCCGTAAATGATTCGCAGATACTCTCGACCTCGGCACTTCACAGCAGGCTGCACAAGCCCCTTCTTGCCCCGCATGATGAAGTCCAGCGGCTTGATGACCATCCCTTCGCCGCCACGACCTGTCAGACTTTCCCACCACTCAACTCCGACCTTCTCGCTATCGGGATCAGTCACGTCCACTTTCTGAAACTGGGTCGCCAAAAGGAACTTCGGATCGAAGTGACAGACCTTGGCCAGCCGTTCCATGTGCCAGAGATGATTCTGATGAGTATGAACCTGACCTTCCGTGGCGAGCAAATGGAATGGTGCCAGTCGAAGATCATCCAGTGAGGCCACCGACCAGCAATATTGACGGTAAGCTGCCACAAACTTACCGACGTTGCTGCCAATGTCACGGTACTTCGTGAGCAAGCCGTCAATCGTTGCGGCAGCCTCTCCAGTCAACCGACCGGCAGTTTGTTCAAGAGTAGAAACAACAACTGGCAAGGAGGCATTTCCTGCGGCACCGACTGCTGCATACTGTGATCGTAAAAGTTCCTGTGCCTTGGCCGACCATGGCATTAGTTCGCAATCGAGACATGCCCAAGTCGTATTCATCTCCTTCCAGAAGTCGGACGCGGTAAGTGAATCTCGCAATCGGTGGAGGAACCGCCGTTCGAGATCGGGATCGTTGAAGAAACGTCTGCCCGTTCGTGTGTAGACGATGCCATACTCATCTTCCGTAACACCGAATCGTTCACGAGCGGCTGCTTCATCCCGGCAGACAATGACCACGGCCCGAGATCCCATGTGTTTTTCTTCGCAGATCACATGCGGGATGCCTTGATTGCGGAAGTAGGCGAACGCCTCAGTTGGATGCTCCAACAACCCCTCTTGAGTGGTCGTTTCACTGGGCGACATCGTAGGTGGCAGGTAGATCAGCCACTTCGGATTCGCAGCGAACCGGCTCATCACCTCCAACGCCGCAGTAGCGTTCTCCGCACGAATCGTGACGTTGTGATGCAATTTGGTCGAAACGATCCGTTTGCCGATTACGTCATCGGCGTCCAGCAAATCGTCATGAGCCTGCTGGGCAGACAAAAGTGGAGCTTGTTGTTCGACCGGCAAAAAGGGTCGTGACGATTCACAGTAGGTCTGCTTGGCTGGGACTGAGACGAATTCCTTTTCCGGGTATCGCAGAGCCGTGAGCTTTCCACCGAAGACACATCCCGTGTCGACGTTGACTGTGCGATTCAGCCACTCGGGTTCTGGAACGGGAGTGTGTCCGTAAACCACCATGGCTGAGCCTCGGTACTCAGCCGCCCAGTTGTGTCGCACCGGCAGCCCGAACTCATCGGTTTCACCGGTTGTTTCTCCGTAAAGAGCAAAGTCTCGCACCTTGCCAGACCCTCGCCCCTGCATCTCTTCTTTCATGCCTGCGTGAGCTACGACCAATTTTCCGTCGTCGAGAACGAAGTGACTGACAAGACCGTCGAGGAAGCTCGCGAGCGAATGGCAGAATGGACCACGCACGTCGTCGGGCAGAGCGTCGATCTCAGACATGGTTTGAGCAAGACCATGCGTGATCTGGACATCTCGACCGCTCAACTTCTTCAGCAACTTCATGTCGTGATTGCCGGGGACACACAGTGCAGATCCGAACTGAACCATGTTTCGCACGATGCTTAGAGTGTCGAGGACCCTTGGCCCTCGATCCACAAGATCACCAACGAACACAGCTTTTCTGCCTTGAGGATGAACATAGCCAATGTTGCTCCACCCGGCTTCATGACCCGCAATTACGAATTGCCCATACCCAAGAACGGCCAAAAGTTCTTCCAGTTCATCGGCACAACCATGCACGTCGCCGATAATGTCGAATGGGCCGTGTTCGTTGCTTCGATCATTCCACAACGGCACTCTCTCGATAGCGACCGTCTCAACTTCTGCCACGCTATCCAGTACGAAAACGTGCCGGAAGCCTTCTCGCTTGAGTCCTCTCAACGCTCGCCGCAACTGGGTCTTCTGTTGTCGAATGACGTGAGGACCGAATGTCCGATCTATACGATCTCGATTTCGCTCATGACAAATCTCTTCGGGAACATTCAGGACTACTGCGACAGGAAGGCAGTGGTATTTCCGGGCCAAAGCGACCAACGGTGCTCGGGCTTCCGGTTGGACATTCGTCGCATCGACGACAGTCATCCGGCCTCGGGCCAACCGCTTGGCGGCAATGTAGTGAAGAACTTCAAAGGCGTCATTGCTGGCGGCCTGATCATTCTCATTGTCGCTGACCAGTCCCCGACAATAGTCGGACGACAATACTTCGCTCGGAAGAAAATGCTTCCGAGCGAACGTACTCTTCCCAGATCCGCTGGTGCCGACCAGCACGACGAGTGACAGTTTCGGAATCTTGATGGTCATTCAGGCTCCTTTCTTCCGTAGAGCCTTTGCCATTCCGGGAATGCCGCAGCCCATCTCTCAGCATCCTCTTTCGTCCGAATCCAGCAACGATCATCCATCTTGATCAATTCAATTACTCTGGGGTGATACACAAGCTTGACACGAAATTCTTCGACATGTTGCACATCGATAACACAGGTAATGAATCTCCGGCTGTGACGATGGAGGCCAATTGCGACGACGCCGTCACAAGTGCCTGCAAAACACCCTGCGATATAGACTTTCGTACCTCCTCGGAATTGACGAGTCCCCGATTTCGAATCGAGACCACCGGAGCCATAAGGGTGGTCCCGCTTGATATTGGCAACGACGCACCACACTCCTTCGTCGTTGGGAAGTTGATCAATCACAATTATCCCTCCGACAATCGAATCATTCACATTTCCCCGACACCGTTGTCGGGCAACCCCATCAGTTCCCGCCAACGAGCTTCAATGATGGCGGTGTACTCTGGACCTCGTAAGCCATAGTTGCCCAGAGAGAATCCATCATTAACTTCGACGAGAAGTGTTTTGCCCGACGAGGTGATCCCCCAATCCATACCAAAGCTGATCGGGCGATCCTCGAATGCCTGCACGGCGAGCTTCACGCTGGTTACGTCTGGAAATACCAATGGATCACCACGGTAGTGCCCGACTTCGAGAATGTTGTTCCTGAGGACAAAGGCTCGCCATTCAGACACAAATTCCACGCACTCTTGAACCAAGACGGGCGTGTCAGTGGGAATTGAAGCTGTTGCGATGAGATCTCGAAAAGCCCGGACGACAGTTCCTTTGAAGAGCTTGTGATCATAAAGCGGCTTGACGTGAATCGGACAGAAGTCTTCGGCATTGACTGAAGCTCTGATCTTGCCCAGCGTGCTGCTCCATGTGCGGCGTCCAATCCATGTGGAAAGAGAAGGTGGCAAGTCGATATTGGGGGGCGAGGGGCGGCCTGCTCGGCTGAGCAACTGACGAATTGTGCCAACGCCGCCCCGCACGACCATTTCATCGGGGTGGTATAGCAAGTCGTCATCGAGCAATCCGTTTGCAACCTCCGCCAACTCGAACCAAATCACTTCGTAGCCTCGTTGACCAAACCAATGTGCCGCTTCAACCATCGACAGATAAATCGAGTCACACTCTCGAACTCGCTGAATGTACGCCCGCATTGTGGCTCACTTCTTTCTTTCACATGCCTTTTCGGTAGGTGGCCTTCAATGGTGTTTTTCAAAGAGAATTGCGATCAGATTGCCCTGTCCTCTCCACTCCGACGCTGTGTAACAGTATTCGCCGGGATAGTCCTCAAGGTGGAATCCGTCTTCTGCTGCTTGCGACTCAACCAAATGAGGTTTCACTTCGTCTTTCCAGAAACGATGGGTATCCACCTCCGCTATCCAGTTCAGTCGTTCGCCGCCATTGGCGACAACGAAGCTGACGGATCCTTGTCTAAGCAGATTGGTAATCTGCTCAATCCCAACGTCTCGCTGCTTATCCAGCTTCAAATCGCCCTCATCGTTCCACAACCTCGCTAGAGGTAGCTGAGTGACAATCCGCATTTCAGGCCGCATGGAAATCTGCTTTCGTCCAGTCATCACTCTTATTGTCATATGGTGTACTGGAATAGACCCATCTGCGTTGGTGAGCCGACCAGTTCATCAACTGGACCGACCGGAACGAACCGCACGCCATATCCATATCGCTCGGCAACACCGGAAGCCCAATCCTGAAACTGTTGACGTGTCCATTCGAAACGATGATCGGTGTGACGAAAGTTTCCAGCAGGCAGGGTTTCCCATTTCACGTTGTATTCGCTGTTAGGCGTCGTCAGCACCACGGTCTTAGGTCGAGCAAACTCGAATACGACTCGCTCGAACGCCAACAGCCTTGGTGGATCGAGGTGTTCAATCACTTCGACAACCGCTGCTGCATCAAAGTTCGCCAATCGCTGGTCCCGATACATCAGCGAACCATGAATCAGCTTGATCCGCTCGGCCTGACGATCAGAAATCTGATCAAGGTTGAGCCGACGTTGGGCAATCTCCAGCGAACGAATCGAAACATCCATTCCGACAATTCGCTCAAACTGTCGGTCGGCCATGAGATTTCGCAGCAGCTTGCCTTCTCCACAACCAAGATCCAGCACGCTACGAGCACCACTGCCACGCAATGCGGCCAGCACGGTTCCCAGTCTTTGCTCGTTGAGGCTATCTGTCTCTTCGACGGACTCTTCTGGCCCCAAGGTCAGCGGCTCTTCTTCGTCATCCTCGACGTGTTCTTCCTCGACCAATCGAGCGAGGGCCTCTCGATACAGGCTAGACCTGTGCCGCAGATAGCGACGGGTGATCTGGTCCTTCTCAGGGTGGGACGCCAGCCATCCGGCCCCTTTTTCCAACAGCTTTTCTAGTTCGTCATCGCCCACAAAATAGTGCTTTTGGTTATCGAACACGGGAATGAGGACATAGAGATGCGTCAACAGTTCAGACAGCATCTTCGTTCCAGTGATCGTTACCGAAAAATACGAACTGTCACCCCACTCTGGGAATTGTTCATCGAGAGGATGCTGCGTTATTTCTACCGCATAGCCGAGCGGTTCAAACATCCGCTGCACCAACCCTTCGCCACCCCGAACCGGCAGCACGTCGATGCGGGCCGTCAAAGGAATGGGTGTCTTGGCCAACTCCTCCCGATCTTTGCAGCGACCGGACATGGCCGTTCCGAAAATCTGAGCGATGGCTACGCTTAAGAATGAGGATGCCACATAGGGCCGGTCATTCACGTAGTGACCCAAGAGAAAGCTCTGCTCTCGACTTTTGCCTCTGACCATTCCCACAGGATCTATCTCCAGCAGCAACGCTGCCGACGTGCGATGCTCAGAGACTTCAGGGTAAAAGACATGTGCTCGCCCGAAGCTCAAGTCGAAGCTCTGACAACGCTCGGGATACTTGTGCAGCAGGTATCCCAAATCGGTGGCAGGTTCGTGCGTCGTTGTAATTGTCAGGAGCATCGTTAGTCAGTCCGTTTCTTCGGATCGCCATCTATGGGGATTTGTGAAGTCTCTAGCCTATTCTTGACCAGCCCCATTGCTCAGGGTCAGGCGGTGACTCTCGGCCCAAGTCGGTGGTTCGGATTTCTCAGCGAGCTTTCGGACGATCTCTGTCGGGACGGACTTGGCTCGATTCTTGTTTTGCCGATTCAAGCGGTCGAATGGCGGCTCAACATATACGAGTTCGATCCGAGCACTGTAGTCAGCAAACAGATTGATCCAACGCTGACGGGTTACTTTCAGCAGGTTGGTGGCATTGAAGGCAAAGTTTGTTTTTGTCCGCAGGTATTCCCGGCAGCGTTCACGAGCCATTTGGACAACTTCGCCTTGATTATCAGTTGGGTCGACATCAAATTCGCCACGTATGTCATCCAGCGAAACGATAGGCAGATTCGCCTTATGGCGTGACAACCACGTGTCTTTTCCACTTCCGGGAAGCCCTGACATCATGGTGACAGTGCAGGCGAAATCCTCATGAGGCACATAGTGCAGATTCGGTTCAGGCTGACGGAAGAACTGGAATCGGGCATGGTCGTTGACGAATGGATAATTCTCGCTGAAGCATCCATGCTCTTCCGACAGGAGTTTCCAGAAGTGCAGATTTTCCTCGGGCCGGGTCATCGAATCGGTGTCCCGCCCACGGGTATCGGCAAGTGCAAACAAATAGAGCAGACGATTGCTGACCAGCCACGACAGTCGGATCACTTCATGCGATGGTTCAGCCCGCTCTAGCAGAAATGCTGGGCGACCGTGATAGCGTACCAGTCGGGCGATCTCTTCCCGTGTCTCCAAATCGCAATTCAGATCGCGGAGAATTCCCCGCACGAGGTGTTCACCTCGCACTGCGTGCTTGGGAGACGTGATCCGTCTGGTGTCGGGATCGACATGTGAGGTCAACGGTTTGGCTGCATCGTGAAACAAAGCGGTGAAGATCAGAAGTGTGCGGTCTTGCTGAGTCAGCGACGGCCACTCCTCAAGTTGTGGAAGCTGCTGACACACCATCTTTGTGTGTGTCCAGACATCGCCTTCCGAATGCCATTGGGCATCCTGAGCACAGTCCGCCATCGTTCGGCACCACGGCTGAGTCTCGGCCCAGACCACGATGTCGTCGAGAGTCGATTGTTTGAGTTGCAACCAATTCATCATTTCAGATCTAAGTCGCTGAGAATCTGAGTGAGAGCATTCTGAAATTCAGCAAAATCTTGTCCGGCGAAATTCACTTCAAATCTTGAATTGGCCGAGTCTCCGATGGAAATAAAGCATCGGTCGGCATACTCAGAATCGAGTGTGACTGAAACGATTTGACCATAGTATTCACCAATCGGACATGGTCCTCTGTGCTCCAGTGCTGTTGAGTTGCCAGTCAGGAGGCATTTGTTCAAGTCGCCAAATACCGAAAGGGTCGGCACTCCACATTGAATGGAAACGATAGGAGACGAGATTTGCAGCACCCATTTGGGGACTCGCCGATTAACTCGTCTACAGCAAGTTCCCATTTTCCACAGCGGCCAAACGCCAACATCCCATATTCGGCCATTGTGTCTTCCTCCGTATTTTCTATGACCAGATATCCACATCGTCTGCCAACTCGTTCGGCACCATCGCCTGATGTTGCCAATGCGTGCTCTGTTTGATCTTCTCAACGAATTCTGGCCGTACAAACTTCGCTCGACCTGTAACGGCACCACCTGCTTCCGTCCGCAGATACAAGCCTTCCATGAGATTGTCAGTTCGTTTCGTCAACGGATTGTCAAATTGACTTCCGAACTGTGACGGGCCAATCAGAGCATCGAGTTCAGATCGTTCGAGCGATCCAGAACGGATGATCGGAACAGTCTGTATGCCAGAGTCTGCCAGCAGTTTCAGGCGTTGGTCCAGATCCAGAAATATCTGCTGGGACTTGTCATAGATATCGAACTCGAAAAAGTAATGCGTCAATTGCCGGTACAGGATCGAGTGTCGGGCGTAGACCCACTCGCCGAACACGATGAATTGATCCTCCAGTCGCTGCTCTAGCACGTGCCGTTTCACGGCCACCCACTGTTTGAACAAGTCGTATTGTGGATGCATCCCTTCAGTGATGAGATGGCCCCGACATTGCAGGACCATCTCACCTTCGGCGGTGAAGTGAATTCCTACGTTGGTCCCATCGATCTTCTCTTCGACGATCAATGAGTCCTCGGCGATGAACTTTGTCGATTCGGTTTCACCGAGATGCTTGTCGTCGTCCGTCCCTTTCGAGCCAAAAAGATGCGGAGTTCGAGGGTACTTGATGAAATCATCGTGTGAACTACCCATGAATGGCCTTCGCTCTCTCAAACTCGGACATCAACGTGAAAAGCGGCTTTGGACGCCTATCACACTTGGGTTCTCCAACCACGCTTTTCGACACAACGCACATTTGGCACGGTCGCCAATGACCGCAAGTATCTGCTGAGTTTTTGCAACTCTGAGTCACTGGGATCGCCGTAAAACGGACAGACGTAAATAGCGTTCCCATAGTTTCGTTCCACTTTTTGCGGAGTATTTTCGGCTATCAGCGTCCGGTCGAGCGAGAAGCCCAATCGCTTCACCTTCTTGAGATCCTTGGCGAAATACGTTTCGAGATACTCAGGATCGTATCGCTGCACACATCGCTCTCGATCCCAGACAAATGCTGGCGAGACTTCAAGAGGAAAGATGGCCTCCACGACTGCCGCCAAATAGTTTGCACCGGATGACGACCAAACTGCGATTTCGAATTCCTGATTGCAAGATTTGAGGAATTCCTCCAAATAAGGCCGTCGATAAACGTAGTACGGTCCAACGCAGAAGTCCGATTCACGTTCCAAAGGTTTTTCGGAAGCGAAGATGAGGGTCTCATCCAGATCGAGAATCAGAAGAGTGCGATGTGCGAAGGTCTCCATGGTGTTTTGCTGTCCAAGCTGCCACTCAATACATGTACCCCACCCCGTACTTTGGGACCGGGTAGGGCATCAGTTTCATCCCCTGAAAAAAGTCGTGACGGTTTACGCCATCAAAGGCAGCCCGATGTCAGGCAGCACTTCTTAAAACGCCTGTTGGAACCACAAGGGCAAAGATCGTTGCGACCCAGCTTTTCTTCGAGCAGCTTGTCGCCGTGGACGATTCTGACTCCCCTTTTGACATGCGTTTCAGAGGGGAATCCGTGGCGACGTTTACTCATGGCCTCAAAAGGACGCCTGTTCTTGGAAGCCATTCGTCTGCATGGTACACCTCCGAATTGTAAGATAATGAGGAACCGTGCGTATTAGGATGTTGCAGGATGACAGTTTGATCTAACAAAAGGTTCACCCTTTAGATCTCGCAACGGCGGCAACGACTTCAGGCTGTGACATCATAGGTCGATCCGTTGTTTGTCGGCCATGTGGGCGGAAGAGGAGGGAGTAGCCGGATTTGCTGAGAGACTGGACCTGTAAGCCTCCCTGTCAGGGACTCGACTGTGAAACTGAATTATGCGTGATTTCCTCAAAGGATTGCTGAGTCTTGCGGCTGTACTTTCAACATTGCCGCTAACCTTTTTCGGCATCCTTCTTGGTTGGCGTTGTGTTGACGTAGCAGTCGGTCACCGAGAAGTCACAGCATTCATTCAGCACCATCAAACTCTCGTGGAACAATGGCGTGCAAATCAACGAATACATTCCATTTCTCTCTCGCATGACCCCAAGCAGGCCGGTGCGTTGCTTATCCAATTCGATGTTGCTGACAAACAAACATTCTTGCTGCTCGAAGACAACCTTTTCAGCAGCACTGCTGGAATGCGGATTCGACCAAGGTGGGATACGAAGCTGCGGTCGAACGAAGACCTTGGAAATGATTGGGGCTTTGCCGCCGAAGGAATCGGAGAAGCTGCCAAGGCAGCGAAATCACTCGCAATCGCATCGATGATCTCGCTATTGGTGCTTGCTGTGACTGTTTGGGGTGTATACCGACCGAGAAAGCGGCAGAAACCGGGTCAAACATAGCTAATATCAAATCTGCTTCTTCATCAGTGACATTTAATATAAGTGCCGGTAACATTGCCTCGCCGTCGAGCAAGGCACGCAGGTGCCCGTCAATCAGTTGAAGGCCGTTCTCGGTCTCACGGACGAGGACGGCATCGACGAGTCCCACTTGGGCCAGTAGGGATTGCAGGACATTTCTTTGGTTATCGGTGTGGACCCGCCAGTTTTTAGGACTTGGTAGCAGGTCGCCTGCTTTGACACGGACAAGCGATTTGATTCGGTCACGGAGTTGCATACGGTCTCTTGCTGCTGCTTGATCGCTGGGCACGGCTCGTCAAACTGACGAATCATTACGAAACTGCATTTAGCCGTGCAATCAGTTCTGCCGGTGCGTCCGACGACACCAACCCACTGAGTATGCGGGAGGCTCGCGAATACCTAAATCAAGCGGTCGGAATTCTGAATCTCATCTATGTTGTGGCAAACCAAGTCTGTGGGACTGCATGTCGGATCATTCGGCGGTATGGGCCGCACCAAGATTCCGACATCAGGAAATTATCTGAGAATGAATGCCCGAATGATGCATGGCAAAACTGGAAAGCCTGCGAATCCGAGCGGGGTAAATTCGAAACGCAAGGTACAAATGCATTGCTGCTGAGACTCCCCGCCTCCTAATTCCTCACGAAAAAGTGGAACGCGGCGATGCGTATCGTAGCATCTGCCTCAATTGAGATTGGCTCCCCCTCTTTGGTTCACACCATGCCGTTTCAGATTGTCCATTCAGACATAACCAATTACGTGGAAAAGCAATGGCGGACGACTTTTGAACGCACCGTGTACAAATGGAATCCGAAGTTTCCAGACGAAGTTCAAGTCACTGAAGAGGAAATTGAACAAAAGACTCCAAACCCCGAATCCATTCGAGAAGTATCGGTGACTTCGATTAAGGTAAGTGACGCACCTGTTGTGGTGCGTCAGAAGATTGCGGAGTTGCTCCCGCCGCCAACTGACGTTGCCTCGTGACACGTGAATGGCACCGCTTCGTCAATGCCTCCAAATCGGAAATGTCATACGCAAGGTGCGGTGCCTGTTTCCTATCGATCTTGTGATGGCACTCTTGAGCGGCACGGCCACATCGTTGTGAACATTCACATAACGGTGTGATTCTCAATTTTGCGGCACGCACACGACGCCAACGGGCCGACGAATAGAACGCACGATCCTCGGCACGTTGCGGGTTATCTTCGATTGATGGGCGATTGGCTGGACGATATGTGGGAATCTTGTCTGGCATACTAATAAGTATGCGACCCCGAATGAGAATTGATCGAACGAGCTAACTGATGTAGGCTCATCACGCTCGGAACAATCAATTTATGCAAGGAGGTAGTGTGATGTTTGAAGGTTGGGATTTTGATTTGGATGAGGAAACGAAATTCACTACTGGCGACCCACACGGCGGGAACTTGCGAAAAGTCCATATTGTCGCTGGCAAGACATATCAAGTCGTGCCGCAAAATCCTCGTGCTGTGAAGAACAGAGGCCGGATCTGCACCGTGATCGGCATCATTCCGCATTTAAGCAAGCACAATCACGCCGGTAAGGCGGTTGTTCGATTCCATGACACGAATCGAGAGGGGAAGGCGAACTGCGACGAATTGTTTGAAGTAGATGGCATCGAAATTCGTAACGGTTGATCGAAAGCGAAAACAGCCTCATCTTGAAAGAACCACCACAAATGCATGGACTGTTTTCAACTGAATTGACTCCAGAAGAGTCCGCAGTGTTGTCAGTGATGGAGTGGATTTCGGACAAGCTCTGGATCTGCTCTTGAGTAATCGGTACGTCGAAGATCATCAGTTCATCAATCACACCGACGAACCGTTTTTCAGGCTCAATATCATTGCCATAGGTTCCGAGCATCAAAGGAGCCACGGCTGTGTTCAGTGCTCGCCTGACTTCAGCGACTTTCACCCCATCAAAATAGTAGGTGATCGTGTCTCCATCGGTCGTCACACAATGATGGTGCCACTCCATATCCACTTCGAAACCAGAGTCGAGTCCGCCATTGAAGTCGAAGAATCTCCATTTTCCTGAGGCTTCCATAATGCCGAATGTCGTTCCCGCGGCGAAACCCTGAGTGACGGGGTGAAACAAACGGTTGGCAACTGGCCCACGTGTGTCCTTTAGCCAGACAGCTAAGCTTCTGGGTGCATTCCCAATTGGAAGTTTAAAATTGACGACAGCAAAACTGCTTCCGTCAAATTCGAGTGCCTTTCCGACTCTACCACTAACATATCGTGCTCCATGTAATTCCGGCGTGACTCCTGCTGTTTGGTTGGAATCGAATGTAAGTTGAAGCAGAGCCTTGGGAAATTTGCCGACAAGGTTCTCAGGTAGTTGGGCTGGCTGTTCTGGAGCCTTGATGACGGCAACAGGCCCTTGAGCAACTTGTGCGGGTGGTACAGCAACTGGAGCTTGGGCAACTGGAGGAATCTCCACCGGCTTGGGTTGTTGTACCCGAAATGCAAACCATGCCATTCCCCCAAATGCTAGACAAACCAGACCCAAGATCGCCGCAAACGTCTTGATGAGACCTCCGTCTTCTCCGACAGTTCGTGCTCCTCTGTATCTCCCGGATCGTCGTGTGACAGGATCGACTTGTCGGTTCTTCCGACGCTTCTCGAACAGGTCCATCTTTCGGTCGTAGTCCCTCCTGAGTGCAGTATTCAGGAGCGTCGATTCAGCCTCATCAATCCGATAGAGAATCTCTGTGACGAGGTCGTCGTGCCCTTCGCCTCGCCTTGATTCGACGTAATGACGCCGCTGCTCAGCCGCTGCTTGAATAACGTCGGGGTCGTCTTCGTCGAGAGAAACCGCCAAGAGTTCATAGTGAGTCGGAATGCGATTCTTGGTGGAGATCCCCAACCATTTTCGATAGCCGTCGAAGTCGTCTTGATTACTGCGTGCCATTTTTGTTTCCGGGGACAGGGTGTGCGGAATGTGCCGATAGATGCCGCTCAAGCGGGTGTCAGCGGGGTCGCAAGCCACACATCGCCGTCCCTGAATTGTTCCCGGACTGTTGACTATAATCAACATACTCGATTTCGAGCCTGCATTAGCCTGCGGGCATGTTGGGCGACGAACTCAGAAAAGCACGAGAGGCCGCAGATTTGACGCAGGAACAACTTTCCTTCGCGGCAGAGATAGACCGTTCGTATGTCAGCCTTCTTGAAAACAACAAGAAGTCGCCAACAGTCGAAATGCTCTTTCGAGTATGTGATGCTTTGGGAGTTTCAGCATCGAGTTTGCTTGCAAACGTCGAAGCATTGAGGAAACCGAAGAGGAAGACGAGATAATCTCCCTCCCAACTGCGATCTACTTCACCGCCACTTGAGCAGGAGGGGTGACAGAAAGCTCCGTTGAGATCATCGGAAGCTATGATGTCCGTTTATTCTCATACTTCTCGATGACGATCAGCGAAATTCAGGACACAACTTCTGCGATCAAAGTGTCCGCGTCGTTCTTTTGATAGACGATCCGCCATTGACCAGCATTGGGCAAGGCTAGGGTGATCGTAGGCCTGTCGCTGGACAATAGAGGCATCGCAGTTGATCTGCCCGTCATGCGTCCACCAGAGCGAATCGAACGCATCGCATCAAGGTAGTCGGCCTCAGTCATCAATAGAACACGCAACGGATCTACTTTGAAGCCGCTGGCGAAAAGGCGGATCGTTTGCCCATCCGTGGTAACGAGAGAGATCGATGATAACGAGTCCATGAGATTCCCAATGAGCGTGACATTCAATTCTAACGGGGGCGTCTCAATGGGCGAATATCAAGATTCCTTCAGTTGTCGCTCCCCCATGAGTGACACCATCTCGTGCAAGCGGCTGGATTTTTCCATGTCATACGCATGATCTGGTGCCTGCTTACCTTCGATCCAGTGCTGCACCACTTGGCCGCTCTACCGCACGGTGAATCACAATCACACAATGGGCTGATTCGCAATTTAGCGGAGTCATCAGCGTGCAGACGAATGGTAAGGGCGATCTGCTGCTCGTCGTAAGTTGCGTTCGATTGACGGCGGTTGGCTGGGCGATGTGAAGGGATCTAATCGGGCATAGCCTATTTCGACAGGATCAATCGATATGTACCTGTCTGGCCATCCGAAGACGAAAACAGAAGCGGTCCGTTGGGTGCGAAAGGGATTGAAGTGACGGTGATTGACCCGGCAACGGATCGTCCCATCAAACAGACGGAAGGGCAGGTGACTGTGAAAGATCGCGGCTGGACCGGAGTTGCCATTTTAGTAAATGGCATCGTGGCCAAGTTGAAGTAGATAAGGGGTGATCGCTCGCGTGGTGCGGATGCCATCCACTCGCGTGACAGTGGTGGTCTCACTCGCGTGGGCGAGATCACGTCGCTCGCGTGCAAAAGAGCCTATTTCGTACGGAAAGCTATACAATTTTGTAGATTGACTGTTCCTGTCTCACGCCTAAACTGACCACGGTCTTGGATATCTCTTTTGAAAGGAGTAACCATGTCAGTTGAAGTGAAAAAGATTGGTGAGAAAGCGGAAGTCACCATCACGAGCGAGGGCAAGACGGTGAGTATCGTGGTCGAATCTGCTCAAGATGCATGGAGGTTGGCGGATGCCATTGAGCAACAGACGACATCCCTATTCGGCCATCGTCGCAATTGGCCGTGAACCCGCGATGAACAGAAGAGCCACTCAACGGAATGAGTGGCTCGCATCATTCAGGCGGCAGCGAAGAACTCGCTTGGCACCATTCGTTCATTAGCTTATCGATCTCTTCCGTTGCTGCTTTGGCTAGGCTGGTTTTTGTCAGCAAAACTGATTCGTAGGTGGCCTTCTTCAAGAGCGATTTGCTAAACCAAATACATGTGACGATCTCGCCATCGATTGCCGACACCAAGAGGTCTGGTCCACCATTCTTGAGCCAAACAATGCCCGCCTTTTTAAACGCAACCATGAATGAGGCTCCGAGAAGAGAATCGGATTTCGGAACGGTTGATCATCGTAGAATGAAAACGGGCCAGCAGAACATCCCGTTGGCCCACCTGAAGACTACGAATCAATTGAGCAAAACGAGATTCGAGAGACTTAGGGCACGACCAACAGCCGGAAACGACAAAAGCCTGCCTCAGATTGCGAGGTGGCTTTTTGGGTGGAGATTACTTGGTGAGATCTTATCGGGATTTTGCACGCAGTTTTGCTCGAATCCCTAAGACAATTCCCTAAAGCAGCGTGTTTCCGTAAACCATTCCTAATTAATGACTTAAAACTGGGCGATACAGGATTCGAACCTGTGACTTCCACCGTGTGAAGATGGCACTCTAGCCACTGAGTTAATCGCCCTTGGGCCGGTGATTCGCTGAGCTGAAACCGGCGGAGATCAATTTGTATCGCGTACAGAGGAGCTCGGCAAGGATTTGGTTCGGGTTGTTGGCTGCGTTGGAATTGCCGGCCTCGTTAAGTTGTGCTGAATATGATGAATCTGCGGTTCAGCGGCAGAGTTAAACAGCAAACGCATCGAGACTTCTTGATCTCTGGTCGATCAGTCGATACAAATATGTAGTTGCCCGCCCCCCCAAGCCTTCCCGCCGGAACCTGCCATCATGCGATCTGCCATCGGATGTGATCAGTTTCGCCAATCATTGCGAATGAGTCGGCGTGGATTTCTGCAGGCGGGGGCATTGGGATTTGGCGGGTTGTCGTTACCGGGTCTGCTGCAGCGCGAGGCCACTGCGGCGACCGCGAATCCGGAACGTTCGGTCATCATTCTATGGATGCGCGGCGGGCCCAGTCATATTGATATGTGGGATCCCAAGCCGGACGCCCCCGTCGAATATCGCGGCGAGTTTGGGACGATGTCGACCTCGGTGCCGGGAATTCAGCTCACGGATATGCTGCCCAAGTCGGCGGCGATCATGGACAAGTGGTCCATCATCCGCAGTTTGAATCATCACGATGCAGGGCATTCGACCGGCGATCAGATCTGTTTTACCGGGTACAACACCGGACCGAACCCTGACGAGAACGTGCATCCCAGTTGCGGTTCGATCGTGGCCGAGCAACTCGGGCATCTTTCACCGGATCTCCCGGCGTATGTGATGATCCCCCGAATGCTGCCTGGTGCGGGGTCGGCCTACTTGGGGGTGGCGAACAAGCCGTTTGAAACATTGGCCGATCCGGCGAATCTGTCGCAACCGTTCAGCGTGCCGAATTTCTCGCTGGCTGACGGACTCGATGTTCATCGACTGGGTGATCGACGCGAACTGCTGACGGGACTTGATCGCGTGCAGGAGCAGATTGATCGCTCGGGCCAAATGCGAGCAATCGATCGGTTTACACAGAAGGCCTGGACGATCCTCAGTTCACCGAAGGCCAGAGCGGCGTTCGATCTGAATGCGGAACCGCAATCGATGCGCGAGCGTTATGGCATGATGCCTGCGTTTGACCCTGGGGCCTCGAACCGTTGCGGATCACCGGCCTGGAGTCAGCGCATGCTGTTGGCTCGGCGGTTGGTCGAAGCGGGTGTGCGACTGGTCACGGTCGATCTGCGGTGGTGGGATACTCATGTTAAAGGGTTTGAATCATTGCGGCTGGGTTTCCTGCCGCGGTGGGATCAAGCTTTCACGGCATTGATCGAAGATCTCAACGAACGAGGCCTGATCGACAATACGCTGGTCGTGGCCTGGGGCGAATTTGGTCGGACGCCACGCGTGAACAACGATGCCGGTCGAGACCACTATCCAAACGTCTTCAGCGCAGCCCTGGCAGGCGGCCCTGTTCGTGGCGGTCGAGTCATCGGCGCGTCGGATGCCAAGGGAGCGTTCCCGTTAGCGAATCCCAAGTCGCCTCAGGATGTGCTGGCGACGATCTACCGTTTCCTGGGTGTTGATACTCAAAAACAGTATCTCGACAATTCGGGACGACCTCATATGGCATTGCCGTCGGGAACGCCGATCAGCGAGCTCAGCTAGACGATTCGTCGAGAACCGAACAGCGCTGACAATGTCGCGCAAATCGACAAGCGGTGTCAGTAAAATCAACTCACGCCGATGCAGCGGGGCGACATCGAGCAGAGTTACGTGCATTGCACCGAAGACGGCTTAACAATTGCTGAAAGTCGTCGTATCGTGTGAGCAACGTCCGGTCGGCTCCTCTCTGAATCAGGTGCATCATGTCGCGATGGGCTTCTTCGGTTTTGGTATTGATGGCAGGGGTATTCGCCTCGGTAAGTGTTCTCCACGCTCAGACGGTTGGTCCGAAGCCCGAAGACCTGGCGAAGGCTCGGGAAAAAGCGGTCAACTTCCTGAAGACGAGTCAGGGAAATGACGGGTTCTGGACTTCGGCAGAATCGCCAGGGGTTTCGGGACTGGTTGTGTATTCGCTCTTGCTGAGTGGTGTGCCAGCATCGGATCCCGTGGTCGACAAGGGATTGAAGCACTTAGCGACGTTCACGCAGCCGGACGGCGGCATCTATGCTCCTAAAGGCCCTCATGGAAACTATGAGACCTCGATCTGCCTGCTGGCCTTTCATCAGGCCAATCAAGATGGCAAATACAAAGATGCGATTTCCAAGGCCGAGAAATACCTGCGCAAATTGCAATGGGACGACAGTGAGTCGACGGATGCTTCAGATGTGAAATATGGCGGCGCAGGCTATGGCCGCACGGGAGATCGACCCGACTTGTCGAACACCGTCTTTTTCCTGGACGCCTTGCAGGCGGCGGGTGCGACGAAAGACGACCCTGCCGTCAAGAAAGCACTCGTGTTTCTGTCTCGTTGTCAGAACCTGGAAACGGAACACAACACGACGAAGTTCTCGTCGCTGATTAACGATGGCGGCTTCTATTACACACCGGCTGCCGGTGGAAATTCACAAGCGGGAGATGAGGCGAATGGAGGTCTTCGCTCGTACGGCAGCATGACCTATGTGGGCCTGAAGAGCATGATCTTCGCCGGATTGACGCCTGAAGATGCTCGCGTCAAAGCGGCGTTTGAATGGATTACGAAGCACTACACCGTGGAAGAGAACCCGGGTCTTGGTCAGCAGGGATATCTGTATTACTCGCAGATGTTCGCCAAGGCGCTGTCAACGATGGATCTGGACACCATCAAGGATGCACAGGGCAAGGCTCACGATTGGCGAAAAGAAATGGCCGATCACCTGATCGCAACTCAACAAACTAACGGTGCCTGGCTGAACAAGAACGAGCGCTGGATGGAAGGTAATCCCGACCTGGCTACGGCGTATGCACTCATCTCGTTGAAGTATTGCGAGGCGAAGGCGACCAAGACGAGCAAGTGAGGGGGGATGCCGGATTGATAGTTAGCGCGCGGGCGTCGGCCCGCGCGCTAACGTTGTGAAGCAAAGCCGCTGGATTGTCAGCTTCGGACAACCCAGTGCGATTGCTCTCCGCGTGCGGAACGCAAATCGTCGCGGTTGCCATCGTCACAGCAAAAGTCGCCGGCAATGCTCTGTACCCGTGCAGAGGGGCAGAAGGCATGACCATCACAGTCGAGTAGCATCAGCACAGGGTTGTCCGAAGCGGACAACCCTGTGGCATGTCTCTCGTGATAGGACGTGACCCGAAGAGATCAGCCGGTTGGGAACCGGCCTTCCAGCGAAAGTCGGTCTAGGAACTTGCGAGCGTCCAGGTATTCCTGGGTCCCCAGGTCTCGGATGTGCTTGCGAAGTTCATCCTGCAGGTTCTTGATCCCCTTGACGATCGCGTCTGAAAGTTCGGAGGTCGTCCCGGTGTGAGCGCGAGCGATAAACATCTGGTCGATTGGCTGGCGCTGATCAACAAAGAAGTCTCGCATCAGCGCTGCTGGCCAGGTGATCTGGCCCGTCGAAGGGTTAAGGTCGCTGGTAGGGAGTCGCGAAGGAACGTCGGAGTGACTTGCCGTATATTCCTGATAGCGGGCGTTACGAGCGCGCGTGTCTTCTTTCTGCTGAGCGTGCTCGGCATTCAAGGCTCGCTGCTTCATCAGGTAGACTTCGGTCCATTGCTTCTGATTGTCGATGAATTTGCTGCGAGCATCCTCGACATTAATCATGGCGGCCGAAGTCATCTGGTTATACATGCCCTGCGAACGAACAACGTCAGCCATGGCCATACCAGCAGCAGAACCGGGTGTCGTGGCACCCCCATAACCGTAGCCACCATAACTGCCATAACCGCCATATCCCCCGTAGCCGGGCTGGGGACCGACATACCAGCGAGTTTGAGCCATGGCCGCGCTCGACGTCAGCGCAACGATCGTCAATGACATCATCAGCACCTTGCGGCTCATCTTCGCTGTCCCTTAGTGATCGTCGGCTGACGGAAAGTTGTGTATGACAGGCCGTGTGAGTGGCATCTGCGTGGCCTGCTTCGATAGAATCTCGACCACATCTCATTAAATCAAGCGAGAGTGACACTCTCATTTGTATCCAGCGAACACCGTGCGTTCAAGCTTTGGCGACCACTCAAGGGGATTTGACATGGTATGGCGAGGGTCATTGACGGCATTACTGATTACATCGGCCCTCGGCATTGCGGCCGCTGCGGAACCGACCGTCTCTTCGCTGACGAAGCAACTCGAATCCGGTTCGATGAACGAACAGGTCAGCGCGGCGGAATCGCTGGGAAATATGGGGCCGCGAGCCGCTTCTGCTGTCCCTCAATTGGTCAAGCTGCTCGGCAATGACGACCTCGGCGTCAAACTTGAAGCCGCCATCGCCCTGGGACGAATCAACTCTGAAGCGTCCGTGGCTGTCCCCGCCTTGATCGGAGCCTTGTCAGACAACAAGGCTCCTGTCCTGCAACAAAGTGCGATCGAAGCACTGCGACTGTTCGGGACAGACGCGAAAGCTGCCTTGCCTCAACTCAGAACGCTGCTGGCATCGAATGATCCCGCAGTTTCAATCGGTTCCGCTTTCGCGATCACCTCGATTGGCATCCACGAAAAAGCCGACATTGCCGCTGCGATACCCGTTCTTGTGACGGGATTGGCACAACCAGGGGGACTCGGCGCAGAGGCCGCTCAAGGGCTGGTCGCTGCCGGCCCGATTGCAATTGCGCCACTCCAGACAGCATTGGCAGGCTCCGCCGCGACCGCAAAAATCAACGCGGCTGACGCACTCGGTGCGATCGGGTCCGATGCCGCGGGAGCGGTTGACGCGTTGCTTGCCGCAGTGGGGTCAGACAATGACGATGTCAGCTGGCACGCCATGCGGGCATTGGGTGCGATTGGAGCGAAGCCAAAAGAAGTGGTGGCGGCCTTGGTTGGCAAGTTGAAAAGCGATAAGCCAGCCGTGAGAACTCACGCTGCCGATGCTTTAGGTGATTTGGGCGCAGCGGCGGCTCCGGCAACGGAAGAGCTGGCGAAGGCCTTAGAAGATAAAGACGGAATCGTGCGACAGAACGCCGCGGCCGCGTTGGGAAACATCGGACCAGACGCGAAAGCTGCGGTGTCTGCCTTGGCGAAAGCATTGGATGACCCCCATGGTTCCGTGACGGTTGCCGCCGCCAGTGCCCTCGCAGGAATTGGCAAGCCGGCCGTGCCCGTCTTGATCGAGAAGCTGAAAATCGCCCACTTTCAGCAGTTGGTGACGACCGTTCTCGGGGAGATCGGTCCTGACGCGAGCGATGCTGTCCCGGCCTTGACTGAAGTTTTGTCATCAAAAGACGCGGAGACCCGTCGTGAAGCGGCCGTCGCTTTGGCCTCCATCGGCCACTCCGCCGCCGCTGCAACGCCAGCTTTGATCAAGCTGATGGACGAAAAAGGTTTCGCCTTTCGCGGGGCCGCCGCCTATGCACTCGGCAAAATTGGATCCAAGACGGCCACCGAGGCTTTGAAGAAGTCGCTTGATTCTGACGACCCCATGCTGCGCCTGGCTAGTGTCTGGGCCTTACTGCAGCTTGAACCCGACAACGCTGAGTATGCAAAAATCGCCGTGCCCCGCTTGGCGGCAGCTCTCTCAGCCGAGCGACCTCGAGTTCGTCGAGAAGCGGCCATCACACTGGGTAAGTTGGGATCAAAATCCTCCGGCGCCGTGAAGGAACTGCAAAAAGCCCTGGCTGACGAAGTTCCCGATGTCCGCTTGGAAGCGATCATCGCTTTGGCGGAAATTGGAGCGGCCAGCCAACCCGCCGTCCCTGATCTGATCGCTCTGGTGAATGGCCCAGATCCAGTCGTTCGTCGCCCCGCCACCTACGCCTTGGGACGGATCGGGGTCGGCGCCAAAGAAGCGGCACCAGCCATTCATCGGTTGCTGCAGAGTCGCAATCACCATGAACAAACAGTGGCCGCTTGGGCTCTGATTCAGATTGCGCCCGATGCCGCCACGATCCAGACGGCAATTCCGCTCATGATCAAGACGCTCCAAGAATCACACCGAGTGGAACTGCGGACCGAGGCTGCTCGTACTTTGGGCCAAATCGGCGCCAGCTCAGCTCCCGCTCAAGAAGCCTTGAAAGCGGCGGCGGCCAAAGATTCATCAGAGGAAGTTCGCAAGACTGCGGAAGCAGCGTTGAAAGCCAAGAAGTAGCACCGACTTCCGATGGGTTTGCCCAAGTCGTCTAATAGAGCACGCACAGGAATCCGACTGAAGCGTCGACCATTCCTGTTGCGTGGCGGTGCCACTACGTTTCAATGCGTTTGGGGAAGCCTGACATACTTGTCAGGCTGAAAATTCGCGACTCTGAGAATAGCGGGGGTTTTGCTCGGTGGTCGCTTGAATCGCCGAAACCCATCTGGCATAGTTCCTCGCCGATCGTGGCTAGACGCCTGCGCTGCGCGCTGTTTTTGAACGCCTACACGAGTGACCAATGAACGGCCCCCTTGCCGTATTGACGCTAGAAAATTTCCTGTCGAACTTCTTGAAGTTCGCAGGCAACTCGGAAACCGTAGCGCTAATAGCGTTTTTGCTTGCTGCGGTGATCCATGCCAGCCTGCTGCTTGGACTGTTCGGCGGGCTTCCCGTGTTCTACATCTGGCTGGAGCGAAAAGTCGCCGGTCGTATTCAGGATCGCCTTGGTCCGACACGAGTCGGCGGTAAATTCGGCTGGCTGCAGACGATCGCCGACGGAATTAAGTTGATCCAAAAGGAAGACTTGATTCCGAAGGACGCAGATAGTGTCGTCTTCCGAATGGCACCGTATCTAGCTGGTATCGCATCATTTGCAGCATTCATGGTCTTGCCTGTTGCTGATGGCTGGATCGGCGTCGCTGCCGAATGCGGGGCATTCCTGATCTTGGCACTGATGTCGCTGGAAGTCCTCGGTATCATCCTCGCGGGTTATTCCAGCGGATCGAAGTGGGCGTTGTTTGGGGCCATGCGTGAAGCGGCCCAGATGGTCAGCTACGAAATTCCGATGGCGATCTGTGCTTTGATTCCGCTGCTGATTGCTGGTTCGCTCAACCTGCAAGTCGTTTCGCACATGCAAACCGGTGGGGTTTGGAATTGGTTCATCTTCCATGACCCATTCGCCTTCTTCGCGTTTTTCTGTTATTTCACAACCGCAACCGCGAGTGTGAAGCGAGCCCCATTCGACTTGGCGGAAGCTGAGAGCGAACTGGTGGCGGGATTCCACACCGAATACAGCGGCTTTCGCTGGTCGATCTTCTTTCTGGCTGAATATGCCAGCATGTTCGCGGTCAGTGGGATCGCCGTGCTGCTGTTCCTAGGTGGATGGGAAACGGGCATCGTGATTCCCGAAGCCATCTTCGGCAGCCTGCGAGGCTGGATGCCGAACACCCCGGTAGCGGGTTTCAATCTTGGTGGATACATCGCCAATCTGTTGGCTGCTCACGTGTTCGTGATCAAGGCATCGCTGCTGGTGACTCTGCAGATTTGGGTTCGCTGGACGCTGCCGCGACTGCGAATCGACCAGGTGATGACAACCTGCCTGAAGTATCTGGTGCCAATTAGCTGCTTCTTGTTCCTGGGTGCCGTCTTCTGGCCGCTGATTGTCACTTCGACTAAAGGTCGCCCTGTACTGTTTGGCCCTCCCGTGAAATCCGTAGCATCCGTGGCCGCACCATCGGCTCCATCATCCACCATCGCTCAGAATCGTTCGGAGGTGGCGCGATGACCGAGCAGCTGCTGTTTTGGGTGTTTGCAATTCTGACCTGCGGCGGCGCGGTCGCCGTCGTGGCAACTCAAAACGTCGTTCGCATGGCGTTCTGGCTGGTCGTCTCGCTGGGTTCCGTCGCCGCGTTGTTCTTCTTGTTGCATGCCGACTTCCTCGGCGCGGCACAACTGCTGATTTACGTCGGTGGGACCGTTGTTCTGCTGGTGTTCGGGGTGATGTTGACCGCCAGCGGGCACACGATTCGAGTTCAAGCTTCGCCAGCCGAAGTAATGCTCGGCAGTGGTGTGGGCCTGGTGTTGTTGTTCGTCCTGCTGTTCGGGATCAACTCTGTCGATTGGGCTGATGTGTCAGCTCGTATTCCGGCAGCGGGTGATTCGCCGGCTGTCGTCGATGAAACGCAGGATCGCCATCTGCGAGAACAACTTGCCAGTGCGACGACTCCCGAAGAGAAGGCGGCTGCCGAAGAGGCGATTCAAGCAGTGCATGCTCGTCGTCAATCGGGACGGACCGTTCGGCAGCTTGGACTGAGTTTCTATGGACTGCGACCCGAACGTGATTTGAATCAACCTGCAGGTCAGTCATTGGCACCGGGGTATCTGTTGCCGTTTGAAATTATCTCGATCCACTTGTTGGTCGTGTTGATTGGTGCCGCCTATCTGGCACGAGCGAAGCGTCGGGCAACTTCCGGCCCTGGAGTGGACCTGTAGTTCGGGTTCGGTCGCGGAAGTAGAGGTGATTTGATGGGTGAAGTTGGACTGGAAGCTTACCTGTTCGTCGGAGCAGTCCTGTTCGTCTGCGGCGTTGTCTGCATGGCAACCAAGCGGAACGGCATCGGCGTCCTCATGGGTGTTGAATTGGTTCTGAATGGAGCCAACGTCAACTTCGTTGCTTTTTCACGCTATACGCCACTGGGCCTGGATGGTCAGGCAACGGCGTTGTTTGTGGTGGTGCTGGCTGCCGCGGAAGCTGCAGTCGCATTGGCCATCGCCTTGAACTATTACAACAACCACCTGACGATCGACGTGGATCGCGGCAACGAACTACAGGGTTAGTTCTCCCGCGTTACGACCACCGACTTTGACCTTTTTACGTCGTTCAACGAAGAATTATGGACCATCAAGCAACCGGCGAAGTCCTGAAGAACCTGTTGACGGTAGCCTGGTTGTTGCCGCTCGCCGGGTTTGTCGCCGAAATCTACTGGCTGCGCTGGTCGAATCGACTCAGTAAGTCGTCCGCCCTGTGCGCCGTCGCCTGTATTGGAATCGGCTTCCTCTGCAGCGCATCTGCTTTGGTATATTGGGGCTGCCACACCGACTGGGCCGTGCTGAAGGCAGAGGAACACGCCGAGCACCACGATGCTGAAGTTCACGATCATCATGGCGAAGCGGCTTCCGCACATGCGGACCCAGCCGATGCCACCGCCGCCGTTGATGCGGCTCACGAGCCATTGGTCAACGGAGCCGGTCATCAACACGCTGCCGATGATCACAAGCACGACGAACACAAAGAATCACACGCCAACGCAGGCAAGGCCTATTCGGGAACTTTCTACAAGCTCGCCCAGTTCGGAAAGCTCAGTCTGTCCCTGGATTGGTACATCGACAGCCTGACGCTGATGATGTTTACGATGGTCACGTTTATCGCGACGTGCATCCATTTGTTCGCTATCGGCTACATGAAGGATGAGTTGACTGAGGAATACGAGGACCACCAAGTCCACACGAGCCACGGGCACTTCTCGCGTCCTGGCCGGTTCCATCGGTTCTTCTCGTATCTGTCGCTGTTCTGCTTCTCGATGCTCGGGCTGGTGCTGGCAGGCAATATCTTCCAGGTTTTCATCTTCTGGGAACTGGTTGGTATCTCCAGCTATCTGCTGATCGGATTCTACATCGAGCGGAAATCAGCCAGTAATGCCGCCAACAAAGCGTTCATCATGAACCGTGTCGGCGACTTCGGATTTCTGATCGGGTTGATGATCCTGTGGACTTGGTGTGGGACGTTCCAGTTCGATAACACCGAAGCCGGACCCGGCCTGTTCACGATGATTCGTGGCACAGACGGTGTGATGAAAGTCTCTGACGACGGCACACAGGTCTTCCTGCAGGATGCTCACGGTCATCGCCTGGAGAATGATGGCAAGCCTTCAAGCATCGGCTATCTGCTGCTGGTTGCCGCTGGGCTAGGAGTCTTCGCAGGGTGCATCGGAAAGAGTGCTCAGTTCCCGCTGCAAACGTGGTTGCCTGATGCGATGGAAGGCCCGACTCCTGTTTCGGCGCTGGTCCACTCGGCAACAATGGTCGCCGCAGGGGTCTATCTGGCGGCGCGGTTTTATCCCGTGTTTGTGCCTGAAGTGCTGCTGGTGATCGCGTACATCGGCTGTATCACACTCTTCGTCGCCGCCACAATTGCCCTCGTGGCGACCGACATTAAGCGAGTGCTCGCGTATTCGACAATCAGCCAACTGGGCTACATGATGCTGGCCATCGGCGTTGGCGGTTGGGGAGCAGGACTGTTCCACCTCATCACGCACGCCTTCTTTAAGTCGCTGATGTTCCTCTGCTCGGGTAGTGTCATCGCGGGTTGCCATCACGTGCAGGAAATGCCCCGCATGGGTGGCCTGCGACGCAAGATGCCGATCACCGCCTACACGATGTTGATCGGTGTGATTGCGATCTCAGGTCTGGCGATCCCTGTGCTGAACATTGGCTTCTCTGGCTTCTATTCGAAGGATGCGATTGTCGCTTCGGCCTTGGCCTATTCCGAGCTGAATCCTGTCCATATCCTGCTGTTCATCACGCCACTGGTCACTGCCGGAATCACGGCGTTCTACATGTTTCGCCTGTGGTTCTTGACCTTCTACGGCGAACCACGCGATCAGCATGTTTATGATCACTGTCACGAATCGCCACGAGTGATGACAACGCCGCTGATCGCTCTGTCGATCTTGGCGGCCACGTGTGCCTGGGGTTGGTTCCTGACGAGTGGTGCGGGTGAAGAAGGTCCGCTGTATCGCATGATCGCGTTCAGCGAGACTGTTCCAGCAACCGAACAAGTCAAATCACGCGGCCCTGCTCAAATCACTCTCCCGAGCCATCAAGGTCATCACAGTGACGTCCACAAGGTGCATGGTCAGGCCGGGATGTTGGCCTTGCTGGCGGCATTTGCGGGTTCGGCCTTTGCCTATGTGATCTACGGTGCCCGCGTCATCAATCCGAACGATATCCGACGTCAGTTCCCACAGGCCTACGACTTCCTGGTCGACAAGTGGCGGTTCGATGTGCTGTATGAGGCGATGTTCGTTCAGCCGGTTCATATCGTCTCGGCCTGGTGCGCCGGGTTCGATAAGAAGGTTCTCGATGTCATCCTGCACGCATCGGCATCGATCACGCTTGTTGTTTCCAAATGGGATCGATTGTTCGACGAGAACATGGTCGATGGGCTTGTGAATATGGTCGGTAACACGACTCGTTCGGTCGGGTATTCGTTGAAGGTGGTTCAGACGGGAAGATTGCGACAATACGTGATGTGGATTGCGGTCGGTGTGGTGGTCCTGTTCGGCCTGCTGTTTACATCACTTCCTAAATAGTTTGCAGACGTTGCTCGTTCGACTGGTTGTTTCGGTCGGCGTTTCAAGAGATTGAGAATCATGTTTAGTTCGGAATTTCTGCTGACAGCAATCGTGTTCCTGCCAGCGGTCTGGTCGCTCGGATTGCTGGCGTTTGATTCGCAGAACAAAGAAAGCATGCGCTACTGGACGGTGCTGGGAACCGCCCTGACGTTCGTGCTGACGCTGCAATTGTGGGGCAGTTTCGATCCAGCCCTGGCCACCATGCAGCACAAGTTTTCGGTTCCCTGGATCCCAACCTGGAACGTGAACTTCACGCTGGGTGTCGACGGCATCAGCCTGCCACTGGTCGTCCTGACTGGGCTGGTCAGCTTGCTCGCCGCGATCGCGTCGTGGAGCATCGACAAGCACGTTAAGGGATACCTGATCCTCTTCCTGATCCTCGAAACGGGGATGATGGGCGTGTTCCTGTCGCTCGACTTCTTCCTGTTCTACGTGTTCTGGGAAGTGATGCTGCTGCCGATGTACTTCTTGATCGGCGTCTGGGGCGGTCCACGTCGTGAATACGCCGCCATCAAGTTCTTCCTGTACACTTTGGCGGGCGGCGTGCTGATGCTGATCGCCATGTTGATGTTCTACTTCAACGGCGGCATGTCGTTCGATCTGCTGGAATTGGCCAACATTGCGGCCGGCAAGGGCAAGGTTGCCAGCTTCAGCGAGACGCTGCAACTGGCTGCGTTTATCATGCTGTTCATCGGCTTTGCAATTAAATTGCCGTCGTTCCCGTTCCACACATGGTTGCCTGACGCCCACGTTGAAGCCCCGACCCCAATCTCGATGATCCTGGCTGGCGTGCTCTTGAAGATGGGTGGCTACGGCATCATTCGAATTGCGATGCCACTATGCCCTTACGGGGCGCAATACTGTGCCTACTTCCTGGTGGCACTCGGCGTGTTCAGCATCATCTACGGTGCATTCGCTGCCATGGCTCAGACCGACTTCAAGCGACTTGTGGCCTACAGCTCAGTCAGTCACATGGGTTATGTGCTGCTGGGTTTAGCTGTCTGGCGTATTCAGGATGGCAAGACGTTCAACGCCGACTACTGGGCGATGGGCATCAACGCCGCCATGTTCCAGATGATCGCTCACGGGATCTCGTCGACGGGCATGTTCTTTATGGTGGGTGTGCTTTACGACCGCGTTCATCACCGTGACCTGAACAAGTTCGGTGGGATTGCTCAGTTGATGCCTGAATACAGTGGCCTGGCTGCGGTGATCTTCTTCGCGGGTCTGGGACTGCCTGGCCTGTGTGGTTTCGTGGGCGAAATCTTCTCGGTGCTCAGTTGTTGGAACTTCGATCCGTTGCTGGCGATCATCGCAGCTTCGGGCGTCATTCTGACTGCCGGTTACATCTTGTGGACCATGCAGCGAGTTTACCTGGGCCCCGAATATAAGGGTCCTCATCCTGAAGGAATCATTCCGTTCTTGCCACGAGAACGACTGGTGGCTTACACACTGGTGATTCTTGCGGTCGTGCTGGGCGTGTTCCCGAACGTGCTCTTCAAACCGATGGATAAATCGATTTCCGGGCTGGTGCAAAGCATGTCGCACACTTACGACGCACATCACGGTGCCGCGGCAACGGTCCAAACGACACAGGTCACTCAATAATCAGCCGACTCCGAACTTGCGGAGCGGGCAGGCCGTCGGCCATCGAATTCGGTTGGGAACGTCATGGATTTTCAGTCACTGTTTCAACAATTCCTCAGTGGGGGTGGCACGCTTCAGGCGTCCACGTACCGCTCGCTGGTATTGTTCCTGCCAGAATTGATTCTGTGCGGTTCCATCGTGGCGATGCTGCTGGCTCGGTTGACGAGCCTCGACAAGTGCATCCCCACTCACTGGTTCGCCTTGTTGGGTAGCTTGGGTGCGTTCATCGCCGTGCTGGCCCAGTTCTGGGAACTGAGTATTGATGGCCAGCCAAGCACACTGCTGTTCACTGGCTTAGCAGTGCATGATGAGTTCTCGGTGTTCTTCCGTGGCTTTCTGTTGTTCTTCCTGGTGTTTGTGGTAGCGCTCACGGTTCTCAGCGGCATCCCCGATCAGGAAGACGCTCCTGACTTCTACACACTGCTGTGCGGTGCCGTTGTCGGTATGATGGTCATGAGCAGCGCGAACCATCTGTTGATGCTGTTCCTGGGCATCGAAATGGCGAGCGTTCCCAGCTACGCCATGACGGGCTTCCTGAAAGGTCGCCGTCAAAGCAGCGAAGCATCGCTCAAGTTCGTCGTCTATGGTGCTGGTGCAGCCGGGGTCATGCTGTTCGGGATCAGCCTGCTGGCCGGCCTGACTGGGACGGCCGAATTCGGATTATTGGGCGAACGTCTGCATTCTATTTTTGCGAACGGTTTCACGGCATCTCACCCGGAAGCACGAATTGCGATCCTGGCGCTGCTGATGATCTCTGTCGGCTTTGCGTTCAAGCTGTCGCTGGTTCCATTCCACTTCTGGTGCCCAGACGCCTTCGAAGGGGCTCCGGCCGAAGTGGCAGGGTTCTTGTCGATCGCCTCGAAGGCCGCGGCCTTCGCGTTACTGGTTCGCTTCTGCATGAGTGTCACCGGTAGTGCAGCGGGCGTCGTGCAGGGATTGTCACTGACGATGGGGCTGGGCTTAGGCACGTTGGCCATCATTACGGCAACGTTCGGCAACATGGCAGCTTACTCGCAGACTAATGCCAAGCGAATGCTGGCCTATTCGACGATCGCTCACGCGGGTTACATGCTGATGGCCGTGTCAGCTTTGCTGGTCCTGCGATCGACGACGGGATCTGAGCTTGCCGCCAGTCCAGAACAGATGAAGCAAGCGATTGAAGGCCTGCTGTACTATCTCGCGGTGTACATGTTCATGAATCTCGGTGCCTTCAGCATCATTGCTTTGATCCGTAATCAGACCTTCAGCGAAGAGATTGACGACTACAAGGGCTTGATCCAACAAGCACCATTGCTGGCTGTCGGGATGGCAATCTGTCTGTTCAGCTTGGTCGGCATACCGCCGCTTGGTGGGTTCTACGGGAAGTTCTTTATCTTCGCGGCCGTGTTCGATGCCACGCGAGTCCACTGGTTCATGTGGGTGGTGCTGGCCGCTGGTGGATTCAACACCGTGCTTAGCCTGTTCTATTACGTGCGACTTGCCAAGACGATGTGTATGGATGTCCGTCCGGTCGATGCTCGACAGGTTTCAATGCCATCGAATTCGCCATCCGGGATGTACGTCCTGTTGGTGTGTGGGATGGTGCTGGTGCTGGGGGTCATTATTCAGCCTCTCAGCCGAGTGGCCAACCACGCAGCGGCAGCATTCTTCTGACAGTGGAACGCAACGTGGACGCAGTTGAATCCCCCGCACTCGCAACTCGCTCTCTCGGATCGCCCATGGCCTGCATCCAGCACAATACGCAGCTAAACCAACTCGTCGTCGACCTGAGCTGCAGCCTGCTGCAGTTTGTCGGCGAAGTCAGCCCCTGGTCGCCAGCCAATGCCGGTGCTGCTCGAGATGCCGTGGCCCGATTGCTGCAGCAGCAGAAGCACCATACTGAGCAGTTGATCGACCTGCTGACCGAACGTCGCTGGCCAATCGAATTCGGGTTGTACCCCTCCGAATTCACGGACCTGCACTTTCTATCGCTGAAAGCGCTGCTGCCTCGAATCATCGAAAACCAGAACGCCATCGTCGCGGAATTGGACGAAGCGGCTCACACTTGCATCGACGATGTCGATGCAATCGGCATCCTGATGACTGTTCTTGCTGGCGAACGCCAAATTATCGCTGAACTGAAGACGCTGATTATCAGCTAAATTCATGATGGAAGAGGTTTGAAACACAGAGGCACAGAGAACACAGAGTTCAGAAGACGCGAAAGCAACGGTAAAGTGGCCAGAGTCTTCAACAATACTGTTCTTTCTCTGTTATCTCTGTGCCTCTGTGTTTCAAACCTCTTCCGCTCGGCGGCGGCGTATCACGAATCGACCGTCGAGTGTAAAGCGATTCGATTCCCCTCGCAGTCGATGATCACCGCGCGGAAGCCGTGAGGACCGATTGCGTGAATTGATGTGATGATCGAACCGCCATTGGACTCGACCTTCGCCACCGCATCTCGAATTCGCTGGTCGACATTTAGATAGACCAGCGCACCCTTTGCAGAAACCTCGGCAGCATTCTCGACGAGGCAACCTCCGTTGCCGTCTCCATGATCGAGCACGCAGAATGAGACTTCACCGAACTGCTCTTTGTGTACGGCAATACCAAGCACCGCCGCATAGAACTTCTGCGCTCGATCGAGATTCGCGACGGGAATGTCGACCCAGACCACTCGGTTCTTCAGGGAATTCAAATCGCTCATTGATCTGTTTCCTTCTCGCTAATTCAGATGATTCGGCATTTGAACGAATCGAAAGTTATGCTGAAGCATAACCTACGCGGCTTTAGACGTTCGAATCAGCCACCCTTCTTCTGAATCTTGGCCCAATCGTCTTTCAAGGTGACTGTGCGGTTGAAGACCAGTTTGTCGGGTTGAGTCTCTTTGTCAGCGCAGAAGTAGCCGAGTCGTTCGAACTGACATCGGTAGCCGGCCTTGGCTGTCGACAGTGACCGCTCAAGCTTCGCGTCGGGGACGATTGTCAGCGACTTGGGATTCAGGTGGCTCTTCCAATCATCGCCATCGGGGATGTCGGCGACATTGGCGATCGCGAACAAGTGATCGTAGAGTCGCACCTCGGCAGAGAGGGCATGTTCGGCCGAGACCCAGTGAATGGTCGATTTTACTTTGCGTCCGTCGGGGGCATTGCCGCCTCGCGTGGCCGGATCGTACGTGCAGCGAAGTTCGATGATCCCGCCTGTGGCCGGATCTTTGACCGCTTCCTGGCAGGTGATCAGATAGGCCCAGCGCAGACGGACTTCTCGTCCAGGGGCCAATCGGAAGAACTGCTTCGGCGGATTCTCCATGAAGTCGTCCTGTTCGATGTACAGGACTTTCGAGAATGGCACCTGGCGAGTTCCGGCGGAGGGATCTTCCGGATTGTTCACCGCTTCGAGTTCGTCGACTTGACCATCCGGATAGTTGGTGAGGACGACCTTCAATGGCTTCAGCACGGCCATCACGCGCGGTGCATTCTTGTTGAGGTCGGCTCGAACGGCATTCTCCAGCACGACCATTTCGGTCAAGCCGTTGAATTTGGTCACGCCGATCTCATCACAGAAGGCTCGCATGGCGGCGGGCGTGTAACCCCGTCGCCGAATGCCTGCGATCGTTGGCATGCGCGGATCGTCCCAACCGGTGACCGCTCCAGTCTCGACCAGTTCCAGCAGCTTGCGCTTGCTCATCATCGTGTGAGTCAAATTGAGCCGGGCGAACTCGATCTGTTGCGGATGATAGAGGTCCAGCACATCGATCAGCCAATCGTACAGCGGCCGATGGTTTTCGAACTCCAGAGTACAGATCGAATGCGTGATCTGTTCGATCGAATCGCTGTAGCCGTGAGTGAAGTCATACAGCGGATAGATGCACCACGTATCGCCGGTCCGATGATGGTCGGCATGGCGAATGCGATAGAGCAGGGGATCTCGCATGTTCATGTTCGGATGAGCCATGTCGACCTTGGCGCGCACGACGTACGTTCCATCAGCGAACTCGCCCTCGCGCATGCGTCGAAACAGGTCCAGGTTTTCGGCGGCAGGTCGATCGCGATCCTTGCTGTTCTTTCCAGGTTCGGTCAGCGTGCCGCGTTGCGAGCGAATCTCTTCGAGCGTCGAACTGTCGACGTAGGCGAGGCCTTTTTCCATCAGTTGCTCGGCATACTGATAAATCTGTTCGAAGTAATCTGACGCGTAGAACAATGCGTCCCATTCGAAGCCCAGCCAGCGGACGTCTTCCTGAATGGAGTCCACGTATTCGACATCCTCCTTTGTAGGATTGGTGTCGTCGAACCGCAGGTTGCACTTGCCGCCATATTTCTTCGCGGTGCCAAAGTTCAAACAGATCGACTTGGCATGTCCGATGTGCAGGTAACCATTCGGTTCAGGAGGAAATCGCGTGTGGACTCGCCCACCGAACTTACCACTGATGTTGTCAGCGTCGATGATTTCTTGAATGAAGTTGGTCGGTGCAGACGGAGTCTCGTCCGTGGACATGAAAAGCTTCCCTTATGTAATCGCCTTCGCCGGAACGGAGCGTCTGTCCGGCCGAAGGGGATTGTAATCAGAGAAGCGTGCGAAGATGAAGGCGAAGATAGAAGATCGGTTAGCGTGGCCCATCGATCCCACCTTTTGAGGCCGAGATCATGAATTCATTGTCGGCCTCGCAAAACGGCGGCACTGGTCCGAATGCAACAGGGTGGCCCTTGCAGTCATTCAAATCCTCGAGCAAGTCGAGATGTGTGTCTCCCAACCGTCCCGAAAGTCGCTGTTCAACATTCGTATCCGGTACGAGATCGACACAAAGATATTCACTGCCATTCGGCACTAGTACCAACGCTGCCTGGATAAGGTCATCGCTGACCTCTCCACGCAGAGGCAGGTAGTGCTCTTTGAAAACTATGATGTCGGTGCCGATCGGTACCGAGTCCACCAATTGGCGAAAAGCGACGGGTGATTCGATAAATGCGTAGTCTTTGGCACCCGCCATTCCCAAGTACCGCAACACGACCAAGACTTCTTCTGACGAATCAATCCACTGATCGACAGTCGATAAGTAAGTCGAAGTCACGTCGCGTGAGGGATCGTGCAGCATGCTTGCATCCCAACATTGTCACTCGTGTCACTCGTGTCACTCGTCATGGGCACCAGGTACTGGCTCCGGCAGGAAGAAGCTCAGGATAAAGCCGCAAACATACACGAACAGCGCCACCCCGGCGGCCGTGTAAGCATACTTCATCGGGGGTGTCCCGCCAGGAGTCCCTGGCATACCCGCGATCGTTGCGGTGACCCAGGCGAAAGATGTCCCCAGCATGCGACCACCAATGTTAGCGGCGAAGCTTTCTCCGGTTCCACGCAGGTGAACAGGATAGGCTTGCGGCAGATAGTTCCCCCAGAAGCTGAATTGAGCCACGGTGAAGAGACCCGCGATGAAGGCACCGATTGACATCGTGGTGATCGGCAACTCTCCAAGCAGGATCGAGCTGAGATCAAGGACGTAGAACTGCTTGTTTTCGACCGTCAGGAAGAAGAAGAAGATCAGTGGCATCAGGAGCATGCCGGGAATCTGGAATGTTCGCAGCAACGCGCGGCGGCTAACGATTCGCACAGCGAGAAAGGCCAGCAGGAATCGACCCAGCAAGCCGCCGACTTCCTGCATCTTTGTGTATTGGGAAGCGACCTTTTGCTCGATCTCACGCTGCTTTCCGATTTTCTTTTTCTTCGCAGCTTCTTCGTTGGGTGGAAGCTCGAGCTTTTCTTGTGCTGAGAGGACCTTGGCCTTTACGTCGGCTAGACCCGGAACGATCTGTGGGAATTGTTGGATCGCACCAAAGGCTGCTCCGTAACTGCAGGCAAACATGAGTGCCGTGACGATAGTCGTCTTTCGCAATTGCGGCGAGAACAACTCGGCGATGCTTGGCCGTCGCAGCGTTCCTGCAGCCCGTTTTTGCGCCCAGGCGGGCGACTCGGGCAGGAACGGGCGAATCAAGATCAGTGGGATGGCCGGAAGCAGTCCTGACATCAACGTGTATCGCCATGCTTCGTGCTGATGTTCAGGACCAATCGTGCCAACACTCGCCAGGAATCCGGGGATCGCAATCGTGAACCATTTCGATCCATACGTGCTAGCCAATTCATTCGCAACGGCCACCAGCAATCCGCCGATCGATGAGAAGGCCTGGGTGTAACCAAGAACCTTTTCACGTTGATGTGGGTTCGGGAACAATTCCGCCAACCACGCCACGGCCGCGACGAACTCGATGCAAACCCCGATGAATGTCGTGCAGCGGAAGAACAGCAGCATCCAGATGCTTGTCGAATACCCGGCCGCAAATGCGGAGAAAGCATACAGCAGGATGCTCCACGTCAACACTCGTCGTCGACCGAGTCGGTCCGTGAGGTACCCCCCTAACAAGCCAAACAATCCCCCTGCGAAAGCGGGGATGTAGAACAGTCGGCCGACCCACATCTGGAACACTTCCGATCCCGGAGGAGCTCCGGTGAGTTCCAGCAAGGCGGGTCGCAGAATCAGGGGCAGCATCAGCAGTTCGTAAATATCGAAAGCAAACCCGATTGATGCGATCACACAGATCAGCCATTGAGTCGGCGTCAAACCCTTCGCTTCAGCGGGTGCGGGTGCAGACATGCAGTTCTCCGGGTGAGGCTTATTCAAGGTGGGAGGGCAGGCAAGTTCTTGTTGGCCGCTGGAAGTGTAAAGCGGCTCAAGGAATCGAGCAACCGAGGCATCGATTCAGGTTCCACATCACCATCTCCGAATTTGATCGCGTTCTGCCAGATCTGTTTTCGTGCGGTGGCCGCGCGGCTACCATAGAGGCCTCGCCAAGAATCCTTCTTGAACTTCAGAAAGCCCTGCCATGAATTCGTCGATGCCCGTAATCTTCGCTCTGCTGACCGGATTGTTTTGGGGAACCTATGGCCCCGTTCTGGGTCAGGCACGGGCTTTCGAAAAAAGTGCCTTCAAGCCATACGTGATGATCGGCGTCGCCTATCTGGTCTGGGGGATCATCGGCGGATTGGTTGGGATGGCCTACACCCAGAAGCCTGGAGAACCATTCTTCAATTTCGCGCCGAAAGGGATCGCTTGGGGCTTCGCGGCAGGGACCCTGGGTGCCTGGGGAGCCCTGACGCTGACACTCGCAATGTTCACCGGTGGAACAGCGATGCCGCAGATCGTGATGCCGATCGTCTTCGGAACGGCAGTCTCTGTCAGCGCGATTGTCGCTGTGCTGACGACCAAGGCCGAAACCAATCCGATGTTGTACGTGGGGATCATCGGAATGGCGATCTGCATCGTCGTCGTGGCTTACTTTACACCGCATCCTCACCCGCCGAAGCCAGCGACTTCAGCGCCTGCGGTCGAAGCCAAGGCGTAAGGCCCCAATCCGCTCTGCGAAAATCGACGGCACCTTGTCCCTTAGGCAAGGTGCTTGTTTTTTTCTGACGACTAATCGGCGATTTCGCAATTGAGTGGCCCGAACTGGTCGATTAGACTTTTAGATCTAGATTGCCCTCCTGAACCCTCGCCCACTGAGATACCTGCCGTGATCCGATCCTCCTGCCTGGTTTGGTGCTGCGCCATTGTCTGGGCTGCGATACCGGCATTCTCGGCCGATTCCGTGCCGTCATTTGTGAATGACGTGGAGCCCGTGCTGACTCGATTCGGCTGCAATCAGGGAGCGTGCCACGGAAAGGGAGCCGGCCAGAACGGATTCCGACTGTCGCTACGCGGGTATGCGCCGGAACTGGATCACGGTTGGATCGTGAAAGAACAAGAAGGCCGGCGTGTCAGTCTGGTCGCCCCCGAAGACAGCCTGCTGCTGCGTAAGCCACTCGGCGAAGTGCCGCATGGTGGTGCGAAGTTGTTCGATCCTGGATCGAAAGCCCACCAGATCTTACTGGAATGGTTGAAAGCGGGAGCGCCGGGGCCAGTGAAGGGCGAGTCGCAGATCACTGGCCTGACCGTGACTTCGAACGATGCGTCCGGTTCGACCGATGTGCAAACGAAAAAAGTGGGCGATCAGCAGCAGTTGATTGTCACGGCGAAGTATTCAGACGGATCGACTCGCGATGTGACTTGGTTGACTCAGTTCGCTTCCAATGATGCAGGCCTGGTGGAAGTTGATTCTCATGGGAAGCTGAAAGTCCTGCGTCACGGTGAAACCGCCGTTCGTGCTCATTATCAGGGACAGGTTGCGGTGCAGGTAATCTCGGTCCCCTTTGACCGACCAGCAGTTGCTCAAGCGCCCAACACCGCGACTCGCGGCAACTTCATTGACGACCACGTCTTCGCCAAGCTGACAGCACTCCGCATCCCCGCCTCGGCAGCGGTGTCGGATGAGGCGTTCATTCGACGGGTGTTCCTCGACACGATCGGCACATTGCCGACGGAAGCCGAAGTCGAGGCGTTCCTCGCGGACGCTCGATCTGACAAGCGAGCACAGTTCATCGAATCCTTGTTACAGCGTCCCGAGTTCGTGGACCTCTGGACAATGTTGATGGCGGATCTGTTCCAGAACCGCAAGGAGCGAGATCACGATGTCCGTGGCGTGAAAGGTGTTCGCGCGTTCCATCAATGGCTGCGGTCGCAAGTTGCCGCGAATCGTCCGTGGAACGAGTTGGTTCGCGCGGTACTGACGTCCTCGGGAGACAGCGACCAGCATCCTGAAGTTGGCTACTACGTCGTCACGATTGGCGAGTTCCGTCAGACGCAACAGTCGGATGTTGTCGCCAGTGTGGCTCAGGCATTTCTGGGAACACGAATTGGCTGTGCCAAGTGCCACAACCATCCGCTCGAAAAATACACGCAAGACGATTACTACCACTTCGCCGCATTCTTCTCGCGAGTCGCCTTTGATCGCCAGTCGCCGCAAATGGGGAAGACCGATTTGATACAGGCGACAGAGCATCAACAGAACCAGCAGCGGCATCGGGCCAACCTGCAGAAGCAACTGGCCGAGAAGGAAGCGACGCCAATTCCTGAAAAAGAAGAAGACGCTAAGAAACGCGAGCAGCAACTGACGGAGCTGCGCAAACAGATCGAAGGTGTTGCCGCCGATATCGAACGAGTCAGGATGTCGCCGATCACCGTGGGCCAGCCGCGGACCAATGAACAGTTGAAAGCCCAACCGCTGGATCGAGCGAACCTGGCAATCGAGCTAGGTAGCGATCCACGCGTGGCGTTGGTCGATTGGATGACCAGTGGTCGGAACGAATCGTTCAACGGGAGCATCGTCAATCGGATCTGGCAGCATTACATGGGTGTTGGCCTCGTCGAACCGGTGGACGACATCCGAGCAAGCAATCCTCCGTCGAATCCGCCGTTGTGGAAGGTGCTGAACGAAGACTTCGCCGCTCATGGGTTCGACATGAAGCAGCTGATGCGGACGATTTTGAATTCGCGAACCTATCAGACCAGTTCCGAAACGCTGGCCGAGAATGAAGCCGATACCAAGTTCTATTCACACTACTATGCTCGCCGACTGCCCGCCGAACTGTTGCTGGATGCCTTCAGCCAGGTGACCGCAATTCCCGATCAGTTCCCTGGCTATCCCGAAGGCCTGCGAGCTCAGCAGTTGGCCGACCCGGGACTGGATTCGTACTTTCTGCGTCTATTTGGGCGTTCAGATCGAGTGACAGCGTGTGCCTGTGAACGACAAGGTGACGTGACGATGTCGCAACTGCTGCACCTGCAGAACGGTGATACGATATCTCGCAAGATCGAAGCGGGGAACGGCTATCTCGCGGAGATGCTGAAGTCCACGCCTGACAATGCCGCCGCGATCAACCGGTTGTTCATGACGACATTGTCGCGCAAGCCGAACCAGACAGAAATCAACGCGATCACGAGCCAATTGAGCCAAGGATCACGAGAAGATGTCTTCCGCGATTTAATGTGGGCGCTGCTAAACTCCAAGGAATTTTCATTCAATCACTGAGGTCATTCAGTGCGCGATCGATTGCAACAACCGAGTTAATTTAAGCCTGCTGTGGAAGAAATAATATGCTCGACATCACGCTCTCGTCCGATCGAACCAAGCTCTGCAACGGCGCGTCGCGACGTGACTTTCTGCAGGTCGGCAGTCTTAGCCTGTGCGGACTGTCGCTGGCGAGCATGCTGCGACAAGAAGCGCAAGCGGCTGAATCAAAAGGGACCACTTCAACGGCTCGAGCCAAGTCGGTCATTCTGGTTTACCTGGGCGGCGGGTTGACACATCACGATAGCTTCGATATGAAGCCCGAAGCACCCGCCGAAATCCGCGGCAAGTATTCGCCAATCGCATCGAATGTCTCGGGGACGCAGGTCTGCGAGCTGCTGCCGAAGATGGCGGGTTGCATGGATAAAGTCGCTTTGGTTCGGTCGGGGGCTCATAACAACGACCACCACGAGACGGCGACGAACTGGGTGTTGTCGGGCCGATTCGGATCACCGTTTGGGGACTATCCAGCAATTGGAGCAGTGGCCGCTCACGAGCTTGGTTTTAACGGTGTGCTGCCTCCCTACATGGCCATCCCGCGTAATCCTTCGTTCACATGGGAACTGGGCCGAAGTGCCTTCCTGGGCGGTCGCTACGAATCCTTTAGAACTGGTGATCCCAACGCGGAAAACTTTGGTGTGAAGGATGTCGCGGTCGCCAATCGCGATTCGACTCGAGCCGATCGTCGCAAGACGTTTCTCTCCACTATCGATCAACTCAGCGACAAAGTGCGCGGGAACGATCAACTGGCAACTTACGACGAGTTCCGTGGTCGTGCCGCTGAAATGATTCTGTCGCCGCAGGCTCAATCAGCATTCGCGATCGAGAAGGAAGACATCAAGCTGCGTGATCGATACGGTCGCAATACCTTTGGTCAAAGCTGCTTGATGGCTCGACGATTGGTCGAAGGTGGCGTTCGGTTCGTGACCGTGAACTACGGCGGCTGGGATCATCACGGCAAGATCTTTGAAGCGTGCGACAAGAAGCTTCCGGAGTTTGACCTCGGTTTCTCAGCCTTGATTGAAGACCTGGCAGCGCGCGGGATGTTGAAGGACACGTTGGTGGCCTGCTTCGGCGAATTCGGTCGCACGCCACTGATCAACAAAGACGCCGGCCGCGATCACTGGGGACCGGCAGCGAGTCTGCTGTTCGCTGGAGCCGGAGTACAGCCCGGCAAGGTGATCGGCGCGACGGATAAGCAGGGGGCTCATGTGACGACGCGACCCTATGCCCCAGCGGATGTCTGCTACACCATCCTGGACTCACTGGGCGTCGATCCGCACGTTTCGTTGATGACGCCAGACGGCCGCGCGATTGATGCCCTGGAAGAAGGTGAATTGATGACCGCTTTGTTCAGCTAAGGGCAACGTCGACGATCTCTTGAGCGCGGCACGCGAGTGCCTGGCGGAGATTGCCGAAAATGGTGTCAGTTGGTTCGTCAGGGCTGACGAACCAAACTCCGGCGCTATAATTCGCGCGTCTGCAATTCGCCTTCGAATTTCTATCGGCGATTGAATCGACAACGAGGATCCAATGGCCACAATCGAACGAATTCCCGAACTGATCACCGATCCTGAAAAGTATGCGCGGATCGAGCAACTCCGCAAAGTCGCGGAATTGATGGATGGTCAATTCCAGATCCCTGGAACAAATATCCAGTTTGGATTGGATGCGATTGTGGGCCTGATCCCAGGGATTGGCGACTTGATCGCAGGAGCATTCTCGTTGTGGCTGATCGGGGAAGCCCGACGACTTGGCGCTCTCAAATGGATCCTCGCGAAGATGTATTGGAACGTCGCCATCGACGTTGGGATTGGAGCTGTTCCCATCGTCGGCGACATGTTCGATGTCGTCTGGAAGGCGAACCGTAAGAACATCGCTCTCCTAAGCCGCCACTTCTGCCGCCCGGTGACATAAGATCCATGAGAGCCGCGACAGAAAAGCGAGATCTGTGACGGGCATCGAAGCGCACACAGATCGCTCCATTTGTCATCTATGACGCGGGACGCTATACAGCCGTTCCGTCTCTTTTCCCGATTGTCCCGGCAACGAACTCCTATTGAAAGACTGCTTGCATGTCGGAGTCCGTTGCTTTCTGGCTGACGATCATCGTCTTTGGAACGACTTATCTGGGGTTGGCTTTGGGTGGGTTTCCCGGCCTCAGAATCGATCGGACCGGGATCGCACTCACGGGAGCGGCTGCGGTGCTGGGCTGTCGCCTGCTGACGTTTGACGAGGCAGTGCAGTCCGTCGACTTTGCCACGATTGTCCTGTTGCTGGGAATGATGATCGTCGTCGAATACCTGAGACGAGCCGCTTTTTTTGACATTCTGGCAGGGCGTGCTCTCGCTCATGTGCATCAGCCTTCGACTTTGTTAGCCGTCGTGATGCTGTTATCAGGTGTTTTGTCGGCACTGCTTGTGAACGATGTTGTCTGTTTGGCGCTGACACCGTTGGTGCTACACGTCACACGACATCTGAAGATCGACCCCAAGCCCCATTTAATCGGATTGGCGATTGCATCCAATGTCGGATCGACGGCGACTCTGACAGGCAATCCACAAAACATGATTATCGGGGGCCTGTCGCAGATCAGCTATCTTCGATTCGCCGCCAAGCTGGCTCCGATTGCGATCGTGGGACTCGTGGTTTCCTACTTGATTACGCTCGTGCTGTTTCGCTCTGCGTTGAAAGCTGGTCCGATTGACTACATGCCTCAAGTTGACCAACCCGCACCGATGCACTCCAAGAAGAAATTGCTTCTGATCAAGAGCTTGATCGTAACGTCTGCTGCCGTCGCGTTGTTTTTTGCAGGAGCTCCCATGGCAATTGTTGCGCTTGGTGCCGCCGCCGTCCTGCTGCTCGATCGCGTGAAGCCCGAAAAAATCTATCATCGCGTCGACTGGGGTTTGCTGGTCATGTTCGCGGGGCTTTTCGTCGTTGTGCATGCTTTTGAGGTTCACGTCATGCGTCATGCGGGCGTGGATCAGTGGACCGTGCTGCGCACATCACCCATCGCCATGTTGAGCGTTGCCTCAGCGGTCTTGTCAAACATGGTGTCTAATGTCCCAGCCGTTTTGCTGTTTAAGCCGATCATTCCCGACATGCCCAGTGCGATGCAGGAAACGGCATGGCTGGCGTTGGCCATGTCCAGCACACTGGCGGGGAATCTGACTCTCTTAGGGTCCGTGGCAAACTTGATCGTCGTGGAAAAAGCACGCAAATCGGGCGTGATCATCACACTCGCCGACTATTGTCGCGCCGGAGTTCCTATCACACTGGTCACGCTGTTGATCGGCATGGCGTGGCTTGCCATCGCGACCTACTGAAGTCGACTTCTCCGCGCAATTGACGCGTGATGTGGCGATGCCAGTCCTGTTCGCAGCCTGCACACAGAATGACGGATGTGATTCAGAACAATGGCGCGAATCCCGCCGCGCGGCGACAACTGGACAGTTGCGACAGATGAGATGCGAAATGACTCGTCAGCAGTAGCGTGATGCAATCGCCGACGTTCTTGATTGGCGTTCCGCGAAAGAATGGGATGCGATGCGGTTGAGACATGGCTTCGGGTGAAGCTTGTGAGGCGAACTCTCGCAAGTCCTGATAGTTTTGGAGCAATGCTGATTGAAGCGCCTCTTTACAAAGCGCTTCACTCGGAGCGACCTGCCCTGACGAACCAGCGCCAAAGATGGGAGACCACTCCGGATGCGCGATCGCTCGACCGAAGTATTGCATCCCCGCCTCCGCCGAGATCGCTAAGTGCCCGATGATCCAGGCGGGCGGATGACCATGACCAGCACTTGGTTCAAAGAACGACTGCTCGGCGATATCGGCAGTGATCTTCTCGAAGCCCTTGCACTGAAACTCATTGATCACGATGGCGCTGTCAAACATTGACAAATCCTTTCTAACAACCAGATCAGCTACAAAAATGCTTCTAGCGACGGAACTTGATCCCGGTGAACTCCTGAATCCGATTTGTAATTGCCGGTTCTACCGGCAGGCGTTCCATCGAACTGGCCCCATAGAAGCCCACGATTCCTTCAGTGTGATCCAGGATATATTGAGCATCCTCCGGCTCCGCGATCGGGCCGCCGTGACACAGCACCAGGATGTCCGGCTTCACTCGCTTGGCGGCGTCATGCATCGACTGGCAACGCCGGGCCGATTCTTCCAACGTGACTGCCGTTGTCGCGCCGATCATGCCCTTGGTTGTCAACCCCATATGTGGGATCAGAATGTCGGCACCAGCGCCGGCCATCGCCGCTGCTTCGTCGTCGTTAAAACAATAGGGCGTTGTTAGCAAACCGAGTTCGCGCGCCATGCGAATCATGTCAACTTCCAGGCCGTAGCCCATGCCGGTCTCTTCCAAGTTCACTCGGAAGTTGCCATCGAATAGTCCGACGGTGGGAAAGTTTTGCACTCCCGAGAACCCCGCAGCCTGCACTTCCTTTAAGAACAGTGGCATCATTCGGAAGGGGTCGGTCCCACAGACGCCGGCCAGCACGGGGGTCTTTCGTGTGACCGGTAAAACTTCGCGAGCCATATCCATGACGATGGCGTTCGCATCGCCGTAAGGCATCATCCCCGCCAGCGATCCTCGGCCCCCCATGCGAAACCGACCCGAGTTATAAATAACGATCAAGTCGATGCCTCCGGCCTCTTCCAGCTTGGCCGACAGCCCCGTTCCGGCACCGCCGCCAATGATTGGCTGACCTGCCGCGACTTTAGCGCGCAGCCGTTTGAGAATCTCCTCGCGTGGGAACAAGCTCATGATGTCGCTTTCCAGGGTGCCTCGATTGTCGTGTCGCGGAACATTCTGACAACGTGAGCTGTCTGTAGCCATTGAGGTGATGAGTTGCGGGGGTATTGGAAATTTCAAATGGAGGAAACAGGAGTGCGAAATCCCGCCCGTCCTTTCTTCAAATTTGCAATTTGCAATTTGCACTTTTCAATTTCCTGACCACGAGCCGATTCATGCTTGCATCTCGCCACATTGGGCGGCATCTTGACAGTTGAACGACGCGATTCCAGCCTGTCCTGCCACATTGCATTGCGAGAGACTTATGACCAACTTCATTCCCGGTCCCGTGGCTCCTCCACGCCGAATTCTAATGGGGCCTGGTCCTAGCGATATTCATCCTCGCGTCCTGCTGGCGATGGCTGCCCCGACGGTCGGGCATCTGGATCCTTACTTCCTGAAGATCATGGACGAAACGCAGACCATGCTTCGGGAAGTGTTTCGGACGCAAAACCGGATGACACTAGCAGTTAGTGGCACTGGCAGTGCCGGGATGGAAGCTGTCGTCGCCAATCTGATTGAGCCGGGCGACAAGATGATCGTCTGCGTCAACGGCGTCTTTGGTGGCCGCATGACAGATGTCGCCGGACGTTGCGGTGCCCAGGTCACAAAGCTCGAGCGACCCTTCGGCGAGATCTTTTCGTCCGAAGAAATCGAAGCGGCCATCAAGCAACACCGCCCGAAAGTGCTCGGGATTGTGAATGCCGAGACTTCGACCGGGGCCTCACAACCGGTGGCCGACATCGCTCGTATCTGCCATGACAACAATGTGTTAATCGCGGTCGACTGCGTGACATCCTTGGGTGGTCAACCTGTTGAAGTCGATCAGTGGGGACTGGATGCCGTCTATAGCGGAACGCAGAAATGCCTTAGCTGTCCGCCGGGCCTGGCTCCTGTCACGTTCAGCGATCGAGCCGTCGCAGCCATTGATGCTCGCAAGACGAAAGTCCAGAGCTGGTATCTGGATATGCAAATGGTGAAGGACTATTGGGGCAGTAACCGAGCCTATCACCACACCGCACCGATCAACATGAACTATGGCCTGCACGAGGCTCTGCGAATTGTGCTGGAAGAAGGTTTGGAAGCTCGATTCGTTCGACACCAGAAGAATCATCTGGCATTGAAGGCAGGACTTAGGGCGATGGGGCTCGAATACGCTGTCAAAGAGGGACAGCAACTGCCGATGCTGAATGCTGTTGTCATTCCTGCGGGAGTTGATGATGCGGCAGTCCGCAAACAACTGCTCAACGAGTTCGGAATTGAAATTGGCGGTGGACTGGGACCGATGAAGGGGAAGACCTGGCGGATTGGGATTATGGGCGCAGGCAGCTCTGCGGCTAATGTACTGGTCTTCCTGGCTGCGCTTGAGAAATGTCTTTTGGATCAAGGACTTAAGATGATTCCTGGGGCCGGAGTCGGCGCCGCCAATATCGCCTATCGAGCGAGCTGAGTGTCGCGGCCCCGCCGAAAGCCGAAACTTTGCCGTCAGTCGGATAACCTGCGGTGAATCCACTTGACGATTTCGATGCGTTCTCGGTACGCTTTTCTCACATCAACCTGCCCTTGGGGGTTGATCCGCTAATAATCCCGCGATTCAGACCCGCCCAGCCAAGTAGCTCGTAACCCTCGCGAGACCCGCGTCAAGTAGATAAGCCCCCGCTGAAGACATGCCGGAATCAGTCCTGACAACGGTGTCAGGTCTCCATACCTCAGTCCCTGCCCCTGTGCTCGATCTCTTCAATCCGTTTCGAGTGGAGTTGTCGTCATGCAACAGAATTGTAATCCGAGCCACTTTCGACGGCTTAATCGCCGTGGCTTCCTGTCTGTTGGTGCTCTCGCGGGTGCCGCAGGGCTGACGCTGCCTCAATTGCTGCGAACGGAATCGGCCCGTGCCGATCTGAAGGATTACAAGAACTTCGAAGGGACCGCCAAGTCGGTCATCCATATTTACCTGCCAGGGGGGATGGCCCATCAGGAATCATTCGACCCCAAGCCGAACGCTCCGATTGAATACCGCGGCGAGATGAAGCAGGTCGCGACGAAGATCAGTGGCGAGCTGTTTGGCGAAACCCTCGCCAAGACAGCCGATGTCGCCGACAAGCTGACGGTCATTCGCTCGATGACCCACGGTGAAGCGGCCCACGAACGCGGCACTCACAACATGTTCACGGGCTATCGCCCCAGCCCCGCCTTGCAGTATCCCTGCATTGGTTCGGTGGTCAGCCATGAATATGGTCCCCGCAACAATTTGCCGCCCTATGTCTGCATCCCGAACATGCCCAATGAGTACGCGGGCAGCGGCTATCTGAGTTCCGCGTTTGCTCCGTTCAGCTTGGGCAGCGATCCCGCCGCGGGCGGCTTCAAGGTTCGCGATCTCGACCTGCCCGGTGGCGTCGATGACAGCCGATTCGCGACACGACGATCGGCCCTGGAAGCGGTCAACGCTCACTTCCAGAAGAAGGAAAAGTCAGACGATCTGAAGGCGATGGATACGTTCTACGATCGAGCCTACAGCTTGATCAGTGCTCCTGAAGCCCGTCAGGCCTTCGATCTTGAAAAGGAATCAGCCCAGATTCGCGATGAGTACGGCCGTAACACCGCCGGTGCCCGGATGCTGTTGGCTCGTCGACTCGTGCAAGCGGGTGTGCGATTGGTCAATCTGACCTACGGTGGTTGGGACATGCATAACGCCATCGTCGGTGGTTTCCGTAATCAGATGCCCGCCTTCGATCAAGCCTTTTCGACATTGATCAGGGATCTCGATCGCAGCGGCTTGTTGAAAGACACGCTGGTCATGGTGTCGTCTGAATTCGGTCGTACTCCCAAGATCAATGCCCAGGCCGGTCGCGATCACTACCCGAAAGTCTTCAGCGTCGTGCTGGCTGGCGGTGGGATCAAGGGTGGTTATATCCACGGCTCATCGAACTCGACCGCTTCCGAACCCGAAGAATTGGCGATGGGTCCGGAAGACTTGTTCACGACGGTCTACCACTGCATGGGAATCGTCGCCGACAAGGAGTTGATGGCTCCTGGCGATCGTCCGATCGAAATCGTTGACGGCGGCAAGGTCATCAAAGAACTGCTCGCCTAATTTGAATTGATGCTTGGAGCTTCTGCCGTGCGACCTGTCGCCGATGGAAATTCCCGATCGAATATGAAAACCTCACACGGATGGTCGGGGCAGCCCGACCATCCGTGTTCTGCAAATTGCCGACTCCTCGCCGAAATCCTTCCTTAATTTGACGTCGTTTGCTGCCGCGGTTCATCACCCGATGTCTGCGGCCAATGGGGGCACAATGACGGTTCGTCCGTTCGCATTCTTGACTGCTTTTGCCATCACCTGCAGTGCTGCATCGACATTTGCAGCCAGTCCGGTGCTCTCGAACATCATTCCCCGCGGTGGTCAGCGCGGTATCGAAATCGAAGTGGTCCTCAACGGCCAGCGACTCGACGATGCTCAGGAACTGATGATCTATGAGCCCGGGATCGAGGTCGCCGAACTGGCGGTCGTCAACGATAAGCAGGTGAAAGCCAAACTGAGGATTGCGGCCGACTGCACCTTGGGAACAAAACACATTCGCGTCCGCACGGCCAGCGGCCTGTCGGACCTGCGAACTTTCCGAGTCGGTGCGCTACCTGCCGTCGCGGAGAAAGAGCCGAACAGTGAGTTCGCCAAGCCCCAGGAAATTGCCAACAACGTCACCATCGAAGGGATCATTCAGAACGAAGATGTCGATCACTTCATCGTCGAAGCGAAGAAAGGCGAACGGATCACCGCCGAAATCGAAGGCATTCGCCTTGGTGACACGATGTTCGATCCTTACGTCGCGATTCTCAATGAAGCTCGCTTCGAACTCGCCACCAGCGACGATGCCGCGTTGATCTGGCAGGATGGCGTCGCCTCGATCATCGCCCCTGCCGACGGCAAGTACGTCATTCAGATTCGTGAAAGCAGCTACGGCGGAAACGGAGCCAGTCACTACCGCTGTCACATCGGTAGCTATCCTCGTCCGCTCGCGATTGTTCCCGCGGGGGGCAAGCCGGGAACCAAGGTTCAAGTTCGGTTCCTGGGCGATATCGCGGGCGAGTTCACTCGAGAATTCGATCTCCCGGCGACCGGTGGTCCCGACTACGAAGTCTTCCCGCAAGACGATCGGGGGATCGCTCCATCTGGCATGCAGTTCCGCCTGACGAATTTGGAGAACTCCATTGAAGTCGAGCCAAATGAGAACATCCAACAAGCGACCAAGGCGGCAGCACCAGCTGCATTCAACGGTGTGTTGGCCACCAAAACCGACGCCGACTTCTTCGGATTCACGGCGACCAAAGGCCAGAACATCGACATCCACGTTTATGCACGTCGGATTCGGTCAGAACTCGATCCGTTGCTAGTGCTGTACAATGCGCAAGGGGGAGCGATCGCCAGTAATGACGACGCGAATGGAACACCCGACAGCTACCTTCGCTTTGCCGTCCCTGCCGACGGTGAGTACTTCCTGGAAGTCCGCGATCATCTGCACCGCGGTGGAGACGCTTTCCATTACCGAGTTGAACTCGAACCAGTTGCTCCAAGCTTGCTGTTAGGTGTGAATGAGTTCGTGCAATACGTCGAACCGCACATCGTCATTACGCAAGGCAATCGATTTCCATTGCTGATCAACGCCAATCGACAAAACTTTGGCGGGCCTTTGGCGTTCAAAGGGGACAACCTGCCACCCGGCGTCACCATCGAATCATTTGGGATGTCGGCTGACCAGAATGTCGCTCAGGTCATTCTCTATGCGGCTCCCGATGCCGCAGTCGGCGGCAAGTTTGGCCAACTAATCGCATCACTGGACGATGCCAGCAACGCCAATCCGCCGACCGGACAAGTTCGCCTGCCGACCGTGTTGATTCGCGGGAATAACAACACGCCGTTCTGGACCGAGCGAACTCATTCGTTGGCCATGGCAGTCGCTCAGAAGGTTCCGTTCACCTTGCAGATCGTCGAACCCAAGGTGCCACTGGTCCAGGGTGGCCAGATGTCTCTGAAGATCGTGGCGACTCGAGAAGGCGAATTCAAAGCACCAATCAAGATCGAACTGCTGCTGAACCCCAACGGGATGAATTCCAGTCGAGAAATCTCGATTGCCGAAGGTCAGACCGAAGCGGTCATCACCTTGAACGCAGCCGGCAATGCACAGGCGAAAGAGCACAAGATCGCAGTACGAGGTGAAGCGACAGTTGGCAGCGGCCCAGTGATGGTTTGTTCGCCATTCGTCAATCTGCGAATTGCCGAATCGTACATGAAGTTCACCTACGAAGCGGCGGCTGTTGAACTCGGTGCCGAAACGGAACTGGTCGTGAAAGTAGAGAATGCCAAGCCGTTCGATGGCAATGCGACAGTGCAGTTGCTGGGCCTGCCCAACAAGGTCACCACGACGGCCGCTGAGTTCAATAAAGAGACCAAGGAACTCATCTTCAAGGTCAAAGCGGAAGCTGACGCTAACCCCGGCAACAACAAGAGCCTGTTCTGTCAGGTTGTCGTGACTGAAAACGGTGAGCCCATCATTCACAACTTGGGAACCGGAGCGATCCGCGTCGACAAGCCGCTACCACCGAAGGTAGCCCCGATGCCGGTTGCACAAGGCCAGCCTGCGCCAATGCCGCAACCCGCACCGGTTCAGGCGAAGCGACTGACTCGATTAGAACAATTGCGACTGGAACAGAAGCAGCGAGTCGAAGGTCAGGGTGGCGCTGCCGAAGCAAAGCCTGCTGGCGGAAACTAGGTCAGTATTCGACGGACGAGCTAAGTCATTGCGAGTTATCCTGCGAGCCAATTCTTCGCAGTGCCATTAAGGATGCCGGACATGTCGCGGATTTCGATGTTGAATGCAATCCTGACGTTAAGCCTCAGCGGATTGATGACCAGCCTGGCGTCGGCCCAATCGCCCCTGACACAACTGAACGTCTATCCCACGGACATCAATCTCACGACGAACAAAGATCGACAACTGGTCGTCGTCCAAGCGGTCCATGCGGATGGCATCACGCACGATGTCAGCAAGCAGGCCATATTCACGCTCGCGAATCCGGCGATCTGTCGCCGCGACGGAACGACGTTCTATCCGACGGCCGACGGCCAGACGGAACTGAAAGTTGAATTCGGCGGTCAGATGCTGACTGTTCCGGTCAAGGTCGAACGCGCCGCCGAGACGCGGGCCATCAGTTTCAAACTGGACGTGATGCCGGTCTGGATGAAGGCTGGCTGTAACACGGGAAGCTGTCACGGAGCGGCCCGCGGGAAGGACGGCTTCCGCCTGTCGCTGTTCGGATTCGATCCCGACGGCGACTATTTACGAATCACTCGCGAAATGCCGGGCCGGCGGATCGACTTTTCGGTTCCGGAGTCCAGCCTGATGATCGAGAAGTCGATCGGCGTGGTCCCGCATACCGGTGGCAAGCGATTTGAGAAAGATTCGGAAATCAATCAGACCATCGTCGACTGGATCAGCGCCGGCTGTCCTCGAGATGCTGCCGACGTCGCAACCTGCGTCGGCCTGGAACTGTACCCCAAAGACGGCGTCCTCGACGGACAAGGGGCCACGCAGCAAGTCACAGCGCGAGCCAAGTACTCCGACGGCACCGATCGCGATGTTACCGCACTAGCCCTGTACCTGTCCAACAACGACACCTCGGCATCGATTACTCCCGAAGGAACCATTACTGCTGGGGCTCGCGGCGAAGCTTTCGTGATGGCCCGCTTTTCGACGTTTACGGTCGGGTCTCACTTCGTGGTCTTGCCGAAAGGCCTGGTCTACGAAGAGAAGCCGAAGACTCAGATCAATTACATCGATGACTTGGTAAATCTGAAGCTGAAGAAACTGCGGATCGATCCGTCAGGCAAGTCCTCCGACGAAGCCTTCCTGCGCCGCATCTATGTCGACTTGATTGGTCTGGTCCCGACTGAAGACGAATACAACCGCTTCATGTCCAGCACCGAGCCCGACAAGCGAGACAAGCTGATCGACGAACTACTTGGCCGCAAAGAGTTCACCGAAGTCTGGGTCAGCAAATGGGCCGAATGGTTGATGATGCGGTCGTCGAATCAGACCAGCCTCAAATCGATCACTCTGTATTACACGTGGCTCAGTGAGCAAATCGCAGACAACGTTCCCTTGGACAAGATGGTCCAACAAATTCTGGGTGCCAGTGGCGGGACGTTCAAGAACCCCCCCACGAACTTCTATCAGATCGAACCCGATCGACTGAAGGTCGCCGAAAACGTCGCTCAGATCTTCATGGGCATGCGAACACAGTGTGCCCAATGCCATAACCATCCGTTCGATCGCTGGACGATGGATGATTACTACAGCTTTGCGGCTTTCTTCGCTCAGATCGGCCGCAAGCAGGGCGAAGACTATCGCGAACAGATCGTGTTCAACTCGGGTGGTGGCGAAGTGAATCACCTGGTTGGCGGTCGCGTGATGCCGCCAGTGTTCCTGGGTGGCGGTCCTGCCGATGTCGCCGGGAAGGACCGTCGGACGGTGCTGGCAGACTGGCTGGCCTCCCCGAAGAACCCTTACTTCGCACAGAACTTCGTCAATCGCATCTGGCATCACTTCTTCAATATCGGGATTGTAGAACCTGTCGACGACGTTCGCGTCAGCAACCCGGCTTCCAATGCCCCGCTGCTCCAGGAATTAGCGAAGCGATTCACCGAATCCAATTATGACTTCAAGGCTCTAGTGCGAGACATCTGTCGATCCGAGGCTTATCAACGGACGACCGAAAAGAATGTCAGCAACGAAACCGACGAACGCAATTTCGCCTCGCAAACACTTCGCCGCATCAAAGCCGAATCAATGCTCGACATCATCAGCGAAGTCACCAGCACGAAAGATAAGTTTCCACGACTGCCGATGGGAGCACGAGCCGTCCAGATTGCCGACGGAGCCACCAGCACTTACTTCCTGACGACATTCGGGCGCGCCACGCGCGAGACCGCTTGTTCATGCGAAGTCAAAATGGAGCCGACGCTGTCACAAGCGCTGCACCTGCTGAACGGAGACACCACGAACAGCAAGATTCAACAGGGTGGTTTGATCGCCGCGATGCAAAAAGAGAACCTGCCGCCCGAGCAGATTGTTGAAAAGATGTACGTCCGCTGCCTCAGTCGCAAGCCGACTCCTGAAGAGGCGGCGACCCTGAAGCCGCTGTTTTCCGAAGGGAGCGATGTCAAACGATCGCTCGACGATGTCTTCTGGGCATTGCTCAATAGTCGCGAGTTTTTGTTTAACCATTAATGTACACGCGGCAGGCTCATCTCGGGTCTGTCATGCCTCGAAAGCCGATACAAGCAGCGTCAGTGACGCTTAGCCTTGACCAGTAAACTCTCTGCTTGGATTGCCGGAGTCTCGCGATGAGTCGATTGATCCTTAGCCTGTTGTTCGTTGGTTTCTGCAGCATCTCGGTTCTGGCTCAAGAGAAAGCCGCCGCCCCAGCGAAAGAAGAGAAGATCACTTACGAGCAACATATCCTGCCCATCTTCCGTGAGAAGTGTGGTTCCTGTCACAACTCGAACGATAAGAAGGGGGATCTGGTCCTCGACAACTATGGCCTGACGATGCAGGGGGGAGCCTCGGGGGAAGTCGTGCGAGCCGACGGCGATGCCTCACAGAGCCAACTGTATCTCGTCATCGCCCATCTCGCCGAACCGACGATGCCGCCGCAGCAACCGAAGCTGCCCGAAGAACAACTGACGTTGGTCCGACGCTGGATCGAAGGAGGCGCGCTGGAAAATTCGGGAAGCAAGGCCAAGCCCAAGAAGAACACGGCGATGGCTAAGGTCGAGATCTCGAATCAGCGACCTGCTGGTCCCCCTCCGATGCCCGAGAGTCTGCCGATTGATCCGTTGCTGGTCGCCAGCCGCGGCAATGGCGTGACCGCCCTCGCGGTGAATCCCTGGTCGCCGATCGCCGCCGTTGCGGGACACAAGCAGATCTTTCTGTACAACACACAGACGTTGGAACTCGAAGGAGTCCTCCCATTCCCTGAAGGTGTCGCCCACATCCTGAAGTTCACTCGCGATGGCCTGTGGCTGATGGCCGGTGGCGGACGCGGCTCACACTCCGGCAAAGTTGTCCTGTGGGACTTGAAGACCGGCAAACGGATTGCCGAAGTGGGCTCGGAATACGACGTGGTCCTGGCTGCGGACATCAGTCCCGATCACACGCAAGTCGCTCTGGGCGGTCCGAAGAAGATCGTTCGCGTCTACGATACCTCAACGGGTGAATTGCTCTACGAAAAGAACAAGCACACCGATTGGATCACGGCACTCGAATACAGTCCCGACGGGGTGTTGCTGGCCACGGCCGATCGCAGCAATGGCCTGGTCGTGTGGGAAGCATTCACGGGACGAGAGTTCTATTTCCTGACCGGGCATACCGCGCCAATCACCGATGTCAGTTGGGCTCCCGATTCAAACATTCTGGCCTCATGCAGTGAAGACTCCACGATTCGGCTGTGGGAGATGCAGAACGGAAACCAGGTCAAGAACTGGGGTGCTCACGGCGGTGGTGCTTCGGCAGTCGAGTTCACGCGAGACAATCGCATCGCATCGACAGGCCGCGACAACCAAGCCAAGTTGTGGGATCTGAACGGAGCGGCCATTCGGGGCTTCGCTGGGTTGGGTGACCTGGGAATGGAGGTCGCCTTCGACTCGGACGCTGATCGTATTCTCGCGGGCGATTTGACGGGGAACATTCAGGTCTGGAACGCCAAAGACGGTGCCGTCATTGGCCAACTCAGCACGAACCCGCTGTCTTTGACAAAACGGATCGAAGCGACAACCCAATCTTTCACGGCGACCGAGGCTGCCGCTAATCAAGGAAACGCCGCGCTGGCAGCGATCAATAAGGGGATTGCGGACCGCAAAGCAGCCGCAGAAGCGGCAATGAAAGCATCAGCCGAAGCTCAAGCAGCAATCGAACCTGCGACAAAAGCCAAGGCCGCGGCCGACGCAGATGTCGTCGTCAAGACGACAGCACTGCAAACGACAGAAACAAACCTGACGACCGCCACTGCAGCGCAGGCTAAGGCAGCCGCCGAACGAGATGCGGCCAAGAAGGTCACATCCGAGTTGGACATTAAAGTGAAAGCGGCCAACGAGGCGGTTGCTGCGAATGAAGTCGCCGTGAACCAAGCACTTGCCGTAGTTGAGTCAAAACCTGAAGACCCCGCCGTCAAAGCCGCCGCGGCAGAAGCGACGAAAAAGCTGACGGAGGCTTTGGCAGGACAGTCTGAATTAGCCAAGCAAAAGAGTGCCTCGATCCAAGAGTTGCCAGCCAAGACAGAAGCGATCGGTGTGTCGACCATCGCACTGAATGCAGCAAAAGCCGCGAAAGAGAAAGCAGTGACCGAGAAGACGGCAGCAGACAAAGTCGTCGTGGATGCCACCGCCAAGCTAAAGGCCGTGGCCGACGCAGCCGTCGTCACCAAGGCCAACGCCGAGAAAGCGGTGGTCGCCGCCGTTGTCACTCCTGAACTTCAAAAGCAACTCGCCGATACGGAAGCGGCGGCGAAAGCCGCGACGGAAAAGGCCGCGATCGTGAAAGGGCAATTGGAACGGCTGAACGCGGCAAAAGGTCGAACACTGCAAGTCGCCGAAGGCCCCGCCAAATAACACGAGTTATTTGGTTTTCCTTCCAATGGCTAGCGTCTATCGTTTCCACTTTGTTCCGCGTTCGCGCAAGATAGTCCGATACGCCGCCAAAACGGGATCACTACGACGGAAGGGCCGCACGACAGATGTCTTCGCAATTCTTCAGCTGCTGTCGAACCACTATTCTTGCTTCACTGGTCTCGCTGATGGCGGTCACTGCGTCTGCGGGTGACTCGCCGCAGTTTCGCGGTCCTGATGGCGAAGGCCACTCGTCCGAAAAGAATCTGCCACTGACGTGGAGCGAATCCGAGAACATTCGCTGGAAGCGAGATATCGAAGGGCTGGGCTGGTCGACTCCATCCATCGAAGGCTCTCAGATCTGGATGACGACAGCGACCGACGAAGGAAAGTCGCTACGGGTGATCTGTTTGAACAAAGACACCGGCGAAGTGTTGGTCGACGAAGAAGTCTTCCACCATGATGAACCCGGTCAGATTCATTCCAAGAACAGCTTTGCATCGCCATCGGTCCTGATCGACGGAGATCGACTTTATGTCCACTTCGGCAAACTGGGAACGGCTTGTCTTGATCGCAGTGGTAAAGTCCTCTGGAAGAACGAACAGAAGTACAACCATCGACACGGACCGGCCGGTAGCCCGGTCGTCTACGAAAACCTGCTGATCCTGGCCTGCGACGGAACCGATGTGCAGTACATCACCGCACTCGACAAGAACACCGGAAACGAAGTGTGGAAGACGACACGCGACGGCGCGATGGCCTATTCCACGCCTCTGTTGGTTGATGTCGAGGGGAAGAAGCAACTGATCAGCACCGGTGGTGAATGGGCGATGGGATACGAACCCAAGACTGGCAAAGAGATCTGGCGTTTCCGCTACCCTAAGGGCTACTCGAACGTACCGCGTCCCGTGTATGGCAACGGGATCGTCTACTTGTGTTCAGGCTATGACAAACCGTGGCTCTACGCCGTGAAGCCAACGGGCGAAGGCGACATCACCGACTCTCACATGGTGTGGAAGCTTGAGCGTGGTGCGCCCCTGAATCCGTCGCCGCTTCTCTTGGGGGAGGATCTTTACATCGTCAGCGACAATGGGATCGCTCAATGTCTGGATGCGAAGACGGGTGAGCCCCACTGGCAGAAGCGCCTGGGCGGCAACTTCTCGGCATCGCCACTCCTCGCTGACGGTCGGCTCTACCTGCTGGATGAAGCCGGTAAAGCCTATGTCCTTGAGCCGAGCCACGATGAATACAAAGAACTCGCCGTGAACACGTTGCCCGGTCGCACCCTGGCGAGCATCGCCGCAGCGGACGGAGCGTTGTTCTTGCGCACTGACAAGGCACTATACCGCATCCAAAAGTAACGCCGAGCCGTCTTCTCTGCGCTCTTCGCGTCTCCGTGTTTCAATTCTCCCGTGTGAGCCAACAACTGTCGCTACTCTCGGCGGATGGCGACAAGCAGTCCGTCCCACAGTTCGATGCGGGACTGGATCGACAGGATCGCGGTTCGATGCACTGCCTGTTGACGTTGAGCGTCCTCTTGGCACAGGCTCTCGACAAGTCGCCGCGCCAGCGGGCCATGATCATTGGCATCCAGTTCGATATGCCGGTTGAGGTAATGCACCAGCCTATCAACGTGTACTCCATGCCGCGGCAGCGACTTCACAAGTCGAGTGAACATATCGGGGATCACGTCTTCTCGGCCGTAGAAGAACGCCGCAGCGACCTCGTGCGGCAACCCCTGCTGGGCCAATCGCATCGTCGACAAAACAAAGCGGCGAGTGCTTGGCAGAATCGCCACGCTTGCGAGTGCTTGATCGATCGGGGTTCCTGCCGAAACGGCTTTCAGGAAGTCGCGAATTGGCAGAGTGTCGGCGCCGACTTCATCCATGGCCTGAAGATACAGTTCGAAATGACTGGCATAGCCACCGCGACCATCTTCGTCACACTCCTCGCCCAACACGATCTCGTTGATGAATCGACTGACGCGTGCATCGGCCGGCGGCATCCACGGAACGGCGCAGCAGGTCACCAATTGTTGCAGGCGTTTCAAGAGGGACATGAAATCCCACACGGCAAACACATGCTCTCGCATGAACAGCCGCACGTTGTCTGCCGTCTGAACTGAATCGTACAAAGGATGCTGAAACAATTGCTGCCGCAAGATCGACAGATCGGTGACATCGTCAGTCACCTCGGGAACCGTCATGAAATACTTTCTAAATCGTCGCTGCAATCAAATCTCTTTGTTCACATTAAACCAAGGAACTTCAGTCACTCTTCGTAAATCCGGATCTGGATGGTGCCATCTTTGGTGATGCAACCTCGATAGAGACCCTCCGAATTGTAGGCGGTGACGAATTTGCCGGCTCGATCGAGGACGATAGCCGCCCCTTCGCCGCCAGCATTCTTCAGTTGCTTGTTGATGACATCATCCGAAGCAGCGGCACCAGACAGGCCTTTGTATTTCATCTGCGACACGATTTCGTGAGAGACCGCGTAACGGATGAAGAATTCGCCGTGACCGGTGCATGAAATCGCCGCGGCATCGTTGTCGGCGTAAGTACCCGCTCCAATGATCGGCGAATCACCCACGCGACCCGCCATCTTGTTGGTCATGCCGCCAGTAGAGGTTCCCGCCGCCAGGTTTCCCATCCCGTCCAGGCTGACGGCACCGACGGTGCCGTATTCGGACTTCTTCTTGGGCAGCTCAGGCTGCAATGATTCGGCATCACTCCGCATCTTCTTGGCTTCTTCCTCACGCTTCCAGATCTCTTCGATCGCTTTGCGTCGATGTTCTGTCCCGAAGTACGAGGGATCGACGATTTCCAGACCCTGTTGCTTCGCGAAGCTATCGGCGCCTCTGCCGATCAGCAGCACATGCTTGGACTTCTCCATGACGGCGCGAGCCCCGCTGATCGGGTTCTTGACCGTCATCACCCCGGCCATTGCACCGGCCTTCTTGGTTTTCCCCTCCATGATGCTGGCATCGAGTTCATTCGTCCCCGCATTCGTGAAGACCGCTCCTTTGCCGGCGTTGAAAACAGGCAAGTCTTCCATCACACGGATCGCCGCTTCGACAGCATCCAGGCTGGAGCCGCCTGCTTTGAGCTTGGCGTGACCCGCTTCGAGTGCACTCTTCAGACCCGCCCGGACTTCTTTGTCCAACTCAGGCGTCATTTCTTTCTTATCGACTCCGATGCCGCCGTGAATACCCAGCACAACATCAGCGACGACCTGGTCTGCAGCTTGAATCATGTTCGTCATCGTGAACAGCACCATCCCTGAAATAAGTATGCGTAACATTTCTGCCTTCCCGGCCTGAGGTCGATTACAACGAAACCGCCACGCTCATGATCGCTTCTTCTGTCCAGTCCTTTGTCGGACGGACTTCCTTCAACTGACCACGCGACATCACACCGATGCGGTCACAAACCGCCAAAAGCTCCGTGAGATACGAACTGACAAACACGACGGCCTTGCCTTGGGCGGCCAGTTCTCCCATCAGCCGATAGATCTCCGATTTGGTGCCGACGTCGATCCCACGCGTTGGTTCATCAAGCAACAGTACATCGGCTTGCTGATGCAACACGCGGGCGATCGCCACTTTTTGTTGATTGCCTCCAGAGAGTTCGCCGATTGGTTGTTCGGGTGACCCTGCTTTCACCTGCAGCCGCTTCATCCAATGGACGACGGCTTCACGCCGACGGCGCAGATTGAGCCACCCGAGTCGTGAATAAGGCTGCAGATAGCTGTAGGTTAAGTTGTCGGCGATCGTTCGTGCCTGCGCCAACCCTTCGGTCTTGCGGTCTTCCGAAACCAGCCCGAGTCCCGCGCGAATACGACTGCGGGTTGTCGCAGCAGGACTCAGTTCAGCAACCTTGATGTGTCCGCCCTTGACTGGATCGAGCGCAAACAGACATCGCAGCAATTCTGTTCGCCCCGCGCCGATCAGGCCTGACAAGCCAAGGATCTCACCCCGCCTGATTTCCAATGAGACATTCCGCGGCGATTTGACTCCGCTAATGTTGTCGATCGTCAGCAGAACTTCACCCGGGGTATGCGGTACGGTGGGAAACAATTCCGAGACACCGCGGCCGACCATCAGCGAAACGATTTGCGAATCGGTGGTGCCAGTCAGTTCACCCGCGCCCACCGAGCGGCCGTCGCGTAAGACGGCATAGCAGTCGCAGACGCGGCGGATCTCTTCCAGGAAGTGACTGATGTACACGACTCCCAAGCCCGCATCGCGCAGCTTGCCGATCACGGAGAACAAGTGTTCCACATCTTGCTTCGTCAACGAACTCGTCGGCTCATCAAAGACGATCACCTTGGAGTCACTTACCAAGGCTCTAGCGATCTCAACCAATTGCTGGACCGCAATCGAAAGCTCGCCGACAGGAACCTCGGGTCGCAGATCGGGATGGCCGAGCAATCGAAGTGCTCGCTGAACCTTCTCGCGTTGCGCCCGCCGATCGAGAACTGCGAAGCCAGCCCGCCCCACCGAACGGCATTCCTGACCGAGCATGATGTTGTCTTCGACCGACAAATGGGGTGCCAGGCTCAGTTCCTGGTAGATCATGCTGACGCCAGCCAGGCGAGCGTCGTTCGGACCGCGTGGCGAGTAAGGTTGTCCCGACAGCAGCATCGCTCCGGAATCGGGTGCGTGCGCGCCGCTCAGCACCTTCATCAGCGTGCTCTTACCGGCACCGTTCTCGCCGATTAGCGCTAACACTCGGCCTGCAGGAACACCAAGGTCAACATTGCTCAGCGCCTGTGTCGCGCCGAAGCGTTTGGAGATCCCTGTCATCGAAAGCAGATCAGGCATAGTGCATTCAGCATAGACCACGGGAAGTTCGCTGACCACAAACGACGGCCCACGAATCTCCCCAAGGATAGCAACATGCCAGCGGATTTGCCCACGTTTCCACCCGGATCACAAGTGTGATACCTTGCCCACCTCCGTGATTCTCATGGTGCATTTCCGTCTGTCGAACATCTTGCGTTCTGAGGAGCAACAATGACCGAGCCACTTGCCAGCCAGCCGTCTGATCCCTCCAGTGACTTCGCAGTACCTCGACGATCGTTTCTCGCAGCGACTGCCGCCGCAGTCGGTTGGGCATCCAACGCATTAGCGCGCGACTATGGCCCGCACGTTCAACCAGTGCGTTATCCAGATCCTGATATTGTCGTGCTCGATCCACGATTCAAGAAATATGCCCTCGGTAACACACCGATCCAGCGAATCTATCACAGCGATCAAATGCTGTGGGCGGAAGGCCCTGCCTGGAATGGCGTCGGCAAGTATCTGCTGTGGTCAGATATCCCCAACAACATCCAGTTGCGGTGGCTGGAAGAAGATGGCCACCACAGCGTGCTGCGTAATCCTGCCGGCCACAGCAATGGCAACACGTTCGACTATCACGGACGACAGATCTCGTGTGAACATGGCAATCGTCGGGTCGTCCGCTACGAGCACGATGGTTCAACAACAGTGATCTGCGATCAATACGGCGGCAAATCATTGAATGCCCCGAATGATGCCGTGGTGCATCCCAACGGAGACATCTGGTTCACAGACCCCGGCTATGGGGGACTGATGAACTACGAAGGGAACAAGGCCACGAATGATTCCAAGCAACCTCATCAAAAGGAAGCGGTCTATCGCGTGGATGGGAAGACCTTGAAGGTCGAGAAGGTGACCGACGAGATCTTCAAACCGAATGGCCTGTGCTTCTCGCCCGACTACAAGAAACTGTACATCGCGGACACCGGTGCATCCCACTACGACGACGCACCAAAGAACATCAAAGTGTGGGATGTCGCCGAAGAGAAGAAGCTCTCGAACGGTCGCGAGTTCACTTCGATGAAAATGGAAGTGAAAGACGAGAAGGGTAATCGAGAGAAGGTCGGCCTCGCAGATGGCATTCGTTGCGATGTGGATGGCAACATCTGGTCAAGCGCGGGATGGGTCGGTGAGGGCTATGACGGCGTGCATGTGTTTGAACCTAAGGAAGGTGTGCGCATCGGTCAGATCAAGCTACCAGAGATCTGCAGCAATGTTTGCTTTGGTGGTAGCAGGCGGAACCGCTTGTTCATGACCGCGAGTACATCGGTGTATGCAGTGTATGTGGAAACGAGGGGCGCTCACATTACGTGAGTTCCATTCAACCACGCTCCTCGTGACATCCGCCTTCTTGGTTGATGGAGAAGAGATTGCAAATTGCGAAATGAAAAGTGCAAATTGCAAATTGAAGTAGCAAGGCATCGCATCACCACTTTGGCGTCATTATTTTGCCGCCGAACGGTGCGCGTAACCCCATAGTGGGTAATGGTGTTGCGACAGGCCGATTCAGTACAGACGAGCGCACAAAGAAAGGAAAGAGGCGGGTGGTAAACCACTCGCCTCTTTCCTTCGTTGTAGCAATCGAGTCAGACCGTCAGGTCAGCCTTAGGCTGGCGTGGAGGCAGTCTTCTTCTTTGCAGCCTTCTTAGTGGCCTTCTTCGCTGGGGCCTTCTTGGCGACGGCCTTCTTAGCGACCTTCTTAACGGCCTTCTTTGCTGCAGCTTTCTTCTTTGCCACGTGTAGCTCCTCTTTCCAAGAGATACTTGTGACTGTCATTGCCGTTGGCACACCGGGCTACGCTGATCGGCAGGACAAGTCACCATTCGAATCCATTCGACCTGTCAACCTTGACAAGTCGCGTGTCCGGAACGTTTGAGTCCATCGAGTGCATCTTTGATTGCGGCAGCAATTCGAAGACGTTGACTTGACAGTTCCAAATGTCCATTCACCAAACTGGGCGTCATCCTACGAATTTCATGAAATACTTCAAGCCAATTCTACGTGTTGAAGCTTGAAAAAATCATGTTTTGTAAAAGTTTGCGCGCGACATCTCATGTGATCACAGTAAACATCGCACATCGTTTTGCATCATCGACCGCGCTGATTGATGCCAACAATCATGCGATCATCATCATCAAATGCACCATACACGCGATGCGCATCGTGTTCTCGGAGTATGTTCCTGATGATGATGTTGAACATGTTGTCGAGCATCTCATGCAGCACTCGACATGATCGTCGCATCAATGATGATCAGTAACAAACGCCTATTTTTTAAGGCATTTTATCGCAGCAGGCATGATGCAGTGGATCACGTCGTCGATGTAATTCATTTCGCGAGTGACCTGTGATCACTCATCATTGAGCGCGCTAATCAAGCTCGTTCAACACGCGTTGCATGTACTGCAGACTCTCGCGCGCGATGTACTCGGCGCCTGGTCGATAGTCGAACACTTCGACTGAAATCCATCCGGCATAGCGAGTGTCGCGCAGCGCTTGAAGAATTGGAAGATAATCTGTGCGTCCCATGCCTGGTCCCAACAGATTGTCATCATTCACATGGAAGTGACACGTCTGCGGCGCGTACTGCGCGATCAATTGAGTGATCGATGAGGGCTCACTCAACATCGCTTTCACATCTTGATGCAGCGCGAAGTTTGGATGATCAACAAGCGTCATCAACTCGACAGCTTCAGCGCATGAGTTCACGAAGTTGGTCTCCTTCGGTGTCAGTGGTTCCATCGCAATCGTCACGCCACGATCCGACAGCGCGGGGACGACGGCGCGAAACACCTCGGCCGCGTTCGCATACGCTTGCTCGCGCGTGACTCCCTCTTGAAGGTTGCGCTGCATTGGTGATCCGAAGACCATGATGGTCCCGCCGAGATCAGCGCAGGCGTTCGTCAGTTCGATCAGATACTGAGCGGTCGCGCGACGCACTGCGGCGTCATTTGTCGTCAGATGCATGCCCTCGGTTTTCGCCAGCAGCCAGTGCAGACCACAAATAGTCAGCCCGTAAGATTCCGCGATCGCCTTCAGTTCCCGGCGGCGTTCCGAACTCACTTCCCCGATCCGACTGGCCAGAGTAAACGGCGCTAACTCTATGCCAGTGTAGCCAGTTGCGGCGATAACCTGACATTGCCGCTCCCATTCCCAGCCTTCGAACAGTTCCTGACAGATCGCGAATTTCATCAACGTGCTCCTAAGACAATCACGGCGACACAACAACTTCGACGCCTGATCGGCGTGATGCCATGGTCGTGCAAATATGGTGAGCGGTTCTTTGGACGCTGTCGAGCAACACCACCGTCATCGACCTCACGGCACTTCCCAGCGCTTCTCGAATAGACGAATCAGTAGCCGCTTCGCAAATCGGTGAAGGCAGTGCGAGTGAAGAGCTGCAGATTGGGTTCACTCGCAATGAGTCTGCTTGACACTAAGAAAATCAACTGGACTAAACGACAGTCGACATCCAGCAAGAACTGCCGAATGCATTCAGCAACTCTCTTTCTTGAGGCACCGCTCCCTGCGCTGCATTGCTCTGAGCGTGCATCGATTCGGATTCGGGCACCCACTAACGGCGACTGCCATCCAACGAATGGCGCTACCTCCGTCCGTTGCATCCAGCGACAGATCTGACTGCGTCGAACGATTGACGATCAACTCGAAGCAAACGTCCCTGTCGATTCGCGCGACACTAATACAGTGTCGCTCGCGATGAGTGAACCTGATGGAAGATCGGTTGAACCTACGGATCGATCAACTCCGGCAAGATCTGCCGGTCAGATCGCCAAGCGAGAAACTTTTCTAGTCGTAGCGAATGTGTCGCAAAGGCAGGTTACGGCGGATTGCCATGATGTCAGGAATGTTGCGAAGTGCCTCAGCCTGACCTGCCGATGTCGTATCTGGAGCCTTTTCCCGCAAGGGTTTCGGTTCATCCCTCTTCATTTCGATGAGGCTGGGATTGGGTGTCGCTATTGAGGTGCAGGAGGCAGAGCGAAGGAGCGCGGCGCTAATTTGCGCATTTTGGCTCAAGCAGGATGGGTTTGCGGGCCGATCCCTATGGATATGGGATCGAATTCCGCGCGCACGCCATTTTTATTCAACCTGAGTGACTGCTTGAATTCGACGCTCTGACAGGGACAAGGATCGATCAATGAGACACACAGCCTGGATGGTCCTCGCGGCAGGGTTAATGGCCCTCTCCTGGGACACACAAGCAGATGCCTTTTACTGTGGTGCCGCCAGCGCGAAGTGCTGCCCAACGGATGCCTGCGCCTCCGGTGGTTCTTACTGTGCCGCCAAGCGATGCTGCGGCACTCGTTACCAGACGATTCGCGAGACCGTCTGGGAACCGCAAACCTACAATTGCTGTCGCACCGTTTACGAACAGTGCTGCGAGCAGGTTCCCGTGAGCTGCACTCGCAACGTCTACGAGACCTGCTATCGCGACGAATGCTACACGGTTTGCAAGCCTTGCTATCAGACTTGCTACCGCGATGTCTGCTGCACCGTTCGCAAGCCCTGCTTCCAGACGTGCTACCGCGATGTCTGCTGCACCATCCGCAAGCCTTGCTACCAGACCTGCTACCGCGAAGTCTGCTGCACCGTCCGTAAGCCCTGCTTCCAGACGTGCTATCGAGATGTCAGCTGTACGATCTGCAAGCCAGTTTACGAAACCAAGTGCCGCGAAGTCTGTTGCACCAGCTACCGCACCGAAACGGAAACTTGCTACAAGGACGTCTGCTACACCGTCTGCAAGCCCGTCACCGAATCAAAGCAAGTTCAAGTTTGCACTGGTGATTGGGTCACCGAAACGAAGCAAATTCCTTGTGATCCAAGCTGTGCCGCTCCAAGTGCCTGCACCAGTACCACCGGCAGTGGTGCCTGCCAGACTTTCCGCACGGTCTGCTGCCGACGCTGGGTGCCACGAGTTGAAACCCGCAATGTCTGCTGCACTCGCATGGTTCAGGAAGTCTGTCATCGCCAGCAGCCCTACACGGTCTGCCGTCGCGTGCCAGTGACCTGCGTCAAGCAAGTTCCTTACACCTGCGTCCGCTACGAACAACAATGCATCAGCAAGCGAGTTCCTTACACGACCTGCTCATGGACCTGCGAAACGGTCACCAAGCGAGTTCCTTACACGACCTGCTCGTGGACCTGTGAGACCATCAGCAAGCGAGTTCCTTACACGACTTGCTCATGGACCTGCGAACAGATCACCAAGCGAGTCCCTTACACGACCTGCACGATGACTCAAGAAACTCGTACCCGCCAAGTCCCTTACACGACTTGTCGCCAAGTCTGTGAAACCAAGATGGTGACGAAGACGACCTGCACTCCACGAGTGATCACCGAAACGAAAGTTCGCTGCGTCCCTCGCACGGTCTGCCGACGAGTCCCAGTTCAGACCTGCTGCCCAACCGATCCTTGTGCTCAGCCCGGCTGTGCTGCTCCTTCGGCCTGCACGCAGTGAGTTAGCTCCGCAGTCCTCAACAGCCGCATGACGAAGCCAAAGCGAACCGGAGACGATCTGATGATCGTCTCCGGTTTTTTGTTTTGATGGCTGCTGTGCCACTGCTTCGGAGTCTTACGCAGAAGCAGTGTCTTGTGAGCAGTCAGTTTGCGTCGCCGGGGACGATATCAGGGGTGCCAGGCTGGGAAACAGGGGCCTCGCTCTTCGTCCCGAACTTCGGCTCTTCACCTCGCAGCAAACGCTTCACGTTCGATCGATGCTGCACAATGATTAACAGAGGCACGGCCGCACTGAAAATCGCCATGCTCGTTGAATGCGGCGAGTACGGAGTCAGAAAGAACAGCCCGAACGTGATCGCTGCAATAATCGAGCTGAGCGAAACGATCCGGAAGATCGCGAAGGTGCCGAAGAATGCGATCATCGCAGCCAGCAAGCCCCACGGACCGAGCATGCCGGTCACACCGAGTGAGGTCGCAACACCCTTGCCACCGCGGAAGCCGAGCCAGCATGGGAACATGTGACCCACAATCGTGGCCACACCCGCGACTACCGCCATGTCTCCGTCAGTTCCGCAGATCCACGTCGGGAACAGCCAGACGGGCAGCAGCCCCTTCAGAGCATCCAGGAACAGGCAGATCAGTCCCCACTTCTTTCCGAGGACTCGGCCCACATTTGTCGCGCCGATGTTCCCACTGCCGTGCTTCCGCAGATCGATCCCTTTGACAAAGCGCGCAATAATCAACCCGAACGGAATCGACCCGGCGAAGTAACTGGCAACGATCAGTAGAACGATAGACACGCAGAAACTTTCCTATTACTTAAATCGTTTAACCGCGAGGGCATCGCCCCGCGCGTCAATCTTCCAAACAGCACTTGTGGACATTCCTGTACCGCACAGAAATGTGATTGAAATAACGTCATTCTCAAATTTGTGAATGGAGCAGAGTTTTTCACGCGAAGCCGCGGAGGCGCGAAGCGGGAAACAGAATCAAGCCGTTATTGAAGGATCAAGGTGGTCGTGAGCCAGCCCGTTAAAATCAGGCCTTCCGTCTGACGGCGATCTGTCTCAACTCTCTTTCTTCGCGACTCCGCGGCTTCGCGTGAAAAACTCTTCTCCACCGATCAGCGCGCGGGGCGATGCCCACGCGGTTAAACGATCAGCCGATCCGATCTTTGCCGACCCAGGGTCGCAGCACTTCCGGCACGGTGATGCTGCCGTCCGCCTGCTGATAGTTCTCAAGGACCGCAATAATCGCTCGCGTCACCGCGATCGCTGTTCCATTCAGTGTGTGAACGAATCGCGTCCCCTTCCAATCCGGCGACTTGCAGCGAATGCTCAAGCGACGAGCCTGGAAGTCGGTGCAGTTGGACGCCGACGTGATCTCACCCCACTCACCCGCCTCGCCGCGACCGGGCATCCAGGCTTCCAGATCGAACTTACGATAAGCAGGTCCACCCAGATCGCCCGAGGCAATGTCGAGGACTCGGTACGGAATCCCCAACCCTTGGAAGATCTCTTCTTCGATCGCGACGATCTCCTGATGCAGAGCATCGGATGCCGCGACATCGGGGGCGGTGAAGCCGAACATCTCGATCTTCGTGAACTGGTGAACGCGATAGATCCCGCGAGTCGCTTTGCCGTGAGCACCAGCCTCAGTCCGAAAACAGTGCGAGATCCCAGCCATCTTGATCGGTAACTGGCTCGCATCCAGGATCTGATCCTTGAGAATGCCCCCCAAGGTAATTTCAGCGGTGGCCACCAAGCACAGATCGGTCCCGGCGATGGAATAGATCTGTGTCTCATTCCCCCGAGGTTGATAGCCAGTCCCTTCCAGGACTTCCATCTTGGCCATATCGGGAGTCGTGTGGAGGGTGAATCCGTGCTGGACCAGCTTCTGGACGGCATACTGAGTTAGAGCCAACTCCAGCAGCACAGCTTCGTTCTTCAGGAAATAGAAGCCGTGCCCAGCGACGCGTGCTCCCCCTTCCAGATCAATCAGGTCGTGCTTTTCAGCCAGAGCGACGTGATCGAGCGGTTTGAAATCGAACTTGCGTGGTGTCCCCGACGTTCGCACCGTCTTTGAATCGGCCTCTTCACCGAGCGGCGCGTCGGGATGAGTGAGATTGGGAATCGTCATCAGGCCAGCGCGAACATCGGCTTCGACCTTGGTCAATTCCGCTTCCAACTGAGCGACTCGTTCGCGCAGGGCACGACCCTTTTCAACTAAGGCTTGCTTGTCAGCCGGAGCAGCTTTGGGAATCAGTGCCGACGTCTCCTTCTGTTCGTGGCGAGTCTGATCCGCCTGCGTGATGAGTTGAGACCGCTTGTCCCGCAGCGATACGATCTGATCGAGATCCGCTTCGACGTGGCGGTGCCCGCAATTGGTCCGGATCGTTTCGATGTTGTCGCAAACAAATTGGAGGTCGAGCATTTCGTCCCTGTATTCTGCAAATGAAACGGATAGTATCCGTCACGATCGCAACAGAGGCCCCTGGACCTCCATCACAAAACCGATCTCTACGACTTCATGGCGGCCAGCTTGTCCCACAGCCGGGCACTGGCTTCGATGCCGCGATGAAAGTCTGCGATTGTAAAATGTTCGTTGGGGCTATGCAGATTGTCTGTATTCAAGCCCCAGCCGAGCAGGAGTGTATCGAGCCCCAGCACATCCTTGAAGGTCTGCACCACCGGGATCGAGCCTCCTTCACGAATCAATCTCACACGATCAACGCCCCACGCCGCTTTGACCGCCGCTGCCGCCGCCTCGATGTAGGGGCTGTTTGGATCGAACACAAATGCCGGACAGCCATGAAAACTCGCGAATTCGAATTTCAGCGAAGGAGGACATTGCGACTTCAAATACTGATGCAACGCTTCCGTCAGGACATGAGGATCCTGGTCGGGAACAAGGCGGCAGGTGATTTTGACCTTTGCCTTCGAAGGGACGATCGTCTTCGGGCCGTCCCCCGTGTAGCCACTTACCAGTCCATTCACTTCACACGTCGGTCGAGCCCATCGTCTTTCGATGGTCGAATAGCCCGCTTCACCGGCGACCTCGTCAACTCCCAACTCCGCCTTGAAGGCCACTTCATCAAAACCAAGATCACGGAACTGCTGACGTTCGGCCGAGGTCAGTTCCACGACTTGGTCGTAGAAGCCGGGTATCCGAACACGCCCCTGATCGTCATGCAGCGACGCAATCAGCCGCGCGATTCCCGTCGCGGGATTCGCCACCGCCCCACCGAAGATCCCAGAGTGCAGATCTTTGCAGGGGCCAGTCACGGTGATTTCAACGGCCAGAATCCCGCGCAGGCCATAGGTGATCGCAGGTTGACCAGGCGCGTACTGGCTGGTGTCGCTCACGACCGCCACGTCACACTTCAGACGTTCCGTGTTCGCCTTGAGAAAATCTTCCAAGTTATTGCTGCCGACCTCCTCTTCGCCCTCGATCACATATTTCAAGTTGACGGGCAAGCTGCCAACTGTCCGCAGCCAGGCTTCCGCCGATTTGATGTGAGTGAACATCTGCCCTTTATCGTCGGTGGCCCCGCGAGCATAGACATATCCGTCACGGATCGTCGGTTCGAACGGTGGAGTGGTCCACAGGTTCAATGGGTCGGCAGGCTGCACGTCGTAATGGCCGTACACCATGACTGTCGGCGCACCTGGCGCGTTCAGCCATTCGGCATAGACAATCGGGTGCCCGGCCGTCGGGACGATCTCGGCTTTGAAACCGAGATCGGCAAATTGCCGGTAGACGAATTCCGCACCACGCAGCATGTGCGGCTTGCAGACGGGATCGGCGCTCACCGTGGGAATGCGCAGCAGTTCTTTCAGTTCTTCCAGGAACCGATCGGCGTTTTCGCTGAGATACTTGGCAACGCGGGCGTCCATGTAATCCTCCGTGACAATGGTCTATCAAGATCACTTCGCGACAGGCGAAGTCGGTTGGCAACCGAAGTGGTCGTTCCCTTCGCCGCACGAGAATACTCGCCCGGCTGGCGGGGCGAAAGCAGTCCGTGCCTTGCCCCTGCCGCTTCGCTCAATCAGGCCAGACGATTCTGGCTGAACGCGTTCGCCAATGATGCGTCGGCCACGCTCTCGCAGCCAGTCATTTGAGCCACCAGAGCCCCTTGGATATCGAGGAACTCAATGTCGGCTCGAATCGTATGCTCGGTCGCTTGAGTCACCTTGACGACGATCTTGATGCCGCTGGTCGGGAACACTTTGCGGAACTGACGATAGCTGCCAATCGCGCATGGCAGGCAGGGCATGCCACGTTGCTCCTGAGTCCACAAAATCACCGCCTGCAGAGCCCCGTCGATCGAAAGCGGGTCAGCCAACCAGGCACTGCGGAAAGGATCGTGCATCCAGGCCCAGGGTGCCGGAGAGGTTCTCGACGCCACGATAATTCCGTCCGGCGAACACGCTTCGACGGCCGCAATCCCCTGCAAATGCGGCCCGTGGAACAGCTTCGTCGCATACGCGGTCGTCATCTCGTGCGAATAGGAGTGACGAGTGACCTGCAGTTGAGGTTGCGGCTGCGGATTCGTCGGAAGTTGCGCCGACAAAATCACGTTGCCAGCCGCATGGATCGTCTCGCGTCCGCCGTTGCTTCCAATCAATTGAGTTCGGATCGTAAAGCGAGTTCCCACGCGAATAGGCTTACCCACCATGACACGCAACAAAAGCTTGTCGTTGCGATCCATCCGAACGCCGTGGAAAACACGGAAGTCATCAAAGCCTTCCAGTTCCAGGCCCGGGTTGTGATGGATCGCACCATGAGCCAGCCACTCCAGGATGATCGCCACAGGGACGACGGCCTTGCCACCGATGACGTGTGATTCCAGATAGGGTGACTGCTGAACATCAATGCTCTTCTCGAACGCGATCTTGAGTTCGCTGGATGGCTCACTGACGACAGCGGCCGACGCTGTTGGAGTCGGCTGCGGAATCGACGGAGCAGTAGCCGGTGCGTCAGTCTTGCCAAGCACCAGCACCTCGACAGGCCAGCTTCCTGTTTGTGAGAGTTCCTGGACGACCAGCTTCGCACCATCGGCCAACGGAATTAATCCGACTTGCTCGGCTGCGAACAGCTTCTTCAGACCGCCGGTCACCATGCCGCCGTCCCATGGTCCCCAGTTAAACGAAACCACATGACACTGCCGATTCTCGATCGAGAACTGACGAGCCAGCTTGTTGAGGACTTCGTTCGCCATCGCGTAGTCGCACTGACCGACTCGGCCATAGCGAGCCGTGTATGATGAGAACAGGCACAGCACGCGCAGTTGATCATGTCGGATCGCACCAAGGACGTTGCGTAGGCCCGTCACCTTGGTCTGATACACGCGATCAAACTGTTCGCGAGTTTTGTCTTCGATCCGTTGGTCTGCCAGAACGCCCGCTCCATGGATGACCCCTCGTATTGGTCCATGTTGGTTTTGCAGTTGCACAAGCAACAACCGGACCGCGGCCAGATCGCGAATGTCGACAGCGTGATACTCCACAGGGGCACCGAGCGCTCGCAGACGATTCAGCGTGGTTGTCACTTCGCGGCCAGCCAGGACTTGGCGGAACTGAGATTCAATCTCTTTGGGTAACGTTCCCTTGGGTAGATTTCGAATCAAGCCTTGCTTGATCTCGGCATCACTCGAAGCGACCCGCAACCACTCCGGTTCCGCAGCAGGTTCGGGGCTACGACCCAAAATCGCCAGTCGGCACTTCCACTGTTGAACCGCAGCCACGGCCGCTTCAGCCGTAACACCGCGGGCACCACCGCTGACGATCACCAGATCGCCCGGCTGAATTGCGGATGCGCTCGTGCTAAAAGTACTGAGCGACTGTTCGACGACAGTCGGCGTCGTGGCCCCCCTTGGCGAAAGCCCGACCTCGACTGGACCTTTGCGGAATAGCTGATCGACAATTTGAACAGCCGCGTCGTTCGTCGATCCCCAGTCGCTCGAGACATCGATTGCTTTACACGTCACGTCCGGCCATTCACGAGCCGCCGATTTCGCCAATCCTGCCAACCCGCCCGAGAGCGGATCCGTCAAAGCTTGCTGCGCCTCAAAGCCAAATCGCCCATTCAGGTGAGCGACTGTCGCAAACACGCTGGCACCTGCTTTTGCGGCCTGACGCAACGCGGGGCCAGCCTTCTGCAAGAGCTCGATTGCCCGCCACAGGTGACGGTCCTGAGTTCCCTCAGCGTGTGCAATCACAATCAACCCAGCCAACTGAGCAGGTGCCGTCGTGGCACCCGGTTCGTCCAATTGAATCAGCCGCGGCTTCAACCCGCGCTTGGTCAACTCGGCGGCAATCTGCAGTGACAAGCCGAGACCATCATCCGTAACCCAGACCTCCCCACCGCGAACGATTGGTAGTTCGGGCAGGGGAGGCAGCGATTCCGAGCGAACGATACTGCGAACAAGAGTGGATGGCTGCGTCAGCGGCTGTCCGGCCGACGATGGAGAACCTGAGTACTGATTGCTGAGTACTGGCTGCGAACCGGCCCCAGATGACAATCCGACTGGTGCGGCGAGTGCTGGTTGCAACATCGGTGAACCAGCCGCGCCATTCGCAGCACTTCTCGCTTCAGCAAGCGTCACCACATCACCCAACGTGTGCAGTGATCCAAGTTCGTCTGGCTTGAACGCTGGCAAGTTCGCGACCCGTTCCTGCAACGCCGAGAGGATTTCAACGCGCTTGATCGAATCAATTCCCAAGTCGTGATCCAAGCTCATCCCCAAGTTCAACATCTCAGTGGGATAGCCCGTCTTTTCTGAGACGACAGCGAGGACGGTGGCTGAGAGAGATGGTCCCGCGATCGCATTCACAGACATACTCGATACTGAGTACTGAGTACTAAGTACCGGCTGCGGAGCAGCCACGGATGACAATGCCGGAACACTATCAGGCACCGATTGCGACACCGATGAAACACCAATGCCATTCGCGGCACTCCTCGCCTCTGCCAGTGTCACCACATCGCCCAACGTGTGCAGTGAACCAAGTTCGTCTGGTTTGAATGCCGGCAAGTTTGCGACGCGTTCCTGCAACGCCGAGAGGATTTCAACTCGCTTGATCGAATCGATTCCCAGGTCATGATCCAGGCTCATCCCCAGATTCAGCATCTCGGTCGGGTAGCCCGTCTTTTCCGACACAACAGCGAGAACGGTGGCCGAGAGCGATGGTCCCGCGATCGCATTCCCAGGCGTGCTCGGTACTGAGTACGGAGTACTGAATACTGGCTGCGGAGCCGTCACGGTCGATACCGGAGCGGCAACCTGAACCACTGCAGGTACCGGTGAATCAGCAGTGCCACTCGCAGCACTTCGTGCTTCGGCAAGAGCCACCACATCACCCAACGTATGCAGCGATCCAAGCTCATCTGGCTTGAATGCTGGCAGATTCGCAACTCGCTCCTGAAGAGCCGATAGGATTTCAACCCGCTTGATCGAATCGATTCCCAAATCGTGATCCAGGCTCATCCCCAAATTCAGCATCTCAGTCGGGTAGCCGGTCTTTTCTGAGACGACGGCGAGGACGGTTGCCGACAACGCTGGGCCTGCCGCAGAGACTGACGTCGTCGCCGGAACACTGAGTACTGAGTACTGAGTACCCTGTACTGGCTGCGGTGCGGCAGCACTGGACAACAGCGTTGCGTTGGTTGGTGAGGTCCCACTCGCAGCGCTTCTCGCCTCGGCAAGTGCAACCACATCACCCAACGTGTGCAGTGAACCAAGCTCGTCTGGCTTGAACGCAGGCAGATTCGCAACTCGCTCCTGAAGAGCCGATAGGATTTCAACTCGCTTGATCGAATCGATCCCCAGATCGTGATCCAGGCTCATCCCCAGACTGAGCATCTCGGTCGGGTAGCCGGTCTTTTCTGAGACCACTGCGAGAACAGTGGTCGACAATGCCGAGGTAACCGCTGGAGCAGGTGGCTCGGCAGGTAGGGCAGGACCCTTCAGTGGAGCACTCGGCGCGGGCAGTGAAGTCACGGCGGCTGACGTGATGGGAGCCGGAGGAGTTGCGAGCAAAGCCACCGGGACAGTCGTACTGAGTACTGAGTACTGAGTACTGAGTACTGGTTGCGGAGCCGCTGGCGGAGCGACCGGAGGTTTCATCGCCGGAGCAACATCCGAAGGCAACGGAATAAACGGCCGTTGAGCCGCAGCCGCAACAACTGGTGTCTCGAACGAAGCCCTCGGTGCTGCAGGCTTCGGCGCGGAGTTTCCCAAGGTCAGTTCAAGCTGTCGGCGCGATAGTTCTTCAAACGTGCGCAAGGCGGCTTCTTGCGATTCCAGGAACCGTTGATGAATTCTCGCGGTCTCTTCCTGCATCTGCTTTAACGTCTGCAGATGCTGCTGAACCGTGGCGATGGCGCGTGGCGACAGAGCATTCTCTTCGCGGCGGGGCACATCAGGGCTCGTCATGGCAGGAGGCACCGGTAAGGCAGCAGGCAATGGCAACGGAAGTGAAATATCGCGGGCTGGTGAGGGTGCAACTGGCGAAACCAACGGCTGCTGCAATTGCCCATTGGTCTGCGGCTGATTCTGAGTGGGCGGCGGCGCGACGGGCATCTGCGCAGCAGGCACAACCATCGGCGGACGAGGTGGCAGTGGCGTTCGCGGCTTCACGTAGTTCGCTCCACAAATCGGAATGCGCAATCGACTCGACGTAGCTTCAACGGCAGAGGCCTGCGGATCCCAGGCATCAAGCCGAAGCGCTCGTCCCGATGCTGACAACTGTGCCAAGGTGTGAGCCAGATCAAAGACACCACCTCGCCGACCATTCGAAGAATCCACCGCAATGGCGCGGAATTCACGACCGCTGAGGATCGAATTCACGAGACCTGTCAGAACACCACCCGGACCGACTTCCAAGAACGTTCGCACACCGTCGGCATACATCTGTTCAATTTCATGCACGAAGTTGACCGGGCGAGCCAACTGCGAGGCCAGCAAGTCACGCGCGGCAGTCGCATCAGCCGGATACTCGGCTCCCGTGCTGTTCGCATAGACCGGCATTTGCGACGGCGCAAATTCGACAACTTCCAACTCAGGCCTAAAAGCTCGGCTGGCCGTCGCGACCAAAGGACTATGGAACGCCGCCGCAACCTGCAGCTTCTTTCCGCGCAGGTTTCGTTGCGAGAACAGCGCCGAGGCTCGATCGATCTCTGGAATGCGACCCGACAACACGATTTGATTCGGGCTGTTGTAGTTGGCCACCACCAGATCGACCGCCATCTCTTTAATCGCCGCTTCGACCTGCGTCAGCGGAGCCCCCACTGCCAGCATGCCGCCGTCGACTTCTTGAGCTTCCGCCATCAGGCGACCGCGGAGCATCGACAATCGATAAAGCGTCTTCGGAGCAAACCGGCGTGAAGCACAAAGGGCCGTCAGTTCGCCGTAGCTATGTCCCGCAGCCGCTTCCGGATGGACACCGAACTGTTCGAGGATCGCCAGGGCACCCAGGCTGACCGCACCAATAGCTGGTTGAGCCACCTGCGTCGCTCGCAGATCGTCGTCCTGTGCATCGCGATCACCTTGCGACCAGGCCGGTGCCGGGTACACGAAGTCGGTCAACTTATTCATCGCGCGGAAAGGACCGCTCTCGACTCGTGACGCAAAGACTTCGTTCGCTTCTGATAACACATCGTTCATCGCTGGAAAGCGGCAAGCCAGCTCGCGCAGCATCCCGATGTATTGCGAACCTTGGCCAGGAAACAAAACTCCCAAGCGACCCGCGGCTGCTCCGCGACCATAGTAAGCCCCATCGGGAGTCGACCAGTCGGCGCGATCGGCGTACTTCTCCAACATCGTGATCGCACCGGCGACAATCTTCGCGAGATCGGTCTTATCGCGTTCCACGACGAACAACAGTCGATGAGCGTGTGTCGGCTGGAACGTTGCACGAGTGGCTGTCGCCCGCGTCCGCGTGGCCGCCCAATCACCAACCTGCGACCAGGCCTGCAACTGGCTGACGAGTTGCGGTTGGCTCTCCGCCGACAACGCGACGATCTGAACATCACCGTCCCAATCAGGCGTCTCAAAATTCTGCGGCGACTCCTCTAGGACGCAGTGGAAGTTGCTCCCCCCGAATCCGAATGCACTGACAGCAGCACGGCGAGGATATCCGTTCGGCTTCACCCACGGTCGTGCTTCTATGTTCACATAGAACGGCGAGCCTTCGACCAGGATCGCCGCTGGGGGTTGGCTGACCTTGATCGTCGGTGGCAACACACGGTGTTGCAGCGCCAGGATCGCCTTAATGATCCCGGCTGCGCCCGCAGCCGCCTTCGTATGGCCGATCTGAGACTTAATCGAACCGACAGCACACCAGGGTCCGCGACGACCGGTCGCCTGATAGACCTGCATCAAACCAGAAACTTCGGTGGCATCCCCGACTTTGGTACCGGTGCCGTGCGCTTCGACAAGCTCCACCGTGTCCGGGCTGATGCCCGCCACTTTGTAAGCATCCTGCAGACAACGGACTTGCCCTTCCGCCTTAGGGGCATAGACAGCACTCCCGGCACCGTCGCTGGACGTGCCGATCCCTTTCAGCACGGCATAAATCCGGTCACCATCTCGCTCCGCATCGGCCAGGCGTTTCAGAACAACGATCCCCGTTCCTTCACCCAGGATCGTGCCGTCAGCGGCTTCCGAGAATGGCTTCGCATCTCCGGACGGCGAAAGAGCCGGAGTCTTACTGAAGCACATGAACATGAAGATGTCGTTGAAGGTGTCAATCCCACCCGTCACGACCATGTCGCTGCGCCCCGTCCACAGTTCCAGCGAGGCCAGATGGATCGCCGACAACGAACTCGCACACGCCGCATCGACAACGCAGTTCGTCCCATGCAAGTCCAGACGATTGGCAATTCGCCCGGCAACGACATTCCCCAACAGACCCGGGAATGAATTTTCCTGCCACGGAACATAGCTTTCCGAAATCCGCTGCACGACATCGGCAGCGACATCATCGGGTACGCCTGCGTCCTTCAGTGCCTTCTTCCAGCGAGGGTGCCCCAGGCGAGCTCCCAGCGGAATCACCATCTCCAGCGTGCCGGTCACCCCCAGGATGCAGCCGACGCGAGACCGATCGAACTGTCGCCCGGCCCCGTATCCAGCATGCTCCAGCGCACGCTTGGCTCCAACCAGCCCCAGCAACTGCGACGTATCGATCGCTTCGAGGTTGTTCGGTGAGATCCCATATTCAAGCGGATCGAACGGAACAGGAGACAGAAAGCCCCCGCGCCGCGCGTACGTCATGTCCGGCGTCTTCTGATTCGCATCGAAATAGTCGTCGGGGTTCCAGTGCGTGGCGGGAACCTCGGTGATCGCATCGACCCCACGCCGGATGTTTGACCAGAACTGGTCCAGACTGTCGGCTTTGGGAAAGAGCGCACTCAAGCCGACGACGGCCAGCGGAGGTTGGGCGAGGGCAGGTTGATTCAAGGACATTCGCCTATCTCGGGGAAGCAGCGGTTCAACTTCCAGGACTTCGGTGCAGCGGTCTAATGTTTTGTCACGACTTAATGGTGGGGTGGCCGGGGTTGAGGGCCTTGCCCGAACCCCCGGAATCTTAGGAACTTAAATTCTAGGGTCAGGCAAAGCACTAGTGGGGTTCCGCGAAGGATCGCAATTGATTCATCTCACGCGGGACAATCTGGGCGGCGGCTGGTGGTAGCGGGAATCCCTGGCTGCGCAGAACGTTGATTCGCTGAATGACGGCAGCACCGTACAGCAGATTGTACGCAACTGTCGCGACTCGGCGATGTCCCGGCTGAGCCAAAAATGTTCCGCGGGTCCATTCGTTAAACGCTCCCATCGCCGGTCCGCACCAGATCTGGTAGTCCAGACGCCGCGAAGGCTCGCCGCTATTAGCCCACCGCGAAGACTGACCCAGATACCAGCGAAAGACCAATGCCATCTTGTGCTTAGGGTCACGATTGCCGCGTTCCACCTGAGCGGGATCGCGAGTCGAGAAGTAGTCGCACGTCTGCCTCCAGACTTCGTCCAACGATTCGCGAAACAGATTCTTTTCCAGCCAGTCGCGGTCGCCCGCTGGAATCTCTTCGATGCTTTTATTGGCCCGATACGCCTCGTACAGCTTCGCGGCCCGCATTGGAAACATGGTGCCGCGTTTCAATACCTGGACTTTCACGCCCATTTCGAACATGTCGGCACACGGGCACATTGTCGTGTCTGCCTGTTCCGCTTCCGCCAGCATCTGACGGACAGCATCGCAGGTACCAGATTCCACACACGCCTGCTGGACCGACCCCACCAGAATGTAAGCCGCCCCCATCGACAGCGCGGCGGCCGCTGAAGCCGGGGTCGAAATCCCACCCGCCGCTCCGACTCGCAGTGGTTGAGCGAACTCATACTGAGTCATCGCCCGGTCTCGCAGCGCGATGATCGTCGGCAGCAACGTCAGGGCAGGGCGGTTGTCGGTGTGTCCTCCGGAATCGGCTTCCGCCGTGATGTCCTGGGCAATTGGAATTTCTTGAGCCAGTTGCGCCTGCTCGGGGGTGATCGCTCCCTCTTCAATCAGGTGCGCCAATATCTTGGCGGGTGGCGGGGCAAAGAACTTCGACCCCACTTCAATACGGCTGACCTTCGCGATCACTCGGTTCGGCGTGACGATCTTTCCACTCGCGTCGCGATGAATGCCATGCAAACGATAGCGCACGACATGCGGCGTCAGATCCAGATAAGCGGACGCTTCGACTAATCTGACGTTGCGCCGCAGGTACAGATCGACAATCGCCTTTTCCAACGCCTGCTCGTTAGGGCTGTGAATCAAATTGAAGCCAAACGGGTACGAACGCCCTGCCGCGGCCGTTTGATGAGCGGTAATTCGATCAATCGCCTGCTCGACCCGAGACAGCGACAAACCCGCCGCGCCGAAGAACCCCAGCATGCCGCAGCGAGCCATCTCTTCGACGATCTCGACCGAGCCAATCCCGGCCGCCATCGCTCCCGAGACGTAGGCATAACCTAACCCGTGGTCTTCGCGAAACGATCGATCCCCCAACTGGTTCAAGCTGGTCGGCGGCACAAACCCGGTGACAGGATACGAATTCACATCCCCTGACCGTCGGCCGATGCTGGCCGAACCACCACGACCGATCGCCGGCCCTTGAGTCGTGTTGACGATCACCAGTGGCGCAGAAATGTCCTGCACCGCGGCGGCGATCGATTCGCCATCCATCGCGAGCGACCCGCCAGCGGCTGACCATTCTCCGAGAACGGGGGTTGAAGTTTGCGTCATGACGGTCCGGATGGCGATTGTTTGCGAGGCGTAACTCACTCGGATCGACGGCGTCCTGGGGGAGCGCGGCCAATTCGGGCGAAGGGCGTACAGTATAAAAGTCGACCCGACCAGTTGCACGCGGTGAGATTACGGAACTTGCCTTCCGACCCTGATCTACAGGAAAGAATCGATGAGTTCTGCCGCGCTGTTGCGTTTTGGCAACATATTGACAGGCTGTACTAGCACCCCGTAGCCTGATGGGTTCATTTCACAAATCAGATCAAAACGCATTCGCGACCCCAAAGTTGCTCACACATTCGCACGACAGGACTGGAATCATGGTCAAACAGGTTTCGATTCGTCTTGGCTTTGGCCGCGCTATCCGCATCGCCGCACTGGCTCTGGCTGGCATGCTAGTGACTACAACACCGAGTTCTGCTCAGTTTGGCCGCGCTGGCAATTTCGAACAGCCCGTGTTGGCGCCCCGTTCCGTGCCATCATTTCCGCGCCCGACGGCCGCCGAAGCCAATATCTTGCAGCAACTCACGGAATCGACTTCCGTCGACTGGGCCGAAAAAAGCCTCGAAGACGCTTTGAACAACCTTGAAGAACAGCATGGCATCGAAATCTGGCTCGATAAACAAGCGATGCAGGATCAAGGCATCGACACCGAAGAACAAGTCACACTCCAGATGGACGATATCTCATTGCGAAGCTGCCTCCGGCTAATGCTGGAACCGTCGGGACTCGTTTATATCATCGAAGACGAAGTCATGAAAATCACTTCTCAAGTTGCACACGGAACGAAAAAGACCACGCGGGTCTATCCGGTGGGTGATCTCTGTGAGACACCCGCAGAAGCGGAAGAGCTGCTCGAAACAATCGAATGCGGTTTGGGGATCTCACGCCAAACGGGTGATGGCCCTCGCTATGTCATCTCGTCGAAAATGAAGACACTAACGGTTCGCGATTCCTACAGAGTGCAGGAAAAAGTTCAGGAACTGATCCTGGCTCTTCGCGATGCGCAAGCGGCAAACAATTCTGCTCCGCCAGCTGCGGCCCATTGATCTAATTCCCAAGAGAAAGTGCAGGAGCATCTCATGTATATTGCGACAACTTACCTCAAGTCAAAAAGAGCATCACGAACTTGGATCTGCGGACTGGCCGTGTTGCAGTGTCTTGCTGCCGTCTCTTTTTTGCATGCTCAAGACGGGGAGTTGGGCCTGTTCGACAGAGTCCAGATCCACAATGCCAAGGCTGCCGCTGTCGATGCACAGCAGGGGCCCGCCGAGTTCCTGCCCAGGCGATCGCCTAAAGAAGAGAAGATCCTGGCCGCCTTAAGCCGTACGACCGAGGTCGCATTCCGTGACAACGATCTCACGTCGGCACTCGAGCATCTCAAGGAAATGCACGAGATCGAAATCTGGATCGATGCCAGCCGATTGGACATCGACAACCTGAATGTCACGCTCGAAATTTCCGACGTTCCGTTGCGTTCATGCTTAAACTTGATGCTCGAACCGCTCGACCTGGCCTACTTTGTTGAAGATGACGTTCTCAAAGTCACTTCCCAAGAAATCGCCGCGACCAAACTGATCACGCGCACCTATCCGGCTGGCGATCTGTTCAGCTCATCAGAGGAAGTGATCGAACTGACCAGAGTCCTGGAAACGGGCCTGGGGCTGCTGCAGAAATCAGGCGTTCCCAATCAACTGATCGTCTCACGGAAGTCGCAATCGCTCATCCTGCGTCACTCTCACCAGATGCATGATCAGTTACTGCAGCTACTTCGCACGCTGCGCGAATCGAATACCAATGAACGAATCACGAAGCTGATTCCAATCCCCAATGAGTTGGTCATCAGCATCGGGTTTGAGCGAGATGCCCAAGGGGCAAAACGGAACAAAGTACCAACCGTTTTCTTCAACCGGCAGTACTGCCAGATCGAAGAGGTGTCGCTTGTTGACGAGCATCGGCAGATCGAGCTTCAGGTTGGGAAGAAGGCCGCCCAGGACACGATCGTGCACATCCGCGCAGATCAAGACGTTCCACTGGCTCCATTGAACCAATTAATCGAAAAATGTAAAGCGGCTGGATTTAAGAACATCGTGTTGAAAGCAGACTAGGACTAGCCGTACATACGCCCGATTCGTCGTCCCCGCTTTTCTGCCTTTCTCAGCACAGAAAAATCTCGAAGAAATTCCCCCAGTACACAAAATAGGGGATTGATCGAGTCACCAATTGTATGGCACAACAAGGGTGGTGCTCGATGCCGCCAATCGCGCCAAGAGATTGGGCGAAGTCGATGTACCAACAACCTGAATCGGAAGCCCGTGTGCCGGGATTGTTCTTTAACAATTGAATGCCGAATCGTCAGCGAACCTTGGAGTGCGGTGGCTCGACACCGCTTTGACTCCAATCGCCAGACACCCCGCGACCGAACTCGCCGAGGGATGGGGGAGATCTTGATGCGGATGACGCGGTCAGCTTTGCCCAAGTGCGCGTCTTCAGTCCCGGAGGGACGGCCGACAATAGCCCACCGATTTATCGGTGGGTTAACGATGACTAAACAACGCCAGTCCCGAGGGGACGACAGATAAAAGATGTCGACACGAGATGTGATGCGTCGGGTGGCCAGGGTTGGAGCGCTTCGCGAAACCCTGGTGCCTAAAGGCGGACCTCAGTGCTGAGCCAAGCCCCCTTAGTCCTTTGACAATCGTCCCGAAATCTGCGACCACTCTCAGTAGAATGGGAGGTTGTGTCGGACAGCCGGAGGTTGTGTCGGACAGCCGGAGGTTGTGTCGGACAGCCGGAGGTTGTGTCGGACAGCCGGAGGTTGTGTCGGACAGCCGGAGGTTGTGTCGGACAGCCGGAG
>JAQGHU010000093.1 GCA_028291515.1 Schlesneria sp.
GGTCAGGAGACCCGCGCCGAACTGGGGACTCGCGTTTGTCAGTACCTTTCGCGATTTTCCTTGTTTTCAAGGGGCAAATCTTCCAACACCCCCAAAAACCTGCCATGGACTGACAAATTCTGCCAAATCGTAAGGAAACTGATCCAATGATGCCTGCGTACCTCGTCTTCTGCCCGCAATGGACCACCACGAAACGACGACACCCCCAGAGCACTCGGGCTGTTCATCTGCTAAGCTCGTGATCATCGCAACCTCAATCGGGAGCCGGAACTCGCATGTGTCGCTCTGTATTGATACTCGCCTGCTGGCTGACTTTGTTTTGTTCGGGGTTCGCACAGACATCAAGACTGCAGGACCAGTTAACGGCTGAAGGAATACCGGCGTTGGTCGCTGCTGCACGTCGCGAAGGGGATTCTCGGCGCGGAGCGATTGTCTTCCACCAGCCGTTCCTCGCGTGTGTCAAATGCCATGCCGTCGGTCAGTCAACCACTTCGCTATCGCTGGGCCCGGATCTGTCGCGACCAGAACCGAACACAACGGCCGAGCAGATCGTCGAATCGGTTCTTGAGCCATCGAAAGTCCTTCGCAAAGGGTTTGAGCCAGTTGTCGTGCAATTGGTCGACGGGAAGACTGTGACAGGACTGTTTGTCGAGGAGACTAACGATAACCTCATCCTGCGCGATGCATCGCGCATAGGTGAGACACTAACAGTTGCCAAATCGCAGATCGAAGAGCGTGTTGTAGGCAGGACATCGATCATGCCTGCCGGACAGGTGAATGTCCTGGCGAATCGACAGCAGTTTCTGGATCTGGCCAAGTATCTAATCGACATTGCCGAAGGAGGCCCCGATAAAGCGCGGCAGTTGCAGCCGCCTCCATCTCTATTTGCGTTTATCTTTCCCGAATACGAAAAGCAGATCGACCATGCAGGGATCTTGCGCGACCTGGATGCCAAATCATTCCAACGGGGCGAGGCGATTTACAATCGCTTGTGTGTCAATTGCCATGGAACGAAGGAGCAACCGGGATCGCTGCCGACATCGTTGAAGTTTGCGGACGGAAAGTTCAAGAACGGCCACGAACCGTATCGGATGTATCAGACACTGACTCACGGCTTCGGGCTGATGACACCGCAGACCTGGATGGTGCCGCAGCAGAAATATGATGTCATTCACTATATCCGCGAAACCTATTTGCGGCCGCAGAATGCCTCTCAATACGCCGTGATTGATAACGCCTATTTGTCATCGCTCCCTAAAGGGACAACGCGTGGACCGGCTCCGTCAAATGTCGAGCCGTGGTCGACGATGAACTACGGGCCCTACCTGATGGCGACGTACGAAGTCGGCAATGATGGATCGAATTTCGCTCAGAAGGGGATTGCGACTCGACTGGATGCCGGACCAGGTGGTGTGTCGCGAGGCAAATCGTGGCAGGTGTTCGATCACGACACGTTGAGGGTCGCGGCCGGTTGGAGCGAAGGTCGCAACGCGTCAGCAGAGAGCAACACCCCGCATTTCATCGACTGGCACGGTATCAACTTCGACGGTCGACATCAGGTGCATCCGCGGGTGGCGGGGCGAGTCCTGTTTTCCAATCCGACTGGCCCTGGCTGGGCTCATCCTGAAACGGGTTCGTTCGACGATACGCGGCTGGTTGGTCGTGACAACCGCCGGTACGGTCCGCTTCCTCGAGATTGGGGCCAATACAAAGGTCTGTTCCAGCACGGTGACCAAGTCATCATTTCCTACACTGTCGGAACAACGGATGTATTGGAAATGCCGGGTGTCGTCCAAGTCGCGACGGGTGAATCGCACAACGGAGCACTATCATCGACTGACCTCTTTACACGAACATTTCAAATCGGCCCGCGAGTTCGAGAGATACTGCTGAAAATCGCAACGCATCCCTCGAGAAATCCGAAATTCACAACCTTTGGCGTGGATGGCAAACCAGGTACAAACCATGACGCCATTGCCATGTTGTCCGTCGGTGACTCGCAGAAAGAAGTACGCTCGCAATCCGTTTTGTTTACAGGAACCAGTCAGGTCGCGATTCAAAAAGGGAGCGAGTTTGACCTGACGACGAAAGACTACACGATTGCGGCACGAATCAAGACGCAAAAAGGGGGAACGATCTTCGGTCAGGCCCCCGCGCAGGGACCGTGGGCTCCGGATGGCAAGACGCTGTTTGTCCGAGGTGGCCGCTTGACGTTTGATATCGGATGGGTGGGTGCTGTCGCGGGTAAGACAAACGTCGCTGATGAACGCTGGCACGATGTCGCCATGACGTGGCAGCATGAGTCGGGCCGAGTTCGCTTGTTCGTGGACGGCAAACTCGACGGTGAGGGGACACTGAAACCCAAAGCACAACTAGCCAAGCAGGCTATCAGACTTGGCTATACGTCGCCCGACTTTCCGGATCCGACTTACTTCATTGGCCAAATCGCCGATGTGCGATTCCACCAGCGACGATTAGGTGACGCCGAAATCATCAGGGTTGCCGAGATGAATCGAGACTCGTTGATTGCCCATTGGAAATGTGATCAGGCTTTGACGGACGTCGTGCGTGATGAGACAGGCAAAGGTCATGACGGAAACATCAGCGGTGGAATCGGGGCACAATCGGATGAAGTTACTTCCACCATCATTGCCGGACTATCGGCGATGCCAGCGGGGGCGACGTGGATTCAAGGTCAAGACGGAGCCCTCGTCCTGAAGCTGCCCGCCGGAGACAAGCCGCTGACATTTGTCCTTTCGGTCGCGGGCCTGAGTGCCAAGCAAGAAGTTTCCGATATGCTGGCCCCTCTGGTTAACCAGTTTCCTCTTGATCTTGAGGCGTTGACGAAGGGAGGCCCGCGTCGCTGGCCAGAAGAATTGAAAACAGATCGCGTCGCTGGCCCAGATCACGGGCCATTCGCCGTGGACATTTTGTCGACCCCAGAAAACAACCCCTGGTTTGCTCAGCTTCGTCTGACTGGATTCGACTTCTATCCTGACGGTGATCGTGGTGCGGTCTGTTCCTGGGATGGAGATGTCTGGCTGGTCAGCGGCCTGAAAACAACTGGCGGTGACCAGAAGCAGACATTGAAGTGGCGGCGGATTGCGAATGGATTATTCCAGCCACTCGGGCTGAAGATCGTCGACGGGCAAATCTATGTCACCTGCCGAGATCAGATCGCTGTCTTGCGAGATTTGAATGGTGACGACGAAGTCGATTTTGTCGAGTGCTTCAACAACGATCACCAAGTGACGGAGCATTTCCACGAGTTTGCGATGGGATTGCAGACAGACGCAGAGGGTAACTTTTACTACGCCAAATCAGGACGACACGCCTTGGCTGCGGTCGTGCCTCACCATGGAACATTGCTGCGTGTCAGCAAAGACGGTTCTCGGACGGACATTCTCGCGACGGGCTTTCGAGCGGCCAACGGAGTTTGCTTGAATCCTGACGGCACATTCGTCGTCACCGATCAGGAGGGGTTTTGGAATCCCAAGAATCGGATCAACTGGGTCACCCCAGCGAAACCTGGCGAGCGGCCAAGGTTTTATGGCAATCTGTTTGGATACCACGATGTGACGGATTCCTCAGATGCCGCGATGGAACCGCCGCTGTGCTGGATCACCAATACGTTCGATCGCTCGCCTGCGGAATTGCTGTGGGTGAACAGTGACAAATGGGGACCGTTGAAGGGGTCGCTGCTGAACTTGTCTTATGGATACGGCAAGGTGTTTGTCGTCCCCTTCGAACATGTGACTACCGTCTCTGCGAATGGTGACATCAGGCAAGTCGTGCAAGGGGGCATGTGTGAACTGCCATTGCCGACGTTTCCAACAGGGATCATGCGCGGCCGCTTTCATCCAGTGGATGGACAGCTCTATACCTGCGGGATGTTCGCGTGGGCCGGCAATGCAACTCAACCCGGCGGCTTCTACCGTATTCGAGCCACCGGCCGCCCTGTGCATCTGTGTGTGGGACTGGCGGCTCTCAAGCAGGGGATGCAGCTGAAGTTCAGCGGTGAACTTGATCCGAAGACTGCGAATGATTCAAGCCGCTATGTCATTCGTACGTGGTCACTGAAGCGGTCGGCGGACTATGGGTCAAAGCTCTACGACGAGAAGACGCTGGCAGTGGCGTCTGCCGCATTAAGTGAAGATCGCCAAACGGTGATATTGAAACTGCCAGAGATCCAACCGACATGGAGTATGTCGATCGAATACAAACTGATCGGATCGAACGGTGAGCCTGTCAACGGATTGATCCACAACACGATCCATTCACTGAGTGAGTGAAACAGTGAATTGTCAGCGGTCGAAATACCATGTGCAGAGTATGCTGGTGGATTTGGCAAACTGGTGGAAAGACCTGCCATCGTGCGATGGTCGGCGTTCTCGGGATGACCAATTCGAGCCAACTTTTCGACATATCACACTCCAAACGATACGCTGATCTTCGCAGAATCCAAGATCGCACATTTCACTTCATCATGTTCACCCCAGGGATTCACTCATGAGACTGTTCACTTCGAAAGTCTGTTTGCTGTTCTTCGTCGCTGGACTGTCGCATACCCTATTGGCCGACGAGCCACTCAAGAAAGCATTGACTGAAAGAGCAACAGGGCGGGTCGTTCCGTTTCATGGCTACTCGAAGGCAATCGAACTGTCGGTAGGGAAAGCGCGCGCCGTGCTCTGCCCGGAAGTCGGCGGTCGCGTCTTGGAGTTCTCAGTCGCTGGCAAAGACGCCATGTTCCTGGACGAGCAGGACAAGAATTGGCAACTGGGGAAGCCCTCCTCGTCTTCGGCGGGCCGATTTGACTATGGACCGGAATTGACAGTGATTCCCCATCCAAAGATCTGGTCTGGTGAATGGACCGGCGCAATCACCGCAAATCACACAGCGAAATTAACTAGCCCGAAAGAGGAAGCGGCCGGGGTCCAGTTGACTCGCGAGTTTACTCTGGATGGTGGTGAGGTGACCGTTCTGCACTGCCAGCAAACGATTCACAACATCGCGAAGGAAGTGCGCGAAGTTTGCCATTGGGGGCGGTCATTCTCGCCAGGCGGAGGAATCTGCCTGATCCCACTCGGTGATCGTCCCAGCAAGTTTCCGTCGAAGTACGCGATGTACGAAGAAGGTGCAATCATCAACGTCCGAAATACGGACGACAAGATTCGCGAACGAGACGGGTTCCTCGAAATCCTTTCTCCACCGCGCAAGCCGAAGCTTGGCTTTGATTCAAGTGCTGGATGGCTGGGTTATCTGATGCCGAATGACACGCTGTTCGTCAAAGTTTTTAAGACGTACCCTGACCGAGTCTACAACGAGGCCGCGGGGCTGACGTTATCAGTCTGGTATCCAACGGGTCCGCGAATCGAATTGGAGCCGATCGGTCCTCGTGAACGACTGCAACCGGGCGAGTCGGCATCATTCACAGAGTCGTGGATGGTGTTGCCGTTTTCGTTTCCGAAAGATGGCGCGCAAGTGGATCTCGCCAAACTAAACGACTTGGTAAAACCACGATTGGAGCGAATGCGATAGTGTTCACTATGAGTTGAGATGACAGATTGGCAGAGCCGTAAATCGTGGAGACTCAATCAGGTTGCTCACCGAGGTTGCGATTCTTCATCGATGTGGAATGTGGCGACGAGCACGTAACCAAGGGCCATCGTCAAGGCGGTCGTGCTGGATGTCAGATACATCGCCTGAAAGCCATAGTCGTCGATAATTCTTCCCAGGATTGGGGCAAAAATCAGCGAACCAAAATCGGTGAATCCAAGAATGATCGCGGTTCCTGTCCCCCGACATTCCTTAGGAAAAGCCCCCGAGCCCAGCGAAACGACGGCTGGAAAGAGCAGGGCGTGACCGAAGCCGCACAGGATCGACGCGGGAACAAATTGCCACCACTCTGTGACAAACGCCAGCATCAGATGACCGGCAGCGTGCCCCAACAGACCGCGAACGAGCATCCAATGCCGCCCGATCGTGCGGCTCCAGTTCTGCACGAGCAGGCGAAACACAAATGCTGAAATGGCGTATCCCGTAAAGAACGCACCGATGCCTTCGATGTTTTGATGAGTCGCGAAGCGGGTCAGAAAGGTCTGAGTCGCGGTGACACCTAACCCCATGGTCATCGCCGCGACAATGACAGCGCCCGGCCAAAATCGCAGCAGCAGCCTAAACGCCGGTGGCGTGGGGTGCGGCCGTTCATGCAATTGATCTCGCGTCAGAAGGACGACGATGACAAGGTAGAATATTCCGAGTGCAGCGGCACCGCCGAACAGCAGTTGAAATTTCGTTTCTTTGTCGGGCACCAGCAGGATTAGGTCGCTGATGTTGGACCCGAGGATCATCCCGACAAATCCACTGCTGCCGAGATTTCCGATGATCTCTGTCCGACGTTCGGGCGGAACATGGTTTTGAATGTGGGTCATCGAACACGCAAACATTCCCGTCAGCCCGACGAAGAACGAAGCTCGGGCCGCATACAAGACCCAATTCAACTCCGCAGCGGTGAGAAACATCAAGCAACCGCTGATATACAACACCGCACAGATCGGCCACATTCGTCGAGTTCCATAGTCATCCAAGACATGGGACACGCTTAAGCGAAGCACAACGGCTACGGCCGTTCCGAAGGCAACGACATCACCCGCGACGCTTTCCGTACCACCCAGAAAGTGGATCAACTCGGCAAATCGAAACGTGAGTGCGTTACCCATCACAAGGATGGAATTTGCCAGATAGGCGAGCCAAAACACTCGGCCATAGACGCCAGACATCTTTTCGTCATTGGAGATTACGCTGGTCATGGCATCAACAATTAAAATGGCCCCGCGGCGACAACGTCTTAACCTCCATAAGCGCTGTACCGCATCAGTCCTCGCGAAAGCGCCAACCGATTCAGCAGATACAACACCACAACCCAGACGCAGCCCATCGCAAGCTCAACGACCAACTGCTGGTGACTGTATTTTTCGAGCAAGACGGCTGCAGGGGTGAAAGCAAGATACTTGAACGGCAGCAACTGAATCCAATAGCCGAGCGATGCCGGCAACCAATCCAGCGGCAACATGTGACCAGATAGAAAATAGCTGATCAGCATGTAGACGAAGACCAGCGAGCTCACTTCCAGGAACCAGAACGCAACGAGCCCCATCAGGCTTTCGATCAGGAACCCGACCAGGAAAGCGAGTACCAGCGAAATGCCGAAAGCAAACAATGTCCCTGCACTGGGGAAGCCGCGAAAATAATCGCCGCATAGCCAGAACACCAAGGCGAAAGGAACAAACGCGATGACGTAGTACACGAGCTTGTGGGCGACGCGGTGCCAGAACAGGTAGTCCAGCATGTCGACTGGTTGAGTCAGGAATTTCTTGATGGTGCCATCGCGAATGTCCCGTGCAATTCCCGTTGTCAGCCCCGGCATGGACGAAAAAGCTCGCCCGACCATCACGAGCAGCGAGTAGGCCACCATGTCGCCGTAGGTGTACGAGTTGATCACGCGTTCATCGCGTGGACCACTTGCCTGATAGATCGCCCCCCAGAGGAACACTTGGGTGACGATTGGCAGAAAGCGAACCAGCGTCGCGAAGGCAAAGTCGGCGCGGTACGCCAGTCGCTCGGCAATTGACGTTCGAAAGATGCACCATTTGACGCGCAGGGAGGGGGGCATACTAAGCATTCTCTCCCTCTCTCGCATCCGGCTTCCGAGCAAACAATTCGGCGATCACCTCTTCCAGTGGCCGTTCTTGAACTCCGACATCTTCTATTGTGTAGCGATCCAGCAATGCCGCCAGCACGCGCGGAATTTCCTGTCGCGGGACTTCCAGCTTCACTCGCGGCGGCAATCGCTCGACCACTCGGCCGTAGCGTTCGATGTCGTCGGGAACTTCGGATCCGGCAAATTGCAATTGGATTTGCTTGACGCTGCTGAATCGATCGAGGATCTCTGCCAAGGGGCCATCATGCTTGATCTCACCTTCATTGATGATGATCGCTCGCCGGCAGAGGGCTTCGACATCTTTCATATAGTGACTGGTTAGCAACACGGTCATTTGCTGCTCGACCTGATAGTGCCTCAGGAAGCCTTGGACTTTGCGCTGCGAAACAACATCAAGACCAATCGTCGGTTCGTCCAGCAACAGCACTTCAGGCGAGTGCAACAGTGCGGCAATCAATTCCATCCGCATTCTCTCGCCCAGCGACAGTTCGCGGACCGGTTGCCCGACAAGTTTGCGAACCTCCAGCAGATCCGTCAATTCATCGAGTCGCCGTTGGAATTGAGCAGGCTCGATCGCGTAGATCTCTCGGTGCAGGATGAAGGATTCTTGGGCGGGCAGATCCCACCACAACTGGTTCTTCTGTCCCATCACCAGCGAGAAACGTTTTCGATAAGCGTTTTCACGCTGCCAGGGAACGTATCCGAGCACCGTCGCGGTACCGGAGGTCGGATGAATCAGCCCAGACAACAGTTTCAGTGTCGTGGTTTTTCCAGCGCCGTTCGGCCCTAGAAACGCGACCATCTCGCCTCGTTCGATCTGAAAGCTGACATCACGGACAGCGCGCACCTGTTTATATTCGCGATGGAACAAACCCGTGAGCGACGACATCCATCCGGCGCGTTTTTGATAGACTCGGTAGTGCTTGGCAAGGTTGCTGACTTCGATAATTGGCATGGCAGGATCATAGCAGCGACAAGGAAACTCGCCGAGCGTGGCGGAAAACAAACAGGCCTGCGAAGTACGTCTTCGCAGGCCTGGAGATATTTCAAGCACTGTTCCGCGACTATCGGGCGGCTGTTTTTGCAGCCTTCAGCAGCGAAGCATAGTCAACTGCGATGTGCAGCACTTCGTCATCGTATTCGGTTTTCGCGAACACAGGCAACTTATCTGCTTTCGTCTCGCGTTCTTCTTCTTCCTTTTCGACATCGCGCGCCGCTTTGTCTTCGTCGCGTTCTCGTCGCAGGGTCTCTTCATTCAGCGATACGACTTTGCGATTTTTTCGAGCCAGATATCGCTCAATATCCTTGGCTCGTTGCTGGAACTTCACATCGGCGATGATTCGCTTTGCACTGGCATCCTTGAGGGCTGCCACGATCGGCGGGGTTGCCATGTCGTATTCCGCATGACGAGCCGCGGCGATGTGATCGAAAGCCAGTGCGTTGTCGAGGAACGATTCGCCCAGATCCATATGATCGATCAACGAAGGAATGACCACGTCGGACTGAACGCCACGATTTTGAGTGCTATCGCCATTCACCCGATAGAATTGATTGATCGTCAGCTTCAATGCACCACGATCTTTTGCCCCTGGCAGTACGCGAAACATCTGAGCACTGACGGGCATGACGTTCTGGACAGTTCCTTTACCGTGAGTGGTCGTGTCGCCCACGATGACTCCACGGCCATAGTCCTTGACCGCTGCGGCGAAGATTTCGGACGCTGACGCGGACAAGCGATTGCACAGCACGATCAGCGGGCCCGAATATTCGATCCCCTGTTCTTCGTCGTCATGGCTCTTGATCCGGCCATTTTGTTCCTTCACCTGTACGACCGGGCCGCGATCTATGAACAAACCTGATACTTCGATCGCTTCACTGAGTGCACCGCCGCCATTCATGCGCAGATCGACGATGATGGCATCGACGCCACCCTTGTCACGGAACTCTTTCAGAACCTTGGAAACGTCGCGAGCTGTGCTCTTGAAATCTTCCTTACCTTCTTGGGCTCCACCGAAATCGCGATAGAACGACGGGATATTGATCACGCCGATGCGACCTTTGAGGTCAGGAACGCGATCACTCGCCTGGATGATCTCACCTTTGACTTCGGAAGCCTTCAGTTCGATCATTTGACGCGTCAACACGTACTCGGCCGTTTCGCCTGCTTCCTTGATGACTCGCAGTCGCACTTTTGTGCCGCGTTCGCCACGAATCAACCGCACGACACGATTCAGTTTCATTTCGATGACATCTTGCCACTCGCCATTTTCCTGGCCAACGGCGACGATTTTATCACCGACTTTTAGTCGACCATCCCTTTCAGCAGCACCACCGGCAACGATTTGCGCCACGGTTGTCATGCCGTCTTCAGATCGCAACGCCGCGCCAATCCCATCCAGACTCAGTTTCATCTGGATCTGAAAGTCTTCCACCGTCTGGGGAGACATATAACTGGAGTGTGGATCGAAGCAGTGTGCCAGAGACGACAAGAACATCTCCAGAACTTCGTTGTCTTCGGTGTCGTGGGCGTAGTGCTTCAACGTGTCGTAGCGCTTGTGAAGTCGTTTGCGACCGTCTTCACCGTTGGTCTTGTCGAATTTCAGCGTCAGCAGATCGTACTTGATTCGTTTGCGCCATCGCTCGTTGATCTCTTTTACGTCGGTCGCCCAGGGAATTTGATCCCCGTCGATATCCATGCCTTCATCAGCTGTGAAGTCATGCGGTGCATCGATCAGTTGATGAGCAACGACCAGGCGCTCGTCGAGTCGCTTGAGATAAAGTGCGAACACCTCGTAAGCGAAGTCCACCTTGCCAATTTTCAAAAGTTCGTCCAGATGGTCCTTATACCGTGCCAACCCGTCGATATCAGACTTCAAGAAGTAGAGCTTTTGTGGATCCAGCTCTTTCACGAATCGATTCAGCAGCATGGCCGAAATCCGATCATCGAGCGGCTTCTGGCTGATGTGGTACTTGCTAATCATGTTGGCCACGAGTTTCGCGGTCTCTTGATCAGCAGGAGCGTTTGTCGAGAGTTGCTGAGCGAAGATCGTCGTGGCGATCAAAACCGTCAGACCAATTGCCAAGCCACCGATGGCGCGCGGCACGGGAGATAATTTCATGACGGGAATCCGTGTCAGGGGAGCTGTTCCGGCGAAATAATCCATTCCATCACACTTGGCGATAGTATCCGAACCCCTACAGCCTGACAAGAGGGCTCAACCAGCCGAGATTCTTATCGCAACATCCAATGCGGCCTTAGTTAGCGATTTCGAGAGCCTTCGCGGCCGGCGGGCCAGTTGGGCGAGTTATCCCGCATGGTCTGAATCACCCGCTGAACAAGCATTCCCTTTCCATCTTGAAACGACAGGCCACTTTAGTGTCACTGTAAGACGCTTCCGATTTAAGACCCCGCGCAAATTCGGTACTCCGAATGAATACGAAATATACAGCCACTAAACAGGGCAATCGATGCTCTTTTTTGAATCAGACAACAGATCCTGAAGACCTAGACAGCCACCATGCGCGTCTCAAAAAACATCATCGAACGATTGCGGTATCACATTTTCCAAATCAGTGCTTTCTGACGCGTGAGTCACACAACTGCCTATTTCCCGCGGGTTTCCGGAAAAATAACGTGAATGACACCCCGAACAATTGATTTGAGCATACTACGTAGATACGCTCACCCACTTCAAACTGTGGGCCACAACTAAAACGATATGAGAGGGGTATTAAGATGTCGCGTGCGCAGGTCGGCTTTAGTGTTGCCGAATTAGAGAAAATCCTGGATGAGCGAAAGAGTCAGCTTCAAGACCTGGCCAAGCGACGTGACCAAGCCCAGAAAGAACTTGATAAGATCGACACCGAGATCCAAGATCTGGTTGGCCCGGGCGGCAGCATTGGCAAATTCCGTCGACGTCGACGTCGCGTGAAAAATGACATGTCTCTGCGAGCGGTTGTGAAGGAGATTCTGGGCAAGAACAAGAAGGGATTCACCCTGGCGGACTTGGCCGACAAGGTCACGGAAACAGGCTACAAGAGCAACAGCCGCAACTTCCGCAATGTGCTGTATCAATGCCTGTATAACACCGAAGGCATTGTTCACGACGATGCCACCGGATGCTATCGCCTCGAAAGATAAATATCTGGGGAGCGATAGTTTTCTCGACTATCTTAACAGCCGCGGCGATTGCCGCGGCTGTTGGACTTTACGAATATGACGGGCCTTGGCGGCACCTGCGAAACCGCTGCTAACACGCAATCGGAGCTTCTTGCTCGACTTAAGGACGGAGTGGACTATGGCCCTCGAAACGATTGTGAAACCCGCCATCGACGAGGACGACGCAATTCGTCGAGTCATGACACTGATGTCGATTCCCGGGCGCAGCCGCGAAGAGTCGCAGGTCACCGCATTTGTTCGCGAGCAACTGCAGGAAGCAGGCGTGCCAGCGGATTGCATGGAACTGGACACTGCCAATCGTCGAATCCCCAATGGGGGTGAAAACGGCAATCTGATTGTCAAGATTCCGGGCACGAAGCGCGGTCCTCGCCGCCTCCTCATGGCCCACCTGGACACTGTCCCAATTTGCGTTGGCTGCAAACCCGTACGTGATAATGACACAATTCGTTCCTCAGATGCATCCACTGGCCTGGGTGGGGACGACCGTGCTGGTGTTGCAGTTGTAATGACAACAGTCATCGAACTCATCAAACAGAAGATTCCACACCCTCCACTGACACTGCTGTTTGCGGTGCAAGAGGAAATCGGACTTTACGGTGCCCGCTACGTGTCGACGAAATCGCTGGGAGCCCCCAAGCTTTGCTTCAATTGGGATGGTGGCAACCCTTCCTTCGTCAATGTGGGAGCAACTGGGGATTATGGGATCGAAATCGAAATCGAAGGACTGGCTAGCCACGCAGGCGTCCATCCCGAAAAGGGGGTTAGCGCAATAGCCGTCGCGGCCCTGGGGATTGCCGATTTGACCCAGAACGGGTGGCACGGATTGATCAAAAAAGGCCGTAACACGGGCACGAGCAATGTCGGAATCATTGCTGGCGGCGAGGCGACCAATGTGGTTACTCCCTCGCTAAAGCTGCGGGCTGAAGCCCGCAGCCACAACCCTGTCTTTCGGAAACGGATTGTCGCCGCCTATCGAAAGGCGTTCGAAAAGGCTGCGAAATCCGTCAAATCGACCGATGGCACGTCCGGAAAGGTGAGATTCGCCGCAGAGCTAAAGTACGAATCGTTTCGACTGAACGAGGACGAACTGGTCGTTTCACTGGCAAAACAAGCGGTTTCGGCAGTTGGGCTCTCTCCCCAACTCTATGTCGGAAACGGCGGCTTGGATGCCAACTGGATGTTCGCCCACGGCCTACCCACAGTGACACTTGGGTGCGGCCAAAACGATATTCACACGGCACGAGAATGGCTGAACGTCCCCAATTTTCTGACGGCCTGTCGAATCGGGGTATTACTGGGGTCTGGTCAACTGGGATAAACTTTGCCGAGGAGTCAAGCCAAGAACTGCCAAACCAGGTGGCTTCCCCTTTGCGCCGGGGATCAGCAGCGGTAACATGTGACGCCATTGGAAGCAACGTTCCAGCCGCGTGATGTTTCGCGGAGTCGAGGAACGACGAATTCACGCAAGGACGCGGAAGCTGGCATGTCAATTCCGGGGAACATCCTCGAATCCGATCTTGGTGGACTGCGCGAGCGAGTCAACCAACGGCTGGCGGAATACATCGCTCCGACTGCATTCACCTCAGCAGCCGACTGCCCGCCGCGACTTCGCGAATCGATGGCTCATAGCCTGCTCGCCGGCGGCAAGCGACTACGACCTTTAATGGTCCTGCTGACAGCGGAAGCCTGTGGCGGAAGTGTTGAAGCGGCTCTTCCTGCAGCCTGCGCGATCGAAATGGTACATACCTACTCATTGATCCATGACGATCTGCCCGCCATGGACGATGACGATTTTCGCCGCGGTCGACCCACGAATCACAAAGTGTTTGGCGAAGCGATGGCGATTCTCGCTGGAGACGCGCTGCTGACGTTGGCCTTCGAAGTCATCGCCGAACACACTCAACCTGCCGCTGTGGCTGCTGCCTGCTGTGCCGACTTGGCCAGTGCTTCGGGTTGGTGCGGGATGGTGGCGGGGCAAGTTGCCGACATCGAAGCCGAGGAATCGGCTGCTCAACGAGCAGTAAAATCGGACACCGCGACCGAACTGAAGCACTTGGAAGCGATTCATCGGCGCAAGACGGGCCGATTGCTGACAAGTGCCGTCACCTTGGGAGCGCGGGTTGCTCAGGCAGACCCGAAATTAGTCGCGAGCCTGTCGCAGTTCGGAAAATGTGTTGGTTTAGCCTTCCAGATTGCGGATGACTTATTAGACGTGACAGGCGATGCGGCAAAAATTGGGAAGGGTGTTTCCAAAGATGCCGCTCGCGGAAAGATGACTTACCCAGGATTGCTGGGAACAGACGCGAGCCGACAAAAAGCCGACGCGTTGATCGACGAAGCCTGCCAATTACTGCAACCACTGGGGCCAAAAGGCGACAAACTTGCGGCATTGGCTCGATTTGTGACCCAACGCGATCACTGAGTTAAGACGACAGAACATTGATTCGGAAATTGTGTATCAGATCGACCGAATTTTCCGGAAAGCATTGCCATGAAGGATTTTGAACTTCTGCCACGCATCGAATCGCCACTCGACTTGCGTCGATTAAATGATTCACAGCTCGTGCAGTTGTCCGACGAGATTCGCGAGGCGCTGTGCAATCTTGTGCAAGAGCGGTCAGCACACTTTGCCAGCAACCTGGGCGTGGTCGAACTTTGCCTGGCTCTGCATTTGGTCTTCGACTTTTCGAAAGATCGCCTGATCTGGGATACCGGACATCAGATCTACCCTCACAAGTTGATCACCGGACGATTTGACAAGTTTGGTTCCATTCGGACTCGCGGCGGATTGATGGGGTTCCCCAATCCGAACGAGAGCGACTATGACCTGTTTATGACCGGCCACGCGGGCGCGAGTGTTTCGACCGTGCTGGGAATGAAGGCGGGCGACGACCTGCTTGGTCAGTCTGGCCGCAAGTCGGTCGCCGTCATCGGTGATGGGGCTCTGCCTTCGGGTGTCGTGTTCGAGGCGATGAACAATGCGGCCGAATTGAAGAAGGATCTGCTGGTCATCTTGAACGACAACGAGATGGGGATTTGTCCTCGCGTCGGCGGCTTGGGCAAGTGCCTGGACAAAGCTCGCGTGGCTCCGTTCTACAATGGTCTGAAGCGCGACGTGAATTGGTTGCTGAACAAGTTGCCACTGGTCGGCCAGCCTTCTCGTCAGGCGCTCGGACAGATCAAGGACGCGATCAAGGGGTTCCTGCACGGCGGGATGTTGTTCGAAGAAATGGGCTTCCGCTACATCGGCCCCGTCGATGGTCACGACCTCGTCGCTTTGCGCGGCTATCTCGAGATGGTCAAGGAAGTCAGCGGTCCTGTGCTGCTGCACGTCTTCACGCAGAAGGGACATGGATTCGACCCCGCCTGTCAGGATCCCGTTCTGTTCCATGCCCCTCCGCCGTTCGAACGAAGCTCACGCCACGAGATCCGATCGGTCAAGAAGTCGTCTTCGCGAGCCTATACGAATTCGATGAGCGACGCGATTTACGATTCGATGCAGCGCGATCCCAAGGTCTGCGTGCTAACCGCAGCCATGTGTGAAGGGAATAAACTCAGTCGGATTCGACAGGACTTTCCTGATCGCTTTTTCGATACGGGCATCTGCGAAGCACACACGGTCGCGTTTGCTGGCGGGATGGCCAAGTCGGGTATGCGTCCCATCGTCAATATCTACAGCACATTCCTGCAGCGCAGCTTCGACCACATTTTTCAGGAAGTCGCGCTCCAGAATCTGCCGGTCACGTTCTGTCTCGATCGCGGTGGCTTGGCAGGCCCGGATGGTCCCACGCATCACGGGGTCTTCGATAACAGCTATATGCGGATCTTCCCGAACATGACGGTGATGGCACCGGGCGATGAATTCGATGTCGCGCCAATGCTGGACTTTGCTCTGTCGCATTCTGGCCCCGTATCCATTCGTTACCCCAAAGCCAACACCGAAAACGTCGAACGTCCCGAATCCCCAGTTGAACTGGGCAAAGCCGAAGTCCTGCGTTGGGGTGAAGACGGTATGTTCGTCGCTTTTGGAGCACTGTTCCCACTCTGCGTGCGAGCGGCGGATCGCCTTCGTCAAGAAGGATTGGATGTCGGCGTGATCAACGCTCGCTTCGCAAAACCTCTTGATCAGACAACGATCTTCCGCGCCTTGGAAGAGTCGGGCTTCGTGATCACAGTCGAAGAAAACACCGTGTGCGGCGGATTCGGCTCCGCAGTGCTGGAAGCCGCCAATGCCGGGGGTGTCAGCACCAATAACTTGAAGTGTCTGGGCATTCCAGATCGTTTCATCGAACATGGTGAACGAGATGAGTTACTCACTGAGCTTGGCCTCGATCTAGACGGCTTGGTCGCATCGGCGCTAGCCATGCACGAACGAGGCCAGTTTGCCAGCCGATTGGAAGCCAAAATCGTGCGGCAGTCGACTGACACGTAGCATGAAATAGAGATTCGCACTCTGTGACGCGGAGCGTCGCAGGAACGCCAGAAGAAGGACCTGATGAATGCACCAATCTCGAAGTGCCTGTCTTTGCGTTGCCTTGATTTGCCTCACGACGACGGCGCAAGCCGGCGACAAATATCGTTTTGAAGAGCCCGTCGACGACACGCGGGTATTCGGCGTGGGGACTCGCATCGATATCAATGGAAAGACGCAGCCATCGCCGAAAGATCAGCCACTGGCACTCGTCGCCTCGGCCGCGCTATCGTATCGGGAGCGTCGGCTTTTGGGACCGGGAACCGACGCCGAATCGTTCCGCTCTGTTCGCGACTACGAGCAAACGCTCACCGAAATCGATGCCGGTGGTCAGAAGTCGAGTGTGCAGTTAGCCGACTCACTGAAGTTAATGGTCGCTCAAGGTCGCCCCGATGGCGTGGAACTCTATAGCCTCGGTGGCGCATTAACCTCGAACGAACTCGATCTGCTTCGCTCACCAGCCGATAGTCTGGCGTTGATGGCTCTCCTGCCGACGAAAGAGGTTGAAATCGGTGATAAGTGGCTTGTCCCCACTTGGGCATTTCAGATGCTGACCGCGATGGATGCGGTTGTGAAGGGCGAACTCGCTTGCACACTGATCTCCGTGGAAAAGCAGATCGCCAAGATCAAGCTCGACGGCAAACTTGAAGGAGCGGCATTGTCCGCCGTCAGCGAGATCACCGTGAACGGATTCTTCGAATATGATTTGACTCAAAAATGCATTTCGCAATGCGATTTCACGCAAGTGGAAAAGCGAGGGCTCGGCCCAGTCGTACCCGCGTTCGAGTTCACCGCGCGGGTCCGCTTGCTTCGCAAGCCGGCTCAACTTCCCGGCCGGTTGTCGGAGAAGAAGAATATCGACCTGGCTGCCAACGAGCCGAAACCGTCGGTACGCTTTCTACGGTTCGAATCACCTTGGAATATTGGTTTCGACTACCCGCGCTACTGGCATCTCTGGAAGATCCACGACAGAGCGGCCATCTTCCGATTGATTGATGAAGGCAATTTCGTCGCCCAATGCGATTTGGCACCGCTGAATCCGGCAAAACCGGGCGAACATCTGGCGGAAGCCGTGTTCGTACGAGACATCCAGACTGCGATGGGTGAGCGAATCAAGTCGATGGGAACTGGCGAAGTGATCTCCACAGCAGATCGTCGGTTCATTTATCGTATTTCGGCCACAGGCGCCGAAGGGGAGCGGCAGTTAACCTGGATCTTCTACCTGATCGCCGATCACACGGGCCGCCAGGCGTCACTCTCGGTCACGGTCGATACAGCGCTCGTCGAAACACTGGCGAATCGCGAACGGGAATTCGTCAACAATCTTCGGTTCGGCCCAGCGCCAGTGACTCCAACGGCGCGGACGACCAGCCGATAACTCATCAAGATTTCTCTATCACTACCGCCAATGGATTCGTCTACCGCGATGACGACAACTCCATCTGACGCCGGGAAAGTCCGTTCGCAATTGCCGTCATTGATGAGTTTATAAGCTGCGTTCGCCCGAAATAAGCACAGAAACGGTGCTTCGACCGTAACTTCCATTCCTTACAGTTCGCAAAACCCCTCTTGTCCGGCATTCAGTGCCGAACTAACATCCCGCCGCGCTTTCGTTTGGCGTAAGTCCAAGTTCTGGTAGCCCTTCAAGGCACGGTATGATCCGGGCCAACCTCAGACGCATTCGTCATATCACATTCGCCGTGGTCCTCTTGGGACTATCGTTGTGCGGAGCCGAAGTCGGTGTGCGCATATATGAGGTCACTCACGGCAAGTCGATCAGTGAGACGACGCAGTCCGAATGCCTCATTGACCCCACGCAGCTAACGGTCCCGTCTTGGCAAACTAATTTCGAATTGAAGCCGCATGCGGTCGCCGAAGTGAAGTGCCGCGACTCGAAAAGTAAGATCGAAGTTCGGACGAACAGCCTGGGGCTGCGAGGTGCCGAAGTCGCCATTCCAAAGCCGCCTCAGACTTATCGCATCGTAGTGCTAGGTGATGAAACGATCTTTGCACCGGAGACATCAGAAGACGATCACTTCATCCGCCAAGTGGGGAACCTGTTGCACCAGAGGACTCGGCTAAACGTCGAAGTGATCAACGCCGGTATTCCTGGAGCATGTCCGCTCACAGAATTTTTGTTGCTGAAGCAGAAGTTGCTCGCCATTCAGCCGGATCTCGTCATTCTGCACTATGACTGGTCCGATGTGATGGATGACAGACAGCTACGTCGACGGACGCGAAGCGATGCACAGGGGACGCCGGTTTCATGTGCACACGTCAGTCTTCAACCAGTGAATCGAAAGCCGCATCCGTTGGATCACTTGCGGCAGCAGTTTCGTCTGGTCGATTGGGGACTGGTCGCGGCGGGCGAGCAATGGAAGCAACAGATCAGCAAGCAGGCCGCAACCAGCCGCGATATGGGAACGAACGCGTACGCTTGGTTGCGCAAGGAACAACTTCAGAACGATGTCACGCTGGGTCAGTCGTTTCGACCGATCACGGACGTGGCTCGACTGGCGCACGGGGCCAACTTCCAGTTGATGGTGGTGACATCTCCGAAACCATGGCAAGTTTCCACAAAATGCACGAACGCAGCGGGAGTCCGTTTGAAATGCGGGGTTTCACCGGACGCCGTTTATCCCAATCGAGCTCCCTTTGATGCTCTGAGCGCGTTCGCTGCCAACGCTAATTTGCCCTATTTAGACTTATCGCCGGCACTCACGGAAGCTGACCGACCCGAAGCGAATTACTTGAGATATGCCCCTCGCTGGTCTCTATCTGGTCATCACCGAGTTGCTGAGTACTTGGCGACGTTTTTGGTTGAGCGAATTCCCGGACCATGGAATAGTCGATATTTTGAACGTGAGAATCAACAACTGGGGCAAGAGCCGGAATCGCGAGACTCGGTTCGATGGGCGAGCGGTATTCGCTAGCTTTTTGTCGACCATTCATCGCTGAATTGATCTACCACCTGCGACGTACTGCGGAGAACATCATGAGTGAAGCGGCTTCAAAATCTGAACTATTCTTTCACAAGGCGGCAGATCACCTTGGCCTTTCCGCCCGGATGCGGACGCTGCTGCTGACCCCCGAACGTGACGTTAAAGTTCAGGTGGCGATTCGCCTCGACAACGGCGAGATCGAAACGTTCGTGGGTTATCGAGTCCAGCATGATAGTGCTCGCGGACCGATGAAAGGGGGCCTGCGCTATCACCCGCAAGTTGACGACGCCGAAGTCCGCACGCTGGCTCAATTGATGACCTGGAAAACCGCAGTTGTCGATCTTCCTTATGGGGGAGCCAAAGGAGGAATCGCGATTGATCCTCGCACTCTCAGCAGGGCCGAACTGGAGCGGCTGACTCGTAAGTTCGTCGATCAGATCCACGACATGGTCGGCCCCGATACTGATATTCCAGCACCCGACATGGGAACCAACGCGCAGGTGATGGCCTGGTTCATGAACCAGTACCAGAAGCATCACGGCTTTCAGCCTGCCTGCGTCACGGGCAAGCCCTTGGAACTGCATGGCTGCGAAGGCCGCGAAGAAGCGACCGGCCGTGGAGTCGTGATCGTCACCGAGCGGATGTTCCATCGCCTCGGTCAGAAACTGGCAGGCAAGACAGTCGCACTACAAGGCTTCGGTAATGTCGGCAGCCATTGCGCGAATCTACTGTTTGAACGCGGTGCTCGAGTCGTCGCGATTACCGATCAGCAAGGTGGCGTCCAGAATCCGGCGGGTCTCGATATTCCGGCACTCATGCCCTATGTCAAAGAACACGACGGCGTCGCCGGATTTCCCGGAGGCAAACCACTCTCAAACGAGGAACTGTTTTCCGCTCCGGTCGATGTGCTGATCCCTGCGGCCCTGGGGGGGCAACTGACTGCCGAAACTGCCCCCACGGTTCAAGCCAAATACGTTGTCGAGGCGGCGAACGATCCTACCACTCCAGAAGCCGATGAGATCTTCCTCAAGAAGGGAATCACAGTCGTACCAGATATCCTCGCGAACGCAGGCGGTGTGTCAGTGAGCTATTTCGAATGGGTCCAGAACCGCTCCGTCGTTCATTGGCCTCTGGAGGAAATCCGCAATCGGCTGGAGACCCGAATGTCATCCGCTTTCGATGCCGTCTGGCAAATCGCGAACGAAAAACAAGTTCCTCTCCGCACGGCCGCCTACATTCTGGGAATTGGACGAGTTGCCCGAGCGACGGAGTTGGCTGGGGTCTCGTGATGCCTCAGAGAGGGTTTGAATATTCAAATTCTTCCGTGCAGTCCGCACATCCGGTTTGACTCTCGTTCTGAGGTGGCCTACCATCTGACGAAGATTGAAGTTCCGGGGTGTCGCCCCTGATGTAAGTTTGACTGAAACAGATGCCTTCATTCACCACCTTCGCCTTCCAATCAGCCGATGCCACGAGCATTCGGATTGAGATCGTGATTATTACCGGAGTTTGCTAGCGGCCGGGGTGGCGAAATTACGAATCGACACAAGCCCTCAGGCCGCACCTGAGGGCTTCTTTTTTGACCTGCGAATGATTGAAAGTTCGAACATGTCCCGCATCCAGATCTACGATACGACCCTTCGCGATGGCAGCCAGGGTGAGGGGGTTAACTTCTCACTGCAGGACAAGTTGCTCATTACGCAGAAACTGGACGATCTGGGTGTGGACTTCGTCGAGGGAGGCTATCCACTATCGAACCCCAAAGATGCGGAATATTTTGCGAAAGTGCTCGACCTGCCGCTCAAGCACGCGAAAATCTGCTCCTTCGGGATGACTCGTCGAAAGGGCTGCGCTCCCGAAGATGACATCGGTATGTGTGCCTTGCGCGATGCCAAAACACCGATTGTCACGATCGTGGGTAAGACCTGGGATCTGCATGTCTTCGAGGTGCTGCATATCAGCGAAGAAGAAAACCTGGCCATGATCCGCGATTCGGTGGGCTTTCTGCGAGCCGAAGGTCGCGAAGTCTTTTATGACGCAGAACACTTCTTCGACGGCTTCCGTGCCAATCCCGAGTTTGCACTGAAGACAGTTCTTGCGGCTCAGAACGCGGGAGCCAGCACCATTGTGCTCTGTGACACCAATGGTGGTCGTCTCCCCGAAGACATCGCTGCTGCCGTCGACGCTGTGCGCCGCGAATTGAAAGTCCCTGTCGGCATCCACGTTCATAACGACGGTGAGTTGGCCGTGGCCAACTCATTAATGGCCGTGGATCACGGCGCGATCCAGGTCCAGGGAACGATCAACGGTATCGGCGAGCGATGCGGTAACGCGGACCTGATCAGTGTCATCGGGAATCTGGCCCTTAAGAAAGGCTATGAGGTGCTGAAGCCCGGTGGCATAGGACACCTGACCGAGCTCTCTCGCTACGTCTACGAAATTGCGAACATGAACTTTCGCAATGGGCAGGCCTTCGTTGGAGCCAGCGCGTTCGCTCACAAGGGCGGAATGCACGTGCACGCGGTCAATCGATTGTCGACCAGCTACGAACATATCCCACCGGAATCCGTTGGCAACCAGCGACGGATCCTGGTCAGCGAGCTTTCGGGCCGCTCGAACATCATCGCGAAAACGACGAAGTATCAGATCAATGACGACAACGCCTTGATGTCCAAGATCCTGGAACGAGTCCAGGACCTGGAGAATGAAGGCTACCAATTCGAAGCGGCAGAGGCGTCGTTCGATCTGCTGGTCCGTAAGGAGGCCGGCGCATATACGCCCAAGTTCGAACGACTCCAGTATCGCGTGAACGTCGAAACCACGGCAGGGCAGGGGACAGTCACCGAAGCTACCATTAAGTTGAAGGTGAATGACCAATCCGAGCACGTCGTGGCCGAAGGCGACGGTCCCGTGAATGCATTAGACAATGCTCTTCGTAAAGCATTGTCATCGGCGTATCCGAACCTGAGCGAGATGCAGCTTGTCGATTATAAGGTTCGCGTGATCAACTCGGCCGAAGGGACTGCCGCGCGAGTCCGCGTCGTGATCGAAAGCCGCGATCACATGGATGTGTGGAGTACTGTCGGCGTCAGCGAAAACGTTATCGAAGCGAGTTGGCTGGCCTTGGTCGATAGCGTGGAATACAAATTGTATAAAGACGCTGAGGCCGCCAATACCTAGTGTGTTTCGGATTTCCTGATCCGTCAGTGATGATTCGCGGCCCTGAAGCGACCCGCTTTTCCCTTAGCGATGTTGGATGAATACATTTCAATGACCACCGAAATCCCGAAGCAATACGAACCCGCCGCTGCTGAAGCCAAATGGTTTCCCTACTGGGAATCTCACGGCTATTTCAATGCCGACCCCAATCCTGCCAAGCCGCCGCATGTCATCATGATCCCGCTGCCAAACGTGACCGGTGCCTTGCACATGGGTCATGCGCTGAACGGCACGCTGCAGGATCTGCTCACTCGCTGGCGACGGATGCAGGGTTATGAGGCGCTCTGGATGCCCGGCACCGACCACGCGGGGATCGCGACGCAGTCGATGGTCGAAAAGCGGATGCTCGAGCAAGAAGGGCTGACTCGCCACGATGTGGGTCGCGAAGCCTTAATCAAGCGGATCTGGGACTGGAAGGACGCCTATGAAAAACGAATCCTCAGCCAATTGAAGAGCCTCGGCGCCAGTTGCGACTGGCGACGCGTGCGTTTCACGCTCGATGAAGTCTGCTCGCGCGCCGTGCGACAGACGTTCTTCAAGATGTTTAAAGACGGCCTGATTTTCCGCGGCAAGCGGCTGGTCAACTGGGACACGTTCCTGCAGACCGCCGTCGCCGATGACGAAGTCTATGAAGAAGAGATCGACGGTCACTTCTGGACTTTCAACTACCCCGTGGTGAATGAGGCAGGAGAGCCAACCGGCGAACGGATCTCATTCAGCACGACTCGCCCCGAAACGATGCTCGGCGATACGGCGGTGTGCGTGCATCCGACCGACGAGCGTTACACGCATCTGATCGGCAAGCATGTTCGCATCCCCGTGAACGGCCGCACAATCCCGATCGTGGCCGATGCGCTGCTGGCAGATAAGACACTCGGCACGGGTTGCGTGAAAGTGACGCCCGCACACGATCCGAACGACTACGCTTGTTGGACTCGCAACAAAGAGAAGATGGGCGAGCCGATCAATATTTTGAACCCAAATGGGACGCTGAACGAAAATGGCGGTCCGTGGCAGGGACAGGATCGCCTCGTGGCGCGTGATGCCGTCATCGCCGAGATGGAAAAGCTCGGCCACTTTGAAAAGGTGGAAGATCGCAAGATCCCACTCAAGCACAGCGATCGCTCGAAGACACCGGTGGAACCGTATCTGTCCGAGCAGTGGTTCGTGAAAATGGACACGCTCGCCCAAGCTGCCATCGACGCGGCGAATGACGGCCGAGTGACCTTTTATCCCGAACGCTACAAGCAATCGTATCTAAGCTGGCTCGGTGAAAAGCGAGACTGGTGTATCAGCCGGCAACTCTGGTGGGGACACAGGATTCCTGTGTGGACAATTGAGATTCCGCTGGACGAGGAATCTCGCGCACATTTTTTAAATGAGTTCGCCAGCATGGAGAAGCTGATTAACCAGCTTGAGTCAGTTGGAGACTCGCAGAACCGAGTACCAGAACTTCGGCAAAAATTAGCCGAATTAGGTCGCGATTCTTTTCCTGCCACCGTGACGTCGCTGGTGTCAGAATTTGGTAACGCAATCTCACTGCAATCACATTTTTCGAGAAGCACAGCTAAACTCTACGCTCTCGTTTGTGTGCAACCTGATGAATCTTCCATCGAAGATAAGCTGAATAAGCGCGGTCTGCGTCAAGACGAAGACGTCCTCGATACCTGGTTCAGTTCCGCGCTCTGGCCGCATGCGACATTGGGATGGCCTGATCGCGATCACAATCCACCATTGGCGTCGGCGAACGGAAGCAGTTCCTCCTCAGCCTTTAGTACTCAGCCCTCAACCACTTCAACCAACGAAGTTCTGAATTACTTCTACCCCGGCAGTGTGCTGGTGACGTCACGCGACATCATCACTCTGTGGGTCGCGCGGATGGTGTTGACGGGCCTGTACAACATGGGCGACGTGCCATTCAAGCATGTCTGCATCCATCCGAAGATCCAAGACGGCTTCGGTCAGGGGATGTCCAAGAGCAAAGGGAATGGCGTCGATCCGAATGAGTTGATCGCAAAATACGGCTGCGACGGGATGCGGTTCACGATCGCTTCGTTTGCAGGTGAAACGCAAGACGTGCGCCTGCCTGTCGGCTACGAATGTCCGCATTGCCAGGCGATTATTCCTCAGGAACAACATCATCTGAAGTTCAAGCCAGGCAAACCGAAGATCAAGTGTCCGAAGTGTAAGAAAGAATCTCAGTACGCGACTCCCAATTACACACCTGACGAAGGTGAGCCCGTTGCGAGGATCGTGATCGAGCGATTCGAATACGGTCGCAACTTCAGCAACAAGCTGTGGAATGCCGCTCGTTTCGCGATGCTCAATCTGGAAGGCTACACGCCCGCACCGGTGGCCGACGCGGAGTTGGCGATCGAGGACCGCTGGATACTGTCGCGTCTGGCAACGGTGAGGGACGAAGTTTGGTCGTGCTTGAACATTTATAAGTTTGACGCGGCCACAAGGTCTCTGCGCGACTTCGTCTGGAACGAGTTCTGTGACTGGTACCTGGAAATGGTCAAGCCGCGGCTGCGCGATGAAACGCAGAAGCCGGCGGCTCAGCGCGTCCTTGTGACAGTGCTCGACACCATTTTGAGACTATTGCATCCATTCACCCCTTTCATCACCGAAGAACTTTGGCAGCGACTGAAAGAGATTGCTCCTTCGCGGGGATTGCCAAACCCGATAGCAGCGGAAGACGCAGTCATTGTAGCCCTCTGGCCCACGAAACTGGACAAGTGGCGAGATGCGGCCTTGGAAGCCCGGTTCCAGCGTTTGCAGGAGTTGATCGTCGCCGTGCGCAACGTGCGCGGGGCCTACAACATCAGTCCGGCTGTGACGGTACCTGTTTCCGTGAAATGCTCGGCCGAGGTTGCCGCGGATTTGAATGCGGTGCGAGTCCAATTCGAGATGCTTGCCAAGTCGACTCTGTCGGCAGCGGGACCAGAAGTCACTCGCCCTGAGACAGTCAGCGCCAGCTTTTCGCTGGGTGACGCCGACGGATATCTGCCGTTGGAAGGACTCGTCGATCTGCAGGCCGAACTCGCTCGACAGCAAAAAGAGGTGGAGAAGGTACGCGGCTTCATCGCGGGGCATGAAAAGAAGCTGACCAACCAAAGCTTCGTCGATCGCGCTCCCCCCGAAGTCGTGGCGGAAGTTCGAGACACGCTGACTGGACTGCAGAAGCAATTGGCCAGTATCGAAGAGATTATCACGCAACTCGGTGGATGACATTGACCGGTCTCATTCCTATCATGAATGACTGTCACTGGAGATCAAACCATGAATGTGCCACAAGATCTGCAACAGTTCGTCGGTCAGCAGCTATTGCTGGGGAACTACGAATCGGTTGACGACTTGATTGTCGAAGCCCTGACATTACTGCGAGACAAACGTCAGGTGGAATTGTTTGCTGAGATCGACATTGGTCGGCAGCAGATCGAAAGAGGCGAATGTGTCAGCTTGGAGACAGAAGATGAGGTTCGCGAATTCTTCACGGAAATTAAGCGGGGCAGAACAGCACGCTCGGAACCAGCGGCATGAATCGGCGTCTGATCGTGTCGTCTATCGCGAAGATTGACCTCGCCAATATCTTTGATGCTATCGCGGCTCACAATACTGCGGCTGCGGAGCGACTCCTGGCGAAAATCGAAACGTCCTGCCTGATGCTCGTCGCTCAACCGTTTGCAGGTCCAGCATTCAGCGAGCGTTATCCGGGATTACGATTCCGAGTCGTCGGGAAATACGTCGTATTTTATCGGGTCTTCGATGATTCCGTTTGGATTCAACGAGTCCTACACAGCGCTCGGGATGCGACGCGCCTTCTTTAGCTAAAGTCTTTCATGAAATCCACCGTCGAAGAAATCCGACAGCGGTTCGATGCGGATGTCGAGCGCTTTTCCAATCTCGAGACCGGCCAATCGGCGACGATCGACGCACCGCTTGCAATGGCGATGGTCGCTGAAACGGCCGCTGTCGTGACGCCGCGTGCGACGGATCTGATTGATGTCGGCTGCGGGGCAGGGAACTACTCGCTGAAGGTGCTGCAGTCAGTTCCCAACTTGAACGTCACGCTGATCGACTTGAGCCAGAACATGCTCGACCGTGCGGCCGCTCGCGTGGGCGCTGCCACCAGTGGGTCGGTGAAGACGGTGCAGTCGGATATTCGCGAGATATCACTCGCTCCCCAATCGGCCGACATCATCGTCGCGGCGGCCGTGCTGCATCATCTACGTACAGACAACGAATGGCGATCAATCTTCCGCCGTTTCTATGAAGCACTCCGCCCGGGGGGATCGATCTGGATCTTTGATCTCGTCGAACACAGCGTCCCTGAAGTTCAACGTCTGCAGTGGAAGATGTATGGTGACTACCTGTCGAACTTCAAGGACGATGCCTATCGCGATCACGTCTTCGCCTATGTGGAAAAGGAAGACACGCCGAAACCGTTAGTGTTTCAACTCGACCTGCTTCGTGAAGTGGGATTCCAGCAGGTTGATGTGTTGCACAAACATAGTTGCTTCGCCGCCTTTGGGGCCCTGAAGTAGCAGGTGACACGGCAAAGGCTGCGGCAACCACTATCCCTCACGGGATTTCCAAACTTCTGTCGACTGTTATACTTCCGAGCAACAAACCTCAAACAACGCGGGAGTTTTCAACGTGCTCGTTCAGATGGAATTGGCCCGGATCATCATCAGTGAAATCAACGAGCAATACGTGATCTTCCTGCGTGAAGTGGAAGGCGAGCGACTATTTCCCATTGTGATTGGTTTATTTGAAGCCACGACAATTGATCGCCGCGTGAAAGGTGAAATCCCTCCGCGACCTCTCACTCATGATCTGATCCGGTCGAGCATCGAAGCTCTCGGGGGCGAGTTGCAGGATGTCGTCATTCACACGCTGGAAGACCACACCTATTTTGCGTCACTCCGCGTCAGCAAAGATGGTGAGTTGATCGAAATCGATGCTCGTTCCAGCGATGCAGTCGCGATGGCTGTTCACTATTCCCCACACTTGCCAATCTACGTTTCGTCGGATGTGCTGGACGAAGCGGCAGGATGATCTCGCAACCCCCAACACCATTGGCTGGAGGTCCGTTTGAGATCAATCGGCTTCAGACCTGTTCATCAGAGATTCGATCTTCAGTCGAAGGTGTGATTGAAACAGCGAACTATCGCGGCACGCTCAAGAACTGCACCGAGTCTGCTTCAAGATCGACGATGGCAACAGAGAATTCACCGGCGCGATGAAGTGCGCCAGGATTGATCCGTCGGATGGCGCCAACCTGCGCATCATTGCGTTCGTGTGAGTGTCCGCTGAAGAGATAGTCAGGCTGTAAAGCGATGACACGCCGCAGGTCTGTCGTCAGATGGCCATGAACCAACCCCAGACGCTTGCCGCTCATTTCAACGATATCACCCCAGCCTAGACAGGTGACGCCAAAATCAGCGGCGGCCTTCTGCAATGCAGGAACGTCGTCAGCATCATGATTGCCGAAAGTGAAATAGCACGGACGGCAGGAGCAAGCTTCCACGATCGGCGGAGTGGCGAGATCCCCGCAATGGAAGAGTACCTCGGCACCGCCATCACACAGTATCTGAACGGCAACTCGTGTTCGCTCAAGCTTGTCGTGAGTGTCGGAGAGAATGCCGATCCGCATTTGAATCCTCGTCTCTGCACGACAATATCACTTCGGCGAAGTCAGGAGGATCACTCCTGACTTCTTTTGCCGACTCAGATGCCGACGCTACTTACCCAACTTTTCCTTGAACAGTTTCTTCATCGCATCCCAACTCTTTTCGTCAGCTTCTTTGTTGTACTTCATCCCGTCGATGCCGTGACTGTCGGCCTCGGGGACAGTGAAGCTATGAACGGCACCGGGGTAATTGACGAACTCATATTTCGTGCCACTCTTGTCGAGCGATTCCTTAAACGATTTGATCGATGCCTCGGGGATGAACTTATCGTCAGCACCGTTGCAGATCAGGAGTTCGGCCTTGGAGGCCTTGGCCTGCTCCGGTGTTGGCTGTACCAGGCCGCCGTGGAAACTGGCAATCGCCTTCAGGTCAGCTCCAGAAAACGCCAGCAGTTGGCAAGTTGAGCCGCCGAAGCAATAGCCGATCGCGGCCAGCTTGGATTTATCGCATTGAGGTTGCGATTTGAGCACGTCCAGAGCAGCCATGCCGCGTTTGCGCCATTCATCGACATTCTTGCGAACGTTGCCGGCCATTTCTTTCGCATCCATCGGATGAGTCGTCGACTTCCCTTCGCCGTACATATCGGCGGCAAACGCGACATAGCCCAGCTTGGCAAGCATCTCGGCACGATGCTTCGCATAAGCGTCCAGCCCCCACCACTCGTGAACGACCAATACTCCGGGCCTGGCCCCTTCGACGGCATCATCCCAGAACAAGACGCCACGGCATTCCAGATCGCCCACTTTGTAGTTGATCTGCTTCGTCTGAACAGCGGCCTGCGCAGATGCTGCCGCAACCAACATCACACTTCCGAACACCAACGATCGCCACATGAAGTCACCTCCTGAAAGTTCAAGCCCGCAATGAATGCTCGTTCAAGATCGTAGCCATCAACCAGAGAGTTGCAATCGCAATGCATTCCCCGAGACCGCATCCTGTCGACAAGACGAGAACACACAGACGGTGTACACTTGGCGAACAACTACAATTACCATTAGACCTCGCCGATGTGACCTCTCGGGATTGATTAATGTCGTCACCTTATCTTGAACTTGTCGCCTCGTTGCGACAGGCGTTTCCCCAGCCCGTTTCAGATCGGGTCCACGATGCGTATTTTGTAATTGCGTTCATGCGAGCGCTCGATCAACTCGATTCGATGAAATCGGCCTCGCCGCTGCTCGGGCAACCGGTGACCCTCGATTACGATTCTGCAAAGTTGGCAACGGTTGAAAAGGAGCCTCAGTCGCTTGAGCAAGTGACGCAGATGCTAGTCCAACAGTTGTCGGGACTATTCATCTGGGGTCATCCGCGTGCTCAGATTAATGTGGTGCCGCCGCCCACAATCGCAAGCGTGATCGGTGGTTTGCTCCCGTCGATCTATAATCCGAATCTCGTCAGCGAAGAGTCATCGAAGCAGGTGGCTGTTGCCGAAGTCGAAGTTTCATCGATGACGGCGGCACTGATTGGCTACGATCCCGCAAAGTCCGCCGGCCTATTCACCTTTGGTGGAACAGCAACCGTGCTGTATGGCGTCAAACTGGGACTAGAAAAGGCTTGTCCGGGTAGTGGCCGAAGCGGCTTGCGAGAACGAGCCGTGATCCTCTGCTCGGAGCGAGCTCACTATGCGTGCCTGACCGTAGCCAACTGGTTGGGCTTCGGACAGGACAATGTGATTCAGGTGCCGTGTTCTGCCGAAAACGAAATGCAGACGTGCTTGCTGGAAACGATGGCGCGCGACGTGTTGAAAAGTGGTGCCAAGATTGCCGCGATTGTGGCGACGATGGGAACGACCGATCACTTCGGGCTTGACGATCTGGCATCGATTCACGAGATCCGCGATCGACTGGTCGATGAATTCAAACTGGACTACACGCCACACATCCATGCCGACGCCGTGATTGGCTGGGCGTGGGCCGTCTTCAACGACTACGATTTCCAAAAGAATCCGCTCGATTTCCGTCACCGAACCGTTCGCGCGCTCGCAGGTGCCAAGCGGCGAATCCAGAAGCTTCCACTCGCAGATTCTCTCGGAATCGATTTTCACAAGACCGGCTTCTGTCCCTACGTCTCCACACTGTTTCTGGTGAAGGACGCGACGGATCTGGAAATGATTTCGAGGCAGCAGTCCGATACGCCGTACCTGTTCCACGACGGCCACTATCATCCAGGCCGCTACACGCTGGAAACGTCGCGCAGCGGCAGTGGCCCTCTCGCCGCGCTGGCGAATTTGCGTTTGTTCGGCAAAGACGGATTGAGGTCTCTGTTGGGACATATCGTGGCGATGGCCGAAGAATTACGCGAGCATCTTGAAGGTCATGCCGCGACGACCGTCTGCAATCGCGGTAACTTTGGACCTGTCACTCTGTTCCGCGTCTATCCCGATGGAATCGATACGTTCGGCATCCTGGATCACGAATTGAAAGAAGCGAAGTATCGCGAAAAGCTGCTGGCTCACAACGAGTACAATCGCCGGATCTTCCATCTGGTTCAAGCGGAAGCGGTCAAGGGAAATGGCGTCGTGATCTCGTTGACCGACTGTTATCGCGAAACCGATTACGGCGAACCGATGGTGGCCCTCAAAAGCTATATCCTCAGCCCATTTGCTGAAGAGAAGTATGTGGACGCCGTTCTAGAATCGCTTTGGAAAGCCCGAGCAATCATTGCACAAGAGGATGCAGCAACTCGGTAGTCGCATGCACAGTTGCAGCACTCACGCGATCGAATCACAGATATCGAACAGCGATCCCCGTTGAATCGTTTCGAGCGTCCTTCGAGCCGAGTCTGATGGGTTGTGGAGTTCGATTCGATCAACAAGTTTACGAATCGGGACCAACACTCCGAGTAACCCCGCCGGTGCCAGCATGACGCCGCTGAGATCGACAGCCAGCACTTTGCATTGATGCTTATTCACCAACTTCGTGAGCACGTCGCGGTAGGGAGCGAAATCAATTCGGGTCTCGACGCGCCGCCCACCGAATCCGACCACGGTCACTGGCCCCGCATGATAGATCTCAAGTTTACCTTCGCCGCGTTGCTGATCGCTCATTGAATCCTGTTCCAAAAACAACTGTGACACTGAATGGGCGATAGCATCCAGAATCTTGTCATTTTCAGAGGAAGGCCTTGCGAGTTTTTCGAGAACCAACTCAATCGAAATCACTGTTGTGACGGTCATTTCGACAATGAAATCAGGATTGCTTGATCTGCTGGAACGCTTTAAGCGCTGCCGCGCGGGCTTCACTGTGATCGACGATCGGATTGGGATAAGACTTCCCCAGTATGACACCCGCCTTCGCCAGGACATCTTCAGGAGCTGTCCAAGGAGCATGGAGCCATTTCGTGGGCAACTCTTTCAATTCTGGGACCCACTGTCGCAGATAGTCACCTGCGGCATCAAACTTCTCCGACTGCAACACGGGATTGAAGACCCGAAAATACGGTGCGGCGTCAGCACCGCAGCCGGCGCCCCACTGCCACCCAAGCGTGTTGTTCGCGAGATCCGCATCGACGAGGGTATCCCAGAGACCGCTGCCGCTTTCGTCTCTTTTGCGAGTTCCAGCAATACACTCAGACTGTTGCCGGTCCGCAGGATCAGTTTTGAATGATGCTTATGCAACAACTTGTCCAACATGCCGAGTGATTGATGCAGCCACCAATCACTGGCTTCTCCGGGGCGCCATGGTCCTTCTTCATCTGTGGCCCGTATGAAAACAGGAATGACGGGACCACCTGCGGCCGTCGCAGCGAGCAAAGCCGGGTTGTCCTCAAGGCGCAGATCTTGCCGAAACCAGACAATACTTGGTGAAGTCATTCTAAAGCTCATTCAGCGCCAACTCACCCACATATCGATGTCGTTAGACGCAAATGATCATATCAGAGAGGTTTGTGCGCAGCGCAACCGGGTGAGTTGATCTTGACCTTGACGCGAGAATCCAGATACATCCTGCGGAGCTCAGACATTCAACTGTGTGAAGGTCTGGCTTGCGCAGGAGAGATCATGGCGATTGTCAACGAACCGCAGAGTCGAAATCGAACCTCCAGTTCTTCGATTTCTGAATCGACATCTCGACAGGCGCGGCCCGTTGAAATGGCCATGCCGGGCGTCCATTCCGGGGCACATCGCCTGTTGTCGCAGCTTCCGCGTGGAACGCTCGCCGATTTGGGGGCAGGGCAGGGAGCCCTCAGCGTTTGGGCTCGAGATGCTGGCTTTCAGACGACCGCAGTCGATTTCAATGAAGGAAACTTCGTTGCCGATTCAATCAACTTCGTGCAGGCCGATCTCAACAAACCGCTGCCGATCAAAGACGACTCGTTCGACGTTGTCGCCGCACTCGAAGTCATCGAGCACCTGGAAAACAGCTACGCATTATTGCGCGAGATCAGCAGAATTCTAAAGCCGGGCGGATACGCCGTCGTCTCGACTCCCAACGAGTCTTGTCTGGCCGCACGGCTGTCCTATCTGACGAGTGGCTTCTATTCGGACGCCGCCTATGTCATGCGTGTTCCCGGCCCCGGCGACTTCTACAACCCACACGTCAATTGCCTGCCTTTGCCGACACTCGAATATGCGTGGCGTCGCGCGGGGCTGAAGATGGAGAAGTTCGAAGTCAGCCGCTATCGACCACTGGCCTGGATGTTGTGGCCACTACTAGCTCCGATACAGTGGCTGAAACTCGCCTCGCGTCATCACAAGCAGAAGCACGCTGATCGGGACACCGAACAAGCAGTCTACCGACTCATGAATGACCCTCGCGTGCTGACCGGCCGCATTCTGGTCTTCTTGCTGCGCAAGCCATCCGCATGAATTAAAGCAGGCAACAAGCCCAATTCTCCGAGCTATTGAATTGGCGAGAGAACCAAGGTGTTCTCGATCACTCGATATTCCTCGGGGGCTGATTTAGCAAACTCTCGATGTGATCGCCTGGTTTCAGCCCATTCGCCCCAGCGATCACGACCAGGTCTTCTTGACGAAGTCCTTCCTCAATGACTCGCATCTTACCGTCCAGCGCTCCTGTTCGCACTTTCCGCCGGTCCACGATATTGCCATCGCTGACCCAAAGGTAGGATTGGCCGTCCTCCAGATTGACTGCCTCCCCTGGAACTTCCAGCACGGAACGCGGCGGGCCAAAGTTCATTCGTACGCGAGCAAACATGCCCGGCAAAAGGAATTGGTCTGGATTCGGCAAGACGCCGTGGCCGCCGATCGTGCCAGTCTTCGTGTTGATCTCGTTATCAAAGTAATCCAATGTCCCCGCGCGGGGAAAGTCAATTTCGTCCGACAAACCCACAGACAGCACGTCGCCACGCTCTTTAACCTGCCCTGACCTCAGCATTCGCTGGTAGGACAAAAATGAACTTTCATCCATATCAAACAGGACCGCGATAGACATCTCCGGCAACGTTGCAGCGTGCGGATCACCAGGCTCAACGGCGACCAACCGGCCAATAAAATCCTGAAATGGGATGAAGTCGCGCCGCACAGGGTTGCTGATCGTGACCCGTGTCACGCTGGTCTCCGGAGTTTTGGGTTGGACATTGGCCGCCTGGCGCAGAGCCGATTTCTCAGTATCAAGCACCTGCTGTGGCAGTGACTGGCCCTGCGAGCAGCCGAACAAGGTCACTAGAGCCACGCCGATTACCGCTACGATTCCTCGCAACGACAACTTATGGGAAACGTGATTTGACAGGATCATAAACAGCCTCCGTTCAAGGGAAGAGAGGACCGCAGCACTGATGCCCATTGCCAGAACGGACTCTTGAACAAGCAAGACCTTGGCCACTCCAAGGTATTGGGAGAACGGCACAGCAATCCAGCATAGTGTCGGCAGCGATGAATTCAACAATTTTCTGGATCCTGCTGTATCCGGGACTTCTCACCCGCCATCAACGTCATTCGCGCGGTCTTCATCCGTTCTCCTGTCTGGCCATCCGTGCTACTCTTCAAAGGGTCCATGGCACGGATGGTCCCGCTTTCCAAAGCGGGCTGGCGGGAAATCGAGTGGAGTCGATGTCGTTCGTTGATCCACCAGGATCCGTCATGAAGGCAACTGTTGTGGTGCCCGAATGGGACAACCGACAGTGAACCTTCGCTCTCCATTTGTGTCGCTATCATAGCGACGGCAGCACCGGGCTTGATGGTGGACCTCGGCCCGAAACAATGGTGCGATTCGATTGAATAAAGGAAATGGATTGATGGCGACTGTAGACGTAGCGGAAGTTGATGCGATCTCTGACCAGAATGTGACGCCGCATCAACAGAACTCTGTCCTTGCCGTCCTATTCGCACTCAGCCTGTCGCACATGTTGAATGACGTGATGCAGTCGCTGATACCCGCGGTTTATCCCATACTCAAAGAGCAGTATTCGCTATCGTACTGGGAAGTCGGACTGATCACTTTTACATTTCAATTAACGGCATCGCTGCTGCAACCGTTGGTTGGGATGGCGACAGATCGTCGACCGCAACCTTACTCACTTGCCATCGGCATGATTTTCACTTTCTGCGGTCTGATCCTGTTGGCGATGGCGAATAGCTTTCCGATGATCCTTGTCGCCGCGGCGATGGTTGGAATCGGATCATCGGTCTTTCATCCTGAGGCATCACGGATTGCCCGACTGGCATCAGGTGGAAAACATGGCTTTGCTCAGTCACTGTTCCAAGTCGGTGGGAACGCAGGGACCGCCGTCGGACCGTTGCTCGGCGCATTCGTCGTGGTTCCGTGGGGGCAGCCCAGCATTGCGTTATTCTCGGTCATCGCTTTGATAGCGATGGTCGTGCTGTATGCCGTCGGTCGCTGGTATCAGAATCATCTCGTCAGTCTGCGAGCAAAAGCGATTCGTGGACAGGCGGCCACTCACAACCAGTTGCCAGCACTTCGGGTGGCAATTTCCATTGGCATCCTGCTGGTGCTGCTCTTCTCGAAATATTTCTACACGGTCAGCTTAAGCAACTACTACATCTTCTACTTGATCGACAAATTCAAAGTCTCACTTCCGGTCGCCCAAGTTTATCTCTCTATCTTTCTTGGAGCAGTAGCCGTCGGTACGCTCGCAGGCGGACCTGTCGGCGACAAGATTGGCTTCAAGAGAGTGATCTGGGGATCGATCCTCGGGGTTCTTCCGTTCACTCTCATCCTGCCCTACGCCAATCTGTTTTGGACGGTGTTGCTCACGGTCCCAATCGGCCTGATCCTGGCGTCGGCATTTTCCGCAATCATGGTGTACGCTCAGGAACTCGTCCCAAGTCGCGTCGGACTGATTGCCGGACTATTTTTCGGGTTCGCATTTGGAATGGCCGGTGTCGCCGCCGCCGTCTTAGGCAAACTGGCGGATTGGACAAGCATCAGCTTCGTTTACCAAGTCTGTTCGTTCCTACCGGCAATTGGCCTGCTGGCAGGATTTCTGCCGGACTTGGATAAGGCGAAGCGCTGAACTCATGGGCGAACTCAGCCAAACTGCTGCCGTACATCTTGAGCACCATGCAGCACCCGGACTATTGTTACTTCATCACCCTTGACCAGATAGTAAATGACATAGGGGCGAAGCGGAAAACTGCGCAGGTTACGCCGCAATTCAGGGCAAGCTTCGCCGATCAGTGGCTGCCGGGCAAGCATTTCAAATCGCTCGACCAACTCGAGAACCAGCTTATCTGCTGCCGCTAAATTGTCGGCTCCAATATATGACCAGATGCTATCGAGATCGAGTCGCGCAGGACTCGTCAGGTGCCAAGCCATCAGGCATTTCCTTGAGTCATCTGTAGCCTTGCTCGGCCTTGCCGTTGGATGTCGTCAAGCAGTCGTTGGCGATCCTCGTCGGTACTAATTTCAGTGAGTTCGCCTCGATCAATGGCATCGATTCCGATTTGAATTTCACGTCGCAACGATGACAATTCAATTTCTCGTTCACGAAGAAGCCGTACAGCTTCAGAAATCGCTTCGTCAGCCGACGCGTACTTCCCACTAGCTACTTCATCACGGATGAAGGCTTCCAATTCGGGAGGGATTACTGCAAGCATTTTTACTCTCCAATTAGTGCCGGAATGAGTATATCAAAGATTGCGGTGGGCGGCCAAAAGCGATTTCGAACCTCACAAACCAGCCGCAATCAACGCCGCGCCCACAGCCGCTTCCTCACGATGTTCGGTGAAAGAGATCGGCAACCCGAAGGCCTCGGCAACGATTTCTGATAGCAGCGGATTCTCGCGTAGTCCGTTACCTGCTGCAACCAGTTTGGAATGCGACTGGCCCGTCACACGTTCAATCGCGGCGTAACCCTCACGCAGCGAACGAGCCATCCCTTCCAGCACGGCTCGAGCCAAATGTCGAGCCGTGAAATTCTGCGGTGACAATCCAGTGATCGCGCCGCGCACACCCGGATCGAGACGTGTACCGGCGAACGACGGATCGCATCTCAGCCCGTCAGCCCCTGCAGGAACGGATTCAGCCAGGCGATTCAGTTGTTCGTACAGAGCTGTGGTCCCAGGTTGCTGGAACATCGTTCGACCGACATCTCGAAAGAATTGCTCAAGAACCTGGTACGACCAGCCGCCAGACAGGCCTACGTTGGAGAGCAGGTTGCCACTGCGAGGAAACGGACGCAATTCGATGGGTGGGACGAAGTCGAGTCCCTCCGTAAAGACGGCGACTTGCGCTCCTGTTCCGACATTCACCAGCACACTGTTCGTTCGATCAGTGACACTCCCCAGAAAACTGGCTTGATGATCACCAATTGGCGCATTAATCGGAATGCCCGTCGGCAGCCCAGTTGCCGAAGCGACCTCCGGCGTCAGCGTTCCAATCTGTTCATTGGCTTCGCGAACCTCAGGAAACAATGAGTTGGACAATCCCAGTGCCGCGATCGACTCCGGATCCCATTGACGGGTTCGCACATTGAAGACGCCGCTGCTTCCCGCGCACGAAGGTTCAGTCACGGCGGGCTGACCAGTCAGCACACTTCCGAACAAGTCCATGATGAACAGCGCTTTGGTATCTTTCGTTAGTCGATCATGAGCCTTCAGCCAACACAAGGTTCCTGCCATAAACCCAGGTTGCAGGCGGCAACCGGTCCGCTTCCAGGCATCCTCACCGAGAAGTGATCGGGTTTCCTCAAGCCACGTTCGATCACCCCCTTTGACTTGATCAAGAGCTCGTCGATCCTGCCAGTTGATGAGTGGCGAAATCGGCTCGCCTGTTCGGTCGACCAGCAACATTCCATGCTGCTGCCCCGCCACGCCAATCCCCTCGACCTGTGAGGCTCGTTCTCCCAGCCGTTCTGCAACAAGTTGCAGACACGCAATTCCTTGCGCCACGATTTGATCGGCGTCCCACTCGGACCTGCCACGATTGCGGTCGGCATCGCCAGTGATATTCGCATCATTGGCAACTGTTCCAACGGCCACGACCTCGCGTGCCGAAGTGTCCAGAGCGATGCTCGTGATTTTGGTTGTCCCCAGATCGACACCTAAAACAATCGACATCAGCAATTTCCAGTAGAGGACCACGGAGCGAAAGACACGATCAGAACGCAAAACCTACCAATCTGATGGCTCGTGCGAAATCTCCATCAATTTCTGGCGGAGAAACCTTCGCACAAGGCAGATTTTTGACTCCCGGACGGCAGTCACACATTTTCCATAACTTATGAACGTCAGCGGTGTTGATTCCTGTCGCCAGATTACGAAAGCTATACTATACCCACTTCGGATTTTGCTCCGCTCATTCCGTGAGAATCGACATGTCTCAAGCTATCGTTGATCCCGCCGAATTGCGCCGTTTCGCCGGAATGCTGCGAGAATTCAATAATGACCTCCAGTCACGGCTGAGCACCGTGTCCGGGCAACTCAATTCGCTCAGCCAGAGTTGGCGAGATCAGGAACATCTGAAGTTCGCCGAAGAGTTTACTCAGCACCTGAAATTGCTCAGTCGATTTGTCGAAGCCAACGAAAACCATGTGCCGTATCTGTTGCGGAAGGCCGAACGGATCGAAGAATACATGCAACAGCGCTGATCTCGGTAACAGAGTAGGGAGGGGATCATGCCTGGACCTGGAAATGCCAACGTTCACTCGCTGGACGCACTGCGTGATGTCCGTTTGGCGCTGATGTCCTTCGGCGAGCGAACCGGAACCGCTTTAAGCGAACTCCGGTCGAAGATTGATCGCACGCTGGCCTGGCTCGAACAGGATCGGCCCCTTTACTGGCGTGAGCAAGAGCGAGCAGCTTACGACGGAGTCTCCAGCACACGCATCGCCTACGAAACGTGCCGCATGCGAACGGTTGGTGGCAGACATTCAGAGTGCATCGAAGAAAAGATCGCCCACCAGCGAGCCAAAGTTCGTCTGCAGTTCTGCCAGCATAAGTGCGAAGTGGTCCGTCGATGGACGGCTGAAGCGGGACAGCAATCTGACGAATATCGCGGCCGTTCGGGACCGCTGCATCGTTGCCTGGAAGAGGAAGTTCCGAATCTGATCGCCGCACTCGGACGGATGATTGAATCGTTGGAAGCCTATGCGGATATCCATTCAGAAAACGAAGAGACAGCAGTTTCGCTCGGCGATGTCGAAGGCAAAGATGCGGAAGAAGAAGGCAAGTCCGCGGCGAAGTTGGCAACAGAAGAATCACCATCTGTAGCAGAGGCTCAAACAGACTCCTCACATCATAAAGTTTGACACGAGATATCATGGCACTCGGTAGCTTGATCGACGGTGCGGGACAAATCAAAACGGCGGCGGACCGATTGGAAGAGGTCTGGGCCATCGCGCGATCGTCGTGGAACGATTCAGTCAGTCAGGCACTTGAAGAAGAACACATCGAACCGCTGCTGCTGCAAGTGCGAACAACGTTGGATGCCATAGCCCGATTGAACGGTGTGCTGATACGGGCATGCCGCGAATGCGAGGATCGCGAGTGAATACAAGTACGGAATTGACGGTCGAACGCGAACGACAACTGGTCAAGCAACTGCTGGATCTGGTCGCGGAGCGTTCACGTCGCGAGCAAGAAATCGAATCTCGACATGCCTCAGAGATTTCCGCGGAAGAAAAGCAATATCAGCAAGTCTTCCAAATGCTGACGGAGAACTACGAGTCTGAATTCGCATCTCGCCAGCAGTCTTACAGTGCCGAACAGATGGCCATTGAGGAATACTGGAACGCCGAATCGGCAACGGTTCAGGAGCAGTTTGAACGTACAACTCAACAGATCGGTGAGCAGTGGCAGACAGAGAAAGATGCTGCTCAGAAGGAGTATGACGATGCTGGCTGGTTGTTGGCGTCGTTACTCGACGGAGACACAACCGATAGCCCGCTGTCACGACTGCAAGCGATCACGTCTGGCATGGCGGCCAGTCGAACTGAGTTAGAAACGTCGCTGACAACTCTCGACGGCTGGTATCGCACGGCAACAGTTTTCTTGCAGCGAGGTCGTCTGCTGGGTGAGGCGACGATGCCGCCGCCCTCGGTGTTGCCGCTCGACCTGACGGGCTTGCATCAGTCATGCGTGGACGCAACGCGAGAGGCCGAACCGATCCAGCGACGACTGATGAGCCGGTTCCTGCCGCATGTCTTTCGCGGATTCTCGCCACTGGTCGCGTTCGTGATCTGTTGCGGAGTATTTTCCTCGCTGGTCTGGCTGATCCCCCCCTCGTTAATCGGCCTGAAGATCGATCCTACGGCGCGAGATTGGGTCTGGATTGCCAGTGGTGCCGGATCAGCGATCGCTTTGATCGTCATGTTTCTGCTGCATCTGTACGCAGGCCATCAAACATTGCCCGACTATGACAAATTGCTGCAACTGGCCACAGACGCTGACACGGCATTTCATCGCTGGACTGCTGCCGCTGAACGAGATTGCGAAACTCAGAAGGCCGAACTACTGCAACTGGATGAGTCTCGAGAAAAGAAACGAGTGGCGGCGGTCGCACATTCGGATGCCAAACTCCGTTCGCGACTCAAGGCAGCCGCGGGGCAACGGGATGCGGAGCTGGATGCGGCACAGGCCACTTTCCCCACACGGTTGGCCGAGATCGAAACGATCTCGGCTCGACAGCTTCAGGAATCTGAGACAAGGTACACCACGGAACGCCAGGATTTGCTTCTGCAGCGCGAGCGAGACTTCCGCAACCTGCAGGCGGAATTCGATCAACGGGTTGGTGAAAGTCGCCTCCAGTACCAGCAGAGCTGGAATCAACTGGTTCGAGACTGGCACGGTGGACTGCGTGAAACAGGTGCCGCCGCCGATGCCATGTGTGATGCGCTGCGACGGAATTGTCCTAAATGGTCGACGGTCCTCGGCGGGTGGTTGGAATCACGGATCCCCCAGGATCATGGTCCCGCCGCCAGTGACAACATCTTGACCATGGGTCGCATCGTCGCCGATTTGGCCACCATTCCCGAAGGACTATCGAGTGATCCTCGTTTAACCGCAGAAAGAAGCCAGTTCGAGTTTCCGCTGCTGCTGTCGCTGGCGGACAAGCCATCGCTGGTTGTTCGTTCCAAAGGAGAGAATCGAGCGGAAGCCATGCAGGTGCTGCAGACGGCGATGCTGCGGTACCTGACGACACTTCCACCAGGCAAGATTCGCTTCACGATTCTTGATCCCGTCGGCCTGGGTGCCAACTTCGCTTCGTTCATGCATCTGACTGACATCGACGAGTTGATGATCACCAGCCGCATCTGGACCGAGCCTGCACAGATCGAGAAGCGCCTGGCGGATTTGACCGAGCACATGGAAAACGTGCTGCAGACATATCTGCGAAATGAATACGCAACACTCGACGATTACAACCGTGAAGCGGGCGAAGTCGCCGAACCCTACCGCATCCTGGTCGTCGCCAACTTTCCCACCAACATCACCGAGATCGCATTGCGGCGACTGGTCAGCATCGCCGAGGGTGGCGTCAAATGCGGTGTCTTTCTGCTGATGAGCGTCGATGAATCCCAACAACTTCCTCGCGGCTTTTCGCTCGCGGATATCGAACGCCATGCCACGGTCTTGCGTCTGGCATCACCGACAAAGGTCAACCAGCAGGGGGCGTCACTAAAAGACCTCTCGCTTGTCCCGTCTGCGCATGCAGAACTCGCCCAATCAATTCCCACTCGCAATGGAACGACGCTTCCAACACGGTCCTTGACTTCAACATTCCGTCTGGCGGATCCGGCCCTCGGCGATTGGCCTCTTGTGCTAGACGAGCCGCCTGGGGCGGATGAATTCGGCCAGATTGTTCGCCGCGCCGGGCAATTAGCTCGGTCAGTTCGCCGAGTGGAAGTTCCGTTCGAACGAGTGATGCCGCCCGCCAACGAATTCTGGACATCCAGCACTCGAACAGGATTGGATGTTCCCATCGGACGCGCGGGGGCCACCAAATTGCAGTATCTGCGATTGGGAAAAGGAACGTCCCAGCATGTGCTGATCGCTGGTAAGACCGGTTCAGGAAAGTCATCCCTGCTGCACGCGTTGATCACCAATGCTGCGTTACATTACAGCCCGGATGAAGTCGAGTTCTACCTGATTGACTTCAAGAAGGGGGTCGAGTTCAAGACCTACGCCACGCACCGCCTGCCACACGCCCGTGTGATCGCCATCGAAAGCGATCGCGAGTTTGGCGTCAGCGTCCTGCAGCGGTTGGACAATCTGCTCAAAGATCGCGGCGAAATGTTCAGACGAGTCGGCGTGCAGGACTTGCAGGGCTATCGGGATGCACGACCGAACGAACCGTTGCCGCGAGTTCTCCTGGTAATCGATGAATTCCAGGAATTCTTCATCGAAGACGATTCTCTGTCACAGTCTGCCGCCTTGTTATTTGATCGGCTGATCCGGCAAGGGCGCGCGTTTGGAATACACGTGCTGCTGGGCAGTCAGACTCTGGCCGGGGCGTATTCGCTGGCCCGCAGCACGCTGGGACAGATCGCCGTTCGTATCGCGCTGCAGTGCAGCGATACCGATGCCCACTTGATTCTGAGCGAAGAGAACACCGCCGCGCGTCTGCTGACACGGCCTGGTGAAGCAATCTACAATGATGCGAACGGCCTTGTGGAAGGGAACCATCCATTTCAAGTTGTCTGGCTGGATGATTCACAGCGAGAGACGTATCTCGATTGGATGCGACCCTGGGCAGAAGAGTTTCATAAGCGTCTGAATGGAACGCCTTCATCGACCGACGAATCCCGCTGGCCCGAGCCTGTCGTGTTCGAAGGCAATACGGCGGCCGATCCGCTCTTGAATCCGAATGTGCTGGATGCCGTGCAGCAATTGACGGCCCCATCGAACAGAACGGTCACATCTTCGAGTGCCCGTTCTTGCTGGCTTGGTGAGGCAGTCGCACTCACGGGCCCCACAGAATTGCAATTCGGTCCTCGCGATGGAGGTCCGTTCCTGGTCATTGGTCGAGACGAAGACGCCGCGTTGGGTATCTTGTCGAACAGCATCCTGGCGCTGGCCGGGCAGGGAACTGAACCACCCCGCTTCGTCATCCTCGATGGCAGTCTGCCCAACAGCCTGGCGGCCAAAACATGGCGCTCGCTGGCGTCATTGATTCCATCATTGAACGTCGTCAATCCGCGCGATTCCGCAGCGGCGTTGCGGCAGGTTGTCGACAACATGCATGCTCGGCAAGACGACACAACGACGCCGACGTTCGTGATCGCATTCGATCTATCGCGGTTTCGTGACCTTCGCAAATCCGACGACGAATTCGGCGGGTTTGGCGGCTTCGAGAAGGAGAAGACTGTCAGTCCGTCGGCCCTGTTCAGCGAAATCGTTAAAGATGGTCCGGCAGCAGAGGTCTTCACCTTCACGTGGTGCGACGGTTATCAGACCGCTCAGCGCTGGCTCGGGCGCGAGTTGCTGGGGCGATTCGAAATCCGCGTCCTGTTTGCCATGAACGCGAATGATTCAAGCAATCTGATCGACAGCCCGGTTGCGGGACGATTGGGCCCGAACCGCGCGCTTCTGTACCGCGGTGATCTCGGAACGATCGATAAGTTTCGGCCGTACAAGTCGCTCTCTCCGGGCTGGTTCGAAGAACTTCGGCATCAGTCCTTAACGACGGAATCAAGTGAATCCGTCGAAGAGATCGCGGAAGATGTGGAGGCAGTTCCTCTCGACATCGAACAACCTGCGATGATTGAGTCCGATTCACCAGAACCAGCGCATCAAGACTCCGATGGCAGTGATACCTGGACGGACCTTGATCAGCTAAACGTCAGCTAACCAAACCTTCGTCACAGAGGCTACTTCGCCCCGGCAGTCGTTAGCTTCGTTGACCCGACCGTCGGAACGCGGACCGGGGGTGCGCCCGGAGCTTGCGCCTGCAGTTGCGTCGGCTTCTGCAACAGCTTCGGCAGGTCGACTTTGCCAAACCAGTCAAAATTGAACTTCTCCGACTTGCGTAGGTGCTGCTCCATGGTTTCGTTCTGTCCGAGTCGCACAAATCCACCGGGACCGCTTCCTATCATTGTCTGCCAGACTTCTTGACCTTTGTAGAGGAATTTCACCCGGCTGTAGTAGTCGCGTACGGTGTACGTTTCCGAACTGCGTCCTGGTCCAATAGTTCGATACGTGATCTGTCGCGGTTGACCGATCTCCGTCTGAGCGATCAGATCAATAGTTCCTGAAGGTCCCGCATCGAAGCCCGCTTCTTTCAGTCGAGCAGCGAGCGCCTTTTCCACAAACTCTTTCCCGGCAGCATCCACGCCAGAGACGTCGATCTTGACCGTCGTCCCTGGCTTCAACACGAAGAAATCTGGTTGCGACATCGCCTTCGCGAGCGCATCTTTCACCGCAGGCGGAGGAAGCTGCGCCCCCAGAAGCGCTCCCGGCTTCTGTCCATCCGAGACCACAAACCAAGTCATCCCACCAATCTGCTGTGCGAAATCACCGCCGTCATAATCCCACAGCTTCACCTGGTTTTCGAGATCGATCAGATATCGATTTCCAAGCAGCACGTGCTCTTCGCTGGGCCAGGTGATGTTTCCCATCACGTGTAATCCGTTATAAGGCATTTCTCGGTACAGTTCTCCGGTCGCGAAATCCCAGACCAGCAGTCGATCGTGCGCTGCCATACCCAGCTTGGATTGGCCGGGGCTGAATGCGAGATTGGGCCAGGGCGCGTAAGAAATCGGTTGCAGCGCGACAACCTCACCTTGAGCCAGATCTAGAATCCCGAGGTTTTTGTCGTCCGCGAAGGCCAACCATTTTTGATCGGGACTGATGGCCGGCTTGCAGCCTCCCTTGATTTCCATTTGATAGACGGGCTTCATTTCTTCCACTTCCCACACGACCAGCTTCCCTTTGCTGCTGACCGTGACCAATCGTTCGTTTCCGATGAACGCCCCCCAGGCGACATCGCGGTCACCACCCGAAGACTCGTCATGGGGAACCCACTGGATCCCTTTGGATGCGGACTTCGCGGACATGTCCCAGATTTCCAGACGATCCTGGCTGCCATGTCCGAACTCATCCCGTCTGAGCAGGACCTGCTTTCCATCTTCGCTGACGGCCAGCAAAACCTGCTTACTGGGCAAGCTCCCCTCTGCCGACACTTTCGAAGACTCCAGATTGCACACGACAACTCGCGTTGTCGCGGGTTGGTTGACGCCAGGCTTTTGCAATTGGTAGCCAATCGCGGCGAATTTGCCACCTGGACTGCCGGCCAAGCTCTTCGCTCCTTCGAAGAAGTCGGTCTTTTTGGGTGTGGCGATCGTCTTCGGTTTCGGTTTAGCGGCGGCGGACTGGGCTTCCGGGATCTCGAATTTCCACGGTTCGTTTGATTGAGTCACCGTGACAACTCTGACATCGGAATAGTCGGGAACGATCAACCTGGTCGACGATGATTTGCGCGTCTCCGGATCCTTCTCAGGAGTTGGCTTGCCCTTGGTCGTCGGCTTCGATTTGAACGGATCATCCGACTTCGTTTTAAAGGGGCTGTCGGCGTTCTTTTCCTGATCCGCCACATATTTCTGGTCTGCAGTACTGAGCTTCTTAAGTTCAATTTCCATCTCGGTGCCGTCAGGCTTTTCGAGCGTAATTTTACCCTTTTCGTTCGAGACGAATTTGCCCTGGATCTTGAACTTGCCGCTGGCGTCAGACCAGGTCCTCATGTCCGCGGCGATCGCCGTGCCAAGACTCATCGCGCTCAAGATCGACAAAAATACTGTCGCGCAAATGAGCAACCGAAGGATTGGCAGACGAGGGAACATGGGTTTCTCCGCGGCAACTGGAATCAGTGAAGAGATCGAAGATTGGAGAATGATTTGACTAGGATTAAATCATCGCAACTGATGCGTTGCAAGAATGCATGCGAGAACAGAAATATGAATGTTTTTTTGCCTCGTGTCCACGAGAAAATTCAAAATATGAGGTACCCGAGATTTCCGAGTTCCGATCAGCCCTTCAAACGACGTTGGGAACCTCGAACGCCGTAGAAATTTGCTGCGGAACACGTTTGGGAACTCCGGTCGCGTAGTCAATAAACGCCCAATTCGTTTCGGCTTTGGCCAGCACAACCTCGCTAAGCTCGCGCGGCGTCAAAATCAGGAATCGCCGCAGTGACGTGACCTTCTTCATCTCGGCGACCCACGTCCGCACGACGATCTTGTCGCCCAGCAAGGCCGACGACAGGTACTCAATAAAATGAGACCGAACGACCCAGCCGCATCCCAACGCTGCATACGCCTCGGCCGGCCAACCCTGCGCCGCGGAATGCGCGAGCGCCGCTGACTGCATCCATTTCAAGTAGGAAATATTGTTCGCGTGCCCCAGATCGTCCAAGTCGGCCGTCGCAACGGTGTGAGTCCATTCCAGAATCGCAGGCATCAGAATCCTATTTCGTCAGGTCAAAACTCGTGAGATCAATACGGCTACGCCACGACACCCTGAACGACGTTTCCAAACACATCGGTCAGCCGTTCGTCTCGACCTTGATGGAAGTAGCTCAGGCGTTCGTGATCGATCCCCAACAGATGCAAAATTGTGGCGTGCAGATCGTGCAGGTGGACCTTGTCTTTGACCGCCTCAAATCCGAACTCGTCGGTTTCGCCGTAGGAAGTTCCTCCCTTCGCACCACCACCCACCAGCCACATGCTGAAGCCATACGGATTGTGATTGCGGCCCGGTTCGCCTTTTCCTTCGCTGAATGGCATTCGGCCGAATTCGCCTCCCCAGACAACCAGCGTTTCATCGAGCAACCCGCGACGCTCCAAGTCCGTCAACAGACCAGCAATCGGCAGATCGACCTCACCCGCATGTTGTCCATGATTCGTTTCAATGCTCTTGTGAGCATCCCAAGTCTCTTCCAGGTGTCCGCCGCCCGAATAAAGCTGCACAAACCGGACGCCCCGTTCGACCAGTCGCCGCGCGACCAGACAATTGCGGCCAAACTCATCGGTCGGCTGCTTGCCAATCCCATACATGTCCTGAGTCGCTTTCGACTCCTTCGACAGATCGACTGCCTCGGGCGCTTCGGCCTGCATGCGAAACGCGAGTTCATACGAGTTGATGCGCGATGCCAGATCGCTTCCCCCCGGCCGAGCAGCCATGTGGGCATCGTTGAGTCTCGCCAGCAAATCAAGTTGCGAGCGTTGGGCGGCGCGATCGAGAAAGTCGGGGCCACGCAGATCAAGAATCGGATCGCCAACAGGTCGGAACAGCGTTCCCTGGTAGGTGGATGGCATGAAGCCGCTGGACCAGTTGGGCTGGCCGCTGATCGGCCCGCCGCGCTTGTCGAGAATCACAACATAACCGGGCAGACTTTCGTTTTCCGTCCCCAATCCATAAACCGCCCAACTCCCCAGTGACGGCCGACCGATAAAAGTCTTGCCCGTATTCATCGCCACCAGCGCGGACCCGTGAGCGTGGCTGTCCGTATGACAGGATTTGATCACCGCCAGTTTGTCGGCATGTTGCCGCACGTTTTCAAAGAAATCGGAAATCATCAGCCCTGATTGCCCGCCCGGTCGGAAGGGGCGAAATGACGGCGTTAGAAACCCAACCTTTCGGCCACCCGAGTTCGTAAACTTCTTGCCCTCCGGCAACGGTTGACCAGCCAGCTTTTCCAACAGCGGTTTGTGATCGAACGTGTCCACCTGACTCGGCGCACCATTCATCATCAGGAAAATGACGCTCTTCGCGCGACCAAACGTCGGCGACGGCTTCGCCATCAGCGGATTGACTGCCGCCTGCTCGCTTCCATAACCAACGCGTTCGAAGAATCCGTCTCGAGAAAGCAACCCCGTGAGTGCCAGCCCAGTAAAACCGGCTCCCATGTCCCACACGAATTCGCGGCGAGTTTGACGGCAGGGAAATTGGGATGTCATGACTTAGTCCTTGTTCGATGCAATTCGCTGAATAGTTTCGGCATTTTTCAGTTCCCGTCGCTTTGCCCCCAGCGATATCCCAGCCCGGTGATCTTGTTGATCACACTGCTCACCGACGAATCATCTCGCAAAAGTTGGTTGAGGCGAGTCCGACCTTCATCGAAAGCAGGTTGTTCGCCAATGCTGCCGAGATGAAAGACAAGTTGGTCGACTTGCGCCAACTGAGCTGCCAGCAACTGCAGAAGCACCATCAATGGCCGATTCCCGCCAAAAGCGCCACAACCCCAGAAGCCGGTATGGATCTCGACGGCAGACGTGGGTGACGACAAGACCGCTGCGCGGAATCCACAGTAGGCTGCCTGCATGATTGATGTGACCTGAGCCAGCGTGTATCGCCCCTGGCCCACCGGAGCAGCGATAGCAATCAGATTCGTCAATGCTGGCGCAGGAAGGATTCGCAGCGCTTCGCGAATGGCTTCCGGCGATGCACTCTGGAAGCGGTTGCCGTAAAGTCCACGCGGTGCCGAATCGCTTGGAGCAGTGTCGATGAAGCAAACACGCTCCGCATTCTGTATCAAGACTGGCGTCGCTCCATCGCCATCGACAGTCATCGGATCGCGACCAGCGGCCGCCAGCGCTTCTCGTAAGCAGCTTAGAATTGGATGTTCCAAGACCTGCATTTCATCTTGTGCAAACAGACCGGAGCCATACGCAAAAAAGAGGCGCGGATCGGCAAAATTCAAATGCCAGGCCGAGTTCGTAGAAGGTGCGTAGTCAAAATAGCCCTGCTGAACGATGACTTCGCTGGCTCGAGATGGAATCGATTCCGGCAAGCCGCGCGGCTTCCATTGTGAGTACTTCAAATGCCCGTGCGCTCGATAGCCTGCGGCCAGACACAAATCATAAACCAAGCGTTTGTGAGGATGCCGCAACACAGGTGGATACTGCTGCTGCTGCATCGCACTGTCGTAGTCTCGTGATTCCAGACAAATCGGATCGAACATCTTCAGTCCACGTAGATGAATTCGTTGGTGTTCAACAGCACGTGACACAACGAAGCCAGCGCCAGGAAGCGCGGGTCGCGCAACTGCTCGATCGATGATTGCAGACCGTAACGTTTCATCAGGTAACGATTGACGGCATCGCGTTCGTCGGTTTTCAGTTCCCGGTCATAGACAATCAACTCGGTAATGTCACCATGCCAGTACTCCCCATCAATATTTCCCTGCTGTCCGATAACATAAGGCCCCTTCAAATTGCGAGTACTCAACGGCGAACTGCGCGAGGCGAGATCGGTGCCGTTCTGTTGCACCACGGTCCCCGTTGCACCGCTTAGACCGGACAACAAGAACAGTTCCGAACGATGAGAGATCTGACCGACTCCGGAGAAGTCGTCGCTCAATCTCGCACCTTTCGTCCCGGTCATGCCAAAGAACAGACTGCTCCCCACATTTCCAACTTCATTCCAGTTCGAAAAGATTTCGCGGTGCGCGATCGTTTCCGACTGATCACTCACGACGGCAAAGATCGCGAAAGCTTGCGATGTGATTACTTGACCGGCCAGATGCAGAAACCTCTTCTGGCCGTCAAACTGCACTGACCAGCGTAGGGGCGGCCCATTTCTCACGTGCCGCGGTCGTTGCGATGCAACTGGCTGACTCGCATGGTGATTCCGCCCCGACTGGTCTTTCCAACTGACAACGAGATCATCCTCATCACGAGTCACGCCCTTATCTGCTGAAAGGTGCAGTGCCATCCCTGCACGAGGCAATATGGAGTCTTGGGTGGATAATTGGGTTCGGCCGAAATGCGCCACCTGCCATTCGAAGTGCTGCCTGGCGTCGGCCATCTCCTGATTCGACGGATCGCGGCCCAGAGCATACTGCCATGCCAGTCGGATCCGGCGATCGTCTTCGATGTCCGCACGTCCCTTTACCGAATAACCCTTGTTCATGATGGCTCCTGCAAGCAGCCCCACCTCTGGTTCCATGGCGCGTCGCGCCAAAGCCTGGCTTCGTTCGTGCGCGAACGCGTTATTCAGTAATGCCAAAGCTTGAGGTGCCACGGTCGATACCGGCCGCTGCACACAGGGCAGGGTGGTATCAGAGGAATCGAATGTTGTCATCAGCGGCGGCAACAGACTTCGCTGGGAAAACATATAGATCGCTCGCCGGCGCTGTTCCTCGGTGGGCGATGGCTTCCAAGCTCCCTCTTTTCGCGACAACCCCTCTAGTGCTTCGGCCTGGATCGTTGGCTTAAACCCCGGACCTGTCATTCGCGTATCCAAATCATCGCCCACAAACAGCAGCCGATCGCGCAGCGGTTCCGCTTCCAGCCGTCGCCGTTCGGCGCGCCACCACAACTGATTGCCGGAATCGCGTTGCGCGTACTCGTCCTGTTTCGGATGCAGCGACGATTGTCGGTACGTGGCACTCGTCACCAGCATTCGATGCAGCCTCTTCAACGATGAGTAATGACTTGATGCAGCCGAAGCACCCGCTGTCGCTTCAGAAGCGAGCCAGTCCAGCAGTTCGGGATGAGTCGGCTTGTCGCCCGTAAACCCAAGGTTGTCCGCCGACCGGACCAACCCCATCCCGAAGTGATTCATCCACAGCCGATTAACCAGCACTCGCGGCGTTAACGGGTTCTTGCTGGCGGCAATCCATTCGGCCAGTTGTCGGCGGCGATGAGTCGTGCTGGCCCCCAATGGAGCTGGCTCTAACGGCTGGTTTAGAGTCGGAACGATCGATAAGTGCGCCGGCTCGACCACTTCCTGTGGTTGCTTCGGCTCACCCTTGCGAAGCAATCGCAGAGGAGGGAGCTGTCGAATGTCTGTCCAACCCATCACATCGAAACCCAGTTCATCCTTCGTGGGTCCACCGAGTAACTCGCGGCCACGGGGTTCGATGGCACCCGGCCAGAATGCGGCCGCCATCCGGTAGTAATCGGTTTGGGGAATCGGATCGAACTTGTGATCGTGACACCGCGCACACTTCACTGTCAGACTGAGGAACGCCGTCGATGTCACGTGAACCATGTCTTCCAGACGTTCGTGCTTGTACTCATCAGCATCGTTAGGTTCATCGTTCCAGGTTCCCAATCGAAGGAAGCCTGTCGCGATCACAGATGCTTCACTACGATCCGAGACCTCATCGCCTGCCAGTTGTTGCTCGATAAATCGATCGTAAGGCAAATCCTCATTGATCGCCTGCACAACCCAATCGCGATACTTCCACGCGAACGGCTTCTCCTGATCGCGTTCATAGCCACACGTGTCGGCATACCGGACAACATCCAGCCAATAGCGTCCCCAGCGTTCCCCGAAATGCGGCGACGCGAGCAGGCGATCGACGAGTCGTTCATAAGCGTCTGGACTCGAGTCACGTTCGAATTCTTGGATCTCTTCGTAGGTCGGGGGCAGTCCCAACAAATCGAACGCGATCCGTTTGATCAGCGTCGCACGGCTAGCTGCGGGTGATGGCTGCATTTGAACAGCGTCTAACTTCGCTCGGATAAAGGCATCGATCGGCGACTTCGTATCCAACATGGCATTCGCCGGTATCGAAGGACGCCGCACTGGTTGTAATGACCACCAATCACGCCCGCCGCGGACTTCGGTCGTGGCTTCGTAAAGATCCAGCTTTCGCCCCTCCGGCCAGACCGCTCCCTCGGCGATCCACCCCTTCAGAGCATCGATTTCTGCGACAGTCAGCTTCTGCGACACACCTCGTTTCGGAGGGGGCATTTCCCCAGAAACGACTCGTTCCAGCAAATTACTGTGCTCGGGATCTTTCGCGATCACGGCGGGACCGCTTTCACCGCCCGCGGCGAGTGACGCTTTGTCGACAAGAACCAATTTGCCTGACGCATCTCGTTCGTTGTGACATTCCAGGCAGCGTTTGACGAAGATCATCGCCACGTCACGCGAGAACCGATCACCTGCACCAGCGTCGGCAAAGGCGCTGCCAGCCACGAGTTCGATCGCGATCAGTGACGCGAGAAAATGGAATCGCCCCAGCATCGTGGCTCCAGTTGATTTAGCGCGTTGCGGATCCAGTTGCAGTTCTCAATATGATAGCGAAGCACGATTGCAGACCACCATCGACAATGGTCACAAGGATTCTATTGAGTGCAGCCGTTTGGTGGTCGTCAATTGAGGCCAGAAGCGGAGGTGTGCAGGCATCATCGGATTCAGTTTCCTTACGATTTGGCAGAATTTGTCAGTCCATGGCAGGGTTTTGGGGGTATTGGAAGATTTGCCCCTTGAATACAAGGGAAATCGCGAAAGGTACTGACAAATGCGAGCCTTCCTGACGTCGGACTCCCAGTTCGGCGCGGGTCTCTGACCCCGCCGAAACGTGTGACCGGAGGTCTCCTTTTCCCTGGCGCAGAAACAGCGCCTGAAAGTGCCCGGGACTGGAGACCTTCGGTCGGCGGTTTCGGCGGGGTCGGGAGACCCGCGCCGAACAAGAAGGGGCGCCGAACGAGGGCGATTGAGTTGTCATGCGAACCCATATGATAAGTGGGGTTGTGTGTTGTTGGGCCAAGGGGTTAGGCCGCCCCGCTCAGGTAGGAGGTGGGTGGCGTGAAATTTCTTCGTTGTCAACTGCGGAACAGGGACCTCTGATCTTCCGCTAAGAGAGCGGCCCAGAGGCGTGCCCGTTGGCTACGGTGCACCTGCGACTATCGTCGTGACCCTGATTGTCCGTTTTGTGGTGACCTGATCAAGACGATGTTTGGCAAACTTGGGAACTATCTTTGAAATTGTCACTGACAAATTTTGACACCCCAGGACAGATTTGGACAATGGGGGACAAAACAGCCCTGTTTTCGGCAGTTTTCCTCAAAAAAGTGCGTGTCTACTGACAGTTGATTTAGCGACTGCAAAGGTAGGCCTGAAAAGTGCAGGTAGGAGGTGCTGGCTCAGTGCGAAAGCACGGATGCACTTCCGACGTTGCTCGCTTACTGATAAAACACACAGTCAGTAACCACGGTGATTTGGGGGGAGGGCAGGGATGCCGGATTCACAGAAATCTCGACGATTGGCAGTATCGCGCAGTCGGCGACTGACGATCGACGTCCTGCATTACAACCGCCGTGTCCCGACTTGTGCCCATGATCGGCGTTCTGACCTGAGCCGACTCGCAGAATTTCGCACTCGATTACCCCGGCGTATTTCGTGGTCGTTACTCTTCATCAAAGCATTCGCACTGGTCGCACAGAAGTATCCGGTCCTCAGGCAGTCCTACATTAACTGGCTGTGGCCGCACGTGCTGGAACATCCCTACAGCGTCGCAATGCTCGCCACGCAGCGAGACCATCGTGGCGAACCGTGGCTATTCTGGTCGCGGTTTGTTCAGCCCGAGCAGCGATCGTTGGAGGAAATGCAGCACGCGCTGAATCAGTATCAGTCCGAGCCTGTCGAGAAGATCTTCCTGCAGCAGTGGCGGCTGAGCGGTCTGCCGACATTGCTTCGTCGCTGCTTCTGGGGCTGGACCCTGAATTTTGCTGGCTCGAAACGTGCCAAACGAGTCGGAACATTCTTTCTGTCGACGTTGGCGAGCAAGGGGGTCGAAATCCAAGATCCTCCCGCGTTTCTGACCAGCAATCTGACTTATGGTCCATTGGACGCCAATGGCTGCTGTCGTGTCACGCTCTCCTACGATCACCGCCTGATGGACGGTTCCACCGTTGCGGATTGCCTGATCGAACTGGAAGCGACCTTGAATGGTGCCATCGCCGACGAATTGGCAGAGATCATCGCAAAATCAGAACGAGCCGCGGCTTGATCACATCAGGCGACTTCCGCAACCACCTCACGTTGAAGAAATGCTGACGCCATGAAGGATCTCAAGGGACGGACCGCGGTGATCACGGGTGCATCCGCGGGGTTGGGCGTGCGAGTCGCACGAGCCCTCGCGCGTGAAGGGATGAACCTCGTGCTGGCAGCTCGTTCCGCCGACGCATTAGATTCGGTCGCGACCGAGATGCGCGGGCTCGGCGTAAAAGCCCTCGTGGTCCCAACCGATGTCTCGGACGAAAGCCAATTGGTTCGATTGGTCGAGCGCACGATGACCGAGTTCGGCGCTATCGACGTGCTGGTCAACAACGCAGGGATCGAAGCATTTCGGTCGTACCACGAACTGGACCCCAACGACATTCGCCGCACGATCGAAGTCAACCTGACCGCCACACTATTGCTGACTCGTTTCGTTCTGCCGCACATGATCCAGGCCCGGCGTGGCCACATCGTCAACATGGCGTCGATCGCGGGCAAGCAGGGGCCAGCCTATGGAGCGGCCTACGGAGCTTCCAAGGCGGGAATGATTGCCTTCACGCAAGCACTGCGGGGCGAGTACCGCAGCAGAGGAATCAGTTCCTCGGCAATCTGCCCCGGCTTCGCCAATGATGGCGGCATTTACGAAGTGATGAAGCAACGGATCGGTCGAGGCGTCCCCTGGTACCTCGGATCCACAACGGCCGAAGCGGTCGCCCGCGCGGTCGTCAAATCGATCAAAGGGGACCGCCCCGACTTGATCGTAAACGTCCCGGCCCTGCGTCCAATCTTCACCTTCTGCCAAGCCTTCCCCAGACTCGGCGAATGGATCGTCCACAAGGTGACGCTGCGATTCCTGAAGCAAGCCGGCACCAGCCACCGCGAATAGCATCGCAAGAACGTAGGTTATGCTTCAGCATAACTTTTCAGACTCACAGTCGACGCCATCAAATACCGCCGAAGACAAAGAAGTTATGCTGAAGCATAACCTACACAGAGCGGTGTCAGTCCGTGGCCAACTCTTCTTCGTCAAGCCGCGCGTCGTGCTTCGGCCTCACCGGCAACCGCCACCTTCTTACGTTTGCGACTGGCACGGTTGAGTAGATCCAGAACTCCCGGAGCCAGCCATTTCGACCAGGCCAGCAGATGGGCCAGTGGCCCGACAAGCTTCATCCGCTTGTTGCGATAGATGCACCGAATCGCCGCTTTCGAAACAGCTTCGATCGAACAGCACAGCCAACGCGGCGGATGCGGCACCGACTTGTCGCTCTTCGCCGATGCACACGACTTGTAGAGGTTCGTGAGCACCGGCCCAGGACAGAGAGCACTCACACCTAATCCACGGCGGCCGTATTCAGCTCGAATCGCTTCTGTGAAACCAATCAAGCCAAACTTGCTCGTGTGATAGGCTGCAAAGCGGCCTCCGGCCACCAGTCCGCTGATGCTGCATACATTCAAGATATGAGCGTCTGGTCGTTCGAGCAGGATCGGCAATAGCTCACGGGTGATCTGGATCGGTGCGAGCAGATTGATCTTCATCAACCAGTCCCACTGAGCCGCCGTCATCGAATGCGTCGGACCGTAGTAAGCGACGCCGGCATTGTTGACGAGGATGTCGACGTGTCCCCATTGCTGCAGCATCTGGCTCAAGACTCGACTGATCTCGGCCGGCTGACTGAGGTCGCACCGCTCGCCAATCGCGCTCACACCAATCTGTTTTGCTTCGGCGACAACGCTCGACAGCCCAGCCTCATCGATATCCAGCAGATAGAGATCGGCTCCTTCGCGTGCGAGTGCCAGCGCAATGCTGCGGCCAATCCCAGCAGCGGCACCTGTCACCAAAGCCTGCTTGTGCCGAATCGACTTCATTGTACGCAGAACTCTCTTTCCACCAGGCGACATGGCAGTGCACGATTCTGATCGCGAAAAAGTTGAATGCTCGTAAATGGGAGGGCGAGGCTCCTGCCGAGCCGCGCGTGTTATTGTGAGACCATCGACATGCGCGGCTCGGCAGGAGCCTCGCCCTCCCAAATACAAAATCACAGCCTTGCCGCGGACATCGAGCGATTGCCACGTATTCAGCATGCAGAATCACGCACCATCGTTTGGTGTGATGACTACCGCGAATTCGCCAATCGGACAATGGCCTTCTTCACGAAGTCTTCCAGGTGATTCCAAGAAGAAACCAAGTTCGCCAGATCAGGATCCGATGTCACGGGTGGATTGTTGGTCGGCGGATTATTGACAGGTGGATTTGTTACCGGCGGTTTCGTCCCTGGTGGCGGTTCCATCCCATGCGGATAGGGAATCGGACCTTCGGGACCATGCACGGCATTCGAATACTGCAACTGGATCGGCACGTATCCGCTGCCGTCCGCGAGCGGGATTTCCATGAAGACGGAACTCAACTGCTTGGCTTCCGCGATCGGATAGTCGCCCACTTCATTTCCGCTGTCAGATGTCCAACCGAGGTATCGTGATGGATCTGGCCCCATCCCGGCGGCCGCATCGCCGACATCGGGGTCGGTTCGAGCTTCTTGTAGTTCATGATAGAACGTGCCGACGACGTTCTTCCAGTTTTGATCGAAGACGGGAATCCCGTTCGTCGCGCCAGTCGATGAGTTGCGTTCCGAATAGACACCCACCGCGTAGTAAACGGTAACGTTGCCGACATGGACTGACCCGTGATAGCCACCTAGCCCTCCGGTCGAATCTTCGGCTTCTTCATGAGGGACAGCCTTGTTCGACACCGGTGCTTGTGCCATCCCGGCGTTAGGGTCACCCAGGACCGATCCCTTGGGAAGCATGAAACAGAAGACCGTATTGGGCAGATCGTAACCAGCGAATGCGCCACTGCTATACAAGCCGCTAACCTGGCGCTCCAAATCGGTTTTCGGAACGAACGTCGGCTTCCAACCCGACAGGAAGAACGATCCCTTGAAAGTGTTCTTGAGCGGCTGATTGTTGAAGTACTGGCAGATGACATTATTCAAGTTCGCGTCAGTCATCGCCCCGGCCAGCGCCTTATCGATATTGCGCCAATCATCATTGAGCCAAGCGGCCTGGCCGCCGACATACACATTGGCCCAGGTCAAATTTTGAATTGTCCGTCCACCCCGATACCGCAGGTCTTCGTTCGGTGACGGAGGCAGGCCATTCGCCAGGGCTCCGTTTTGCGAGGAATCCGCCGATGACGCTGAGGTATTGATCGTGAGTTTGCGAGGTTTCGCTCCGCCGGTCGACGGCAACTGAGCTTGTCGAGTCAGAAACGGCATAGATCGACCGTCAATCATCTGATCGTTAGACGCCAGCATCGCCAACGGACGCACGCCACCATTCTGCGCCTGCATCGACGCATGCGGCGGCAACGTGGCAAACGGCAGGACTCGCACAGATGTCGTCGTCGGCGACATCATCGGTTGAGTTGCAATCGGAGCTTGCGATTGCGGTGCCCCAGTACGAGTCGGCGGAACGTTGTACGAAGACGGTCCACCCATCGGACCGCTGCTACAACCCATGGTGAGCAACGCCAGCATGAAGCTCAACCGCATAGTAAACGTCCCTGTCATGGCGAATATCCTGCGCAATCCATTGCGCGTGAAGACACGATCGCACTCACGCCGCCGCGTAAACGGCAGATTCTGCCGGTTGATAACAGATGCTCCAAACCCTGACTAGCCCTTGTTGGAGCAGCCTGTTCAAACTTTTAAGGTAAGCAACTGCGATCCGACATAAATTCTTTCCAGCAAGGAACTTCGTCGTTACGCTGACCGCGTGCATATCGAGTCCAAACGAACTCAACACAGCAGCTCTGGTCGAGTGGTTATCCGATTCCGTCTTAAGCTTTCCGGTGATCGGACATTCAAAGTCTCGACCGTCACGGAAAGAAATCCGCGATGACATCGCCAATCAATTTACTGGGCGAGACGGGAATACCACGCTGCTCGATCGATTTGATCGTCTCTTTGTACTTGAGGTTGTCTCCCTCCTTCATCTTCAGCGGTTCCTCCAGCGTCCCCTTGGCAGTCCTATTCCAGGCTTTGGCGAGTTCAGAGAACTGGACGGTCATTTCCAGGCCAGTCCCACCCACGGCTTTCATCGATATTGCTTCTGCCCCCGCCAACACCTCTCCCATCGGTCTTCCGTCCTTCACCAATTGGGCAAGCTTCGCTCGATACATATCAAAAGTCGTCACCGCCTCCTTGCTGTCCTCGGACGACAGCGGCACGACGATCACAAATTGATCGCGAATGCGAGTCAATTGAATCGATCGCTCGGTACTCGCTGTCTGCAACATCTTGAGCGAGGTCGCATCGAAGGGCAGAGTGCCGTCACTACGCTTTGGCTTGGGAGACTCGGTCACCCCAGCCATCAAATCGAGCGCATGAGATGTAGACTCCCGAAACTCGTCCCACGTCACCATTGGCTTCTTGGCGACCTTCGACTTGTCCAGTTGGCCCTCAATCGCGCCGGCTAGAGCCGAAAGCGATGCGACCGCAATTGCATTCATCGTCTCACCGGGAATCACCTCGGTGTGGTGATAACCCAGTCGACCATGTTCGTCCTGATAGAATTCGCCGGGGATGATTCGAATCGAGTCGAAATCAATCGCCGCATCGGTCGTTATCGGATTAGAACGGGAAGAATCGAGATCAATCCATCGATACGAGTGGCCACCTGTTCGTTCGATGGCAGGCACGGTCAGGAACTCAATCGGCGCGATGATGATCGATTCCCGCCGTTTCCAGATCAACTGGACGTGGTCCAGATCACTGGGCTTCGCACAATGGATGTTCGTCCACGAGTGCAGGTGAACAAACGAATCCTCTTTCGCCTCATAACGAACGAAGTCCGTATGCGTCCCGCGAACTCCACACCCCGCGCAAACCAGAATGGGCAGCCAGAACCAGGATCGAAGTTTCATCAAATTTCTCCAACAGATTGATGCCTGTTTCCAGCACTTTTCAGGCCTACCTTTGCAGTCGCTCAAACACTGTCAGTAAACATGCACTTTTTTGAGGAAAACTGCCAAAAATAGGGTTGTTTTGTCCCCCATTGTCAAAAGTTGTCCTCCAGTGTCAAAATTTGTCAGTGATAATTTCGAACAAAGATCCGAAGTTTGCCAAACATCGTCTTGATCAGCACACCACAAACGGGACAATCGTCTTCACGACGATCGTCGCAGGTGCACCGTAACCAACGGGCACGCCTCTGGGCCGCTCTCTTAGCGGAAGGTCAGAGGTTCCTGTTCCTCTGTTGATAACGAAGAAGAGCGCGCTACCCACCCTCTTTCCTGAGCGGGGCGGTGTCAGCCCCTGACCCAAACACACACAACCCCACTCGCCATGCGGCAGTCGCGCTGGCCCGTCCAGTTCGGAACTGACAGCACGAGCAAAGGAGAATATGACCCCATGACAACCCATCATCACACCACAGATCAAGTCCTGATCGCCAACTTGGCCTCGAACCTCACACAGGCAATCTCAAGCTTTCCACTCTCCGCGACTTCGCGTCTTCGCGTGAGAAAATCTTCCACCCCCTCAAAACCCTGCCATGGACTGACAAACTCTGCCAAATCGTAAGGAAACAGAGCCCAGTGATGCCTGCATCCCTTCTCTTCTGCCCTCAATTAACCACCACGAAACGACTGCAACCACGTTCGGCTTCCGCCAATCGACTAATTGCGGCCGAGCGAAGAGCAGGGTACAAGACATTCACTGCTGAATTAGTCTCACCTTTAAATCCCCAGGCCTCCACATGTTTGATCCGTACCGTAAGTGGTTGGGAATTCCGCCGAAGGATCAACCCCCAAACCATTATCGCTTGCTGGGGGTTGAGCTTTTCGAGAGTGATCTGGATGTGATCGAGGGAGCCGCCGAACGGCAGATGAATTTCGTCCGGCAGTATCAATCGGGTGAGTATGCGACCGCCGCAGCCAAGATCTTGAACGAGTTGGCAATTGCCCGTTTGTGCCTGTTGAAACCAGCGACAAAAACGGCCTACGACAAAAAACTGCGATCGGACCAAGCTCGACTCTCCGCTGCTGAGCAGCAGTTTTCTGATGTCGCGTTTGACGATCTGCAGCCAGCCCCCAGAAAGAGAACTCGCAAGCCAAAGCCCGTATCCGCAAACCAATCGCTGCTCATCGGCGGTGGGATCGCAGCACTAATCATCGTGCTGGCGGTCGTCATGCTTCCCCGTGGACGACGAAATCCGTCAGTCGACCAATCGAGCACGATCACTGCTGCGACTCCGGCCCCGAGCATCGAAAAACCAACGCCGCCAGCCAAAATCGATCCGCCGTCACCAGATTCATTGTTGTGGACAGAGCCAAAGCTTGTTGCCGAACGAGCAGGGAATCCGATCGATCTGATGAAATCAGTGGACATCGCTCGCGATGTCGCGCTGGGTGAATGGAAGCAAACGGCAACGGCGTTGATTGCCGCCCCGCATAGCCGTTTGTATGTGCCAGGAAAACTTCCAGACGACTATCAGATTAACCTTGTCGCACGCCGACTCGACGGAACCCAAGGATTGTTCGTGGGATTCATGATGGCCGGCCGTCAAGGAGTGGCGATCGTCGATGCATGGGGTTCAACAGTCAGCGGCCTGTATGTCGACGGCCGTGAAGTCAACGACAACTCAACAACCTTTCGAAGCAAGCCTCTGGCAGATCATACGATTCAAATCGCGATTACCATTCATCCGGGCCATTTTCACATGGCCGTGGACGGGAAGACGATCACCAACTGGCACGGAAATCCAGAGCAACTGTCACTGTTTTTTGGTCTGGGCAGCCGCGAGTCTCTCTTTTTCGCCACTGCCGATTCCGGCTTCGTCATCGAATCGGCAACGCTGGTTCCCATCAAACCCGAGCCGCCCTATCCACGGCCCGACCGTCTAACAGATTCAGTTGATGTTCAGTCGCTGATCGATCTGGATCGTGATACGCAACGTGGGATCTGGGGCGCTAACAAGGGAAAGATCTCCAGTCCCGAAGGACTGGGACAGGTCTGCCTGCCAGTGATGGTCCCCGAGGAATACACACTGTCGACGAAGGTCTTACGTCCGGAATCCGCCGGCGGTGAACCGACAGTCATGTTCGGACTGATTGCCGGTCAATCGCGATGCCGCATTACCTTGAAGAGCGACGAAGGAGTGGCACTGGACATGATCGATGGGCGTCGCTGGAATGAAAACGGGACGCGATTGGAGGTCCCATTCTGCCGTCCCGGTGTTCCTGCTCAGGTCGATTTCACAGTGACAAAGCAGGGCGTACGAATGGAAGTCGATGGAAAAACGTTCATTGATTGGCAAGGGGATTTTTGGCGGCTGTCGTCGCCTGATGAGTGGGCCACAGCAGATCATCGCAAGCTTTTTATCGCGACGAAGAGTCATTTCCAGTTCAGCGACATCAAGTTAGGTCCACCGAAGCCAGCGAGACCGTTTCCTCGACACGACAAAATTACGACAGACAGACCTCTTGATCTGCTTTCGATCATCGACCCCGTCCGTGATGCGAATCAGGGAACCTGGACGTCCGAAGGCCACGTGCTGCGGACAATGGCCGATCCAGCATTTGAATACTCAAAACTTGCGATTCCAGTCGATGTCCCGGAGGAATATCTCCTCACGATGCAAGTCGCCAGGGAAGCAGGCGGGCCTCACAACGACGAGGCACTGTGTTTATTGCTACCTTTTGGGAATTCCCGAGCAGGGCTTGTGATCGATGGCCATCACTCGCAATTTACCGGCTTCGACCTCAGCAAATCCGACTTCGCCTCCAATCCGACAACTTTCAAAGGAACGGTCATTTCTCCGGACGCGGCCACCGAGATTGAAATTCAGGTGAGAAAAAATGGGGTCAAAATCAGCAGTGCCGGACGACAGATTGTCGATTGGAGCGGGAATCCAGCAAACTTCACCGTACAACCCCGTCACGCAGGTCCCGGCCGCGGAATCAGTCTGGGAGCATGGAAGCAACGGTTTCGATTCGAGAAGTTGGAAATCCGCGCGCTCCCTCCCACAAGTCTCGCGGCCATTCCTGCGTTGCCTGCCGATGGGAATCTTTTGCCAGTCATTGACATCGCTCGTGATGTTCGAGAAGGGACATGGACAATCGGCGCCGAGGGGCTCCAATCGCCTGACCAGTACATGATCTCAAGATTGCGGATTCCATTCACTCCACCGAGCAAGTACGCTCTGGAACTGATGGTCGAGCGTCGTGGGGGTGTCAGCGATCTGCTAATCGGACTGCCAATCGATGGACGTCCCTGCCTGGTCGCTTTCGATGGGTCTTTTGGGAAACGGGCGGGTCTGGAACTGGTAGATGGTCACTGGATCTACGACGCCGCCAATTTCACTGCGCGAGGAACGGATTCTCACCTGCTGCCACAAGGTCAGCGTGTCAACGTAACCTGCTTCGTGCTTCCCGACACGCTGGTCGTGAACTGTGGCGATCGAGAGATCGTTCGTTGGCACGGAGATGCTCGGCGACTTTCACTCGCCCATCGCTATTTGCCGCCAAACTATTCAGACGAGGATCAAAAACTATTGTGGTTGGGAAGTTGGGCAACCAACTTTCGAATCACAAACCTGATTTTACGGCCGCTAACCACCGACGAGATCACAGAGCTCTCAACAAGCTTCACTGGCGTCTCCCCCACCACATCACAATCGGCAGTCCCGCTGACGACGCGGGCTAAAATGACTGAGAGTTCCAATCGCAATTAAGACTCAAGCCCAGACTGGTCAGCCCCGAGGGAACTCGTCGTTGAGAATTTCAATGACCATCGCACTCCCTGAGATACCCGACCTTGGTTCGGTCGATTTGAGGCGATCTCGAATTGCGGTCCAAATCCGATGCACTTCGGCGAATCCCACAGGGCTGTGATTCATCGCTTCAAGCTGCTTTTCTCGGTCGCTACGAGTCACTAATTCTCCTCAATCACGGGATGTTTTCACGCTCGACATTTGCCATATCTTATGACGAACGAAAGTGTACCCGATTCTTCGACTTCGCACTGACATCTTTAGCTTCAGATGCCAACAAAACTTACCTTTGACCAGCAGAAACGAGATGGCGATGCGGCATAGCGAGGCCTCGCCTCGGCGAATCCAAAGCGAGACGAATTCAATTTTGCGAATCAGCGAGTACGGCGGATTTCACTGAGGGGATCCGCATCTTCGTCTGTGTTTTCCAATCTGTATTTGCTTGCCGAAGTCTTGTTTCCAGAGTCTCTCCAATCAATGTAGTTCTGCAGGCTTATGGAAAGCTGTAGACTGAAGTCTGTGGGTGAGGTTGTATTGTCATTGTCGAACCGATCCCCGCAGTTCAGGTTTTGGAACCATCGCATCCAGTCTTTTGATCCGACATCGGGTATTTTTTCCGGCGCGACCAGAAACAGCGGACTGCTCGGCGACCTTGCCGGGGCCTGCGCAGTCATGTGACAACTCATGCAAGAACTCAGGTAGTTGTCGGCGGGACCGTTCAGCCGACCATTCCAACCCAGATGCGTCGGGGGCAATTCCGCGTCATCGGGGTTGATGATCGTTTGCTTGAGGTGCGGGTTTCGGCGAGTCACGACGGGAACAGGGTTCGAGTACTCGCCCCAGGTTCCGTCGTTCACCTCGGGATCGTTCCCCCATTGAATACCAACGGGAACGAGGTTCTTCCATTTGTTCTTGTTGTTCATCTTTCCGTTGTATTGGTAGTTTCCGAAAACCCAACCATGAGGGGCACGGTCGTCTCGGACCATCAGATCCATCTGAATTAATGTCATGTCATTGAACACACGGTTCGTCGAGTCGTAATTCTCCGTGACATAGGCATTCCACTTCAACGGGTTCGTCAATGACGGCACCTGCTCTGATGGCACATCCGTAAACAAGACTTTCATGACCACGGTTCCCACTGGAAAGTGGATGTCCTTCATCTTCGGGTGTTGCTTGTCCGCCCAGACCTTGCCAATCGTGTAACCGCCGAAGATGTTGTAGAGGCCGACCGCGTACATTTGCCCCCCTTTGTACGTCTGACTGATCGCCAGTTGCTGCGGTTGAACGGGTGCCTCTTTCGTCAGCCCATGCACACCTTCGCGACCATTCGGCCCATAATGCTGCCACGGCACATGAAACCATGTCGGCTGTGTACGCTTCGCCGCGTCGAAGTCATCCGCGAAATCACCTCCCAGCACATTCTCTTGAAAGCAGTATTCCTGAGCGCCTAGTAAGTACTCGCGCCATTTTTTCTGGAAATCAATTTCGAGGAATGACGGCTTTAAAGATTTGTCGGGCTCAACTTTTGGATACTTCTGACTCAGCGTGAACACCGGACCTTTGTACTGCTTTGAGGGCGGCAGGAAACCAAAGTCCGGGTACTGCTGATCGACATACGGCTTGTCATCATCGGCCGCAGACGCATCTCCGCAAAAAGCAGCCGCGCAGATGACAACCAAAAGAGCCAACCAAAGCACACTTGTTGGGCGACGATCTCGACAGAATTTCATCTGTTTCATTCTATAATCCTGCGGAATACGGAATCTTAAGAACAACTATTTGTTGTCCGAGACCGGGCGATACTAGCAGGACATGAGCAAAATTGTGTAACGCCGAGCAACGCAGATCGGAACCCGCAGCCGAATTTCGTAACGAATATGCCGCGCGTAACGCTCCCCTCCGTCGTTGACCAACTTTTGTTACCGAGGGCAGGGGGCATCGGTCGCGATGCATGCGAACTGAAATCACAAACTCGCCTGGTCTCCCGGCGATTGAGCATCGAACGATGCGTTATCGCTACAACGAAGTGCCATCGGTTTGCCGCTTTTGGAGAACGGGTTCAGTTGCCCACGAAGAGTTGCTTGATTGAGTGTCGCGTCATCGTGATTACGACGGAGTGCTCGATGAGGCCCCAGACTGTAATTCCAGTTGGCATTGGTAGTCCGAAGCGGTCCACCTAATACCACCACTTTACGACAGCGATCGCTTGACCTGTGACGAGGAAGTTCAATCTTTCAATCGCCCTTATCTGGACCATCCCGCTCGGTCGACATTGCGTGGACTGTCGGCGGGCGGCTTCGCAGTAATAGATCCCAACTGACGAGCACCAGCAACGCCGTCAAGAGAGCCAGAGTGCCAACGACGATCGGCGATTTTACGGCCTCTAGTAGATCGGAGAACCACGACCCACTCCACGAATGAAGGACCGAAATCCGATCTTCAGAGAGGTCCTGACTTCGCGAATCATGACCGAGTGAGTACGACGTGGCCGTTGAGACGTGATTGTGTGACATTGAAAAGCGTTCCTCGCATTTCGAAGTTCGCATCACGTTTGGCCTGACGCTGATGCGTGAAAGGGCTCCGTCTCACTCTGGAGGAGAGCCATTTGATTCGACACCACTTCGTTTGAGCAGATCGAGCGAACCCGCGATCGAGTTCTGATCTGCCGATCCCTCTACCTCGATGACGACCTCGTTGGGTTCGCGGCGTACAGTTGCCCGTAACGTCGATTTCCTGCTGTCAAAGTAAAGCCCGCGAAGGCGATCGTGCTTGATGAGTTCGTCGCCAGCACAGGCGTCGAATGGAACGGACTCGTCTCGCCAGAAGATCGTCACGACGTACTCCCCCGGTGCAGCTCCGTCGTCGATTGCATGGGTCATTAATCGGAAGGATCCATCCGGGTCCGTGAAACCGACAGGCCGCGCGATGACGCGTTGATCAACCGCATGGAACACCAGATTCGCTCTTCCGGCCGGCTTGCCCCCGACCAGCAACGTCCCTTTCACGGGAAACGTCTCGGCTTTCTGACAGCCGCTGCAACCTGCGGCACAGGTCAGCACGGCTACCAACAGCCATCCAGGAAACGCATTCCCGCGATGCATATCTGGAGTTCCTTTACGAGGCCGCTTGTACAGAGAAACGAGACCAACCAATCCAGTGACAGATTCGCTTTGCGATGCCCCATATCAATTCAACTGAAACGGCTCCAATACATTTGTCCCATCTCTGACAATCACTTTCCAATCGCTCTTGGCGGGGTCACTGTACTTACCTTCGAATTCATCGATTTCTATTTCAATGCCATACTTTGGATCGGTGCCGACGCCGGGCTTCGTTAAGGTAACGACATACGCGCCGTGAGGTGCCCCATTGCCGGGCGCGCCAGTCCCGACGATGAACGTGCCATTCGGTCCCGTGTCACCCACAACGCCCCACTTGATCGGCCCCATGTCGAATTCCGGATGCATCGTCACCCGGATCCCCGGCACCCCTTTGCCGTTCAGCATCACCCTGCCCGAAACAGGTACCGTCTTCGGCGGCGAGACCTGCTGACTGCAGCCGATCAAGACGCCGACAGCCAGAACCAAAGCAGAACCAAGCAAACAAACTCGCGAACACATGTTCCAAATTCTTTCGAAAAGCGCAAGAATTATCTGATCAGCAGGGTACCACGGTTTTGGAATCCTCGACAAAGCCGTGTCTTCTCCGCGCTTTGACCGAAGCTTTACTCTCCAACTTAGAAATCGCCCACTACTTCGCCCCCAGCACGGCTGCCCAGCGCCTTGTAGACTCCCATATCAATGGACTGGCTGACGAATCGCACGGTGCCGTCACAGAACAGAAAATGACCTCCGCCGGTGTGAGTGCTGCGGAACGAGTACATCGGGCTGTTGATGACCGCGTCCTTAAGCGCAGTCACATCACCAACGATGGTCCGAGTGTAATAGGGGCCGCTCACGACATTCATCTTGACGTTCATCGTCCCTTCATCAAAGTAGTCACCGTCGTCAGCCGCCCAGGATGTCAATCCAGACGACGGAACCGGTGGCGTCACCGGGGACTTGTTGACCATTGATGTCGAGAACCCCTGCAAGTTGTGGTGCGACTCGCCGACAGCAATCGTGCTGGAGAGTCCGTCGGTGAGGTTCTTAAACTGAAGTTTGCATTCCTTCTCGTCGTTCCACCACAGCGGATCGGCCGTGTGTCGCGCGATCAGTGCGTCAGCAATCCCCTGATTGAACCCACAATCCCACGCGGTCACAAAGACCCCATCGCTATGGCTGTAGGTATAACTCGGGCTCGACTTCGTACCGATGATATCAGTCGGTTGAGGAGGTGAATGGAGTTCGTAACTACCTCGACTCCACCCATAGCTGGAATAGCAAGGAAAATATGGATTGAGCGGCGTCGGCATCGACGGACACAAAAAGACGGGAAGCGGTCGGTTCGCCATCTGCGCATTCGTCGGCCCGCCAACCACAGCCGGAGTCGCGTTGTCGCCTCCGCTGACATGGAGATTCCACTGAGAATAGATATTACCCTGGTCCAAAAATGGAAGCAGAAAGATTGATGGTGGCGTGTGACGGTAGTTGTACCAGATCTTGTCCATACCGGGATTCAGGTCTTCCACGCCAGCTCCGCAGATCGCGAGGCCCGGAATGTAACCCCGTGAATCATGAAAGTTGTGGATCGCCAAGCCGATCTGTTTGAGATTGTTCTTGCACTGGGCCCGCCGAGCCGCCTCGCGCGCCTGTTGGACGGCGGGCAGCAGCAGGGAAATCAGGACCGCGATAATGGCGATGACGACGAGCAATTCGATCAATGTGAAACCGGAGCGTCGCCCCGAAGCTGTTCTGGCCCGCTTGGCTTTCATGAGTTAAATCCTTGAACAAAGATCATCGAACTAAAGGAAAATGTCGTCTCACAACCAAGTGAGTGTGCAAGTTCGCAGAGCGACTTCGGGGCAATTGAGTTTCAGTGCGGACATTGGGCTTGAACGCTGAAGTACATCGCGTGATATCGCAGCATTTGAACCGCCTCCTCTCGCGTCACGTTTTCAGACTGAATGCGTTCCGCATCGGTGGTGAATGCCGCGGCAGCGTGCTGCAGAAGTCGCCGATCCGGTAAACCACCCGACGGACGAGAAACAAATACACACACACCGATCATTGCTGCCGTAATCAATAACAGGTAGCGCATGATGGTGACCCCCTCAACATGAAAAACGTTCGCGTCGGATCGTCTGTGTCGAAAAGGAGGTTCCCTTGAACCGATCACGCTTGTGGCATCCGGCTATCTCGCTTTCGCTGCTTTTGGTTCACAGTACTTCAGTGAGATCAGGACGTAGGCGGTCCCCAAGTCTGGGTTACTCTCGTACCAGCGTTCGACCTTGTTCAGCCAAGCCCCGTTTTCTTGTTGCGTCTTGAAGAGTTGCTCGGCCAATTCCTTGCGCCAATCGTGCGACTTTCCCTGGCCGTCCTTGAGGATGTCGATATCCATCGTCGACAGGACTTTCGAGAACATCTGGTAGTAATACAGCACTCCTTGCTGACCCATCCCAGGATTCTCTTCAACCGTGTAATACTTCGTAACCCATTCCACCGCCGTTTTGACTCGCTGATCGTCAGGAGTCAGGCCAGCATAGATCATCCCCTTCAGCCCCGCGTAGGTGATGGAGCCGTAGGAGCGTAATCCTCCATTCGGTGCTGTTCCGGCCGGAGAACTGCCGCCTGCCGCGATCGTGTAATAGAAGCCGCCGTCATTAATCAACGACGAGAACTTCGTGGTGTTATGGCTGGTCTCAAGATTCTGGCATCGCGACAGGAAGACAAGCGCCTTCTGCAACGCAGGGTCATCCGACTTGGCTCCCGCCGATTTCAAGGCATCCATGAAGAAAATGGTGTTCGACATATCGGGGCGATCGCCATTCCGCCCATATCCTGCTCCTCCGTATTTGATGTCGGAACCGTCGATCGATTCAGATTCATCCCACTGCAGTTTGCGCAGGAATTCCGCTCCCTTCGCAATCGCATCGGTGTACTTGCCCTCCTTGTTCGCAGCTTGCAGGGCCATCATGCAAATCGAAGTCTCATAGTTCTTCTGCGTCCCCTTCGGCGCATAAATGCCACCATCGGGCCGAATGTGTTTATTGAGGTAGGTGAGCGCCTTCTCCATCACGGGATCAGTCGCTGGAACCCCACTGATCAGTAGTGAATAGGTAACCAGTCCCGAGACTCCCAAGGCATCTTCTGAAGTCCAGAAACCATCGGTCGCCTGGCTGGACTTCAAAAAATTGACCGCTTTTTCACGGGACTTGGACAGTGCTTCGGCATTCGGCCCGATCGCCTGTGCATTCAGTTGCCCTGCGCTGAGCACCATCAAAACACCTGCCAGAATCCTAAATCGTGATCGAATGCAATTCATAGCAGCCCCTAGTTCGAGTGAAATCAAAAGACAGGCGGACCTTGATCGGCAACATGATCGAAATGGCCGACCCGTGTCGGGATCTACGACTTTGCCAGACTCGAAGCAGCAAAGCATTTTCCGCGCCGCTGTTCATCCCTGCGCCTCAATGGCATTTCCCCATCTGTTACAGGGAGAATCGGCCGATCACGATGTCCGTTTATCCGACATCACTGTCGATGGAATCGACACCGCGATCCAAATCGCCTTCATGCCAAAGGACGTGTGATGGAAGAGTAGAGTGCTGGCTGTCACAAGCAGCTGTGCCAAAATAGTTGCCACCGCAATTGCTTACTTAAAAAAATGTAGTGAGAGAGCTCCTCACCATTGCATGACGGTGTGATGAAAGTAGAATACGGACTGAGCTTGAGACTCAGTCTCAACTCTTTGATCTTGGTCTCGCCAGCACTTCATCACGCGGCCAGCCATGACCTGATCGCCATCACTCCTGATGAGCAGAATCGGTTTCTTACACTTGGGCTACGTCTTCGTAGCGTCTTGGCCTTGCCTCTCAGCGTTTGGAGTCCAAATGCAGTCGATGCGTCTTCGAAAACACGGCTTTACGTTAATTGAGTTACTGGTAGTCATTGCCATCATTGCTGTCTTGGTGGCTCTACTTTTACCTGCGGTCCAGCAGGCTCGCGAGGCGGCTCGACGGACGCAGTGCAAAAACAACATGCGCCAGCTTGGCTTGGCGGCCCATAACTATCACGACACCTATAACATCGTTCCACCGGGATGTGTGGCCTATATTTCTCCACCCGCATACGGCACATATGCCGCGCATGGAACTGGGGTCTTCATATTGCCGTTTATCGAACAAGGCAATCTCTATAGCCGCTACGATTTCAACAAGGGTTTTGATCACAACGACAATCAGTTTGTGGTCAACACCCAGATCCCTGCTTATCAATGCCCGTCGACTCCTGGAGGCGGACGCACGATGGCTTCGAATAATGCGTTCGCGTCCTCATTCGGAGGTTTACCTGCCCAGAATGGCAGCAACACGGTGGCAACATCCGATTACAACGGGATGCGATGGGTTTATGATGTCAATGCGACAAAAAACACGGGATTGATGTCCCATATCTGGGTCTTGCCTTATTCGATCTCAGAAACCTCTCGGTTCGCTGATTGTACGGATGGACTGTCGAATACGATTCTCTATCACGAGATGGCCGGGCGACCCACCGCCTACCGCAATGGCAAACCAGCGGGCACCTCGACCTGGGTTCAAGCACTGTGGTCTGCCCCCTGGTCATTCTCGACCGGCATCGACATCTATACCAGTTCACCTGACGGAACGACTCAAGGGGGGCCTTGCATCATCAACTGCACCAATGAATGGCAACCCTACAGTTTTCATACAGGTGGCGTGCAAATCACGCTCGCAGACGGTTCCGGCCGTTTTCTGAGCCAGAACATCAGTGGCAAGGTTTTCTGGGCTCTCTGTGGTCGCGCGGATGGCCAGGTCGTCGGCGAATTCTAGCCTCCACATTCGTGATCGTGCGAAGATTTTAACGCGTTGACCATACGCATTTCCAATGCCCCAAGTTGGCCGTTCGACTGAACGATATCTCGAATGCCTGCAACAATTCTCCGTCTGCTTTCCGCGACATCGGCCTTCAGCCTGCTGCTTGTGCTTGGATGCGGCTCAGCGGACCGAACTCATCTGCCAGTTTACCCCACCTCCGGCCGATTGAGCGTGGGCGGCAAGCCCGCTCAAGGGGTCTCCGTCGTCTTGAATCCGATTGAAGGCAGTTCCGCCGCCAAGAAGGGAATAGCTCCCTCGGGAACGTCAGATGAATCGGGCAGCTTCGTCATCTCGACCTATGCGCAGGACGACGGCGCACCGGCCGGAGATTACAAAGTGACTCTTCAATGGATGCGAACTGAGCCGGAAGCAAACGGTCCTCCAGCAGGCTTTAGCGCCCCGCGAGACAAGTTCGAGGGACGCTTCCGCAATCCAACCGTATCAACATGGTCGACCAAGATCGAAGAAGGAAACAATGTCCTCGAGCACCTCACCATTGATTGATGCGTCCGCGGAGCCGGAAGACAACGTCGATAGCACCGCTGCGACGAACGATTCAACTCCTGGTCCACAGAACGCACCCCGCCAGGCCAGCCTCTATCGAGCGATCTGGCGTTGGCACTTCTACGCCGGCTTGATCGTGGCCCCGTTTTTCTTCTTCGCATCCGCCACGGGAGCGTTATACGTCTTTAGCATTGAACTATCGAATCTGTTCTATGCGGACAAGTACTTCGTGACGCCGACGGAACAAATGCTTTCGTACGATGAGCAGCTCGCAAAACTGAAGGAGCAGGCCGCCGACTTCACGGAGTTAGACGGGATGCGTGTCTGGAATGACCGCACTCGAACGACCCATTTCATCGCTCACGCGTTTCCGGGCGGGCATACCGCCAAAGGTCAAATGCATCGCATTTACTATGTGAATCCCTACACAGGAAGCCTGCTGGGTTCGCAACTGATGGAGCATGAATTCTTCCACATCGTGCTCGATCTGCACCGGTCCGTCTGTGCTGGTACGTTCGGACGACTGCTTGTGGAACTGGCAACGAGTTGGGGAATCGTCCTCGTCATCACGGGTGTCTACTTGTGGTGGCCTCGCAAAGGGGAATGGCGCAGCGGCGGCATCTTCTGGCCTCGCTTGTCGGCGGCGTTCTATGTTGCCCTGCGGGATCTCCATTCGATCGCGGGCATCTTCTTCGCCCCGCTGGCGGTCATTGTGCTGTTCACGGGCCTGTTTGTCTCATTGATTTGGGGCACTGGTTTCAATTGGGTTTCCATGAAAATGGAGCAATCCTTGATGGAATTCTTCACCCACGCGAACTCTCCGCCAGCATCCGATACCGTGGCAAGGCTGCAACCCGTCGTGACCGCGGCGCTGCAGCACAGCCAGCCAGGAGATGATCTCTATTTCCAATTGGCAGAAAAGCCCGAGCACGCTCACAAGATCTATGTGATGTACAAAGGGGACACCAATACAGTACGAGGGCTCGACATCGACCAATACACTGGAAACGTCATGTCGACGACGACAACCGAACAGCTGGAGCCGATGGTTCGACTGCTCGCGATCGCAGTGTCGCTCCACCAGGGGAAGACATTCGGCCTCACGTCAAAGGTGATCGCATTTGTGACGTGCCTCGTTTTGATGGGCCTGTCGGTCACCGGCATCTGGATGTGGTGGGTCCGTCGACCAAAGGGGCAAACCGGTTTTCCCTCACGCTTGCCGACCAGAATTCCGGGATGGCTCTGGTGTGTGATCGCAGGCATCAGCGTCGCGTTCCCTGCAGTCGGAGCTTCGCTGGTCGTGATCATCAGCGTTGAAGTGATTCTAAGCTCAATCCGCCGCACCCGGTCAACGGGAATTCGAAAAGCATAAGGATCCAGGGTGCGTCTGTGACGAACTGCTCGCATCTGACGCACAGACTATTTCCCTTCCGGCCCCATAAACCGGTGTGGTCGTGAATCATCGCTCGAAACATGCCAAATCGGATCGACTCCCACAGGCAGAGGGTCCGCTCGCACGAAAAGGCGGGTTGGCGCAGACGGAAAAAAACAGAACAGCGCCGGACATAACCAGCCTTCCATCTGCTGCCCCGCAATCAGACCCGAATACCAGTTCCCACCGAGCGGGGATTCCGCGTCCGCTGCTCGGAGCCAATTCAATTCGATGTCATGGCCGCTAAAAGGCACGTCGCTGAACTGCATCGCGAATCCACGCGACGCGTTTGGAATTCTTTTCTCTTCAACCATCCGAGAGATCATCTCGGACATCCCGCACACAAATGCCTCTTCCTTCAAATAGGTCTTTTCGTCGTCAAAGACCCAATTGAGGCCCATCAAATAGGGATAGATCATCATTGTCATCGCGAGTCCTCAAGAGGAAATTTCAAACACATTGGCAAGCCGATTTTGACTCAATCCCGCGCCACAACGCGTGGAACGCAATGCTGTGCCACTTGCACCAGCTTCGGACATCAAGCGATCTTGAGCACTGCAATTTTCTCACCAACCGTCGCCGCTGGATAACTTCACCGAATCAGTGGGCATTCTCGCCGACATCTTAACGAGACTGCCCGGCTATTCAGCAATCTGCAGTTGGAGCATCGTCTCGATATCGTCGCAAAGTCTGCGGATCTCACGTGCTTGAATCATCACGCCTTGACTGTCTATCGCGTGCTCGTCCTCTTGTCGAGTTCTCTGCTCTTTGATCACAATCGGTGCGGTCATCGCTCGAGTGTAGATGGCAATTATTTTGTTGTGGAGAACCTCATCATTACTGGAAGCTTGCTCCGCAGTTGGCTGCGGTATTTTGAGGCGAATTGCTGCGACCCTCGCCTCCTCTGCTGTCGGCTTTGCCTCCAGTTTGTCGGCGATCGATCGTGCTTGTTTCAGATAATCAACTACGGTCGCCTTGAACTCTTCCAGTGTTGGCTGGGATTCAGGATCCACCGTAATCGTCGTCTCTGCAATGGGAAGCGGGGGCGCGGGTAATCCGCAGCCGATGACCGCGACGCCAAGAGTCAACATGTAACTACGGTACATCTCGTTTTTCCATTTTCATTGAGATCGAAAGACGTATGGTAATGGTGCGTACCGAAGACTCCACACACCTACTTGCTCGAATTATCATTCTCACGCTGATGCACGAAATGAGGAAAAATGGTTGTTGACACGGCCCTCTCACCATCGCCAGATTGAATCCGCGAGCATTGATGGTAAGATCGTTACGACCTGTAGACTCCTTACCAAGTCCCCAAATCATGATGGCACGACGTTCATTGATGACGCTGCGACACCAGACTGATCTGGTTCGTGGAATGTTCGTCGACGTGCGTCGCGGGATGACTCGACGAAGCCTTTGCCGGGCCTTTGTGTTGGTGATGTATATCGTGATGAACCTGGGACTGCCAACGGGCTTTGGACCACAGGCGAAAGCGAGTTCGGCGAAAGAGGCTTGTCGTTGTTCGCCGGAATCTCGTGCGGCCGGCCGCTGCTGTTGTGCGAAAGGTGCTACAACAGGTGCAAAGACGGGCTGCTGTGCGACTCGCGTTGTTGTCGCGACAAAAAGCTGTTGCGCGAAGAAGGGGATCGAAGCCGCTGTGAAGAAGGTGCAGCCGATCCATGACGATTCAATCGCGTGGAGCGGTGCTTGTCCTTGTGGCCCCACTGACGCGCCGATCATGCTGTTCTGTCCGCACCCTCGAATTCTGGCCGAGGCGAACTCGCTTGAATTTCAATTCCCGACTGGCGAGCGTGCTCCCACCCTGACCGATGCCCCGTGCGGCTTGCGGACTCGTCCGTCTGTTCCTCCCCCCGAGTTGGCCGTCTGACGAATGCCTGCTGCGCGGAACTCGCGCAGCGATTGACGACTTCGTCGATCTGTGACGGCTTGTGGCCCCGGTTCAACACCGAGGCCGCCGTCTGCGATTCGTCATGCCCGGTTTCCACGTTTGTTTCTGAGGGGGAACAATGTTCAAATTCAGCCGCCGTCCGCGCGGATTTACGTTGATTGAGTTACTGGTGGTGATCGCCATCATCGCGATACTGATCGCGCTATTGCTTCCAGCCGTCCAACAAGCTCGCGAAGCTGCTCGTCGAGCCCAATGCAAGAACAACCTGAAGCAACTCGGGTTGGCGTTACACAATTATGAATCGAGTCACTCGGCGATCCCATTGGGTCGAGTCGGCTTTCCTAAGGTCTTTTCAGCACATGCCCAGTTGCTGCCGTATCTGGACGGCAGCAACCTGTACAACCTGATCGACTTCAACACGGCTCCCAACTTTGGAGCGCCATCAGCACCGATGACACAGAACGAGATCGCCGCCCGAGCGGTCATTCCAGGGTATCTGTGCCCGAGTGATTTTGGACGTATGGCCGGTTCCGATTTCGGGCCGCTCAACTATCCCGCCTGCGTCGGCAGTGGAGTGAACCGCTTGGCGACCGGCGGCGTCGACAGCAGTTCGATCAAGACGGGTGACGGCGTCATGTATTCGGGCTCAGCGACTAAATTTCGCGATGTGAGCGACGGCCTGTCGAACACAGCCGCCTTCAGCGAAAGCACGCTGGGACCGGGTAACAATCCATCCTCGCCAAGTGGCTCCGCGCCACAGAAGCCGGATAGCGAAGTGCTCGAACTGACCGGGGCGACCGTGACCACGGCCGCATCGTGTGGTTCAAGCAGCGGTGGCAACTGGTCCGGCCTGCGGGGTGCTAAGTGGCTGAACGGCCACTATGGCGACACGCTGTACAATCACTTCTACAATCCGAATTCGCGACAATACGATTGCGGGAACGCCAGCCACAACTACGGGCTGACTGCCGCTCGCAGCCGACACGTCGGAGGCGTCCACGTCTGCCTGTGCGACGGCAGCGTCCGGTTCGTCAGCGAGAACGTCGACATCACGATCTGGCAGGCGGTCGCCTCTCGGCAGGGGAGTGAGATCCTGGGCGAGTTTTAATCGAGATAAAGGTGGGCGTGCCACTGGTTGGCCGCTTCGGACAACCAGTGCGATTGCGATCAATCCGCCGAATGTGGACACGGGTTCTTTCTCATTTCTGACGGAGAATAAGGATTGACCCTCTAGACCGACTGAAGAACGATCGGGATAATCGGTCGCTGGTGAAAAACCAATCTGAGTGGACCACAACTATCGGTCACACCAATCGACCGCTTCTCAAAGGTCGATCCGTGTGACCATTTTTTGTTGCGGATAAAAGAAGTCCTGGAGTCGTAGTGACTCACCATGCTTACAGAACTTGAAGACAGTAATGGATTCGAACAACCTGGCGACTGAGCCGTCACCGCCGAAAGTGCCCGAGCGCCGGTTGGGACGCCACATCTTCCTGGGGTTTCTTGGCAGCGTGGCTCTCGTCTACGGCAGCATTGTGTCATACAGCCTGCTCTTCCCACGACGAAACATCGACGCTGGCGAGATGAGCCTGCTGGAGCGGTGCCGCGAGATGTGCCTGGCCTACGGCTTGGTACCAACGGGGCATCTCGCCAACGACGCCAGGGCTTACCTACGATCGGAGAAACCGAAGCCGCTGGTACACCCGCTGCATGAGATTCTGTCGGACGAAAAGTTTGTCGTCCAGGAATCGCAGCCGCATCCGCTACTAGGGAGGCAAGCACCTGATTTCGAACTACCGGACGATCAGGGTAAGAAAGTCTCATTGCGAGGGACCTTGAAGGACGCGCCGGTCGTTGTCGTCTTCTATTACGGCTATCACTGCAATCATTGCGTTGGCCAACTGTTCGGATTGAACGAAGATTTGCGCCGCTTTACCGAGTTGGGAACCGAAGTCGTCGCGATCAGTGCCGACTCGCCGGAAATGACCACCAAGCGATTTGACGAGTACGGTCGATTCGACTTCCCTGTTCTGTCGGATGTGGACAGCAGCGTCGCCCAGGCGTATGGGGTGTATCAACCGGAAGCGAACGGCAAACCCGAAATCAAGCTGCACGGCACGTTCGTCATCGATGCCGATGGAACCGTGCTGTGGTGCAATTCGGGCAACAAACCATTTTTGGATAACCAGACACTGCTAACGGTGATCGCCAAGCAACATGGCTTGCTGACGACCGAAAAATCGGCTGAGTAACCATTCGTACGAAGGTTCGAGTTATGAATAAGCTTGTGATCGGGGTGATGGCTGTTGTCGGTATCGTCGGGCGCCTGCAGGCTCACGATACGTGGGTCCAGACGAACACGAACGTGATCCGAACGGGCGACGCGATCTACGTCGATCTGATGCTTGGCAATCACGGCAACGAGCATCGTGACTTCAAGCTCGCGAGCAAGACGACGCTCGACAGAGTGATCCTGAAGGTAAACGCGCCGAACGGAAAGAGCTTCGATCTGAAGGATCGCCTCAGTGATGTTGGCTATACGCCGAAGGAAGGATTCTGGAGCGGCCGGTTCGCCGCGACAGATCCCGGGCTGTACATGGTGGAACACTCGCGCGATTCGATCGTGAATCATGGCAGTCCGGCGAGATCGATCCGCAGCGGCAAGACGTTCTTCGTCGTCAGCAAGTCGCTCGACAAAGTCGCCGATGACAATCCAGGATTCGACAAAGTGCTCGGGCATCCGCTGGAGATCGTACCCGAAGCCAGCACGGTGACGCCGATGGGTCCCGACGTGCCGATCCGAGTCAAAGTGCTGTTTCGAGGGGAACCACTGAAGGACGCTCGCGTCTCATTCATTCCACGAGGCGCGACGTTATCCGAGGGATTCGACGCGAACTTCGAACGAAAGACCAACGAAAACGGCCGTTGCTTCTTCATCCCCAAAGAGGGGAACTACTATCTGGTGGTTGTGCATCACAAGACGGACGAAAAAGGAACTGACTACGAATCGACGGCGTATTCGGCGACATTGACGGTGTTTGTCCCCGAGGTCTGCCCGTGCTGCGGCGAGTAAACGGTGTCGGGAATGGCCATTTTCTCATTTCGGAGAATCCCATTCCGACACGATCGCGCAGAAGACTCGACAGCGAGGCGTATTCCGTTCAGAATATGCTCGCTTGCGAGCAGGTGTGACTGACGACTTGGTTTGCTTAATTCGATGGGAGAGTTTTGTTTCATGGATACTCACGGTAGCGCGGCAGTGGTGGAAGGTGATCACGGACACGCAGTTCCCGAGAGTGGCGAACGTTTCGAGAAGGCGGAACTCGAGTACTTCGTCGACGCCGATCGAGAAGCGGGCAAGAACATCGGGAAACTGCTGGCTTTGGTGTTCCTGATCTCGTTCGTCCTGATGACCGGCGTCTGCACATGGATGATCACGCACAACAACCGCGGCCATGATCCTCAAGCCGGTGTTGGCGAAGACCCCAGTGCAACAGCCGAGCATCACTGACATCCGCGAAGCCAGTCTTGCCTGCCTCTTAAAGTAGTAGGCACACTCCGTGTGCCGCGTCAGCACACAGAGTGTGCTGCCTACCTTCAAGAGTCGAGTTCCTCGGCAGACGATTCAACCAGAAGCACGATCGAGCGGGTGACGCTGTCCCCGCTCTCGTCATTTTCAGGATCATGTCGTTCGCGTGCCATCAACGTCATTCCCGCGGAGGCGGGAATCCATCTGTTCCGCAGTGGACCTTCATTAGCCGTCACCGCAGGACAAGATCCGTATCTCCTTCATCGCCTTCGTTCCACGACTCACTGGATTCCCGCCTACGCGGGAATGACGGCTAGCGACTGAAAGCTGCTCACTTCACCTCGATTGCAACTCTCGTCCCGTTTGCAGTCTGGAGTTGTAACTTCTTCCTTCTCTGCAAGGTCAATTTCTGCCGGAAAGCTGTCGCAGGCGGCAGAATTCGCCGAAGCAGGCCGCTTTGGAGACTCTTCCAAGGCGATTTCGCAATTCGGAGTGCCGGCATTGCGGTTTGGCATCGCGCTTGCTTTTACGTCTCACATCACCAGGCCAACCGCAAACGACAACAAGGATGAACGGCCCGGTGATACACAAACGGATTCACGAACTTAGCTGGCAACTCGGAAAGGGCAGATTCAAATGTTGGTGCTCACTCGCAAGCGAACTGAAATGATCAAGATCGGCGACGACATTGTCATCACCGTGATTCATACTTCGCGTGGATCAGTGAAGCTGGGGATTCAAGCACCATCGGATGTCCGCGTGTTGCGAGGCGAATTGCATGACCGTGCCGATGACGTTCAGCATGGCCCGGTCTATTCGGCCGATCGCGTCTCGAAACAGTTCGGTGCTGAATACGTCGCTGAGCTGGAAGACCAGATTCTGGTCAGTCTGGCAAAGTGAACAGACGGTGCCCCAAGGGGGCGGGGCATCGTTTCTAAACAACCGGGATTTTCGCGGCCAATCCCGGTTGTCTGGTTCTGGATCGGATTTCCACACCATTCCAAGGAAGGGTCGTCATGAAGACCAGTCAACATGCAATCGGGAACGTTTGGGACGATGCATCATTCCGCGAAGAATTCGCCGAACCCGCCATGGTCATTGACACCGTTCGCGATGCCGAACGCCGTGCCACCATGGTCTTTGATCTCTTGCTCACCTATTTGAGCGATGCCGAGATGGCTGTGACTCGGCATCGCCCCGCGGCTTAGCCTGCGCTCGAAGCGGCTCGCACCTGACAACACACCGGGGCGATCGAAACGAGCCGCTTCGTCGCAGGTCAGCAGAGGTTTTAGCCACGGATTGAACACGGATGAAACACGGATAAGGCAGGAATGTTTGAGGAGCGGAAGACATCAGGGCATCGATCAATCTGTCGATTAATCTACCTCTACTCTTCTTCCTAATCCGTGTTTCATCCGTGTTCAATCCGTGGCTAAACCTCTTCCGTCGTCACTCATCCGGCAACGTTGTGGTGCCTGGTAGAAGATGCCCCATCTTGTCTCGCTTGGTCGCCAGATACTTGTCTCGCTGGCTCTCGTGAGGCGCGATGATCGGAACCTGACCTTCCAGCACCAGATCGAATCCTGGAAACGCATTCACTTTTTGCGGGTTATTCGTCAACAGCCGCACCGCGGACAAACCCAGGTCTTTCAAGATCTGCAGGCCCACGCCATAGTCTCGGGTATCCGCCTTGAAGCCGAGTTTGTGATTCGCTTCCACCGTGTCATAACCCTGGTCCTGCAGTTGATACGCTTTCAACTTCGCCAGCAGCCCGATTCCGCGTCCTTCTTGCGGCAGATAGACGACGGCACCGGTCCCTTCAGTGTGAATCATTTTCATCGCCATATGCAATTGGTCGCCGCAATCACATCGCAGCGAATCCAGAACATCTCCCGTAAAACACGAAGAATGGACTCGGACCAGTGGGGCAGGGACCGACGACAGATCGCCCCAGACGATGGCCAGCGGTTGCTGATCTTCGTGCTGAACTGAATAGGCGATCACTTTGAAATTGCCGTAATGCCGCGTCTCGAAGGGGACTTCGACTTCGCGTTTCACCAACTGTTCGCGCTGTCGGCGATAGCGAATGATCTGTTCGATCGAGATGAGAGGGATTTTATGTTTGAGCGAAAGTTCGCGCAGCTCGGCCATATCGGCCATGCCGGTTCCCTGATCACTGCAGATTTCGATCAAGGCACCGACAGGTGTCAGCCCGGCCATGCGCAGCAGGTCGACAGTGGCTTCCGTATGGCCAGCTCGGCGCAAGACGCCGCCGTCTTTGGCGAGCAACGGGTTAATGTGTCCTGGACGAACAAACTCGACCGCCCGACTGTTCGGCTGTGCCATCGCCAGCAAGGTTCGGGTCCGATTCAGGGCGCTCACGCCGCTGCCCGCTTCACGGTGATCGATCGGAGTCAAAAAGTGAGTCTGGTTTGGAGCGTTGTTCCGATAGCTATCGACAATGGGAGACAATCCCAGGCGATCGGCGACTTCGCTTAACAACGGGGCGCATAGTACACCGGCTCCGCGGCGTAGCATGAAGTCGACCAGTTCCGGCGTCACCTTTTCGGCCGCGCAGATAAAGTCTCCCTCATTTTCGCGTTCTTCCGCATCCACCACGATGACCAATTGTCCCGCCTTCAGCGCGGCCAAAGCATCTTCAAGTGAATCAAACGCATCGGAGGTCGAGTCGACAGGGATCATGGTTCGAAGGAATCTTTGCAGGGAGACAAACGGGACGATTTCGCGATGCCGCTATTGTATGCGCTTTGTCTACTCATCGCCCGACCTGGCAGAAAATCCCACATGACTCAGGGCGAAATGGATAGAATTCCTCAATCGCCGTCCGACAGACGCCATTCGCAATTGGAGCTGTTTCTCCCCTTTAAACCCGACAAATGGCACGATTGCACTACTTACCCCGACTCCACCTTCGACGAAAAGTCGTCGCCCCCGATACGACAGAGTTGATCGCAACAGCTTGACAAAGCAGCAGATGCCGATATGTTGGTGGTTGCGACTGAAAAATAACCCGCCGAATAGCCTTCCAGTTCCACCGACGCCATGCGTCTCCGCCAACTTGAAACGCCGGTTCGACTCCGAAGTCTTTCCGTCGGCTTGATGACACGAAATCACCTGCATCCCCGCCTATTGTACACTCAGTAATACGACGCCCTGCGGCATGAGGAGTTGACCATGCACGAAAGAGCATTGCGATCTTGGCAAATGACGGCGAGCGCAATGGCAGTCGCCATGATGGCTTTGGTCGGATCTTCAGCCTCAGCCGCGACTCCCAAGGGACTCGGTGATCCGGGACAGTTGACGCAATTGCGCCTGGAACCGAATGCCGACGGCAAAGGAGTGATCCTTCGCAGCCGCGACGGTCGCCAACAACTCTTCGCCACCGGGGTCTACTCCAGTGGCCAGTTTCGCGATCAAACCCGCCAGGTTCAGTTCACATCTGAACCGGCTGGCGTGGTTCAGATCGACAGCACGGGTTACATGACCCCGCTGAAAGACGGCAAAACAACCGTGAAGGCGATTGCCTCGGGCAACGTAGCCGCCGAACTCCCCGTCGAAGTGACGGGAGTTTCGGTTGACGTGCCGATCAACTTCGCAAATCAGATCGTTCCGATCTTCACCAAGTTGAACTGCAACAGCGGTGGTTGTCACGGTAAAGCCAGCGGCCAGAACGGATTCAAGCTGTCCCTGCTGGGTTTTTACCCCGTTGAAGATCACGAATTCCTCGTCAAAGAAGGACGTGGACGACGCGTCTTTCCACCGTCACCCAGCCAGAGTCTGCTGCTGACCAAGCCAGTCGGTAAGTCCCCACACGGCGGCGGCAAGCGCATGGATGTCGACAGCTACGAATACCGGTTGATCTACCGCTGGATCGAGCAGGGGATGCCCTACGGTTCGGAAAAGGATCCGATCGTTGTCGGAATCAAATGCCTACCCGCAGGCCGGGTGATGGACCGCGGTACCGATCAACAAATCACCGTGATGGCCAGCTATAGCGATGGATCGACTGAAGACGTGACGCGAATGGCCCTGTTCGAAGCCAACGATCCTGAAATGGCCGAAGTCACTACGACCGGCCTGGTAAAGACACTCGACCTCGCTGGCGAAGTCGCAATCATGGCCCGCTATCAGGGTCAAGTCTCCACGTTCCGCTCGACAATTCCGCTTGGTGCTGAAATCGCTCAGAAACCAACCCTCAAGAACTTCATTGACGAAGCAGTCGTCGGCAAGTTGGATGTCCTGGGGATTCCGGCCTCACCAATGGCCGACGATGGCACATTCCTGCGTCGAGTCTACATCGATATCACCGGCACTTTGCCAACCGAAATCGAAGACGCCGAATTCCTCGCCAGCAACGATCCACAGAAGCGAGCGAAGGTCATCGATCGGTTGCTCGATTCCCCCGCCTATGCCGACTATTTCGCCAACAAGTGGAACCTGGTTCTACGCAACAAGCGTCGCAACAACGACGGGTTGGCACCCACCTACGCTTTCCATAACTGGATCTGGTCCAGCCTCTATGACAATAAGCCGTACGATCAGTTCGTCCGTGAGATCCTGACTGCCACCGGTGACGCCGACGACAATCCCCCCGTCGCCTGGTATCGCGAAGTCGATCAGCCGAACGAGCAAGTCGAAGACGTGTCGCAGTTGTTCCTCGGCCTGCGAATCCAGTGCGCTCGCTGCCATCACCACCCATTCGAAAAATGGAGTGAAGACGACTACTACGGGTTGGCCGCGTTCTTCAGCCGGGTTGGTCGCAAGAACATCATTGGCGGGAACAACCAGGTTCGCGACAAGCGCATCTTCTCGATCGACAATCAGGGACCCGCGCAAGCTCGTAACGAACGGTCAGGCAAGATGCTGGCACCAACCGGTTTGGGAGCTCCCGCTCTGGTCGTGAAGCCCGATGATGATCCTCGCATCCTGCTGGCCGACTGGATGTCCGATGCGAACAATCCGTTCTTCGCCAAGGCGCTCGTCAACCGCTACTGGAAGCACTTCTTCAGCCGCGGCATTGTCGAACCCGAAGACGACATGCGCGAGACGAACCCACCGTCCAATCCTGAACTGTTGAACAAGCTCGCCCAGAACTTCGTCGCTCACAAGTTCGACCTGAAAGACCTGGTTCGCACGATCTGCAATTCGTCGACGTATCAATTGAGCTCGCTGCCAAATGAGTACAACCTGAAGGACAAGCAGAATTTCTCGCGGTACTACCCCAAGCGCCTGCCAGCAGAAGTGCTGTACGACGCCTTCCATCAAGTGACGGCTACGGGCCAGAACTTCGGTGGGATGCCCGCCGGCACCAAGTCCATGCAGTTGCCTGATCCAGGCGCTGCTCAGAACGTCTACTTCCTGAAGGTATTTGGCCAACCGCAAGGGGATACGGCTTGCGAATGTGAGCGATCACAGGAAGCCAACCTGGCTCAAAGCCTCCACTTGCTCAACAGCAGTGAAGTACAGAACAAGATCTCTGACGGAAACGGCCGCGCGGCGAAATTCGCAGCCCAAAAGGAACGACCGAACGAAGAGAAGATCAGTGAACTGTATCGCTGGGTCTACAGCCGCCAACCAGATGCCGACGAAATGAAGATTGCGGTGGCTCACCTGGAAAAGCATAAAGACAATCAAAAGCTGGCGTTTGAAGACATCATTTGGGCGCTGGTCAATTCGAAAGAATTCCTGTTCAACCACTGATGCCACGGACAACTGCCTGAACCTTCGCAGAAAGCCCGGTTGCATCATGAGCCGGGCTTCTCTCGTCTCCTGCCTGCCGCCTGCCCGCCAATATTCGTTCATTAGGACTCGACCATGCGAAAGAGTGTTCCTTTCGACTGTCGCCGCGTGACCCAGTGGCTGGTGATCCTTGCCGGATTGCTGACATTTTCTCCCTCATCTGCGATGGCCCAGTTACCTTCGACGCGCCTGTTCGCCCTCTTTCCAACCGGGGGACAAGCGGGCACAGCCGTGGATGTCACGATTACCAGTGGCCTGGAACTCGAAGAAATCCAGCGTTTGCTGTTCGATCATCCCGGGATCACCGCTGCGCCAAAGATGCAGGACGTCGGCGGCAAACCGCAAGCTGTCGCCAACCAGTTCGTCATCTCGATCTCGGGTGACGTTCCCCCAGGCAACTACGAAGTCCGCACAGTGGGCTTCTTTGGGATCAGCAATCCGCGCACGTTCGTCGTCGGCACTCGCAAGGAAATCAGCGAAACCGAACCGAACAACACGCGCGAGCAAGCGTTCGCCGTCGAACTCAACCAGGTCATCAACGGCAAGATCAACGGCGCCACGGATCTCGATTGGATGAAGTTCACCGGCAAGGCGGGACAACGCATCATTGCCGACTGTGTGGCTCACCGATTGGACTCGCGCCTCGACGGTTATCTGGAACTGTACGATGCGAATGGCCGACGCTTGGCCGAGGCTCGCAACTCATTAGTCAGTCGTGACGCATTGCTCGATCTGACGCTGCCGTCCGATGGCGAATACTTCTTGAAGGTCCGAGACTTCGTTAACGCTGGGGGTGAGGATTTCTCGTATCGGATGAACCTGACGACGGGACCATTCATCGACTTTGTGATGCCCCCCGCAGGGACGCCTGGATCGAACGGTCAATACACGCTGTATGGCCGCAACCTGCCAGGTGGACAACCAGCAATTATCACGGTACAGGGACGACCGCTCGAAAAACTGACCGTCTCAATTCCGCTGCCGGCTCAAGCTGATGCCCTTGATCCCAAGATCCTGATGGGCCCATTCTCGGCAGGTATGGATGCGGTGCCGTTTTCTCTGGATTCGTCAAACGGGCGATCCAACACGGTGATGATTTTTCTAAGCGGTGCCCCGCCGGTTTTAGAAGTCGAACCGAACAACACGGGCGTTCAAGCCCAGAAGATTGCGGTTCCCGGCGAGGTCGCAGGCCAGTTCCAGGCTCGTGGTGACATTGATTGCTTCACCTTCGATGCCAAAGCAAAGGATTTATTCTGGGTCGAAGTTGTCTCCCATCGTGCTGGTTCGGCTGCGGATCCAGTCGTCGTCATCGATCAGGTGAAGACGAACGACAAGGGCGAGGAAATGTTGACTCGGATCAGCGCCCTGGATGACGATCCCACCAATCCCTTGCCGAACTTGTTCGACACGCTCAATGATGACACGGCGGTGAAGTTCGTCGCTCCGGCCGACGGAACGTATCGAATCACGATGCGCAATCGCTACGGTTCAGCCGGCGATCCATCGCTCGTCTACCGATTGATCCTGCGTCCCGAAACACCCGACTTCCGCGTGGTGGCAGTCCCCAGTGCTTTGACGCCCCCAGGACAGCGACAGGCTGCCCCCTCAGGAATTACGTTGCGTCGTGGCGACACCTTCCCGATCAGCGTGATGGCTCTGCGTCGCGACGGATTCACGGGACCAATCACCGTCTATGCAGAAGGACTACCAGCAGGAGTCACCTGTCCTGAAGTGACTTTAGGAGCCACTCCCAGCAGTGGAATCATGACCTTCACGACCACAGAAGATGCTCCGTTGTTTGCGGGCACGATCAAGCTGGTCGCCAAAGCCCGCGTCGACGCACCGCCAGCCGTCGAAGCACTGGTCGCGGCTCAATTGGTTGCGAAGACTTCGACCGACGCCCTGGCCGCGGCGGACAAAGCTTTGGCGAAGCCAGCCGAAGAGTTAGCGAAGGCCAACGAAGCCTTAACCGCCGCAAAGGCAGAACTGGCCGCGAAGCCTGATGACGAGGGACTGAAAAAGAAAGTGGCCGATGCCGAAGCCAAAGTGACCGCCACGGCCGCTGCCCAGAAAGTGGTGGTTGATGCCCGCGCGGCCGCCGATCAGAAATTGAAAGAAGCACAAGCCGCAGCGCAGCAAGCCGAAGCCGCTCGGGTTGCTGCCGCGAAAGACGTTGTTCATCCCGCGCGATACGGCACTGTCCTGTGGAACGCTCCGCAAGCGAATCAACCGACCGAGACCCGCGTCGCGCAATCGATCGAACTTTCCATCATCGAAGAGCCATCGCCAATTCAACTGACGACCACCGTGCATCGTGTGGAGGCAAATCACAATCGACAGATCCTGGTTCCTGTAAAAGTCGTTCGCCGCAATGGATTCGACCAACCGGTGAACCTGACATTTGTCGGCCAACCACAGAACTCGCAAGTCGAAAACAAGCCGATCGCCAAAGAGAAGAACGAAGAGCTGCTGCGCGTTTTCATCCCACCGAATGCCCCGATCGGCACCTACGTCATGTACCTGACCGGTCAGGGCCAAGTCTCTTACCGTAAGAATCCCGCCAAAGCAGATCGGCTGAAGACGGAATTCACCGCCGCCGAACAAGCCGCCAATGCCGCGGCCGAAGCAGTCAAGACCGCGAATACTGGCAAAGACGCCGCCGTGAAAAAGGCAACCGATGACGCTGCGAACTTGAAGAAGTCGACCGAAGCAAAACAAGCGGCCGACAAAGTTTTGGCTGACGCTCAGACGGCGGAAAAAGCGGCGGCTGAAGCATTGAAGAATGCCGGCGACGCTGACGCCAAAGCCGCAGCAGAAAAGAAGCTGACGGAAATTCAGGCCGTTGTCAAAACCGCCACCGATGGGCAAGCTGCCGCTGAAAAAGCACGAGTGGAAGCGGAAACAGTCGCCAAACAGGCCGACGAACTAAAGGTCAAAGCCGAAGCCGATGCCAAGACCGCGGACGAAAAGAACAAGGCCGCGACCGCAGAGAAAGCCGCTGCAGATCAACGGTTCAAAGCCGCAGACACCTACTCCAAAGCGGCCAACATCGCGTTTAACCCGCACACAACTCCAATCATTGTTACAGTCAAGACCGCGCCTTACACGTTGTCAGCCAGCCCCGCCGATGGTGGCAACATCAAGGCTGGGATGAAGATCGAAGTGAAATGCGAAGTCAAACGCCAGAATGGATTCGCGGGCCCGGTGACCCTGACGCTGCCGCTACCTCCGAATGTCACTGGCCTGAAAGCGGAACCAGTCACAATCCCTGCCGATCAATTCGCGGGAACGCTGGTCATCGAAGCAGCCTCAGACGCAACAGAAGCTCAGCTTGCCAATATGGTGATTCAAGCCGTCTCGCAATGGGAAGGCGAAGCGGCTGTCGATCAGCCAGTGACTCTGAAAATCACCAAATAAGTTCTTGAAGTCCGTCGCGGCCTCCCAAGGTCGCCCGGATAAGAAGTTTGTTCCTGATCACAAGAATTCGAATAGCCGTCCTGCCAGCGGAACACAATTATGATTCGTCCTGTTCTCTTCGTTGCTTGCCTCGGTTTGATCTGTGTCTCCATGTCTGCCTTCGCTCAGGAAGCGAAGAAAGGACAGATTGAAGCGGCAGCGGTCAACTTGGGGCGACCGGTCGAATTCGAAAAGGACATTCAACCGATCCTGGACGAGAAGTGTGTCGCCTGCCACAACGTCGCGATCGCCGAAAGCAAACTGATTCTGGAAGATGTCCCTGCCATCCTGAAGGGAGGCAAGCGCGGTCCCGCTGTGATTGCCAAGGATCCCACCAAGAGCCTGATGTATCTTGTCGCGGCCCGCGCCATTGATCCGGTCATGCCCCCACTTCCGAACAAAGTCTCGGCGGCAGCATTTACTCCGCAAGAACTCGGCCTGCTGAAAAAGTGGATCGAAGAAGGAGCCGTGCAGGGGATGGGCAGCGGAACAACCGTCGTCCCCTGGCAAGCAGTCCCTTCGAATCTTACTTCAATCTACAGCGTCGCTCTCTCAACCTGGGGTCGCTGGGCCGCGTGTGGGCGAGCGAATCAGATCGACTTGTACGACGTGGCGACGGGTGAATATGTCACCCGCCTGCAAGACCCGGCCTTGCTGACGATCAAGCAGGGCGACAAGGCGTTCTATCCTCACGGAGCCGCTCATCGCGACTTCGTCCATGCCTTGGCCTTCAATCCCCAAGAGAACATCCTCGCTTCGGCAGGATATCGCGAAGTCAAACTTTGGCAACGTGCTGAAAATGTACAACGGGGTGCCTACGCCGAAGAAGCCGCCGCGACCGCGTTGGCTGTTTCGCCCGACGGAAAATGGCTGGCAATCGGTCGAGCGGACAATTCGATCAAGCTTCAGAGCCTGATCGACACCAACAACAAAAAGGTGTTGGCTGGCCATGCTGGCCCCGTCATGGGACTGCAGTTCTCGGCTGATTCGACCAAATTGTTCAGCGGATCAAAAGACAAATCCGTGCGACTGTGGAACGTGGCCGATGGTCAGCAGGCAGGCATCCTGGAAACGCCTCAAGAAGTGACCGCCCTGGCGCTGAACCTCGATGGCACTCGGCTCTTTTCCGGTCATGCCGGCGACCATTTCATCCGCGGTTGGGCCATTCCATTTGAAGCCCCGAAGCCAGCGGAAGGGGACAAACCTGCCGAGCCAGTCAAACCGGTTGTCGAAATGAAAGGTCACGGCGGTCCCGTGTCGGCGTTGTCATTGCTGCTCCCTGCAGGAACTCAGCTCGTTTCTGCCAGTGCCGATGCGACATGGCGAGTCTGGGAGATCTCCAACGGCAACGCGGTTCGCAATCAGAATCATGGCGCTCCGATTACAGGTTTGTCCGTGAAAGCCGATGGGCTGTTTCTTGTGACGGCCGGCGGTGCCAACGCTCGGTTGTGGAAGATTGACGGCAATCCCGTAGCTGAGTTGAAAGGCAACATCGGAGCTCAGCGCAACGTCCTTAAGATCACCGATGACGACGCCGTCGCAAAGTCACGAGTGCAACTGGCCGACGTGGGCTTTAAAGCGGCCGAGAAGAATTTCAAGGAACGCGAAGAAGCGACGAAGAAAGCCATCGAGGCCAAAGGAACGATGGAGAAGGCCCTGAACGAAGCCAAGCCGAAAGAGCAGACCGCTCTGGCCGCAGTTGAAGCCGCCAAGAAGGAACTCGAAGGGAAGCCCGACGATGCTGAACTGAAGAAGAAAGTGACCGATGGCCAGGCTGCCGCCGCCAAAGAGACGGATGCGGTGAAGAAGGCTCAAGAGGCATTCGATTCGACAGTTAAGACGATCGCTCAATCGGAAAAAGGACAGCAATCAGCCGATGAGCAGCAGAAGCAAGCCAAGACGTTGCTCGATGCAGAAACGGCTGCCGCGAAGGCTGTCGAAACTGTCTTCAACCAGGCTAAAGCTGATCTTCCGCCGCTAGAGAGCAAGCCGGTGAAGTCGGCGACGTTCATTGGCAACACGATCGCAACGGCCGGTGACGACGGCACGATTCGCCTGTGGAGCGGATTGAACGGCAAGCCGTTGGAAGAGTTGATTGGACATAAAGCTCCGGTGGGCCTGATGGTCACCGGACCGGATCACCTGCTGATCGCGGCCAGTGACGACAAGGCCGTGATTGCCTGGGATGCGAACCCCGCTTGGAAACTGATCGCCACCCTCGGCCCACCAGCCGAAAATGTTCTCGACCTGTCGAAGTCCACGTTCATCAGTCGAGTCCTCTCGCTCGCTTTCAGTCCCGATGGCAAGTTGCTCGCGACCGGGGGCGGCGATCCGTCACGGAGCGGCGAGTTGATTCTCTGGAATGTCGAATCGAAAGCGATGGTTCGCAATCTGATCGATGCTCACAGCGATACGGTGTTCGGCATCGAATTCTCTCGCGACGGCAAGTATCTCGTATCCGGAGCCGCCGATAAGTTCGTGAAGCAATTTGAAGTCGAAACGGGCAAGCTGGTTCGATCTTACGAAGGGCATACTCATCACGTTCTGGGGGTCAGTTGGAAGGGCGATGGCAGTCGCATCGCCAGCGCCGGGGCCGACAACGCGATCAAGATCTGGAACGTTGAAACCGGCGAACAGCACCGCACAATCCAGAACTACTCGAAGCAGGTGACATCGATTCATTTCATCGGAGCGACCGACAACGTCATTAGTGGCGGCGGCGACAAGACCGTCAAGATGCACCGTGCTAACGATGGTGGTAACTACCGCAACTTCGGCGGCATGCCCGACTTCGTCTATGCCGTAGCCAGCACTCGAGACGAAGCGATTGTGATTGCCGGCGGTGAAGATGGCGTGCTTCGCGTGTGGAACGGAACCAACGCTCAAGAGCTCTTCAAGTTCGAGCCACCAAAGTTGCCTGTGGACAATGCTCAAGCAAAAGCCAACTGAAGTTCGAGCGACCGGAGTCTTGGATATGGCTGTGCTCTTTGATGGAAGCTGTCCTCGTTTTTTGATCTGCGTGCCTCTGCGAAATCTGCGGATAATAGTGATCCGCAGATGACGCAGATTTATCAGATTGAACACGAAAGCCTGTGAGCCCAAACATTGCCAGCGCGAGTGGGCCGACTGCACAAGCCTTGAATCATCTGGATTAAATCCGTGTTAGTTGCCCCGTGGTCAGATGGGCGACTCAGCCAATTGTCCCGATTCTCGCTGAGATCACGGCACGTCGGGATAGGGCGACAGACGCGGGTCGCGCAGATCACCACAATTTCTTGTGATCTTGTGTCGATCAACTTCTCTTACATGTCTTGATTCTAACGTTTCGCTCACCCACGCCCATGGCGTGCGGTTTGCAGCAGTTCCCAGCAACCGTTGCAAGCGAGCGAGACCTGGATATCCGTATTGCTTACCAGCCTTGAGTTTCGTTCGCTCCCGAAACCAAGCGGCACCGTTTATGAAGAATGAGGTGGAGTCCGAATGGGGGGTCGGTTGCTCATCACGGCAGCAGTGCTGCTTGTCGCGTTGATGGGACGCGCGGCAAAAGCGAACGAACCAGGGACGGTAAAATCAATACAGAGTGTCGATCGGTCGTCACCAGAACATTCGTTGGAAGAGGAAGAAGTCGCCATTCCGGACGCGACACTGCCAGTGAACTGGTCGGTTGGTCGCACGCCGCGCGTCATCCTGATCATCGATACGGCATCGGCAAACTGCCGTCGTGAACTCGAACGTCTGCGAAAGCCCAACGGCGAATTCGCCGCGATGCAGGCCCAGGGATGGAAGATTGGATCCGGCTCCGACAATCATGTGCAACTGATTGATCGTCAGGACGCATCGATCCTGCTACAGAGTCTGGATGCTGGCGAATTCCCGGTCGTCGCCGGCGTGACCAATGGCGATATCGTTCGTTCCTTTCGAGACGGCTGCTCAACCCCACTCGATGCCTGGACGTTCGGTTGGTTGCTGAAGGGGGTCAACGAGCGTCCGAAGGCTCCGATTCCGGAAGCCATCCGAGTCGCCACCACGAACAGCTATCCGCTACGTGGAAATCATTGGACTGTCGATGGTGATTCCAACCCGACCAAAGAGACGCTGGTCTTCCACCTGCGAACCGTCACGCACATCAACTACATCCAGGCCGACTGGAAACTGGAAGACTGGTCGACCGAAGAACTACGGTCTCTACATGACGACCTGCACGAGAAATACGGCCCGGCCGGACCAACCGCGGCCTATGCGCAACCGAATACGGCTGCCGGAAAATTCTCGGGGGCCAATAAGGCACTTGGTAAGTTCTAATTGACCGGGTGCGAAACAGTTGTGTGATTGGGAGGGCGAGGCTCCTGCCGAGCCGCGCATGTCGATGGAATCACAATAACAAGCGCGGCTCGGCAGGAGCCTTGCCCTCCCAAATACAAAGCCGTAACTTTGTCGCGGACATCGCCGTCGTCACCAATTCTGCAATCAAAAGCGCGCGGCATCATTCCGACTTCAGATCAAAGTCGTAGTCTGTTTTCCCCGATGTGACTTCCACTTGCAGCGTGGATTTCTTGTTGTATTTCGGCGGAACGACTTCGACTGGGTGCTCTGATTTGGCGCTGCCACCCGCTCCTTCTTCCTTGGTGTTCAAACCAAGGATCTTGCGAGTCGTGCTGACGCGCACAAGCTTCGCACCCGGCTTTACTCCTGCCATCACAGAATCAATCTGTAACTTGAAGTAGCCACTGCTATTGGTCAATCCGTAAGAGAACGTGCCATCTGTCGGGTCGTCAAACGAAACAACTGCTCCGGCAAGCGGCTGGCCATCTAGCGTGATGGTGCCCCCCGCCTTCACGAGATTGAGGCGATCATAATTCGCCTTCGGCCTCGTTTCGCAACCGACCCCCATGACGATAAATCCCAGCAGGCAATATCGTCGAACCACGCTAAACATGATGCGCGCCTATGCAGTCAGTAAAGAAAGAGGTGCAAGCCAGCGAGAACAGCACACGCAGTCGTGCGCGTGCTGCGGAACAGCGGTCGCTTAGAATTCGCCAACGATCTCGCCACCCTTGATCGTCGCCAGCGCCTGGTACAGATTCAGATCGATGTTCTCCGAGATGAATCGCACTGAACCGTCGGCCATGGCGAAGTGAGCTCCTCCGATGTGATAGCTGCCGAATGACATCTCCATCAGCACGCCATTGACGGCGGGATTCAGCCTCGAATTGATTCGCACGACGGTCGAACCGGCGGCTTCGGAATACTCGGTACCGGTCGTTGCGCCTGGCTTCCAGTTATCGATTTGCGGGGCGAAGCCAACCCAATAGTCCATCCCCTGGCTATCCTTTGTATAGTCGATATCGGTGTACGACTCACCCACCATGAGGGTGTTGGACGTTCCATCCAGTACGGAGGCGATGGAATTGCTGCTGCATCCAGACATGATTCCGTTCAAGGGAGACTGCTCCAGCGACAGATACGCAGCAGTGTTGTATCCGGCCGGACGGGTACTGGCATCATCGGACGAGGCCAGTGAATCGGCAACCACGCGATAACTGGCAGGAACTCGACCGGTGATCCCGTTGTAGTCCTCCCGGACTGGTTGCGCCATGCTGGGGCACCGAAAGACGGATATCACCAACTGACAGGCCGCCAAGTTCGCTGGCTGATTCGCTCCTGGATACTGCCATACCAACGTCCCGTACAACCCCGACTGGTCGAGTTGCGGCAGGATCATCGCGCTCCACAGTTCTTCGTTGCTGCCCCAGGCGTAAGGGAAGACTTTGGCGGTGTCGTGGTAATTGTGCAGAGCCAACCCCATGTTCTTCAGATTGTTCTTGCACTGAGTTCGTCGCGCGGCTTCACGAGCCTGTTGAACCGCAGGCAAGAGCAGGGCGATCAACACGGCAATGATGGCAATTACCACCAGCAATTCGATCAGCGTGAATCCAGACCGGCGACGAGGGCGCGGCTGCGCTTCAACAGGTAAGCAGGGCATCGAACGACTCCTTCAGAAAGATGACGAAATAGATTCAACAAGCAAGCGACGAAAGACGCACACTGACTGAAGAAGAGCTTAAGAGTTGCGATGAAGGCTTAATGAATCGAAAGCGAATCTTCGAAGTAGAGCCAACCGTTGTTGTGAAGTGGAAAGACCCTGACCACGTCAATCGGAGGTCGACTGGAAATGCACGAAGGACGCGAAGAGAGCGGGCCATGCCACGTCCCTCGGCGTCCTTCGCTGACCATCGATGTCAGCAGCGGCCGATTATCGCTCGGAGACATAGAAGCTGGTGTTTACAGACAGGCTGGGAATCGCACTGTCCGAATCAGTAAAAAAGACGCTCTCGGTCTTCGAACCACTGACTTTCGATTTTGCACAGAACACATCTCCAACCTCGACATCCATGAACGCCGTGAAGACGACAGGCCCGGAGGCGACACCACTATCTTCAATATTACCGTTGCCGGCTAAATTCCCCTCGACAGTATAAAATCCATCCGCATAAGTAAGATCTACGAACGCGCCGTTGCAAGACATATGAATTTCGCCTTCATCCCAATCGACTGAATTGAAGTCAATTGTGAACGTCACTTGCATTGTTCCCAGTGTCGTTGATGGGGAGGACGAATTCTCCAGTATTTCGAAACGCCCACAAGCGCGCGAACACTGATTGTTGACAATCGCGGCATAACCCGACGACGACGTATTCAGATCCCAGAGACCGCCGATCGACGAGATACACTGACCCAACATCATCCAACTGCTTGCGGCGGGAAGGATCTCGGCCTCAGCAATCGCATTCGATTCCGCATTCGAGTTTCCGGCAACGGCGCTCGTGATCTCGTTGACAATCGTAAAATTCGTATCATGGTCCGTGGAATCGTTGGTGTCATTAACCGGGTCGACAACATCGACAGAATCCGTCGTACTGGATTCAAGCACCACATGGACTTTCGTGTCCCAGACCATGTCGTCGACTCGCAACAGCGGAAAGAACGCTTGGGCACTGCATGAGCTTTGCCACCACAATGTGGCTGCCATTGCCATTAGAACATACCAGCCAGTTCGCTTTGCCATCATCGACTCCTAACGTGTAACAGGACACTATCGGGACGAGACATCCAGCCATCGGTGAATCGCGGCATCGTCGCCATGACGATGCCTGTCACCCTCGAAGCTTGTTGCAAGAGCAATAAACAGAAACTCCGTTCCGCGAAGTCACGGAACCGGGTCATCAGGGGAGAAGTGCAAGCCAGAAGGGCTTCCCTCGCGTCTGAGACACTGCCATTGACATCTCAGACGGTTGACTGAAGATTAGCTTAGCAGCAGTGATGAATCGCGAATGAACTGCTGGAGAATCTTTGAAGTATGTCTCTTCGTCCATCGATAAGCATGGCACAAATAAGAAGGACGCCAGGATAACTCCTGGCGTCCTCAATCAGACGACAACTTACTTTGCAGTGGTTTTAGTTCGAGCCTTCGGCACCTGGGTCCGCGTCCGGATCAGCGTCAGATTGCCTGACAGTTTGTTGTCGTGTTTGGGCGGGTTCCTTCGTTCGATTCGCCTGCTCTTCCACTTCAACCTTGGCGATTTGGGCGCGGATCGCGTCTTCGTCGACTACAACCTTGCTGCTACCGCAGCCCACTACTGCACACAAGCAAAACAAGAACAAAAAGCCACACAATTGTTTCATAGGATTTTTCTTCAACATAAGTTTCATCAGACCGTCATCGATTCAGCCGGAATCAAAACTCACCGACAGGCAAACGATCATTGCGAACGCAAACGCGACGAAATGTTTCTGCATCGACGTTATACGAAATCGATCTCACAGATCCGTCAACCAGGACAGCATTGAACGCTCCATCGTGCGAAGACCCGAATCGACCGCTCCAGAACACTGCCGCCGGAGGTGAATCATCAGGATGAAGAAAGTCAGGCTGAGGATTGTTTCCAATGGCTCCCCACCGAATCTCATCCTGATCCCAACCCGAATTCACATACGCTTCATTGTCGCCGCCGCTGCCACCGAAAAACTTCACGTTAGTCTGCTTTTCGCCGATAAGGATTGTGTTAGATGTCCCGTCGACAAACGACGCGAAGTCAATCGAGTTCTGGCACGAACGTTGGATGATGGCTCCGTTCTGGGCGCCCATCGCATCTCCTGCATTGCCGGCATAGTCTGATTTGGCGGAACTGCCATATTTTCCCGGGCGGCGGCGAGTCGGGCAGAAATATGCGGCCACAGGAGACGAGTAAATCGTGGCGTCCACCGTTACCGCTTGCAGATTAGCCTGATCGATCATCGGCATGATCTGATACATCCAATTCCATTCCCCGCGGTTGTTTGCATTGCAGCAATCGCCGCAAGGGTATTTTGAGTGATTGGCGCCGACGGTATTGTCGTTTCCACCATCGGCTAGCACTCGAAAAGTGTCGGCATAGTTGTGGAATGCCAAGCCAATCTGCTTAAGGTTATTTTTGCATTGCGTCCTTCGAGCCGCCTCGCGAGCCTGTTGAACTGCTGGCAACAGCAATGCGACGAGCACAGCGATAATGGCGATCACGACCAGCAATTCGATCAGTGTAAATCCGCGAACCAACCTTCTTCGAGTGGAGACAGTCCTGTCACCGTGCATACCTGATCCCTTAAGCCAAAAAGCGTGAAAAAACGAAATCCCTTGGCAACATCTTCTGCGATGCGCGACATTCACATGCAAACTTCGAAGCTCTAGCCCGCAACTGGATGAAGAGAACTACGCACGTCGACCGCTGGGCGTAGCAGGTGATGAAATAAACCGATCAGGCTCACCACATCAAGGTGGCGAGATTCAAGCGAGTCCATGTGAAGGGTCAATTAAGCATTGCTGAAGAAACCTTTAAATCGGAACATCCGCAGCCGTGTGCGTCCAAATATGGAAAGTCCGTTGCCTCCTCCCTGCAATTCGACCAACTCGTGTTCATTTGAAACGCCGAATGAAGTGAGAACCATCAAGCGATTGGTAGTCGCCGATGGCTCGACTGGATCGGAAACTCCGCAGAGGTGAAGCCTGAACACTCGCAGGTCGAAACCTTGGAGTGCCGTTCGTTCCGCTGCCGCCCATTCCTCTCTTCCAGGCCTACCGCATCTTCCGCGGTTGATCCCTTTCTCTGCGACCTTCGCGCCTCCGCGTTTCAAATTTATCGCTCTCGTCGCAACAAAAAAACTCGAAGTAAATTCCCAAAATCCACGAAACTGGTCTTGGTCGACTCACCAGTTTTATGGCACAAGAGGGTCACCGCCTGAGTGGCCAATCTCGCCAGGAGATTGTGCGAAAGTCATTGGACGTTGTTCGCACAGCGGGATAGCTCTTTCACAATTGAACGCCGATCAGCGGCGACCTTGGAGTGCGGTGGCTCGATACCGCTTTGGCTCCAATCGCCAGACACCTCACGGCCCGACTTGCCGAGTCCGTTTGCTCTTTGACAAAGGATGGCGGGCAATTATGGTATAGTGAGGTTGTGTCACCCAGCCGGAGGTTGTGTCACCCAGCCGGAGGTTGTGTCACCCAGCCGGAGGTTGTGTCACCCAGCCGGAGGTTGTGTTACCCAGCCGGAG
>JAQGHU010000097.1 GCA_028291515.1 Schlesneria sp.
CCTGCCGAGCCGCGCATGTCGATGGAATCACAATAACATGCGCGGCTCGGCAGGAGCCTCGCCCGCCTCGCCCTCCCAAAAGCAAAATCGCGCACGGCCATTTAGTCGTCGGGATCGCAGATCGAACGCATATCCTGCGACACTTCGCCCATCAGGGACGATAGTCGGCTCCAGGTAGGCCAGTCCACCTTGATCGTTCTCGTCTGCGAACCGTGCAAATCTTCCACCGCTCCGCGAATCACGACGCCAAGCTGCTCGTGAACATAAGAGAGCAGATCCGAAAGTTGAACTCGTTGCAGTGCATTCAACTCCGAAGGAACGGGAGGCCTTCCCAGTGGGAAGAGTGGAGTTGCGTCGGCATCGATGGCCGGATCAGGATCGAACGAAACCTCAAGGTCACTGTCGTCTAAATTACTCTTCTCGGCAGAGCCCACGACTGTCGGTCGAGGCAGCCCCAAATCCGTCAGAGGTTCGTCGCTGGGAGACTGATCGAACAGCAGAACGCATCGGCCAACGAGAATAATATCGCCATGCTGCATGACCCGCATCTGGATCGGATGCCCATTCACCCGCGTTCCGTTTGTGCTGCCAAGATCGGTCAGAATGACACGTCCCGAATGATCTTGCAGCTTGGCATGAGCACGGCTGATGCGATCGTCATTCAACTGGATGTCGCTATCGGATTCGCGTCCGATCGTGATCGGCAACGCCAGTCGAACGTAACTTTTGCCGCGTTCCATCCCGTCCAAGATCCGTAACGTTACGACAGTCATCGTGGAATCCAAAAACGCACGCGGGCGAGCAATCGATGGCAGGCGGCAGCCACAATCTCTTCTAGCGTGTGCTGCGCCGAAGCGTCAAGGAGCAAATTATCCGCACAACAGGCGGTGCGTAAACTCGCTGTCGTCGTAGACGGATTCGACGGCATTGGCCACCGCGCAGACCAGATCCCGACGTGTGACAGGCTTCCGTAAAACTGAGAAAGCCTCGGCCTGTTCGGCATCGTCGCGCAGCGAGTCCGTGTAGTCCGCAGTGATAATGATACACGGGGCCACGATATGAAGCGCCCGCAGTTGTCGTAGTGCATCCAGCCCTGTTAACTGCTTCATATGCATGTCAAACAGGGCCAGGTGAATTTCCTGGTGCGTGACGAGTTCAACCGCTTCCTCTCCCGATCCGACTTCGATCAAGCGAAAAAACGGCGCAAAAATGTCGCACAACGCCTGACGAAAATCCGCGTCATCGTCGGCAATCAGCAGTTGATAGTTGGTCTGATCCATAAAATCCCAAATCATGGCGATCCCTGCCGGATGCCGCTTCCGATGCGCGTACAACCACTTACCGCGTATCACATTAACGCATTCGCGTCAATCCGGAAAGTCAGTGCAACCAGATGCGGCTGGCAAGGCACACCACAATGTTATTGGTCTGTCCACTCAATGCGATCAAACATTTCTCGCAACTTGACGATTCGATCCGGGCAAATACTAGACCAGTAGGCTAGTCGCCCGTTCAGGTGATCTCGAAAACTCGGATGACCTGTTCGATTCTGAGAACCAGGGCCGTAACGCAAACAATTGTGCAGGATTGCCTTCAACTCATCGAAAGCTTCTCGGGGAATGTTAGGGTGAACGTTGAGACGAATGCCTGCGACTTGCTGCCGGGTTCCGGCGGGCATCACCTGCGTTTTGCGATGGCGAATTTCAAACCCCTCATCCAAGACGATGGCATTGATGAGAATGCGGAGTCGGGCCAGCGACTTTTGCGATTCGAATTCACCTGAGAACACCAGGTCATCGGCATAGCGTGTGTATTGAGCGGAGACTGTTCGCGCTAGTCCTTCCAGCCTGCAATCCAGCGTGTAAGCGCAGAGATTTGCCAAGGCCGGAGATGTCGGTGCGCCTTGCGGCAAATGCTTTGCCCTCTGACGCAGCCACGTTCCTTCATCGACATGTTGACCGTCTCCCGAATTCAGTATTGAGGATGGGGTGTCATTCGTGCAAAGGCCCGTCAATAAACCGGCAATGCGTTCAGGATATCCCATTGTTCGCAAGGTGGCGTGAACTCGAGAAGCTGACACAGACGGGAAGAACTCTCTAAGATCGATATGCAACACGACCTGCCGCCCTGCGTGCGGAGAAAGATACGTGGCAACAGAACGCCCCCTGCAAAAGGCGTGGGCCGCTCGATGAGCCGGAACGTGGTTGAGAATTCCGGCGAGAATTCTTCGCTGAAGAGACTTTAGTCGCGGCTTTGGGGTCTCAAGCAATCGCTGCCCACCGGAAGGTTTTGCCAACCAGCGGTAGCGATAGTGGCCGAGCGCCGCCTTGCTGGGCACATTGCCAGATTTTTCCGTGTTCCAGCCCGTGCGATTCGCAAACCACTCCAATTCGCCGATCGTGATGTCGAGCCAGGCAGCCAGTTCGGCGATGGTGGCAATCGCGGGAACCGACCAGAACTGTGCGGCACCCTCAACAGGCTGCATCTGGCTCTGCCAAGCATTAATCCTGCGACGGAATCGAGTGCTTCCTGGCACACGCTCCGGTTTGGGGATCACAGCCTGAGCAGCGACATATTCCTGCAGACGACGTTGCGTTGGCCGGGCAGACGTGGCTGGAAACGCCATCAACACTCGATCAACCAGCGACCGAAGCCACTGACGTTGCATGTCCTGCACAAACACAGACTGTGCCCGCGTCAACAACCCGTCGGTAGTCCAAGACCCCGCCAGAAACGACTCTGTAATCGCATTCGCTAGTCGTTCGCGGATCGGCATAGGAAATTAAGTACTGATCAGCTAATTTGGGGATGGGCGCTTCCGTGGCTTCCAGAGAATCAGGTAGGCGGAGAGCAAGGTCAGTAGAAGGGTCATGGACCAGTAGGGAGCGAACGCAAACTTGATCGCGTTCGCTGTTGGATTGGCGTTTCTTCCTTCTCCGATGCGGAAATTACCCCAGCCCAAACTCCATTCAATCTTGAGTGATGTCAAAAACTCTGGATCGGGCTTCGAAGTGTAATAACCATTCGACTCATCCTGGCACAACACCCAGCTTAACACCCCACTATTCGAGCCGAACACGTGACGATCAACGCAAAGGATGTCACTGACTAGCAGGCTTCTCACCCAACCAACCAAAAACGCGCACGCCATCATCAGCGTGACTATCCCCGCTTTTCGTCGCCAGCCGTGGTAGAAGGTGTGCATCATCTATACGGCCCGTTAGCTTGTCAGTACCGGAAATTGGGTGAGGTGCCCTGCCAAGACGAGTGAGGCACGAGTAATCCTCCACAGGTGTGGAGTTCCACTCGTGCTGCGAGATGCCAAGCGAACCAAAATCTCTGGGGTAACCCCAAAGTCACCCAGGCGTCGAAATACGAAGCCGAAGTGAAACCAAGGGCACCCACCCAGCAGTCACGGTAAAAATCTAACCAGCTATCGTCAATCGTCTTAGCTCCGTGGACGGGAGATTCGATTCTGAAGTCCTCGGGAATTCTGACGGGTGGATTGCCGTTGCCGTAATTCTACCCTTTTTCTACAACCTCGCTTTTGCTTAAGGCAGCTTACGCAAGGATTGAGGGCCGTTCATGTCGGTACTGTGGCGACACCAAGTCATTCTGGGGCTGGTGGCAGGACTCGTGTTCTTCACGAATCTTGGTAGCTACGCGCTCTTCGACGAAGATGAACCCAAAAATGCAGTCTGCGGTTTTGAAATGTATGAGCGTGGCGATTGGATCGTCCCCACGTTCAACGCCCAGTTGCGCACCGACAAGCCAATTCTAATTTACTGGTGGATGCAGCTCTCTTTCCGCTTGTTTGGCGTTTCGGAATTCTCAGCGCGGCTGGGTTCGGCATTGTTGGCTGTGGGAACCGTTTTTCTGACGTATCACATGGGGCGAAAGTTGTATTCGCCCCCGATCGCATTTCTGGCCGCGTTGATCCTGGCAACCAGCTTGATGTTCTCTGTATTGGGTCGCGCTGTCACTCCCGATGCGACGCTGCTCTCCTGTCTGATGCTGGTCTTCTCAAGCTATGTCTGGGCCGTCGCCGCTCGCCGCGGTGGACACTTTTGCGGCGTCGACGCGTCATCGCAAAACATCGAACTCGTTCCGCAGTCGATGTGGACCGCCGTGCCCATGTTCGCTGCCATGGGACTGGCGATTCTGGCCAAGGGACCAATCGGGGTGCTGCTGCCATGTACAATCATCGGCTTGTTTCTGCTGATCAATAGGCGAACTCGGGATCTGGCCGACGGCCGACTGCCATCGCCAACAGGATCATGGTGGCGACGCTACGCTCAATCCGTGCTGCAGGTGTTTCGACCGGGATCGTTTTTTCAAACGGTGCTCGCGATGCGTTTGATCTGGGGCGCATTGATCGTCATGGCGGTTGCGCTTCCCTGGTACGTGCTGGTCGGGCTGAAGACTGATGGTGCCTGGCTGAAGGGCTTTCTGGGCGATCACAATCTCGGTCGGTTTCTTGAGCCGAAAGAGAATCACAGCGGTCCGATCATTTACTACGCCGTCGTGTTGTTGATGGGATGTTTTCCATGGTCTGTGTTCCTGCCGCTGGCCGTCTGGCAACTGCGAACCAGGCTGATTAAGGGTGCCACCTGGAGTGACAGTGACCGCCTGCTGGCCTGTTGGACGGGAGTTTGGTTCGTCTTCTTTTCTCTGGCGAGGACGAAGTTACCCAACTACGTGTTGCCGATGTATCCGGCGTTGGCTCTAGTCACAGCCCGATTCCTGCATGAGTGGACTCTGTCGGCTGTCGGAACTGGAATGGTTTCGTTCCGCCACTCCCTTCGTGCGCTCAGTTTCGGCGGCGTCGTGATCATGGTTGGAATTCCGATCGCTTCGACGATCCTGTTTCCCGGCGAACAACTGTTGTCTCTGATTGGGGTGGTTCCGCTGGCAGGTGGGGCGATTGCCTATGTGGCCACATTACATGAACAACGGACTCGCGCGTTGCGGGTCATCTGCGTGACAGCCGTGACGCTAGCCCTCCTTGTCGTGGGGATTGCCCCCTTGCGGGTCGGACAGCATCTGGATTCGCCCAAGCTCGCGGGTGCCGCACGGCAGATTTCAGGTAGCGACCGACCGACGATGGCTACGATCGACGCCTACGCTCCCAGCTTGATTTTCTATGCTAAGAAGCCGGTCGAGGGCCTGCGACTCCCCGACGATGTGACGACATTCCTGCAGCAGCATCCCGACGGCTTCGTGGTGACTCGGGCTGATCGAATGGGCAAGTTACCACTGAAAGAGAATCACCTCGTCGAAGTCTCACGGTGTCGGCGTTTCTTGCGCCGTTACGATGTCGTCTTGCTGGCTCGATCGCAGCAAGTTGCCGCCGCGGATGCTGCGACGCATCGCTGAGTCGTTGTTGACAAAGCTTCTCAAGTCGATACGAGACCCGCCGCTTCTCGATAGGAGTGCTCGAGCAGCAGCAGCATTTCCAGATACTGGACCTGTTCGCACCATTCCTTCAGGGCTGGATCGCTCTCGGCCGCAGCGCAGAGGTCGACAAAGGCAAAAGGATCCCAGGTACCGTCGACGAGAACATCAGGGATCGCGGCCCTCCGGAAGCGATGTTCCACTCCCTTCGCCAGATCCGCAAAAATCGGATGCTTGCCGACTCGGCGAAACCAATACTTCGAGTTGCCGTAATCGGGCTCTCGCCGATGCAAAATGGCATGCCAATAGTCACCGGCGCGATAGCGACCTTCGCCCTCGATCGACTGCGAACAGGCATGACTCTCGTCAAACAAGTCGTTCAACAGAAATAGCCCGGCCCGCAAGGCGGTGAGGGTCACTCCCTTCGCATCCGCGACTTGAATTCGCTCAACAATCTCTCGCAGCCAGCCTGATTGGGGCCGACTCGAAGGTGCAGCCAATCGAGGCACCGCGTATCCCGATGAAGAACCGGGAGCGGCCTCGACAAACAACACGGCACCGGTTTTAGACATCCGCACGACGAACTCGCACAACGACTGCGAGCGGTCACTCGCCAGTGCTTGTAAAGGCAATGTTTGAACCGAAATTGCGACCGCTAGATCTTGTTCTGGTCGAGCCGCGACAAAGCTGATGATGGGTGGCAACAAGCTGGTGAGTCGCGGATCTCGGGCCGGGTGATTGGGGTCAATGAACGCGATCACATTTGATGAAGGGTTCTGCAGAATCGATTGCTGAATGATCTCTGTCGACACAGCTTCTGGCTGCGCGCTGATCACCAAATAGTCGACTCCGCCCCCTTTCGCGCCTTCGACGATCTCCGAAATTGAACGCTGGTCAGTCCATCGAATTGATTCCAGTCGAGCTGCCATCGAGTCCTCGATTGACGACCGGCCAGTCGTCTCTTACCGATTCAACCGGAGTCTTACTGCTGACCGGGCATCGGTTGGCCATTAAAACCGCCACCGTTCGGTTGTTGAGGTAAATTCCCCTGCGCCGGAACAGGTCGTGTTTCCGCGGCGGGAAGAGCAACATCTGCAAACTTGAAGGTGACCGTTTTCTCCTTCACCCCTTTGAAGACCTTCCCTTGCAGATTCAATTGCGGAGCGAATTTGCCGTTGTTTCCGAGCGCAGTTAATTTTTGCACGGTTTGATTCTTTTCGAATTCGGGGTGCGAACTCAAGTTGGCAAACAGCTCCTGTGATTCCGGGTTGTTCGCTTTCACCTGTCCCAGGAAGAACCCCTTCGCGCACGAAAGAGTCAAAGCCTCTCCCATCAGATCGTTCGACTTCACGAGCCTGACTCCAGCCGCTTTCAGGCTGGGATCGGTGAGCGGACGCTTCGCAGTTTTGGGAGCATCTGCGATCGTGAATTCCTCAGAGTCATCGGCGGTTAGGATCTTGAACGATCCTTCGATCACCGCAATCGATTTCGCAGTCCCGGCAGGTTGATCGACGGCAACAATCAATCGCAACGTCCCCTCGGGATGGTCGAAGCTAATTCCCTCGCCCGGTTCGAAGGGAACAACCATCTTGACGACGTTGGCATGCACCATCGATTGGGTCTTCGAGACTTTCAATGCGCCGCCGCCGGCCAGTGCTACTGTCTTCAGAGAGACCTGGCCGAAGCCACAGATTTCATGCAGGTCATCCCCCTTCAAATCGAAGATCAATTGCATCGGGTAATATGTTTTCAGGTCTGGACTCAGCGTCGGAAACCGACTCCACGATGACATCGCCGACAGCGTCGTTCCATCGGGTAGTCCTTCAGCGACCTGGGCCTCGATCGGTTCCGTTTGACCCGGATTTTTCCCATCTGCAGAGGTCGGAAAATTGAATCCCGGTGGCGCGCCGCCCGGACCACTTGACATGGACTTCGGCGGGCCAGCGAGTGGTCCGCCACCGCCGCCTCCCATGCCGCCGGTCATCGCCATCATCATGAGTAGCGGAGGAAGTTGCTCGATCTTTTGCTGGTCGCTGTCGGGCAGATTGGTCGTCACTTTGACAACCTGATCTTTCGTCTCGATCTTCAGGTTGTTCAGCAATTGCTCGCCCAATTCCACCAACAACGGTTGCCCCGTCATTTTGAAGGAATCGAACGCTTTACGAACTTCGACAAGTCCTGATTCCGCACCAGTTTTAACAGTTGTCGCTCCTTGAGCATCCTTCAACAGGAATGATGTCTGCACATCAAATCCGCCGCGAATATTCACTCCCAGACTGAATGCCGTCATGGATTCTGTGAGAGTCTTCTGCATCGCTCCGATTTCAGGTGACATGCCAGGAATCGGTTGGACTTGTGCTTGAGACAGCGACTTTGGGTCTTTAGGAACTGCCAGCAAAACGACGTGCGGCGTCGCATCCGCAAACGACAGTTCCTTCCGAGGAGTGACGGTTTCACCACGATCCATGATCGTCTTCAAATCATCACTTTTGGCGATGATCAGAGTCGAAGGCTCGGCCAGCCAACTGCAATATTCGTTGTTTGTCGCTTCGACATACTTCTTCGATTTGTATTCAGCAGGTTTCAGATCCGACGCCGACTTCAGGATCTCTTCCATCGAGATCGGTTTCTTCGTACGGACAACGGCAATGACCTTGGGAGGCTGCGGTGGCAGACCCATCATGCTGCTGGCGGCCACATTCTGAAGTTGCTGAGTATCGGTCAGTCCCATCGTCACACTTTCCACGTCGGTCGGCAGCAGTCCTGTCGCCGCTTGAAAATCCTTGATCCCGGCCGCGGCACTGGGACTATCCACCAGGCTCTTCAGGAGCGGTGCCTGCCATAAATCGGCAACCTTGGCGTGCAAAATCAGTTCGGTATCTTGGGGCAACCAGCGCAAGGCCAGCATGCGTTCGGTCGGTGTAATGGCCGGTGGGGCAGGAGGCGCAGGCGGTGCGACAACCGGAGCGGCTGCGACCGGCTGAGGTTCCGCAATCGGAGGAGCCGGAACAGGCTTGCTGGAGAAGATGCCGGACAACCACAGGCCGACGCCAAGCAATGCGACGACCGCCACCGCACCTCCGGCGATCAGCGGTCCATTCGATCCACTCTTGCTGCCACCTCCGGAAGACTTTCGCTTCTTCCCACTCTTCGCGGGAGTCGGGGCCGCTGAAGGTCGTTTTCGGCCTTTGGATTGAGCGGGCGCATCGTCATCCGCTTCGTCCGATTCCTCATCGTCTGCGGCTTCCGCCACAAAGATGTCGGAGCATTTTGGACACTTCACCTTTTTGCCCAGCTTGCTACTGTCGGGAAGCGTCACCTTCGCCAGGCAACCCGGACATTCAACGGAGATTCGATCAGCCATAGAATTCCCCAACGCAGCAGAGTAGATGCAGCATCTGTCAGTTCAAGTGCTCAGCATACGAAACCGACGCGTCCATTTGGAGCGACAGCCAATTTCGGAGCCTATCGCCCGAGTAAAAACCGCAACGCGCCTTCCAACTTGGGATGTTGAAACTGGAAATTGGATTCACTGAGTCGGTTCGGCATGACTCGCGCGCTGCCCAACAGCAAGTCATCTGCCATTTCGCCCAGTGCCAGGCGAGCCGCAAAAGCGGGCATCGGGAAGATCGTGGGGCGTCCCAGTACGGTCCCCAGCGTCTTGGTAAAATCAACATTCATCACGGGCGTCGGTGCCGTGGCATTCACCGGCCCCGACAGATGCGAGTTCGTCAGAGAAGTGTGGATCGCTTCGACAACGTCGTCAATCGAAATCCAGCTCCAGTACTGTCGCCCACTACCGATCACGCCTCCCACTCCCATGCGGAACGGCGTTAACATCTTCGCCAAGGCCCCGCCCTTGGGGCTGAGGATGACGCCGATTCGCAGGTTCACCACCCGCATTCCCAACTTCCGGGCAGGTTCACAGGCCGCTTCCCAGTCACGGCAGAGATCCGCGAGGAACCCCGTTCCTGGGCTAGTCGACTCCGTCAGGATCTCGGCCCCGCGCTGGCCGTAGTAGCCAATCGCCGATGCGCAGACCAGCGTTTTTGGCGGCTGCTGCAACTGCGCCAGCGTATCACACAGAAACTTGGTCGTGTCGACTCGACTGAATCGCAATCGCTCTTTGACTTTATTTGTCCAGCGACTCGCCGCAATGTTCTCGCCTGCCAGGTGAACCACCGCATCCAGTCCCTCCAGACGCGCTTTCGGCAGATCGCGCGAGGTCGGATTCCAGTTGATATCGTTCCCCAGTTTCGCCTCAGACCGCGTCAGACGGAAGACTTCGTGACCATTCGCAGTCAGAACTGGAACGAGTGCCGAACCGACTAATCCCGTCGCCCCTGTGACCAGAACCTTCATGGCCTGCTGTCCTTACTTGATGTGATGCTCGCCGATGACGTTAAGACTGCTAGAACAAGGGACTTCTGTCGCCTTGTTCTTCCATGTTAGACACTTCCGCCCAATGTTTCAGCAAACGCGACCCACGGATTCTAAACACGAGAGTTAGGTTGGGCCAACGCGTGGCAATCCTCTGAAACATGGGTCGCGCAGGCTGACGATCGAGTTCGGCTTGCACGCGAAGGCGCAAAGAAGAGAGCTGGAAGATCTCTCCTCAACGATGCCTACTAGAGTTTGGATGCTACGGCAACGTCATCTTCGCGAGCGGATTGCCACGTTCGGCAAGTGGAAACTTAACCGGCTTGCGGTCTCGTGCCGAAGCGAACACGGCCGTGATCATCTCCACGATCGCACGTCCGTCGTACATGCTACACGCGGGCTGACGATCATCTTGAATCGCTGCGAGCAGATCCTTCACCGCGGCAACGTTGCCTGCATCCAGACCACCGTCCTTGATCGGTTCTGGTTCGCCAACACCCGCTGAAGTGACTTGCTGCCAGTTCATTCCGCTGCGACCTGGCGACCACCCAGGATCTTTCAGCAACCAGACAGGAGCCGGGTAGCCAAAGCCGATTTCGAGAACTCCGCGGCTACCGAAAATCTGCAGACCGAACCGCGACGGATTCATTCCTTTTCCGCGCACTGAATCAAAGGTGCCCATGACACCGTTTTCAAACGTATACCGAGCGTGAACCGCATCACCCGTCAACAGTCCGACGCCTTCATTCCCCTCGACCAGACCTGCAGGGGAGACGGGTTCTCCTTTGTTAGTCACGGTGGCATAGCAATCGATCGCATCCCCCGCGAAGAACCGCATCAGATCCAGCACGTGCGAACCCAGGACCCACAGATCCTCGCCACCACCGCGAGCATCTTCTTTGCCGCGGCCACGCAGTTCGAGCAGATCGCCGATCTGACCTTCCTGAATCAACTGACGAGCCAGAATGGCCGTCGGCGAATAGTGCGTCTGATGAGCGAGCGCCAACTTGATATGCCGCATCTCGCATTCGCGAATGACTTCATCGGCTTGAACTGGCGTCGGGACAAATGGCTTTTCCATGTAGACGTGACAGTTGTGTCGCGCCGCAACGATCGCCATGTCACGATGCTGATCGATCCAGCGTGGTCCGATCGCCACAATGTCGAGACGTTCTTTGTCGAGCATTTCCGCGTAGCTGGCGTAGGCGGTCGCCGCTTTGGTCCGTTTCTGAGCGTCGCGACGGCCTGCCTCATGCTCATCGGCAACGGCCACAACTTCGGTCTCGGGAAAACTGGCCCACACGGTATCGATGCCGTGGCCGTAGTTTCCCTTACCTGTTCGACCAATGATTCCGACACGAAGACGGTCCGCCATTTTCGATCTCCCGTTGAGCCTCAGGATTGTTCGCACCTAGGCGACAGCAAGCGCAATCTTATAGCGCGCCTGGCCTTGAAATCGCCACTCACCGATGCGAATTCTTCCGAGAAGTGGCTTTCCAGCGTCCGTGCGGCTCCGTACAGTTTGAGCGCGGAGTGGGCTGGGCGATCGCGGCAGGCCCGAACTCGTTGATAGTCGAATGTGGCACTTCGACTGTGAATGAGTTCGGGCCTGCAGAGGAAAGTCCGGGCTTCACAGGACACGGTGGTGGGTAACGCCCACCGTTCGCAAGAACCGGGACAGTGCCACAGAAAGTAGACCGCCAAAAGTCGTCGTTCTTCGCAAGAAGGCGGCGGCGTGGTAAGGGTGAAACGGTGCGGTAAGAGCGCACCAGCGGACCGGGTGACCGGTCCGGCTCGGTAAACCCCACCGGAAGCAAGACCAAGCAGGGCGAAGTTCGTGAGCCTGGTAACAGGTTTCACGGCGCGGGGCTGTCCGTCTCGTCACTCGTCCGGGTAGGTTGCTTGAGCCGACGAGCAATCGTCGGCCTAGAGAAATGGTCGTCCACGACAGAACCCGGCTTACAGGCCCACTCCGCATTTTTGACTTCCATGTTTCGACCCTTGAATTCGAAGGAGGCAACATGTCAAAAAGCTTTGCACCACCCGGCTATAACAGTGTCAGTCCGTATCTGACCGTCAAAAATGCTGGCGGATTGATCGACTTTCTCGTCACCGTCTTTGGTGGCGAAGTGAAAGAGCGGATGACTCGCCCCGATGGTTCCACCGGGCATGCCGAGGTGCGTATTGGTGATTCGTTGATCATGATGGGCGGAGCTTCGCCAGACTGTGTCTGCCAGCCGACATCGTTGTACGTCTATGTGGCGGATGTGGACGCAACGTATCAGAAGGCATTGGCTGCCGGGGCGACTTCGGCGACTGTACCAGCAGATATGTTTTACGGTGATCGAGTTGGGTCGGTGAAAGATGAGTCGGGCAATCAGTGGTGGATCGCGACGAACAAAGAACAATTGAGTTCTGAAGAACTACAGCGGCGAGCCAACGCGGTGAAGCGATAGAGGAAATAGTCCTAAGGTGAGCCGCGCTGAATGACGCAGCGCGGCTCACCAGTACTACATTGTTTACTTCACGACGAAGTTTACCATCTTGCCTGGCACGACGATCGTCTTGACGATCGTCTTTCCTTCCATCTGCGAGACGATCGTCGGTTCTGATTTGGCGGCGGCTTCCATCGTCGCTTGATCGGCGCCGGTGGGGATCTTCACTTTGCCGCGCAGCTTGCCGTTGATCTGCACGGGGATCTCGATTTCGTTCTCGACCAGATGCCGCTCGTCGTGCTTTGGCCACGGTTCGTAGGCCAAGCTCGAAGTATGTCCGAGCAACTGCCACAACTCTTCGGTGAGGTGCGGAGCGAAAGGGCTGAGCAACAACACGAACGGTTCCATCGCTGATCGAGGCCGCACTTCAAGAGCCAGGAATTCGTTGACGAATTCCATCATCCGGCTAATGGCGGTATTGAAGCCGAGCGACTCGATGTCGCGGGTGACCAGCTTGATCGTGTGATGCAAGACGCGAAGTTGATCTGCGGTTGGTTCGACGTTTTGAATGGCGGGATTAAGCCGCACCGCATCCTCGGCCTTTTCGTCGGCCATCATTCGCCAGACGCGAGCGAGGAATCGCGAAACGCCTTCGACCCCCTTCATACTCCACGGTTTCACTGCTTCGAGCGGCCCCATGAACATCTCGTACAGCCGCAATGAGTCTGCACCGAATTCATCGACGACGACATCCGGGTTGATGACGTTTCCGCGCGACTTTGACATCTTTTCAGCTTTGCCGTGCTCATCGACTTCGCCGAGGATCATCCCCTGATTAACCAACCGCTGGAACGGTTCGCAGGTGGAAACGAGGCCTCGGTCGAACAGCACCTTGTGCCAGAACCGCGAGTAGAGCAAGTGGAGTACGGCATGCTCGGCGCCGCCAACGTACAGGTCGACGGGCAACCAATTCTTTTCGATCTCTGGATCGAGGAAGCAGTCAGAGTTCTTCGGATCGGCGAATCGCAAGTAGTACCAGCACGAACCGGCCCATTGCGGCATCGTGTTGGTTTCGCGTTTCAAACGGACCCCGTCCTTATCGGTCTTGTACAACCAATCTGCGGGAGCCTTCGACAACATCGGGTCTGGAGTTCCGGTCGGTTTGAATTCGGCGAGTGCTGGCAAGTGGACGGGCAACGTCTCCTCCGCATCGACTCGCATCAAGCCGGTCGGCTGACCGTTCGCGTCGAGTTCGTGCCAGATCGGAAACGGTTCGCCCCAGTAGCGCTGGCGTGAGAAAAGCCAATCGCGCAAACGGTAGTTCACTGCCTTGCGGCCAACTCCTCCCTCAGAGAGTTCACCCGTGATCTTGGCTTTGAACTCCTGAGTCGGCAAGCCGTCAAATCGATCCGAATTGATCGCCGTCCCTTCGCTGATCATCGGGCACGTCGATCGACCTGCCTCGTCGCCCGGCAATGAGACTGCGAGCGCCAACTCGTCTTTGGACGGCTCATAGCCGGCTGGAGGTTGGACGACGGGGATGATCGGAATGTTGAATTTGACCGCGAATTCCCAGTCGCGCAAATCGTGGGCGGGGACAGCCATGATCGCCCCGGTTCCGTAGCTGATCAGCACGTAGTCGGCGACCCAGACCGGGACTTTGGCACCGTTGACGGGATTGATTGCATAGCCACCCGTGAACACCCCGCTCTTGTCCTTGGCGAGATCGGTACGATCGAGGTCGCTCTTCAAGGCGGCCTTCTGCCGATAGTCATCCACGGCCGCGCGCTGCTCGGGCGTTGTGAGCTTGTCGACTGCCGGATGTTCGGGCGCGAGCACCATGTAAGTCGCGCCAAACAGCGTGTCTGGTCGAGTCGTGTAGATTCTCAAGACATCATCGCCGGGTTCTTTAGAAAAGCCGGATTTGGTGCGCGTGGATTTCCAGTCGGCGAAAGGATCGGCGTTGTGTTCAGCATTGCCAGGGGGCTTACGCCCCCCGCTCAGAAGGAGATAAAAATCGACTTCGGCTCCTTCGCTGCGGCCGATCCAGTTTCGCTGCATCTGCTTGATGGACTCGGGCCAGTTGAGCGGCTGCAACTCTTCGGCCAGGCGGTCGCCGTAGGCCGTGATCCGCAACAACCACTGGCGCAAGGCGACTCGTTCGACGGGATGTCCGCCCCGTTCGCTCTTGCCGTCGATGATTTCTTCGTTGGCGAGCACCGTGCCGAGTTTCGGGCACCAGTTCACCGGGGCTTCATGCTGATAGGCCAACCGATGCTTGTCCTGATAACGGCGAACGGCTTCTGCTCCGTTTGCGGTCACGTCGGCCGGGATCGGCAACTCGGCGATCGGCCGCCCTTGGCCTCGGCGAGTGATTCCATCCGGGCCGGTCCAAGTGTGATCGGCGTCGTACCACGTGTCGAAGAGTTGCAAGAAGATCCACTGCGTCCAGCGATAATATTCGGGATCGGTGGTCGCGATTTCCCTGTTCCAGTCATAGCTGAAACCGAGCATCTTCAATTGTCGCTTGAACGTCTCGATGTTCTTCGCCGTCGTCGTGGCGGGATGAGTCCCTGTCTTGATCGCATAGTCTTCGGCGGGCAGGCCGAACGCGTCCCAGCCCATTGGGTGCAGGACCTGCTTCCCCTGCATGCGGCTGTACCGGCAAACGATGTCAGTCGCCGTATATCCTTCGGGATGACCAACATGCAACCCCGAGCCCGAGGGGTAGGGGAACATGTCCAGCACATACATCTTGGGCTTGGCGGAATCAAACGACTCGACCGCGAAGGTTTGATGCTGATCCCAGAAGGCTTGCCACTTGGGCTCAATTCGTTTGGCGTCGTAGCGAGGCATGATTGGGCTTGCGCGATCACAAAAATGAGGAAACGTTTTCGATTCTGACACCGGCCGCTGTCGGTGGTTCACCAAGGCGACCGACTTGTGCGGCCAGTGTAGAGTTCGGCTCGCCGAATGAGAAGTTCGTGGGAAGTTGCAACTACGAGGGCCGCATCGGCTTTGGTTCAGGATGGGCATTCTGGCCGACCCAAAATAATGAAAAAAGCCCGGTTCCAGCGGATGCCAAAACCGGGCCAAATCAATTGCAACAGAAATCAGTTTCCGTCAGCAGCCTTCGGAATCGCAATCGGTCCCGGCGTCGTCGGGGCCGGCGGCAACAGTGTCGGATTCAGAGCGGGAAGTTTTCCATTGTCAGTCGTCGATCCCGGTTCTGGTGGTTTGCCTGGAGCGGGGGGATCAACCTTCTTGTTTGGATCCTTCGGCAGTTTCTCGCTGAAGTAGTCGAGCAGCTTCTGAGCGGTTTCGTCTTCGGGTGCCAGGCTCACGCATTTTTCAAGTTGCTGCACTGCCTCTTTGGGGTAACCCAGGAAACCGTAGTGGTAACCCAACAAGAATCGCAGTGAGGGGTCGTCAGTCTTTTCGCGAGCGACCTTTTCCAACGCCCGCAACTGATTCGTGTAATCGTCCACCTTGCCATACAGTTCGCGGTAGTTCTTGACGACCGTCTCCCACTTGTCTTGGGGGATTTGCTGCATCCCAAACTGAGTCGCTCCGGCCGATTCGTTGAATTGCTCGGACGCGAACAGGGCTTGAGACAGCATCAAAACCAGCACGCCATTGTTAGGATCGTCAATCAAACCGTGCCGCCAAGCTCGTACGGCCCCCTTGTAATCGCGAGCCTTGAACGCGGTCTCTCCGATGGCGGCATACTGCTCAGGAGTGGGCAGGGCTGAGGTCACCGCCGATTTTGGATCGGCACTGGCGATTTGAACAGGATCAGCAGGCATGCCGGCCAGCGACGCGTCAGTCATGACGGGAGCAGACGAAATGATCGCTGTCGGCGATCCATAAGGCGCGTAGGTCGCACCATAACCGTAGCCCATCAACCCCGGCGAAAGGCTGGCATAGCCTCCGTAGCCATATCCGTTGTAGCCGTAGCCGCCATAGCCAGATCCATAACCGTATCCCCCATAGCCGTACCCGGAGTTGCCGTATCCATAGCCATACCCGTAGGGCTGGTAGTAGCAATAGGGCTGATAGGCAAAACAACCCCAACTGCCATAGCCACCATATCCATAACCATACCCGCCGCCCCAACCGTACCCAAACCGACCTAAACCATATCCGAACCCATAGAATCCGGGGAAGAAGCCCAATCCAAACCCACCGTAACGGCCGTAACCATAGCCGCCGTACCCACCGTAGCCGCCCCACCCATGATGGCGATAGCCATAGTTTCCAACCCCACCGACGTGACCGTTATGACGGTAGTTGAAGTTTTGCGTCAGATTGTTGTGAACATAGTTTCCGACATGATTGTGGTGCAAGGCATTGTTTTGCCCCAACCCATTGATGCCGTTGTGATGATTGTTAAACGTCGAGTTAGCCGTTTGATGATGATGGGCCAGGAATGCGGAATTCCCCACATTCTGATGATTGGCAAAACTCTGTTGCCCCTGGTGATGCAGCCCCTGATTCTGGAGCCCATTGTGCGCCAATGCACCTTGAGTCCCATGGTGCTGCAAGAACTGCGATGAGTGATGTTGCGAACTCATCGACGCCAGGCTCGCGTTGTGCTGCGTATTGCCGTGATGTTGCAGGAACTGCGACGCGTGGTTGTTATGCGTGTTACTCAGCATCGTGGAGTTCACGTGATGAGTCGCATTGTTGCCTAGTGCTGAACCCGTGTGAGCGTGATTCGAATAGAACTGTGAATTCAAATGATGCGTGGTTGCTGCATTGCTAAGATGTTGTTGCCCGCCGTGGAATGCATTATTCCCCTGCAAATGGTTCACACCGTTGTTCAGGACGGATTGATGCTGCAATCCACCTACGCCCTGATGTTGTAGTCCTTGGTGTTGGATTCCCTGATGCTGCATCCCGCCAAGATGCTGCACGCCGCCCATGTGCTGGGCTCCAATGTGGCTGCCGCCGCTAAACCCGGAGTGAGCATTGAAACCGCCCATATGGCTGCCAGTGAGGCCGCCGCCTCCCATATGGCCCCCCCCCATGTGACTGCTGCCCATATGCCCGCCACCCATGTGGCCCCCACCCATATGACCACCGCCGCCACTATGCCCGCCACCTCCGTGCCCGCCCCCATGCGCATGGGCATAGGGCGTCGTGGTGAGCGCAAGAATGAGACAGGCAGCAATGCCAACGTGAGCGGGGCGAATCATGGCCAGGACTCCAGACTAAAATGGCCTTCTGAATTTCAGCTTAATTATTGTATCCATCTGAATGGCCAAGAGGCATCCAAATTCATTCGACGACTTTCAATCTTTTAATCAAGTCCGTCCTGACCTGCTCGCAGCAATGGATTTAACTTCGCCCGGCCAGCCCAGTTTTTCAGACCAAACAGTCCACACGGAAGTGGTTGACAACTGCTCACCGCTCTCGATTGGAGTCAAAAACCTTTCGCCAGCAGGCCACCATCGACCAGCAGGGTCGTCCCTGTGATGTAACTTCCCGCATCGCTAGCGAGCAGCAGGGCGGGGCCAGCGAGTTCGCGTGGATTGCCCCAGCGGTTGACGGCCGTCCGTTCGGCGAAGGTGTCCTGTTCGGCTTGACTCAGTACGCTGGCAGGAAGATCCGTCAAAAAGGGTCCCGGCGCGATGCAGTTAACCGTAATGCCATCCTCGCCGACATCCAGCGCCATTGCTCGTGTCATGCCGATGAGGGCGGCTTTCGTCGCCGAATAACAACTGCGTCCCGGCTTCGAAGTTAGCCCCATCACTGAGGAAATGTGGATGATGCGGCCCCAACGGCGGGCTTTCATCTGAGGAACGAGCGCGCGACTTAATCGCATACATGAAGTCAGATTCAGTTCGACGATCCGATCCCACTTGTCATCATCGATCGCGTCAATGGATTGCGGAATGTTGGACCCCGCATTGTTCACCAGAATGTCGACGCGCCCCATTGCCTGAACCGCATCGTTCGCCAACCGGTCCGAGGCCGCGCGGTCGTTCATGTCGGCCACGAACCAACGACCTTTCGACTTCGTCCCCGCCAGAATCTCGGCCAATGCCGGTTCGAGTTCCTCCTGATGGCGACTCGAGATCACAATGTCGGCCCCTGCCTCGGCGAAGCCCCTCGCCATCGCCTTGCCGAGTCCTTTACTGCCACCGGTGATGAGAGCCACTTTGCCTGTCAGATCAAACAAGGGAGTTGCCATGGTTGTGCTTTCAGAAGTTGCGGAAACGACAGAGGCCTGAAGTCGCTATGTCATATCGCCTTCGCGAAACGATCGCTACAAACGTCATAGGCCGAATCCTCCGAATCGCTCAATGGCTGGGGTTGCTGGCACATGGATTGCGTTCGTAACGAATATCACAACGCGGACGCAATCGAGTTGAACGTTTCCGCAAAGTGAAACGGTAAAGCACAACTCGAATCAGCGATCAGTGATTAATAGAGTACGATTTTGTGGAATTCACTGCTCAGACGCGGTATTTCCAGCTTCACCGTTTTTGAAATGTCTACCATATTCGGGTTCAACGTTTGTAGGATTGTCAACCGGTTCAGATCCTCAACAACCGGGGTAGGTGGAATCATGATTAGTCTCCGTTTCCCCAATGTGATGTCTCGCGTGTTGGTAAATGCCAGCGCGATGACGTTGGCCGTCGGGTTTGGCTTTGGATTGACAGCGGTCGCTCAGCCGCCGCTGGTCCCACCACCGTTACGGGATCCAGAGCCCCCCGTGAATATTGGACCGAACTTCGCGTCGCCAATACCACGGGCCTCGACAGTGGTGCCCCCGATGTCGATCGCTCCAGCCCCCGGCTACAATCCGCCAATGGCGGTGTATCCGAGCACAGTTCGGGCATTTGACGGGCGTCCCGTGTATGTGGGTCCACCAGCCTACGGACCCGTCTATGGCCCTCCGAATTCCCGCAGACCGGTCGGTCTGGCACCGGGAGTCTTGGCATATCCGCCGCGACCGGTCCCGATCGCCAGTAGTAATCCTTCGACGATCACCACTTTTTCCCAAGGGAATGCACCCTCCCCGGGCTATCCGCTGGCACCTCAAGCAATTGAAGTTCGTCGCACCGCTGGCCCGGCAAACTTGCGATTCTCTGTGGGCGAAACCTTCTTGAACCGAGTGATCGCTCAAGAACGGGTCGAACCGGGTCCCGTGCGAGACAACGTTTTGGGGGCCGAGATCACCGGTCGCCAGACCACGATCTCTCGGTTACGCGTCGATCTGCTCCCTTCCAACGAGCAGGCAAGAATTTCACTGCTGCTGAACGGCGATGTCCAGACTTTGACGACCGGCGTCACTCCACAGGCCATGATCGATACGGCCGGGCAACAACAGTTCTCGGCGATGAAAGATGTGTACTTCGACGGCGAGAAGTTCTCGACTCGCCATGCCACTGTTTACATTCGAGCCAACAACCAGACGATCGGTGCCAAGACCGCATTCTCAGGAACCATGTTCGGCGGACTGGCTGATATGATCGCTTATCGTGTCGCCGAACGCCAAAAGGCGGCCGGTGAAGCTGTCGCTCGAGATCGACTTGCCGAAAGGCTGTTCCCGACATTCGACGGCGAAGTGGACGGAAAGCTGGCGCAGGCCAACCGTCAGCTAGAACCGATTCGACGATGGCTCGATTCTGTGAAGCTGTTGCCATCGACGCAGACAGTTTGGACCACGGATTCGCAACTGACTTACGAAGGTTTCGTCGGCGACGACAAGACTGCGAGCACGTTGGCCCCCGTTGATCAGGTTGATGGGGATACTGGCCCGCGCCTTTCGATGCACGAGAGTCTGGTCAACACGTTCATCTCGCGCACCGGCCTGAAGGGCCTCAAGACAACCGACAAAAAGTTACGCGAACTTGAAAAGTCATTCCTGTCGGCGGCGGGTCAAGCTGTTCCGGCTGACGACGAGACTGCTGGCGGTTCGAACGTTCTGGTCCCACCGGGGGGAACCGAGGGCATTGTCACAGACATCATATTCGACGAAGTCGACCCGCTGACCGTGCGATACGAACGAGATCAAGTGCTCGTCACGATCAAGGCCGAATTCAAGCCTGCAGGGCAAGCCCTGGTCCCGCCGATGACCGTAACAATTCCGTATCAGATGCAGGTCACCGGCAACAAGATTCGCTTGATCGGGGGAACGCCGCGAGTCGTCGCTCAGAACCGAGTTGATGCCAATGCACCGCCCACGATCATCGAAAAGGCCATTCAGAAGATTATCGAGGCCGATCTGATTCCACTGGAATTCGATCGCGCTCTGCCCGCGTCATTGTGGAAAGCAGCCGGTCCTGCCCCACGTATCGCCGCGCTGAAATCGGACAACGGCTGGTTGACGATCACGGCGGAGTGACACCGGCAACAAGAGTCGCGTTGCATTTCACGCCGGGGACAGCGATCGCACTTGGTTGTCCGAAGCGGCCAATCCAGTAGCACAGCTTTTGGAAACACTGGACTCGTCACCCCGGCGGATTGACTTAGTAAGCTCCGGACAACTGTCCGCCATCGGCAACGCGAACGATCAGCAGTCGTTGCGTTTTTCCCGCATCCTCTCCGCGGCGGAAAAAGAGATCACCCATCGATTCCGGGTTGTCCTGAGCGGCCGTGATGATCGCGATCTCGCCCACATTCATCGTCAAGCTGAATTGCTGGGCGTGTCGCACGTCGACGTTTTGTCGATTCTGATAGATCCAGCCTTCGGGAGTGGAGGTCGTTCGCACCTTCATGTCACCGTGATGAATCTCTGGCTGGAAATCGATCCGAACCCAGCCATCGCGCAGGCGAGCCGACTTGACTCGGAACATCCCGCGAACATTATCGTAATCGTGAGGCTTCGTCCGTTGACCGTCCGCGATATTGACGTGGCAACGCTCGATCGGATTGCTCGCCTGAACTTCGGTCTCGATACCGGGTGGCAGTCGTTTCCGCAGGCCGACCATCGGTTTGTTACTGTTCGTTTCGCTGGAACTGTAGTCCGTTACCAGGTTCAGCAATGTCTGAACGGCTAACGGCGGACTCGACCCTGCCAGGCCCACTAAAAATCCATTTTCGTGAAGCACCTGGCGAGTTTCGGCAGGAATTGCCGCGATCTGATCGATCTCGCGCCAGAGCGAAGGCCCCAACAGGGGATCGTCCGCGGGCCTGTCGACGAAGAAGACTTCCAATTGCACCGAGTCGGCTGCAGTCTGAATGGGAGGCAATGAAGGTCGGTTGAGCCGCACGTTCTTGCTCAAATCCGCTGCAGGAAACAGCGAACAACCCCCAAAGACGCAGAGACCCAGCAGGACAGCCAGCAATGGCAGCCAACGACGCAGCGCAGCGTTGTCGACGAGCACGAACACGTGCGATTCCGTAGCAGATTGGGTTGTGGGAGAGGGGAACGGTGGAATCTAGGCGCACCATCGGTTCATGTCAATTTGAGTTACCCGGATCATCCAATTGTCATGATCTCTCACCGCAGCTATTATCCGCGCTCGGAAAAGACCGTTATCAAGGACTGAGTCAGTATGTCACTGCCGGAATTTCGCGTAGGACTTGGACATGATCGCCATCGACTGGTGGCGGGGCGTCCCCTCGTGCTCGGTGGTGTTTCGATCGATTATGAATTCGGGCTGGACGGTCATAGCGACGCTGATGTGCTGCTGCATGCCCTGACCGATGCGATTCTGGGAGCCGCCGGATTGGGAGATATCGGTGAATGGTTTCCCAACACGGACCCGCAATGGGCGGGCGTTGACTCCAAGGTTTTCTTGAAGGCCGCAGTCAAAGCGGTTGGCGAACGAGGATGGGAAGTGGTCAATGTCGATTGCACGATCCACGCCGAACGACCAAAGCTGTCGCCGCACAAGCGGATCATCGCAGCCAGCATTGCCGAACAACTGGGGATCGCCGAAGATCGAGTCAACGTAAAAGCCAAGACCGGAGAAAAAGTCGGTCCAATCGGCCGACTGGAAGCAATGGATGCCGATGCCGTGGTGTTACTCGGAAGGAGCACCGCGAACGTATAGATTGGTTTGATTCAGGATTCTTTTGTCAGCAGGGAAGACGGAGCTATGCCACTTCGCGTTTACAACACGCTATCGCGTCAAAAAGAAGATTTTCAGACTGTTGAACCGGGCCAGGTGAAAATGTACCTGTGCGGTCCCACTGTCTACAAACCGGCTCACATCGGCCACATGGTCGGTCCCGTGATCTTCGACACGGTGAAACGCTATCTCAGCTATAGCGGTTACAAGGTGACGTGGGTCGTCAACATCACCGATGTCGATGACAAGCTCATTAATCGCGCGAACGAGCGCAAGATGACGGTCGAAGCCCTCGCTAAAGAAATGACGCAGGACTACTTCGACAACCTCAAAACCATGGCCGTCGATGGAATCGATCATTTCCCATATGCGACTCAGCACATCCAGGAAATGCAGGACATCATCTCCACATTGATCGAAAAGGGTTATGCCTACCCTCTCGAAGGCGATGTCTACTTTAACTGCACGAAGGACGAAGACTACGGCAAGCTCAGCGGACGCAGCCTGACCGAGTTGCTCGCCGGAACACGAGCCGAAACGCACGGCGGCAAGCATCACCCCGCCGACTTCGCACTCTGGAAGAGTTCCAAGGCCGGAGAACCAGCTTGGGATAGCCCGTGGGGGCCAGGTCGTCCCGGCTGGCATATCGAATGTTCAGCTATGGCCAAGAAGATCCTCGGCGATTCCATCGACATTCACGGCGGCGGTCTCGATCTGATGTTCCCGCATCACGAGAACGAACTCGCTCAATCCGAAAGCTGCACGGGGAAACCATTCGCACGCTACTGGATGCACAATGGTTTGATGCAGGCGAGCGGCGCTGCCGGCAAGGTTGGCGGCGGCCACGACAAGCATGGCGATAAAACCGCCGATTTGACGGCGGCTAAGGAAGCCCAGGAAGCCAACAAGCTGGCAGGTTCCAAGGGAGCCGCCTCCGTCAAGGAATTGTTTGCCAAGCACGATCCGGAAACGATTCGCTTCTTCCTGCTGGCGACTCACTATCGCAGCCCAATCGACTTCAGCGACGAACGCATCGCCGAAACCGGCAAGAGCCTGGAAGGCTTCTATCGCCTCTTCGAAACTTACGAGCGAGTCGCCGGACAGTCGTTTTATTCACTCAAATCAAGTGATGTCCGCAGCGACAACACACCGCTCTCGGGCGAACCTGCCGCCTACTTCGCAGAACTGGACACCCTACGACAGCGCTACCTCGAAGCCATGGACGACGACTTCAACACCGGTGGAGCGGTCGGTGTCCTGTTCGATCTGCGAAAAACTCTGAACGCTTTCATCGGCGATCACAAACTGGATACTGCAACCGCCGACAAATCAAAGCTGCCTGCCATCACGGCCGGAATGCTGCTGCTGAAGGAACTGTCGTCGATCTTAGGCGTCTTCCGCGACGCCAAAAAGAAGGCCGCTTCAGCCGATGACGGAACAGTCGATGGCCTGATGCAACTGGTCATCCAGATCCGCGCGGACGCTCGCAAAAACAAGAACTTCGCAGTCGCCGACCTGATCCGCAACAAACTCAACGAACTGAAGATCACGCTCGAAGACCGCACGGATCAAACGTTGTGGAGGAAGAACTAAGAACAGTGACGAGCGAAAAGTAACGAGTGACGAGGCGAATTTTTACCTCGTCACTTTCATCTTTCCTCTTCTTCCAACACCCCGATCATCGGGAGATGCCGGTAATCGTCGTTGTAGTCGAGGCCGTAGCCGATCACGAATTCGTTGGGGATGCGGAAGCCGTGATAGTCGGGAGTGATCTCGACCTGGCTGCGTCCGTCTTTCCAAAGGAGTACGGCCGTCTGGATCGATGCCGGACCGGCCCTGGCGAGTTCCTGTTGTAAACGCACGATCGTTCGACCGGTGTCGAAGATGTCATCGACCAGCAGCACGTCGCGGCCAGTCAGATCGGGCATCAGACTGGTGCCGATCCTGATTTCGCCCCCTTCTGTCGTCGCTCCGCGATAGCTGGAGGCCTGCACAAAGCCAACTCGGTGCGGAACGCTGATCGAACGCATCAGGTCGGCAACGAAAATGACGCTCCCATTGAGAACACCCAAAACGGTCAATGGACGGTTCTGATAGACGGTGGAGATCTGCACTCCCAACTCGGCAACCCGAGCGGCGATTTGATCAGCAGTAATCAATGTGTACATCTCGGGATGCCAATCATCTCGAAGTTTCAGAGTCTGATGCAACGAATACACCGACTCCGTTGGAAAACAAGTGGCGGCGTGCGTACCTTACCTTGATCACGCTTCGTTTGCATGTTCCCGCCGTTAAGGATCTCGTCGTGCCCTGGTCGTCGGATACTCTTTCAGGGAAACCTGCTGACATTTTCACTCCTGAAGGATCCGAACCGCCGAAGGGCGCGGTTGTATTCCTGCACGGTTACGATGGCGTGACGATTCTCGACAACCCAGCCTATACGAGCGAACTGAATCGGCATCGCCTGGCCTGCGTCTGTCCCCACGGACCGGAATGCTGGTGGACAGATCGTCCATTCGAACCGTTCGATGCGACGCTGAGCCCGATTGAATTTCTCGCTCAGCAGCTTCCCGAATATTGTCTCGGCAAGTGGGGCCTCGAACCGAGTCGCCTCGGAGTGACCGGTATTGAAATGGGAGGGCAGGGGGCCCTGCAACTGTCCTACAGGCACGCTCGCAAGTTCGCGATTGTCGTCGCGATCTCGCCGAAGGTGGATTTCGAAACGTGGTACGGACACGGCACGTCGCTGGACCAGATCTTCCCGGACCGCGAGGCGGCACGGCAAGCAACGGCGATCTTACATATCCATCCGCTTGACTGGCCCAAGCATCAATTGCTGCTCTGCGACCCTGAAGACCACTACTGCATTGACGGGACAATCACTCTGGCCAGCAAGCTGTCGTCGACGGGAATTCCGTTCGATACCGATTTCCAATCCACACATGGTGGCTTCGGCTGGGCCTACGCCAATGCCATGGCACCGCGCGTGATCGAGTTCATTGCGAAACAGCTGCCCTGAAACGAAAAGAGCCCCGGATGACTCAGTCATCCGAGGCCTGTTCGAAGATCAACTGCGGTTAGCGAACTCGCTCGCGAATCGTGGTTCCAAGCGGACCGTTATGCACATGCACTCGGCTGTAGTGTGGTCCCGGAGTGGGCCCATACACTCGCGTGACCTGCGTGTAATTGTGCGGCAGGGCTCGCGTCGTCTGTTGCACATAGTTCGTACCATAGAGCGGTGCCGGGGCTGCATAAACAGGCCGGGCCACGACGACTGGGGCCGAATAGACAGGCACGGTGTACGCCATCGGCACGATCGGACTCGGAGCGACATAGACAGGCCGCGCATAAACCGGAGCAGCATACACTGCTGGAACATAGCCATAGACGGGCGGTGCGTAAGCAGGGGCAGCAGTGTAAACAGGTGCGGAGCTGTAGACGGGGGCTGCACTATAGGCCGGTTCCGAGTAGTACGCCGAAGTCACCGCCGGACTCGGTGCCACCGCCGCATACGGCGATCCCGGAACATAGACTCCGCCGGTTCCCCCATACGCCGAAACGACCTGAGCCTGCGCTGTCTGAGCCGCAACCACTGTCATTGCCATTGCCAGAATCCATCGACTCATCATTTGATCCTTTCAAACAGGGCAATGATGCGAAGGTCGCCACTGCGACAGGAGGCGTGCCCCGAGTGGCTAAATTATATCGATTGGGCAATCTGAATAGCTATCCACTGCCAGGCTGATGGCTATTTTTCAGGCTGGAGTACCGGGTAGAGAATCGCGGCTTTGCGTGCGGCGTACTCGACACCAAACCGAATGGCGTCCAGCGGTTCAGCGCCTGACGAGATCTTCGCAGCGATCGCGGCCGTCAAGGAATCGCCGCAACCGATCGGATTCACGACGCGTACCGATGGGGGTGCAATCCGCTCCAACCCTGACGGTCCAAGTACCAACAGCGGATCAGGGCCGCCACTGACGATCACCCACTGGGCCCCCAGTTCTCGCACCGCGGCCATGGCTTCGATCACGGCCGATTCCGTCTCCAGCCGCCGTCCGACAGTCATCGCCAGCTCTTCCCGATTGGGCTTCACCAGCAGCGGCCGCAATGGCAGACATTTGACAAGCTCTTGCCCCCGCACATCCATAATCGCAGGGGCCATCGTCCGTTCCAGCAATCGGCGATAGAAGTCATGCGGCGTCTGCTTCGGCAGCGACCCACTGAGCACCACCAACTTTGCCGCTCGCGATTCCTCTGCGAAGGCCTCGATGTACTGATTCAATTCCAATTCGGTCAGCGGCGATGAATTCTCGACAAGCTCCGTCGTTGTTCCAGTCGCTTCATCAAGGAGCGTCGTGCAGACTCGTGTCGAGGCCGCGATGGATAACCACCGCGCAGCAATACCGCGCTGAGTGAAATCGTCCTTGATCTGCGTTCCGGTGGTGCCACCGATCGGACAAAGCGTCAGCGAAGCGGCTTGCAGGTGATGCAGAGCCGCGCCGACATTCAGCACTTTGCCCGAACCACACCACAGACTCTCTCGCGCGCGATTCACTTCACCCGTTGCCAATCGGTCAAACGATAGAATCTGCTGCCATGCTGGTGTCAGTCCGGCTGCCAGAATCACCAGAGTTGCTCCAACAACGCATACAATTCGTCGTCTGAAACTTCGCGCGGGTTACCGCTCATGCTGTTCCCACGCGAACCCGCCACCAGGCCTTGAAGCTGTCCCCGTTTGACATCGATCTCACGCAGGCGTTCAGGGATACCGACACTTCGACAGAGTTGCTCGATGCGTTTGATAAAGCAATCGGCAGCCAAGGCATCCCGGCTATTCGATTGATCAAACAGGCGTTCGAGTTCCGCAAGCCGCGCCTGACTCACTTCGCGATTGACTCTCAGTGCGGTCGGCAACATCACCGCACACGCCAGCCCATGCGGTACTTGGCACGCCACGCCCAATGCCGCCGCGACGCCATGAGCCAGCCCCAGTCCCGAGTTGGCCAGGGCCATCCCAGACAACAAAGCCGCTTGTGACATCGCCTCTCGCGATTCCCGCAATGCGCCATTGTTCACCGCAGTCGCCAATGCGGGAACGGCCAGTTGCAGCCCCTGTCGGCACAGCGCCTGAGGAATCGGTGCGGCACGGCGCGAGATGTAGCTTTCGATCAACTGTGTGATCGCATCCATCCCTGTGTAAGCAGTCGTGGTCGCCGGCACGCTGACTGTCAACTCAGGATCGATCAGCACCAGCCGCGGCACCATCAGATCGGAACGCAAGCTCTTCTTGTAGGGCTTGGGCGATGAGTCTCCGTTGGCGGCATTCGAAGAAATCACCGAGTTCTTGGTCGCTTCGGCTCCGGTTCCTGCTGTTGTCGGCACGGCGATAAATGGCAAGGGTGGCTCGGTGATCTGCAATCCGCGGCCGACTCCCTCAAGATAGTCGACCACCGAATCGGCCTGTCGATTCGTGGCCAGAGCGGCTGCGGCCTTGGCGAGATCGATCGTCGAGCCACCGCCAATCGCAATCACGACATCACCAGCCGTCGGACTTAATGTGCGGAACGAGGCCGTCAGTCCGTCGACATCGCGAACCTCTGGTTCGCGCGATTCGACCGGGAACCCCAGCACCTGCAGTCCGGCCGATGCCAGATCCGCCACCACCCGATCGATCACACCGGTCCGTTCGAGCGTACGGCTTCCCGATACCAGAAACACTCGCTGTCCCAACGTTGCAGCCAATGCTCCCAGTTCAGCACGCCGACCCCAGCCGAAGACGATCTGCCGGGGTGCGAGAAACGAATAGTTCATAGTCGTCGATCATGTGGAAGTCATTCGAACTGCAGTTCGTCAGCAGCCATCAACCCGTGAATTCATTGCCAACCTTGCGAGCCCGCTGCGGCTTATCGACATCAATCCCTAAGGCCATCCCCGCTTCGACGAGCAGATTCCATCCGGCGGCCAACTGCACGAATCCCGCCAAGTCTCCGGCATCGGGAATGGTCACGGTCGGGAACATCGTCGGGCGAGACGAAATTGCGATCACCGTCAGGCCCACGCCCTTCACTAGCACGTCGTGGAATTTCTGCTCAGACTCTTCGTAAGGATCAATCCAGACCACAACATCGTCTGCCTGCATGATCTCTTCGATCCCATGGACCGCGTACGTCCCCTCAAGGTAGTCGCTACGCTTCCGAGTAATCTCATTCGTCTTGAGCGTCAGTTCCTCGGCCACGCCATCGTTTCGCCCCGCAAAGTAAATGGCGCCCGCTTTGGCCAGCTTGGCCGTGATCGCAGGATCAATCGCCTGAGTCAGCGCCGTCCGAACTTGTTCTGCCAGCAGCGACAGTCGCGACGCCAGCGTCGGCTGCCCGGCAATCGCTTCGACCAGAGCTCGGCAGAACAGCGCCTGTTCGACGACACTCTTCGTCGCAGCCACAGCTCCTTCTTTGCCACACTTCAAGACATGGCCACGGGCAGCCAGAGCTTCCAGCGGCGAATCGGGCATGGCCGTGAGACTATACCGAGCGGCATGCTCCGATCCCTTCAAGCCGTTGAAGAGCCGAATTACTTCGGCGGTACGACCCGAGTTCGACATACCCAGCACCGACCAGCCCTTCACGCAGTACTGCTGCGATTGCCGGCCCGCTTCCGTATGCAGCACGCAGGGCCATCCCTGCTGCCGCGACTGCATGATGGCCGCTTTGGCGGGGAACAAACGGCTGGACCCTTCACCAGTGAAGAGCAGTCGTCCGGTGGCGGCGATCTCGGCCGCGGTGGCGTTCACGACACTGGGGTCGAACGCCTGGATGACGTCAGCCGTGGACAGCATATCTTTCACAAGATTGCACTGAGAATAGGGAGCTCGATCAGCGATCACGATTCAATTCCTCATCAATGTTGCCAGCGAAGTTGCGGCAATCTCTGAATGATAACAAAGACCGGCGTCAATCAGGCCTTCGCTTTTTTTGCGGCCAGCGACGAATAGCTCGGCAGAGGTCCCACCAGCGGAGCAGCGTAGTCGAGAAACGCCTTGGTGACTCCAAAACCGTCTTTGGTGATGAAGTTATCTGGCATCGGACGCTCGTGGTTCGCGACTTCGCTTAATGAGATCGTGCCGAAGTCGATCGCGTAGGGCTCACTGGCCTTATTAGTGCGTTTCATCGTCACCATGACGCCACCTTCGCCTCGCGCCGCCAGTTTGACCGCTTGCTTGCCACAGGCAAACGCTTCATCGAAGTCCAGCTTGCACCCACGATCGGCCGCACACATCGGCAGAGACTCGGTGACCTGGAACTCACCGCGCCAGCCGAATTCGTCGGCAATCATCCGGTGCAGCATCATCGCCGCACTCGTGCCCCCCATGGCGCCGAATTCCACATTCCCAAACTTATCTTTCGTCTGGGAAATACTCACAGGAGATCCATCGGCGTTGGTCAACCCTTCGCCACAGACGATGCTGGCGAAGCCATGCTTCTTGTGAGCCGCAGCAACGGCCTGCAGGAAGGCTTCGAGATTGAATGGACGCTCAGGCAGCAGCAAGACATGCGGTGCGGTTAATTCGCCACCACGGGCCAGCGCCGTCGCGGCAGGCAACCATCCCGCACTGCGACCGACCGACTGAAAAATGACGAACTGATCCACCTTCTGCATATCGCGAGCCAGCACGCCCGCCTGCAGGACACTCAGCGCCATATATCGCGCGGCACTTGGATATCCCGGAGTATGGTCTGTCCCATAAAGGTCATTGTCGACGGTCTTCGGCACTCCGACACCGACCATCGAGTGTCCATTTTCACTGGCGTATTTCGTGACGCGATGAATCGTATCCATCGTGTCATTGCCGCCGATCATGAAGTAGTAACGAATGTCATACTTCTTCAGTTGCTTCAGGATCGTCGGAAAGTGCTCGTCCTTCAATTTCAGCCGGCTGGAACCCAAGGCGCTTCCCGGTGTTGATCGCAATCCCTTCAGGAGGTTCGGGGCTTCGCTGCCGAGGTCAACAAGATAATCATTCAGCACCCCTTCGATGCCGAATCGCATCCCGAAGACGCGTCCGACGCCTTTAGTCTTGAGCGCGCCGTCGACGACCCCGGCCAATGACGAGTTGATTACCGACGTCGGACCTCCCGACTGTCCGATCAGCACATTTCCACCGGCCATTCAGCAAACCTTCATTGAAAGAAAAAGAGAATTGTTCGTAGGACACGGGCATCAGATCTCAGTCGAGTTGCCCCGTCCACGCCAACAGTTGTTTCCAGAATTGAGCGTAGTCGCTGCCGACTTCGATGGCTCCCGCACCGGGTGCCTGAGCCGTCACCCGAGCCGCTCCCCAATCGACAAATCCGCCGACCCAATGGGGTGCGACATCACTGGCGAACGCCGCGACGCGGCCGCGACCTCGTGTGCTCGCGACCAATGCCGGAATGCTGTCGCCAGTTGTGACCCATTGGATGGTACCCATCTCGCGGTCATATCTCGGCTGATAGGAGGTCACGTTCAGCCACACGTTCCCGTCAGGCTTGGCAACGAATCTGTTAAGCCCCCCCACAGTCGGGGGCCGCCGGGACCACGGCAAGCCGAAGACTTTCTCGTCCCGCCAGTCGGCCGGATGCAGCAGCGCTGGCTGGTCAAAGTTAACGCGGTCGTCCTGAGAGCTGATTTCGACCGGCAACACGCTCGCCAAAGGAGCTTGATCCCAATCGCCGCCGAGTCCGTGAAACGACTCCCAGCCACCAATCATCAGCAAGCCCATCCCTCGGTCGATCTGCTCGATCACCAACTGCTGCAACTCGGGAACAAACTGCTGAGCGGGATAGTCGCTGAGAATCAGCAGTGATCGAGGCTGATCGACGATGTCTCGCGAGATCTTCACATGGCTCGGGACATAATCGAACTCCCAGCCTGAGTGAGTGATCACCCCGGCGAGGTAACTCGCAGCCGTCTCTAGACTCGTATCACCACAGTAAAGGATCGGGGCTGTCATGGACCTGGCTTCAAGAATTCAAGTCGTTTCGAATCTGCCGTCAACAATCTGTATGTCGCTCGTTCGGGAACATGCCTTTTAGCGAAAACTTCTGCCGACCGCGACCGCATCGACCAAGCAATTTCCGAACTTCGCAGCATTACCATCAGGACGATTTGATACCAAGCATTCTGTCGAGCGAATCGGCGGTCTGATAGACCAACGCCTCGGGCCAGTGCTGGTACGGATGGAAGTACTCGAAGGTCAGATAGCCGCGATAATCGATCTTCTCGAAGGCCTCCAGCACCGCTGGCCAGTTTGTGGTTCCATCCAACAGTGGACGGAAGGCCTCCAGCGAAGAATCGGTTCCCTTCTTCGTGAACTCTTTCAGATGCACGTTCTTGATCCGCTTGCCCAGGATCGGAATCCAGTGCTCCGGGAACTGGTACTGCATGATGTTCCCGGTGTCGAAATGAACGTGAATGCGATCGCTCTGGAAGCTATCGACAAAGTCGTTCATTTCCATCGGCGTCATCAAGAATCCGTTGAAGAAGATGTTCTCCATGTTCAAGTTGACCTTCAGCTTTTCGGCCGCAGGAATCAGCTTGCCAATCGCTTCTTTCGCTCGCGTCAGGCACAAGTCATTCGCCACCGGTTCATAGTCAGTCCGCCAGGGGATATGAACGGCACCCGGGACAACCAGAACGTTCTCGGTGCCCAGATCATGAGCGGCCTGCGCGATCAGCCCGGCTAGCTCCAGCGCGCGAGCTCGCTTGGCAGGATCATGACTCGTAAACGGATAAGGCCAGAACAGGAACGAACAGATGCCGCTGATCTGAATGCCGATCTTGTCAGCCATCTGACGGATGGCGGTGTATTCTTTGGTCCCCGACTTCGGCGACAGATCATTTTCGAGATCATAATTCAACTCGATCCCATCAAACCCAGCGGCCTTGGCCAGTTTGAGACACTGTTCGATCGACATCTTGTCCGGGTAAGGAAACGCCCACTGGTTGATCGACTTCTTCATCGCATAGCGTTTGCCAAGCTTCGGTGCATCACCAACAGCGGCCTGAGCGACGCGTTCCAATCCGAAAGGACCGTGCATTGCCGCCATCGTCCCTGCCGCGGCGAACGCCGAACCTAAAATGGCTCGGCGTGAATATCCATCCGATTCGCGAGAAGCTGGCAAATCCGTCATGGGCGACTCCGTAAGCAAGATCAGGGGATGAAGCGGCTATCGTACTTGTCGACCGCTGCAGCGGCAATTCGAGGGTGATAAACGCAAAGTCACCAAGGTGCAAAGATGCCAAGAAGAAAAGAACTTTCTCCCTCCTTGCGTCTTTGCGCCTTGGCGACTTTGCGTTTCTATCCGATATGATGACGTAAAGACGCTGAAGGAGGTCGACCGCAGAGTTGCCGTGCTTCGTCACGCTTGCAAAACTTCTCATCCCGCTTCAACGTGCAGCAATCCTCTTCGAAGGCGACCCAGCATGAGCCGATCTAGTAGCGGTGGCGCACGCAAGCCTGCATCCAAATTCCCTCAATTGCGGAAGCAGATGCAGAAGAACGCAATCACCAAGGGACTTCAGCAAACCAAGAGTCACCAGCCGAAAATCAAAGGGAAAAAACTCCCATGACGGATTTGATCAATCGTCGAGACGCATTGTTGGCAGCAACCGCCGGTTTGGCCTCGCTATCTGTCCCACGTTTCGGCACTGCCACTGAACCGAAAGCCATCATCGAAGACACAAAACTGATCAGTTGGAAGCCGCCGCTGTATCACGGCTGGCCAACGATCGCTCGCCGCAAGAACGGTGAGTTGCTGGTTGTCTGGTCGGGTGGGCGTGAAGCCCATGTCTGTCCGTTTGGTCGAGTCGAATTGATGCGATCGCAGGACGACGGCAAGACCTGGCGCTGGCCTCAGGTCTTGCTCGATGGTCCTATTGATGAACGCGACGCTGGCGTGCTCGAAACGGCCAAGGGATCGATCCTGGTCACGACTTTCACTTCACTCGCTTATCAACCACTGCTCGACAAAGCCGAGAAGATTGAGCCGGGTCAGCCGGGGGCATGGGAGGAACTCAAGCTCCGCGAATGGAGAGCCGTCCATCATCGAATCTCGGCCGAGCAGCGTGAGGCCGAGGTTGGTACCTGGATGATTCGCTCGACCGATGGCGGCGTCACCTGGTCGGCCCGTTATCCGGTGCCACTCAACAGCCCTCACGGCCCCATTCAGTTGGCCGACGGTCGGCTGTTGTATTGTGGCGTCGAACTCTGGAAGCCAGAACGACGAGTCGGAGCCTGCCACTCCAAAGATGACGGCCTGACGTGGGAGTGGCTCAGCACAATTCCCACTCGCGAAGGAGACAACAGTCACGAATATCACGAACTGCATGCCGTGGAGACCGCCAAAGGCCGCCTGATCGCACACATTCGCAACCACAACAAAGCGAACGATCGCGAAATCCTGCAGGCAGAATCGGACGACGGCGGTCGCAATTGGTCCACACCGCACCCGATCGGAGTCTGGGGCTTTCCATCGCACCTGCTGCGGCTAAAGGACGGTAGACTTCTCATGAGCTACGGCTACCGCCGCCCGCCACTGGGTAATCAGGCCCGAGTCAGCAGCGACGACGGAAAAAGTTGGAGCGAGCCGATCACCATCAATGACGACGCCAATTCCGGTGACATGGGCTACCCGTCCACGGTTGAATGCGACGACGGAACACTGGTCACCGTCTGGTACGAATTGCTCAAGGATTCACCGAACGCACAATTGCGACAGGCGAGGTGGCGGCTCCAGTAGCCGCTGCATGTGTGGAGACTTTTCTTATCCTCATCAACGCCTGAAATCGGCTTCATGAACAGACTTTTGCGTCGACATGCGCTGCAGCTTTTCATCGGCCTGATGCTTGCGACGGTTTTGTACACCTGTTTGACGGTGTGGCTGCCTTACCGAAGAGAACAGCGAGCAGCGGCAAAAATCAGGGCTGTCGCGGGACGAGTTACTTCACGTTACCAAGGGCCAAACTGGCTTCCAGGAGTTATTCAACGGAAGCTAAACTTTTTTGACCGCATTCACCAAGTTAGTCTTCGAGGTCTAACCGCATCACCGATAGCGCTTCGGGAAGCGGTATCCGAACTGCGATCTCTCGAGTCTCTCGAAAGTCTGCACATTCAATCGGGACTTTCTGACGAAGAAATGGAGCATCTTCAAGAATTAACCAATCTCAGAGACCTGATGCTTTCAAATACAGCAATCACTGACGCAGGGCTCATTCATTTGGGCAAGCTAGCTCAACTCAAATGGATCGACCTCAGTGGCACGATGATTTCGGGGACCGGACTTCGCCATCTGAAATCGACTCGCCTAAAATCCCTCTGGCTTGACGATACCCCAATTACAGACGATGGACTTGAATGCCTCGAAGGCATGACACACCTTGAAGAACTCTTGCTTAATCGTACTCCGCTCACAGACGCAGGTCTGAAGCACATCGATGCACTCGTCAATTTGACAAGCCTCAGCATTCAGGAGACTCGCGTTAGTGCGGCCGGACCTGTACATCTGAAGGGATTGAAAAAGCTCATTCGCCTCGACCTCGGCTACACCGATATTGCAGACTCAGGCATCGAACATCTTGTTGCATTCACCGAACTTGAGGAATTGCACTTGATTGGAACACAGATCACAGACGCAGGGCTATTGCACTTGGAAGCCATGACAAATCTGCGCGAACTTGATCTCACGGAGACTCTCACCACACCTCACGGCAGGGCCAAGCTTCAAGCGGCATTGCCAAACTGCGACATCACCTTGAATCCGTAGAGTGACTAAACTGGATTTGATGGATAGAACTTGCCATTCAGTGAGGGCTTGGAACCGACTACAATCACAGTCTATTTGACCGCTCATGCTGCGGCAGGAACAGACAATTCGTGCGAGGAACGCTCACGATGATTCGGAAACTCTGTCTTGCTGTTGCAGTAATGCTGACACCTATTTGCTCTGACATATGGGGCCAAAGTCGACCACTGCAGCCCAAACGAAGCGATACCATCGAACCGGTGGACTCATCGAAGCCACGCAGCACGATCATCGAGGTGAGACTGTTCGCCAACACCGATGGCGGCGGATTGCATTCTCAACAATGGAGCAAGCTGCTGGAGCCCATGGATGTCTCGATTCAGATTCAGCGACCGACCGTGAACGACAAGCCCGAAGTGCGCGAACGAATCGTCGGCACAATTCGCTATGTCACTGCGATTGGAACTCTTGATCGCAGTGGCCGGATCAGCTTTCCGGGGCATACGTTTGAACTCAGTGACGGGACCAAGCTGCGCGAGTGGATTGATGAACTGAAGACCTACGGGGCTCAAGGGACGCCCAATGGTCAACCCAACTGGGGCTTGTCCAAAGACCAGTTCAATCTCCTCTACAGCAGTCTGCTGAAGCCTGCGGAAGCAGAAACGATCGATTTACCAATCACAGAGGCCGTCACCAAACTGCCTCTTCCGACAAAGTTTCCGATCAAGTTCAGTCAGGCCGCGACAGCACAGTTGCGGCTGCTCGGCTCGAAGGCGACGGTTCGACAAGATGTGCATGGATTCACGGCCGCAACCGCGCTGGCCATCATGCTGAACGACTGCAATCTGGGATTCCGGCCGAACCGCACTCCGGCCGACGGACTGGAATTGTTGGTCGAACCACAAGAGTTGCATAAAGATCTTTGGCCGGTCGGCTGGCCGCTACAGAAGCAACGTCTGAAAGCAGCCCCCAAGCTGTTCGCGATGACGCCGATCGAACTCGATCAGGTGCCACTCACCGACCTGCTATCGACCGTCGCAGAGCTGACCGAGATCCCCGTGTTGCTCGATTACTACGAGATCGAAAAGGCAAAGATCGACCTGTCGAAAATCGATGTTTCATTCAAACGAGCCTCCACATCATGGAGCGTCGCCTTGAAGACGATGGTGATCCCCAAGAAACTCTCTCGCGAGATCTGGCAGGATGAAGTAGGCCGAACCTTTGTCTGGATCACGACCAATCGTCCGGGACGGGCTGTTCCCGAATGAGGACATCGTATGATTGTTGACCCTGACCAGGTGTGTCTAGACGAGATTGAGGCATCGAAGCGAACGTCGGTCTTAGCAGCGATGCTTACCATTGGTTGGCCGAGCGGCGTTGCACTGTTGCTTGCTGCGTTTGGCGGCATCGTCTCACATGCCGACCCCGCGTGGCTGTTGATCGGGATAGCCAGCGGGTTGGCGTTTGGTGGTGGCTTCATGATGTTTACGGCCTATGGAATCGGCCTGTTCGCACACTACTGGTTTTACGGCACCACGATCTCACCGAAACGAATGGCGACCGTGATCGCCTTGATATTCGATGGTGTGGTTTTTGGATGGTTGCTTGTCGAGGTTTTACGCGGATCTCCTCGCTTTTGAGCGGTGATGATCTAGTTGATCACCAACGAAAAAGGGCTCTGCCAACTGATAGAGCCCTTGTCGTTTCATCGTTGACTACTTGGCTTCGGGATAGTGCTCAAGGAACCGAGCCAACAGGTGGAAGTCACTCCCAGGAATGATGTGACGTACTTCGGTGACCAGATCTGACTGCCGCACAAGTTGTTCGAACGGAACGTACTTGAGCTGCATCTGGCCTTCGACAGAGACCATCACGCCACTCAGGCCCTGTTCGGCGAGGGCTCGATAGGCACCGACACCCAATTGACTTCCCAGGATCACGTCGAACGCCAACGGACGAGCACAACGGGTTTCGTAACCGAGTTGCAGCGGTGTGAACTTCTTGTCCTTGCCGGTCTGATCTTTGTAGATGGTGGAGACCCACTTCGCGACTTTGCGATACAGATCGACTTCCGACACCTTGATGTGCCCGTGATCGTCGCGTTTGATACCAACCAGGTACTTGGCCGGCAGCAGTTCGGCAAGACCTTCAGAAATCACGATGACGCCGAAACCACGCTTGTTCTCTTCGCGCACCTTGATGGTGTTGGCAATCCGAGCGACGAACTTGTCGTGATTCATGATTTCGTGTTCGACGATCTTTTCACCCGGCTTGCGAACGTCGTCGTAGCCCATGAACGCGCCGTTTTCGTCGATGACCGTCTTTTCAATCGATCGCTCTTCCGGCGGAATGTCTTCCACGCTCAGCACCAGACTCGCTTCGCCAGCGATGGCCGCCCCGTAAGCCAGCCAGCCCGCGCTGCGTCCCATCGCTTCCACGATGAAGTAGGCGGAGTTCGCTTCGGCATCGGCCAGCAGATTGCGGATTTCCGTCGCCATCACGTCAACGGCAGTGAAGTAGCCGAACGTGAAATCGATCCCGAAATAATCGTTGTCGATGGTCTTGGGCAGATGCACGACCGGAATGCGTGGCAGATCCTTCGGCAGGTATTCCTGGAAGAGCTGGAACTTATTCGCCGTCTTCAGCGTGTCGTCGCCGCCGATCGAGATCAACGCTTCCACACCAATCGAGCGCAAGCCGTCATAGACCGCGCGCAAACGCTTCGTTCGCTCAGCGTCCTGCAAGTGAGCCGGGCTGGAAATCGACTTGCCTGGATTGGCTCGTGCCGTCCCCATCAAGATCCCGCCGGTGTTTCGTGTGCGCTGCAGTGTCTTCTGGTCCAGCACCAGGAAGTCAGCACCTGCCACCAGCGGAGTGGCCGGATCGTATTTCTCGAGATTCGAGTAACCATGCTTGATGCCGACGACTTCAGTGCCGCGTCGCAGGAAGCTGGCGGCGGCGGTCGAGATCACCGCGTTCGCAGCCGGAGCCGGTCCGCCGGAAAAGAGGATCGCGACCTTCTTGAACTGACGCTTGGGAGTCGAAGAGTACACTTCAGTCATTGCGCGGGCTCTTTCGAGATAGAATATTGACGAGGCGAGCTATCGAGCATCTCGCCACGAACGCATTGTGGGATCAGCCGGGTCAGTGACGCAAACGATTTGTTGCAAGTGCGTCTTATCAGGCGGAAATCAGCCGATTACTTTACCAGCAGGTGTTGTTCGATAAACGTCGTATCCATTCGGCCTTCCACAAACGCCGAATTATTCAGAATCCGCTTCAGCAGCGGAATCGTCGTCTTGATCCCTTCGACAACGAATTCGTCCAGACAGCGTTTCATGCAAGCGATTGCTTCGGTTCGTGATGGCTTATGAACGATCAGCTTACCGATCATCGAATCGTAATACGGACCGACAACATAGCCTTCATGAACGTGCGAATCCCAGCGAACGCCATGGCCACCGGGGACGCGTAGCTTCGTGATCCGGCCAGGCGAACCACGGAAGTCATTCTCTGGATCTTCGGCGTTGATTCGAACTTCGATCGCATGCCCGTTGCACGAGATCGCTTTTTGTTTCCATGGCAGCGGTTCGCCGCTGGCGACGCGAATCTGTTGCTGAATCAGATCGATGCCCGTCACCATTTCCGTGACAGGATGCTCAACCTGGATCCGAGCGTTCACTTCGATGAAGTAGAACTTGTTCTCTTTGTCGACGATGAATTCGACCGTCCCGGCGTTCGTATAGTTCGCCACCTTGATCAGTCGGACAGCGGCTTTACAGATGTCTTCACGGACAGCCTGCGGCAAGTTCGGAGCAGGGGACTCTTCGATCAGCTTCTGGTGCCGACGCTGGCTGGAGCAATCGCGTTCCCACAGATGGACGACTTCGCCATGCAGGTCGGCAATGATCTGGACTTCAACATGGCGAGGATTCTCGATGTACTTTTCGAGATAGACGCCTGCGTTATTGAAAGCTTTCTCGGCTTCAACCGCAGCCTGCTTGAGGCCGGTCTTCAGCGAGATATCGTTGCGAGCAACTCGCATCCCCTTACCGCCACCACCCGCAGTGGCCTTGATCAGCACTGGATAGCCGATTTTGGCGGCAATCGCCAACGCGGCTTCTTCGCTCTCAACCAAGCCATCGCTGCCCGGTACCAGGTTCACCTTGGCAGACTTGGCGATCTCCTTAGCGGTGATCTTGTCACCCAGCTTCCCCATCGCATCTGAGGAAGGACCGATGAAGTCGATGTTGCAACTACGACAGACTTCCGCAAAGTGCTCGTTTTCCGACAGGAAGCCGTAGCCGGGGTGAATGGCCTGCACGTTGCCGATTTCAGCCGCGCTGATGATGTTCTTGATCAGCAGGTAGCTGCCCGCCGCTTGAGCCGGCCCCACACAAATCGATTCGCTGGCGAGCTTCAGATAGTCCGAACCTCGATCGGCCTCGCTACAGACCGCGACCGTTTCGATTCCCATCTCACGGCAGGCGCGAAGAATTCGAAGAGCTATCTCGCCTCGATTGGCGACCAGAATGCGCTGAAACATGCTGAGACACTATCCGTGTTGAGGGGCGAGGTCGTCGTCCTGGAGGGAGCAGCCTTCAGAGCCGACTTGCGACAATTACGGCTTCACGCGGAACAAGGGTTGACCGAACTCGATCGCGTCACCGCTCTTCACCAGGATCGCAGTGATCGTCCCGCTGACTTCGGCCGGGATCTGATTGAAGACCTTCATGGCCTCCAGCAGACAGACGATCGTTTCGGGGGTGACGACCGAGCCAACGGAAACAAATGCAGGCTCGCCCGGTGACGGTGCGGCGTAAAATGTCCCCACCGTGGGACTTTTGATATCGATCAAGCCAGCATCAGCGGCCGGTGCCGACGATGCAGCCGCAGCAGGTGCTGCTGCCATTGCGACTGGAGCTGGTGCGTATTGCTGCGGAACCTGGACCACTTCGGGACCACGTCGCAAACGCCACTGCTCATCACCGCGTCGCAGGTGAACTTCCGTCAACCCATGCGATTCCATCATCTCGACCAGTTGCTTCAACTTATCGAGGTCAAATGGGGCATCGCCCGAATTAGCAGTCTCTGCCATACGAATCCCTTATCGCTTCTGGTCTTAGCCTATCGGCTCGACATTTTAGTTGCTTGAACGACTTGCCCGACTGATCGGGTTCACAACCCTTTCAGCCGTCCAATCACCTGTTCAACATTGCTCACATGATCGTGATCGGCTCGTCCTTGGGGACAGAGGAAAGCACCTCATGGCCGTCACGTGTCACGAGTATATCGTCTTCGATTCTGACTCCGCCTACTCCCGGCAAATAGATCCCTGGCTCGACAGTGACAGTCATCCCAGGTTTCAGTTCGTCAGTTGAGATGGGACTCAGTCGCGGCCCTTCGTGAATCTCCAAGCCGATCCCATGCCCCAGCCCATGTCCAAAGTACTTCCCGAAGCCTGCTTGATCGATCACCTTTCGAGCGGCAGCGTCAACATCCTGACATCGCGCTCCCGGTCGAATTGCGGCGATCCCCGCCTGCTGAGCTTTCAACACAACTCCGTACACGTGGTGTAGTTTCGGCGGGAGCTTACTTGTGACCAGAACCCTCGTCAAGTCACTGTGATACCCCCTGCCGCTGACCGCGCCCCAGTCAACCAGCGTGAAACCAGCTTCGTCAAAACGACGCAAACCGGCACGGTAGTGAGGGAGCGCCGCTCGATCACCAACCGCAATTATCGGTTCGAAGGCAGCGCGAAGTGCACCGAAGCGGCGCATTCCATGCTCCAGCTCATGTGCCGCCTCTCGCTCGGTCTGGCCGGGAACGATCAACGACCGCATGATGTCGAACCCGCGTTCGGCCTGCCGCACAGCGACCCGCAACTCGGCAATCTCGTCGGGATCTTTGATCATCCGAAGTTCTTCAACCATTCCGGGTTGCGAAACAACCGCCATCGGCTTCAACTTCTCGACCAGTAGATCACGGACGCTCGCCACCAACGACGTACTCTCGATTCCGATCGATCCCAGCGAGAGCTTCGTCAGCAAGTTCGCGAGGAAATCCGGCATCAAGGCTCGGGCCGTCCGAATTTCGACGGCGATATCGGGGCATTCGTCCTTGAGTTGAGTCTCAAATCGACTATCGCTGATGATTCGAAGCTGGCCCGGACCGATCAACAGGTACGAGTCTTCGCCTGTAAAGCCTGTCAGGTAGGTGACGTTTCTCGGATTCGTAATCAGCATCGCACTGACGCCAGATTTACGAATCAACTGGATTAGTTTTGACCGGCGAGAAGCATGGCGATCGGTCGACATCGACGAGAACCCATCAAAGTGAAGCGATGCGGCAATTCAATTCGTGTTAGCTCGCGGCGGGTGCCGGCTCGGCACGGGCAGCCTTCGATTCTTCCGTCTCCGGGGGCATGGCTCCCAGCCACGGTCCCAACCGCCCAAAACGTCCACTGTTCAATAACACCAGGTAAGCTGGCACAAGGATCGGACGAACGACGAACGTATCGAGCAGCACGCCGAAGGCCAGTGCAAACCCGAGCTGACACATTCCACGAAGTGAACCCGCGGCCAGCGAACAAAATGTTCCGGCCATGATGATCCCGCAACTGGAAATGATCCGGCCGGTCTTTTGCAGCGCATGAATGACACCCTGGACAGGACCGTACAGCTTCTGCTCTTCTTCAATGCGTGTCATCAAGAAAATGTTGTAGTCCTCGCCGACCGCAATCAGGATCGTGAACAGGAACATCGGCACCTTCCAATCCAGCCCGGCGAAATTCGCGGGATCGAAAGCCCAATAGGCCAGGTAAGTGGCTCCCAGAGCGACGAGATAGCTGAAGAGCACCGTGAGGATCAAATACAGACAGATGGCCGGTCTTCGCAGCAACAGGACCAGAATCAGAAACACACTCGAAACGACCAAAACGTCGATTCGAATCTGATCGCCGTCGGTCACCGTTTTCAGATCGCGAATACTGGCGGTCGAGCCCGTGATCAGAATCGTCGTTCCGGCCCCGCCCGACTTCTGCAGCAGATTCCCAATTTCATTCTGGATAAACGACAGATGCTTCATGCTGTCGCGAGAAAACGGGTCCATTGCGGTCGTGATTTCGAGCCGAGTCACGTGATCCGAAACCTGCCGGCTGACGTAATGTTCGATGATCAAATCGCGAGTTCTCTTCCGACGTAGCGGTGACAAACCATTGATGATGTCGTCGATCGATTCTTCGCCACCGTAAGGGTTTGAAACGCTCCGCACATCTGCCAACTGTAACTCATCGCGACGATCGTAAAGTGACTTGGTCAACTGTCGAATGATCGTTAGCCCGCCGGGATTGGCTTCATCGCCCTGAGAGAAATCGATCTTGTCATTCTTCAGCAGCACCGTGATCGGACCGGTTGCACCGGCCGGGAAGTGATCCTGAACGGCGCGAGTTCCCGCCAGACTGGCAGAGTTCGACGGCAAGTCGGACAACAGCCCGTAGCTAAGATGAGTGTAGAACATGACACCCACGACAGCGAACGGCGTCATCAGACCAAGACTGAGCAGCCAGAGCGTCATAGGGCGAGTGATCAGCAGTTTGCCGACCGAGTCCCAGATGTTCTGCATCCAGCGAACATCGCCAAGCCTCGACGCCAAACTGACTGTCGGCAGCCAACCTCCAGAGGTGTTGACGCGTTCAGTTCTCATTTGCGGATAGAAAGCCCACCGACCAACCAGCCGAAGGAACGCGGGAGTAAAAGTCAGCGACGCCAACAGCACGATCACCAGACCGAACGAGATCGCAAACCCAGCCTGACGGAACTTGCCAAACTCGGCAAACATCATCATCCCGATACCGCAGATGACCGTGCCCGCACTGGCGGCGATAGCGGCCCCGACCTTCGCGACCGAGTTCGAGACTCCTTCGCTAATGCTGACGCCGCCATCCAGCTCTTCCTTGTAGCGTGCGATCAAGAACAGACAGTAATCGACGCCCGCTCCGTACAGCAGCACGGTGACATACGACTCGACTCCGGTGAACAGTGTCACCCAATGTCGCTCGGCCATCAGAATCAGCAGCGACATCGTCAGCTTCACCGAGACGAAAACCGTCATCAAAGGAATTAACGCCAGCAGAGGAGCCCGATAAATCCCGATCAGCAGGATCACAACCAACACCACGGTCAGAGTTTCCGTAGCTTTGGCGCTATTCTTGGCAGCCACCTGCATGTCGCGACCGACGGTGGCTTCACCACTGAGAGAAAGGTCTAAACCGGCCGGGATGTGCTGGCGGAACTCGGGATCGGTGAACAGGTCTTCAATCGCCTTCACCGTCGGTTGGTTATGAGAATCCAGGAAATCGGTCGTCAGTTCGACAAGAACCAAAGTGGCTTTGCCATCTTTGCTCTTCAGCAACCGTCCCAGAGTTGGATCCTGATAGGTCCGAATCGCGGAGATGGGCGAGCCCCCTTTGTTACTGACGGCACCAACGTTGTCCGCAAGTTCGTCACCCTGAGCCAACCCGCCCTGTTTCTCGGCAATTTCCAGTAAACGCTGTCGCAGCTCGGTATTGCGTCCCTTGGCAGCGTCGACTTCCTGATGATTGTCGATCCACTTCCAGTCTCGTTCCTGCAGGCCGCTCTCCTGCTCCCTTCGGATCACAATGACGACGCGGCTGGGGACCAGCTTCTTCGGAAACGCCTCGCCAAATAGCTTTTCAGCAACGTGGCTGGGTGTGGTCGAGGGCAGAAATGCAAATTCTTCGGTCTCTGCCACGTCATCTAAAGGTGGCGCCATGACAGCGGTCACAATTAACACGCTGAACCAGGCCAGTAGAATTCCCGGCCAGGCACGGACAATCAATTCGCCGAGCTTCTCAAACATCCAGCGGCCAACCTTCTGCTGTGCAACCGCCGAACGATCGGACGGGCATTTGTGGGATTCAGGGCCCGGCGAATCAGGCCGGGACTCGACAGGCTTAGTGCGGAATCAATGTCCCACTGCTGCATGATGTGCATCCGCATGCCCGTGATCATCGTGTCCATGTCCGTGATCGTGGCCGCCATGCGCGTCACCGTGGTCATCGTCTGCAACCTCTTCAGGAAACTGAGCCAGCTTTCCACAGGCACCCGACAACTGCACCGACCCACACAGAAACATGATGGTGAACAGCGCTGTCACATAGACGGTCTTGCCCACGAAATTGGTGACATTCAAGCCGAAAAGATGATGAGTTCCACCCGCGGGAGGCGCGACCATGCCCCAAACCAGGACCATCATCACCCCAATCAAGACCACACCAATCCAACCACCCACGATCATCACTTCACGCAATTTGACCCAGTTCACGGCCAGCAGCCAGAAGGCGACCCACGCAATCAACGGAGTCCAGGGAAGCATCATCCCCAACAGGGTAATAATGAGGTTCCAACTCGCCGAAAACAGGGCTTGGAAGTTATCGATTAGTTCATGCATCTCTATATTTCTCCATCACCTCTGAAACGGCCGACTCTGGCCAATCTCAGGACTGAAAAGTCCGTTTCGCAGGAATAAAGTCTTAGGAAGATTAGCCATCACCGACGTGTAAAATCCGCCAGAACCCTTCACGGGAACAGACGTAAGCACAAAAGAGATAACAAAACCCATGCAACGAAACCAGTCAGTCGCACCGTCGCAACTCCCCGACAACGCCTCTCAGGCACCAAGATAACGGGAACGTAATGTGCGATGAGCAACCGGTCGCCCTGTGTTCGACTGAGTTGCCATGGACGCCACATTTGCGGCATCATCGCGCCATTGGTTCCCGAAGTTCGATCGCACGTTCGTGATGAAGATTGCCCCATGATCGAGGACACATTCCTGGCTCCAGAACGCTCTGCAGCCCAGACGCTGATTGAACTTGCGTTCGCGGAGGATCTGGATTCCCACGGCGATTTGACTTGCGCGGCGTTGATTCGCCCGGACGAACAGGCGGTCGTTCAAGTCGTGGCGCGCTCGGCAGGAATTCTGTCGGGCTCACCAGTCGGACAGATGGCCTTCGCCCATCTGGATCCATCCGTTACGTGGGAATCCAACCGACGCGATGGGGATCTGGTTTCTCGGGGCACGGTCGTCGCCACAGTGATGGGACCGCTCAGGTCACTACTGACTGGTGAACGAACGATGCTCAATTTCATGACGCACCTCAGCGGCGTCGCGACCGTCACTCGTCAGTTTGTCGATGCCACCCAAGGGACGCGAGCCAAGATTCTTGACACGCGGAAGACCTTTCCTGGTTGGCGCCTCCTCGAAAAATATGCCGTTCGCTGTGGTGGAGGCACCAACCATCGCATGGGTTTGTATGACGGCGTCCTGATCAAGGACAACCATATTGCCGCCTGGTCCGAATCGTCGAGTATCGCGGCGGCCGTGGAAACGGCACGCCAATGTGCTCCGCCGGGAGTATCGATCGAAGTGGAAGTCGACTCGATTGAGCAACTGAAAGATGCGATCCAAGGCCATCCCGATATCGTCCTGCTCGACAACATGGATCTGGAGTCATTGCGCGAGGCAGTCGCGGTCCGAGATCGATTGGCACCTAAGATATTGTTAGAAGCGTCCGGCGGTGTGACGCTCGCAACTGTAACCACGATCGCTCAGACTGGCGTCGAACGCATCAGCGTCGGAGCTCTGACACATTCCGCACCGGCCCTGGATCTGGCATTCGACTGGAAGTCTCGAATTCAAGGAAAGCAACAATGAGCGACGTGGTCATTAAAGTTCGCGAGAACGGTTCGATCCTGGTCACCGGCCCGGTCACCCTCACCGATCACCTCGGCAACCACTACGATTTGACAGGCAAAGCCAATATCGCACTCTGCCGCTGCGGCCATTCGCAGAAGAAGCCATTTTGCGACGGGGCTCACAAGACCTGTGGATTCATCGGCAACGAAACCGCTCCAGTAACGCTGGTTCCAATTTCGCCCCCTCCGGTTGCCCCGGCTCCTTAATCCGTGTCTGAACTCGCTTCGATCTGTTCGCTCATCAGAAAGTTGCACGCATGAGGCGGTTTGTATTTCTCTGCGGATGTCTGTGGGTCTCCGCAAACTTGGCAGTCTTTGCTCAGGCGCAGCCACCAGGCGACTCTGCTGCGACGATCACGGCAAAGCTGTCGGAACTGCATGAGGCCGTCGACAAGCTGAAAGCCGGGCGTGAGGATGTCCGCCCCGTTGCGGATGTCGAAGTCTTCGCCAAGGCGTCAGATTGGATCGTCCGGCACAATGAGTTCTATAAACCGGATTACGCCAAGTGGACTGTCGAACTCCTCGAGACAGGTCTGCAACGTGCCAAGGAACTCGCCGAGTCCAAGAAACCGTGGCTCGGTCGGGACGGGTCGACCGTACTGGGGTACTACTCCGAGATCGATGGCTCGGTCCAACCATTCGCTGTCCGGATTCCGCCCGACTACGACCCCAAAGCTCCGAAACGCTGGGCTCTGCACGTCGAATTGCATGGACGTGGAGACACGCTGAACGAAGTCAGCTTTATCCACTCGCATGAAGGAAAGCATCCGAAGGGAGACAACAGCTATATTCAACTGGATGTCTTCGGACGCACGAACAACGCCTATCGCTGGGCGGGCGAGAAAGATGTCCTCGAAGCAATCGCCGCTACGAAACGGCTGTTCCGCATTGACGACCGCCGAGTCACCTTGCGTGGGTTCTCGATGGGGGGTGCCGGAGCCTGGCATTTGGGACTCCACTACCCGTCGCAGTGGTGTTCCGTCGGAGCCGGTGCCGGATTCTGCGACACCGTCCACCACCTTGGCCTGAAGCAGCCATTGTCGCCACTGCATCAGCAACTCGTGCGAATCTACGATGCCCAAGACTACGCACTGAACGCATTCGATGTCCCCACGATCGGCTACGGCGGCGAACTGGATAAGCAGATTTTTGCTTCCAAGACAATGCATGAACTCGGCGAAAAACTGGGCGTCCCGATCCCGCGGCTGATCGGTCCCATGACCGAACATAAATGGCATCCCGACAGTCTGGCCGAATTCATGAAGTTTCACGCCGAACACTCGGCAGAGGGGCGTCCACAGTATCCAGCACCGTCGAAAATCAAATTCATCACCTACACCTTGAAGTACAACAGCACCGATTGGCTGATTGTCGAAGAACAAATCAAGCCCTACGAAGCGAGCATCATCGAAGCCGAAATCGATCCGACCAGCGATACGCTGAAAGTGACAACCCAGAACACGTCAGTCCTGCAAATCATGCGGGATGTGGCAGCCAACATCGTGATTGATGGTGGAAAGCCGCTGCCGCTGGGCTCGGCGGCGGGCGGCCTGTTGCCCGGAGTTTATTTCGAGAAGCGTGAGGGTGGCTGGGTGGGTTGGGACTACAACCAGTCGCACAAATATGCGTCTCACGACACCGCTGGTGACGAACCGCGAAAACGTCACAACCTTCAAGGACCGATCGACGACGCGTTCATGTCACCATTTGTGTGTGTTCGCCCGACCGGGGTTCCGTGGTCGACGGCTCAAAATGACTGGGCCAAGTGGACGCTATCCCGTTTTGAAGGCGAATTCGACAAGTGGATGCGCGCCCGTGTATCGGTGATCAATGATACTCAAGTCACCGACGAGATGATTGAAACCAAGCATTTGATCCTGTTTGGCGACCCTGGTTCAAACGCAGTGCTGGCGAAAATCGTCGGGCGTCTTCCCGTGAAGTGGACGAAAACCGAGATCGGCGTGAAGGGTCAATCTTACGACAACGCGACCCACGGCCTCGCCATGATCTATCCCAACCCGCTCAATCCCAATCGGTATGTGGTGGTGAACTCAGGCCACACATTTCATGAGCCTGACTTCAAAGCTTCGAACGCGAGTCTGTATCCAAAACTGGGTGACCTTGCCGTCTTGAAATACACCCCGGCCAAAGATGGCTTTACTCAGGAGGCGGTCCTCGCGGAGATTTTCGATCCCCGTTGGCGACTGAGTGACCCGCAATCGCCTGCGGAATGAAACTGATCGCGACGGTTTAGAAGCCAATTGATTCGGAAATCTTATGACCAGCCTTCGTCTAATGACACTAGTTTGCGTGCTCATTGCGAGCGCGAGCGCCACTCAAGCCGAACCACCCGCATTTCGCACGGACGGCGGCGATGAAAAGCTCCCCTGGTTTCAATTAACACCGGGTGAATTTCCGCCTCCCGGATCAGCGCACGCGATTTCAGGAGAGTTAATCCGAGTCGACCACGTCAATCGCACCGCGGCCATCCGCACGGATCGCACGGGCGCTCAGCGCACGGATGAGTACGATCTGGCACTCGAGTTCACTCTCTTGCCATACGCGACACTCAGCTACCACGGAGCCCCTTGTGAACTTCGGGACATCCCGTTGGGGACTCACTTGCACGGTCAGTTTTACGAAGCGACCAAAGGAAATAAGAAGGTCTTCTCACACGCCATCAACTTAGAAGACGACTTCAGCCACATGACCGCCGCGCAGCGACTGTGGCGAATCGACGCTGTTGATCTCGGCAAGCGGACCTTGACCGTCACGGGAATCCAACAGCCGAGTGAGGAAGCCGACGCCAAGCCAACAGTCTTTCAGATCATGTCGGCGACTCGAATCTGGAAAGGTCGAGAATTCGGCCAACTGAAAGATGTAGCCGCTGCCCAGACCGTACTAATCAATCTGACAGTCTGCACGCTGAAGGGACCGGGACGATGTACCGATATCTGGCTTGATCCTGAAAGTCGGCAGACTGCCGCAGCCACGCAGTTGGAACAACATCTGCTTTACCAACGCGAACATGGATTGGCTTGCCAGGTCGAAGAGGTTGATAATCAGAAAAAAATCGTGACCGTGACAGTTTTCGCGGGGTTCGATCAGTCCTTGCGCAGCGGATTCAAGCAGAAGGATTACATCGCCGCGGCGGTCGCAAATACCGACCTGCGGACTCACGATCAGAACAACGACACCGCTCGCGGCCCCGTGGTCGAAGTCATCGAGGGGCTGGCGACTCCAGGCCAAAGCGGGCTGCGACTTCGATTTCAACCGGACATTTTGCTCGAAGGTTATCGCCCGAAGAAAATTCTGCGAATTTTTGGTGCTGGCTGGCACATCGATGATCTGCCCCGTGAAGAACGCGCCTACGACGGCTGATCCAATCACCTCAATGGTTGTTCAATCGATCCGGCATTCGCTATCGTCTGCGACATCAGAACGGGAGTGAGATCGGAAATCTCGGTCTTTACCAACTGATCCGCTCTGATCGGCGATCTCGTATTGTAAATAAGGAACGTTGAATGGCACGGTGCCTGGTCACCGGCGGGGCTGGTTTTATTGGAAGCCACCTGACGGAACAGTTGCTGGAGTTGGGTCACGAAGTCGTCGTGCTGGACAATATGTCCACGGGACGACAAAGCAACCTCGATCGGGTTTCCGATCATGCGCGCCTATCAATTCGCAACGGTTCGATTACAGACCCGGTTCTGCTTGCCGAATCAATGGCGGGGGCCGAAATCATCTATCACCTGGCGGCTGCCGTGGGTGTGAAATTGGTGGCAGACGATCCTGTTCGCACCATTGAAACGAACATCTTTCCGACCGAAGTGTTGCTTCGCGCAGCCGCCGCTGCCAAGCAGCGAGTGTTCATCGCTTCGACCAGCGAAGTCTATGGGAAGAATCCCAAGGAACGCTGGGTCGAAGAAGACGATTTGCATTTCGGCCCGACATCACGGCCCCGCTGGGCGTACGGCTGCTCAAAAGCGATCGACGAATTTCTGGCACTGGCGTACCACCGCAAATTCGGTTTGCCGGTCGTGATCGGTCGCTTTTTCAACGTGGTGGGTCCGCGTCAGGTGGGACACTACGGGATGGTGATCCCGAGATTCGTGGATCAGGCACTCAAGGGCGGCCCCGTCGTGGTCTATGACGATGGCGAACAGGTCCGCTGCTTCGCTCACGTGAAAGAAGTCGTCAACTCGATCATTCGCCTCGTGGAAACTCCCGCCGCTCAGGGGTTCGTCTACAACATCGGCAGCGACGCTCCGATTTCGATTCGCGACTTGGCCAGCGAAATCATCCAGCGAGTCGATCCGCGAATCGAAATTCAGTACCTGGCCTATCGCGATGCGTACGGCGACGACTTCGAAGATGTACGTCGACGCGTTCCCGATGTCTCGCGCCTGGCAGCCACAATCGGATACAAGCCATCCATGACACTGGGCGACATTCTGGATGACATTATTCGGTGGAAGCGAGAACAGCGCGATACCGACCGACACGCGACTTCCCACTGACGAGTGCCAACCCGTTCTCGCATTCGGATCGCTGCTGAAGCAAACCGATGGTAAACCCGCTCGACGATTCACAACTTTTGCGGTTGGCCGGTGATTTAAGATATCGCCTGTTTCCTCCGCTCCGCGGCGTTACCGTCTTTGGCCCGTTAGTTGTCTTGACCGGCCTCATCCCGGCGCTGGCCGCGGTGATGGGGACCGAATTCGATGATGTTGTGGCCGGTTGGGGCTTGCGGGCACTGGATCTGACCAGGGCGATCGATATTCAAGACTGGCTGGAACCCGGGCGAGGTGGCTTAGGGAAAGGTTATCTCCAGCAACCTCCGCTTTCATCATGGCTGCTCTCGCTAGTGGTCCCGCGGTTGGGCACAGAGTCTCTTCTGGCTTGGCGAGCAGTTCCGTTAATCGCCATCTGCTGTGCCATTTGGGTGATGTACTTGATCGGTCGCAGAGTCGGCGGCGCTGCTTTCGGCCTGATCACAGTCTGGGCGCTCTGTGGGCATCCGGTGTTGCTGCGTTTGGCTCCGAATCCTGGGCCCGCCGCGTTAGGAATCCTGTTTATCGCACTGACTGTCTGGGGATTTCTGAGCCACCTGGAAGGCCCGCTCCAACTCGTTTCGATTCGGATGCTCTGCGGCGCAGTCGCCTGGGGCCTGGCTCTGCTGACCGTCGGTCCCGTAGCAGTCGTCCTCTTCATCCCCATGCTGCTGCATGCCTGGCTGTTGCAAGGAGGGCGAAACGCGGCCGCCACTCCTCCCGGGGCAGCAGGCCGACTCTGGCAACTTTGGCTGGGGATGCGGACGCTGATCGTCTTCATTCTGACAGCCTTGTCCTTCAGTGGGTGGTGGCAGTTGATGATGCTGACCAACTACGGAAGTGGTTTCTGGTATTCGTGGTGGACAGGGCACGTCACGATGAACGCGTTGCTCGAGACGCCTCATTCCTGCTGGCGTGAATGGCTCTCTCAAAATACCTTTCTCGTTGGCTGGCTCGTCGTCGGATTGGTCAGTGTGATCCGGGAACTGAGAACTCCAACCAGCGAAGTAGTCCGGCGCCGTTGTCAGTTCGTCCTGGGCTGGTGGCTGACCGCCTTGGCCGCGCGATTGCTGTTCGATATTCCAGGTCTGCGCCGATCGATTCTAATCGACACCTGGGACGCATTCTTGTTATTGCCGACAGCACTGCTCGTAGCTTGGGGAATCAAGGCGACAATCGCTCGCCAGACGAACCTGCTCGCGGAATCGTTGCTGGTCGTGACGACGCTGGCGTTAACGGCCTGGCGAGTCTCGGAACGGCCCTGGCTTGGCGTCACCGTCTTTGGTCTGGCATTTCTGACAGTCATCCTGCTACCGACAATGATGGTGCGAATTCGTCGCGGTGCCCGTCGGTGGAACGAACGCGATTGGCGGTGGGTCATGCAATCCGCCGTCTGCCTGATGTTTGTGAGCCATCTTTGCTGGGGAGTGTTGGAACTATCGCGTCCCACCTCCAGGAGCCTCTCGCTCACAGAATTGCGCAAACGAATCGCTCCGATCGACCCGCTGCCGCGAGTGACACTGCTGACATCGAACGGCAATGCTCCCGAGTCACTGCTATTTGTCCTCGCCAGTCGCTGGCCCGAGTCGCAGTTCTACGTCTCCAATGCTCAGGATCGACGACCAACCCAGGAAGTCGTCATCAATGCTCAGGACGAAGAATTGGTCGTCGAATGGGCGCGACAGGAAGTTCGCATCACCAATGAGATCTCGCCTGATCGCCAAGCGACCGCGATTGGAGATCCGTTACGGTTAAGCGGCCGGCGATTGACGATCTATCACTTGGGACCGCGCCAGCACTAACAACTGGACGCGATATTGATGGCCTAGAGCGCATCCCACCTAACTGTGGCGTCCCGCGAGCCAAAACCCACTGTGTCTAACCCATGTTTCAACGCGACACGTAAGTGCGACTCGCACTAGAGCACATTTGAAAATGATCTTCACTCCGAGGTGTGGTTTGGAGTAACTTTCCTGAGTTCATGTGACTCAGGGAGGAGACGATGATGGCAGCGCCATTGGCGATGGATTTGCGGACGCGCGT
>JAQGHU010000103.1 GCA_028291515.1 Schlesneria sp.
ACGCGCGTCCGCAAATCCATCGCCAATGGCGCTGCCATCATCGTCTCCTCCCTGAGTCACATGAACTCAGGAAAGTTACTCCAAACCACACCTCGGAGTGAAGATCATTTTCAAATGTGCTCTAAGAGCCATTCGGAAACGTCTTTTTGAGGCAAACAGCAGACAGCGCAACCGCCAAGATGAGTGGATTGATCGCGTACCTTTTGGGTCCCGCTGCCAACCATTCCCGGCGTGATCGCCATGGTTTGGTTCATTCTGCTGATACAACCACGGAAGTAAACCTCATTCGGTTCGTGAGCCCTACTTGGGTAGTGGGTCAGTTTGAATTAAGATTCGAATTCGCAGGTGGCGCGGATGTTTTCTGCTTCCGTGGCTTCCAGATAATCAGGTAGGCGGAGAGCAGCATGAGAGGAATGGTCATCGCCGAGTAAGGAACAGCGAACCGGAATATATTCTCAAAAACAGTGTACGGTTCATTGGATTCTTCATCGTGATGCTCGGCGCACTCCAATTGAATCTGAATGTATGAAGTTCGTAATTCCGTCCTGAATTCATAGCCCGTCTCGACCGGCATGGCAAGACTTCTGACCCACAGGCTTGAGAGAGCGCACGCCATCACCAGCGTGGCTACCCCCGCTTTTCGTCGCCAGCCGTGGAAGATTGCCCACATCATATACCTCTCTACAAACGAACAAACCCCGGTTTATCGCCGGGGCATGGCGGATTCAATCCCAATCGAAGATGTCAGGCAAGATTGTAGGTCCGCAGCAGTCCGACCATTTCTTCGATTGTCCAGACTGGATCGCTGACTCCAGACTTCATCGCTGGAGTTGATCGCAGCGTCGGATGCTTGAGTCAATGCGGTATCCTCAAGAGAAGGGCCGGGAATGGTATGGCACATGGCAATGCACTGGATGCAGTGCAAAGGCGTCGTTAGACAAGAATGACTCGTCAAGCCCCAGCCTTCCGCGCGGCCGATCTTCAGGTTTCAAACTGACCCACTACCCCTACTTGACGGACTACTGGCCGAGGTGATCCTCGCTTGACGGACTACTGGCCGAGGTGATCCTCGTTGTCTGCAGTCTACCTGTGGGACAATCGCACCGCGTTGCCTGAAGGGCCGACACTTTGATCGGGGTCTCTACTTGAAGCTATTTCTCGATATGCCATCCGGTCACGCGAAAGATCTGGTTCCCGTCGCGTTGGAACTCCACGAAGATGACAGGTTCCAATAGGCTTCGTTTTCCATAGAAGCATGTCATCCGCACGCCTTCATCGCCGAACGAGACCTCATGCAATTTATACGGCTTGAGGCAGGCAACGACGCTGGCCCTGCTCATGCCGCGACGAAACCGCATTGAGGCGACGCGTTCGAGGTACTTCATTTTCTCTGCCTGAGGACGAGATTCATCCGGTTCCGGCAGTGGTCGGCCAATCACGAACGAGACGGCCGCCAGGGCGATTCCCAACACGACCAGCACATTGGCCCCTCTCGCAGTTGGCATTACGCTCACCTCCTGGAATTTCATGAGGAGTCATCAATCCCGTCGGTCTGTGCGTTCAGTATAACTCTTCTTCATTGCGTTCTCATATGATTGCAGATGTTGTTGAATGGGATATTTGAATTCGCTCATTTTCCGCAACTATTGGGATCGGAATCACGGCGGGGGCGATCGCAACAGGCAATCCATATCGCTTGGCGAGTCACATTGAATCCGCTTCCGAGGAATTGGGCGGCAAGTGGGTGGGAATTGTGGCGAAGAGCGATGCTAAAACTTCACCTGCGGCCTACGGGTTTGGCGAGATTTCACACTCTGGCAGAGCTTTTCGTAGCGTCGCGCGGCCTGCGGGGGTTGTCTTGGTCTTGGTCAGGCTCAGCAACGTGAGTTTCGATTGACCCTTCAATGATTCCAATCCCGCATCCGTAATCTGCGTATCGGCCGCGTCGAGTTCAACGAGGGGCATTCCCTTGAGGTGAGCAAGTCCAGCATCGGTGACTTTCGTCGACCGGATGATAAGTCGTTTGACGTTGCTCAGAGACTTAAGCTTCTCGAATCCGTCGTCGGTGATGGACGTGCCGCCGAGATCCAGTCTGTCGACCTGTCGCAACGCTCCGATCTCGGTCAGCAAACCTTCGGGGATGTCTGGCTCGATGAGGTGGACGTTGCAGACGCGGACCATGCCGGGAAGATACGGTCGAACGTTTTCGCCGATCCATTTGGGGCCGAGGTAGCGAAAATCGGCGGTTCCCTTCGCTGCCATGATGTTCTTGGCAACTCGATGGTTGTTTTGGTCCTGCAGAGAGAGCCACGTCAGCACGCCACCGATGGCGATCAGTGGGACGGCGATCAGGGCCAGCAGAACGTATCGGTTCATCTTCCGGGATTCGAGCTTCGGGTGAACGAGTTCCATAACAACCTTGTGGCATATCGTATTTGGGCCGGGCAAAATCGAGTCGAAGTGACATGCTGAAGCATAACCTGCAAGTCTTCAAGTCCATCGCCCCGACGAAGAGATCGCCGTCCGTAGAGCGCAGAGGTTCACGATTTTGCTCCAATTGTGCGGTTCTCGGCCAACCGAATGGTCGGCTCAATCGGCACGATCGCGCTATGCCGGATAGTCATGTTGAAGAACGTTGCTAGAGTTGCGGTCAACCACGTCATTAAGACGGCATCGATATTGCTCCCAAGGAGTCAGGACTACGAGCCGAGCGTTCAATTCGGTCACAGGAGGCCTTATGTCAAGCACTACTCACGACGGTACAGAGATCGAGACGATCGTCTTTAAGAGACGGTTTCTGCTCGCCTATGGAGTGCATCAGTTGCAAGCGAGTTTCTCAGGCTACGGATATTGGAATCATTCGCTGGGACTCTGGCTTCTTGAAGCCAAGGATGCCACGACGTTTGATACTCAAGCGGGAGCACTCGTTTATCGACGAGGCAACCTGCTACGGATGCAACTGGCGATGAATAGCCATGAAGTGTGAGCACCGCAGAGATTGCCGACGGCAGTCGTGATCTCGTTAAGGGTTCTGTTGAAGCATCACCCCCCCAGGGCCAGACGAAGTCCCTCAGAGGCGAGCCAGTTTTCCTGGACGCGCCTATAATGGCAGCGGCGGCTGGTTCTTGATCTGTGCGCACTCGCGACATTCGACGAGGATTCGGCGTCCCCTCATGGATGGAGGTTCCGATGTCGCGTACGATCATTGTCGGATTGCTGGCAGTTCTGCTGATGAAGGAAGCAGCGGCACAGCCACCAATCGCACCGCCCGTTTCCTGGCGGCAGGCGATCGAGGACGAATTAGCCATGAAAACGATGGGCGGACGACAGTTCTGGGGCGATGTCCAGTTTTTCCAAGGCTGGCGGATCCAGCAGAATGTCTTCACCAGGCACTACCGATTGCTCGACGCGGACGATCATCGGCACGCATCGGGAACGCTGGAAGATTGCCAGCGGATCCTGGCCGACATTCGCAAACGCGACAACCTGCCTCCAATGACCGGCAGGGTGGTCATCCTGATCCACGGCATCCTGCGTTCGTCGAAATGCATGACCTCGATGGCCAGCGCGGCCACCGCCGCAGGCTATCAACCGATCCTGTTCGACTATCCCAGCACGCAAGTCTCCATCCCCACTGCAGCCGAATTCCTGCACAGCACGATCGAGTCACTCGAAGGGATCGAAGAGATCCACATCGTTTCGCACAGCATGGGAGGCTTGGTGACACGAGCGTACTTTGCCGAGCATACCGATCCCCGCATCAAACGAATCGTGATGGTGGGCACTCCCAACCACGGGGCGGAACTGGCCGATCTACTGCATCAGAACTACCTCGTCCGAGCCGCCTCGGGCCCCGGAGGTCGGCAACTGGTGACGAATCGTCAGGGCCTGATCCCCTCATTGCCTACCCCACCCTGTGACTTCGCGGTGATTGCCGGAGCCCGAGGCAACACCGCCGGGTGGAACCCATTCATCCCCGGCGACGATGACGGCACGGTCACGGTCGCGAGCACTCGCCTGGCCGGAGCAGTCGACTTTTCGACCGTCAAGGCGACGCACACGCTGATGCTGGGCAATCAAGATGTGATCCAGCAGACGATCCATTTCCTCCGCGAAGGCCAACTCGTCCCCAATCGCCCCCGTGAACCGATCACCGTAACCCCACCCGAACCCACCGATGCCATCGCCCCGTAGATCTGCCTCCCCTGCGGGTTGCCACGGACTCGAAATCCTCGACGTGGCCGTGCGGTTGCAAGTTGCGATGGCTGCGTACTGCCAACTGTCTGTCGCTCGGCCCTCAGCCCTGGCCCCTCAGCCCCTTCCAGTCGATTGTGTCACGCATCTGCGATGCCTCTTTTTTCGTCTTCCAATTTAAAATTGGCATTTTGCAATTCGCAATTTGCAATGTCCTTTCCTCGCCCAAGGTCTTGGCGACCTCGGCTACAATCACTGGGCCGCTTCGAAGTCACCCAAATATTTTCATTCCCCCGACATCAACATCCATGACCGACCCCACCTCAGACCCGACCCTCACCGTCGTCCCCGCGATCGGCGAACCCGAACTTCGTCGCCTGGTCGCCCTCTTCTATCGCCAGATCCCCAGCGACGACATCCTCGGCCCGATGTATCCCGCCCAGGCACTCGCCGCCGCCGAACAACGCCTGGCTGGCTTCCTCATCTTCCGCTTCGGCGGCCCCGACACCTACATCCACGAACGAGGCCACCCCCGCCTCAAGATCCGCCACGCCCCCTTCGCCATCACTCAGCCTGCCCGAGACCGCTGGGTCACTCTGATGGACAAGGCACTCGCCGAAGTCGCCTGGCCCCCAGAGATCCTGTCCATCGTCCGCCCCTTTCTACACGACTCAGCGACGTTCTTGATTAACCGAAGCTGAACAGGATTCTCTGCCGTCATCCGTAAAAAAACTCTCGCAGGATTCTCCCCAACGAATCCCGCACCACTGCAACCTTCTTGCGTCTGTAATTCTCGCATCGATACGATGTCCGAACGTTGGGGGCAGTTGAGGGTGTTCCGGGACGATGCCCCAATCTCAATTGTGAAGGCTGAATAATGCGATTGGGCACTGCGTCCATTGCTGTTGCCGTACTCGCGGCTTCGCTGGTGATGGCCGACGACAAGCTCGACGAGACCAAAGCAGTCGAAAAAATTGAACTGCTCGGCGGCAGCGTCATCAGAGATGCCAAGTTGCCAGATCGGCCTGTGATCGTCGTCCATTTGCAGCGGAGCAAACAATTCAGCGACGAAGACATGGGTCTGCTCGTCGCCTTCCCAAGCCTGATCAGGCTCACTCTGAATGGTCAAATTACGGATGTCGGCCTCAAGGAACTACGCCGACATTCGAAGCTGACACAGCTTGAACTCAGCAGTTCTCAGATCACAGATAAGGGCATGATTGAACTCCGGGAACTCAAGGGGCTGACGGACCTCGGCCTCAACCACACGCGGATTACGGATGCGGGTCTGCGAGAACTCCGTGGCTTCAAAAACCTGACGGCACTCCTGCTCGCCCGCGCCAACATCACCAATGCCGGCCTGATTACTGATGCCGGCCTAATTGAACTCAAGGATCTCACAAGCTTGAAAACCCTCGGCCTCGGTGGCACTCAAATTACGGGGACTGGCCTGGTTGAACTTAGAGAACTGAAACAACTGACGGTACTCGATCTCGGCGATACGCAAATCACCGACATGAGTTTAAAAGAACTCCGTGATTTCAAGCATCTCTCGACTCTAAGGGTTACTCGCACTGGAATCACTGATGCTGGCCTGGTTGAACTCAAGGATCTCCAGAATCTGGCCGACCTCGGTCTCAGTGGCACTCAAATTTCGAATGCTGGCGTGGTTGAACTCAGAGAACTCAAACAACTGACAAAACTCGACCTCAGCAATACGCAGATTACCGACGTGAGCTTAAAACAACTCCGTGACTTCAAGCATCTGTCGAGTCTGAATGTTTCTCGGACCGAAATCACGGATGCGGGCCTGACTGAACTCCAAGAACTCAAGAATCTGAAATCGCTGGATCTCAAGAAAACGCAAACCACTGATGCAGGGATCAAGAATCTCCAAGAGGTTCTCCCAAATCTGACTATTCGCCGATGAAACGACGCCTTCCTGAAGGGTCGGCACTTTCTCTGGCCCCTCCGGTGAATTGCCGTGGACCTATCCGTCCCGTCAGTCGGTGGAAAGTGACTCAATGGACAGCAGAACGAGAATGAGACCGCCGGGCCCGATTATACAAGCTCCCGTCGGACAAGCTTCGCATGAGGACCTTGCTGCAATTTTCTTGGGACTCCCATTGGCCGACTTTAGCCACCCCTCCGGAAAAATCTCGACAATTCACCAGACCTTCCGAACCGGCCAGTCAAGATGGGGCCCGCACAAAGTCTAAATGGCATCCGAATTGCAAAGCCTTCGTCAGGATCACGAATTCCAGATTGCCCCCTATCCGCCGTGCGACGCCCTGGCCACAATGAGAGGCATGGACTTTGCAAAGGAGGGCATCAACTTGACAAGCCGCTCCAGCACGTTTGCTCGTAGCGGGGGATCCAAAACACCAGTCGACGTGAAGGGGATGTGATGATGTTTCTCGAAGCTGCCACGCGAGCCCTCCCTGAATCCATTGAGAGTCTCGACCTGAGCTACCTCGGTCAAAAGATTCTGGATGATGATGCCTTCGAAGCTCAGCGGCGCAATGGCGAACAGTTGTGGGATGAACCACGCGTCGCCCGCGCACTGCACGAATACAAGCAGTTCCTGGCCCTGATGCAGTGGTACCCCGAAGCAGCCCTCACTCCCTCGGAAGACATTGATGACGTCTGGCACACCCACGTCTTAAACACCGCCCGCTACCAGGCCGACTGCGAAACGATTTTCGGCTGCTTCCAGCACCATTCCCCGACATCCGGTACGTCGGAAGCAGTGCAGGAACAGCACCTGAACGATCGCGACGAGACTCAGCAGCTTTTCGCAGAAGCCTTCGGGGAAGTCCCACAGTCGTACGCCGTCATCGTCGAACGCCGCTGCGGCCGGACAGTTGATCGCCGATGCGGCAGAATGGTCGCAGATCGCCGATGTGGCCGAAAATCTGCCGATCGCCGTTGTGGAAGGAAAACCGCCGAACGTCGCTGCGGCAGAATCGTCGAACGACGATGTGGCCGGATCTAAGTCGCAGTCTGCCCAATCACCAGGTTGTAGCCCGGTTCAGATCGCGAATCCGGATTGCGGGTTTTCCACAATCCGGATTCGTTCGTTTCTGGCTTGGATCTGGACAGGGGCAGGGTGGCCGGGGTCGACCAGCGGTGGTGCTGCTGAGGTTTCGGCCTGCCTATCGTCGAAATTGTCGGCGATAAGCTGAGGGAGTCTGTCCGAATGCCTTTCGGAACGCGCGAGTCAATACCTCCACTCCCTCGAAGCCGCTGTGCGCGGCAATCCAGGGCATCCGCTCGTCGTTCGATAACAGCAAACGCCTGGCGAGTTGTAATCGGGCGCGGCGAATCTCCTCTGCGGGGCTGTGTCCTAGTAATTGAAACAGTCGCAACTCCAGAGATCGTCGCGAAATCGGCACCTGTTCCAGGACATCGCGAACTTGAATCGGCCGATGTGCGTTCTCGCGAATGTAGTGAATGGCTTGTGCAATCAGCGGATCGTCCACGGCCAGTGTATCTGTCGATTGCCGCGTCACCACGCCCGCGGGCGGCAGCAGGATCGGTTCGCTGGGAACCTTGCCGGTGGAGATCAGCTTGTCCAGCAGTTCTGCCGCTTTGAATCCGACTCGTTGAGGCGAATGGTCGATTGTGGACAGCTTGGGAGACGAAATTCGACTCGACAGTTCGTCGTGGTCGCCGCCCAGCACGGCGACTTCACCTGGCACATCGATTCCTCTCAATCGGCAAGCCTCTGTCAATTGCCGACCACGAATACCTTCAAACGCGAGTAAGGCGACGGGCTTGGGAAGCGATTCGATCCAGTCGCCCAATTCTTCCATCGCCTGCGCCCAGTTATCGCCGTGCTCGATTCGATACTGCGGGGCGAACACCGAACAGGAAAACCCGCGCGAACGGACCGTTTCCATGAATGACTCACCGAACCGGTCGATGTAACCGGGACGATGCAAAGCTCCGCAATAGGCAAATTGCCGGAAGCCTCGCTCCAGGAAATACACTCCGCATTCACGAGCGGTCGCTCGTTCATCCGTCGTACATCGCGCGATCTGCCCGTCGCCATGCGAAAACCACGAGACATTCACACACGGCAAGCCCGACGCGATCACTTGTTCGGCCAGGGCGGCATGCGTCACTCGTGCGATCACCCCTTCACCTTGCCAGCCATCGGGCAACAACAGTCGTTCGAATCGACCGCGTGGTTCCAGAAAAAACTGCCAGCCCCCGCGGGTGGATGCGTATTCAGCAATACCTTGCACGATTCCCGACCCCCACGAGGTCGATGTTTCGATCAACAAGGCGACTCGCAAAGCTTTCATTCGGATCTCGAAGACAAGGATCGCTGGGAGTTCTATGAGTTGCGCAGATCGTCACATCGGGGCCATTCCTTTGCAGAGCCCCCTTCGCGCCGTTTTGGAAGAGATCTCCCGAATCGTCCGTAATCTATATAAATTTTCTGCAAATACGCGAGCAAGTTCCAGCGAATCGTGCGGCGCGAATCAGATCTGGTGCGCAAATCGTCCTAATGACTGCGCGAACACCGGTTGTGAACTTTCGCCGCCAAGAGACAATTTGACGATGTCCGCAATGCCGAATCTTGTCGGTTACTGCAGTGACGATTTGTCCGATTCTTTCCAGAGGGGTCTGAAATGTTGACGACAGCCACGCGCAAACGGAAGGGTTTTACTCTGATTGAACTACTGGTCGTAATCGCGATCATCGCTGTTCTGATTGCCTTATTGCTTCCTGCCGTACAGCAGGCTCGCGAGGCCGCTCGACGAACACAGTGCCGCAACAATCTGAAGCAACTCGGTCTGGCATTTCACAATTACATCAGCAGCCATCGAATGACGCCACTGCACGAGTTTCGCGCGGCGTCAGACTATGCGGGAGGCAATGGCGTGGCTGGCTATAAGTCATGGTACTGCGGAATTCTGCCTTACATCGATCAGGCCCCGCTTTACAACATGCTGAACTTCTCCAACGGCGAAGGATGGACCGCGTTCGCTGCCGGGTCGTCACCGCAAATGCAGGTGTCTCGCGTGCAAATTGCCGGGTTCAAGTGCCCATCGGAATCCCAAGTGAATGCGACACAAGGGATCAACTCCGCCAACTTCAACTATCTCGCCAATGCAGGGAGACCTCGCAACTTGCTGAGGCCTGGCACTCCCAGCACTGGCGGTGCGGCTCCGCCAGCATCGAAGGGAATTATCTCGATGTCACGTATGACCCCGGGCGGCCCTTACAGTGCCAACTGGCGATCCACAACAAATCAAGCCTTCTCGATCGACGGTGTCACTGACGGGACTTCGAACACGGCGATGATGAGCGAATCGATGGTCAGCAACGGCACCACCAGCAATAAAGACAATCGACGGAATCTGTGCTACACGAACTCGGCGATGATCGAGCAATACGACGCCTACATGGACGCCGTCGTCCGAGACGGACTTTCGGGCTCCGTCAACTGGGGTGACTGGACCCAGTACAAAGGTCTGTCCTGGATGTATTCGGACGCTTGGGAAAAGCACGTCTATGCACACTTGTTTCCACCAAACACCGTCAACATCGCCGCGTACGCATCAGACACCTTTCGCTGCTATGAAGGTGACGGAGGCATCACGGCTTCCAGTGAACATGTGGGTGGCGTGCACGTAGCCATGATGGACGGTTCCGTCCGTTTCGTTTCCAACTCCGTCGATCTCGGCGTCTGGTGGGCCGTCGGCACCAAGGCCGAAGGCGAAGTTGTCGGTGACTTTTAGAGCGCATCCCACATAACGGTGGCGTCCCGCGAGCAGAAAATCCACTTAGTCTAACCCATGTTTCAACGCGACACGTAAGTGCTATCAGCACTAGTGCTGCATCAGAACATGATTCGCGCGCAGTCAAGCTCGCCCGGAGACTCAGGGTCTTAGGACGCACGACAAGGCCAATACCCGTATCACGTGTTGTTGACGACGTACTTAGTCCGGCCGCCATGGTGACGGCGGCTGGTGGAAGTCCGTGACGACCCATCTCATGCAGGAGGAAGGTTGCGATGCCACAATTACGGGGACCCTCCCGGTTGGCTATTGCCTGTGCGTTGATGCTCCTTGCGATCTGCGGCTGCGGATCGAAGGGAGATCAGACGGCCAATCGACTCAAAGACATGACCTACACCGTCGAGAATCTGGCTAGCGAAGTGGAAGGTCGCCTGAAGGAAATCGATCGCCGCGCCGCCCGTAAAGAGCCAGAAGCCAATGATCCCGGCGACGCACCAGTTGGCGAGAGGCACCGATCCAGCGGTCCGGGCGGGTATCCGTTCACGATCGAACGGGTTGGCGAAGATGTCGCTCACAAACTGAAGATGATCGACAGCAAGCAGCCAGCAGCCGCCCTTGAAAAGTTGACGCGGCAGTTGAAGGAAAAAGGGATCACCGAAGAAAAGCTCGCCGCCCTGGTTGCTGCCGTCAAAGAATATCAATAGCGTCAGAATCGCCTGCTCAGCGACTTTAACCTTCTTAAAACGTGATCATTCGAAGAGGAGATCTCGATGTCATTTGCTCGACGTTCGTTCCTGCAATCTGTGTTTGGAGGAATGGGGCTGTGGTCTGGGATGGGGGCGACAAGCCGGGCCGCTGAAGACCTCCAACCGTTTGTGGCGGCGTTTTTGACCGATACACATCTTCCCGGTGGGAAGCCTGAAGTTGCCGAACGAGTTGCCGGGTTGATTGACTCTATTCAATCGCGACCAGCCCCACCGCAACTCTTTATCTTCGGCGGCGACAACGTCATGGCGGTCGATGGCAACCAGACCAACGAACAGACCGACGAACAGTTCCGCCTCTGGAACGACACGGTCATGAGTCGATTGAAATCCCCCAGCGTCAGCGTAATCGGCAATCATGACATCCGCTGGAAGGATCGCGTGGCCGACAAGCCAGAGGAGTACCAGGAGAAGGCGCGAGCCATCGCCACTTATAAAATGCCGTCGCGGTTCTACCGGAAAGAACATGGCGGATGGACGTTTCTGCTGCTCGACACGTACCAGCACTCAGGCTGCGAACTCGACGAAACTCAGTGGACCTGGCTGAAGGAACAGTTGCAACAAGGTGACTCTCCGGTGTGTGTCGTGACTCATGCTCCGCTGATGTCGGCGACTCACTTTCTCGAACCGAGCACCGATCGCGGCAAGGGGTACAGCATCCCCTCAGGTTGGTCACCACAGGGACTAACTAAATTCCGGGCGATGTTCCAGGAATTCCCCCGAGTCAAGCTTTGTCTCAGCGGTCATATGCATACGTGCGATCGAGTTGAAATCGATCAAACGGCATACGTTTGCGGGGGCGCGGTCAGTGGCAACTGGTGGGGAAAAGGAGACTATCTCGGTTTCGGTCCAACCTGGGTCGAGCTGAAACTCTTCCCAGACGGTCGCTGGACGCACACACTCCAGAAGTGGTCGTAGCCATCTGGACAGCCGACCCTTACCCGAGAGCCTGGTCCTGGGACCACCCAGGCTCACGACACGACTATCCGATGGGGCAACTTGAATGATCGATTTGGCCGAACTCCCGCCGCGACCCGCCTGGCACACGTTGCCCGGCCAGTACTATGGCAACCCCGCGATCTACCAGCAGGAACTGGCTCGAATCTGGAATCGCGGCTGGTTGTTCATTGCTCCCTCGTGCGAGCTGCCAAATGCCGGCGACTATCTCACTCTTTCCGTCGATTCCTCGCCGATTCTACTGTTACGCGGCGAGGACGGCGTGCAGGCTTTTCACAATATCTGTCCTCATCGCGGATCACTCCTCTGCGACAAGCCATCGGGACACACTGGCCAGGTCCTGGTCTGTCCGTATCATCAATGGTCATTCTCGCGCGATGGGAAGTTGCACGCCTGTCGCGGTATGCACGACTGCGACACATCAGCCCTGGGCCTGCAGAAGATTGCCACGATTACTGTCGCAGGCCTGGTGTTCATCAACCTGGCTGACGAACCTATCGATCCAAAGCCATTGCAACAGCTATTCGCCGCCGCCGAACCGCACGGTTTCGAAGTCGCAAAAGTCGCCCACGCAATCGACTATCGAGTCGCTGCCGACTGGAAGCTGATCTGGGAAAACAATCGCGAATGCTATCATTGCGATGCTGGCCATCCGCAATATGTTCGAGCGAATTTTGACATCGCCGAAGGAGATCGCGACACACCGCTGTCTCGAGCCGCCCAGACCGCCGTCCTCGCTCGCACGTCCGCCTATTGGGACGCCGAGGGGCTGTCGTTGAAGCATGTCACTGGTGGATTGGCAAGCTATCCCGATCCGGATGACCCGTGCCCATTTCCTGTCTCGGCAACTCGGACAGTCCAGGTGGAGGGGTACCAGACCGAATCGCTCGACGGCCAGCGTGTCGCTCCGTTCATGGGACGACTGCAATCGCCCGATGTCGGAGTCCTTCGGTTGCGGTCCATCCCCAGCTTCTGGTGCCACGCCAGTTGCGATCACGCCGTTCTCACCCGAGTCCTGCCAGCGGAATTGGGTGTGACGAACATCCGAGTCACCTGGCTGGTGACAAGGGACGCCAAAGAACTCATCAATTATTCACTTGATCGGCTGCTTCCCTTCTGGCAGCTTACCAGCGAGCAAGATTGGGAAATGTGCGAGCGACAGGCCAAAGGGGTCAATTCGCGTGCCTATCGTCCGGGGCCATTGTCAAAAGTCCGTGAATACAACGTCGAAGCTTTCTATCATTGGTATCTCGCCCGCCTTCGCTAAGGATTGATTTGGAACCTTCGCGTCCGGTTTCGAATACAAGCCCGCAACAGGCAAATTGGCTGAATCGAGCGCCAGCGGCCGTACTGGCCGCTTACGCCATCGCCGCCGCCTTCGGTGTCTACTTCTGCATGTACGCCTTTCGCAGGCCCTTCGATGCCGTCACCTTCACCGATGTCCGCTTTCTGAATACTTCCATCGATCTGAAAACCGCCTGCGTGATTTCGCAGTTAATCGGCTACCTGCTATCGAAGTATGTCGGAGCACTGGTTTGCGCCGAAGTTCGAGCCCATCACCGTGCCCGCCTGCTGATCTCACTGATCCTGATTTCGGAAACAGGACTGCTGTTGTTTGCGGTCCTCCCCCCGGACTGGAAGCCACTGGGGATGCTGGTGAACGGCTTGCCGCTTGGCATGGTCTGGGGCGTTGTGGTCCGGTATCTCGAAGGTCGCCGATCCAGCGAAGTGCTGTTGGCGGGACTGAGTTGTTCCTACATCATTGCCGGAGCGATCACGCGTGACATTGGTCGAGATCTCGTCATGACAACCTGGCACGTTCCCGCCGTCTGGATGCCGGTGGTGACGGGCGGATTGTTTTTCGTGCCGTTGTGGCTTTCGATACGAATGCTGGACCGCTTGCCGCCACCGGGGCCTGACGATGTCGCTCAGCGAGCACCCCGTCACCGGATGGAAGCGGGACAGCGACGTGCCTTCCTGAAACGGTTTCACGTCGGTTTGTTCCTCCTGCTGACAGCCTATTTCTTCCTGACCGCCTTTCGAGATTTCCGCGATCACTATTCCGCGGAGTTATTCGCCTCGTTGAGATTGTCCCACGAGCGGTCCATCTTCACGCAAACTGAGAAATGGGCCGTCTTCGGCACAATTCCGGCCATGGGAGCCCTCAGTCTGATCGCCAGTCATCGCGGTGCTTTGCTGGCAACATACACATTAATCGTGTGCGGCTTCGCCACAATCGGATTGGCGACCTGGGCCTTCTCGTCGCAACTTGTCAGTGGCTATGTTTGGATGGCTTGGACCGGCGTTGGTCTCTATTTGGCCTATGTTCCCTTCGGTGTCAGCTTATTCGAAAGACTAATGGCTGGCAGCCGAATGTCAGGCACATCAGTCTTCGCAATCCAGTTGGCCGACGGCGTTGGCTATACCGGATCCGCTATCATTCAGCTCTACCGCGACCTGATTCACGGCCAGTCTGATCGTCTGGCCTTCATGATCCCTTTCGCCCAAATCGTGTCCATCGCGGGCGTCGTCCTCATCACCGCCAGCGGCCTCTTCATGCTCGGCCGAGTTTCTGATCCTCCTGGAGAATGATCGCATCACCAGTCGGATGGCTTCCGTCTAGTCGTCAATCACCAGCAGAGGAACGTCCGATCCTAGAGCCTCGATACCACTGACCCAGATCCCACAAAGTTTCAGGTGAACCGCGCTGCGTCAGCACGCGGATAACTTGATTTTATCGAGCCCCGCCACAAATCGCCGTCTCTTCAGCGTCCCGTACCCGCTACTCAAAAGGCGCCGCGAACGGACTACTCCGAGACATAATCGTGACCTCACTCACCAACCGCTCGCTGAACCGGAAATGCAGGTAACAGTGATCAAACGGGTAACGCACCCATTCGGGAACAAAGACCGATCGCGATTGATAACCACCACCCGCAGCAGGCGGTTCACCAAATTGGGAAATGAGCTCTTCCCGAGTCGTGGTGGTGGGGATCCCAGGAATCCCGATCAGTGGCAGGTAATGTTTGGCGAACCGAACGGGGATCGCCCCAACCGAGTTCAGCACATTCCATTTTTCCACCGGCATCCCCTCGGCGATAATCTCCCCTTTGACCGCAACCGGAGCGTCGGGTTCGCCCCCTCCCACAATGTCGTAACGGCCGGTGTCCAGATCCAGCCTGACCGTCAACAGATTCGTGTCAGCCGCATAACTCACAGAATAAATCTCGAGCCTCCGAATAGAGAGGAGCTCGTTCTCGATCGACAGAGTCGGTTTTGAAACGACGTCTTCAAAGAAGCTTTCGCAGTCCGCGATCGACACCGTGCAGCCGCACAGATCTGACAACTCGACGTTGTCATCGATTGGCATCGGAATATCGCTCACTCCGCCAGTCAGTCCCCCTCCCTCAAAACCGACACACAGCCGACCAGCAAAGAGCGAGCACCAAGCCTCAGTCACTGAAACCCGCCTCCCCTCAATCACCAGCACCCCGCCAGTCATTCTGCTTATTGCCTCACGCGCGAACGAAGAAGTCGATTTCCCCGCGAGTCACCATACCATAACTCGACCGAATTCGGGCGGGGCAGGACGCGTCTAAGTAAGCGAACCGTGCCAACCCGCCAGGCACCGCGCTGCCTTTCTGCAGATCTCCATGGTGACGCGATCACATTGATGGGTCATCTGAAGGACGCTATGGTAGGTCACTAGTAGAACGTAAGGTCTGTGGCAAGCTTCACGACCAATAGTGTACCGCTTGTCAGCAGGCCGGCACCTCCGTGTAAAGTAGCGATTCCAATGCAAGTTCCGATGTCCGATATTCATGGCGTGGTTGGCTTCGATCGCGGTCGACGGACGGCCGCAGTGGCCCTGTTGCTCATCTGTTTTGTCTGCCTGGTTGGTCACACTCAGGCTCAGGTTGTCCCACTACCGCGCGGTCCGGTTGCTGGGGAACGACCGCAGATTCGTGGTCTGGCCAAGGGCTTTGAAAAAGTCTTTGCGATCACTCAAGATCGGTCGCCTCATCAAGAGACATTGTCGGGAGCGCTACGGCGCGAAATCGTTCGGCAAGCCACGTTGATTGCGGCAGAAGAAGAGCTTGGACTTTGCACGTTGGACGATTCCATAGGCGAGACCATTCCAGCAGGGGACGCCGCCGCCGGGCCCTTCGCCATCAAAGTTGCGGCCGTGATGAGAAAACCGGGGCCGGGCGAAAAGCCTTGGATGCGACAACCGTTTGATTGTTCCATCACATTGACCCGTCCCGATTTTAAGGGAATTGCATTCAGTTGGACATCACCCGCGTTTATCCTGCTGAAACTCGACGATTACGAGGTCCTGGTCGAACAGATGGAGGTCCTGTCGCGCGGCCCGTTTGTGGAAGCTCTGCAGAAAGCTGGGTTCGAAAAGAGGAACCTCGAAGCGGTGCAAGTGCCAGATCCGAAGCTCGCACATCGAATGGACTTCGTCAGTCAGTTTGCCACAGTTCGCTATCTGCATAGCCGCTTACGAACCGGTCAGGACGAAGCAGAAGCTCTTGAAGGCCTTGTCCGAGCCTACGCCAATCTCGGCAGCCTGACTGATTTCCATTGGTCTCCGGCAGCGAAGGCATTCAAGGCAAGGTCGCTGCTGTATTCTCAGCGCCTCATTACCAAGCACGGTTCCACACCTTCCTCGCTGGCTCATCGGGCCTATGCCGAGGCACTGGCGGGACGTCACGCCGCAGCTTCGCGAGCGGTCCAGGACGCGTTCGGAGCGACTGGAAAAGAGGCTCCCGAGTGGCTGCCTCTGATCGAGGCTTATTGCGACTACTTGCCAGAGGTGCTGGAGAAGACGAAGGGGTCAAATCAGGAACTGGCGCAATACCTGCGTACCAACATGATCGACCTGCGGTTCAACCTGGTACAGTCAACAGCCACGATCCAGAACCTGTTGAAGGTGAATCCTGCCTGCATTCGTGATGCTGATCTCCTGGCGTCGCTTCCTACATTTGGCACGCAGCGTATTGCGACTGAGGTGGTCTTTGGTCATTGTTGGCCGGCGGTTTACGAGCGGCTAGCTGCAATTCCTGATCTTCCAGAAGCCGCAAGAAAGTCAGCAGACGCGCTCAAGGGGAAACGCCCCGATCCGAAAACAGAGGCGACGAAACGACAGGATGTGACAGCTCAGTTGCTGGCATCTTCGACTAAGAGTTCGTCTGGCCCGGCCTGGTCCGCCATGGGATCAATGCTGCGTGAAGCGGCATTCGCTCAAGCTTGGCGTACATTAAGTTCTCAAGCCAACAATCTGGGTGTCCGGTCGGACCCCCTGGTGCTGCGACAGAAAGCATTAGTTGCGGGGCACCCGCTCGAAAAACTCCTCGAATGTTTCGCAAGTAACGTTCGTTTTGCGGAAGCAGCACTGCAGCAGTTCAATCTGACGGATGTCTACTGGTGCTTGGACGTGGCGTCGTCTCCGCTGCCTCGTGAGTCCCATGATGCTCGAGATGGGATCGACCGTATCATCAACGAAATCGACTTCAACACTGACGAACTCTACGAGGATGCCTGCTATCGTCGAGCTCTTCCTTATGCTGGCCCCTACGCTCCGAAGCTCTCGGTCATCACGCCGCAATGGCCAGAGGCCGTTGCCGAGAACATCAGGCTCAGTGGAAAAGCTCCGCTGGCGTTGCTTGAGAAAAAATATCCGACTTCAGGCCAAGTGCTGCAGGCTCTTTATGCGCGTCATTTAAGAGACGACCGCGTTGACGATGCCAAACGCTGCCTGCTGAAAGCGATCGAAATCTCGCCGAATGGCAAGTCCTACCTGGAACTCGCGAAGATTTACGAAGAGGAAGGAGATCGCGAGAAATGGCAGCAAGCGTTGGAAAAAGCACTGAAGATCCCGAACCTCGACCTGGAGCACGTGACGGCTCACGTCGAGTTAGCCGACCGGTTCATGAGGCAGGGTAAATGGCCTCTCGCGAAGCCACATGTGCTGAAGGCTGTCGAATCGGGTACGAATGTCGGTTTGTTGGCCGGTGCTCGTTACGAAGAGGGTGTTGAGAATTGGGTTGGAGCCGAAAAGCATCGGCAAAGAGTTTCGACTCGCAACTCGAATGCGCCAGTCGGCTGGTACTTCTGGTGCCTGCGGACGGGACGAGGCAAGATGAAAGAGGCAAAAGCCAAGGCTGGCGAATACTGGAAGTCACGCGGAAAGTCATTCGTCCCTGAAGAGCGATGGGAACTCGCGACGGTTGCCATGATCGATGGCGATCTGCCGACGGCGGTCACCTACTTCAAAGAGTTGATCAACTCCTCGTCCAAAGCGGGCCTGTATGCGGCTGTGCTCTATGACGAAAAGAACGATGCGGCAGCACGTGATGAATGGTTTCAGAAAGTCGCCGCGGGGCGGACTTCGCCCGACCCGTTCAACGACCTGGCAGACATCATGAAGGGGGTCTTAAGCGGTAAGGAAGCCACGCGCTGGAATCCCGTTGCGCTGGATGTCTTGGCTCTGCACACGCCCGAAGCCGACGTCTCGGACCTGTATTATCTCGCCGGAAAATTCCTGGAAAAGAATGGAGATGCTCAACTCAGCAAAGATTACCTGCAGATTGCTGCCACACCTTTCCAAACTGAAAATCTGGCGGCGGCTTTAGCCGCTGATATGCTGCGCAAGAAAAAAGTTGCCGTGGGAAAAGCACGACTGAACACGCTGCCGGATGCGATTGCCCCTCAAGTGGAACTCATTGCTCGCAACGAGTGGGCGCGAAAAAACGGCAAGAACGACCTCGCCGAAGCCGCGCTGAATCAACTTCTGAAGAGCGAACCCAAATCAGTAGCGGGCCTGCTGGCACGTGCCAGCCTCTCTCGGTCACAGCAACGCTATCCCGCCGCTCGCACCGACTTGGAAGAGGTCATTAAGATCGCTCCCAATTACACCCTTGGTTATCAGGAGTTGTCGCGATTGCTGTCGACTTGTCCGCAGGATGCCGTTCGCGATGGAGCCAAAGCTTTGGAGTACGCCGAAAAAGTGATGTCGTTGCGGCAAGCAGAAAATGCAGACTCTCTAAAGACGCTCGCCTGGGCTTTTGCCGAAACGGGAAATTTCGAGAAGGCCGTCGAACTGGAAACACAGGTCAGCAGAATTCCCGGTCGAATGGATGCCGGTGTGAATGAACGCCTGGCTCTGTTTCGATCCGGTCGTCCGTATCGTCGATACGAAACAGCGCCGTCGGAATTGCCCAACAATGTCGGATCATTCCAGACTGCGCGAGTCGGCGTCTGGGTGAACCTGCTCGAATGGACTGACGGTCTCGATTGGGCTCCGCTGGGCGTCAACTGGAACGAGCACCTTGAAGCGACTCCCTCCAAGCAGCAAATCGTCCTGCGACCCGAAGCCTTCCGGCGTTTTCCGTTAGCGGCCACCGTCGATGGCAGCTATGACCTCGAAGTCGAATTCAAGCGAACCAGCGGGAATGGACCAGTCGCGGTCTACTTTCCCGTGGGCATCCACACGATGCGGCTGACACTCGACGCCGAAGGATCCGCCTCTGTGTCCTATGTGGACGGCAACGAGATCGGGAAGCGTCAGGTCACGCTCGCCAACGACAAAGTTTATAAGGTTCACGTCCGCGTCACGCTGGCGGGTGAGAAGTCCGAGTTTCACATCGACTGGGATGGAACGCGCGATTTCATCAAGTGGGACGGTGATCTCGACGCCCTGCGAAATATCGATCTGTCCGATTGGAGCACCAACATGATTCGACGCCCCTGGATCGGCAGCAACGGCTGCCGATTGGTCCTGCAATCAGCTCGACTGAAGATGTTGGATGGCATCATTCGTCGCGACCCGATGACCGATCAGGACCGACAGCAGGATCTCAAGGAAGGATTTGTTCGCCTGGTGGGCCAACCGCTGACCGAAGGTTCTGTCGAGGCGTGGACGTTGTGCATCAACCAGATCGCGCCCGAGGTCCGAGGAAACGGAGCGGAAGTCTCCTGGCCGATGATCACACAACGGTTCCGCTTTTGCGATAACTACATCGGTGCTCATGCTCCCTCGCAAATCGCCTGCAACGCCATTCTCGGTATGAAAAGCCTCTCTGTGATTGCCTACAACGCTGCCAGCCGGGACACGAAGTTTCGAGTGGTCATCGACGGACAGGATGTCTATTCCTCCCATAATACTGGCTTCGCAGTGATCAAAGTCGATGTTCCCCCCAAATCGAAACGTATCGAACTGATCGTCGATCCGCTGGAAGCCCACCATTACGATCACGCCTACTGGTGCTACCCGCGCTTCCATCCCGAGCCCGCGAACAAGATTGAAGACGATCGACTCGACAGTAACCGCAGTAAGCTCACGCTGCGCGGCTGGACCGGGAATGCCGAAGCGGGCGTTACCTACGATCAGCCAATCCCCGGCTTCCAGACGGGCCCCATCAGCTTTCGGAATCTGGCTCCCTGCGATGAATTCATCTTCGCCCATGCGGCGTCATCCATGAAGTTTCAAGTTCCCGAGGGAATGACGCGTTTCACGGCGATCGGATACAACGTCATGAGTCAGATGGCCCGCTATGAGGTGTTGGCCGATGACGTGCGCGTCTTTCAAAGCGCCGAAGCCGGTATCGTCCCAATCGATGTCCGACTTCCGGCAAATACAAAAACAATCCAATTAAAAATCGACGCCTGCGGTGACATCACCGGTGACCACGCCATCTGGTGCTATCCAAGGCTGAATAAGAACTGATCAGTGTGGCCTGATTTGAGAGTCACTCTCGTTCCCAAGCTCCAGCTTGGGAACGCAAGTCTTCGAAGCTCTGCTTCGTGTCTATCCCACCTGATCTCGAACCAGAAATCCAACAGAAAGAGCCAACGGACGGGTGGCACGCCCTGACGCGATGGGATCTCAGCAGGGGACGTGCCTGGTCATCGCTCGAACAATTCGATAAAGCAATTCGCGATCTTGATACTGCGATCAAACTTGATCCCGGTCTTGCTGTCGCTTGGGCATATCGAAGTTCTGCGAAGAGCCAAAACGAGGCCGACTTGGATGACGCTCTGAGTGACATCAACGAAGCCATTCGGCTCGATCCAAATTCAGCCTACGCTTACACGGTTCGGGGGACCGTATGGGAAGAGGATCGGTCGTACCAATGAGGCCATGGCTGATCTAAACCGTGCCATTGAGATCCAACCGGATCGAGGAATGGGATATCGCAATCGAGGATTTCTATTTCAGGCACAGGGTCGACATGAGCAAGCCATTGCTGACTATGACGCTGCAATTCGGCTCGACGCGATGGACGTCGAAGCATATGTTTATCGGGCTATTGAACAGGAACTGAGGAGGCGACTCGCGGATGCCATCGTCGATTGTGACAAGGCGATCCAACTTGTTCCTCGGTTTTCGTTGCCGTACGAACGTCTTGCCAGGATTCATGCGACTTCGATGAATGCCGCCTTTCGCGATGGCGAAAGGGCCATCGGATACGCAACGACCGCCTGTGAGTTATCACGGTGGCAGGATCCTGACCCGATCGCCACTCTCGCTGCTGCCTACGCTGAAGCGGGCCGCTTTGAGAAAGCGGTCGAGTTGCAGGAAATGGCCGAGACTGTCGCTGAGACCGCGGCTAAGAAGTCGCTCGCAGACAAGATCGCTAAGGTGCGCGCCCGAGAACTCGAGCAATTGGATTCGACCGACGTTCAGCCGGCAGTTGGAAACACGAAGATCGCCAAAGCGACCAAAGCTTGTGCCGATTCCGACTGGAAGGATCCTCACAAAATCACATCGCTGGCACGCGCCTACAGGGACGCGATCCGTTGGTATCAGAAGGCTCATGAACTCACGTTGGAGCCTCAGCGTAAAGCGTTTCAAGATCGCTCGAAGCTCTACAGCGCAGGTATGACGTTTCGCGAACCGCCGAAATTGCCAGAAAGACGTTCATTTCCCGTTTTCAACCGCCCCCAAACGCTGAGTGATTGATAAATCGCGACACACCAGGGTAAGGCAGTGCTTTTACTTGGGCATCGGGAAATGCGATGACGGCGCGAAGGAGTTGCGCAATGGCAAGAGTCCTTGGTTTGATTGTGGCGATCGTCACGGCAGCGCTTGATGCGGCGAGCGCTGGCGGCAAAGACCAGATCGTGCCGCAGTCCGGCGTGGTCAAGGACGCGGATCTGGCGAAGCCGAGTCAGGCCGGTCACTCACCAGGACAACGGACCTATATTTGGAACAATCGCAGGCTGGAGACACAGCAATGCTGAGTGCAACAGGTTCTGACGCGGCGTGCGTGCCGAGGGGCTCCGAGCGAGAGTCTTCCAAACCACGTTCATGGCGGCAATTCGTCGTGTCCAAGATTGGATACGTTGTTGTGTTCGTGGTCGGCGTTCTCGTTGGGCGCGTGGATATTTTTGTCCGAAGCCTGGCTGGAACATTATACGAAGGTGCCGTCATTGCATATGCTCTAGAAACGCCTCGCCGTAGTTTCAATTCGAAGTTGGGCATCCTGGAAAACACGGTTTTCCTGCTGGAGGTGACTCGCAATACAGATCTGTGCATCCCCACTTTGGTACGACTTCTCGATCATCCCGATCGGCTCGTTCGGTTCACGGCGTCTGACTTTTTGGCAAATGCCAGTAATCCACCATCGATGGGCGCCTTGTTGCGGTTGACGGCGATTTCTCAAGATCCAGGAAGAGACCGCGCCGACCGGGATGATGCAGCGACTGTGATCAAAATCATTCAGGAAAGGTTCGCGAAGTGGAGTCGTAAGGAAGCATCGAGTGGGTAGGGGATCATGCGGCGGCGGCTAAAACCGAAACGCTGGCAGCCGAACAAACAAAAGTGCTCACCGATACGGCAGCGGAGATCGCGTGCTCACCGTCGGCCAAAGCATTGTTGACCGCCGGCGCGACTCAATTCCCTATACGAGAAGGTCCGCGACTTTCCGCTCGATAGATGAATTGCATCCCCGACTTTTGTCGGAGCAACTTAAACACAGCCGATAGTATCACCCACTTTGACGAAGTGTTGTGTGAGAGACGACCAGTGCTTCTTACGTTGTCGAGGCAGTTCAAGAACTGGCGGCGCAATCCCGGGACGATGTTGACGCCCTTAAACCGGATCCTCTCTGGAAAAGCCCGGTAGGAATTCCAGCGATGGCCGCGATTAGAGCGCATTCCACCTCACTGTGGCGTCCCACGAGCGGAAAACCACTGAGTCTACGCCTATTTCAACGCGACACGGAAGTGCGACCCGCACTAGCTATCCGATTTGGAGTCGCGAACCTGGACCTGCAAGGCTCCCAGCATCTTGGTGATAGCGGTTTCTTTCTTGTCGATCCCCAGCACTGTCTCCAGGACGAATGCTCGGGGTTCGTTGCTGGGGTGAATGATCAGGCGGCCGCTTCGCAGCAGCATGTATTCGAAAACATCGTCAATCTCTTTGCTGATCCGCAGATTCGGAGCGGAATAGCGTTCGAGGTTGCTGAGGAAGCCGTGGTGATGCAGCAGCTCGTTCGGGCGGACTTCCCAGTAGTCGAACCGGATGTTGATCATCATCGCGACGTAAAGCAGCGACAATATGGTCACAATTCCAAAGTAGAAGGTCGCATTCGCTCTCGGGTTGACCGAATTCACGATCTTGGTCAGCGCGGGCAACAGGGTGGGGACATAGACCGAAGTCAGCACGGTCCCCATCACAATGACCAGGAACACGAAGAACAGGTTGAGCGATGTCGTTCGCGGAAAATCAAACGCGAGCACAACCAGATTCACGCCCGTAATCGTGAGAAACGCGATACCGACGCCCTGACAGTAGACGCTTTCTTCACCCAGAATCAGCATCAGCACGCCGGCAAGGATCGCCATCAGATAGGTGGGATACAGGATCACGATTTTTGGATACGAGACCAGAATGATCGGTTTGGCCGAGTCCTTCTGGCTGGATGGAAGCGGTGCAGTCACGCGAGGGATCTCCTTATTCTGGTCTCATGCACATTGAAAGCGAATTCATTTCGCCGAGGCCGCCGACGGCAATCACCGCCTGGCAACGTCGGCAATCTACCGGCGACTACGCAGGGAATCCAGAGCGGTAGAGGCGTTCGGACCATCCCAACCTCATTTTGATGGCCAGCCGGACTCACCTCGACACCCTGAACGCTGATTGAGGCCTCCAAGATCACAAGTTTTGACGCGCTGTCTTTACAAAGCGACCGTTGATGATCACGAAGGTGATTGACGCCATGCCTCCGCAATCAGCTGGTCGTTCGGTCCAAGATGATTGCCGCGTCTGTATCCACTTTGTCTTTCGGAACTCTGGAGACCAACGTCAAGGTTGCCAATAGGCCAAAACTGCCACCAGCTGATCTTCAGGGTCGCGACGCGCCTGCCTGCCGTTTATTGTGACGCAACATATTTAATACACTGTGTTTGTGTCGTGTGCAGTAGCATGAATTGCGTGTGTTCGATCAAATTTTGCTACGCGACTCTGCCGGCAGGCGTCTCACGGCATTCGACCAACCACGCGGCAATGCAGATTTCGTCATGGAAACCTTGATTGCCAGCCGTAATAATAAGCGGCGACTGGTCAAATGGAGTTGGCTGGGGTCGCTGAGCGGTTTTTTGGAACCGCGACGAAATGATCTCGCACGAAACCTGACCGCGGATTCTGGTTGTCAGAATCGCGATTCGCTCGCAAACGCGGACCCGCCTCCTGACCAGATCCTCTCCCGATATGATGTCCGGCACTCGGGCATCCGAAACCCACCAGAAATTCCTTCGCCGATTCATCGGGAGTTGCAGGTAAGCAGCCCATGCAGATTCAAAAACTTCTTGCCTTGCGCGGTCCCAACATCTGGTCGCGTCACCCCGTTCTTGAAGCGTGGGTGGATTTGGGACCGTTGAAAGATACGTCGTCGAAGGATTTTCCCGGGTTCAATGATCGCCTGATGGCTTGGCTGCCGACGATGATCGAGCATCGTTGCAGTGAGGGGGAGCGGGGCGGTTTTTTTCAGCGACTTCGCTGGGGAACCTACCTGGCACACACGCTCGAACACACGACGCTCGAACTGGAATCCCTGTCAGGAACGCCGGTCGGATACGGTCGCGCCCGCGAAACGACGACAGAGGGGGTCTACAAGGTTGTCTTCCGGTATCAGGAAGAAACGCTGGGACGGGCTTGCCTGGAAAAGGCGCGAGAACTGTTGATGGCCGCCGTCTATGACTTGCCGTTCGATATCAGTACCGAACTGAAACAACTGCGCGAACTCGCCGATCGCGTCTGCCTGGGCCCCAGCACGGCGGCCATCGTGGACGCGGCCAAAGCCCGAAACATCCCGACCAGGCGATTGAATGCTGGCAGCCTGGTCCAGATGGGTCAGGGGATCAAGCAGCGCCGCATCTGGACGGCAGAAACGGACTTCACCAGCGCGATCGCCGAATCGATTGCTCAGGACAAACAGCTCACTAAGACGTTGCTGAAATCGGCGGGAATTCCTGTCCCGGAGGGGCGTGAAGTCGACAGTCCGGACGACGCTTGGATAGCCGCTCAAGAAATTGAGAAAGCGATCGTAATTAAGCCCGTCGACGCCAACCATGGCCGCGGCGTCTTCATGGATCTGACCGAAGAATACCAGATCCGCACCGCCTATAGCGAAGCTTTGAAAGAAGGTTCTGGCGTCATTGTCGAGCGATTCGCCAGCGGTAACGAACATCGATTGCTGGTTGTCGGCAATCAGTTGGTCGCGGCGGCGGCGGGTGATGCGGCCGCCGTCGTCGGTGACGGCCAGCATACGGTTCGACAACTCATCGAACTGCAAATCAATTCAGACCCCCGACGCGGTGACGACGAATCGCAGCCATTGAATACAGTCCTGGTCGACGCCCTGACGACGATCGAGATCGAACGACAAGGCTACCAGCCCGAATCGATTCCCCCTCATGGCACCAAGGTGATTGTCCGTCGCAACGACAATTTGTCTCGAGACGTGACGGATTCGGTGCATCCCACAATCGTCGAACACGCCGTCATGGCCGCTCAGATCGTTGGATTGGATATTGCCGGAATCGACATGGTCGTCGAAGACATTTCCCGTCCGCTCGAAGAACAAGGGGGCGTGATTGTCGAAGTGAATGCCGGCCCCGGGTTACTAATGCATTTGAAGCCGCGCACTGGCAAGCCAAGGCCCGTGGGCGAGGCGATCGTCAATCATTTGTTCCCTGACTTGAACGACAATGGTCGAATTCCGCTGGTTTGCGTTACCGGGACAAACGGCAAGACCACGTGCACCCGTCTTGTTAACTCCATCCTGCGAGCGGCCGGCTATCACGTTGGCATGACGTGTACGGACGGAGTTTCGATTGATGGCCGTGTGATCGAACAGGGTGATTGTGCCGGGCCGCGAAGTGCTCGTAATGTTTTGCTCAATCCACTGGTCAACGCTGCGGTTTTCGAAGTGGCCCGTGGAGGGATCTTGCGGGAAGGTTTGGGCTTCGACAAATGTGATGTCGCGATTGTCACCAACATCGGTGAGGCCGATCATCTCGGCAAAGCGTACATTCACACTCCAGCAGACATGTTTAAGGTGAAGCGAACACCTGTGGACGTGGTGCTTCCCACCGGAACCGCAGTCCTGAATGCGAACGATCCGCTGGTTGTTGATATGGCGGCATTATCTGCCGGAGCAGTCACCTTTTTCTCTGCCGATCCAACGAACGAAGTAATCAAGCAACATCGACTGGCGGGTAAACGAGCTGTCATCGCTCGTGACGGAAAAGTCATTCTGTGCGATGGTGCCACAGAATCGGAAGTGATTAATCTGGATGTGATCCCGTGTACGCACGGCGGACGGGTGAACTTTCAGGTCGAAAACGTGCTGGCGGTTGTCGCTGCCTGTTGGGCTTTGGGAATTTCGCCAAAAGTCATGGCTGCTGGATTGCAAGCTTTTCAAGGAAATCTGATCGACAATCCGGCTCGGTTCAATGTGCTGCAATCGGCCGGCAAAACGTTGATTTTGACCGATGGCCGCAATCCATCATCACTTGTGGCTCTTGTCGACGCATTAGACGGTTTTTCGCTGGGACATCGGTCGATTGTTTATTCCGCTGAGGAAGATCGGCGCGATACGGATATTCGGCGGCAGGGTTTATTGTTGGGTGATGCTTTTGATCGAATCGTACTCTGCGAAATTGACGAACCCGTCGGACGCTCGCGCGGGGATGTCATTCAACAGTTGCGAATCGGGATGAGCGAAGCCAAACGAGTGCGAGAAGTCTTGGAAATCCATGACTGGGGCCAGGCCGTCGACACGGCTTGGAGTAACTTGGGGCGAGGTGAGGTACTGGTCGTTCAGTCCGCATCGATTCCGAAGACCATTCGGAAGATTCAAGCGTTGGTCGGGATGGAGCCCAACGAATTGAGTGTGGCCTGAACCAGATTGGCATTGAAGACCAATGCCAATCCAAGTGCCGGAGGCGCTGGTTCAAGCGAGTGATCTGTATGCGGCATACAGATTGCTGTTGTAGTGATCAGGCTGGTGATTGACGGTGCGCGCCGTCGGCCAGAAGCCCTGCTGAAGGACTCCCCAAGTTTGAGGTGCTCGATCTAGGATGCGTCGATTGTGGCTTAATGCCGCAATCGACGAGAGCGACGGCGGCGATGGAGCCTGCCGGAGTCAGTTTAGTAGGCCAAAATCAGGAATCGAAAGACAAGCGAATCATGGAACTGGGCAAAACGCGAGCTTTGCGTGGTCCGAATATTTGGTCACAGAAAACGGTTCTCGAGACACTTCTCGACGTTTCTGACATCGAAATCGCCGCTCTCGATATGGAATCCATCCATCGACGAGCTGCCACTTTCCTGGCGGGATCATCCTCTCCACTGGGTGATAATGAGGAGTCCGGCTGGAGCTTTAATCCAGGCTTGGCCTTGGCGGAACTCCTTGTCCGCATTGCGATTGAGCTGCAGAACCAAGCTGGTTCGGCAGTCTCTGTGGGCCGCGTGGCCGAGACGAAGGACGCCGGACAATACCGCGTCGTCGCTGAATATAAAGAAGAGCCAGTAGGTCGATTGGCCTTGGATATCGCCGCTGATTTCCTGAAATCACTGGTTCGAGATTTGCCATTTGATCCTGCTCCCCGCATCGCCGAGATCCGTAGCCTCGATCAACAGATTCGCCTCGGTCCCAGCACCGGTTCGATCGTCCGTGCCGCTTGGGCTTTGGGAATTCCGGCGCGCCGTCTAAATGATCGCAGTTTGGTTCAACTTGGATACGGTTCTAAACAGCACCGAATCCTCGCCGCCGAGACCGACAAAACTTCTGCGGTCGCCGAATCAATTGTCCAAGACAAAGAACTGACCAAAAACTTACTCGCCGCCATTGGGGTGCCTGTCCCCAAAGGTCGCCCGGTCACGAGTGCCGAAGACGCTTGGGAAGCTGCTCTAGAAATTGGGCTGCCAGTCGTCATCAAGCCGCAAGACGGCAACCAGGGGCGCGGAGTCGCGGTCAATCTGACCAACCGTGAAAGCGTCGTCGCGGCCTACAAGGCTGCGATTGAAGAAGGAAGCGAAATCCTGTGCGAGCGTTTTGCTCCAGGCTCCGATTACCGGCTGCTGGTCATCGGCTACAAACTGGTTGCGGCTTCTCGTCGTGAACCCCCTCAAGTGATGGGTGACGGTCGCCATTCGATTACCCAGTTGGTGGACGAAGCCAACAAGGATCCTCGACGAGGCGAAGATCACGCCACGTCGCTCAGCAAACTGCGCCTGGACGAGATTGCCTGCGGTGTGCTGGCTGAACAGGGCCTGACGATCGATTCAATCCCTGCCGCTGGCCAAGTGGTGCTGATTCGCCGCAATGCGAACCTGAGTACCGGTGGTTCCGCGATGGATGTCACAGACTTGGTTCACCCCGAAGTGGCTGCTCGCGTCGTCGAAGGCGTCCGCATGGTCGGACTCGATATCGCGGGCGTCGACGTGGTCTGCCAGGACATCAGCCGCCCCTTGGAACAACAGGGTGGTGTGATCGTCGAGATCAACGCGGCTCCTGGCCTGCGAATGCACTTGGAACCTTCGTATGGCAAAGGTCGTCCGGTCGGTGAAGCGATCGTCGGGACCATGTTCGAACCAGGCGACGACGGCCGAATTCCAATCGTGGCTGTTACAGGAACGAACGGGAAAACGACGACGACTCGCCTGATGGCTCACATCCTGCGAAGCACTGGTAAGCGCGTCGGTATGACCTGCACCGATGGTGTCTATATCGACGACCGACGAATCGATACCGGCGATTGCAGCGGACCGAAGAGTGCCCGCACCGTGCTGGCCAATCCTGTCGTCGAAGCAGCAGTGCTCGAAACGGCTCGCGGTGGGATCCTTCGCGAAGGTCTGGGGTTTGACCTGTGCAATGCGGCCGTCGTCACGAACATCGCGGACGGCGACCATTTGGGCATGAATGGGATTGATACCGTCGAACAGCTCGCTCGTGTCAAACGCGTTTGCGTCGAAGCGGTCGCTCCAAACGGACATGCCGTCCTGAACGCCGATGATCCGCTGACCGCCGCGATGGCCGAGTACTGCCCCGGTAAGGTGTTGTACTTCTCCAAGTCAATCGACAACCCGATCCTGGCGGCGCATCGAGCCAAAGGTGGCAAGGTTGTCTATGTGCAGAACAACTGCATCATGGCTTCGGAAGGATCGTGGGAAGCTCGTATCGCTCTGCTGGATTCGGTCCCACTGACATTCGGCGGACTGATCGGCTTCCAAGTTGAAAACGCCATGGCCGCCGCGGCCGCTGCCTGGACCCTCGGCGTGCCATTCGAAGTGATTCGTCATGCCTTGGAGACGTTCGTCAACGACTCGCAAAAAGTTCCTGCTCGATTCAACGTCGTGCAGTTCCGCGGTTCGACGATCGTCATCGATTACGGCCACAATTCCGCCGCGCTGGTTGCCCTGTGCGAAGCCTTCGACAAAATGCCGCACGAACGACGACTCATTGTCTACACCGCCGCCGGTGATCGACGTGATGAAGATATTATCCACCAGGCGGAATTGATCGCGAACGGCTTCGACGAAATGGTCCTGTACGAAGACCAGTGTCGACGTGGTCGAGCCGATGGTGAAGTGATTAGCCTGATGCGACAAGGCCTGGCCTTGGGCAAACGGATGCAGTCACACCGCGTGTTCGAAACTCGAGGCGAGATGATCGCGATCGAAATGACGTTACGACGCATGCACCCTGGCGACCTGGTGTTGATCCAGGCCGATCAGGTGGAAGAAGCCATCGCGTTTGTTCAACAGCTACTACCAAAGTTAGCAGCTGAACACATGACCGCCAGCCGCTAAGGTTGTTTGTCGCTGAAGTCAGAGAGTCCAAAAGAGAGTCACAGCGAAAGCTTGTGACTCTCTTTTTTTGTTGGACGACTCACGAGGCAGAGACTGCGATTGACACGCGGGGCGGTGCCCACGCGGTTAAACGAGGGACAACAAACTATTGATGCTGGCGTACGCACGGCCACAACGGTAGCTTTGCCGCACCATGCAAAGCGATCTGTACCATCTGGCAGTTCTGTTTGGCAGTTTGGCGCTGCTGATGACCCTGGTCGTACGCGGCAAAAGCATCTTCGTGGTCGCTCCACTGTGTGCCGTACTGGCTCTAACGCTGAGTGGTACGGACCCGGTTGCGGGGATGAACGGGCCCTATATGACTGGGTTCGCCGACTACGTGCGGCGCTTCTATCTGATCTTCGCACTCGGTGCCGTCTTCGGAAAGGTGATGGATGAGTCGGGGGCGGCTATCTCGGTGGCGAATAACGTGGGACGCTGGCTGGGGACTCAACGGGCCTGCTTGTCGGTCGTGCTGGCGTGCGCCTGCCTGACGTACGGCGGAGTCTCGTTGTTTGTCGTTGGGTTCTCGGTCTATCCGCTAGCGGTGCAACTGTTTCGCTCCGCGAACCTGCCGCGTCAATTCATCCCTGCCGCAATAGCGTTCGGGTCGATCACATTCACGATGACATCGGCGGGATCTCCCGAGATCCAGAACCTGATCCCGATCAAGTACCTCATCGACGCGGAGGGCAAACCTCTGACCGACGCTCGCGCGGGTTGGCAGGTGAGCTTGATCGTGGCCTTTCTCATGTTTGCGATCGGGCAGTTGTATCTCGACCGCGTCATTCTTCGTGCCGTTGCAGCCGGTGGAAAGTTTGAACCACGCGACAGCGATCGCCCCGCGGTTACCGCGGATACAGCGGGGAATCCTGGCTTTGTCTCTGCCGTCGCCCCGTTGGTCGCGACTTTGTTAGCGCTAAACCTGATTCCCGCGCTGTGTCTTAAGTACCGGGACTCGATACCCGAGCAGACTTGGTCGATCGTGAAAGCTGTTATCCGGAATTATCCTGAAGACGGAACGCTGGCCATCTTCATCGGGGTCATGGTTGCCGTCGTCTTGCATCGCAAACGCCTGCACAACGTTTGGGGCTGCTTTGGTGATGGATTCGTGAATGGGTTATTGGCGGTCGGTTCGACGAGCGCTGTGGTTGGCTTTGGTTCCGCCGTGAAAGATCTGCCCGCGTTCCACTTGGTCGTGCACTGGGTGACTCACTTACCTGGCGACCCCTTAATCAGTGCCGCGTTGGCCGTGGCGGTGATTGCTGGCATCGCGGGATCGGCCTCGGGCGGTCAAGGGATCGCTCTCCCCATCATCAAACCGATCTATATCGATGAGTTGGGCGTGAGCGCCCGAGCACTCCATCGAGTCATCGCGATCTCATCCGGATCGCTCGATTCGCTTCCTGCGAACGGCTACCTGGTAATGTTGATCCGTAACATCTGCGGCGAAACGCACGCCAGATCCTATGGTCCGATCTTCGTAACCACAGTCCTTGTTCCGACCGCTGGAACGGCCATCGCGATTGCTCTGTTCAAATGGTTTCCGCAATGGGGTTAGTGCGGGTCGCACTTCCGTGTCGCGTTGAAACACGGGTTAGACTCAGTGGTTTTCTACTTGCGGGACGCCACAGTGAGATGGGATGCGCTCCAGATTAGTGTAGACAACACACTCCGTATGCTGAGCGTATTCGATAATTACGAAGTCCAAGACAATCTGAAAGCACTCAGCACACGGAGTGTGCTGTCGACGTTAAAGCAGTTCCCCGGGTTAATTGGTCATTACCATCCCCAGAACGATCAATCCACAAAATCCAACAACGACCAGAGCCGCAATGGTGGCTTCCATGATCGCGAAGAGCTTGTTGCGTTTTGGCTGCAACATCCCAGTCACGCCCAGGACAAAAGAAAGCACCAATAGCCCTGCTGAGGCAATCAAACCTAAACCCAAGATGATGGCTTGAGGCGATTCTTCGTCCATACCACCCGGTTGCGATCCCATCACTCCGGCGACAACTACCAAGGCAAGAATTGCTGCTCCCGCGAACAGTGACGCGATGAACGAGGCGATCCCCGGACCTGAATGCGGATAGCTCATCAGCGTGGCCCTTAAGCGTAGTCTTTCACGATCGATGCGTGCTTACGATCGCAAGATTGTCACTGGAAGCGGACCCCGCCGTCAACGACATGAATTCAGCTTTGTCTGTTGGCCAGCCGCAAGGTTCGATCGATCCTCGAGAGACATCGATCTCGACCCAGAATGGCCAGCGCGTCGAACAAACCGATTCCCACGGCGCGACCGGTCACGGCGACGCGCAACGCATGTACAATCTGACCAATCTTAACGCCCTGCGACTCGACGAAGGCATGCACTAGTGAATCGAGGGCGGGTGCGTCAAATGCTGCCGCTGTCGCAAGCTGTTCTCGCAAAGCCGTCAGCAGACCAACCGCTTCGGGAGCGTCGACGACCCGTTGTTTGAATGCCTTCTCGTCATAGACCAAAGCGTCATCGGCAACGAAGAACTCTTTGTAGTCCAGGATGTCGCTGAAGATTCTCAATCGATCCGCCAGCCCCGTGACGACCTGCCCAACCGTGCTCTGAATGGCGGCATCCGAGGTCTGGGACACGAGGCCGGCTTGCTGCAGGAACGACAGGCACCCGGCAACCTTGTCTTCCAGCGGCAGTTGGTTCATCCAATGCTGCTGGTAGCTCTGAAGTTTTTCCGCATCCAATCCTGCGGGAGATTTCACGATGCGGTCGAGTGTGAAGTTCTGGATGACGGTGTCCAACGTCATGAATTCGGTCTTGTCATCCAATGACCAGCCCAGTCGTGAAAGGGCATTCAAGATTCCTTCAGGAAGGTAACCAAGACGTTCGTAGTACTCGACCATTAGTGGATTGAGGATCTTCGAGTCCCCCAATCCCAGTTGGGGAAGCACTTCGTCTGCGCGATCGAACATCTTCTTCAATTGCGGGCTATTGCGTAGTTTATCAATGTCACGTTTCGCCAACTTCTTAGTTGAACCGGGAGCGGTGATGAACGGGATGTGAGCAAACACGGGCGGCGTGTTTCCCAGCGCCTGGTGCAGCAATGCCTGGACGGCCGTGTTCGTCAGATGCTCTTCGGCACGAATCACGTGCGTGATCTGCATGTGAGCGTCATCGACAACCGTCGCAAAGTTATAGAGGACTGTGCCATTGCTGCGCATGATGACCGGATCGACCATCAACGCTCCGTCCCACTCGACATGACCTCGCACGGCGTCATCGATTGCGACTCGCTGGTCGCGCGGAACCAAAAACCGCACGACATACGGCCGGCCTTCGGCTTCGAATTGGGCGCGCTCCGCGTCGGTCAATTCGAGCGACCGTCGAATGTTGACGAACTGCTGCTTGGCCGACTCTGCGACCGCGCGATCCGCCGCGATCTGCTCGGGCGAGTCATAGTCCTTGAAGGCCTTCCCCTCAGCCAACAGCTTCTCGACAGCGGCTTGATACAGGTGAGTCCGTTGCGATTGATAGTAGGGCCCGAAATTGCCACCCACGTCAGGACCTTCGTCCCAATTCAGTCCCAGCCACCGAAACGCGCGAAAGATCGGTGCGAGTGCCGCTTCGACGTTGCGCTGCTGGTCGGTGTCATCAATCCGCAGGATGAACGTGCCATTGTTATGTCGAGCCCAGAGCCAGACGAACAGGGCGGTACGCATGCCGCCAATGTGCATGTAACCGGTGGGGCTGGGGGCGAATCGAGTCCGGACAGTCGCAGTCATGATCTACCTCGATGAAACTCTTCAAACGAGGCGGGATGATAGCGATCCGGCAAGACTTCCGGGAAGCAACGACCCAATAATCTCAATAGGCAAGGTACCGATAAAACAATCGCTTGATGACTTCCATCGCCACTCCGTACAGCAATGTGATCACGATCACAACGGCCACCAGACCAGCAGAGGGTGTCACGAATCCCAGCGGCTCTTGCAAACGCGTGAACGGAAGACACAGGACAATGCCTGCAATCACAACTTCTGCCAGCAAGAACAGCTTACCCGGGCGACTCATAAAGAACGGACGTTGGGTGCGGATGACCAACAGGATCATCAGTCCGGTCAGCGTCGATTCCATGAACCAACCAGTTTGGAAGAGGTGCTCGCTTTCACCGAACAGCCACAAGATGGAGCCGAACGTCAGGAAGTCGAACATCGAACTGGCAAAGCCAAACGACATCATGAATCGCAAGATGAACGAAATATCCCACCGCCGCGGCCGCTCAATCTGTTCCGGGTCGACGCTGTCAGTCGCGAGGGCCATCGCAGGGAAGTCGGCCAGCAAATTGACCAGCAGGATCTGAGCGGGCGAAAGCGGATCGAAAGGCAGAAACAACGAAGCGACGGCCAGACTGAACATATAGCCGAAGTTTCCGGCAATCGCAAAGAAGACATATTTGAGTGTATTCGAGAACGTGCGGCGACCTTCGTAGACCCCCTTGACCAGAACCCGCAGATCTTGCTCCAACAGCACAATCTGAGCCGCCTCGCGAGCGACATCGACCGCCGATGCCACCGAAATCCCCACATCGGCCGCGTGCAGCGCTGAGGCATCGTTGATGCCGTCACCCAGATAGCCCACCACAGCTCCCGACTGCTGCAGCGCTCGAATAATCTGCTCTTTCTGGTTCGGCTCAACTTCCGCGAAGACATTGGCTTTGCGAGCCCTCTCGCGGACCGCTTCTTCACTCAGATTGCGAAGGTCGGTCCCTGTAACAATGACAGGCGATTCAATACCAACTCGCTGGCTGATGGTGGCAGCGACGGCGCGGTTGTCACCCGTAATAATCTTCAGGTCGATGCCCAGCTTCTTCAGTTCTTGAATCGTCTCGCCGGCGTCTGCCTTCGGCGGATCGGAAAAGACCAGGAACCCGACAAACGTCATGTCATGTTCATCGGCCTTCGTGATGTGCTCCGCATCCACGCGTCGAATGGCGAGCCCCAGCACCCGCAATCCGTCGCCGCTCATCGCGTTAAATTGCGCGTCGATTGAGGCTCGGATCGAACTCAGATCGACGAACTCACCAGACGATGTTTCCGCCTGCGTGCAAACGTCCAGAACATGCGACAACGCCCCCTTGGTCACCAATAATTTCTGGCCACCTTCCAGGACCCGAACGCTCAATCGTTTGCGGATGAAGTCGTAGGGGATTTCGTCGAGTTTTTGAACGCCACCTGTTTCAAATTTTCGATGGTCAGTAATGGCTCGATCGATTGGATTCGTGAAGCCGGTCTGAAAGTGAGCATTCAGATAAGCCAGTCGAGCCACCCAGTCGCTCGATTTGCCAGACGGATCCTGCGCATCCTGCAGTTGGATGATCCCCTCGGTCAGAGTACCGGTCTTATCTGAGCAGAGCACCGTCATGCTTCCCAGGTTCTCGATCGATAGCAGTTGCTTCACGATGACCTTGTGCTTGGCCATCGCCTTCGCACCCGCCGCGAGGACCACGCTGGTCACCGCGGGCAGCAATTGAGGCGTCATTCCCACTGCCAATGACAGCGCGAGAAGCAACGAATCAGCGAATTCTTTGCCTTGGAATCCGACCTTTACCGCGAACACGACCACGACAATGACCAGCACGACCTTGATCAGCAGTTGTCCGAATTGACGCAGCCCCAATTCAAATCCCGTGACCGGTGGCTTGTGTTCCAACCGTTCCGAAATCTTGCCGAACTCGGTATCGCGGCCTGTCCCCACGACGACAGCGGTCGCCATGCCGCTAATGACGTGCGTGCCCAGGTACAATGAATTCGTGCGTTGGCCCAGCGAAGTGTGCTCGGCCACTTCACCGGGGATCTTCTCCATCGGAAAGCTTTCGCCGGTGAGCGCCGCTTCATTCAGAAACAAATCTCGTCCTGCGATCAGTCGGCAATCACCAGGGATCATGTGACCGGCACTCAATCGCAAGACATCGCCGGGTACAATCACCTCGAGCGGAACTTCACGATCTTGACCGTCGCGAATGACGGTCGCCTTCGTCTCGATCATCCCCATCAGTTTCGCGACGGCATCCGCCGCACTCAGTTCCTGCCAGAACCCCAGCAGTCCGCTGGCCAGCAGGATGAAGATGATGATCCAGGCATTGGTCTGTTCGCCCGGCATCGAGAACGACAGCGTGGCGGAACCGAGCAGCAGCAGAATGATCGGGTTCTTGAACTGATCCAGCAGCAAGCTCCAGGCGGAGTGCTTGCGCGCCTTCAACTGCCGAGTGTGAGCCAATCGGTCCGCCGCATCCGCCTGGGTCAGCCCCTGGTCGGACGACTTCAATCGATCCAGCAACTGCGAAAGCGGCACGGACCAGAACGCCACGTCATTGTGCGTCTCGGACATCATCACTCCTCGTTACCCATCGATACGACCTCGGCGAACGTATCGGCGGATGGTAACGATAGAGCCCCATTTTGCAATTCGCACGGTGGCGATTGCCGCAGCTTCTACGGAAATGGTCAGGCGAAACGAGTAGAGCCACGTCAGGACCGGAAACCCCGATACTATTCCTTCTTCGATGGCCAATTCAGAGCAACCGCGGCGACCATCGAGAAAAATAGCCCCGCCAGATTGATATATTTCGAAGCCTGGTGCAGGTGAGCAAACTCGATCGTCTTCGGCTGCCCCGGTGGACGCACCATCGCAGCGAGCGGCGAGTACACCCAGTGATAATCAACAAACATTAATGCGAGCACCGCCAGCAGGCTGAGGATCGCGAAGGCCCGTCGTCGCGTCGGCAATTCCGGATGAAACTCGGCCAAACACGCTCCCAGCCATGCCAATCCGACCAGAATCGCCCCCGTTCGATAGAATGGCGGAAAGCGAATCGCGACCAAAGTATCCTTGATTGTTGTGTCAAATCCACCGCGAGTCACTTCCAGAATCCCGACAATGACGAACAAAGTCGCCGCACCAATCCAGGCGGATGAGCAAAATCGAGCAAGAAACAGGGCCGCGCGAACCATGAGATTCCTTCTGGCGTGGTCATTCAACAGTTGAGTAACTTCAAGGCGGACTCCACAATACAAACGGAACGGTATTCCCGACAGCATTGAGGTGGTCGCATGGCAATCGCGGCAGTCACGGACGAACTCGCCACAACCAGTGCGGACTACGTTGATGATGCGGCCGTTGCCATCGCCAAAGCGGAAGCGGACCGCTGGCGTCGCCGATACCTGCTGTTGGTCGCCACAATTGTCATGATGGGAATCGGTTACGTGTTAAGCCCCGCGATTGTGATCGCCTTGGAAAAGCGAGGTGCGATACCTCGGCCGGTGGAGTACGTTGTGCAAGTCCTGATGTATCCATTGGAACTGGCTTACGAGAACTCAGACCTCGTTCAGTCGTTCTACGCTGGTTATTTTGAATTGATCGGAGTCGATGAGTGATTCGGTCTTTCCGTTTGTGTGTTCTGGTCTCCGTTTCCGCCGTGACGCTCGTCGCAAACGCGCGGGGTGACGAGGCACGCTCGTTGCCGGCAATCAAAAGTCCGCTTTCGACCGATCAGGCCCTGTCGAGCTTTGTGCTGGCATCACCGGATCTGAAGTTGGAACTGGTGGCCGCCGAACCCGAAGTTGTCAGTCCCGTCGCCATCGCTTTTGGTAGCGACGCATCGATGTGGGTGGTCGAGATGCGGGATTATCCCTACGGACCCAAGCCTGGTTCCACTGACAAGCCGCTTTCTCGAATCAAGCATCTGTTCGACAAGAATCAGGATGGGCGATTCGAAACCGCCTCGGTCTTCGTCGACGGACTGCTATTTCCCACCGGGGTGCTGCCATGGAAAGACGGAATCATCGTGACACTGGCGGGTGAAATCGCCTTCTTCGCCGATCGAGATGGCGATGGCCATGCTGAAATCAAAGAGACCTGGTTTACCGGATTCGTTCAAGAAAACTCGCAACTGCGAGCCAATCATCCGACACTGGGCCCTGATGGCTGGGTCTATGTCGCCAACGGCCTTCGAGGCGGCACGATCGTTGCCGCGAAGCCGGAATGGAAAACCAAGGGACAGCCTGTCGCCCTCGCCGGATTCGACTTTCGCTTCAATCCCAGCACCGGCGAATCCGCCGCGGTATCTGGGAATGGCCAATACGGCCTGTGTTTCGACGACTACGGCAATCGATTCGTGTGCTCGAACCGGAATCCCGTGCAGCATGTCGTGCTCGAAGATCAGTACATCCGGCGCAACCCGTTCCTCGCCGTGAAGAAGGCCGTACATGATGTTGCTCCGTATGCAGAGTTCTCCAAGCTGCATCCGATCAGCAAGGCCTGGACCACCAGCACCCTGCATGCGAATCAGTTCACCGCCGCCTGTGGGGTGCAGATCTATCGCGGAGATGCGTTACCCCCTGAATTTGTGGGGAATGCCTTCACCTGCGATCCCACCGGTAACCTGGTCCATCGCGAAGTTCTCACACCGACGGGGGCCACGTTCACCGGCAATGCGGCCGACGGCGATCAGGAATTCCTCGCCAGCCCCGATACCTGGTTTCGGCCTGTCGATCTCGTCAACGGTCCCGATGGAGCACTCTACGTCGTCGACATGTATCGCGCGGTGATCGAGCATCCCGATTGGATGCCTGCCGAAATGAAGACTCGCAAGGATCTGAACGACGGCAGCGACCGCGGTCGCATCTGGCGAGTCATGTCGATCGAACCGACCGTCAATCAAGAGCGGCCTGATGAGCCGATCGCCAAGCTCTCCACCAAAGATGTCATCGAGTTGCTGGAACATCGCAACGGCTGGCATCGCGACACAGCCATGCGAGTCCTGCTGGAGCGGAACCCGCACGAAGTCCTGGACGCTCTCAAGAATAATTGGAAGCAGAACAGGCTGACGCGCAGTCGCCTGCGTGTGCTATGGATGCTGAAGATTCTCGACCCCCGCCTCACTCCAGCCGTGCTCGCCTGGTCAGAAACCAAATCTCGCGATGCACGAGTGCGCGAGCAAGTGATTTCGGCCATTGGCGACAATCTGGATGAGTTGCTCGGCAGCGAGCAAGCGATGGATCTGGTCGATGATGAAGCGGATGAACGAGTTCGCTTTCGTTTGGCTTTGGATCTGAGTGGCCGTAGCGAGGATGCCGCATTCGAACGAAAGTTGCTGGTTCGACTTCTAGACCACGGTGCCGAAGATCCCTGGTTGCGAGTCGCTGTCGCGACGATGCGGTGCAATCCGCCCGAATTGCTGATCGTCGAACTGTTGGACCACTGGCAGATGCGCGGCGCGATCCCCGATGGTGCCGCTGACTTGATCGAGGAACTCAGTGAAGTCGCAGGGGCTCAGATGACGCCGAATGCGGCGACTGCCTACTTCAAGGCCTTGTTGGCGTTCGACGCACCGACGCTCAGTTCCCCTGCGGTCAACGACATTCAATTGGCCGGACTTCGCGGCCTCGGGCAGGGGACCGCGCGGCGTGGAATCATTCTGCAAACATACTTCGACCAGATCGGCGAGGCGGAACGCGGCTTGATCAGTCATCTGGTCTCGCGCGCGCTGGAAACGATCATCGATGCCGAAGTCATGGCTCTACGTCGGCTCGCCACGATCAAGACGCTGCGGTTTCTGCCGAGTCCCAATGTCGCCACGGCGCTGCTGGATCTTGCGCTCTCGGACGAAGAGATCTCACTAAAACTCACCGCGTTGGAATCGCTAAGCGCTTCGCACGACCCCGCGATCGGAACCAGGCTGCTGGAAGCGTTCGATGCGCAAACGCCGCAGTTTCGCCGCGCCATACTGGACGTATTACTGGCCGACGAAGCTCGCACGAAGTTGTTGTTGGATGCGCTCGAGAGTTCGACACTCAAGCCGACCGAGGTTGATGTCACTCGGCAGTCGCGGCTGACCAAGCACAAGAACCCAGAAATCAAGCTGCGAGCGGCCAAGCTGTTCACCGACTCGACCTCGCCAGATCGCAATGCGGTCATGATGAAGTACCAGCCGGCTCTGGACCAGAAGGCCGATGCGGGCCGAGGTCGGATGATCTTCGAAAAGAACTGCGTCACCTGCCACCGCGTCGCTAACATCGGCACCAATGTCGGTCCGGACATTGGCGACACCCGCGACAAGACCCCCGCCTATTTGCTGACGAACATCCTGGATCCGAACCGCGCCGTCGATGCGAATTACTTCGGCTATACGCTGGTGACCAAGCAGGGCCGCGTCCTGACGGGCCTCGTCAAAAGCGAGACGGCCTCGTCCATCACGATCCGACTCCCCGAAGGGAAAGAGGAAACGATCCTGCGGACGGATGTCGACGAATTGAAGTCCAGCGGACTTTCGCTGATGCCCATCGGCCTGGAAAAGACAATCACAGTCGATCAGATGGCCGACTTGATCAGCTACCTCAAGAACTGGCGTTACCTCGACGGAGCGGTGCCGCTCGCCGAATAGTCTGCTGTCGCATCAGACCTGAATCGCAACGTAGCCAATCTCGCCAAAAGATTGGGACTTCTCGATCCACACCAGAACTACTTGCTGGCCGGCTTGGTGTACTCCACGACAACATTCGTCCGAATCCCACCACGCGGAGTGAACGCACCGATGATCTTCATCGATCGTGGCTGAGTGACCGCGACCATATCGTCCAGAATCAGATTCGTCACGTGCTCATAGAACGCACCGTGATTGCGATAAGCCTGCAGATACATCTTCAGCGACTTCAGCTCGTAGCACAGCTGATCGGGAACATAGGTTATCGTCAACGTTCCAAAATCCGGCTGACCGGTTTTGGGGCACAGCGAGGTGAACTCGGGACAGATCGTTTCGACCGAATAATCCCGCTGCGGATAAGGGTTCGGAAACGTTTCCAGGATCGAACGAAAATCAGTGGTCATTGCGTCGGAACTCAGTCTGGTCATTGGGCACGGGAAACAAGCGAGCCCGACCGTTCCCAGTCGGGCCGTATTTGCAGTGCTTCATGATAGACAGTTAAGGCGCGCACGGCAAATTGTGCCAACAGACGGCGGCGGCGGGACATCCCGTCATTCCCGCGCAGGCGGGAATTCAGATCATGGGTACCTGCTACCGTCACTAGTTTGCATTCGTCGCAAAGGCCGGGCTAGGGCTCCGGCGTGATCTTGCAGTTGGGCAACTTTTCCCGCAGCCTGGCTCTCCCTTCGGCTGTCGTTTGCGTTCCTGACAGACCGAGTAATTTGAGACCGTGCAGGCCCTCTAGACTCACAAGTCCGGCGTCGGCAACTTTGGTTTCGCAGAGAAAGAGCGATTGGAGTTGCGTCAACTCTCCCACTTTTTCCAATCCAGCTTCGCCAATTTCCACGCCGCTTAGCTCCAGCATAATCAGTTTTGGCAGGCCCTTCAGATAATCCATTCCGGCACCGGAGACTTTTGTGAAGCTAAGAAAAAGGATAGACAGCCGCGACTTCCCTTGGAGGTGTTTCAATCCGTTGTCGGTGATCTGCGTGCGGCCAAGATCAAGGGCCTCCAGATTATCGAGATCTTTCAAGTGTGCCATTCCGGCATCAGTCAACGGCGTCTCTGTCAGATAGAGACATACCAGCCGCGTCCGGCTCTTCAAATGTTTACACGCCGCATCATCAAACTGAACGTGGTCTGCGTAGAAGTTCTCAAGGTTGGACAGCGATTCCAATCCAGCGAGGATGGCCGGTGGCATCTTTTGGCGATCCAGATCGACCGAAACGACGCGGTGTGCAAAGGGGATTCGGCCCCGAATAGATTGCTGCACCCAATCCGGCCCGCAGTACTCCCAACGCACTTTTCCACCAGCCGCTTCAAATTCTTTCGCAATCCGTTGTTCCCGCTGATAGGGCATCCATACGAGTAGGACACCAAAAAACGCAGCCAGCAGAACAGCACCGATCCCGATTCGAACGCCGTACCTGCGAAGGAATCGCATCATGTTGACTCGGCCTCATGATCGGAGTTGCGATGGACACTTCGATGATGATTCCGTCCGGATCGAGATTTTGCAATCGTTGAATTCATGCAGCGACATGCGAGTCGTATGATTCAGGATTGCATGCCAGCGACGGCCGGGCGAAAACCCGCGGCGTGTTCATTTATGTCGAAGCGCGAGAGACGACATGAGAGAAGCGGTTTGCCCCATCTGCCAGGCTAAGCTACTGCAATATAGTCCAGGATGGGGTTTCTTATGGGTGACTCAACGCCAGACATTTCGATGTCCATCCTGTGCAACAATGCTCGCGTGGAATTACCGCCGAATGTTCGTACCCGCATTTGCATTGTGGACGATCAGTTTTCTTCCGTTTGCATATTACGGCAACACACACGTCGGGATGTGGAGCGATGAAGAGAACGGTGGATTTGTGGTCTTCTGGGCATCTGCACCATCGTAGACGCAATCGGCTTCACATGCCTGTTGCGCCTCATCCCTGCTGATGCCGATAAGTTCAGCGATGAATAGCACATTGCTCAAAACCAGATCTACCGCAACTCGGCTGCGATCTGCACTGTCTCGCTGCGCTTGGCGGGCCTCGTCAGGTGATCAGCCAGGATTTCCAGGCTCATCTGGGCATCGGGTGCTTCGGCGACGGCTTCCATCACCACCTCAAAGCTGACCAGTTCCTTCGGTGAGATCGCTGCCACGGAATCGAACGTGATCATGTTGTTGCGAATGGTGTACTGGCTACCGCGGACTTCCACCATCTTCAATTCAGGGGGCAATTGGATACTCAGGCTGACGTTCTTCGCCACGGCACTGCCGTGATTCTTGAGCTGAATCTTCGAGGTCAATCGATCGCCGACGGTGACGACACCCGTCCGGCCGACTGTTTCGATCTGCAGTTCCGGCCGACCGACGACATCGACTTCCGACTTAACAGCCGCAGTGCTGCCAGCGGGACCGCTGGCAGAGACTTTCGCTTGCTGCGTCCCCGGTGTGCGGGCGACCAGCTTGCTGCTGACAACGGTTTCGGCACCAGGTGGCAGAGCTCCCACGTCCCAGAAGATCGCCTTCTGAATCGGATCAAAGCGACCGCCATCCGATGCTTCGACGAATTCCATTCCGGCTGGGACGATTTCGGAAACGCGAACTTGTTTCACTTCCGCGTTCCCTTCGTTCTTGATGTTATTCGTGAAGACCGTGGGCCGATCGACATAGATCTTGGTCTGGCCGGATCGTGTCAGCACCAGTTGCTCGCCGATGACTTCGACGACGCTTTCCAACTCTTGACTGATTCCGCCGTCGCCAGTCAGAACGGCACGATTGACGGCTCGCCCTGGCTTCACAGCGACGACAGACAACACGATCTCTCGTGTTTCATTCGGGGCCAGCTTGCCGATCGGACATTCGATGTCCGTTGCGGCTTCATGCTTCAGTCCGGCAGGTACCAAGTCGCGAACCGAGACATTGGTCGCGGCGGCAGTACCGGTGTTCTTGAGCAGGAAGGTCAATTCGATCGTCTCGCCCATGCGAGCTTGTTTCGGTGCTTTGACATTGAAAGAGAGCTGAGGTGCCGTCACGACGATTTCCGCTGCGGCTTCGGTCGCAAAGCTGACTCGGGCGACGCTGCCGATGGGGCCTTCCTGCTGCGGGATCACGCGGATCGAAATCTTCTTCTCTTCGTTCGGCTTCAGTGTGCCGATCTTCCAGATCAATTTCTTGTCGAAGATTTCCGCTCGCGGGGCCGAGCCATTCATTTCGGTTCCCTTGGGGATCCGATCTTCCACGACGACGTGTTGCGCGTCGACGTTGCCGACATTCTTGATGATGATCGAATAAATCATCATCTCGCCGAGTGTCGCCTGTTGAGGCGCCACTTTCTCGATCGTCAAGCGAGGTTGCTGCAAGCCCCTCGGTGACGACCCATCGACAACTCCATCACCCAGCAAGTCGTTATCGAGTGACTTGGGCTGTGGATCCGCGGGTCGACGCGTGGGCAACGCACCAGGTTCGCCAGGAAGCTGCCGTTCGGGCAGTCGAGCGGGCTTGGGTTCAGGAAGATCCGGGAAATCTCGTTGCAATGACGGTTCGTCTAACGGATCAGGAATCGATGTTGGCAGTTTTGGCGAATCATCGCGCCGGGCGGGCTTCTTCTTGGGAAGCGGATCCGGCTCGGTAAATGTCGGAGCCGGACTTCCCTTTTTGGGTTCGTTCTCGAACGGCGTACTCAGGTCCTCTTCTTCGATTGCGGCGGGAGCCCCCAGAGTCGGCTCGCTTGGATTCGGCTGAGTCGCGAACGGGTCGACTTCCGGCTTTGGCGTCGCTGGTAGTTTGCCGCCAAACGGATCGGAGTTAGCAGGTTGTTTGACCGGCGAAATCGGTCCGGACTTCGGCGGCAACTTGGCGAACGGGTCCGCATCGGGTTCGGGAGTGTATTCCTGGCGACGGTTATCGCGATCTGCAACGGGTGCAGACTCCGCGAACGGATCGCTCTCTTCGCTCGAATCACTCGCCGCCACCGGGACGATCTCTTGAGCCACGGGCTCAGGACGAACTTGACGAACGAACGGCTTGATGCCGCCACCGACTTCCTGTGTCTGGGCATCGTTTCGCTTCGACTTCAGAACGTCTGCTTCCAAGGCATCCAGATCATCGGGCAACCGCGTCGGGGTCTGCTGTTCACCTTCCGAAGCATCGGCCGTCTTGGTTTCTGGGAAAGCAGGCTCATCTCGGAAGTTAAGTCCTGGGCCTGTGCGAGCACTCTTCGCATTGACCGGCACAGTCGTGGGCTTCGCCTCCTCGAAGGGAGATTGGTTTTCAGATTCTTCGGCTGGCAACAGCGTGGGCTGTGCCGCGGATTTACCTGCCGACGACGACTTCTTCGCGACGGTGAACGTCCCGAAGGGATCATCGGCCAGCGGGGTCGGCCCTTTGGGCTCTTCCGCTTGAGATTCCGGGGGACTCGGAGTATCCGCGAAAGGATCGGGGGCGTTCTCGCTGCCCGCGTCATCCTGAGCGATGGCCGCAGTCTTATCCATGCCCTGCTGAGCTTGATAGACCGCCACCAAACCCACGCCGATGACGCTTGCCATCGCCGCCAGTTTCCACAATCCGCTTAATAGCATTGGGAATCCCTTCCCCTCGTGCCCCCGGTACACTCACTGAGTCGACGCATCCCGACTCAATCATCTCACGTTTCTGCCGTCCGATAGCGCGATCCGCTCCAGCACATCGCGACTCGGCATCAACCTGAACCCGTGTCTCTATCAGAATAATCAGATTACGGAAAGAGAAAGTTGCCAAAATCGGCAAAAAATGCCGTCCGATGTGCCGGATACGACCGAGAGGCCCGATTCTGTTCGGAAGGGAATTGGGGTAGGGAATCAGGGAGACCCCTGAATGCCTTCTTCGGTACCCAGTCACTTCCAACCATTTTCGATGAAATCGGCCGTTCTCCAAGAATTTCCGTGATACCCGCACAGGTTCTCCGCCAGTGCTTGGGAGGGCGAGGCTCCTGCCGAGCCGCGCACGTTATTGTGAGTCCATCGACAGGCGCGGCTCGGCAGGAGCCTCGCCCACCCAAAAACAAAATAGCAGCAGTATCGAGCGCGGGCTTGCCGCGGTTCCTCAAGATGAGATTCCCATGGGCATAGTCATCCTGTTTGTGATGCTGGTGGTCTTGATTGCCATGGTGGCTCGGCTACAAGGCGATCAACACCAGGACTTCAAGCAATTGAGGCAGGATTTTCGCGAGCTCAGACAAGAACTGAAGGCTCTGCAGCAAGTGCAGGCTCCTCAACCCGAGGCGAGGCCTGACACGGAAGCGGAACCGGTAAAACCCGTGGATGAGGTCGAGCCAGCGTCCGACGAAGAACCGCTGGAAGTCGGCGATGTCATCGAAGAGCCGGCGGTTGTGACACCGCCTGTGTTGGCTCCCACTCTGCACAAACCAGGCTCGCTACAGCCCGCCCGACCGGAGCCAAGGTCACCGATTCGAGATCGCCTTAAAAATCGGCCTGCGCCGCCGCCGCCAGAACCGCGGGTTCCCAGCCATTTTGAAACGGCTGCGACAGAGACCTTGCGGAAGATCTGGAACTGGATCATCGTCGGTGAGGAATACATCCCGACTGGCGTCTCGATGGAGTATGCCATCGCCAGCCAGTGGCTGCTGCGAGTCGGCATCCTGATTCTGGTCGTCGGGGTCGGCTTCTTTTTGAAGTACTCCATCGAACACGATTTGATCAGCAAAGTCGGTCGCGTCGCCCTGACGACGATCGCTGGCCTGAGCATGTTGGTGGCGGGGACACGACTGCTCGGACGCAAGTACCACGTCTTCGGCCAGGGGCTGTTGGGCGGTGGCCTGGCGATCTTGTACTTTGCTGTCTACGCCGCCGCGAACTTCCATCACCTGATTGAACCCGCCCCCGCATTCGCTCTGATGGGACTGGTGACGGTGCTCGCCGGTGGAATCGCCGTCCGGTTCAATTCGATCCTGGTCGCAGTCCTCGGCATCATCGGCGGCTACGCGACACCGATGATGTTGCCCAGTGCTGGCACCCATTTCCCCGAGCTTTACGGCTATATGCTGATCCTGGGGATTGGCGTGCTGGGATTGTGTTACTGGAAGAACTGGCCGCTGGTCAGCTACCTCAGCTTCTTCGCCACGTACGCGTTGTACTTCGCATCCATGCAGAAGTACGACGTGACACACTACTATGAAGTGATGCCCTTCCTGTGCAGCTTCTTCATCCTCTTCTCGACGATGGCGTTTCTGTTCAAGATCGTCAATCAGACCAAGTCCAATCTGCTGGACTTGCTCGCGCTGCTGATCAATGCCGCCGTGTTTTACGGCAGTGCCTTTGAACTTGTCGAAGAAGCCTTTGATCGACGCTGGGTTGCGGTGGTCACGATCTCGCTCGCCGCATTCTACGCCGCGCACGTGTTTTATTGCCTGTATCGCAGACTGGTCGATCGCGAACTGATTGTCAGTTTCATCGGGTTGTCTGCCTTCTTCCTGGCGGTGACGATGCCGCTGCTGTTGTCGTCCGAGTGGATCACAGCCAGCTGGGCTATACAAGCCTTCGTACTGCTGTGGGTTGCCAAAAAGATTGGTAGCCAATTCCTGCGACACGCCTGCTATTTACTGTATGGAATCGTGCTGCTTCGGTTCGGATTCGTCGATCTGACTCGACACTTCTTGATCGCACCACCCGCCGCAGAAATGACGATGATGGACTATCTGAATCATGTCGTTGAACGACTGGTGATGTTTGGAATTCCGATCGCTTCCATGGGTGGTGCCTATCGATTGTTGCTGCACTCGGATGACAAGGGTGATCGAATTGTTGACCGGAAGAACGATATCTCGGGCTTGATCAACGAGGCCTGGGCGATACGGCTGGTTGTCGGTGTCGCATTCGGCATGCTGTTCCTGTATCTGCATCTCGAGTTGCATCGGACGCTGGGCTACTTCTATCAGCCGCTACAACTTCCTGTTCTGACGTTGCTCTGGCTGTCGATGTGCGGAGTGCTGCTGTATCAGGTGACACGAACGACCAGCACCGCGATTCTCGCCCTGTTGGTGCTGTTTGTTGGCTGTGTACTATTCAAGTTGTTCGTCTTCGATCTCCCCGCCTGGGGGCTGGCGGAATACGGTCTGTATGAAGGTCAATATTCGTTCCGCGATGCATCGCTGCGACTACTGGACTTCGGTGCCGCAGTCGCCTTCTTCGCCGGTGGGTACGTGCTGCTTCGAGGGCGAACAAGTTCACGTGATGTGGGCGTGCTACTAGGGTTCACGAGCATCGGGTTGCTGTTCGTCTACTTAACGCTCGAAGTCAATTCGTTCCTGTTCCACTACGTGAAAGAGTTGCGGCCCGGGGGCGTCTCCATCCTCTGGTCACTGTTTGCCTTGGGCTTGATCCTGCGAGGGATCTGGAAGAACGCCCGCTCGCTTCGCTACCTTGGATTGCTGCTGTTCGGCATCGTGGCCTGGAAAGTCTTCTTCGTCGACCTTCGAGAACTGGACCAACTCTATCGAATTGTGGCGTTCCTGGTGTTGGGAGTACTGCTGCTGGTCGGCTCGTTCATCTACTTGAAGTACCGCGATTCATTTGCCCAAAAACCCGCGTCGGAGGAGTCAGTATGAAATCATTCGCACCAGGAATTGCGGGCATCTGGATCGCTGTTGCGGCTCTGGCTCAAGCGGCAGAACCAACGGAGCTCTTGAAGAAGGAAATCACTTTCAGCGGCAAAGGCGATGAATCACTGGTCGCCGTGAAACTCGATGCCGAAGTCTATTCATCGTCGCAATCGGGTTACGCCGACGTGCGACTGCGTGATGCTCGTGGAACCACAATCCCCTTCCTCGTGCAGAAGTCGCAAGAAGTCCGCACGCAGACGGTTCGTCGTCGAACATGGACATCGTCGAAGCCGACGTTGAAACCTTTAGAGAACGGCGGCCTTGAGATCACCCTGACACTCGACGAGAACGATCCGTCGCCGAACGGACTTAGTCTGGTCACACCGCTTCGCAACTTTGAACAGCGAGCTCGCGTTTTGACCTCCGCAGACGGAGAGACCTGGGAGCCCGCATCTGCCGACACCGTGATCTTTGACTATTCGCGATTCATGGATGTCCGCAACGACAGCGTGACGTTTCCTTCGACATCGCGAAAACATTTTCGCATCGTGATCAACGATGTCACCTCGGAACAACAATCGGAGTTGCTCGAGTTAACCCGTCGCCTGCGGGGCAATGACGAGACCGAGCGCACCGAACGCGTCGCCATTGACCGTCGCCCATTTCGCATCGACCAGATTCAGTTCTGGCAGGAGGGGACCGAAGAGAGGGCCAAAGGCGATCACAAGCAGAACTATCCCATCATTGGGTTTAAGGTCTCCGAAGACACCAAGGCCCAGCAGACGATTGTTGAGATCGAAACACATCGTGAACCACTGACATCGTTTGTACTGAAAACATCGTCGAAGAATTTCAGTCGTAACGCTGTTCTGCAAGTCCCCGAACAACATGGGGTGCAGAAGTCCTGGCGCGAAGTGAGTTCAACAACAATTTCTCGCCTCGATTTTCAAACGATAAAACGCGAACAGCTTCGAATCGACCTTCCCGAGTCGCGCGAAAGTCGGTACCGCCTGGTGATCGGCAATCGCGACAGCTCACCATTGACCATCACCGGAGTCGCCGCAGAGGGAAATGTGTATGAACTGATCTTCTTGGCAAAATCGAGCCAACCCAATGAATTGACCTATGGAGATTCTGAAGCAACAGCACCCAGCTATGACACGGCATCGCTTCGCGCCTTGTTGACTGAAAACGTCCGCCCCGACACCGGCCAACTGGGGCCTGAAGTCAAGATCGTGGGCGTCGCGTCAACGGGTTTCAAATGGTCTTCGATCGTCAACGATCCACGAATACTGACGGGAGTCATTGGCGTTTTGGTCGTCGTTCTGGGCTGGGCATTGTATGGTGCAGTCAAGCGGATCGACGCGTCGCCTCCTGAACCGCCGGCTCCCTGATACGATAGGTAAGGAAGTGAATGCAGGAGCAATCACAGAACGTCATTGGAATCGTCTCCAACTGCTGGAAGGTTCAACTCGATCAAGGACATTCCCTGATCGAGTTGATTGATCAGGCTCTCACCCGCGGGTTCCTGGCAATTGAGCTGCGACAGGGATGCTTGGGTGAGTTCGAAGCGGACTTCGCCGAGGCACACGCTTCCGAGACATCGCGTCGACGAATAGCCGACCTTTCCAAACGGTTTCCGACGATTGACTTTGACCTGGCGATCGGTGTTCCTTTCTTTGGTGGGCCACTGCTGCTTGACTCGGGCCACTTTCCGGCAGGGCTGGAGGCGGCGAAATGTCTGGCTCACAACAACTCGCCCCATCTGAGACTCGTGGATACCTCCACCCGTTCGCGCGATCCCGATCCAAACATGATCGATGCCGCAATCGATGTCCTGACGAAGATGGCTCGCCGACTGATTCAAGAGGGAGGTAACCTCTCCATCGAACATGCCTATCAATCATGGGATGTCTTCCAGTTCGTGATGACTCAAGCACGCCAACAATTGGGATCGGATGCAGATCGACTACGATGCTGCTTTGATCCCTGCAATCTATTACTCACGGAACTTCCCGAGCGTATTCCCGCGATCGTCGATTCCATCACGCTGGCAGAGGTCTCGATGATTCACATTAAACAACGCCAGCAGGGGCTCATTCAGCCAGTCGTCTCCGATGGTGATCTGCTCTGGCCATCACTACTCGAATCGCTCACAGCACGTGGCCATCAAGGTCCGTGGCTCTTCGAGATCGCTCCAGACGCGAACGTGTGGAGTCATCTGGAACAGAGTCGCCAGTTCGTGTTGAAGTCCTTCTAAATCGTCATCGACTGTGGTTGCGATTCCGGACGCGGCAGCAATCCGACTGGACGACCCGATCGAAAGACATGAGTCGGCTCCAATCGCACTTTGCCCAGTTCGGTTCGACCCGCGGCGTCAATCAGGGGAAACTCACCCTGCTGCAAATCCAGAACGGTGATGTCAGCGGATGCCCCGACTTGCAGTGTTCCCAGTTCTGTTTCGCGTTTCAGAAACTGTGCGGGCAAGATCGTGGTTCGACGTATGACTTCGGGAAGCTCCATTCCCAGATGCAGAAACTTGTCCATCGTCGTGACCAGATCGAACACCGGGCCATGCCAGTTGTAGAAATGAATGTCGCTGCTGATGAAATGAGGCAGAACGCCCTGTTCTAGCAACGCTCGCGCGACGTGAAAATCAAAGCTACCGAAGCCGTGACCCACGTCGAGCAGCACACCTCGATCAAGCGCCTCTTTCGCCGCAGGGAGTAGCTTCAGTTCGGCATCGACCAGTCCGCAGGCTTTTCCATGAAAGCAATGCGTCAGGACATCGCCGGCCTGCATCCGCGAGAGAACATGCTCGATCGACAGCGATGAGTCAGGGCTATGCACCACCAACGGCAGGCCGACGCGATCCGCCGCCTGTCGCGCCAGTTCAAGGCCTTCAGCCTCATTGCATCCGTTCTCCGCCAGGTTGGCGGTGCAGCGAATCTTGATGCCAACAATCACATCGCGGTTGGCGTTGACCACGCGTTCGACGTTCTCCACATTGCAATAACGAAGGTCGTGGAGTTCGCCGAGTCCCGGCAATGTTCCCGGGCTGCTGATCAGGCCTTGCCCGGCGATATGCAGCAGTGCGAACACTCGCGTCTGCACTTTGTCGATCACGAACTGGCGAAAGCCATCGAAGATCAGACCGCCTGCGGTTCCGAAATCCAAGACCGATGTCACGCCGCGTGCGAGGCAACTCGGATCGGCATCAATCCCAAAGTGACTGACGCCTGGAAACACATGCACATGAAAGTCGATCAGCCCGGGAACAACGTATTTTCCTTGTACATCAATGGTCTGTTTGGCTTCATACTGCGACTGCGGTTCCAGGATCGCGGCCACTCGCCCGTGACGAACGGCGACATCGAACTGACCGTTCACATTGCTCGCGGGATCAATGACGTGTCCATTCGAAATCAGCAGGTCATACATCAGTTGATCTCTCGCATCGAAGCACGCGGTCGCCTGAATGAGGCTTGTCGACAGGACGCATTCTGCAAGCCGGGATCGCTGTGGTCAAACTGCACAATGACTGAAATGCGTTTGGATTCGCCAGGTTGTGGCGTTGAAACCGTGACTGGCCTGCCGGATAATCAAGGATCACTTGTGGAAATCCATGTAGCCTTTCCGACCGTTTTTTGGGATGCTTTGGAGTCGGGCGGCCGTTGAGGGGCCGACTGCGATGCCTTTGTGAGAGTCCGGCGAGGAGATGCTCCCGATGCAATATGGAACGCCAATACCCGTTTTTTTGCTCGCACTGCTGACGTCGGTTGCCTGTGGACAGGAGCCCGATACGAACGAGCAGGCGACCGCCACTTTTTCGGTTGAGATCCAGGCCGAGATGAACGATCTCGCCGCAGGCGACTTCAAAACGCGCGAGGCGGCTGGTCAGAAGTTGGTGGCTCGCAAGCTGGCGGCTGTCGATCCCTTGCTCTCGATCATCGACAAGGGAACTCCGGAAGCGACCGTTCGAGCGTTCGAATTGCTGCGTCAGCTCTACCGCCTCGGCGACGATGAGACCAACGAAAGAATCGAACTCGCATTTAATGAGCTTGCTCACAGTGAAAATCCAACGGTGGCGTCGCGAGCCGAAGCGGCGATCGAAGCCGGGTCTCCCATTCGTCACAAAAAAGCGGTCGCAATGTTCCTCAAATTAGGCGGCCAACTCCGATTTCTGCAGACTGAAAAGGCGGAGGGGGCCGAAGAGAACGAAGGGCTCCGGCCGATCGAGTATGCCATCATCGACAAGAAGTGGACGGGTGGCGATGACGGATTGAAGTATCTGCGACGAATCGAAGACTTCCGAATCCAATCCGAGATCCGTGGACCGGCCCTCTTCCGCATCAAGGGGAGCACCGTCAGTGACGATGCGATTGCGGAACTGCAGGCGTCCTTGCCTGCATTGGTCGTTCAGCCGCGCGGCCCCGCTTGCTTGGGGGTCTCGCCGTACTCGCAGTTCGGTGGTCAGATGGAATTGCAGATTCATACGGTGAAGCCGGGATCGGCTGCCGATCGAGCCGGGCTCAAAGTGGGCGACGTCTTGATCAAGTTCAATGAGCATTCGGTTTCCGACTTCGAGACCCTTGTCGAAAAAATCGGCGAGCTCCAACCCGGTGACAAAGTGCCGGTCGAATACGAACGTGATGGCGTTCGCGAGACCGTGACGGTCGAGCTACGCGGCTGGGAATAATCTCTATCGAATGATGTTGGCTTCATTCGCGTCATCGATGCGTGGCGATTGACCGCCGCGCAACACACTGTTTCCTTCGAACAGATTGCGTTGATCCACTACGGGTGGGTTCAGCCAATCCGCTTCGGTGAACTGTCCGCTTTGCGAATACGCCGCAATCGCGTTCCTATAGCAAACCAGTTCGATCTGATCTCGCGGAATCCCACGTTCGGCGGCCAGCTTCGCTGTCTTGGGGACGGCCAGCACGTCGGACTTGCCCCAGTCGGCAGAGCTGTCGACGATCACTCGTTCGGGACCGGCGACCTTCAGGATGTCGACCATCCGCTCGTTGCCCATCTTCGTGCCGGGATAAATGGTGAACGCGCACCAGTATCCGCGGTCCAGAACCTCGCGATACGTTTCCTCGTTGTTGTGATCGATCACAACCATGTGCGGAGGAATGCCGTGCTCTTCGATCACATCTATGCTGCGATACGTCCCCTGCTTCTTGTTGCGATGCGGGGTGTGGATCAGTACCGGCAGGCCGACTTCTTTCGCCATCTCCAACTGCTTGCGGAAGAACTTGTCTTCGGTCGGCGTCTGGTCGTCGTAGCCAATCTCACCCACCGCAACGACACCTTCCTTGGTCAGGAAGAGCGGCAGCAGGTCCATGACTTGTTCCGCCAGCGCCTCGTTATTGGCTTCCTTGGAATTCAGGCCCATCGTGCAGTAGTGGCGAATGCCGAACTGCGCGGCGCGGAATCGTTCCCACCCGACCAGCGATGAGAAATAGTCCTGGAACGAACCAATCTGCGTCCGCGCCTGCCCCTGCCAGAATGCCGGTTCAATGATCGCTTTGACTCCCGAAGCGGCCAGCAATTCGTAGTCATCTGTGGTACGCGAAACCATATGGATATGCGGGTCGACGTAGAGCATGGTGTTTCCTCAATGAGCTTGTTCGGCGGCAGCGACCGTTCGCCAGGAGTATTCGCCGGCGGAGATGGCGTGTGCTTGTTCGGGGGCCTCGGCTAGGACGGACTTGGCGGCCGGATGTCGGCTGGTACTGAGCGCCAGTGCCGCGGCTTGGCGTTCGGCACTGGTGCCGGTTGTCAGGACGGTCTTGAGATCGGCGATCGCTCGATCATCGGCGTAGGTTCCCACGCCGCGCCACAGTTCCGCGGGGATCGGGCGATGAGCCGCTCGGCGTTCGTGAGCGAAGTCGACGAGCATCGTCATCAGCCGTGGGTTGGCTCGTTCGTCGACACCGATCACCGGTCGTAGAGATACTTCTACGAACAGGCACTTCAAAATCATCTGGTTCCATTGATCGTCGCTGAATTGCTCCGATGGAAACGGATTGTGATGAGCGACCGCGCAAAACACGGCCTTGATGTTGGTCCGAATCCCCTCGGCCGCTCGCAAGATGTGAGCGGGTTGATTCGGGAACAATGGCAGTGTCTGGTACAGGGCGATCAGCTCACCAACTTCACCGGTCGAATACATCTGGTCCAGTGTTTTGACGTATGCGTCGGTATCGCTGGAAGGAAAGCTGAGCACCAGCATCGTGCGGACCAGTTGGTCGATGCTCCAGCGATCAGGATTCCATTCGTGCCTGGCGGCGATGGCGGCGTTGCATTCCCGTTCGGTCAGGTTCAGACTTCCCTTGCCGACTTTGCGAGGGACCAGGCCGAACGACAGATACAGCGCCTTCTTGTCACTGCTGGCGATGGCTTGGACGCGATCGTCAAGCCACGCCAGGGCGGCGGGGTCGAGCCGCGAGTTGAGCCAGGAACGCATCAACTCGACGAGTGCAGCGGGCTCAGACACTCTGATTCTCCTGAAAACAAGCAGCACCGGTTAAATGACCCGTGTGCGACGATGGTCGTTTTGATTTTTGCTTTGGGTACCATGGTCTTGGAGTCTTCGACATGGCCCCCGAAGACGGTGAGACCGTGGCACCCCACGCAAGCAACATCAGTGATGATGACCGCAGCTGCTGGGCTGTCCGCAACAGCCGCCCGACATTGGCAAGGCAGGAGCGGCGCTGGCGATCGGCAGGGCGATTCCGCCGCTGATGATCCGCTCGACAGGCGCACTGGTCGCTGTCTTTCCCGGTTCGACACCAGCTCGCTGGCACAACTCGCCCCAGCTGCTGATCTTTTCTTTCATGCTGTGTTGCACTGAGATTGTGCGTGAATTCTGTTCGCAGTGGTAATCATACGTGGGCATGTTCAATTCTCCGCTGTTCGTCGTGGTTGACCGTTGGCAGGATATCCTTCGGAACTTCTGCCGGGCAAGCGCAGGCCGTGTTCGCCTCGATGGCGAATCCTTCGTAATTTCAATATCGGGAGTTCCGCCAAGTGACACGACCTTCGTCTGGGCAGGGCACTCCATTTCGAACCGATTGAGGTTTCACAACCAATTGTATCCAAAGGAGATGGGCAGACGATGCCTGGGTCTCGCGTACGTGCGATTTGGCAGGAATTGTCAGTCCATGACAGGGTTTTGCGGGGGTGTTCGATTTCCAGATCGAGATTTCGTCCACAGATTGACTCACTTTCACCGTCTGGCACTTCGCCTAAGTGAATACTGCGGCATCGCTTCCGTAGTGATGCCCAACCGCTCTGCCACCGTCGACTTCGCCTCGGCCCGAGATTTCGCTGTCAGTTTCTGTCAGTATTTTGCGTCTGCTGTCAGAGACTTGGCAGAGTCGCTCGTTCTTGATGTCATGCATCGCATTCATCGCAGCACCAGTTCACCGAGGTCAAAACAGCGGACGTCCGAAACTGAAACAACCGGCCACACAGATCGACCGCCGCAGCGGGGTCGAAGGTGTGGCCGGTTGTTACGGTCCACGGAAAATGGTCGTCTTCTCTGTCTGGTTATGCCATATCCGATGTGAGTCAAGCTAGATGAGCTTTCGGGTATTTCTCCAATTCGCGGCGGAAAAAACCGCGGTCCGGGTGAAGGGACCTCCTCAAGGCGAGGTTTGGTGAGCGGTGTGGCCTTCACACGCGGACCGGCAGTGGCCGCGTCTGTGTTTCCTTGGTGTGGGTGGATCGAGGCGAAGAGATATGCTGAAGCATAACCTACAAAGCGATACTGACAGTTTTTGACACCCCAGGACAATTTGTGACAATGGGGGACAAAACAGGCCTGTTTTTGGCAGTTTTGCTCAAAAAAGTGGATGGTTTGTGACAGATCGAAAGCAAGTCAGAGGGACGCACCGCTGCCAGGTGAGCCGCGCTGCAACAAACCCGATTTTTGGGGATGCAGGTCTCTTGGCGACCTTGGCTACGAATTCGTTTACAGCGATCGAGGTCGTCTGAAGTGATCAAGATCAGCCCGATCTTTACGAAACCGTAATGTTTCGTTACTACTCACGCAGAAACAGAGGTGACGCCATTTGATGTCCCTCATGTCAGCTCAAAGCGCTGTCGACGATTCGCAGTTTGTTCTGGGCGCTCCTGATACGACATCCGTCGAGATAGACAACCGCTTGCTGCAAGCACCGGTCGATCTACTCAGTTCAGCTGAGGGACCACATGAGCCGACTGATCCTGGCAATCAAATGCACCGTCCTATTCGGGCTCATGCACTGCTCACTTCGCGCCGAAACGTGGGCCGTCAAACCGAATGTCAGCCGAGAACATCGGCTGGCACCGGAACTCGACCTCCTGCGACGTGGCAACTGTCGCTTTAAGGGGATGGGGCGAAATGGAAAAGGTGTCTTTTCAGTCCCCGCTGACAAGACGAACGTTGTTCGCAGCATGGCCATCAATGTTGATGCGAACCTCCCCGAAACCACAACGAAATCGCGGCGATTGCTGATCAGTTACGCGGACGGGGGCAGCAAGCCGCTGGCCGAGACTTTGCAGGCCGCCAACTTGCGACTCGTGGAAGACTATAGTCGAGGCTCGTTCATGCTCGTCGAACCCGATGGCGATGTCACAACGGCCACGGTCGATGCGTTGATGAACGATGACGCCGTGGTCCACGCCGCGCCCGATTACGTGGTTTCCACAACACCGAATGGGCAGCCTGAGATCGTGCAGGTTTCGGCCACGGCGATCGCGCCCAACGATCCCTTCTTCAACCAATTATGGGGGATGCAGAACATCAAGGCGACGCAGGTCTGGCAGTCGTTTCGCGAGACTCCCAACATCGTTGTGGCGGTGCTCGATACGGGCGTCGATTACAGCCACCCGGACCTGAAGGCCAATATGTGGTTCAAGGGAGGCCGGTACGGATACGACTTCTACGACAACGACAGCGACCCGATGGACGAAGAAAGCCATGGAACTCACTGTGCGGGGACGATCGCCGGCGTCGGTAACAACGGCGTGGGAGTGGTCGGTGTCACCTGGAAGGCCCAGATCATGGCCATGCGATTCATGGGACCCGATGGCTCGGGCTCGACATCAGACGCCGTGAAGTGCATCGATTGGGCAGTGGCCAATGGAGCCCACATTCTCTCCAACAGTTGGGCCGGTCCCGACACTTCTCGCGAACTGGGCGAGGCGGTCACTCGTGCTGAGCAAAAAGGTGTGCTGTTCATCGCGGCCGCAGGCAATTCCGCGGGGAATGGCAACAACAATGACACCGCGCCGTATTACCCCGCGTCCTTGCCCAATGCCAACATCATTTCGGTCGCGGCGATTGACCCGAACAACGCTCGAGGGTCTTTCAGTCATTACGGTCAGCGGTCTGTCGACATCGGAGCTCCTGGCGTCGGCATCATCAGCACCGTGATCAAGGGTCAATATGCGAAACTCGACGGAACATCGATGGCCGCTCCGCATGTGGCAGGTGCCGCGGCCCTGGTCTGGGGGCGAACTTATGCGTCGCCAGCTCAGGATCGGACGCAAATGACGACCGTCCGTGATTTGATCTACGCGAACGCTCGTCCCGTGCCGGCACTGAAGTCATTCTGGGGGTACACAGCACCAGCCCGTATTCCGGGCGGAGTACTCGACCTTTCGTTCCTCGCCCAGTCCTCGGGCGATCCGACCACGCCTCCCAAAAAGCTGGTCGAGTTTCGGATGAAGGTCGATCCGAGTAAGCTGCGATAAAGTCGTATCGACTTTCGCGACAGGCACGATCTGGAGGTTCACATGCTGCGATTCTTACTGGCGATGGCATTGGCATCGTCATCTCTTGCCCTCGCGGCCGAACCGACGACGCCCGCGACCGAGATCAAAGTAGAGTGCTACGGCGTCATCAGAGACGGCGTGGTTGCCATTGGCGGCGAGACCACCGGCACGACGATCCATTTTGGCAAGATGATTTGGGATCTCAGCCTGAATGACGATGCCAAGCGAGCGTTCGCCAAGGAACACTCCAAGCAGCGCGTGACAGTGACGGGCTCGCTCAAACGAGTCGCCGGTACTCAGATTCCCGTTCGCTGGGTGGTCGATGTTGACCAGTTCTCGATCCCCAAAGAGACCCCCGGCAAGGGAAGTGTCCTGGTGACGGCGACAGGCAAGCTTCGCACCGCTGAGGGATCAGACGACGAATCTGCCTTGTTCATTGAGACGAAGGGGATCAACTGGCCCTTGGACTTCTCGAAACAACCGCCGCTCGAAGCTGCAGCTCAGAAGCTCCTGCAAAAGAACGTCATCGTTCGTGGTGAGTTTGAAAAGACCGATACCGCACGACCATCGCAGTTGTTGATTCACGTCAACGCCTTAGAAGCTGCGGTCGAGAGTCGACAAAAGTAACCGCGGCTACTCTTCGAACCACTCACGCTTGCTCGGAGCCGTGCTGTGCTTGATCGGCTCGCTATCGCGTATCGCACGTTTGATTGGAACTTCAGCCGGGTCCTCTGAATCGTCGAATGTCAGTCGAGCCCGCCCACTTTCATCATCGGCCGTGAGGTCTTCGGCCGGTTCGGTGTAGGGTGTATCCGAGCGACGAGATTGAAACTCGTCGATGTTACCCGCGACCCGCGAAACGCCGGGATCACTAGTTCGTCCGAGATCAACGACCTGCGTGCCACGCATCGTCGGCATGTCCCAGATCTGGGATGGAATGGAGGTGGGGTTGATCTCCACCTCACCCATGTTCATCACCAGCGACATCTGATTCTGAGGCCAATCCAACTTCACCCGGTGTGGGAGCACGGCACCGCTAGCCTTGTCGCGACGAAAGTCGTCCAGGCGAGCCACCGCAATCTTTTGACCGCGACTATCCTGGATGCAGTGTTCAGTGATGACACCATGCACCAGATCCACGACCATCACCTTTTGCAGTGGTTGGCCATGAGCAGTCAACAAGGGTTGCACCAGCCGAGCCCGTTGACCCGTGGGGTCAATCTGCATGGTCAGACCCTCAGTCTCGATCGGTGCCACGCCCAGAGCTTGCATTAGCCATTGAGGTTCAAAGGGAATTCCCAATGACTGCCGTGCGACATCGATCTGTTCGTGTCGGCAGAAGACGTAAGAAGGCTCCATACGCTTGGCCCAGATCCAGAACACGTCATTATTGCTGCCCATGTCGACTTCGTGGCCGGCCAGTGAGTTCACCAACATCCGCAGGTGTTGACCTTCTTCGACGACGAGCGAGCCAGAAAGACCCGGCATATTGTTGGCGCGAATCTGAACCTTGTGCGCTTGCCATGAGTGCAGCTTGTCGACGTTGCGGTTCAAATGATCAACGACTTCTTCAAGCTGAGGATCTTCCGAAAAGCGAGGTCGCGGGACAGCAGCCAAATGATTGGGCTGACGCAGGCGGAAACTTCCCAGTCCCGCGCAGCCAACGAGTCCCGTGCAACCGATGAGCGGTGCCGTCCCGACCAGCACGAGGCAGGCCGAACGCAGTACCGCCTTGCGGGCAGCGGCGACCGTCGTCCAGGCGCTTCTCTTCGGTGTGGCTGGGTCTGGCATCAATTCCACTCCGTCGCAAGATGAACCTTCAACTCGGCCTGAATCTGACGTGTGACAGTTTCAGGAAGTTGCAGATCCTGTACTTCGTAGGTTCCTTCGCCGCGAACACCGCTTAATTCCAGCACCCCGCCGCAATCGTCAGGGCGTGAACCGTCTAATCGCAACTTGCGATGCTGCAGCAGCAAGAGGGCCAGCACATAGCGTCGCCGTTCATACTCAGGATTCATCTCTTCGGAGAGTTGTTCGAAGTAGCGAAAGGCGGTATCGGGATCCAATCGTTGCTCGCGTGGATCGTTGCCCGCGGGGACGACCGTCTTCCAGTATCCAAGATGTCCTTCGGGCGGACCCTGCCAGGCTTCGTCCGAATAGTCGAATCGCATCATGACCCCATTTTTTTCAATCAACACCGAGTGGCAAACGGTACCTGGCGACAGCGGTTTGCCCGTCGTTGCGCATGTTTTGCTCGGTGGTTTGAAGTGGTAATCCATCAGCGCCGACGATCCCTTTGATCTCAATACATTTTGTTCACTCGAATCGGTGCCTTGTAATTCACGCGCTAAATACTGACAAGGTGAGATTCTCCCCTTGGCAGCGGGCCGCGCATCGATTACTTTCACCGCCTCGTGTCTGTGGTGCAATGGAATTGCAATGCCATGACATGACTTCCGGCGGCAGACTTAGAGATGGCAAGGAGGCCCTCATGAGCTTCGGAAATTCATCGCGAGATCAGTACAATCAACCACGTTGCGACGTGCAGATCCGCTGGATGATTCGGCGTGACATGCCCGAAGTGCTTGAGATCGAGCGGAAAAGCTTCGAATTCTCCTGGACCGAAGAAGACTTTCTCTGTTGTCTGCGCCAGCGCAATTGCATCGGCATGGTTGCTGAACGACAGGAACGCATCGCCGGGTTCATGATATACGAGTTGCTGAAGTCGCAACTTCACGTGCTCAACTTCGCGGTCGCCCCTTGGGCACGTCGCCAGAATGTTGGCACGCAGATGATCGAGAAGCTGGTCAATAAGTTGTCGCAGCAGCGACGCCAGGAAATCTGCCTGGAAGTCCGTGAGACAAACCTGGCCGCCCAACTCTTCTTCCGTAAGCAAGGTCTGCAGGCTCATAACGTCTTGCGCGGCCACTACGAAGATACGGAAGAGGATGCCTATGTGATGCGGTATCAACTGTACCCCAGCGACGAAGTCATTCTTCCCTTTGTCCCTCGCAATCGCATCGCTGATGTCGAGCCGGACAATGATTCAGACGCTGAAGCTGCCTGATTCATCGACAGTCACATTGTTGATTGTTCCGCGGACGGTCCCCATACTTCGGCCAAACATTGGTTTGGCTCAAGCAGGATGGGATCGTTGATGGAAGTCGATCAAGAAGATGCTGTTGCGCAGTTCCTGGCGCTGGCGCGCTCATGCCAGGACCGGAACTTGATCGCGACCGCAGTCATTGAAGAAGTCGTCCGTTTCTATCGCGATGTCCGCATTGCCGGGGCTGATGTCGAAGACGACGGCGACATGCTGCTATTCCAATGGGGAGGCGGCGAGCACCTGGTGCTTTCCGAGCCGACCGACTTTCGCAAGACTGAAAGTGCGGACTACGAATTTGACGGAGTCGAAGCGCAGTACCTGGACTTTACGCGCCAGGTGTTCGTGGCCGGTGACGCGGACGACGAAGACTTTGACGAGTCCGCGATTCAGCTGAGCATCACTCTGATCTACGGACCTGCGAACGGCAAAGAGCAATCGGGCAATGTCTGGATTGCTACTCCGTCCCGAGTTGAACACGACTTAAAGAAGCACGCGGCGGCACCACTGGTCGTTGAACTAATCAACCTGACGCCGTCACGGATCATCGCAACCGTTGACGTGTGCGGATAATCTTGCTTGCCCGTTTCACACATGTGGCATCAGCCATGGGATCAAGAGGTCGATCGGGCTCGCGGGCGCAAAAACATGTGCGGGCATCGTTCGCACGTCTTTCATGATCGGCCGGAAGGACATCTGGCCGATGACATCACGCTCGATGTTGATGCCGGGTGCGACTTCGATCAGTTCCAGGCCTTCGCAAAGCAGGCGAAAGACGGCTCGTTCGGTGACAAACAGAACATCCTGATTGCGTTGCCGTGCAGTGTGCCCGCTGAACGAGACTTGTTCGACATGCTCGACGAATTTTCGAATCCGGCCCTCGCGTTGGATCGAGAGACCACCGGATTGAATCTCGACCTTCAGTCCGTCCGAGGTGAACGTGCCACAGAAGACCAAGCGGCGAGCATTCTGGCTGATGTTCATGAAGCCGCCGACGCCAGCCAGTCGAGGCCCGAAGCGCGAGACATTCACGTTGCCGTGCTGATCCACTTCAGCCGCGCCAAGAGCGGCAAAGTCCAAGCCGCCCCCATCATAGAAATCGAACTGCGATGGCTGATCGATGATCGCTTCGGGATGCACTGCGGCTCCAAAGCTAAGCCCGCCGGCAGGCATTCCGCCGATCGGACCGCTCTCGACAGTGAGAGTGACCGACTCCAACAGGTTTCGCTCGGAGGCAATCCTGGCGATCCCCTCCGGCATGCCGATCCCCAGGTTGGCGATGGCACCCAGGGCGAGTTCATCGCAGGCTCGAGCAGCAATGATCCGGCGTTCATCCAAAGGCATCGGGGGCAGATAGGTGGCAGGGTCTCGCATGGTTTGCGGTGAGTAATAGGCCGCGTTGTCCACCTCGGCGAACGTCTGGTCGTGTTCTCCGTCCTCGGCGACGACGATTCGATCGACCAGGATGCCAGGAACGCGCACTCGGTTTGGCGCGGCGGGCTCGTTCAACAAGCGTTTGACCTGAGCGAGTACTTTGCCACCGCAGTTTCGAACCGCCTGCGCGATGGGAAGCAGTTCACCTAAAACCGCCTCTTCATCCATCACCAGGTTGCCAAACGGGTCGGCCGCGGTGGCGCGGATCAGGCCGATGTGGATGGGGAACGATTTGTAGAAGAGCCACGTCTTGCCCGACAATTCAATTCGTTCAATCAGGTCTTCGGGCGAGACATCGTTCATCCGGCCGCCCCGTTCGAGCGGATCGATGAACGTTCCCAGACCGACATGGGTGATGCAGCCGGGGCGTCCCGCCGCGATATCGCGCAGCAAGTGGCAAATCACTCCTTGGGGAAAGCAATAGGCTTCAATCTTGTTATCAAGAGCCAGCTTTCCGATCTTGGGAAGCAGACCCCAATGGCCGCCGATCACCCTCCGCAGCAGCCCTTCGTGGCCCAGGTGATTGAGCCCACGCAGTTTCCCATCACCTTGACCGGCGGCATAGACCAGAGTCAAATCGCGAGGATGAGCATCGCGGAGAAATCGTCGCTCCAGCGCCGCACTCAGCCCTTCAGGGTGTGCCGCTCCGACAAAGCCGCCACTGACGACCGTATTGCCGTCGCGAACCAATGCAACCGCATCATCCGCAGTCGCCAGTAGTGTTGCTAACCGTCCACGACTCATCGACAGGGCCTTTGCGGTTCTTTGCTCAGTATTCGTCGCCGATTGTGGTTGACCAGGCAGCTAACCCAGCCATCCGCCGTTGACGTGAAGGGTCTGCCCGGTCATGTAGCTGGCGAGGTCGCTGCAGAGAAAGAGAATGACGTTCGAGATCTCTTCCGGTTCGCCGAATCGTCCGAGAGGAATCTGAGCGATCATTCCGGCTCGTACTTCTTCGGGGATCGTTTTGCCCATCTCAGTTAAGACCACACCGGGGGCAACGGCGTTCACGGTGATCTTGCGACGAGCCAATTCTTTACTCAGAACTTTCGTAATGGCAATCACACCCGCTTTGGCGGCGGAGTAGTTCACCTGGCCATAGAAGCCCACGACTCCGGAAATCGAGGCCATGTTGACGATGCGCCCTCCTTCGGCCAGTCGGTCCGCGACCGCACGGCAGATCTGGAAGACGCCCGTGAGATTGGTGTCGATCACACTCTGCCACTCTTCGTCCGACATCTTCTTGAGGGTCCGGTCGCGGATAATGGCCGCGTTATTCACCACGATATCCAATTTGCCGAAGCGCTGAATCGCGGCATCGATCATCTGATTGATCTGACTCACTTCGCGCACATCGGCCGCGATGGCAACAGCTCGTTCGCCGAGTGACGCGACGGCTTCTTCGGCGAGTTGCCGATTGGTGCCGAACGAATCGTCGAAATAGTTGATCACCACATTGGCACCAGCCGCATACAGTGTGGTGGCTGTACATTTTCCCAAGCCCTGTCCTGCGCCCGTCACCAGCGCCGTTTTTCCCGTCAGATTGATGGTGGCCATCTTGGTTGGTTCCTTTTGAAGTGGTCGGCTGATCACGACACCACAAGCGACGCCGATTTGCAACGGCTCGGCGACAAGTCTATGCTCGCATCCGTGCCAGACCGACCATTCACGACAGGTAGCGGTATGAAGTCTCTCGTCGAAACTACGGAACCGTCTGGGCGATTGGTGTCGCTGGATGCCTATCGCGGGTTCGTGATGATCTGCCTGGCCGCGAATGGCTTTGGCCTATTGGACACATCGAAGAATTTTCCAGACAGTGCGATTTGGCAGGCGATCGGACATCAATTCGATCACGTTCCGTGGGTCGGTGGCGTGTTCTGGGACCTGATCCAGCCATCCTTCATGTTCATGGTGGGCGTGTCTCTGCCGTATTCCTATTCGCGTCGTCGAGAGAAGGGAGATTCGTGGGGCCAGTGCCTGGTGCATGCGATCATCAGATCGGTGGTGTTGATCCTGCTGGGGATCTTTCTTTCTTCCGTCTGGTCGAAAGAGACGAACTTCACGTTCATGAATGTGCTCACGCAGATTGGCTTGGGCTATACGTTCCTGTTCCTATTGTGGAACCGCGGTCTGGTCCTGCAAATCCTGGCTGCGATCTTGATCCTGAGTGGCTATTGGGCCTGGTTCGCAGTGACGCCGGTTGCTCCGGCTGATTTTGACTATGTGAAGGTTGGATTGCCGGAAAGCTGGGAGCACCTGACGGGGTTTGCAGCTCATTGGCAAAAGTGCGCGAACCCAGCAGCGACGTTTGATCAGTGGTTCCTGAATCTCTTTCCTCGTTCGGAGCCGTTTGTTTTCAACAAAGGAGGCTATCAGACCCTGAACTTTGTGCCATCGCTCGTCACGATGTTGTTCGGCTTAATGACAGGGGAGTTCATCCAGAAATCGACAAGCCGACAGAAGACGCTGTTGGTCCTGACAATCTGTGGATTTGGATTGTTAATCGTCGGTTGCGTGCTGCATGCTTTCGGTGTCTGTCCGCTGGTGAAACGGATCTGGACGCCGAGTTGGACTCTGTACAGCACAGGGCTGACATTGCTGATGCTGGCCACGTTCTACTGGGCGATCGATGTGCTTGGTTGGCGAGCGATCGCATTCCCGATGACGGTCGCCGGGATGAATTCGATCGCGCTGTATATCATGTCGCAGGTGATGCGGAACTCGACGGCGGATGCTCTGGAACGGCATTTTGGATCGGGGATGTTCAACATCCTGGGCGATTCCTGTGTCCCACTGATGAAAGCCAATTTGGTCTTGCTGGTGTTCTGGCTATTCGTCTGGTGGTTGTATCGGCAACGGATCTTTTTCCGGATTTGAGCCAGAAGACTCACAACTTAGTTCCGGCAATGCGCCGGTCTTAAATCACTTCGCGGTGCAATACAACACTGGTCGTTGCAGCGGAAGGCGAAGTTGTATCGCCCCTTTCAGGGCTTAGGGATCGTCAATGACTCGTTCCCCCGGGCGATGCCCGGGGCTGATTTGTGAGTGCCCCTTCGGGGCGAAAATCGTCGACCGTTTGCGTCACTCTCGCAGTTCGTCACAACCATATCGCTCGTGGCTCACCGACGCGAAAACATCAGTCTGGTGGAATGATGCCGTCCGATGGATTGCTGGATTCCCGCCTGCGCGGGGATGACGGAACGAGAAATCCGGGCTCACTTCAGCGAACGCGAATGAACTTTTTATAGTGGTCTGGCGTGTACCAGATATCGCCATGGCGGCCGACGATCACGCGCTGCGGGCCAGGGCCGCCGCTGTTTGGCGTGGGATGCACGTACTCCTTGTAGTATCCGTTTGCTTGAGCAGGGAGGCGTCGCTCGCGATTTTGAAATGTCGTCCCGTCGTTGCGATGTGACGCCTGGCCGCCCCGTTCGATCCTGGCCAGCGTCGGTCCGAGATCGACGGTCCCTTCAAAGACCACGCGGCCGTTCAGGTCGCGAATGGTCTGATTTTCAATCAGGGTCTTCGTGCGAGATTCGCGACTTGAAGGTTCTTCCGGATCCTTGGCGACCTCGGCGTCAATCGGTCGGTGTCCCGAACGGATCTCGGGAAGTTTCTCCTGGGTCGTGGGTCGAGTTGACGGTTGCCCCTCGGGCGTGCCTGACCTGATGACAGGATAGTCATCGCCCGACGATGGTTTTTCGGGTGACGGGCGCAAGATCGCGGGGCCGTCGGGCACCACAGGCACCGGATCACGAGTTTGCCAAAACGAGACCACTACCACGGCGGCAAAGATGGCGATAATCAGCCACGGAGGGAATTTCCCCGATTTCGGCGGAGATTGGGAATCGCGTGAGTAGTTCGACATCAAGCTTCCTCAGTTTGCCAACGTCCTCAACCAGACTCTCAGGGACTGTTCAAGCAGTGGCTCCCAAGCATCATCCAGTGCGACGCGAATGGAGTCGAGGGGAGAATCGCTTTGGCGAGCCGGAATCAATCGCAGCGGGTACGTCAAAGTCTCCCGATCGTGTTCCGAAGAACGGCAACTGGTTGGCTCGCATTCCATCACGTGGTCGCCGGAACCGGATTTTGTAGCATAAGCGAACGACAATGTCTGCCTGTTTTGGCGGGGAACAGCCCCGTGAAGAAGTCGACCGTTCACAATGAAAGGTCGCCACGTTACAACGGTGGCCCCGATTCGATAGTCGGAGTCTGATGTTTTGCTCTGACCCTCTGCGAATGAGTTGATGTCGCTACGTATTTCTAATCTGCAATTGTCCGTGCTGGTTCCTGAATCGGAGCTACCGAAGCACCTTGCGCAACGTCTCGGAGTTTCCCCCGACTTATTGACGCGATGGCGAGTGCTGAAGAAGAGCCTGGACGCGCGGTCTCATTCCGATCTGAAGTACGTTTACACCAGCCTGGTTGATCTGCCGGACGACGTACTGAAAACAGATGCCGTTCAGAAGCGATTGAAAGATGGTGTTCAGCAGTTCGCTCCGCCCGTGTTCGACGATCCCACGGTTGGCGGGATGCCGTTGGAGCACCGACCCGTCGTGATTGGCTCTGGACCTGCCGGATTGCTGGCGGGGTATTACCTAGCTTGGAAGGGATATCGCCCACTGATCCTGGAGCGCGGACCCGCCGTTAAGGAGCGTGTCCCTGCCGTTCGTGATTTTGATCGTGGCGGCAAGTTTGATCGTGAGAACAATTACCTGTTCGGTGAAGGTGGGGCGGGATGCTTCAGCGATGGGAAGCTAACGTGCCGGCTGGAAGGGCCCGATGTCGAATGGGTGCTGGAACGATTCGTGGAATGTGGTGGCCGGTCTTCGATCGTCTACGAGAATCGCCCGCATCTGGGCAGTAACAAGCTACCGATGATCTGCCGCAATTTTCGGCGGAAAATCGAGGCCCTGGGAGGCGAGTATCGGTTCAATTGCCGGATGGACGGCTTCGATATTCGCGATGGGCGTGTCTGCGGAGTTCATACTTCCAGCGGTTACCTGGCGACGAATCACGCGGTGCTGGCGATTGGACACAGTGCACGCGATACCTATGAGATGCTGCATCAACTGGGCGTCCCGTTGCAGCAGAAGGCGTTTCAGTTGGGGTTGCGGATTGAACAACCTCAGTCCCAGATCAATGGACACAAGTATGGTCGACCGGAATATTTGTCTCTGTTGGGTGCTGCCGATTACACACTGACGGCCCGCGGTGAGAAGGATGTGTTTACGTTCTGTATGTGTGCGGGCGGGATCATTATCCCGAGCATCAGCGAACCCGAGATGTTCTGCTCGAATGGAATGAGCAACTCGCGACACGATACGCCGTTCGCAAACAGCGGTGTGATGGTCACGGTGGAGCCGTCCGAGTTTGGTGGATCGCATCCGCTGGCAGGGATGCACCTGCAGCAGAAATACGAAGCGGAAGCGTTCCGGATTGGCAGCGGCAACTATCTTTGTCCGATTCAGAGTGCGCAGGATTTTCTGAAGCAGCGGACTCCGAATCCGGCGACGAAGCTCGACTGCTCGTACGAGCGGGGTGTGATTCCGGCCAACTTGGATCGAGTGCTTCCGCCCATTGTGGCGAACGCGATTCGAAAGAGCCTACCATTGATGGATCAGAAGCTGCGCGGTGACTTCCTGAAGCATGCGATTCTGGTCGGTCCTGAAATGCGCGGCAGTTCGCCGATTCGTATCGATCGCGATCTGGCGACACGAGAGTGCCCGAATATCGCGGGGCTGTATCCAGTTGGCGAAGGGGCCGGCTATGCCGGTGGAATCGTCAGTGCTGCAGTGGATGGGTTGCGTAGTGCCAGGACGATTGTCAGTCGGTTTGCGCCGCTTGGGGTGAACTGATCGAAGGAAGTCCTGTGCGGCCACGGAGGCGCAGTTCGATGGAACTTATGCGACGAATGGGACTGATGTGACCCAGAAGAGGCGATTACGTCACTTCACGACAGTCGTGTGACGTGCCATGTCACCAGGGGTAGGGCTTTCCACAGCACGTAGGCGACCGGACCGGCATAAAGTACGCTATCGATCAAGTCCAGCAGGCCGCCGAAGCCGGGTAGCAGTCGGGCTGAATCCTTTTTGCCGACATCGCGTTTGATCAAGGATTCGCTGAGGTCGCCGATGAGACCGGTAACTCCCAGGATCAAGCCGTAGACTGACGAGCTCAGCCAGTCAGGTGGTGTCCAATGCTCGCCGCGCGGCGCGAATAGCGGCGTCGCAAAGTACAACCAAACGACGGCACTCACGGCCGATCCGATTAAAGCTCCCACGCCGCCGGCCCACGTCTTGCCCGGCGACAGCAACGGAACCATTTTGCGTTTGCCGAAAAGTCGCCCGAAGAAGTACGCACCAACGTCACCTCCTTTGGTGACAACCAACAGCGAACCAAGCACCAGGTATCCCGCGTCTGCTCCCGCAACCCAGCGTAATTGCGAGACAACTCCCAGGAGCACGCCGATGTAACTGACAATCAGTAGCTCTGCTCCCAAGGTCTCCATGCTCGCGCCGGGTTCGCGGTAGCGGTAGGTCGCCAGCAGGAACATGGCCAGAACGGTCAGTGAGTACGCCAACATGACTTGAGCAAGGGTATTGTCATCGGAAGGGATGCGGATCGGCATGTGTCCGAAACGTCCCCACCAAGCTGCGGCGGCGACCATGACGCACGAGGCGCAGACGATGACGCGGTTCGGTGTGAACGAGCGAGTCCAGAGCAGATCGACCATCTCATTGGCACCGCGCAGGGCGAGAGCGATGACCAGGACAAGTAGCACCGGTGCCGATTCACCCAGTCGTGCGTCTAACCAGAACAGCCCGAAGAAGGCCGGAATCAGCACAGCGGAGACAGCAAGACGCCAACGGAGCATGGTGAGAAGTTGTTTACGATCTTGATTTGCAGACGCGGCCCAAAATTACCTGCCTATTGATACCGGACTTCTAGCTGGATAAGCCACCGAAACGACGGTCTCTGGCGGCAAAATCTTGAAATGCCTGGTGCAGATCTTCGACGCCAAACTCGGGCCAGCAGCGTTCGGTGACCCAAAGTTCCGCATAACTGATCTGCCAGAGCAGGTAATTGCTGATCCGCATTTCGCCCGCGGTCCGAATGACCAGATCGGGGTCAGACATGCCCGCCGTGTACAAATGGCTGGCATACACCTCTTCGGTGATCTCTTCTGGTTTGAGGCGACCGGCGGCAACTTCATCGGCGATGGCGCGGGCGGCATCGACAAGTTCACCGCGGCTGCCGTAGTTGACGGCCAGACACAGCCGCATTCCGGTATTGTCGCGACTGACATCACAGGTTCGAGCGATTTCGTTCAGAACTCCGTCACCTAATCCCTGACGGCGACCGATGACGGCGAACCTGAGGTTCTGGCGGATGATCTCGGCCCGCTCTTCGATCAGATATTGCTCAAGCAATTGCATGAGCAGCTTCAGCTCCAACGGTGGCCGCTTCCAGTTTTCGCTGCTGAAGCAATAGAGCGTGAGTTGTTCGAGTCCCAGGCGCGAGCACTGCTCGACTATCGTGCGGACGGTCGAAACACCGCGACGGTGGCCTTCGATACGTGGTAACCCACGCGATTGCGCCCAGCGTCCGTTGCCATCCATGATGATGGCGACGTGCCGCGGCAGGCGATCCGCTCGAAGACCGAGGGCCTGGACCTGTTCTGCCGTGAAGGGATTATCGACGGATCGACGCGGCGGATTGGCCGGTTGGTGTCCACTCCGATTCAGCGCGGCATCTTCAGCGGCCGTTGTTGAATTCGGAGTCGACTCCATTTGCGGCCTCATCCCGACGGATCGTGCCAGGCGCTGTTCGCGACGGCATGATCAAGCCATCGGGATCAAACGCGAATCTTCATCTTCAAACGTGAAATCATCGTCGAACGCATTGCAACTGGAACCGGCTGCAAAATCAATGTCGCAGTCATTGTCGTCGGAAGAAAGATACAAGACTTCTTCGCGATAGGAAGGCGAGGCATCGGGATCGATGATCGCCAATCGCACGCAGTCACCCTGGACATCCAGGACATTGACCTGCACGGTCTGGCCAATCACTAAACCCTCTTCGATACCACGCGTATAGACTCGCATCGCGCGCCCTCAATGACTTTGTTCGATCAGATGTGCTTCGACTACTCGGAGTCGATCATGGGGCGACATTCTGCCGAGCAACCATAACGAGAGCAAGCAGAAAAATGTGACTTCGTGAAACTGAGAAACCAGAGACTTGCATCTCTTGACAGAATGGGTCCGCGCATGACATCAGCAACCTTCAACTTGATGTCGACAACATTGCCGAAAATGCATCAGCATAACAGCGAATAATGAACGTGATGAGACAGCAGGCGAAGTTCACGTCACACTTACCGAACGTGATTGAGATGATCGCAATCAATTGAACATGATGTTCGATGGCCTTCGCCACCCGATCATCGAAACACTGAGAAATGCCTGTTTCGCAGCCTTATTTTCATATCGTGTAGAGATCAGGGAGTTCGCCATGAAGCTTGTGATTCATCCTGCCGTCGATCAATCGCGATTGACTCGAATTCGAAACGAGGTGCCGTCAATCCATGTTGCGAATGCGAGCAACGTGGATGAAGCGACACGCGAGATCGTCGACGCGGAGGCTTTCTTCGGCAAGTTGACATTGCCGTTGTTGTCGTGTGCAACGAAGCTGCGCTGGGTTCAATCACCGACGGCAAGTCTGGAACATTATTTATTTCCTGAACTTGTCGCGCATCCCTGCCTGCTGAGCAACATGCGTGGATTGTTTTCCGATGTCATTGCCGATCACGTCATGGGATTCGTGTTATGCTTCGCCAGAAACCTTCACGTTTACTTCAGACAGCAGCAGGCTGGCCAGTGGTCACCCGTGGGAGATCGTGGTTACGTCACCGATTTTGTCAGCGCTCCCGGCACGGTTTCAGGAATGGATCGCGCGCATCAGCATCTTTCCGATTGTTCCCTTGGCGTCGTTGGCGTCGGGCATATCGGTGCTGAGATCCTGCGTCGTGCTGACGCCTTTGGAATGAAGCTGAAAGGGGTTGATCCCGTCCATCGCAGCGTTCCTGGCGTGCTTGATCATGTCTGGCCCGTGGAGCGACTTGGCGAACTGCTGGCGGAAAGCGACTACGTCGTGATCGCTGCGCCCCATACGCCGGAGACAGAAAAGCTGTTCAATCGACGAGTGATTCAGCAGATGAAGTCGACTGGAATTCTGATCAACATCGGGCGGGGGGCGATTGTGGACCTGTCGGATCTCGTCGCGGCACTTCAAGCGAAAGAGATCGCTGGGGCGGCGCTGGATGTTTGCGAAGTAGAACCGCTACCTGCGGAACATCCGTTATGGGCCATGCCAAACGTCATCATCACGCCCCACGTCGCAGCGGCATCGACGCACATTGCGGAACGACACCTGGAAACGCTGCTGGAGAATCTTCGACGCTTCGCAACTGGTCAGCCGCCAGCGACTTTGGTCGACAAGCATAAGTGGTATTGAAGCATCGCTGCTTGGTGATGATCGCGTTCTAACCGTTGCAGACGGAATCGTCTCGCGCAGGCCGACTGATTTACGCAGGCGGCAGGGTTTCGCTAAGCAGCCGATTCCCGGGTCGCCGATAGTTCTCACTGCAAACTCCAAGGATGAATTACGCCTCTTGATGTGCTGCTGTGACTATGAATACTGCCATGATGGTCACCCGTGTTTCGTTGTTGTTGGTCGTAACTGGGCTGTTCGCCGGCATGTGGTCGGCGGACAGCCCGGACCTGCGATCCCCTGCTGAAAAGCAGATGGCGCGTCGCGCATCGACGCCACGCATGCTGCTTCAGGATGCCAAGTCGACGACGAACGTTATCAGAACTGTTTCACTGTCTGACCGGTTGCCATCGATTCCCCTGCCGCGGGGGATTGAAGCGGGGACTTATCTGGTTGTCGACCAGTCGGGTTCGACTCAACAATTGACGATTGAGGCCAGCAGCGCCGCTACGTCAGCCAACTTTGTCGCCATCGATCACTACACCGTGCGACAAAGTGATCAGCGCTGGCACTTTATTCGGTTGGACGCGGTGTCGGACCGGAAAGTGACGCAGCCAATGCGTGCGGTAGACCTACGGTAATTGTGGGGAACTGCAGAGTGACCTGTAGTTCTTCTCGCAGACGTTTGTTGCGGCATCTTTTGTTGATGCCGCCTGATCCGCGACTCGGGTTGCCACCTGGATCGAAACGAGGCGACGGTGCCCCGACCAATGAAGCGAGCAGACCGTAGTAGTCAGCTCGCGAGATTGGTTGATCGTCGCTGACGAGGAAGGTCTGATTGGGCTTGCCATGAAGTTCGCAGGCGATCACAGCCACTGCTGCATCGTCGACGTGAATCAGATTCAGCCACTCGGTTCCGCTACCAGATAACGCTTCGCCTGATCGAAGACTCTCGATTCGAGACAGCAGTCGATCAGGACCGTAGATGCCAGATAGTCGGAGGACGTTGGCCCGCGTGACGCTGGTGCTATCGGGAATCGCCGACATCAGCCAGCGTTCCGTCTCGAGGCAACTGATGCCGCCTGGTTGAACGGGCTGGCAATCCGATGTTTCGTCGACCCATTCGCCGGCGGATTGTCCGTAGACGCTGCTGCTGGAGATGTAAACGAGACGGTCCGCACTGGCAACTCGCGCGAGCACGTTCTGCAAACCGGTGAGCTGAACCTGCTGGCGAGTTCGACGGGATGACTTCTCGTACCCGACCGCGAACAGGATAGTCTCAACGGCGGGCAAGTCGGGCAGCGATGCCAGGTCACAGAGATCGCCGATGATCGGGTTGATCCCACGACGGGAGAATTCGGTCGCTCGCTCAGATGACCGAGTCAGCGCATGAACCTGATGTCCCTGTGCGATCCAAATGTCTGCAACTCGGCCACCCAAGTAACCGCAACCAACAATGAGCTTCTGCATCGGACTCTCAAACTAAGTGACTTATCTTTTGATGGTCGGGGCAAGAAACTCTGGTGATGACAGCACTCGTGTCAGGAATGCAGACACTTCAGGAACCAGGTCATCTCCGCCGACCTGCCGCAGGACGATGAAATCGCCTGCCATCAGCAAGGCATGAAGCCAACGGATCTTGTCCAGTACCTGGTGCTGAAACTTGGCGAGCAGGTCGCCCGTCAGGTCATGTCGAAGCAACGCCGTTTCTGTGGTGGATCGTTCGCGACGCAACTGAGCGATCGCATCTCCTTGAGTCCGATAGAGCAATCCTTCGACATATCCCCGGCGAAAACGGCCGACATCATCGAATTGATACATCAGGTTCTGACCAAAATAGATCGATAGCCAGCCGACTGCTCGAAACCCAATCACGAGATTGTCTGTTTCCGTGTTCGGTTTAATTTCGATTCGGCGGATCAGGGCGATCGCTTCCGCCAGCAGATCCTCACGGTCACCTTCATTTGTTGCCATATCTCGATAGGAACTCCCGAAATTGATCGAAAAATGAAGGGAACCGGGCTGGTGTCATTCTAGAAATCACTGGACGGTATGATATGCTTCCGACAGCACTTTTCGTAAAACGGCTCGTTCTGGTCCGTCTCCAAGTGGAAGTGCTGTCAATTCTGGACATCCTGTCACTCGCCAATAAGATTAATCCTGCTGGTTCGAGCAGTTCGCAATCCCACGTCGCACCTACGACCTACCATGAGATCTCGCATGAGCACCACGACGGTTGACTTGTCAGATCCGATGTCATCGGCAGAATTCGCGGCAGTGGATGCCGACCGGCTGGGTGAAATTGCCGCTCGTCATCAACGCCTGGCGGAATTTCTGCGCCAAGAGGACTTCGCGGCAGTGCTGCTGCAGCAACCGGCAAACTTTACCTGGTTCACGGCGGGCGGATCGAACGAGCGGGGTGGCGCGACGGGAACCACGGGTTCGCTGTTCGTGACCACGGAAGCTCGCGTGATCGCCTGTACCAATGTGGATACGCCGCAGTTCTTCGAGTCGGAAGTCTGCAACATGGGCTTCCAACTGAAGGAGCGTCCCTGGACCGAGCCGCGATCGGTGATGCTGTCGGATCTGTGTCGAGGCCGCCGCGTCGCCAGCGATTCGGGATTCCCCGGGACGACCGATGTTTCCCTGCGGCTGCCGGGTTTGCGTTTGCCACTGTCGGAATACGAGAAGACTCGAATCCGAACTGCGGCAAAGTTACTGACGCATGCCGTCGAAGCGACTGCGCGAGGGATGACCAAGGGACGGACGGAAGCAGAAATCGCCGGGGAGGTGTCTCACCGGCTGTTCAAGCATGGAGTTCACCCCGAACGCATCCAAGTCTTGGGTGACGGACGGGGTTCCCGGTTCCGGCGGTGGAATTTTGACGATTCGCCGGTGCAACAGTACTGCACGATCTCGGCGGTGGGGCGCTACTGCGGAATGTATGTCGGCGTGGCCCGAACGGTGTCGATCGGACATCCTCCGGATTCATTGCTGAAAGCTTTCCAACCTGCCGCGCTGATCGCTGCGACGGGGATTTACTTTTCACAACCGGAATGGGAACTATTCGAAGTCTGGAATCGCGTCCATCGTCTGTATGAGAAATCGGGTGTGGAATCGGAATGGAGATTGGCGGATCAGGCCGAGGTGGTGGAATACGAGTTTGGTGCCGTGCCGTTGATGCCGAACAGCGAATTTCGTCTGACTGCGGGGACGCCATTGTTCTGGCATCCTTCCGTTGGCCCCGCGCTGATGGGCGACACCGTCATGGTGTGCGAACGCGGAATTGAGGTCTTAACGGCATCCTCGGAATGGCCGCTTATACCGGTTTTAGTGAAAGGAACGACTGTGGATGTCCCGGCAATCCTTGTCGTGAATGCATGACAGGGAATTTGCGAAAAACTTGATGATTTTTCGCCGCATGTTGCCAAATTGCATCGTAGGCTTATCCCAACAGACTGCGACAACCCCTGTCGCAACGGATACTCAGCCTGGGAGGTGGCAATGATGCGTCTGACAGTAGCCGATTTGATGACTCAGCGACCCGTGATGGTGTCGCCCCAATGCTCAGCGGATACCGCATTGGAAGTGATTTCGCGACACGGCGTCAGCGAACTGTACGTCGCCGACAAACAAGGACGTTTGCTGGGTGTGCTTCCCGACTTCGAACTGCTGAAAGCCGAATTGAGCGGCGAAGCGGAGGGGGCCACGGCCGAGCAGTTGATGAGTCGCAGTATTCCAGTGTTCTCACCGCAGTCGGACGCCGCCGAAGTGGCGCGACTGTTTCGCGACGGTCGCTACAGCCAGTTTCCGGTGGTCAACGCCGGTCGATTGGTGGGCGTGATCACTCGACAGGATGTCGTTCGCCTGATGGCTGTGCTGCGACGGATCGATTCGCCAGCCACGACGCGAGACGGAAACAAGGTGAAGGCCCCGAAGATCCTGACCACGAAAAATCGCGCTCGTCTGTCCAAGCCGGTCGTAGCAGTTGCTGTACCGGCAAAGAAGCCGACTCGCCGAGTGACGGCACGGTCGCGCGGCTAAGACGATATTGAACGTTTACGACTTGATCTCGAAGATCGCCTCGACTTCGACAGCGGCTCCTGTCGGAAGCTGCGCGAAGCCGAGGGCGCTGCGAGCATGATATCCGTCGGTCGTCTTGCCGAAGATTTCGTGCAGCAGGTCAGATGCGCCGTTGATCACAAGATGCTGGTCTGTGAACTCCAATGTGGAGTTCACGCAGCCCAGCATCTTGATGACTTTCAGGCCGTCCAGAGTGCCATGTGCATTGACGACTGAACGCAGGATTTTCACGGCACACTCGCGTGCAGCCTGATATCCCTGTTCGACGGTCATTCCTGATCCGAGCTTGCCCTTCATGTCGCTGACATGGCCGGAAGTCATCAGGAGATCGCCGGTTCGGATACAGAGATTCAGATACCCGGGTTCGAGCTTGGCGAACGTCAGCCCGAGTTGTTCAGCCTTCTGTTGCGGGGTCATGATTCTTCCCTCTTAGCTTCGATAGTACTAAGGACAGGTCGGCTAATTGTTTCTTAGCGAAGCGGAGCTTCGAAGACTGGCGTTCCCAAGCTGGAGCTTAGGAACGAGAAATTGTTCAGGCCGTCATTTCACGCTTTGCCAGCGTTTCCACGCCAAGCCGGGCTTGTCGACGCGAAACTGTACTAGACGCGTATGTTCGACTTCGGTGACATAGACGGTTCGTCCGTCAGGTCCACCAAAGCACAGATTGCTGGGTTGCTTGCCGAGGACATCGATTTCGTGCAGCTCTTTGGCGTCGGGACTGAGAACGACGACCGTTCCCTTCCCGTACCGTGTGATGTAGAGGTTTCCTGCGACGTCGCATCGCATTCCATCGAAGCCGTGGTCGGGGAACTCTTTGAATAAGCGTTTGTTCGCGAGTGTTCCATCGTCCTTGATGTCGAAGACCCAAACGTTTCGTTGTGCGGATTCGTTGACGTAGAGCAATTTGCCATCGGGACTGACTTCGACCCCGTTCGTCGTCCCCATGTCGTCGACGACTTTGGTGACTTTGCCAGCGATATCAATTTTCCAGATCTGGCCTGAGTTCTGCGGCCAGGCCGGGTCACTTGCGTACAAGGTGTCGTTCGGCGCGATGGCCAGATCGTTTGGCTGAGCCATCGAATCTTCGTGTGCGAAAACTTCGATCTTCTTCGTCTTCATATCGATACGGAGGACGTTGTGTTCGACATAATCCGCCACATACATCCGGCCCTGCTTGTCAAACACGATGCCGTTGCCTGTGCTCTTCCCTGGCAATGTGACGAACACTTCTCCCTTGCCGTCCGGAGTGATCTTGCCAATCGTCTGATCCTTGGCAAAGTTGACAACGTAGATCGATCCGTCCTTGCCACATTGTGGACCTTCAATGCCAGCGGTGAACTGCCCTGGTTGAGTGAGTGGCTTGGCGACAAACAAGGCTTCGTCCGCCTGAGCCAGCAACGAACCAAGCAGGAGGGTGGCAATCAACATGGTGACAACCTTCGTAGCGGCGATGGGGAGAATTGTTCGCGAATTGGAAAAGGAGTTGATACACGGGTTAACGTGGCAATTCAACCAGCCCACCGCAAACCGCCCGGCAAATCGTCGGCAGCGTATTCGACATGCACCACACGGCGATGCGCGGGCGACTGACAAGGGGAGGACGCATGCAGCAAGAGTGGTCGCATCAGCATCACGTCACCCGCCTGCACCGAGACGGCGACTTCAGGAACCCGCTCGATCCATTTTCGGATCTCTGCTGGTTCCAAGCGTCCAGCAAGATGCGATCGGGGAATGACACGCAACGCGCCATGATCCGCGCCGGCATCGTCCAGATGAATTCGCAGTGTTAACAGATTTTCCGACAGGGAAACCGGCGGCAGTGCGTGGACGATGCCATCTTGAACGGGGCGCATTTCGAAGCCGGTCACCTCGCGCCGCTCTGTCACGTTGATCGTCACATCCTGATGCCACGGGACCATCCAGTTTGCGGACGGTGTCTTGTCGAAGAAGACACCTTTGACCGCTCGGGCCGATTCGGCCATGACGATGTGTGATAATCCCGTAAACGGTGGGCGGTCGACGATTTCACGCAGTGCAGGCACGGCACTCAACAGTTGGCGGACGCCATAGAGCGACTTTCCCTGCCGTTTTGCCTGAGACCGTTCTGGGGATTGGAGGCACAGGTTCTGCAGATCTGCCACAAGCATTGTCGGCACGCCCCCTCGCGCCACAACGTATCCATCACGATTCAAAGCTGCGGCCAGATCGGTCATGACAACCTATCCTACTCAAACGGAAGTATCGGTTCTTCAGCCGGTGATCCAATGAAACACTCCGCCAACTTTAATTCACCGTCGCGATCATTGATCTCGAAGATTCGAACCGTATTGGTTCCATCATGAAAGCTCGACTCGGGCAGCATGCATCTCCAGTAGTTGTGGAGATACTTGGGGCGGCTTGTTTGTGTGGTACCCCAGATGACATCGTTGATTGCGACGGCAAATCGAATGGGTTCAGTGGCGCTGGAAGCCTCGATCTTTGCTTCCGGATAAGTGGGGACGACTTGTTCGCGACTGAAGGCAACTTCTCTCGCAAAATTGATCGGCCGAATCTGAATTGTCGATTTGGTCGAGATCTTCAGCTGATCGAGATTCTGCCCGATCAGTTCAGAGTGTGGACCGATTTTGAAAATGTGGAGCGGATCTTCACCAGTGCCGAACATCGCCAGTTGTTCGCCCAGTACTTCATATCTCCCTTGTAATGACGCGTCGACTTCAAATGTTCGATTGTCATCGTAGAAAACTTTCTTTGGTCGCTCGGAGAAATCGGAGACCACCGACTGTCCATTCAGTGCGATCGACGATTTCAACTGAATGACATCCAGGACTGTGGGAAGGATGTCTGTGGTTTCGACATTCAAGTCGACCATGTCACCTTCCTTCTGCCCAGGGAGCTTAATAAACAACGGGACGTTCATAATCTCTGCCAGTGATTTGTCTGTCGGTTCGCGACCAGACATCCCGGGACGAAACGAGACCCCATGATCAGCCATCACGATCAGCAGACAGCGGTCATACAGATCCAGGCTTCGCAGGCGTTGCAGCAGGTGGCCGATCAGCAAGTCGGTATAGCCGGTTTGCAGTAGGTGTTGTTGCTGAGCTTGGCGGACCAGGAATTCGTCGGTTGCCCATCTTTCGGACAGGGGGCCTTCTGTGCCCCATTCCTGGCGCAGACCCTGGTCTTTACGATATCGATCTCCGGACGGCAGGTAGTTCCACGGAAAATGCGGGAGCGCAAAGTGTCCGAACCACACATTTGGTTTGTCAGTTGTGGTCAGGCAATCAAGAAAGTGCTCGAACTGGATGTCTCGGCGGACATCCCAACTGTACCTGACGAGCCCCTGAAGCTGCTGGCGGTCTGCACCGTTGATATGGTCCAACCCGAACCAGGTGCGCGGGACATGAGGCGTTTCTAACGGTAAATCTGGCGGAATGAGATCGTGTAAGAAGACGGCTCCCACCGTATAGGTAAGACTGATCCATTGCGTCCAGGGATTTGGCTGCACTCGATCGCGCGAGAGATCGGGAGGACACTCGGCTGTGAAGGGCTCAAAGGAAGTGAGTTGGTAACGATCGGTGGCTTGTAACAACGTGAACAAATTCGCCGAGTGTTCGCCAATTGCCGGCAGCTTGCCGGAAAGGATGGCCGGCACCGCGCGGTTGGTCCGCGGATGGACCGAACTACAGTTTCGATACCAGGTTGACGACTTGGCTAATTCCGCGAAATTGGGATAGCGATCTCGATCAACGTGTCGCTTCGCATCCATCAAGCTGGTGCCACTGAAACAGTCAAACACCACCATCACTATCGGGACAGGATTGCCGACGGAAAGCTTCTCGGAGATGATTGGTCGGGCTGTTGCCTGGCAATAACCGAAAATCAGCGATACGGGAGCCAATAACGAACCAAAGGCGGCGACGGTCATCACCGATCGCAGCCAAGACCAATATTGGTAACGATTCGACATGATCCCACCCACAGCGAGTCCACTCAGCAGGATGAGCCAGCCGAATCCGCCGTCAAGAGACCGATGACTGAAGATACCGAGTACAATCACGAGTGTTGATGCGGCGATGAGTCCCTGGAGGGCAGCCATTCCAAGTTGAGGGCTGCGGCGTCGGCAGAGTGAGATCACTGACAGCAAGGCCGCGGGCACAAGAATCGACCAAATCACCACGAAGACGACGACACTGATCGCATCCAGTGAAATGAGATACGGGGTTCGTTGTTGCAGGCGGCCATACATTGGCATCGCGACGGCGATCGCAAATACCGCATATCCGTGAACGATCCAGTCCCAATTCTTAAGGGATTCGCTCGCCGGGGAGCTTTGGCTGGCCGCATTGGCAGTTTGCGGTGAGTTTTGATTCTGCGTTGAATGCATTACATATTTACCACGACTTACGAAGCGACCCGCCATTCGCACAATAGCTGTCTTGTGCGAGTTCTGGTAGCAACTTGAGGGCTGGTCAGGTCTTATCTGCGACGATCCAGTTGCCATCGGCCTTCCCCGTGCCGCCACTTGGATTTAGAATGGCGGCACCGTGGACCGGCTTGTTCATCAAGCGCGGTAACTGCAATTTGCTGACAGACGGAGCTGACACCATGAAAATACTTGCAACGTCCCGCCTGCTTGCGCTCGTCGCGGTGGGATTGATCCTGGTTGGATGTGCTGCCCGACAGGGGGGCGCAGTCGAAGATGCCAAGGGAACCGCGAAACCGAAAGGCAAGGCCAACCGGTTAGCACGCGAAACCAGCCCCTATCTGCTGCTGCACGCACACAACCCGGTCGATTGGTACGCCTGGGGGCCCGAGGCCCTGGAGAAGGCTCGCAAAGAAGGGAAAATGATTTTCCTATCCGTGGGCTATAGCAGTTGCTATTGGTGCCACGTCATGGAACGCAAGGTCTTCATGAACGAGGCCATTGCGAAAACGTTGAATGAGAACTTTGTCTGCATCAAGGTCGATCGCGAAGAACGGCCTGACATTGATGATGTCTATATGACAGCGCTGCAGGTCTATTACCAGGCCATCGGCGCCCCGTCGAGTGGCGGCTGGCCGCTGTCGATGTTTTTAACTCCGGAAGGAAAGCCGCTGGCTGGAGGGACATACTTCCCTCCAGAGGACACGGACGGAGCGACTGGCTTCCCGACCGTTCTCGAGCGTCTGATCGATCTCTGGGCCAATAAGAAAGAGCAGATGGAGGGGAATGCCGAGATCCTGGCAAGCGAAACTCGCCGCGTGATGCGCCCCAAGATGTCGTTGAAGCCTGTCGACGCGAGTCTGGCTCTGGTTCAGAAATCATTCGATTCCGTGGTCAGTAGTGTGGATCCCGATTTCGGCGGCGTCGACTTCAACCCGCAGCGAACCAAGGGCCCCAAGTTTCCGACGCCCGCTAAGCTGTTGTTCGTGCAAGAGATGCTTAAGCGTCAACCCAATCCGGAAGCGGCGCAGCTACTTGATCTGACAATGATGCAAATGGCCTGTGGCGGCATTCGCGATCATGTCGGTGGTGGATTCCATCGCTATTCGGTGGATCGACAATGGCAGGTTCCGCACTTCGAAAAGATGTTGTATGACCAGGCTCAACTGGTCGACGTCTATGTCGGTGCCTACGCGGCCACTCAAAACAAGCTGTACAAGCAGGTTGCCGAAGAGATCCTGCAGTTCGTCGAACGTGAACTGACCTCAAACGATGGCGGCTTCTATTCCGCTCTGGATGCCGAGACAAATGGGATCGAAGGAGAGGTCTACGTTTGGGAGGCACACGATATCGACAAGATCCTGGGCGATGCGGCCCCCGCTTTCAAAGAGGCATATCATGTCAAAGAGCTCTCTGACTTCGAGCATGGAAATGTCTTAAGGCTTTCATCAAAGCAATTGCCTGGTCCCGCTCGCGATATCGCGATTGGCAGCACTTCACAGTCGGATGAGTTTGCGGCATCTCGGCAAAAACTGTTGCTCGTCCGCAATCAGCGACCAAAGTTGCTGCGCGACGAGAAAGTCCTGGTGGGCTGGAACGGGCTGATGATTGGTGCGTTTGCTCGAGCAGGCGCGTCACTCCAACAACCGGAGTTCATCCGGACTGCGGAAAAGGCGGCGCTGTTTGTGATGGGCAACCTTCGTGATCAGCAAGGCCGCTTGCTACACACCTACACGGCGGGCCAATCGCGGCTGAATGCTTACCTGGATGACTATGCGTTCGTCATCGATGGGCTGCTGGCGCTTCACGATGCGACGAACGACGTGAAATGGTTGCGGGCAGCGAAGCAGTTGCAAGACGATCAGTTGAAGCTGTTCCGCGACGAAGCGGGCGGGGCGTTCTTCTTCACTTCTCACGATCACGAAGAATTGCTGGCGAGGACCAAGAACTGTTACGACGGAGTGCTGCCTGCGGGCAACAGCGTCAGTGCGCGCAACCTCACAAAGTTGGCGAAGCTGACAGGTGAGAAGCGGTATCAGGACGAGGCCAGAACGATCGCCGATTTTTTTGCGTCCAATCTCGATCAGAACCCGCGCGGGTTGACCGTGTTGGCGCTGGCGATCGCAGAGATGATGCCCGTTGAAGAGTCGAAAGGACAATCTGCCGTTCCCGTTCCGAAAACGGTAGCGCAGGCTGGCGGCAAAACCCCTCCTACTGGCGATTCGCCATTGATTCAGGCATCGAATCAAAAGGAAGAGGCACCCAAGAAGGACGAGAACGTAAAGGCCCAGGCATTTTTGTCAGTCGACAAGCTTCCCGCAGGCAGTTCGTGTCAGGTCGTCGTGGTCTTGAATATTGCCAAAGGATGGCACGTGAATGCGAATCCACCGATGCCTGATTATTTGATTCCTGTCAAAGTGAATTGGAAGTCCAAGAACAAGGTGCAACTTGTTGATGTGAAATATCCGAAAGGGACCGCCTTCCGCTTTAAGGGCTCCGACGAAGATGCGTTCGTCCATGAAGGGGAAGTTCACATTCGCGGAACTCTGGAAATCCCCAAGGAAGCTGGTGGCTTGACGGAAGACATGGAGATCATTGTCAATTATCAGGTCTGCAACGAGGATGGATGTTTGCCACCCAAGAATATTAAACTCACTGCCAAGCTGCCGATCGCCAAGCACGGCGAAGCAGTGAAACCGATCAACGGGAAGCTCTTCAACGCCAAAATCGACGCAAGTCGATAGGCCGACCTTGTTACATTTCTGTGAATACCTGAAATCGGCATTTGGATTGCTTCCAAGACCTTCCGATGTGGGTAGTGCGCACGTCCTTCGCGCCGAGTGGACTGTTTTGGCGTCCTCGCCCAACACTCGGTGAAAACGACGACAGCTCTTTTAGGCCTCGATTGAAGGGATGACGTCAATGGATTCAGCATCGCAATACAAAGAGGGCCCGCTTGTCAAAACAAAGATTGTGGCGACGGTTGGCCCCGCTTCGGGCTCGCGTGAGAAGTTGGCCGAACTGCTGAGCGCCGGTGTCGATGTTGTCCGTTTGAACTTTGCGCACGGCAACTACGAATGGTTCGCGCAGATCGTCGAGTGGATCCGGTCATTGTCGCAAGAGATCGGCCGGCCGATCGGAATTCTGGGCGACCTGTCCGGCCCAAAAATTCGATTGGGGATGTTGCCCGAAGAAGGGGTGCGCCTGCGTCATGGAACGACGGTTGAATTTGTTCGCGCCTCGATGGAGGCTCGCACGGACATGATTCCGCCCCAATTGACCTGCACCTATGAACCGCTGATCGATGATCTGCGGCCCAATGATCGCGTGCTGCTGGCCGACGGCACCGTTTCCTTGCGCGTGATGGAACAGAATGCCACGGCCGGACGAGTCCTGTGCGAGGTCCTGCAGCCCGGATTGATCCGTAGCCGCCAAGGGGTTAACCTCCCCGGAGTCGCGTTGAGTACTCCCAGTTTGACGGACAAGGATCGTCTCGACCTGCAATGGGCCTTGGATCACGGGATCGACTACATCGGTCTGAGTTTCGTGCGCCGGGTCGACGATCTGAAATTACTGCGTCAGGTGATCAGTCAACACCCGACGAAGACGCCGCCATGGATCGTGGCCAAGATCGAGAAGGCAGAAGCGATCGCTGATCTTGAGGCCATCATCGCGGAAGCAGACGCCGTGATGGTCGCTCGCGGCGATCTGGGTGTCGAAACAGACATTTATCGCGTTCCCGGTCTACAGAAGCGAATCATCCGCCTGTGTAACGAGCATCGAACGCCTGTGATTACAGCAACGCAGATGCTCGACTCGATGCAGAAAAATGAATTGCCGACTCGTGCCGAAGCGAGCGACGTGTTTAATGCGGTGCTGGACGGAACCGATGCCGTAATGCTGTCTGGCGAAACGGCCGCGGGCGATTATCCTGTCGAAGCGGTGGCGATGATGAGTCGTATCGTTCGAGAAGCAGAGCGACTGCTCGAACCAAGATTGACTCCGACAGACCCGCGCAGTTTGCCTCGCAACCGGGCAACCGCGATCACCGAAGCGGTGACTCACGGGGCTGCCACGGCTGCCAGTCACCTGGGTGCCGACGTGATCGTCGCCGCGACGGCGGGTGGCAAGACCGCCATGGCGATCTCGAAGCAGCGTCCTCACGTGCCAATTATCGCGCTGACCGACCGTCCCGAAGTGGCTCGCCGGATGTGCCTGTTTTGGGGTGTCGTCCCTGTCGAGACCCCGGCTGTCGCCTGGGCACCGAAGGAATTGCTGGCCTTTGTGACGAAGCTGGGGCGCGAGCAGAATCTGCTCGATTCCGGCAGCAAGCTCGTTCTGGTTGGCAGCAGCGACTGGGCGCTGGAATGGCACGACATGATGCTGGTCCACGTCGTGTTATAGGTTACTCTCCCGCAAGCTGATCAAAGCGCATCTTGTCCAGGAGACTGGACGCATCTAAAGTGCCAGATGAAACCCTTCATGCACTCGAAGATTTCGAGTGTATGCTTGTATCGGTTTCAATACCTGATTGGCAGTCTTTGGAAGGTGGGTGAGATCATGGCTCAATTCAAGCGGGCTTCCTGGATCGCGGTGCTTGGGTGCCTTGTCGCAGGGTTGATGGGGCAGGTGGCGTTTGCTCACGGCGGGGGCGGGGGACATGGTGGCGGAGGAGGGCATGGTGGAGGTGGCCATAGCGGTGGCGGGCATATGGGAGGAGGCGGCCACATGGGTGGCGGCGGATACCACCATGGCGGGGGAGGCTACGGCGGAGGCGGCTACTACGGTGGAGGTTATGGGCTTGGATACGGCCTGGGCTATGGTTTAGGTTATGGAAACTACGGCTATGGTGGCGGTTACGGCTACAACTCGCCTTACTGGTACAACCGACAAGGGTACTACAGCCCGCAGGTTCAAGGTTATCCAGCCTACGCGACGCAGCAGTACACAGTCTCGACGGTGTCGAACGTCCCTGCGCCCGATGGAGGAGAGGTTGTGCTATTTGTTGCTGCTGACGCCCCGACCGGGATTCAGTACACGTTAAATGGTCAGCCGTTTACTCTGAAACCTGGTGAATCGCAGCGATTTGTTAACGACCGTCTGTGGACAATCGAATTTCCGCCGACGAACAACGGACAAATGGCTCTGCGATATTCGCTGATCTCGGCCCACTACAAGTTTAAGGCTTCGGGCAGCGGAATGGGACTGTTCCAGACACAGGACGATGTGCCTTCTGCGGCGACCGCGGCACCTGCCGCCCCTGTGCCGAATCCACCTGCAAGCTGAATCAACGTTCGCAAGACTGCTCGTCAGAGACTTTAGTCCTCGATATGGCCGTGTTCTGAACGAAGACACGGCCACCCGGAAGGCGGTGAGTCCGTGGCACCCGAGCTGAAATCCAAAACGAGCACTCTCGGGCGCCATATTGGAGCAGCGAACTCGCAAGATCAGATAACGAGCAAGCGACGCGTTCAGCCAGCCTTCTTCAGGTCGAAGGAGGGTTGCAGAGGTGTTGTCAGCATCACGGCGCCGATTGGCTGTGCAAAAATCGGTGTCGGATCGCTGAATTGAGGCACCTTAACTCGACACTGGCCGTTCAAAAACTCGCCCAACCATCGGTTGCGCACAAACACCTGATAGCTGGCAAGTGACAGGATCATTGTCACTGCAAACACAATCGCATATTTCCCTACGGTCACGACGGGGAGCTGAACGATCGCAATCTGCGTGAGAACGACCAGCGGCAGATGAATGAGATAGACCCAGAAGGAGGCTTCAGCAAAATAGCGTGTGGCCCTGGTGTCGAGCTGAAGATTCAAGAACACAGCCAGCAAGCCGAAGGTTGTCACCCAGGCGAAGAGGGAGAGCAGGCCCGCGAGAAGGAGACGGTTCTCGCCTGTTGAATGCGGACTCAGGTGCTCGCGAATCAATGGGAGTGTGACGCTGAAAATCAGGCCGCTGAGGATGAGGTACGACCACCCGTAGCGTGCGTGCAAGTGCAGCTTCGTGCGATGGCGGTAGATGCAGGCTCCGACGAAGAAGTAGATCCAGTAGTAGGTGAGCTTCGACACGACTGGTAGGAACGTCTGGTAGAATCCGAGTACGATCCGAGGGTCGTAGTACAGGATCATCGCGCACGGAATTGTCGGCAACAGCGGCTTCCACACTGATCCCAAGATCGCGTCGACGCAACAGACAAAGCGCGGGTCTCGAATCGGTCCACTGCAGTCTGCCGATCTAAGTCGCATTCGCAGCCAACTAATCCCGCAGAGACCTAGGCAATAAACGTAAAGGTACTGGAGAAACCAGAGATGGCTGTTGCCCCACAGATCATTCCAGATTTCTGCAGGAAATCCGAGTTGAAGCACCTGAGAAGGCGTCAAGATCCCGTCTCCAATCCAGCCCAAGGTCCAGATGAGCAGGCAGGCGGGGAGGATGACGATTCCCGCGGCGAGTTGAGTCAACAGCAGCCTTTTTGTCCGGCCGACCAGAAATTTCCGCTTACCGCGAGAACTGAGAAGGCCTTGGGAAAAGAAGCCCCCCATCACGAAGAAGAGCGGCATGATGAAACATTCGGCACACCAGACAACTGCGTCGACCGTCATCGAGGGATCGGCGTCCCGCGCCGGCCACACCAGGTGCGGAAAGGGACTCACCATGTAAGGGATGCCAGCATGAAGCAAGACGACCAGGAATGCTGCGAGGCCTCGCAGCGTATCCCAGCCAAGCAATCGCGCCAGCGGGCAGCTTTTTTCTGCCGAAGCGGCAGGCATGGCAAATTGCATCGCAGCCTCCGCTGCCTCGGCGAGAAATGAAAAGCGACCAAATCATTTGTGTCGGCTCACTCACACGCTTCGGCAAAGAAGGGAATCAGACTTCAATCGTTTTTGATGGATCGTTTCTTTCGAACCTCCACACCCCGCAGGGTTTAACATCGTTGGTCTAGAATTCGGGATGTAACGCCATCCCCACTTTGATTCACGCGTGACTGAGTACCAATCCCGTCTCTGTGATTTCAAATGGCACGATCCCGTCGTCGCACGCGCTGCCCCGATGTTTTGCGACATGCAGGGCTCGCCGCATCTTCAAGCCGTCGCGAACTTTGCCCATCAGGATGATGGTATTCGCGTTCGACAGTTCGTCACCGCTTTCGATCGGCCGACAGAGCAATTCATCCAGCAGCACCTCATGTGAGGTGTACAGCAACAGAGTCGCAATCTGACGGTGATCGTAGACGTGTTTCTGGACTTCGGCCTCGTTAGCTCGGAAGTTGATGCGGAACAAATCACGCGCAACCCAATCGGCATCCTTGTGCAAAATCTGGTGGTAAATGTAGTCGAAAACGTGGAACTGAAACGAATCACTGGCCCGCTCGGTCGGCTCGACGCCGTCAATCACACAGCGACGGACGCCATGCACGAAATTTCCGTAGAAAAAGGCGATTGCCTGATCCAGTTTTCGATTCAGTTCGATCTTCCACTCTTGCCATTGGTCGTGGCCAAGATCCTGAATGGAAACCCTTCGACCGGACCGTTCGAAGATATGAAAATAGTCCGAGCGTATCCGCTCCCGATACCAGATATCGTCGGGTGCGTGCGGTTCATCAACCTGACGCTGCTTCATGTTCCAATCAAACATGCGGCGGGCGTATTCAAGATGGTTCTGCCCGTCACCCCGAGAGGTCATGTCGAAGACGACCCCGGTTTGGCCTTCTTGAGATTTCCCGGCGGCGGCGAACTGCAGGCCAAGCTGAGTCTTGCCGATGCCGGTGGCTCCCATGACAACAGTCAGCGTGCCCGGCAACAGGCCTCCACCCAGCATTCGATCCAGTTCCGCGATTCCCGTAGAGACTCGGGCAAAGGGTGGCTTGTTTTCAGCGGTCGGATTCATTCGGCGTCGGTTCCTCAAGAGACTGGCTGATCTTTTCCAACAGAGGCCGGAAGTCTTGCTGATGTTCGGCGAATTCCGGTCTTTCGCTCAGCGTTTTCAGTTTCGCTCGCACGTCTTCTCGAGCTTTTGTCGGAAGCACTTTCACAAGAGTGGGAAGGGTCTTGTCCAGATATTCCAACATTCGAATTCGTGTTTCCGGTTTCAGCTTCTTGGTGGTGAGTGCTTGAGTCATCAAACCCTGCAACACGGGGCCCAGACCCGCTGTCATCTGCTTCAGTCCTTTGACGCGAACCGCGTACGTGGGATCGTTCTGATCGAGCGTCGGAAGCACTTCATCGGACAGGTCTTTCAGGACAACCGCAATGCGAAGAGTCAGGCCGAGGATCTCAGTCGTCTCGTCGCTGGCCGCTTTCTGTTCGATGGCGGCGGCACCATAGAGTTTTCCGATAGACGTTGCGGCGTGCAGGTACTGCAGTGCGAATCCGGTCCGAACACTGATCGGCCACGACTTCTTTCTGATCGAGTCCAGGTTCTCATCGCTGGTGATACGCGCGAAGACTTCACCGGACTTGGCGCTTTCATACCGGGGCAATTCCCGAGGATCGCGTTTCGCGATTTCCGTCAGCACCTTTGCCGCGCGAGACATGTCCGCACTGCTCCAGGGGCGGTCGCACTTGGGAAACCCAAGCTTGACGTATTGATCGGTGGTCAGCGATCGATCTTCTAAATCTTCCGTCAGCGTTTCCTGCGGACGATCGTCACGCGATGGACCACTCTTTTGCTTCGCATCACTGGAAGGCAGCTCTTTTTTTGATGGCGCGGTGCTCGATGTTTGTTCGCAACCGACGGCGAACGAAAAGAGACCGAGGACGATCCAGGTTCTCCACAACATGGTGCCTCCTTGCCTTTCGTCTCTGTTGGCGACTTGTAGAGCAATACCACGACGTGTTTTGCGAATCATATCGTGATGAACCGATCACGAGCGGTGACATCCCACATCTCGACGACACGTCCCCCTTCAATCACATACGCCTGCTTGTGAAGAGCTGACGTTGGGCAGACATGCTTGGGAATCGCGAGCAACTCGTCACCCGGCTTGTATCGTTCTGCAAGTGGCGTCTGCAGGACGATGTGCTCTTCATTGTGCAGCACTTGTTCAGCATTCGGCAGATCTGGAAAGACGACTCGTTGTCCTTTCGGAGGATCCGACGCCACAGATTTGTTTCCCAAATCGCAGGTGACTCGATCTGGTGCCGGACGGCTGATGACCCGAGTCAGCATCAACACGGCTGGTTCGAAATCCATGTCGGGGAAAGCTGCTCCGTATCCCGAATCGTGGAAGACGCAGGTTCCCGGTGCCAGTTCAATGGCCGGGTCTGACAATTTTGCGAAGACGGGAAATGATCCCGTTCCACCGCAAACGATGCGAGGGACCGGCCAACCGCGGCGGACAAATTCATCACGAAGTTTGGCCGCGCCGTTCCAGCCCGCCATCACGGCAGCAGTCCGTTCGGCAAGGTTGGTCTGGTGGTTGTGACCGTCATACAAATGAAAACCTCCCGGTTGCAGTCCTGGAGCGTCTATGATCTGCTGATAGAGTTCCGTTGCCTGGGGCCCGGGCAGCACACCGGTCCGATGCAGACCCGGGTCGATGTCGAGCAACACCTGGATCGATGTTCCCGCGGCGACCATGGCATCGCTCAATTCGGCGATCATCTGCGAGTCGTCTGCGGTGACAGACAGAGCCACATCGGGGTACTTCTTCAAGAACTTGACGGCGCGACCAATGTTGGGACCGACAAGATTGTAGGCGAGGAAAATATCCTTCACACCACAGTCGGCGAGCATCTCGGCTTCGGCGAACGTGGCACACTTATGTTTGCTGATTCCCAAGGCCAGTTCGATCCTGGTCACCGCGGGCATCTTATGCGTTTTGCAGTGCGGTCGCAGACGTTTCAGGTTGCCTGCCATCGCGATCATCTTTCGCAGATTGCGATCCACGACTTCGCGATAAACGAGCATGGCCGGTGAGAGAATATTGGCCGTTTCCACCAGCGCGTATTTCGAATCCATGTTGCTCGCTATGAACAAGAGAAGAGACGCAGTTTTCGCAGCTTGCAATTCTACTTGCTGCGGCGTCAGTGTCACACTGTCGGTCAAGAGTTATCCACTGCGGAGTGGTTTTTCAACTCCTTGTTGTTCCAAGCGTTTTTCGTGGACTGAATTTTGGAACCAGTCACGTCGGATTCCCATTACCGCTGTAGAGTCGCCGTCGATACTTCCGATGATGGATCGGCGGAAACTGCCGATTCGCGGGGTTCAGTGCCTGTTTCAGGGCGTTGTAATCCTCAATGACAGAGGTAACGAGCCTGCGAACTCAGGCGAAATCCGAAGACTTCGTCGTGCGCTGAGGCATTGCCACTCCATACAGTCGAATTTTTCGGAACAAGCCGTTTCTCGTAACGTAGGTATTCGGGAAAGTAACCGCAGGGACGATTGCGCCCTGCAGGATTAGAGCGTTATGTTTCGATTCTCGTGCCCTCTGATTGTTTACTGCTGGCTGATCATTAGCGCGGTGGCGACTGCGCAAGATGGGCGACCCGAAGTTGTCCTGATCCGCGGCGGTGCCGGCTACTGGCCTGGCGTCTCCGCGCTCTCCCAAGAGCTTTCGGATCATGGTTTCTCACCGCGCGTAATCATGGGGGTCACTCATTCGATCCACGCGCGGTCGATTGCGGATCAATACCTTGCTGGCCAGCGATCTGGCCCCGTGACGATCATCGGTTATAGCTCTGGAGCAGATTACGCCTGCCGAATGAGTCGACTGCTTGGCGAACGCGGGGTTCCCGTATCGACGTTGGTCCTGATTGAATCGACACTTGGCACCGCCGTGCCAAACAATGTCGATTATTGCGTCAATATCTACGAATCGCGTCCCGCTACCGATTGGATCCCGGTGTTCCGTGGCGTTCCCGTTCAAGCCACTAACTCTCAGACGAACTTGCTCAACCTGGACTCACGCGCCAATGGCGATTTGCAGTGGATGACGGAGTACAACCACTTCACAGTGGTCAGCAATTCGCAGTCGCATGTCATGCTCAGAAATCTGCTTCAGCTTCGCCAGTCTCAGCAGTCACAGCCAGTTCTGCCCGCTCCCAGTGAAAGTCTGTTGCCGCCACCACCGCCCCTGCCGCCTCCATCTCCTCCTCCAGAGCAGTTATCAGCGGTCCCTCAGACAGCACTGCCAACAGGCTACCGAGCAACTCCCAAGAGCAGATTGCGGACTCTTTTCCGCCCGTCGCAGACCGCCTATTGATGAGAGTCGGATCGCTGAACGGTTCGCCAGTCCTACTTCCGCTTCCCATCATAGTGGTGGATCTGTCGAGACAGACTGGACTGATTCTGTATTCCGGGCAATGCTGAGCTTCTATCGCAACGATTGATCGATCGGTCCTGCCGCCGTCCTGAGTTCCTCGTTTTTCGATCGCTATCGTTCGCATGACGATTTCGAGGTGGCGAGGCCCCCTCCAAGGCGATCAATGTGGCTGCATCCCAAAAGGGACGGAGAGATTTGATGACAGCTCAACACTCAGACGCACTGGTCGTTTTTGGTGTGACCGGCGATCTCGCCCATAAGATGATCTTCCCTGCACTGTATGCGATGGTGAAACGTGGCGCACTGAAGGTTCCGATCATCGGCGTCGCGGCGCCAGACTGGAGCCTCGCGGATCTGAAGGATCGCGTCAAAGACAGTCTCGAGCAATCAGGGGGGATTGATAACAAGCGGGTATTCCACGATCTGACATCGCTGCTGGGATACGTGAGTGGGGACTACAACGAGCCCGACACGTTCGCGAAGATTAAAGAGGCCCTCGGTACAGCTCGACGTCCGGCACACTATCTTGCGATCCCTCCTGTGCTCTTCCCGACAGTGATCACCGGACTTGGTACCGCAGGCTTGGCGAAGGGGGCACGGGTCATCGTCGAAAAACCGTTCGGTCGCGATTTAGCCTCGGCTCAGGAACTAAATAAAGTCGCACACGCTGTGTTTCCAGAAGATTCGATCTATCGGATCGACCATTTCCTGGGGAAAGAAGCGATCATGAACATCTTGTACTTTCGTTTCGCCAATTCGTTTCTGGAGCCGATCTGGAACCGCAACTACGTCTCCAGTGTGCAGATCACTTTGTCTGAGAATTTCGGGGTCAAGAATCGGGGTGCGTTTTACGAGTCTGCCGGTTGTTTGCGTGATGTAGTTCAGAACCACCTGTTTCAGGTCGTTGCCTTACTGGCAATGGAACCACCTGCTGTTCGGGAATACGGAGCTGTGCACATTGAAAAAGCCAAGGTCTTTCAGGCGATGCGTCCATTGCAGCCTGATGATCTTGTTCGAGGCCAGTACGTGGGCTATCGAAAAGAGCCGAATGTGGCGAAGAACTCTGACGTCGAGACGTTTTGCGCACTGCGACTGTACATCGACTCGTGGCGTTGGAAAGGTGTCCCGTGGTACCTGCGATCCGGCAAATGCCTACCGGAGAGCGCGCACGAAGTCCTCGTCGAATTGAAGCCGCCCCCGCAGGACTTGTTTGAAGACTCCGCGCCAGAGACCAGCCCAGCCAACTATCTGCGGTTCCGTCTGGCCCCCAATTCGGCGATCGCAATTGCGGCTCGCGTGAAGCGAAAAGGGAGACAGTTTGTCGGGGATCAGGAAGAACTCTACATGGTCGAAGAACAGAGTGGCGAAGAATCGCCATACGAACGACTGTTGAGTGATGCGATGGCTGGGGACGACGCCCTCTTCACTCGAGAGGATGCTGTCGAAGCTGCCTGGGCTGTCGTCGAGCCCGTGCTGGAATCTCACCACGCATGCCGTCCCTATCGACGTGGAACATGGGGACCAAAAGAAGCTGACGAGCTGATTGCGGCAGACGGTACCTGGCACAACCCGAAGCTGTCAGACTTAGCGAAGTGATACTCGCATTCACTTTGATTCGGTCCTAGACACGAAGCACGATGTGAGTTATCAAGATCGTCGTCTAGAACAGCATCAGGCAGAATCACTGGAGCGGACTCGATCCATGAAATACCGTCGGTTGGGACGAACAAATTGGCAAGTGAGTGACGTTGGCTATGGCATGTGGGGGATGGCTGGCTGGACCGGCTCGGATCTCGATGAAGTGAATCGAGCTCTGCGTCGCTCGGTCGCCCTCGGCTGCAACTTTTTCGACACCGCGTGGGGGTATGGGGCTGGCAAAAGCGAAGCGATCCTTGGTGAACTTGTCCGCGATTTTCCCGATCAGAAGCTTTACACCGCGACCAAGATTCCGCCGAAGAATTTCAAGTGGCCCAGTCGCCGCGAGTATTCCGTGGAGGACTGCTTTCCGCCGGATCATATTGAAGAATACGTCACTGCCAGCCTGCGAAACGCCGGGTTGCCTTCGTTCGACTTGATGCAACTTCACACCTGGGAAGACAGCTGGCTGAACGACGACCGGTGGTATCACAAGCTGAGCGATCTCAAGTCGCAAGGCTTGTTTCACGCCATCGGGATCAGCTTGAATCGTTGGGAGCCGTGGAACGGGGTCGCCGCGGTGAAAAGCGGGCTGATTGATTGTGTGCAGGTCATCTACAACCTCTTCGATCAGAACCCCCAGGACGAACTCTTCCCGGCGTGCCGACAGCACGATGTGGGAGTGATTGCACGCGTTCCCTTCGACGAAGGAACCCTGACGGGAACATTGACGAAGTCATCAAAGTGGCCTGCCAGCGATTGGCGCAGCAGTTACTTCGTGCCAGAGAACTTGAACGCCAGTGTGGACCGAGCGGAGGCGCTGCGGCCACTCGTTCCGACTGGAATGGCCATGGCCGAGATGGCGTTGCGGTTTTCACTTTCCGACTCGAGTGGGGGGACTGTGATTCCCGGCATGCGATCGGTGCGAAATGTCGACGCCAACATGGCCGCCAGTGACGCCGGTCCATTGCCGGCAGGACTGCTTGAGGAACTTGCACACCACCGTTGGGTGCGGCAGCCGACCGAGTGGTCTCAATGACGTACGATCAATGAACTGATCACCGCCAACGTTGAGCAGATTCATCCCGAATATGGAATCAGGATAGGTCGCGAATCATCCTGCGATCAATTCCCGTTTCGGATCAGCTCGGGATGCTTGGTTCGCACCTGCATCGCCTTTGGAATCGAGTGGGCTTGAATGTAGGGCAGATACGGATTCCTTCGCGCAAAGTCCTGATGATAGGCCTCGGCGGGATAGAATTCTTTTAGCGGTTCTAGTTTGGTGACGATGCGTTTCTTGTGGACTTTTTTCGCTTCCAAATCGGCAATCTTGGCTTCGGCCAGTTTCTTCTGTTCGTCGTCCGCAAAGAAGATCGCGGATCGATATTGGCGACCGACATCACCTTCACCTTGCCGATTCAATTGAGTCGGATCGTGTGCATCGAAGAACACGGCAAGCAAGTCTTCGTACGACACCTTGTTCGTGTCGTAGGTCACACGGATCGCCTCGGCATGGGCGGTTGTTCCGAGGTGAACACGGTCGTAATTCGCCGTGGCCTTGGTTCCGCCGCAGTAACCACTCTCGACTTCGACGACACCCGCGACCTGCTCAAATGCAAACTCGGTACACCAGAAACATCCCCCGGCGAAAACCGCAGTCTCGGTTTTCTTTGCAGCAGGAGCGGCGAGTCCCTGTGCTGGACCTTGAGAAGCGTCACCCGTGGTTGCCTTAATCGGCTGGCCGTCGGGAGCGCGCGGACCGACGCGGGGAGATTTGATCTCGGCCGCCTTGATCAGCGACAAACCGATCATGCCTATCACGACGGACACCATTGCCAGACGAACTGCTCGCATCATAACTTCCAACCATTGTAACGCAGTTTTATCGGAACGGACTGATTACTGAAGCGCACGGAACTTTAACGTCGCTGCACGACACTGTCAAATTTTAGACAACTGTCATGCTGCAGTCGAACTCGCAGTAAACCTCCGAATCGATAGTTTCGTCGAGGTCCGAGAACGGCCACCAAGACTCTATAGATTGTGGACTTCAGGAAAAGCTCAGGAATCCGAAAGGGGGCCTGCAGGCGATTTCTTGAATTCGATGAGCACTTCTCTGAAGGTGGTTGTACCGATATTTCGTGCGCTGTGTGTGACCGGTACGGCAGGATAACCCTGCCGGTCCGCCACGATTTGATCACCTTCGACGCGGAAGGCAACGGCTCCGCCGGATTCCAGTTCGACGGTATCAAGCAACTCTCCCTTCGGGCCAAAGACTTCCAACGTCGATCCCGAAAGGATGCGAACAACATAGTCGAGCTTATGGGTGTGCGTCGCACCCCGCTCACCCGGTTCCAGATCAAGATGCCAGACCAGGACGCGGTCGTTCTCGAAAACCTTTTGTGTTCCAACTCCGGCCATGGAATCCTCCCCGTTGGTGGTACGTAAGATGCGGCTCAAGCGACCACGGTTACGTATTCACGCTATTGCAGTCAAGTGACTCGGCAGCCCGCGATTGTGATACGTCCTCTCGGTTTGAAGTAGTAGGGGACGTGATTCATCGCCATTTTCAATTTTCAATCTCTAACTAACGATGGGGCATCCGCAATGCGGGCACGCCTGCGCGTTTTTGGAGACCACACCCTGGCAGTCCGTACACCGCGTGAGCGCGATCCCATTGGCGACCTCTGGCGTGGCCTCAACAACTGTTCCGCCGCAAGCATGCTCCAAGCTTTTCGACTAGTGATCGCCAGTGCGGCGCCCAACGAAGATGATTCCGCTCTTCGAAGATCCGAAATCCGACGACGATACAAAAGGCGATGAACACGATCGGCATGGCGTTGAGATAAGCACCCAACAGGGCGATCACACCTGTGGCGATGAGAAAACTCCACAACCCGACGTTCGAAACGGACTCCGCGTGCGCTTTTATGGCGTTCAGCAAATAGGTTTCTTGCGGCGTCAGTTCCGGTCGTGCCATACTTGGACCTCGCAGTAATATGATCTGTGCGAGATGTTGACCAAAACGGAAAGAGTCGGCAATAGTTGAGCCAATGGTCACCCAATAGGCGACCTGCCATGTCCCGATTGATTGGCGGTATGCCTTTCGTCGTGCCGCGTTAGGGAAAGGACTCCACGCTACTTGGATGCGGCTTGCTAGTCGGGAAGACCGCTTAGATCTTTTGTCACGCCGCGATCTCGCTCGTAGTATCGTCGTTCGTGGTGATAGGCGAGGCCGAGAAACGCGATCCCGATTCCCACTAGCGAACCGATCAGCAATACGATGAGAATCAACAGTAGTGACGGCAGGCCATATTGCTGATGGCTATTTGGATTAATGACATCAGGGCCGTACGCCTGGAATCTTAATCCATATCCAATCGCTGTCAGGCCTAAGCCGATCAAGCCTCCTGCAGTCGCAGCGCGAGCACTTGCGACCGCTTACCAGGACCGGTCCCTTCTTCTTCGAAGCGACATCCCGCGCAGACAACGATCGCCTGCAGCGCGACGAGAAGAACTTTACAACGTTGCACTTGGTTTCCTCTCGCGTTCAGTTTGCGCAATCGTCCGACATCTAGCGGACCATCGTGAGGTGTGGACTGACAACTATTTGATCTGACGGACTGTGCAAGGCATTGCGCATGCCGGACCGCCAATGTCGGCCACATTTCTCAGTGCCCTGCGATACAGAACAGCCACATCCGAGTTTCAAGAGTGTCGCGAGCGTGCAGCCGCGTTAAGGCAAGCGTCGTGCGAGTAAGGATCTATGTCCGAAGTGGCAAGTGGTCTTTTCACCGGCGAGGCGAATCCGCAGGCCGGACGAATTGCTATCGAAGGTCGGCACGATTGCCGTAGCCGGTACGTAATCGCCCACTTTGATCGATCTGCATCCTGCGACCGTCCCGCGTTGGGAAAGGAGCACCTTCGTCGAAGTCTGTCCCTTCTTCACGAGAAATTCGTTGAATTGCCTCACTTCAGTCAATCTCATTGCGCCATCCAATAGCAGCGTCTTTGCGATTCATTGCAACTCAAGGGTTTCAGCACCGGATTGGATGAACAATCCGGTCGTCGGCAACTAAAACGTGGTTTTCTTTCGGATCGCATTGAGAAGTTATTGACCCGATTACAAATGATTCACAGACTTCCTGTATCGCGTCCTTCACGATGACGTGCATTCCGCTATGCTCCCTCACCCTTTTGAAGCCAATGTGAGATAAGTATGCTCGTCCGAAAACTACTGACCGAAGCGATTGGAACTTTCTTTTTTGTGCTCACGATCGGATGCACGGTCATCCTTTCGGCGGATCCGGGCAAGGGGATCATTCCTCCACTGGCGATCGGTTCGGCGTTGATGGTGATGATTTTCGCAGGGGGTCATATTTCAGGGGGCCACTACAATCCCGCGGTGACGCTGGCAGTCGCTATTCGAGGTCGCCATCCCAAATCGGAAGTGATCCCTTACTGGTTCGCTCAGGTCTTGGGAGCAATTCTGGCAAGTGGCGTCGCGATCTATCTGACGGGTGGCGTCGCCAAATCGGCGAGTCCCCCGGCCGACATTGGCAAAGCTCTGGTCGCCGAGTTTCTATTCACCTTTGCACTGGCGTATGTCGTCCTGAACGTCGCCACGTCAAAGGCTACGGCGGGCAATTCGTTTTACGGCTTGGCGATCGGTTTTACCGTGCTGATCGGCGCATTTTCTGTCGGCTCGATCTCCGGCGGTGCCTTCAATCCAGCAGTCGCGATCGGTGCCAGTGTGATGGGCTTGATCCACATGCCATCCATCTGGATCCATATTGTCGCTGATCTGGCCGGAGGATTTGTTGCCGGTCTGGTGTTTCTATTCCTCAATCCAGACGACAAATAGCGCTCGACTGTCTATGGATCGAATGCAGGAAATGGGGAGGACAAATCGTCCCTCGCGGGCCCCAGATCGCAGTCGTACACCACGAATAAAACGACCGCACTGGTCATCGACCGTACGTCTGATTGTATGGTGCATCACGGTCAAGAGTTTCTTCCTCCAGCGAACCTGGGTCGCCCGTGTGCTCAGCCATTGGCTTCCGTTCTCCTCTGAACTTCTCGATCGGTGCCCCTTCTTCGTGAGCATCCAGATCTGTCTTTGCAGGACGTGGTTTCTTCGCGCTGCCGGTCGTTGCTTTCGATGCTGTTGATTTCTTAGCCATTATGGACGCCTTTCCAAGTATGCCCTGCGGTTGTCGGAATGTCAGAGACCGCCGACTAGTGAGGCAACTCTCGTGCCCCACAATTGCATCAAGAGATAGAGAGACTGCAGCCGCGCGACGTTTCTTGGGGGATGAAACAAACATGATGGCCAAACATTAACCAGCAGATCATTCCTGCATCGGCCTGTTGGTGAAATCGATGCCTTTACTGATCACGGGTGGTATCATCCGCCGATATCCGTGACATGCTTGTTCGATCGAACACGATGGCCTGCCTCTTCTTTATAGAGTGACTATTCTGGTTACTCGCGTCTTTGGCGGGCGCGTGCGGTTGAGTCAGAGTTTCGTGAGTCATTCCCCTGTTCGGCTGTCATTCTCGATTCAAACATCGTGAGAGATCGTTGCCGTGGACCTGCTGAAACTGCTCGAATGGGATACGAAGTTCTTTGGCTTTCCGGTCGCCAAGATCTTGAATGCTCATGCACGACCGGAAGAACTCCGGGAGGCGGTATCGCAACTGCGGTCGCAGCAGATCCCATTGGCCTACTGGTTCGCCGACAAACCCTCTACTGAGACGCATTCCCAAGTCGTCGAGATGGGGGGCGTTCTAGTTGACGAGAAACTGACGTTTGCGGCACGCCTGGATGGCCTTCCCGAGCAACCGTCGGTGCCGCTGTCAGTCGTCGAGCCCTATGATGAGGGGATGCCCTTGTCCGACCTGAAACAACTTGCCGTGGAGAGCGGCGTCCATTCGCGCTTTGTCGTCGATACCAGATTTCCTCAAGCAGCCGCGCGGGCCATGTTCGAGGAGTGGATCATCCGTTCGGTCAATAAAGCTGTGGCGGACGAAGTGCTCGTTATTCGGCAGGATTCAAGTATCGTCGGAATGGTGACCATCGCGACAAAAGGGAATCGCGGAAGCATTGGTCTGCTGGCGGTGGCTGAACAATGTCGGGGACGGCAATTTGGGCAGGCTCTCGTCGTTGCGGCACAGAATTGGTGTCGCGATCGTTCGTTCCAGGAAATGCAGGTCGTCACGCAGCAAGCCAATGTGGCCGCCCAGCGCTTGTACTACAAATGTGGCTTCCAACTGGAACAGATGGAAGCCTGCTATCACATCTGGTCAACGGGGTGACTCGTGCCATCGCGATGAGACCGCTGGCGTCGGCTCGCTTGGCACGTGCTGATTGGCATCCAACTTGACGGGCTTAAAGAGGCCAAATTCGTTTCCGTCGAAGTAAAGGTCCCAAGCCACATCGGTACCATAATGCTCGCGAATGTACGTTCGATAGTACGTAAGTTCCGCCCCTTTACCGAGCAGATAGACGTTGGGATTGTCAAAGAGGGACTGGGGCAGATCCCGGATTCCAAACTGTGCTTTCACAGCGTCGTTAATGGGCGACTGTTGCGGCCAGCCCAACGTCAACAGGTGAATCCGTCGAAGAACTTGGTTCGATTCCAATGGAAGAATCGATTCGTAGGGGAAGCTGGCACCCCAGCAAACAAACAGATCGGACTCCAAAGGATCGACTCTCGCCAAGTCTGCGTGCAGCCGTCGATTGGCACGCACGGCTGTTCTAGAATCGCGATGCGCCTTGTGCTGACCCACGCATATGCCGAGGATAGCAATTGAGCAGAGAGCCACGTTGATGAATCCGTGAAAAGGCGTTCCAGATAGTCGAGCGTTGCGTGCCTCGTTCTGCGAAGCCTCTGTCGCTTCGACCTTCTCGTCTGACGATGAGCCGCAATAACGCATCAAGTACAGCGTGTAGAGCGCTTGAAAGGCAATCAGCGGGTAGTAGACGCGACCGGGCGGGTTCTTCAAGAACATCAATGCACAAATGAAGGCGTCCAACGAGAGTGTCAGCATCACGAAATGGCGAATCGCAAATTGCCGATCGCGAGCCCACCAGATTTGCAGCAGGATCAGCGCCCAGATCGGCCAGAGTCGCACGTTGCTCAGGATTCCACGCCACCAGCGCTGCATCTTCTGCAGACTGACGGCTTCTTGTGCCCACGGAAAACCTTCGACAATCGCCTGCAGGTTCTTGCGACCGAAAACTTGTGGGTCGTCGAAGTAGCACATGCGGATCATGTCGTGATCGTTCTCGCTCCACTGGACGCGGTCGAACACAGGCTTCGTTTCTTCAGTGTACCGGGTCCAGCAGTAGTCATTGAACTTCACCCGGTATGGATTGAAGGCCAGATACTCCTGCCAGGCTGGATCTCTGGAGTAGTAATAATGGTGTGCCGCTTGCATTCCGAATGCCCCGACCTGGGTCAAGACTGCTACCACCAGTGCCGTACGCCATAGGCGCTGGACTGGCGCGGTCGCTCGATCTTGCAACCAGATCAGAATCGTCAGTGGGATCGCGCTGATCGCCACGGCTCCGATGTACGAATCAAAGCGCACCATGGACCCGAGGATCATGAGTGCCATGCCGGCGCCAAGCAGCTTTACCCCGCTTTGACGCTGTCCGTCGCGGCGTAGTGCAAGTCCGTTCAAGACCAGGAAGATTCCGCACTCGGTGGCCCAAACAGCGGTACTTGTGAATTGCAGACGCGACATCAGTTGTACGCCTACCGAACCAAACAAGACGAGGAAACAGAAGACGGCGGCGCGACTGTAACGCCACTTCAACAGGCAATAGAGGACGGCCACTTGGCAGAGATAATGAATCCCCACCAAGTAGGCACCATACCAGGGAACCCAAGGAAGCTGGGTGTAAAGTTGCTTCAGCATCAGGCCGATGGCAAAGCTGCTGAACACCAGGTGCTCGTCGGGCTGAGTTGACGCACCGGTTCCAGAGACAATCATACTCATCACGACATCGTCGTTCGTTTCGAACGCCGGCGTATGAACGGTCAACGAGATCGCAAACAGCACTCCCATCCATGTCATCGATGCCAGCAAAGGGCGACGAAGCGTCCAGCGCTCGAGTTTCTCGCCCACGGACTGCATTGATCTCAGGAAGGCGTCTCCCTGCGATTCAGCCGAGACGCTCGTCGGCACTCCTGGAGTGAGATCGTTATTCATGACAGGAAGCCTTCTGCTCGCTGGTGGTCAATCGATCGAGGATCTGTCGTTCGTGGTATTGAGGCTTGCCGTTCATGTGCAGGTGCATGCGGCCCAGGTATTCCCCAAAGATTCCCAAGGCCAGCAATTGCACGCCGCCCACAATGAGCACAACCGTCGAAACTCCCAACGGCCCGGAACTTCCTTTGCCGAAGAGCAATAGGCCGACGCAAATCGCGCCCAGTCCGAGTCCCAGCAAGAGAACTGCGATACCCAGAAGTGAGACGACCTGCAGCGGGATCAATGAAAAGCTCGTGAACAGATTAATGGACAGGGTCACCAACTTGCTGATCGAATAGGTCGATTGGCCAACTGATCGCGGGTGGTGTGCCACCATGACGGAGCCGATGCGCTGCGTATTCCAAGCCAGCAGACCATCGACAAAAATGTAGGACTGATCGCAATTGCAGATCGCATCAAGCAGCGATCGCCGGATGACTCTGAAGGAAGTCACTGCGGCTTTCGTCCGGAAGACCCTTTGATAAAAGTTGTTAACAACCAGCGAACCCAGATTGCGAAACGAACTATGTTTCTTGTCGGCATAGTTTCCATACACGAGATCGTGATCGGACTTTTCGATTTCCTCGAGTAGCCGCGAGATCTCTTCCGGGGGGTTCTGCAAATCGTCGTCCATGGTGACGACAAACTCACCTCTGGCATGTCGAAAGCCACACATCAAGGCATTGTGCTGGCCGCTATTGCGCATCAACTGAATCGCGACGACCCGATCAGGATACCTTCGCTGCAGCAATTCCAGTTTCGACCACGAGCCGTCAGGGCTGCCGTCTTCCACTAGGACAATTTCGTAGGAGCGACCAATGGTGTCCAGGCTGGGAATCAATCGCTCGAACAACAACTCTAGTGTGGCTTCCGAACGATAGACCGGGATCACCACCGAGAGGGCACACTTATCGACGACTTCAGCGTGCCGACGATCGTTGTCGTCACAAAGGCATTGCTGATTCATCGCGACATCGTCCCTTCCGACTTCCATGATTGAATCAGGCTGCGCGCTTGATGACGTGCGGATAGACGCGCGTGGATTTGGTCACTGCGGGGAAGTAATCGTGCAATACTTCGACGACCCGATCTTGATCTGCAACTGTCATATCGCAGTAAAGTGGCAATCGAATCAAACGTGCATGCAATTCTTCGGTGACAGGGAGGTCTCCTGCGGCATAACCAAACGTCTGGCCCATCGGTGACGTGTGCAGCGGCACGTAGTGGAAAGTTGCCCCGATACCATTGCTGCGCAAATGCGACAACAGATGATCCCGTGTTTCAACGGTGTTCGTCAAAATCTTGAACATGTGGTAGTTCGAATCACAGTTTTCGGGAATGACCGGCAACTGCAATACGCCTGCGTCGGCGAACGGTTGCAGCAATTCAAAATAGCGATCGCAAATACGACGACGGACTCTTTGAATCTCGTCCATCTGTTCCAGTTGACCGTAGAGGAATGCCATCGCGAGTTCACTCGGCAAGTGCGAGCCGCCGATATCAACCCAGGTGTACTTGTCGACCTGTCCGCGCAGGAATCGACTGCGATTGGTTCCTTTTTCGCGAATGATTTCCGCTCGCTCGACCAATGCGGGGTCATTCACGCAGAGGGCACCACCTTCACCGCAGGCAAAATTCTTCGTCTCGTGAAAACTGAAGCAGCCCAGATGGCCAATCGAACCGAGAGCGCGGCCTTCGTAGGAGGCATTCACTCCCTGCGCAGCGTCCTCAATGACAACCAAGCCGTGCTGCTCGGCCATTGCCATGATCGGCTGCATGTCGCAACTCACCCCGCCGTAGTGCACGGGCATAATCGCCCTGGTTCGGGACGTAATGGCGCGTTCGATGCGAGATTCATCGAGATTCATCGTATCTGGACGAATATCAACGAACACTGGTGTTGCGCCGCACAAGACCACGGCGTTTGCAGTTGAAACGAACGTGTAAGATGGCAGGATGACTTCGTCGCCAGGTTTCAGCCCACAGAGCAGTGCTGCGACTTCCAGCGCAGAGGTGCAAGAAGGAGTCATCAAGACCTTGCAGATGCCAAATCGATCTTCCATCAACTTCGCGCAGGCCTTGGTGTAGTTACCGTCGCTCGCAATCTTCTGGCTGTGCAAGACCTGTTGAACATGTTCCGCTTCCCTGCCGGATAGGTACGGGCGAACTAGTGGGATGATCTGCGACATACGTCCCCGATCGAAGCCTTAAGTAATATCGACACTGCATTCGCACGTCGGAGCGGTGTTAACTTGTTGGACTGGCGTCCCTTTGGAGCGGATCGGGAAAAATAGTCTGGACAGTTTGTTCCCTTTCAGCATCTTTGGAAATTATTTGAATCGACAAAATCACACAAGACCGAAATTAAGGTAGGGAAAGGTGGTTACGCTGGAAAACTGTCTAAAATGTGGCAGTTTTCGCGAAGGCGTCTGTGGACCATCTTGATCAAGAGCACAGATACAAGCCTGTTCCGCCCGTCTGCCGCGATTGAACACTTCGTGATCAGAATTCGCCTCAGCTACCTGAACACGAATTTAAGGGTGTTCGTTTGACCTGCACGTCTGCTGTTGGATCACCACGCGAGACTGTCGTCGAAGCTGCCGTGAATGAGTGCCTGGCCCGACTCATCAGGGCTTGGGTCATGTCACCAGGTATTCCAAATGGGGCCGAAGCAGCACCCACATTATGGTCGCGCGGGCATCATCGACGAGCAGGTTTGCTGGCTTCGACGAAAAACGCACTGGCTATAACGTCTGCGGCGGGGTGATGGACAAGCAGGAGATCAAGATACTTGAGTGGCGACAGGATCCAGGTCAGTGGCACCAACAGGCGGTACAAGCGGAGAGAACCAAACGAAAAGAACAACGCGAGCCACTCCTGCAGTATCCAAAGGAATCCGCACGTTGGTCCCGCGCCGACGCTGACCTGAATGTCGTCAAAATCCTTGAAGAGTTTTCGCATCCCCTGCGACGTATATCGCTGGTAGTCATGCGGCGATGCGTGATAGCCCTGCATAAAGGGGATGTAGCAAAGGACTCGACCACCAGGCTTCAGGACTCGCAAGAATTCTCGCACGTGGTCGGCGGGATTGGGGACGTGTTCGAGGACCGCAATGCTCACAATCCCCGACAGTGATTCGTCTTGAAAAGGGAGTTGGCCCAAATCGGCAGTGACATGCACATTTTCATAGTTACCACCGTCCACACAGACGACGCGATCATGGTAGGTATTCGTTCCGGATCCCATGTCGGCAACTAACTCGGTCGACGTGTCGAATGACTGAATGAACTTGGGAACAAGATTCCGCATGTGAACCGGTGCCAGCAGCGAAATCGCCCACGGGTAGAACGTCCCCAGCTTTCGCTTCGCGGTTTCTTTCAGTCGATTCAAGAAATCCTGCCGCAACTCACTGGTTGTGAATCCGCCCATGCGAAGTTGGTCTGGAGTACGCTCGCCAACGGTACCACAGCATTCGCAACGGATTTCTGCGGAGTCGTCGGACAGGTCCACAGGACCGTGGCACTGCGGGCATGCCAGAACCACTTTCAATCGGTTGAGCAGTGACTCACGCGGCGATGACGTTCGATTCGCCAGGGTATTTGACATCAGCAGCGGCCCCCAACGTAAGTAAACTAATGGCATGTCTGACCGATTTCTGTCGGCTGGGCGCGGATTCTATACAAAATACGCTGATCCACGTAAGCGGAATCTGTACCTCATGATGGCTGCGAGCAGTCGCATGGCTGGGTTGTTTATCGTTCGACGGTAATTGCCCAAGGTCTTGCCGACCTTGGCGAAGCCAAACTTTGGCGACATACACCGAATGGGACCAATGCGACCAACAGGATCTTGTTCCGTGCGTCGCATCGGCCCCATACGTCGCATTCACCTGATCAGCAGGGAGCTGACGCAGCGCGATTCACCGGCAAAACAATCGTCAAAGAACGCCA
>JAQGHU010000106.1 GCA_028291515.1 Schlesneria sp.
ACAACAGACTCGCCATTGGCGAACGGACGAAATAGTCTTCCCGAGGGGGAACGACTGAATAACAGGTTGCCACAGCGAAACTGATTTCTTCGATTGACAATCCTCTACATAACAGGCGGGAATCCAGTGACGTGACACTCAGCCAGCCTACGTGCCGGCCGGTTCTGTCATCCGAAATCAGAGCGGAAGGGTTCCGACGGTTGTGTCATGCATCTGCGTGAAACTTCTTCTTGTCTTCCAATTGAAAATTTGCAATTCGCAACTTGCAATGTCCTTCATCCAAATCGGGCAGCACCACCAACGTACCGATCTCGCCCAAGACCTTAACGACAAAAACCGACGGTGCTTCTCCCCTCTCAATCTTTTTCCGAATCCGTGTTTCATCCGTGTTCAATCCGTGGCTAAAAACTTCTTCTTTCGTGGTCCCGTCCTTTCTACTCTTTTGACGTTTTCCAGTTGTGTCGAACACGTTTCCGTCGCTTGGCCCTCAGCCCTTAGCGCTCAGCCTCCCTGCAATTCGACACCACTAACGACAACCGCTATCGTGTGTCATCACCCACAATCCAAAACTCAAAGGCTCTTCCGTGATCTCGGCCGCCGACACGACGTCCCCATTGGTCGAACTATCTGACGTGTCGCATGCTTATGGCCGGTTTCAAGCCTTGAAGAGCATCTCGTTGCGAATTGAACCCGGAGCCATCGGGCTTGTCGGACAGAATGGGGCAGGCAAGTCGACGCTGCTCAAGATCCTGTTGGGATTGATGAAGCCGACTTCGGGTGGTGGTACGGTCCTGGGACTCGATCTGATTCGAGATCGCGATGAACTCCGCAGTCGGATTGGATTCATGTCGGAAGCCGAATCGTTGATCCCCGGCATGCGTGGCGTGGATCTCGTTGGGTTGGCCGGCGAACTGTCGGGCATGCCGAGGCGACAGGCGCTCAGACGAGCTCACGAGGTTCTGTCATACCTGGAACTCGACGAAGTTCGCTATCGTCGCTGCGACGACTATTCCGTCGGTATGAAACAACGATTGAAATTGGCCGCGGCCCTGGTGCATGATCCGCAGTTGCTGCTGCTGGACGAGCCTACCGCCGGGCTGGATCCGCAAGGTCGCGAATCGATGTTGCGGTTGCTGCATGCGATCGCCGGAAGGCATGGCAAGTCGCTGATTCTTTCGACCCATTTGCTGGGAGACATCGATCGCGTCTGCGGCCAGGTCATTATCGTAGATCAAGGCTCGATCCTGGGCTGCGGTCGCATTGGCGAACTCCGTCAGCACTGGCAAGGTCGTTATCGCCTTCGTTGGCGCGGTGAGGGACCGTTCGCTGAAGCATTGCGAGCCACAGGCCTGATCGTCCAATTGCGACCCATTGTCGGAGAAGCCGATGTCGAGGTTCCTTCAGGCTGGAAGACGACTCGATTCTTCGAGATTGCCGTGCAGCACAATGTCGTCTTAAGCGACATCGTCCCGGAAGAAGAAGACCTGCCGAGGATGTACCACCGGTTGATCGGCACGCCATGACCTCCCAAGAACATCGCCGGCTTCGAATCGCCCACTCGTCACTCGCTATTTGCTAATCGCTAATCCTTTGATTCACTCGTCGGACAAGATTGATGCAGCTTGACCAGGCCGGATATCGCACATGGGACGGACGGCGGCGCTCGCCGTGGTGGAGTTGCCTCGCCATCGTTCGCGTGGGACTCAACCTGATCTTTCGGCGTTGGGTATTCTGGATCTTGATTGGCTTGGGTCTGCTGAACTTTCTGTTCCACTTTGCCTTCATCTATCTCAAGGCGACGTTGGTCATCCAGAATGAAAACGTGGCGAAGTTTCTGGACAACTACAAAGTCACTGGAACCGGTCAAGCCTATGCCGACTTCATGTTCGCGCAAGCCTCGATCTGTGCGTTGTTACTCGCGTTCGCCGGGTCAACCTTGATCGGCAGTGACTATCGACAAGGGGGCATGATCTTCTACCTCTCCCGTCGCATCGGACGCTGGCAATACATTGTGGGCAAGCTGCTGACGATCGCGGCTGTCGTGACCATCGTCACCACACTGCCGGCACTGATCCTGTATATCGAATACGGAACGCTCAGCAATTCAATACACTACTTTCTGGACAACCCACGTGTGCTAGCCGGCATACTGGGCTATGGAGCGGTGCTCGCGATCGTTCAAAGCCTGATGATTTTCGCAATCGCCGCCTGGGTTCCGCGAACCGTGCCATTGGTGATGACGTGGCTCGGTCTGTTCGTGTTGCTCAAAGGTTTGGCGGATGCCATGCGAGCGATCGACGGCAATCGCTACTGGCTACTGCTGGGGTTCTGGGACGACATGCATCGACTCGGCCGGTGGTGCTTCGGTTCCCTCGACGAGAAGCGAATCCCTTCAGCAGGATATTGCCTCGCCGTGTTGTCCGCCCTGTGCGTCGTCTCGCTGATCCTGATCGTACGACGAGTCCGAGCGGTCGAGGTGGTGTCATGAGCGCATCACTCAATGCCGTCGATGGTCCGCTGGTTGAATTCCGATCCGTGACCAAATGGTATGGTGCCGTCATCGGAGTCAATGATGTCAGCGTAGCTTTGCAGTCGGGGATCACAGGGTTGCTCGGTCCCAACGGAGCCGGCAAGACGACGCTCATCAAACTGCTGACAGGACAACTACGTCCCAGCCTGGGTGAAATCCGAGTCTGCGGCCAACCGGCCCATTCGGCACGAGCCCGCCGACACATCGGCTATTGCCCTGACGCTGATGCCTTCTACGAGGAGATGTCCGGACGACAATTCGTCCGCACGATGGCTCGATTGCATGGGATGTCTTCCGCCGAGGTTCAGGATCGGACCGAGCAAGCGCTCTCCGAAGTGGGGATGTCTGATCGAGCCGATCGGACCTTGCGCGGCTGCTCCAAAGGAATGCGGCAGCGAATCAAGCTCGCTCAGGCTCTGGTTCATCATCCGGATGTATTGATCGTCGATGAACCGCTGAACGGGATCGACCCGGTGGGCCGACGAGAATTGATGGACCTGTTCCGCCGCTGTGCCGCGCGTGGTCAGGCGGTGCTGATTTCCAGTCATATCCTCGACGAAATGGATGAGCTGGCCGATCGCATCGTGTTCATGGGACGCGGCCGAATCCTGGCGGTGGGATCGCTCCCGGATATTCGCGCGATGTTCGCCGGGCAACCGCTGCAGATCCGAATTGCCTGTCGTCAGCAGCGAGAATTGGCCACACAATTGATCGGCTGGGAACATGTCGCGCGCATCGAACTGGCTGGCACAAACGAGCTCTTGCTACAGGTCATTCGTCCGGAAGAGTTCTTCGCTCGCCTGGCCGTGTTGGTCGTCGAGACTTCATTTGACATCACGCACATGGAATCGACAGATGCCACGACCGAAGCCACCTTCCAATACGTGATGTCGGCAGCGGCCAGGTTCTGAAGGAAAGTGTTCTCGATCGGTGACGCGAAGATACCCACACGTGCCAACATCAAAAGGTCTTGAGTGAACAGCCTGATCCCACAGTTCGTCGCATCTCGCCATTTGTTCGCGCTGACAATGCGGCGACAATTGCTGTCTCGCCAGACCTTGGCCTGCGTCGCTCTGTCAGCACTGTGCGCGTTGATCGTGCTCGCCTGGTCACGGCACTCTGATCCGACCAGCAAGAAGCTGGCCGAGCAGGTGCTGGTGCCAACTTTCGTCGCGTTCTTGATGCCGATCTTTGCGATCTGTTACGGGGCTTCCGGCATTGGCGGTGAACGCGAAGACCAGACCCTGATCTATCTTCTGATCGCACCGCTACCGCGGTCGCTCACGTATTTCGTCAAAGGGGCCGCCAGCCTGTCCTTGGTGGGTGGTTGGACGGCAGGCACATTGTTCGTGCTTTGCAAGTTAGCGGGAAAGCCGGGGGATGAACTGTTCCGTTTGTTCTTACCCGCCGCACTTCTCGGAGCGTTGGCGTATGGCTGTCTGTTCTTACTACTAGGTGCCGTCTTTCGCCATGGGACGATCATCTCATTGGTCTATTGGTTCTTTCTGGAAGTCTTGTTCGGCAACTTGCCGGGGATCATCAAACGAGTCTCGGTGGCGTTCTATGTCCGCTGCATGGTCCACGACGCCGCCGGGGACATGAATCTGGGGCCACCAGGACGAGTCGCTCGCGAGATGTTCCTACCGGTCTCAGGCAGCACGGCCATGATCACACTCTGCACGGCAACAATTTGCTTGCTGATCGCGGGGATGGTTCTGTTCGATCTACGCGAATATCGAGATGCCAGTTGAAGACTTTGGACATTCCGCAGCGACGACCATGGTCACGAATTTGGATCAGTGACACCAGCGGTCCGCATTCGTTCCTTCGTCGCTTTGGATGCGGCATTCTGCAGCGATTTATCGGCCGGATTCCTGGAGGAGAGCCAAACCAAATGCTCCGCCGCTTCCGTATATCGCTCAGTCCGATACAACCCCCAGGCCAGCTGCGTTCGAATGGGAATGCTGTCTGGATTCTGCTGATGAGCCTTGGTCAAAATCTTGATCGCCTTGTCGCTCTCATTCAATGCGGTGTAGGCATCGTAGATTGCAATGAGGGCTTGTTCTCGCTCCATTCGCGTCTTTGACGCTTTGAGAGATGTCGAACTTTCATCGATCAGCTTTTGCCAGATCTGCATTCCTTCTTCCTGACGCCCCGCGGCGTCAAAGGCCCGCGCAACCGTTCGCAACGACGACCATTCGGGATGGAGATTCGAGAGGAAGAATTCGGCGCTAACGAGTGGCACCAGGAGTTCAGTAATTTTGTGGCGCGTCATCGGACTCAGTTCAAACGCCTCGCGCCAGTAAGGCATGGCAGCATCAGTGTCCCCGTCCAAAGAGACGTGTCGACCAACCGCGAAAAGGATTGCGGGATCGTGCCTGCGCAGAACGAGAGCTTGTTTCAAATAGGCAGTCTCAGTCTCGGCGTCGACTGCGTCCAGGAATCCAAGTTCGGCCAATTGAAGATAAGCCTGGGCTCGCAGCGGACTCTCTCGCAACGACTGTCGAAAATATCTCCGGGCGACTTGCAACAGCTTCACATTCTTACCGACTGCCCGATCCAGCCACTCGCGCATTGCCGCTGGCGATTCAAACTCAGAGGCCTTGATGGCATCGCGAAGTTGCGACAGCGGGATGGAATTCTCGGTTTGTTCCTGACGCTGATTGAACAGTTCCAGGCAGTTGAGCCCAGCAGTTTCCAGCAGTCGCGAGTTGTGAGGATTGAGTTTAGCCGCCTTGGACGCGGCCAGCCACATTTCGTGACGGGACTCCTGATGGTCAACTTCGTCATTGCCCAGGCTTGGTTCGGCAAACGACAACGCGATGTACCGCATCTGTTCAGGTTCGGCCATGGCGGCTGGCAACTTGATAAACGTCATCCAGACAAGCAATGCCAGCACACCGCCGAAGGCAGGGACGCACAGCAGCCGCGGAACCTGCCAGGTCCAGGGACTGCGTCCAGAACTTTCGCGTGTCAGTTGATACAGGCGACAGGCACAGGCCAGCTGTATCGCCAGCAGCATCATGCAGGATGGCGTGTACCAGAAGAAATCACCCACAGCATGAACCAGGTTTGCCATCAGGCTGGCAAGAATCACCACCGCCAGCGAACTGATCTGTTTATCAGCACTACAGAATGCCCCCACGCACCACCACAGACTCACCAGAATGAACAGGCCAGCCAACCCCAATCCGATCAGGCCCGTTTCGGACAGAACCTGCAGATAGCTATTCTCGGCATGGGTAAACTCGACGCCGTCCGCTGGTCGCTCAAGATGCAACCGATGCGCATCGTTGTGCGTGCCGACTCCGGTTCCCAGATACGGAAAGTCCTTCGCCACGGCAATGTTGGCTTGCCAGACCTGTTCGCGCCCCGACACCTGCTTCAGTCGATCTTCCATGGCGGTCTCACTGCCAGTCAGATTGACGACCCCACCCACCACGCAGGAAACAACAACCAGCCCGACGCACAACTCCGCAGGAATCACACGCAGCCACAGCAGACCGGCGATGCAGACTGCAATCGCGACAGCAACCGCCAACAAACCACCTCGAGACGACGTGAGCAATACGGTTACCAGCGAGCACGCCAATCCCAGCATCATCAGGACAGTCACCCAATAACTTTGTCGACCGGTCTCCTGATCAGAATGAGATCGATTCCGTTCGTTGTTCCGCCGCCCTCGCAATATCCTCCAGATCAACGGGCCGATACCAAGCGCTAGAAACTGCGACAGATGATTGTGATTCGTAAAACTTCCATGGGGAGTGTGATCGGTCGTCATGAACGGATGTTCGTACACCCAGTAAAACTTGCCGTTGCTGGCGAGCCATTGCACATCCGCGAAGACGGCCATCAGCACGACGACAGCCCCGACGACAAGGATCATCCGCTCGACATCAGACTGGCTTCTCAATCGTTGCACGAGCACGATAAACAACATCGCGTAAGCAATAAACGTCGCCAGCCCGGAGACGCTTTCCCATGGTGCTAACGACAGTTGATTCCAGGATTCCAATCCCAGATCGAGCGAGCCCTTGCTGCCTGCTGGCATCAGGATCTGGCTCATCTGCGGCGAGATCGCCAGCATCCACTCTCTCGACAACGGTACAACCTGAGCAACACCGATCGCAATGCCGAGCAGCCACAGCCACTCAGTCCCCGTCCACGTATATCGAGGTTCGCGAGACATCAATTGCCGCAGCGCCCAGCATCCTGCCGTCAACCCGGCACCCACGACCATCACCAGTTGCCCAGACGACGCTCGACCGGCAAAGCAGATCGTGGTCAGCAGGAACGTCAGCCCAAAACAGACATCGGTGGCCTGAAACGAATTCGATTGACGCGGAGCGGTCCCCTGAAAGTCAAAAGAACGACTCCTTTGGCGGCTTGAGTTCGTTCGTGTCGATTGATGTCCCATTACAGCAGGCCTGTCGTCCTAGCGAATTCGAGACGCTATCAGGCCGCCGTTGGCAATTGCTGATCGATGGTACGAGTGGCCGTGGCCAGGACCTTCCGGATTGCCATGCCGGTCTCTTTGATCTCGGCGTCCGTCAGCGTTGGATGAACCTGGAACATCAGGCTGGTTTCACCCAACTCTCGGGCCACGGGCAGTCGTTGTTCGGGACGGAGCCCAGGTCCATCGAAAGCCTTTTCCAGATAGATTTCACTGCAAGAACCCGATCCGCAGTTCACGCCTTCTGCCTGGATGGCTTGAACGATTCGATCACGACTCCAACCAGGTTGCAGACATTCCGGACGCAGAAAGACGTAGTACTTGTAAAAACTATGCGAGATGTCAGTAGGAGTTTGAGGAATGCGGACCGAACTGAATGGAGACAACATGGTGGCCAGTGCGGCAGCATGTCGACGGCGGGTCGCAACCCAGCCGGGCAATCGCCGCAGCATGATGCGTCCCATGGCCGACTGCATCTCGGTCAGTCGCCAGTTCGTTCCAAAGCTCTCGTGCAACCAGCGAAATGTATTGGGTTGATGCGGCTTCTGGACAGCATCCCAGCTCTTGCCGTGATCTTTCAGACTCCAGCACTTCTTCCACAGTTCAATGTCGTTTGTCGTCATCAGGCCGCCCTCTCCACCCGTTGTCATGATCTTATCCTGACAAAAGGAGAACGCGCCGACATGTCCAATCGAACCAACGTGGCGACCTTTGTACATGGCTCCATGTGCCTGAGCGCAATCTTCAATAACCTTGATCCCTCGCGATTCCGCAAACTCCATAATCGGATCAAGATCGCAGGGCCATCCCGCCAGATGAACAGCAATGATGGCCTTCGTGCGCGATGTCGTGGCCGCGCAAATCGTCTCGACTGTGAGGTTCTGGCTATCCCGATCCACGTCCGCCATCACCGGCTTCGCCCCACGCATCACGGCACAACTGGCCGACGCCATGAAAGTACGACTAGGCACAATCACTTCATCGCCGTGGCCAATCCCCAAACCATAAAGCGCCAATTCCAGAGCCACAGTCCCATTGGTCAGTGCGATGGCATGTGCAGAACCGATCGACTCGGCATACTCCTTCTCAAACAGCTTCCCTTCATTGCCAGTCCAGTAATTGACCTTCCCCGATCGAAGAACACGAGTTGAAGCATCGCAAAGCTCGTCATCGAAGTATGGCCAGGGAGCGGATGAGCTGGCACGCACCGGAGCCCCACCATCGATCGCGAGAATGCTCTCTGCCTTTCTTGAAAACTGTTGCATAAGACATCCTTGTCTATTTCTGTGAGTTCAGGTTGTGATCCAAAAGTTATCGATTCGCAGTGAATCCTCCGTTCAGGCGGCCCTCTCGGTGCCCAAGTTCCCATTGTCCATACGAATCATACGCGAAGCCGCACCTACGATAGTACACCCCGCAGGCTGATCACGAATCACCGTAGTTCCCGCGCCGACGGTCACTTTGTCTTCAATACAAACTCCGGGTAATACGGCACAGCCAGTGCCCAGCATGCATCGATTACCAATTCGGACCCCGCCGGAAAGGTTGGTTCCTGGACCGAGACTGGAGAAATCACCCACACGGCAGTCGTGATCAATAGAACTTGAAGTATTAACAATGCAGTGTCTACCAACCACTACGTCCGGTTGTATGACGGCCCCCGCCATGACTACTGATCCCTCGCCGATCTGTGCAGTGGGGTGTACATAAGAGAATGGATGAACAATGGTAACCCACTTCAGGGATAATTCTTGTGAGAGTTTTTCACGGATGCCGTTGTCTCCGATGCCAATAATTCCGCGACGATTAGGCGACGTTTTGAGTGCGTCGATCGGCCCGCGGACTTCAATCCCGAGCAGTTTCTGTCCCCATTTTGCGGGGTCGTCATCATAGACCGCTTCGATTGCAGTTCCCGCCTCCTGCAAGGCACTAATCACAACTTTGCTGTGGCCTCCTGCACCGATCACGACCACTGGTGAATCCGAATGAACAGATGCCGTTTGGCCATCAAAATCGGGCATAGTGCTGTGTCCCTCCGCCGAGATTCCTTTTCGCCCGAAGATCGTTCCAACAGTCATGCAAACGATCTTCAGATCGAGCCACAATGAAATATTGTCAACGTACCACGTGTCCAATTCGAATCGCTTCTGCCAGCTCACCGAATTTCGACCATTCACTTGAGCCCATCCGGTCAATCCCGGCCGTGCGTCATGTCGTCGTGCCTGCTCAACCGTGTACAACTCGAGGTAACTCATCTTTAGTGGGCGAGGTCCGACGAGGCTCATCTCACCAACGAGAATATTCCACAGTTCTGGTAGTTCATCCAAACTGGCCGCTCTCAGGAACTGACCGAAAGATGTCAAACGGAACTCGTCTGGCATCGGAGTTCCATCAGCTTCGTAAAGGTCGCGCATTGTGCGGAACTTGTTGATTAAGAACGGCTTTCCCTTCCATCCCGGACGTTGCTGTCGGAAGAGTACCGGAGTTCCGAGCTTTAGACGCACCATTATCGCGGTAAATAACAGGATGGGGGAAAGCACCATCAGCGCGATGCCCGCGAGCAGGACATCAAACAGTCGCTTCCCAGAGTGTCTGTAGAATCGATTCAGCATGCTATCTTGTCTCCTGCATGCGTCTTTCCGATCACGGAATCAATATCGAACGGCATCGGTCGCGGAAAGGCTTTGTTAAGAACGTGCCGATAGATATTTCGCACTTCAGTGGCGGTCCGTTCAATGTCGAACATTTTCTTAACTAGCGTTTGGCCATTTTTGGCCATATTCCGTCTTGAGTCCAGATCGCACGTCGCGGATTGGATCTCACGGGCCAGCAGGTGAGGATTTCGAGCAGGAACTGTCGTTCCTGAAAATCCGTCGACAACTAACTCCGACAAGCCACCGACGCGTCCAGCAATCACAGGCACGCCCGTAATCATCGCTTCGTGGACGCCGCCACAGTTTTCCGAAAGTGGGGAGTGAACTACCAGGTCGAAATCCGCCCAACCTCGTCGAACTTCGTCGTGATTCAAATGTCCCGGCATCACGATCCGATCACCGGCCAACGACTGTGCCAAGCGGCGCAATTGCTGTTCGTACCAGACTTGATTATTCCAGGCTCCGCCAACCAGAACCCCGACCAACCGCCGGTCATTTTGAATTGCCATCGCGAGTGATTTTATAATGTCTTCATGACACTTCAACCCCACTCGTTGCCCAAGATAGTATTTCGGAGGGTACATGTGATTCATGTTTCCGACCATGATTGTATCGTCGTTGATTCCAAGGCGATTTCTCAAAACTCCTGTCCGCTGAGTGGAGAAAGATTCGCACTCGGTACCGTAGTAGCTGATGAACAACTTCTGGGGATCCACTCCGCTCTTCTCGTAGAGGGAAGAAATGTATCGACTTGATGCAATCCAGTAGTCGTTGTGCCAGGCGGAGTTAATTTCAACGTTGCGGTATAACCAATGTTCAAGGTGAAGCGGCCCTGGAACCTGAAAGATCCTTGGGACGGGATGATGCTTGCCTAGAGCCCGACGCAGCAGCATGGTCGTGCCCACGAAATGACTATGGATCAGGTCTGGTTTGACCAGCGCCACTAGCTTGCGCGCCTCGTCGCAAACGCGACGGTATTTCCATGGCGACTTAACCGGAAGATCGAGAGCCGCGACATGGATCTTGGCTCCGGTGCGATTCCAGGCATCGATCTGGCGTCCCGTCGATCGTGGCACCGCAACATGGACTTCAACACCAAGTTGGACAAGCTGCGCGGCCTGCAGTACAGCCCAATGGGCTCCGTCAGTTGTCTTGACGACCTGTAGTATCCTCATGCAGCCCTCCGGCTTGTCTGCCATTCCGTCGTCAAACGACGGACAGCTTCGAAGAATTCGACGCGCCTTTGCTGCAACACATCCTCGCGAAAATCTTGTGCGCGAAGGTAGTTACGACTGCGCATTTCTTCTTGGCGTTTTGGGCACGCAATCACTTCTTGAATCTTTTGCGCCAATGCATGTACATCACCTGCTGGAACCAAATCTGCGTCGGGCAATAATTCGGGGATGCCACCAACATTTGAAGCGATGCATGGAAGGCTTCTAGCCATGGCTTCGATCAATGCACGAGGCAGCCCCTCTGTTCGAGAAGGCAAGACAAATAAATCTGCGCGATCAAGTTCGTCTCGTATCGCCCGGCCAGCCGGCAACTGCCCGCGGAAGACGACGCAATCGCGAATCCCCAGGCTTTCAGCTTGGGACTCTAACTGCGCCCTGAACTTCCCATCGCCAATGAGCACGAGCCGGAGTGGCACTCCATTGCCAATACACTCAGCGCAGGCAGCGAGCAGGATATCCGGTCCTTTGTATAACTGCGCCAGGCTGCCGACAAATACCAACCTCAAGCAGCCCGATTGCCGAGGAATCACCTGCATCGGCGTATACGAGTCTAACGAGAGTCGTACGTCTGACACCGCGAAAGACTTTCGAACGCTTCGCAAGGCCTCTACTTTGAGATTTATCGACGAGGCACTAATCGAAAGAGTACTACCCCTCACGGGATAGCGCGATTGCAGAGCCCGCTCCGTCACATACGACGCGGCGCAGGCATTTGCGCATTGCTTGCGCAACTCATGCCAAAAATACCACCGCAACATCGGTCGTAGTGGGTGCGAGATCGATCCTGGAGCAAAGACGTCCCAAGGATCACCAACGACCTCTACGCCAAACGGTTGACCGGAATTCCGCAATGCTGGATATAAACAGTTCGCTAACTGCGAACCAACCCGCAGGATAATCGCATTGCGCGGTTCCACCGCATCTCTGACCGCCTGCTTTACCCGATTCCGCTGCCGAAGATACTGCCAAGGACCAAGATAGTAAGGTACTTCGGTAAAGTTGACACGATCACCGTCGGCCCTCACATAGTCGGCCGGTGCCTGAGGTACGTCCCGTATTCGAGCAAGCACTTGAACGGAATCAAAGACGTCAAGGTACCGCAACCAAAAAGAGTGGTCGTAGGCAACCTGCGTCCAAATGGCCCCATCTGGGCTACGATCGAAACGATGCTCGACACACACCAATACTTTCACGCAACGTTTCTCCTCATAAGCGGCAAACAATTCTGTTGCGTCATGACGCCTCGAACGGGAAGGTGACGTTTCCCGCTAGCTCGCGGCCGACAATAATACACGGCGGCCAACCAGAGCAGGAACAACGGCATAAAAGCGGATAAATGCAGCACCATAAACAGGCAGCCCACTAATACCGTCAACGCACCCAGTAATGCAGAATTGCAACCGTCACCGAGTCGACACAACAAACTCAAAAACATTGGCGCACAGATAGTCCCGAGCCATCCAATATTGACGAGCAATTCATCGAGCAAGCTGGTCGTCATGCCCCAGCCAATATCCTCATATTCGGCTCGTTCCAACATCGTTGCAGTCGCATAGATCGCATAAGGCCAAGGCTTTCCGGGCCACATTTTCCGAGGAACCAGAAAAGTCACATAGAACAATAAGGACTGACCTCGGTATTCAAGAACCATGGGAGATTTGTAGATCTCCGCATAAATTGCCTGCTTTATTACGGCGTCTCTGCAGAAATCAACTCTGGCACAGTCATAGTAAAAAGATTGCTCACTCATGCTGAAGCCACGCACTGCGGACTGATAGCTATATGTTGCCACGATCATAAATGTTGCCGCGACACTCATTCCGAGCCACATCCGAGCACCTCGCAGAACGCCTCGTTTCCAGAGGCCATAGAGGCACCCGAGTAGGATCACTGCGATAATGCTCCGCTTTCCGTGAAGCCACGAGACTTGAATTGCGGACGCGAACATTGTCGTAACGTCGCCCAAAGAGATTGTGCGAATTGAGATGAGCATGGTAATCATCATCAGAACGGCGAGCATGCAGAGAATGCTCTTAAATGAATCAAAGTCCATTTCTGCGGGTGTCGGCACTACAGTTAAAGTAGCGGCGTAGGTTAGATAGAGTGACGGATTCGGCGCGACGAATAATGACAGGAGCGGACTCCAGAAGATGAGGTAGCAAGCAACGCGGGTCGATGATTTCAGATCGTACAAGCGAGGTTGCTTCTTATTGCCGGTGGGCCTTTTTCGAGGCTGAAAATAGAGGCAGATGGGTGGCACTGCAGCCATCCAGATGCAATAGATTAGGCATGTTGGCTCGTCGCCGGAAACGCGATGATAATTTGGCTGATCCCCGTATTGCGGTTGTCCAATCACCAGATCCATGCCAAGGGGAAGGCCACAAAATAAAAAGAAGACGAGCAATACAAAGTGTATCGATCGCTCGTCTCCGCTCGCGAGACGATGAATCGAATAGCCGGCGCAAAGCGTCAACCAGGCGAATGTGGCAATAGTAATGAATTGAAGCATCCGACATTCCTTTACTTGGGGGCGGATACCAACGGTTGCCTGTCGCAATAGTGGGCGCGAATCCCTCGTCCGTCGTGGCCCTGCCAGGCGGCATTGTGGGCCTTTACGCAGAGGTCGATGCCATAAACACTGTTTTCGATCACATTCCGAGCAAGGCTACGATCATGGCATTGATGAATGGCGGCGACCCCTTGAGCTGCCCATAAACTGTTGTCCGATTGCAGCGAAATCGTCTTGACTGTCGACACTCGAGAAGAAATCTCTCGTATCGGCGGAATGTCGCTACCAATTACTGGCACGCCTGCTGCCGATGCTTCGAGAACCGCTCCCGGCAATCCTTCCCAACGGGAAGGGAAGTACATCAGATTTGCAGCAAGCAGTAATCGTGGTATGTCTTCGCGGATGCCTGCCCAAACAACTCGATTATTCAGCGCCGTCGTACGCATCTGCGACTGCAATTCCGATAGCATTGCGGGCTCAATGCGACCTACAGAGACGAATTGCATGTCGGGTCGGATTTTGGCGAGCGAGGCCCAAATCGAGACCAATCGCTCATGATTTTTGGGAGGGTCCATTCGACCTACGTGAATGACCAGTGGGCATTCTGTCGGCAATCCGAATTCTTGGCGGACTCCAGCGGGATCCGCCGCGATTCTAAATCGCGTTGTATCCAATCCGTTGTGAATCACCGCACAACGATGGTCAGTTCCCCAATCGGCTTTCCATCCAAATTCCAAAGACGAACTGCCATTTCCGAGAATGAGCGTCGCCCAACGGTCAATCCAATGCCTCATCAGGCGTTCTTGTAATCGACGTCGCAGCGTCGCTGAATTTCCGGAATGGCAACTACGGAAGTGTGCAATGCGTATCGGCACTCCCACCTTGGCAGCACACCGCAGGATGTATCCCGAGAAATGGTGCACATGGGAGTGGACGACATCGATTTGACGCTCACGCAACAGCCGTGCGAATCGCCAGGGGAACCCTAAATCTAAAGCACAGTAATGCACCTCGCCGCCAAGACTTCGTACTTCGTCGTCAAGATCTCCGGGCAGTCCCGACAGCGCAACAAACTCCATTTGCGGTTGTCCGGAACCCAAGCGGCGCATTACGTCCAAGGTTCGTAGCTCGGCACCCCCCCGGTTGAGACGCCCGAATATGTGCAAGACTCTGGTCATAGTTACTTCTGAGCTTTTAGTGCATCGTCGGCAGGTTGATTGTAAATCGGCATCGCAGATATTGGGCTCACATTTGAACTGGTTCTCTCTCACATCCAACGGACCGATCACGCGGCATTTCGACCTGGAACCTGGACCAATTCCGTCGCCCTTTCCATCCAAGATTGGAACATCAAAACATTCCACAACTGCGGCGCACGGTTGCAACCGCCAACCAAATGTTCCTGCCATATCTTTTGGATGACCTGCGCATCCAGATACCCAGCGCCCGAAATTGATTTGTGGTCTAGAAGGTGTTCGGCCCATGCCCGAAGCGGGCCTCGCAGCCACTCGGCAATGGGTACGGCAAACCCTTTCTTCGGCCGATCAATCAATGACCTGGGTACATGCCGATAAAGAACGTCCCGCATGATCCATTTTGTGACGCCGTTGCGGACGAGCATCCGATCCGGCAGAGACATCGCGAATTCGATGACTCGGTGATCCAGTAAAGGCGACCGAGACTCCAAACCGACATGCATGGTCGCGCGATCGACTTTGACCAAAATGTCATCGGGTAGGTAGGCGACCGTGTCCGTCAACATCATTCGCCGAAGCAGGCTCCCGGCTCTCGACACGGGTTCTGAGGCTGGATGGGAACCTTGGCGCGAAAGGCCGAGCACGACGGACTCGGGATCATTCCACGACGAGATCATCGCTCGATAAGCCCCATCGAATGACTTCGCGGCGAGAAAGCGACTGGCCCAGTTTGCCTTGTTGGCCAACGAACCCGATTTCGCGGATCGAATCGCAGAAAGTGAAGCGATCTGTCTTCCAATCGGGATTCGCAGCGACGATGGGATCATTGAAGTCGCACGCCACACTCGCTGCATCAGTTGGTAACGCTCATACCCTCCGAAAATCTCGTCACCGCCATCACCAGACAGCGAAACAGTGACATGGGATCGTGCCAGTTTTGATACGAGTAAGGTCGGAATCTGCGATGAATCAGCGAACGGTTCATCGTAGACATCGGGGAGTGACGGAATGACAGCAAGGGCATCGGCAGCGGTCACATACAATTCCGTGTGGTCGGTCCTTAGATGTCCGGCAACAGCTTTGGCAAAGTGGGCCTCGTTATATTTGCTTTCATGAAAGCCAATACTAAAAGTTTTGACTGGACGCGAGGACTCGGCCTGCATTAGCGCTACCACTAGAGAGGAATCAATCCCCCCAGATAGAAATGCGCCCAGTGGCACGTCTGCAACAGATTGCTCGCGAACCGTTCGCCGGAGGATATTTTCGAGTGAGGCAGCAGCGTCTGCGTCTGTCCCCAAAAAGGGAGACATGGTCGACTGCTGATAGGCGTCCTCTACCGACCAGAACTTCGTCAACTCTGGGACGCGACCTGCAAGTACATGGTCAGCAGAAAACGAGATCATCGCTCCTGGCTGCAGCTTCCAGATATTTTTGTAGATTGTTTGCGGCACGGGGACATACCCGAATCGCATAAATGCGCCGAGCGCGTCTCTATCGATGTTGGGAACAAACGCCGGATGAGATGTCAGAGCGCTCAGTTCGGACCCAAACAGCAACGTCTTTTTCGAGATCCCAAAGTAGAGAGGTTTTTCGCCAAATCGATCTCGTGCTAAATGAAGTCGTCGCGACCGCTGATCCCAAACAGCCACGGCGAACATTCCGACGCATCGACGCAAAGTCTCGACGATTCCCCACTCTTCGAAGCCCGCCGCCAGGATTTCCGTATCGGAATGACCACGGAGTGACAACTGACGGTTTCGCGATCTAAGATCCTTTAAGACATCTTTGTGATTGTAGATCTCGCCATTGAAGACAATAACGAAATTGCCCGTTGGCGAAGCCATCGGCTGATGGCCTGCATCGGTAAGATCCAGGATGGCCAATCGCCGAAAGGAAAGCGCCACACCATGCGCCGCATCAGACCAGACTCCCGCATCGTCTGGCCCACGATGGGAAATTCGGTCTGCCATGCGATCAGCGGCACGGGCCAGTTCCGCCCCTCCTATATCGCGATCGCTTTCCCCCATCATAAACCCAGCGAAGCCGCACATAATCGTTAACACTTTCTAGACGGGCACCTCGAAACGGCTGGTCGGACTACCCAACATGTCGAAATCGCTCGGTAAGAACCCGGCGCTTGTCCGTCGGAAGCAAATCCCCTGTCTGGATGCTCTTGCCGAGTGTCTTCCGAAGATACTCGTCATATGTGCTAATGATGCGTGCCGGCACACCGACGACGACGCTTCCGGATGGAATATCGCGAGTCACAACTGATCCTGCTCCGACAATGCAACGGTCCCCGATAGACACCCCTGGGAGAATTAGAGTCCGCATTCCTATGAAGACATCGTTGCCAACTCGTATTGGCGCGACGATATCCAATTTTGGATACTCACCCCTAAAAGGTGTCACCGCGCCGTCATGAGTAATGAATCGAACACCATCGGTAATGCAGACGTTTGACCCAATCGTGACCAGGTAAGGCTCACTTCCAAACATTCCCGTATCTTGACTCAGCACCCAGCATCCATCACCGATTGTCACTCCCAAAGAACGAGCATACTTCACCGGGTTTCGTCGGATTTGAAGCATTCGCCAAGCACACGCTACCATTCGAACAGTTAAGGCGATCACTGATTTGTCCTCAGCTTACTTAAGGTGATTTGCGGAACCGCCATGGTGTACAAGAACCATGTCAGCGCGGCCGTTCCTACCATCGAAGCTGCTGCTCCGGTGGTTCCAAGCTGAGGAGTCAAAAGCAACAGTAATACGGCAGACGCGCAAACAGTGACTAACTGAATACGTGACTTCGTGACGTGCAGATTCGATGCAGAGAGCGCGGTCCCGATGAAGATATGCGCATAGGTGAATGTTGAAGCGAGCAGCAACGTCAGCAAGAGTGGAAGCTGTGCCGATTCGTCTCTTCCAAAGACAAACTTCAATGCCAGGTTGCCGAAGAATATCGCTCCTATAATTGCAGTCGTTCCAATTGCGACACCCACAAAAACTAAGTTGCTAACCAACTTTCGGAAGTGAAGCAGGTCTCCCGCATGCTTAAGGCGCGCCAATCGCGGTGCGGCTGACTGCCCCACGGCGTTGATCAGAACTGATCCTAAACTTGAGAATGCGGCGATTGTCGAATAAATGCCAAGCGATGCTTCATCTGTGAATATAGAAAGGAAGTAACGAGGGAGATTGGCCTCAATCGCCGCTAGAAAAGTAGCAGCTCCCAAGGGTAATGCAGTGATGCCAATTTTGCAGATGCTGATTGGTCGCCAACTGAAAAGTGCACTTGCCTGTATGAAATCGAACTCCGATGAGAGTCTCAGCCAGATTGGCAGATCGAAGGCGACCGTGACAAGGAGCCCCGTGGCAACTAATGCAATTGCGGCAGCATAGAGATCATTGAAATATACGATGGCGAACACGGAGGCGGTTCCGTTTAGGACACCACGTAAAACCGTCGAGATTCCAATCTGGCGAAAATACTCACGTTGTTGCATTGCGCCCTGGAACACATCGCTCATCCCGTCGATGGCTTTGCTGACGGCGACAGCAAGAATAATGGCTGCCACGTCAATCGAATGGAAAAACGAAATCAACAGCAGTACGGCAAGCGCCACGCCTGTCGAGATTGCGCGAAATGCCGCGTAGTCGGCAAATGTGAATCTCCGTCCTACATCTACCGCTTGCAGATTGCGAAGCTGCATCTGGGCAAGCAGCATAATCGGAGTCACAACGGCTGACGCAAAGGCGAATCGCCCCACGGTTGCCAGGTCTGTGAAACGAGTTAATGCCAGCAACATTCCAAGTTGCGATGCCAACTGAACGATGTTACCGCCAAACGTCCATGAAATATTCCCCAGTAGAGATGCAACACGTGGGCGATCGACATGGGGCACCGCTACCGGCATTTGCTCTTGATCGATGGGGGAACTCGCACGCATTCGGACTAGCCCATCACAACAAGGGAGGGGCGAGGCGGGCGCAACTTCGTGAATGGTTCACGGCCGAGCGTTTTCGCTCTGCCAAGAAAGAGGCGACGCACGGCACTCCTCCCTGAGTGTTTGGCTACATTTGATTCACAGTAACCCGTTTTGCGGATTCCACTTCCAAGTGGCTTAGCGAAGGTTTAATGAAAACCGGCAGATTCTGCAAGATGATGTTTCTGTCCACTGAAAGAGCAGGAACCGAAGCAGCCACAAAGAAACAAAATAGGCCGGTTGCCCAAGCAACCGGCCTGTTTTGCGATGTTGTCTGCCGAATCAGGCGGCTCGTTGTTCGGATTCGATGTGTTCGATCGTTTCCGGGGCGATCGCGACGGGGATCCAGGCTTTCAGGTTGGAACCTGGTCCGCCTCGTGGGGGGTAGCCGTATTCTCGGAGCTTGCCCGAGAGGGTGCGGATGCCGATTTGCAGGGCTTTGGCTGTCTTTTCACGGTTGCCGGCGAAGCGGTTGAAGGTGGCTTCGATCAGCTTGCGTTCCATTTCGGCCAGCGTCAGGCCGGGCAACGCATCGGCTTCTTCCTCGGTCACTTCGCGCGGGGTCAGCCACGGTTCGATGATCGAGGCGGTCAGCTTGCTGCCCCAGTCCAAGGCACAGGCTCGTTCGATGACGTTTTCGAGTTCGCAGATGTTGCCGGGCCATTCGTGACGTTGCAGCACGTGCAGTGCATCCAACGTCAGCGAACGTGGTGGTCGGCCTTCGCGTCCGGAGACTCGACGCAGGAAGTGTTCGGCCAGCGGGGCGATATCGTCTTTACGCGATCGCAACGTCGGCAGGTTGATACAGGTTTGCGAGGCTTCTTCGTGCAGATCGCGTCGGAACAGGCCTTTGTCGACCAGGCTGACGAGATCGACGTTGGCTCCGAAGACGAATCGCACGTCGAAACGGATCCTTTCGCCGGTCTGCGGATGGACGTAGCATTGTTCGCGGATCAGCGAGGTGATCTGCTTCTGGACGGGCAGGGCAACGAATTGAACTTGTTCGAGCAGCAGGGTTCCGCCGTCGGCCAATTCTAATCGGCCGGGATGACGAATCGTCTGGCCCATCGGAGCGGGTTCGCACTGGCCGAACAAGTCTTGTTCGAGTGTTTCCGCGGACAGGACGCTGCAATCGATCTTGACGAATGGTCGGTGAGCTCGGCGGCCGGAATCGTGAATCGCTTGAGCGACCAGATCCGTTCCTGAGCCTGGTTCACCTTGAATCAGGACGCAACTGTTGCCGTCGGCGACTGACTGAACCTGCTGTCGCAGTGTGTGCATGGCTGGGCTGTGGCCGACCATGTCTCGCAGATTGCGGTTGCTGAGTTGGCGGCGGAGACGGCGGTTTTCGGCCATCAACTTGGATCGTTGAACGGCACCAGCCAGCGTCAACGCGAACGTCGAGGCGGTGTAGGGCTGAGTCAGCAGTTCGATGCCATTGGCGGCCGGCAGGATCTGAGGGCCGTCGTCAGAAGCAGAGGCGACCAGGCAGACCAGTTGAGTGGACCAGCCCTTTTGCTGGATCAACCCGGCGATCGAACCGGCTGTTTCTCCGGGGGAGAGCGGTCCAACGAGGCAGACCTCGCAAGCTTGCAGGCTGAGCGACTGAGCGGCCGCATCATACGAGTTGACCACGCGAGTCGTCAGACCGGCGGATCGGACATCGTTCTCAAGCCGCCAAGCGATTTCTTGATCGCAAGAGACGATCAAGACATTGGGAGCGGATTCCGCGACAGGTGCCGAAGCACGCTGGGGGAACGGGATCACATCGGGATGGGCAGTCGTCATGCGGTCACCATGATCGGAAAGGGACGATGTGCGAAGTCAGTGCGTACTTTGGACGGTCCGCAGAACGCTTGTCTTCGGTGTAAAGCGACCGATTGGTCGCACGTAATCGAATTGAAAACGGGGAGACGGGACGACTTCGCCGCAGGCACGAAGCCCTCTTACCGACGAATGAACGACACTTCAAACTTGTTGTCGCGAGGCGAACAACAGGCTTGATTTGAAGCCATTCGGGCGGCTTGAGTTGCAATCAAGATTTGCTATGGGAGATGAACGAGGGGGTGTTTATTCGCAACCGGCAGAATGTGTCAATTGGTTTTGTTTAATGCGTAAAAGAATTGTAAAACGCGACAAATCCGCAGTTTTTTTAAAGCGACATGAAGTCGCTGGCACGCGAGTTCGAGCTTATTTTGGCAGTTTGGGTCAATCCGCAGGGACTGCCGGTCGTTGGACGAGAATTGCGAGATTCGACGCTGAGCCCATAGATCGCTTCGCCTGCGCAATGCCGAGGAAGGAAAGGCAATTCTCACGCGAAGGCGCGGAGTCGCGAAGAAGAGAGAAATCAAGGGGGCGAAGGCTGGGCAGATACCGCGTTCGCGTGGAGATGGTTATCAACGCCAAGGCGCAAGGGCGCTAAGTCGCAAAGGGAAGAACGGAGACTGATTCCCTTCTTCTTTTCGCATTGGCACCAAATTCTGATTTGACAGGCATGAAGCTATCCGCCCGCGGCTCACCTGACGAGTTTGGCTGTGCCCATTGTAGAAGGCACACGGAGTGTACCGTCTACATTAAAACGCGGCTGACTATTTCCACGCGAAGACTTCGCCGGTCAGACGCTCGAACGCTTCGATGTACTTGGCTCGGGTTCGCTCGATGACTTCGGCAGGTAGTTCTGGTGGCGGGCTGTTCTTGTCCCAGGCGGTCGATTCCAGCCAGTCGCGCACGAACTGCTTGTCGAAACTGGGTTGGCTGCCGCCGGGTGCATATTGATCCAACGGCCAGAAGCGTGAGCTGTCCGGCGTCAGTACTTCATCGATCAGGATGATTTCATCGTCGCGCAGCCCGAATTCAAATTTGGTGTCAGCCAGGATGATACCGCGTTCTCGTGCGTACTCGGCGGCCATCGAATAGATGTGGACGCTCATCCGACGCAGTTCGATGGCAGTCTCGTGCCCGACGATCTCTGACATGCGTGCGAACGAGATGTTCTCGTCGTGACCCGTTTCGGCTTTTGTGGCCGGAGTGAAGATCGGGGCGGGGAGCAGATCACCTTCGACCAGTCCGGCGGGCAGGGGGATGCCGCAGACCGTTTGAGACGCCTTGTATTCCTTCCAGCCTGAACCGGCGAGGTACCCTCGCACGACGCATTCCACCGGGAAGACCGTGGTCTTGTAGACGACCATGCTGCGCCCGATCAGGTCGTCCAAGTTGGTCCCAGCGGGCAAATCGAGATCGCCAGGGTTCATGCTGAGGACGTGATGAGGCACATCCAGGCGGCTGAACCAGAAGCGACTGATCTGAGTCAGCACTCGCCCCTTGTCAGGAATGCCACTTGGCAAAATCCAATCGAACGCACTGATGCGATCTGTGGCAATGAACAGTAGCCGGTCGCCGAAGTCATAGACATCGCGGACCTTACCTCGAAAAGGGGTCAGTCCGGGGAGTTGGCTATGCAGAAATGGGATCGCAGAAGGTTGATTGGACATCATCAAGGTCATTTCTGAAGAACAAGTGCGGGTGGCACTTACGTGTCGCGTTGAAACATAGGTTAGACTAAGCGAGTTTCTGCTCGCGGGACGCCATAGTTAAGTGGGATGCGTTCGAGAGGCTCGATTGATCAAGCCTGTCCGGTCATAAAACGGCATTCCTTGCGAGCCTAACATTGCTGACATTGTTGAACAACCCGTTCAACAAAACTACACTCCGGCAGTCGCTTGTTAGCGAGCCAGTTCCACAAATGAGAAGGGTGATCGATTGTTAAGGACGCTGCCAAGTCTGAACAGTAGCGTTCACCTGCGGAGCGATTGTGTAGACCTCGACCAACGACACGCTTACTTCTTAGCACGCCGAGGCTGCACATGGGCTTGATCCGATTTGCCGTTCACCCGGCATCACTAACGGAAGACTGGCCCGAAGTTTATCGCGGCTATCTGACGGGCGCTGATGGTCGCGTGTTTCCGACGCGGATCGAAGTAGACGGTCAGATCATTGGTTGTCGCCGAGCCACGTCAGAAAGCTGCAAGTTTCACGTGGCCTTTCCCGTCGAAGGATTCGGCCGCCCCTTCATCAGTTCCGCATCTTTGCCCGAGCGTGAACAGCCGTATGTGCTGGTTGTCGAACTGGCTCGCGGTAAGATTGTGCAACTTCGAAATCAGGCGTCGTCGTGGGAACTGGCAGGGATGCAGATTCCGCCCGCGTTCGCCGCCGCGTCTCGTGCGGCCCATCACGCGTTCGGCCGCGCCGCCTCTGCTCAAGCTGACGTGGCCGGATCGACGAAACTGGCGACCGAAGCGCTGCATCATGCGTTTGTCGCCGCCGAGATCCTGACACGCGGCTATGCCTCGCAGGCATTGGCGGGCCGGTTGCAGAGATTTGGCGGGTTGCCCGCATCGATCGGTTGCGATCTGCAAAGTTCGGTGCCGCAGCCGGAAGCAAACGAGCTGTTCACGGCCGCGTTCAACGCCGCCACGGTGGCGGTCCCCTGGCGATCGATCGAAGCGATCGAGGGGGAATACGACTGGGGTCCAATCGATCGGCAGTTGGAGTGGTGCGAGCAGCAGAAGGTCGAGAATCAGAAGATGAAGGGCGAGCATCAAAAGTTGCTCGTTCGCGGCGGGCCACTCATTGATTTTGGACCGGATGGACTTCCCTCCTGGCTGGCGCGCTGGGAACACGACGTGTTTAACCTGCGCAGCTTTATCTGCGACTTTGTCGAGACGGCGATTTCACGCTATGCCGGACGGATCCGGATCTGGGAAGTGGTCGCACGAGCGAATTCCGGCGGTGCGCTGACGTTGAACGAGGAGAATCGCTTGATGCTGACGGCCAGCGTGCTGGGCGTCGCCAAACAGATTGACGAAGAAGGTCAGTTGATAATCCGCGTCGATCAGCCTTGGGGCGATTACCAGGCCCGCGGTCAGCATCGGTTGTCGCCGCTGCAGTTCGTCGATGCATTGCATCGTTCTGGAGTCGGGTTGGCGGGCGTGAATCTGGAATTGGCGATGGGCTATTTGCCCCGCGGCAGTGCGCGACGTGATCTAATGGACATTTCGCGCCTGATCGATTCCTGGAGCGTTCTTAACCTGCCATTGCACGTGACCCTCGCCAGTCCCTCCAGTTGCGAGGATGACCCGCTGTCGCACTCGGACTGGGAAGTTGATCCCCGACTGTGGCCCGAGACGACGGCTGAAGAAAGTCAGGCGGAAACCTTGGACCGGGTGATCGAGTTGCTGCTGGCCAAGCCGTCAGTCGCGGGGGTCTTTCAGACTCATTTTTCAGACGCCGAGCGACATCAGTTCCCGTTCGCTGGCATGCTGCGAGCCGATGGGACTCCCAAGCCTGCCTTGGAACGAATCATCACGCAACGTCAGCAGCATAAGCGACGTGATTAAAATGTCAGCCACCACTACCGTCATTCCCGCGCAGGCGGGAATCCAGCAGTTGTGCAGCGAACCTCTACCATTACTTCATTTGTCGCATCGTAACTCTTCAACACCAATCTGGATTCCCGCCTGCGCGGGAATGACGGAAGGGTTCGCTTAATTCTTCGCGAATGATCGGCCAAAACTGGTCCGTTCGGGCGTCTCGCTTGGCAGTCCGGCGGAGTAGCTCTAGCATAGTCGGCCATGGGACGCTCGTGGGGACCTTCTCCATCCCGTTCTGACTGACTCTGAACGCCCGTATAAAAGACGAAGGTATCATGGCCAAGAAGACGATTGCTGATGTCGATGTTTCCGGTAAAGCGGTGCTGATACGTTGCGACTTCAACGTCCCACTGGATGATAGCCTGCAGATTACGGACGACCGTCGCATCACCGAAGCGTTGCCGTCGATCAAGTCGGCGCTGGATCGTGGCGGTCGCGTGATCCTGATGAGTCACCTGGGTCGTCCGGAAGGGAAAGATCCGGCCGAAGATGCCAAGTACAGCCTGAAGCCGGTCGTTGAGCGACTGCAAATATTGCTCGGTTGCCCCGTTCACTTCGCTAGCGACACCGTCGGTGACGACGCCAAGGCCAAGTCAGCGGCCCTCAAGAATGGCGAAGTGTTGCTGCTCGAAAATGTCCGCTTCAATATGGGCGAAAAGAAGGGCGACGCCGACTATGCCGCTGTGCTGGCGGCGATGGGTGATATCTATTGCAACGACGCGTTTGGAACATGCCATCGAACTGAAGGATCAATGGTGGCGGTACCAAATGCCATGGGAGCCAAGCCCAAGGTCTGCGGTTTCCTGGTTGAAAAAGAGATTCAGTTTCTGTCAGAAGCCATCGCCAACCCGAAGCGACCATTCGTCGCGATCGTTGGCGGCAAGAAGGTCTCGGACAAGATCAACGTCATCCAGAACCTGTTGAATATCTGCGACAAGGTCCTGATTGGCGGCGCAATGGCCTACACCTTTTCGCTGGCTCAAGGCGGGGCGATCGGCAAGAGTTTCGTCCAACCAGACAAAGTTGATCTCGCCAAGAGTTTGATTGCCTCTGGTGGCGACAAACTGCTGTTGCCCGTGGATTCGCTCTGCGGAGACGATTTCAAGGGGACCTGCAACAAGCAAGTCGTCAAAGCAGGTGAAATCCCTGATGGCTGGGAAGGCTTCGACATCGGTCCCGAAACGATCAAGGTATACGCCGACGTCATCAAGTCGGCTAAGACGGTCGTCTGGAACGGTCCGATGGGTGTCTTCGAAATGCCACCGTTCGACGCCGGCACCAAAGCCGTCGCGGAAGCGATTGTGGCCGGTGATTCAACCAGTATCATCGGTGGTGGCGACAGTGCCGCAGCGATCCAGCAGTTTGGTCTGGCAGATAAGGTGACTCACGTCAGCACCGGTGGCGGAGCCAGCCTGGAAATGCTCGAAGGAAAGAAGTTTGCGGCGGTCGAGTTGCTCAACAACAAGTAATCGACGGTGACATCGAAGTTTGCAGCAGAGCCTGATCTTCCGAAAAGATCAGGCTCTGTTCGCTTTAATCGGGAGAGCGATAGAATCGCAGGCCTGTGATCTCTGGTTCAAGGTTTCGCATGAGCCAACCTGCAAAGCGAAGTTCTCTATACCGTCGACTGTTGAGACCGGGTGCCCATTGGGTCTGGCTCTCGAACTCGTTGTATGTGATCGCCTGCTTCCTGCCCGCGATGCCACCTATTTGGGGGAGCGAGCCGATTTATGGGTGGGGAGTGCCTCGCATCGCTGATCATTGGCATTCCTGCGTGGTGGGCGAACCCGGCTTATTTCCTGGCGATCATCTTCTCTTGGTGCCGTTGTGGTCGAATCGCTGCGGTGCTGGCTGCGATCGCGGCACTGTTGGCCTGCAGCTTCGAACTGATGGATCTGCCAAACCAGGGCTGGATGCTTGAGCGTCAAGAAGTCGGCTGCTACGTGTGGATCACGAGCCTGCAGATTCTGGCCTGCAACTTGATCTGGAGGGAATGGCTAAAGTGGCGTGAACGACAAGAGGGACTGACCAGCTAATTTGGACAGGCCTCCCGCTTCCGTGGCTTCCAGAGAATCAGGTAGGCGGAGAGAAGGGTTAAGGGCCAAACGATCGCCCAGTAGGGAACGGCCCAAAGCCCAATGCGACTAGGTCCACTTAATGTCCGCCCATCATCGCTGCTTTTTACCGTGAATGTTCCGACTCCGACGTAAAAGCCGCCGCCACTCGACATCCATGTTTCCCCATGGATAATTCCACTTCACGTCTTCCGCTGAAGTCCATTGGAAATCCGTGCTACGGGAAACTTCACGGCCCATTCTGCGAATCGCTACGATTTGTCACGCCACAATGTGTCGCAGCATCCGAGGGTCTTCTAAAACGGGCGACAGTTCGCCACGCCGCTCCATCTCGCCAGCCGATCCGCGGATGCCATTCAAGCCTTCTCGGATCGTTCCCATGATCTTCAGCGCGGCGGGGACATCCAACTGGGGGCCCATGCCGATGCACGTCAGTACGAACAGATACAGCTTCTGCATGTTTTCGGGGATCTGGCCAAATCGCAGATCGATCCCTTCATACAGTGCCAACACGATTTGCTGGGATTTGAGCAACAACGGCTGAGCTTTGATGACGTTGTTCTCATCAAGCAGTGCCTGAGCTTGCTCCAGGCGCGAGATGATGCCGTCAAACGCAGCCAGCAGCATTTCGATGCGGGTCCAGGGGGCGGCAGGCTGGGAATAGGCGTCGAGTCGTTTCATTGAAGGGTGCTCTCCGAAGTCGATCACGAGGGGTGTTAATCAGTGGAAGATGCGACGCTAGCTGCCAGTGGCTGATACCGAAGGCATGCTGCTGGAAGTCGTCGTGCCGAATGCCGACGTAATCAAGTTGCTTTCCGATTGCAGGTTGGCGAGGACAGTTTCCATTTGCGAGAACTGCCGCAGCAAGGTCGCCTGCTGCAGATTCATCGCGGTCGTTTGCTTGTTCACATCGTTTTGAGCGTTCGTGATCTGGTCGGTGAACTGTTTGGCGATCTGTGTGATCTGGCCATTCACCGGATCCAGCATGTCCGTCAGCATCGAAGAGACATTGGCTGCCACGCCGCGAGTGATCTTCATCGTCGAGTCTGTGCCACCAACTGCAATCTGCGACGGAGTCAGTGTCACCACGACACTCAGCCCGTCTGTATTCGCATTCGCTGCGTTGCCCGTCAAAACCTGGCCGACTCCCGTAGCGACTTCCGTTTGCCCGTTCACGACGTACGAACCAGCGACATCAATGCCTGTGGAAGTCTCGGTCCCTGTAAAACCGAGGGCCGACAGAGAAGTCCCCGAATTGATACTGACCGTTGATGCGGTGCCATAGCGACCGGAGGTGACGACCAGTTTGCCATTGTCCAGCGTTACCGATGACGTGCTTCCGTTCGGAAGCATCGCCGCATTGACTTCCGTTTGGACTTCGTTGGCCAACTGTTGAGTCGTATACGTTCCTGATGCTAACGTGATTGTGCTTGAGGTCTTTCCGTCCAACGAAACCACCAGCGAGTTATTGGTCCCATCAATCACTGTACTGGCCGCGACCGCAGTACCAGTGACGGACGCCCGCTGAGCTGCTTGAGTCACATGGATCGTGTAAGGATCGGCGGCAGATTTGGTCTTGGAAGTCGCCGTCGCGAATTGAACGCCAGCCGAACTTGATTGACCCTGCATGCCGAATAGAGTCTTCAGATCATCGAATCCGACTCCTGCGACGTTGCCGTTCAGGACATTCTTCAGTTGAGCGGTATCAATCTTCAATTGTCCATTGGTATCAGGCGTAATCCCCAGTGCACCCAGGCGATTGATTTGAGAGGGCAGGTCCGGCGAGATCGTCGTGAGCACCGCCTCAACCTGACTGCGCAGACTACGCACCGCGATACTTTGATTCAGGGGACCTGCCGAACCGGTCGCTGTCCCCTGGCCCGGTGTGTACTTGGTCTGGGCGTCGATATAACTGGCGAAAGTGTTGTAGTCGTCAACGAAGTTCGTGATCTTGTCGATCGCTCCATCAACATCATTCGCGACGTTGAGCTGAACCGTTTTCGTGGGATCGGCGGCTTGCAATTTGAGCGTGACGCCGGGAATCAAGTTAGTCACGGTATTCGTCGCGCTGCGAACAATGACAGCACTCGCCCCTGCCCCCAACTGCACCTGCGCATCGGCAGCGGTCTGAATGGAAGGAGTGAAGGTGTTGACGGTGAACTCGTCGTCCGCGGTTAACGTTCCAGATCCGAACTGAACTTGCACCCCGTCGACGACCGATTTCGGCGTGTCGACGTCCGTATTGTCGAGCGTGATCGTGCCGGTCTGTGACCCGCTATTGTTGGAGTACGACAGTTGAATGCCGTTGTCGGTGCCGACTGTTCCGCCCGTCACCACTTTAAACGTAAACGTGTCATTGCTATTGCCGGTGTAGGTGCCTGACGATGTGATCGCCGACGTTCCGGTAAAACCGGCCTCGGTCACGGCCGGTCCAATTTCAGAAGTATCGAAGTTTGGCCGAGTCGCTCCACCCGCGGACGCCGCCAGATTGTTTGTAATGTGAATAGCATTCGCATTGCCGGAGTTGTCTGCGGTCAGGATCAGGCGATACGGCTGCGTGCGTGGATCGTTTGAACCTGTATTGACGATTGTGGCAGTCACGCCGATGTTGGCGTTGTTGATCGAAGAAGCCAATCCGCTCAGCGTATTGTTCGTCGAATCGATGGAGAGGGTGGCAGACTTCGAACCCGCCTGGATCTGAACAGTCCCCTGCGAGATCTGGCTGCCCGGATCTTCAAAACCCTGGGCAGCGATCTGATCTGCCTGGGCTAATGCCAGGACCTTAATGCTGGTCACGCCGCTCTTCGCGCCAGTGCCGACCGCGGCAGTGACCAGGTCGGTGTTGCTGGAATTGATCGTCTTGTTGTCGAAAATGCTGCCTTGAGGTTGCGCCAATGCATTGGCGTCGCTCATCAACGTTTGCAATCGACTCTGCACACCTTGGAAAGCGGATTGCTTCGTCGTCGTTGTCGAGACGGTCTGCTGCAGCAACGAGATGCGCTGTTGATTAAAGCGCAACACGTTCTGCACCAGGGCTTGAGTATTCAAGCCGGAAGACAAGCCGCTGAAAGTGACGTTGGATGACATGGAACAGACTCGGACTTAGAGGGAAATTGTCCGCGCCGATCAAAAACACAAAGGGAGCGCTGCAACCGCAGGCTCCCTTTGAATCTCATCAATCCATTCGGTTCACCCGGGATGATTACTGGCCACGCAACAAGCTCATGATGGACTGGTTGCTCTGGTTCGCCATTCCGAGGACCGTCGAAGCGGCCTGCTGACGGATGTTTTCGCTGGTATAGGTTGCGATTTCCGTCTGGTAGTTGGTATCGGTCAGAATCGACTTGGCCTGTTGCAGGTTTGTCAGTTGAGCCTGATTGTTGTTCTGAGTCGCGGTCAATGTACCGGCCATGAAGGCTCCGAGATCACCGCGGGCTGAAGCGACAGTGCTGATCGCAGCGTCGATAGCGGTCAAAGCGGCGGAAGCACCGGCAGCGGTTGTCAGGTCCACGCTGTTCACGGAAAGGGTCGTCGAATCGGACTTGGCAATCGTCAGCGAAGCGGTCTGGCCCGAGAAAGCACCCGTCTGGAACTGAGCAGCGGAGAATGATCCGTCGAGCAATGCGACCGTACCAAACTTGGTCGTCGTGGCGATGTTGTCGATCGAAGCGAGCAGGGCGGTGGCGTTGGCTTGGTTGGCGGCCAGTGAAGCGGTGCTTTGGGTCGCGGAGTTAGCCGAGTTGGCGGCCAAGCTACGAACTTGAACCAGCAGGTCGTTGATGTTGGCCAGCGAAGAGTCGGCCGTTTGAACCAGAGCCGAACCGGTCTGGATGTTCTGAATCGATTGTTGCAAACCGGAAATCTGAGCGTTTTCCAGCGATGAAGTCACCAGGCCGGCTGGATTATCAGCAGCACTGTTGATCTGCAGACCGGTCGACAACTTCTGCAACGAGCTGTTCAAGCGCGTCTGGCTCGACATCAGGTTGTTTTGAGCGACCAGCGAATTCATGTTCGTGTTGACTGAAAGCATTCGAGTGTTCCTAGCTGTGTGTTTTCTCTAACGGTGATGGGTATCTTTCCGGGAGAAGATGCCAGCTTTGGTTGACATCTCGAACGTCCCCTGCCCACTGAGAGATATCGAAGGCATTTGCCGCGACTTGCCGTCGATTTGCGGAAAAATCTGCCGAACGACTATTTTTCCTGAAGATTACGACCGGCACCGTCAGCAGACTTTCGCTGACCGGCCCCGTCGAGTTTGCGGAAAACGCAACTAATGCCGCGTGCTGCGGGGAGTTACAGCGTTCCCGTCATTCCCGCGCAGGCGGGAATCCAGCGAGTCGACAAGACGGTCTCCATGCGAGAACGCTGGCATGTCGTTCGATTTCCAGCGTCGGTGGAGACTCGGTCCCAGTGAACTGGATTCCCGCCTGCGCGGGAATGACGAACAGAAGCGAGAGGACCGATTTGATTGAGCAACGGCGTTCAATCTGCGGGTCGGTCTTCCACACCTTGGCAAGCCCGGCCCTGTCGACTGCATGACCCTCGTGTCTAGCCGATAATCCAGCTTGCGGCTGCGTCGGCAGCAGACTTGGCATCGCCCTGATAAAGACTGATCTTGTTCACGGCATCAGCCGACTGGTACGCCGCAGTCGTGACCTCAGGGATTGCCGCTTCATCGGCCAACCACATCAGGCGCGGTGCCGAGAGAGCGAGGATGCCTGGCACATCTCCATATCGGACTGCGCCGGGAAGCAACATCGGATCGCGAATATCGGTGATCGCCCCGAAGCGAAAGCCACCTGTTCCAACGGCGACCTTGTCGACGGACGCTCCTGCCTGGAAGGCGGCGGCGGCGGCTAACGCGCCTGACTGCTTGCCAAGTCCGATCAAGTGGACTCCTTCCGGCTCGTACTTGCTGAATCTGCAAAACGCGATCACGGTCAGGATGTCGTGAACGCGTTGCGAGAAGAGCGGATGGTTATAGCCCACGGTGTACCCGGCGAATTCCCGCGGATTCGGCACGGTACGAGTCTTCTGCAGCGGTTCGCCGTCGGCCAGGAACTCACCCTGATAGATCAGATCTGGCAGAGCCACGGAAACACCCGCATCAATCAGTTTCTGGATCGCCGGAATGGGCGTCCCCTTCTCGGTCAGCAACGCATCTTTGCCGCCATCGGCAATCCAGATCACAACTTGATTGTTCCAGTTCTTCGGCAGATAGAAGAGCGTCGGAACCTCTTCACCTGCTGCGGTCAGGCGAATCAACGTATTGAACCGCATCAAGTCTTCACTATTGGACTTATACGTGTTCACCTGTGTGAAATTATCTTTACCTGGCAGCTTGCGGCCGATCATGACATCCCACGCACCGCCGATGACTTGGCGGTATTGGCCTAATGAAGCCGTATTGGTTGGCACCAGTGCCGCCAGTTGAGCGTCTTGATCGCGCGCGATCGCACGCAGCACTCGCAGTTCCGTTTCCGGAGTCGCTTCTGGCTTGGGATGATCGGCGTCCCAGACGGTCGCTTCTTCAATCGTCAACGGGACGAAATCGCGTTCGACAATCGGGCTTTCAATACCAAGCTTTAGGTGCTGATTGAAGAACTCATACATCATCGCGCGAGAATGTTGATTGTAGTTGTGCTCGAACGGGAAGTACTTGCCCGAGACGGCATCAGGGACGCCCAGCAGGGCATAGTGCTGCTTCAGTTCCGGCAGCCCTCTGGTCTCCAGGTCTTTCGTCCAATCGTCGGCGGCGGACATCGCCACAGGCCGCGGTGCGAGCAGCGCCGTCAATTCAATATTACCGGTTCCGACTCGCAAGTAAGTCGCGTTCTCGCACGTGCAGCCTCCCTGCATATTGGTGGAAACCATCACGGCCGGAAAGAAGGCCGCGGGACGACTGTCGACGGCACCCAGAATGAACGTCTGCGTCCCGCCACCGCTGGCCCCTGTTACACCGATCCGGCTGGGGTCAACATCGTCCAGGGCACTGATCCAGTCCAAGGCTCGAACCGAATTCCACGTCTGCAACCCCAGCGAACTAATGCACCGCAGTTCCGATTGAGCACTGTACATTCCCCATCGATCTAGAGAACTCAGTTCGGGCCGTTGCTTTGCGAAGCCATGAATAAGAGCAGCGGTCAGCGGCGCGCTGGAATCGGCCACGCCGAGCATGTCGTACAGGAAGACGACGCAGCCCATCCGCGCCAACTGGACGCAGCGCGCCTGGAGCGGATGACGACCTGATTCAAATGTTTCGGCCTGCGTCTTTTGTTCGGTCTCCCATTGCTTATCGCTATGGCGATGAAATCGGCCGTTGGCCCAATGACCATGCGGGCACAGAATCGCGGGACGCTTCCCCGTTGCCGGCGCATTTGGGCGATACAAACTCCCCGTGCAATACAGCCCATCGCCAGTTTGCAGCGCGACGCGCTCAATGGTGTATTCCTCTCGCTCGACCTTGCCATGCACGAGGGCATTGAGAGGCTGCTTGGTCGGCATCGGCCACAACCCGGTCGACACCAAGACCTGTCGGCGAACATACTCCGCTCGCTTTTCCCAATCGGCTACCGACGCGGAAGGCTGCCAGGGAAAATAGCCATTCAGATCTTTCAGATCGCCCAGCCGTCGATCATTCGGTAAGACCACGCGCGGATGTGCCGCCGCAACCCGTCGCGGCGTCAGCGTAGATGCCGCCACTGCGGCAGTAGCAATTTGCAGAGCGGTGCGTCGGCTGATCGGCAGTCGGTCGGTCATCGTGTCGGCTCCAGACAATAAATAGTCAAACGACGGAGCGACCATCATAAGAATCGGGCATCGCCGATGCGAGCAAGGTGATGGCACGCATGAACCTTTTCGGTGCCCCTCATCAGTTGTCTTCTCTGGGTGGTCGATGCCAGCGACTGGAAAAGGCTCGACAGTTGTGTGGGCACTTCCCATCATGGCAAACGCTGTCACATCCACTTGGCGAGTACCGAACTATGAATTGCTTCATGTTTGTCATGATCTGGGCGATGATGGGGGCAGACGAGGTTCCGGCTGGCCAAGCGGAAACCAAGCAAAGATTGGAAGCAAAGACCGCGCAACTGCGAAAACTACAGGATGAAATCCTGGAGTTGGGCGGGGCCATCGATCACTCGACGCGCGTGAGAGTCACGCTGCGCCAAGTAGAAATCGACTGCGTGAAACTCAAGAAGTTAGGCGTCGCCCATCCCTTAATGAAAGAGGGATCGGATCCGCTTGCTCTCCAGTTTGGAGAAAAGGTCGAGTTCGATAGTAGTGAGGCGTTGCTTCACGCACTTAATCCGGCCGTCGAGAAGGGCTGCGTGACGATCGTTGCCAGCCCAGCGGTGATCGCTGCGATTGGTCAACAAGTGACCGTGACGAACTTCCGCGAACTTCCTTTCCCTGAACCGCCAAATAAGGAAGTTCCAGGCAATCGATTGGAAGTGTTAGTGCTTCCAGGTACTGATGGAAACTTCAAATTGCAAATCCACTTCCGCGTGAATATTGAGGATCCGCAAGCATCTGTCAAAATCAACGGCAAGACGATATCAGCCATTAACTCTAGAGGGATGCAAACCACTATATCAGTGAAGCCCAATACCGTCTTCGACCTAGGTGGCGGGAAAGTCTCTTCGCGAGAGCGAATCGCAAAAAAAACGCCGCAACCCGAAGCCGGGGAAGAGCAATTCGAAGAGATTGAAAAAGTGATTGAATCTCATCACATCTTGACAGTTGAATTGCTGCCGGATCGAGTCGATGCGACGAAATGAGCCGGCTGCCGTCATGCGGCATCGCGTCGAACTTCCCCGTTGCGACCTGGATTCGGACCAATTGCCCCGTCGGCTCGACCTTCCCATTGATGCAAGGCGACATTCTTCAAGACTTCGTCAGCGACCATCATCGCTGCCAGACCTTGTTCGCCGTCAACGTGAGGTGCTCGGCCTGTTTTGGCGCACTCCACGAATTCGCGCAGTTCGCAGGTCAACGCATCTGGGCCCGAAGCGTCAACAGGGACCGTATCGACCTCGACAAATTTGCCGAAGACATCTTTCTTCAATTGCTCGATGTCGGCGTCGGGCTGACGAGCCAGATCAAGAGGTGATGGGCCCATTCTCAAACGATCCGATGGAGAGTAGTGCCGCACTTCTCGTGTGTGCATGTCGCATGTGACGCAACCGTTGGCGCACCACGCTTGCAATGTTCGGCTGACGGTCGGGCTGATCCGGCTGGCAGTGAGATCCGCGATGCAACCGTTGGCGAAACGCAGGCGAGCCTGCACCGTATCTTCGTGCCCACCCATCACAGTGACACCAAACGCTTCAACACTTGCCAGAGGACTCCGGACCAGTGACAGAACCAGGTCGATGTCGTGAATCATCAAGTCGTGGACGACGCCGATATCGGTCGACCGAAATGTATAGGCGCTCGTCCGCTCAGTTCGGATGTACTTCGGTTGCCGAATGCGACTGCTGGCGGCTTGAAAGGCGGGATTGAATCGCTCGATATGCCCGACCTGCAATAGCAGATCGTTCTGCGCGGCGAGATCAACCAGCGCCCGTGCCTGAGCCACGTTCGCGGCCAACGGCTTTTCGACCAGTACCGGGATGCCAGCATGCAGAAAGGCACCCGCCACATTCAAATGCGCAACGGTTGGGACAACTACAGAAACCGCATCCACCACATCGCGAGAGAGCAATTCCTGATAGTCAGGCAACCACTTGGTACCGCACTTGGTGGCGATCTCCTGCCCTTGCGCTTCGCGGCTGTCGACAACGGCGACCAGTTCCACCTCGGGATTCTCACTCAAAATCCGAGCATGATGTCGACCCAGGGCACCGACCCCAATCACAGCAACTTTCAATCGCGGCATAGTGGCGTTGTATTTCCGTTGTCTCAGTAAATATTCTACGCAACGTCAGGTATCGCATTTCTTCTTGATCAGGACGCGGCTTACGAATCGTTTCGCGGCCGCGCACGGGGATCAACTTGTGAGAGAGGCGAGATCTGAACTGGCATTTGTGTACGGGATCCTCAACAACAAGTCGCGTTCAGGCAGCGTGCCGTCCCGACTCTGCGGGAGGGGCCTGATGACGAAACGCTTCGCGGCCGCGACCATTCTTGCCCTTGGCCGACGATTCCACAAAATTCAAGACGGTCAACAATTCGAAAGGCAGAATCCCGTCCGTCTCGGTAATGAAGATCGAACGGACTTCATCCAGCTTCTTGTGTTCGCGGTACAGCAACTTAAAGGCGCGTCGAACACAGGCAATTGCCGTGTCCGAAATGCCGCGTCGCCGCATTCCGACAATGTTGATCGTGACAATCTCGGGATTGTCGGCACTGGCCGACAGCATATACGGAGGAACGTCTTGGACGACGCGACACATGCCGCCGACGAAAGATCCGGTTCCCAGCGTCACAAAGTGATGCACGGCCGAATTTCCCGAGACGATTGCATAGTCGTGGACATGAACATGCCCACCCAACAGCACGCCATTCGTCAGGATCGTGTTATTGAAGACGTGACAGTTGTGAGCGACGTGAGCATTCGACATCAGGAAATTACTATTACCCAGTCGAGTCACCCCGTCTTCCTTGTCGGCACCACGGTTAACCGTGACCCCTTCGCGGAACAGATTGTCGTCGCCGATTTCAACGCGAGTCGGACCCCCTTGGTAGCAGAAGTCTTGCGGTTCACCGCCGATGACGGCACCAGGGAAGAAGCGATTTCGTTCACCGATCGTCGTGTGACCGGTGATGACGACGTTGCTATGCAGGACGCAGCCATCGCCCAACTCGACATTGGGACCAACGACGCAGAAGGGACCTATTTCCACGTCACTCCCCAGTTGTGCTTTGGGGTCAACATGGGCGAGTGGCGAAATGAGGCGTGACATGACGTCAAATTCCAATGATGTAGTAGTTGATTCAATTAAGCCGGTTGTCGCAGTCGATGCAGCGGATTGTGTGCGTCGGCCACCGACCGGCAGATGGCATGGTTAACATTGTGGCCCGACCGATAAGCACGGAAATGACCGTGGATGTCGCAGCCCAGCAAGGCGAAGTCGCCGATGCAGTCCAGGATCTTGTGTCGCACGCACTCGTCGGGTGCCCGCAGTTCGTTGCCAATGACACCAGTCGGTCCAAAGACCAGCAGGTCGGCGGGCGTGACCCGTGATCCGTATCCCTGCGACTTGAGCGCGGCGATTTCCGTTTCGAGAACGAACGTTCTGGCAAATGCCAATGACGTAACGAACGCCTCGGGCGAGAATTCGAACGTCAGCAGTTGAGGTTTGATCGGTGAACGCGGACCATAGTCCAGTTCATAGCTGATCACGAGCGTCCGGCGAAAGATGTGGCCTGCCGAGATTTCGCTGCGATCATCGTCGCCGCGAGCCAGACAAGCTTCATGCACGACCAGGACATCTCGAAAAGCCGATTGCTCGATAATTCCAGCGTCCAGCAATGCTTGAACGAATCCCAGGCTGGACCCATCGGCACCCGGACATTCGGTCGCATTGACCTGCACCAGGCAGTTATCGATTTGCAGGCCAGCCATCGCGGCCATCACGTGTTCAATCAATTCAACGGTCGCGGTGCCATTCGAAATGGCCGTTCGTCGTTGACGAGGAACAACATAGTCCAGAGTTGCGGGAATCGGTTCGGTTCCCGGCAGATCGACTCGCTGAAAGCGGAGTCCGGTATTTTCGGCGGCAGGCAGGAAGCGGAGTGTCACGTCGGCACCGGTTAGAAAACCGAAGCCATGAAACTCGGCCGGACGCGCGATGGTTCGTTGACGTCGCGGTTGCAAGGGCCCCTCCCCTGTGTCGCCAGAAGACTTTTGTTTCACGCGAAACAACAGCGGAACATGCAGCCGACCCCGGTCAAAGGAACCGGGGTCGGTGATTGTAGATTCAGCCGACCAGCTTTGAACTAGTTCTTATTGGCTGGGTTGCCACCGACCCGAGGAGTTGTCTTCCCAGGGGCAGCTGGAGTCGCTGGCGTGTAGCGGCGGTTCAAGTAATCCAGCACCGAGACGGTGATATCATCTTCACCACGGTGATAGACAACCTGACGGTTCATGCCTTGCAGCAGGTTCTGTGGGTTTTCGGTGTCCAGTTCTTCGCGGTTGAAGCGAATGACCAGGGTGTACTTGTAGAAGTCAGCGTACTTCTTTACGGCTTCCGAAGTTTCGTTGTAGACCTGCAAATAGATCTGCGATTCTTTCTTCAGGAACTCGCGAGAAGCAGTGCGGCGGAATCCTTCGAATTCAGCAGCCTTCTTGACGATTTCCTGTTCGGCCTTGGAGTACTCTTTGCTCCCTTCGGTCACGCCCTTCATGTTGGCCTGCATCTGCTGCAGTTCACCCTGCATGGCCTTGGCCTGTTCTTCGCTGGCGCTGATCTCTTGCTTGAGATCCTCACGCAGCACTTCGAACTTCTTGTAGTTCTTGAAGACATGCGCCATGTCGATCAGACCTACCTTGTGAGGTGCAGTCGATTGAGCAGCCGGTGCTTTTTCACCTTGGCTCCACGCATTGTTGGTCAGAGTCAGAACGCCTGCGAGCAGGACGACAGCGGATGCCCAAGTAATGGCTCTCTTCACGGCGATTGCACTCCTTTGCGTGGCCGGTGGAACAAAACTTCTGCTTATTTCAGTGCGGGTGGACAACACTTCTTTGCGATCCAACCCACATTCACTCACCGCATCGGAAAAGCGGCAGGACTCGGGTATTTTGCACACGTGGAAAATCTCGTCAAGATGAAGCCTGTGGCCAATCGGCAGCTAAACCCGAAATCTCAAAAATCACGGCTAAGATCGGCAAATTCTGCGGCAACGGCCGACCAGATGACGGAATTTATCGTGAAATTAAGGCGAGCAGGCCGATTCCTCACACGGTTTTGATGCATTATGACCTCACCGCCTGTCGATCCAGCGGACAAAAGACGTCCATCATCTCCATAACGTCAGTCTCCCGCGGTGAATGGCAAACATGGAATCGCTGGGCGAGTTAGGCTATAGTCTCCTGCGGCATTCCTATCTTTGTTTGCCTCATATCGTTGCTGAACTGTTTGGAGAGCTTGCCGTGAGCGATAGCATCCATGATGACCCGCCGGTCTCTGATTTCCGGTTGGGGGATCTACCCGAAGATCCGGCAGTGCTGAAAATCTACCAGACAGGTGAACTGACAGTCGTCGGGTTTGGCGGGCGTGATGTCCCGGACGAAGTCTGCATCGCGGCCTACCGTGCTCAGTTGCTCGACTTGATTGCCGAACATCACTGCAAAGTTCTGGCGTTTGACCTGACTGGCGTTCAATTGGTTCCCAGCGGCATGCTGGGAGTGCTGACCTCGATCCGACAGCGGGTCGACCGCCTGGAAATCTATAATCCTTCGCCCGATGTGAAAGACGTGTTGACGCTCACGAAACTAGACCGCCTCTTCGACATTAAAGAAGTCACCGTCTAAGCGTTTCTGACTATTACATTCTTCCTGCCGATGCATCTGACTCCCGATGTCTTTTTCCACTTTGCCCCAATTTCAGTCGTTCCTGCTTCAAAACAAGCTCATCGAAGCAGCACAACTGGAAGATTGTCTGATCGCCATCCAAGGGCAGATGCCCAGCATCGATACGTTGATTGGCGAGTTCGAACGCCGACATCTGCTGACTCCGTATCAGATCACCAAGCTCAGAAAGCGTGATTCGGAAGGCTTGCGACTGGGCCCCTATAAGCTGCTCTACCGCAATGCGTCCGGCAGTTTTGCTCGTGTCTTCCGGGGATGCTCGGTCGAAGACGGCGCCATGGTCGGCATCAAGATGTTGCGCCAACGCTGGGCCGAAAACCCGCACACGGTCAATCTGTTCCGCCGGGAAGGGGAATTAGGAAAACGGCTGAAGCACAAGAACATCGTGCCCATCTACGAAGTGGGCAGCGACGGCAATCAGCACTACATCACAATGGAATTCGTCGAAGGGGGCAATTTTCGCGAACTGCTGAAGATTCGCAAGAAGTTCTCGTCCGACGAAGCGATGCGATATTTGCTGGACATCGCCGAAGGTCTCGAATACGCCCTGAAACTGGGGCTGACACATCGCGACATGAAGCTGACCAACGTTTTGCTCAGTGCCCAGGGGGTCGCCAAACTAGTCGACTTTGGCCTGGCCGGACAAGACGCGGGATCATCGGGGGACCCCGAAGAAGTCGATCGCGCCGTCGAGTACGCCACACTCGAACGCAGCACAAATGCCCCCGACAACGATCCCCGCAGCGATTTGTACTTCCTGGGTGCCCTGGTCTATGAATTGTTGACCGGCGTCCCACCTTACCTGCCCACAAAGAACATCGCCGAGCGAAAGCAGGCGACGCGATATCGCCACATCCGTCCAATCCGACAGGTCGATCCGACATTGCCGCCGGCGGTCGTTGCTGTCATCGACCGACTGATGGAAATTCATCCTCAATCGCGCTACCAGACTCCGACCGAATTGATCGAGGATCTCCGCCCTATCGTCGGTGATCGGTCCGCCACGCCCGAACGAAGTGCGGGTCCAGAGCGGGCTGCCGAGGCTCCCGCCGCTCCGGTCGTGCGAGCCCCCTCTGTCCCGACCGTCTTGTGCGTCGAAAACCGCCTGAAACAGCAGGATTCCCTGCGCGAATACTTCACGAAACACGGCTATCGTGTGCTGTTACTGAGGGACGTTGATCGGGCCATTAAGCGCGTCGAAACTGAACCGCCCACCGGCATTCTGCTCATGGCGGATTCGTTGGGCGAAGATGAAGATGCCCTCAGTGCCTACAAACGAGCGATCACCTGCTGCAGGAAATCAGGAACGGCACTGGTCGTGGTCCTCGCGAAAAAACATCGCGACATCAAATCGCAATTCGTCGACACTCCCGAGTGCCGCGTCCTGGCCGAACACCCGGTGACATTACGCAACATCCGCGTTGCGTTAGAAGAACTGCGGCCTAAGGCTTCCAAGGCTGAGACAGAGTAGACGTCCTTAGTGATCGATCATGTCGCTACGACCAACCGTGCTAACGCGAGATCAAGTGCGTGAGGTCGATCGCCGCGCGATCAATGACTATGGACTGATCGGTCTCGTTCTGATGGAGAATGCCGGTCGCAACGCGGCCGCATTACTGCTGCAGCTTGGAATCAGCGGTTCTGTCGTGATCTGCTGCGGCAAAGGAAACAACGCGGGCGACGGATTCGTGATCGCCCGCCATCTCGAAAACGCCGGCATCGATGTGACGGTCCTACTGGCGGTCCCCTCAACTGGTCTGGCTGGCGATGCCGCCGTGAACTTCCACATCCTGCAGCGAGCGGGAACGCGCATAGTCGAGCCTCCCGCAGACGGCTTGAACTCGCTCTGGTCGTCGGAAATGGCCGGGGCTGATTGGATCGTCGACGCGCTACTGGGAACGGGCACGCAAGGATCCCTGCGCGAGCCGTACCTCGCAGCGATCGCCCTGATCAACGCCAGTGGACGAAAAGTCTTCGCCGTTGATCTTCCATCCGGAATGGACTGCGACACCGGACAACCGCTGGGTGACTGTATTCGAGCCCAGCACACAGCCACATTTGTCGCACTCAAACCCGGCTTCAACATCCCGCCCGCAGCGAACTTCACCGGGCAAGTCCACGTCATCGACATCGGAGTCCCACGACGATTGCTCGACGAACTTGAAGCCGGAGATTGATCCGTTCACTCCAGTTCCGCCAGTTTCGCGGCGACTTCGTCGACGTGGCCTTCCACTTTCACCTTCGGCCAGACAGCCGCAATCTTTCCCGATTTGTCGATCAGAAACGTCGCTCGCTGGATCCCCATCGACTTCTTGCCGTACATATTCTTCTCGACCCAGACGCCGTACTTCTCGGCCACTTCGTGAGATTCGTCGGCGAGCAGCGGGAACGGCAGTGAGAACTTCGTGGCAAATTTCTGGTGCGATGCCACCGTGTCCGTGCTAACTCCCAGCACGACCGTCTCCGCCGATTGAAACTGCCCAATCCCGTCCCGGAAGCCACAGGCTTCGGTCGTGCAGCCCGGGGTGTCATCGCGGGGGTAAAAATACAGCACGACGTTCTGCTTTCCCTTGAACTGGCTCAACTTAAACCGTCCCTCGGGGAAGGCCGCCAGATCGAAGGATGGGGCCTTGGTTCCGGCGACAGGCATGGCAGTTTCGGTCATTTTGGCTCTCCAGAGAAAGGGGACAATGGGATCATCGATCAATCCTCGTCTCGATACCAACGTCGCCGGGGCTTTTAGCGTAAATCTTAGGCAGGCCAAATTATAGAAACAGCAGATTCCAGCGCCGCCTGAGGGAGTGGCAGTTTATTGTCCGTCACAAAGCATTTATCCGTCAATGGTTGTGGCGACAATTTGCGGCAGTGATTTGATGGGCTTGACCGGAGCGTCCTACGAATCCCATAATTTCACGTTCCCGCCCCCTCGGCCGCTCGATATCCAGCATTCCCGCCTCTCTGAAAGTCCTCGCCGATGCTGAAAAAAACTGAGTTGGAAGAGTTCAAGCGACTGCTGCTGGTCATCCGTGCCAGAATGCGCGGGGATGTCAAGCAAATGACCGATGAGGCGTTGGATCGGAACGAGAACGGTTCGGAATCCAAGTCGCCGACTCATCTTGCGGAATTGGGTACCGAAACTTACGAACAAGACTTCGCCTTGCGTCGAGTCGAAAACGAACAGGAAGTCCTGGACGAGATCGAAGAGGCCTTGGGACGAGTCGAAAACGAATCCTACGGCATTTGTTCCGCCTGCCAGGAAGCGGGTCGATCAGTGTCGAAGTCACTTATCCCCAAGGCGCGGCTGCGGGTGATCCCCTACGCTAGGAATTGCGTCGAATGCGAACGGAAGCGCGAAGAGAGCCTGTAGTAACGGCGGATCTCGATTTAGCTCGACAGGTTGACGCCGTGTCTTCAACAGCCGCCGGTGCCAAGGTGTCGACACAGCCCTCGACCGTGCAGCAGCCACGTCTGATCCGGCTGCTGGTCGTCGGCGCGATCGCCGTGCTGGGATTGGTCTGGGATCTCTGGACCAAGCAGCAGGTCTTCGCACAGCTTGGCCCTCAGGGAACATATCCCGTCTGGCGAGGCCAGATTCTGGGCATGTCGATCCGGTTCCAGTTGGAAACCACGTTTAATCACGGTGCCTTGTGGGGCATGGGCCAGGGCAAAAGCTGGCTGTTCGCATCGCTCAGTGTTGTCGCTTTAGGAGCGATCGCCTATTTCTTGTGGACTCGACAGGCCGTTGCCTCGCGCTGGCTGACCGCTATTACCGGCCTGCTTCTCGCTGGAACTCTCGGCAATCTCTATGACCGCCTGGGTCTGCATGGCTGGCAGAACGACAAGCATCAGACCGTCTATGCGGTCCGCGACTTCCTGGACTTCTACTTCTTCAACGACAGCTTCCACTGGGCGACGTTTAACTTCGCCGACACCTATCTGGTCGTAGGAGCCTGCATGCTGGCCCTGCATTCATTCTGGGTCGGCGACCCGGACGCAAAGCCAGTCGCTGAGCAATCTTGAACGTAACTTCCGTCATTCCCGCGCAGGCGGGAATCCAGCGAGTCGTCAAGACGGTGCCGATGTGCGAAGGGGAATAGGGTCTGGCCTAAGCCGCGCGGCGGACGGGCACGAACGAAGCCTCAGGCAACGCCCACCACACACGGTCCGACTCTTCCCATGGCAGCGATGCCACTTCCGGCCGAGGCCAACTGGCAAGTGGCGTCGAATCGAACTCCGCTGACACATAGGGCGAACTCGCTCGGCTGGCAATCTCCTGTGACAGGATCGGAGCCAGAACTAGCTTTGTCGGCCAGCCCGTCGTGACATTCCCCGCGCACAAGACTTGAATCGTATCGGGACGTGAACCGTTACCGGTCGCGCCTTCGGCTCGATCGACTCGATAGGTCGACCATTCGACATCGGCCAGATCCAGGTTCGGCAACACGTCGGCCAACTCAGCCCGTGCCCGCTCAGCCAGAGCCAGTGGTTCCAGCTTGACCCCATCTTCGGCCAACTGGCCGCCAATCTGATAGACGGTCCGGCCTTCGTCATCAACGTCCGAAGTGATTGTGACTCGAGTCTTCGCGCCGTCGACACAGTGCCCATTCAGTACCGGAAGAGTCCCGCGAGCGAGCACCATATGCAACGAACGGCGTTGCATCACAGCTCCACTCAGTCCCACCATTTCACGTAGCTTCGCGTTGCCGGCTCCAGCCGTGAAAATCACCTGTCGCGGCTGTAGTTCCAACTTGCTGCCATCCACAGGCGAGGTCAAGCGAATGGACTCCACTTCGCCAGGACTTCCCAGTTTGAATTTCAGTCCCGACTTAGCGTCAATTTTCAAAATGCGATCGCGATACTGATTCGCGAGATCCGCCATGAAACTGGCTGGACAGATTACTTGTTCTGGCAACTTGGCGACCGTGCCAAAGACATCGGCCAGCGCCGCGGGCCGTTCACTGTTTTCGATCGATTCCGACTTCACCTGCAGCCCGATCCGAGCCCCCAGCATGCCGACTCGTGAACTGAACGAGTCCGTTTGCCAGAGGTAACAGCAGTCCGATCGCAGTCGAGTCCGAGTCAGATTAGGTGTGGTATGACCTAATAGCGCATCACGCCACAGGGCAGGCATCTCGCGAATACTAATGGCAGAACGCGTCAGCAGCCCGCTCAGCGAGTACTTCATGCCGCCATGAATAATGCCTTGGGAAGCAATCGTCTGGCCGGCACCCAGCGCTCCGGCCTCCAGCAGCACGACGTGGTGTCCATCGCGTGACAGGCGATCCAACAACCACAAACCGGCGGCCCCGCCCCCAAAAATCACCGAATCCAACCGCATCGCAAACTCCCGTCGAACGTCCGAGTGGCCGACGTTCCCTGAACCTTGGAGGTCCAACCGCGTCGCCCGGCATCGCCTCCTCATCCCCAAGGGGGTGGCGTTTGTATTGAAATTTGCCTCATGCGCATAGACGAACCATCAGAACATGGCATCTCTTTGGTCATATCGGCGGCGGCAAAAGACGTACGCCGGTCCGCTGGATGCTTCTGAGGGCAAAGATCTCAAATCGCGAATTGACGACGCGTTGAAATAATCCGGAGCAGTTCACAGCCGGGATGGTCGGACTATTGCGAATCGCGCCCGCCCAGCATACCGACGCGAGTTCGCATGATCGAGCGATTCGCACTTTCGTAAAGACATCTCGAACAACTCTTCATGACGGCAATGCTCGCCTGAATCCATGTCTACTGGTTTTGCAGTTGACATCTACTGGATAACCAGTAGCATTTGAGTGGCACCCGCGGAACCAGCGGGGCTGGACTGGTAAAGAGACGACAGATCCGTGTCGAGAGGCAAAAATCAATGGCGCGACCAGCACAACCGCATCCGACTCCCGGCGAGCTTGAAGTGCTGCGGATCCTGTGGGATCGCGGACCTGCAACCGTGCGGGAGGTCATGGAGGCACTCCCCAACGAGCGGGCCTATACGTCGGTGATGAGCCTGCTGAACGTGATGACCGAAAAGAAGCTGGTCACACGCAAACCCGAAGGACGAGCGTTTCGCTATACCGCCAAGACACTGCCCAATCAAACCGAGGGGAAGATCCTGGGCAACATTCTCGATCGAGTCTTCGAAGGCTCAGCCAGCGCCCTTGTCGCCCGATTGCTGGAGCAATCCAAACCGTCCGCCGCAGAGCTCGACGAAATCCGCAAACTGATTGATGACTACAAGCAGAGGGGCGACTGAACAAGAAGCGATCTTCCGCGCTGACACAAGAAGTGGCAGCGACGTTCACCAAGTTGTGAGGGATTACGAATGCCGTCATTTCAACACTTCGAACCGATTGTTCAGCGTTTGGCGTGGACGCTGGGCCACTTTCTGTGGCAGGGCCTGGCAATCGCAATGCTGCTGGTGTTGACCTTGAAGCTCGGTCAAGTCCGCCGATCCCTGGTGCGATACGTATTCAGCGTGATCGCTTTCGTCGCGATGTCGGTCGCGCCGGTGATCACGTTCTTGGCACTGTCGAACACTCGCCCCACAGCAGACCATTACTCTCTCCCGATGGAACACCCCACAACGGTCTTCGAGATATCCATCGATGGTGTCGAATCTCATTCCGATGAAGCCAGACTACCGAAGCTCGCAGCACCGTCGAGGCAACACGCCGAAGCTTGGATTGTTGCGAGTTGGCTCGTTGGCGTTTCGCTGTTCAGCAGTCGACTGCTCTGCGGATGGATCGGTATCTTACGTTTGAAAAGACGAGCAATTCAGGCACCGCAATGGCTTGAAGAACGGACCCACCAGATCGCGCGACTGATGAAGCTCAGTTACCCGCCGTTGCGGCTGAGTTCCAACGTGCCAGACGCGATTGCCGTCGGCTTCTTGAGGCCGATGATCTTGTTACCCGTTGCCTGGGTCACAGAGGTGCCCGTCACCATGTTGGAAGCGATCATCGCTCACGAGCTGGCTCATATCCGTCGCCGCGACCTTTGGGTCAATCTATTCCAGCGCATCGTCGAGTCCCTATTCTTCTATCACCCTGCCGTCTGGTGGTTGTCGCATCGAATTCGCACGGAACGCGAATTGTGCTCTGATGAATTGGCGATCGAAGTCTTGCAGTGCCCCATTCGCTATGCCGAAACCCTCGAATATGTCGGCCGTCTATCGCAATCGACACACCCTGCATCGTTGGCCGTTTCCATCGGTGGGCCCAAATCAATTCTGTTAGATCGTGTGATCAACGTCCTGCAGAGACAAGAAAGATCGTCGTTGGACTGGCTGGCCGGAGCCATACCACTCGTCGCTGTTGGCTGCATCTGGTGTGTCATGTCAGTGCTCCAAAACGAGCGGGCATTGGCGAAAGATCCCATCCAGCAATCGACATCGCCGAATCTTCCTGCCGAAGTCACGGAACCCGCTCCAAAGCAACTTGCCGATCTGCCTGATTGGTGGGATGAAACTCCAGAGACGCTCCCAGCCAAAATTCCCGCCAGGCCAACCCCGCCAAACCCTTGGGCGGATTGGAAGGACGACACGGCTCAGTACAACGCAGAAGTTGCTGCGATGGTGAATGGAAAGCCGCTACTGAAGGGAGAAGTCCTAGATCGCTACAGTCGCTATCTGCTGGAGATGCGACAACGTCCGTCGAAACTTCCCACACCAGCTGACTACGTGAATATTCGGGAGATGTTTGTTCAGCGAGATCTAGCCTCACATATTCAGCGCAAAGTGATAATTGACTGCCTCGCTTCTCATCTCAGCTCTGATGAGATCGATGCTCTCCATCGACATTGCGAGGTCCTCTTCGAACACGAAATCGAAAAGCTGAAACGGGAGTTGAAAGTCACGACTCAAGAAGACTTGGAGGCGGAACTCAGGCGTCGAGACACGTCACTGGCAGCAACAAAGCACTCATTCGTCACCGAGCGGATGGCGATGGAAGGCGTGGTGCGCATGCTACCGAAACCCGCCCCGATTGAACGTGAAGAGATTGCGGCGTACTACAACTCTCATTTGGAAGAATTCGCCGAGCCTGCAACAGTCACCTGGGACCAAATTCAAGTTTTCTTCGCGTCTGCCGGGAAAAGGGACGCTGCTCATCAGCGAATTCAACTCGCACAGCAGGACCTTCAAGCGGGCGTCTCTTTTGCCGACGTTGCGAAAAAGTACTCCGACGGTCGCAACGCTCGAACGGGTGGTCGCTGGGAAAAAATGGAGACGGGAACCTTGAAGGACCAGCAGCTTGAAAAACTCCTGTTCGAAATGCCCCTCGATACCCTAAGCCAGATTGATGAAGTTGAATCAGAGTTCAGGCTCGTCATCGTGCGCGATCGGCAAAAGGCTGGCCTTGCCTCGCTCGACGGCGTCGCAGTCCAGATTCAAAGCAAGTTGGAGCGAGAAAAGAGTGACAGGAACATCAAGAAATTGTTTGGTGCCATGTTTGCAGAAGCGGAAATTGAGACCAAATACGAGTTGGCCACGAAAGCAACCAAAGACTAACGATCTCTGGAAAGCGCCTCGAAGCAATTCCATTCGATTGAGGAAGCGGGATTGCAGGCTGATTGATGACTACAAACAGCAGGTCGACTGATCCCACCGCACGTGGCAGGATGACATCCACATCCGTCGGGCATTCTAAATGTGCCGGCTTGGAGATGCCTGATGAATACCTTTCCGTTGTCAGAACCACTCGTGCAGCGTCTGGCGTGGACCCTGATTCACTTTATCTGGCAGGGTTTCGCGATCGCGCTGCTGCTGTCCCTCGCCGTTCGGTTGGGGCGAGTGCGGCAATCCGAGTGGCGGTACTGCTTCAGTTTCGCGGCTCTCCTGACGATGACGGCTACGCCCATCGCGACGTTCATGGTCGTGAACGAGCCCACTCCAATCGAGCAGTCTGTGCAACATCCGCCCGTTGCGACAACGCAGTCATCGATTCCCTACTCGATTCCTGATCATCACAAAGTTCCACCTCAGTACGGGGCAACCGCGAGCGATTCCGACCCTGCCTCGGTGACAGAGCCTACAACGACACCATCCGCTTCAGTACAGGAGACCGATTCGCAACCCGACGTTTCGCGACGGCCTCTCTATTCCAACCAGTTCACTTGGCAGCAAGTTCAACCTTCGATCGTCGGCATTTGGATTTGTGGAGTTGCTCTGCTGAGCGGCCGGCTGCTGATCAGCTGGGTTGGCGTCTGGCAGATTCGCCGTCGTGGCATCAGCGCTCCAAGTTGGCTGGTCGAACAAACTCAGCGACTTGCCGGTGAATTGCGGATGGCTTGTCCGGAACTCAAAATCAGTCATCGTGTGCAGGAAGCAATCGCTTTGGGATTCCTGCGACCAATGATCCTGCTCCCTGCTGCCTGGATCACGCAAATGCCACCCGACATGCTCGAAGCCGTGTTGGCTCACGAGTTGGCGCACATTCGCCGCCATGACCTGTGGATCAACCTGTTTCAACGCATTGTCGAAACACTGCTGTTTTATCATCCCGCCGTCTGGTGGTTGTCACGTCGGCTGCGGATCGAACGCGAACTTTGTTGCGACGAACTGGTGGTCCAGGTGACACAGAATCCACTGCGATACGCGGAGACCCTGGAACACATCGGCCGCTTGTCCTTGCCCTCATGTTCAGCACCGTTGATCGTTTCGATCATGGGTTCCCGATCGATGTTGTCGGTTCGCATCCGCAACATCCTGCGCCTGCAGCCTCAACAGCAGTCGTCCTGGGCCTGGCTGGCCGGTGTGGTTCCGCTACTGTTGGCAGGTGCCGTCTATTGGTCGATTACTAGTGGCAGCACCATGTCTGCTCAAGCGGAAGAAGATCGATCCGACGAATCAATTGTCTCGGTGAAGTTTAGCGGTAACAACTTCCACCCTAAGGCGGACCTTGCGAAACATGTCAAGACGCGGCCCGGGACAGATGTCACGCCGAAGCAAATCAAAGATGACGTTGATGCGCTGATTCGGACTCGCTGGTTCGCTCACGTCGAACCAATCATCCACAGCACCGATGAAGGCCTCGTGCTGACATATAAAGTGACCGAACGTCCGTTGATAAGCTCTGTCGAATACAAAGGCAACAACAAGATTTCGACCGAGACCCTCAGCAAGTTGACCCAGTTGAAGCTAGATCAACCCTTTGATGTCAGCATCAATCGGGAATGTGTCCAGCGGATCCAGGAGTATTACCGCGAAAAAGGTTTCTCTTTCACGACGGTGGAATTGGCGCGAGGCGATCTCCGAAACGATCCTGATCGCGACATTGTCTTTCTGATCGACGAAGGTCCCAAGGTCAAAATCACGAAAGTTGCGTTTGAGGGCACTCGCCCGCTCGATGCCACATCGCCGGAAAACAAGGCACCTGCGAAGAACACAGTCTTGTTGCTGTCCGGTGGAAAGTTCGATCCGAATTCAAGCGATTCTGATCTCGAATCGCTACGAACCTACTATTACAGCCTCGGCTATTTCGACGTTCAGATCCCGTCCGAGAAAGTGTTCTCGGACGACAAGTCCAAAGTTGAAATAAACTATCGGATCGCCGAAGGGCTGCGATATCGAATCAATAGTATCGCGATCGTGGGCAACGACGTTATCTCGGAAGACGAGATACGGCGACTCATGAAGGTAAAGCCCGGTGAAGAATACAATCAACGGCACATCCACAAAGATATTGAAGCAATCCTGGCAAAATATGGTTCGCGCGGCCAATTCTTTGCGAAGGTACATCCGATCGGCAAATTCCCGGACGAACCCGGCGTCATAGACTTGGTCTATCAAATTGACGAGGACAAAGTCTATCGCATTCGCGATGTCCAATTGCCTAAAGACAATGACCCGGCAACGATCTCGAATGAGAGCGAAGCAACGGCCAGCCGGGTCGACAAGTCACAGGTGGGTACAAGGCGGTTGGCTTTCACACCGATCGACTCCAAAGTCCCCTTCAACGTCCGTACCATGACTGGCGGGCAACCCTACCGACAGCGGACGGAAGTGTCAGGTGGCGTGCTGGCGTCTGTTGAGGAAATGCAAAATAAATGGCAGATGCGAGCTAACCAGGTCATGGTTGATACAGATTCTGACGGCAAAGTCGCCACGGAATCACAAGACGCGCAAGTGCAACTTATGGCGGACAATTATGTCCTGGCGACGAAGGTTCCGTTAAGGATGACACTGATCGGAAACGTTTCTGTTATCTGTACCACGGACGATAGCCGGACTCGCACCGAAGTCGCGGCAGACAAGATCGTGATTGATTTTGAACGACGCTCAATGCTCGCGGAGAAAGCACGGTTCAAATCAGCCGATACGATCATAGAAGGTGACCGGATCGCGGTATCGTTTCGGGGCAACTCGTTCCGTGTCGGGACCGTACCCGAAGAAATGGATCCCGACTCGCCGGCGCAAAATGCGGCTAGAGGTCCAACGGCCAGGATTCACGAAGTGAGGGCTGATCGACTGCGTGCAAACGATCGCGAAGGTGCCACGAACTTGGTTGGTCGCTGGTTATTGACGCTGCCATCCCAAGAACTTCTGGATGTTGAATTCACCGCGTCGGAGGAAGGGTGCCTGAGGTTGGCTTGCCGCAAAGGGAGCGACTTAGTTGGTCGTTACTCGCTGAACGGCAATCGATTGGAACTGATCGATCACGAACTCCAAGACATCGATTTTGTCTGGCGACTGGAAGGCCGGAACAGTCTGAAACTGGTTGCCGAACTCCGCAAGAATGGTGTTGCTCAATTCGGCGCGAAGCTTGAACGAATCGCCGCCAATACGCCGCCGGCAAATGTCTTCCAGATCCCGAACGAAGTGCTCGCGCAGGTTCGCGAACTGGCCGCTGCCTCGGCCAGGAAGAATGAGAACCCGAAGTCGCATCGTCCTCCTGGACTGGAAGACTTGGAATCCCCCGAAGCGATCAAGCGCGCCGTGGACCGCGCGATGCTGCTGGTGGCTGATCGCGAGAAATACTCAGACGGGCTGATCCAATTGCGCTATCTCGGTGACGAAGCCTTCGATGCACTCGTCGCAGGCTCGAAATCCGAGAACGCACAAGTCGCCAAATGGAGTTGCTCGGCACTCGAACATCGTGGGCTGAAAGCGGTCGGTCCTCTTAGCGAAGCGTTGAAATCACATCCCGATTCCGATGTCCGGTCCATAGCGGCAAGTGCGTTGGGACAGACTTTTCAGCCGATCGTCGTCCCTTCGCTGATCGCGGCCCTCGAAGATTCTGATCCTCAAGTTCGTACTTCCGTGCTGCACTCGATCAAGTACCCACGTGATGCTCGAGCGATCAAACCGTTAAAACGGTTCGTATATAATCCAGGGACTGGACATGTGGCGGCAGACGCAATCCGGCATATTCAGTCGCCGCAAGGATACGCCTGGTGGCCTGCCGACAAGTTGGACCTGTGCCAACTCTGTTGGGACGCTCACACATTGAAGGGAGAACGTTATCGCGATGCGGAACTCAATCAATTGATCGCCGGCTTGAATTCTGACGATGGAACAATTTGTTATTGCTGTCTATTTGCCCTCGGGCAACTCGGCTCAAAAGAGTCCGTGTCAACAATCATTCAAGCACCGCTCAGCGAGATGAAGTTTCATGCGTTGGCGGAAATTGCGACGCCCGAAGCGATCGAATACCTGATTCAGCGGCTGCATTCGCTGAATCCGCAGACACGAGAATTGGCGATCCAAGGCTTGGCCAACGGAGCCGATCGCTGGGCCGCTCCCCTGTTGATCGCCTTACTCGATGACCCCGCCCTCAAAGTGGAAGCCAGGAAAATGGAGTTCACTGGCAGGTCAAGTAGCGATACTTGGCCAGAAGCGCACCGGGCTCACTCGGCACTTTACAGTCTCTTCAGTCGATTCGAGCTGACCGGTGAGTGGCGAAACCTGTATGCGAATCAGACCAACAACGTTCCAGTAGAGATGGTGAACTTAAGAGCCTGGTGGAAGCAGCACGGTGTCGACTTTCTGGCAGGCAAAAAAGTCCCCACACCCAATCTGTCGTCTGTCTCCTACAACGATCCATGACCCAATTGGTAAATGGCGACTCTCTTTTGAGGGCGATGCAAGCTCCGTTAAAAACGAAAAACCGCGCGAGGCAAGCCTCGCGCGGTTTTGGTGTTTTGAATCGGACGATTTTTTACGCAGCACGTCGAGCTGGTTGCGATTGTGGCATCTCGCGACAAATCTTCACCAGGCAATCGACGACGCGATCTTGATCGGCAACCGGAAGTTCCGGATAGCTCGGCAGAGCGAGGATGTCTCGCGAAGCCGCTTCCGAATGTGGGAACTGACCCATCTTGTATCCCAGGTGCTTGAAGCAAGTCTGCAGGTGCAATGGCTTCGGATAGTAAACCGCACACCCAATCTTGGAGGCCTTCAACTGCTGCATCACGTGATCGCGCTGTCCATCTTGAACGCGGATGCAGTACTGGTTGTAGACGTGTCGACGATCCGACTTGGCCACTGGCAGCGAAATCGTGTCCAGGATACCGGCTTGTCGGAACATCTGCTGATAGCGAGCGGCATTGTTCTGGCGAGCGGCGGTCCAGTTCTCGAGTTGCTTCAACTTCACTCGCAGCACGGCGGCCTGCAGTGCGTCCAAACGGCTGTTCATCCCGAGGTCAAGATGTTCGTACTGACCGATGTCACCGTGAACTCGCAGGCGTTTCAGCTTGGCACACAGTGCTGGATCGTCGGTGGTCATCATGCCACCATCACCGGCACCGCCGAGATTCTTGGTGGGGAAGAAGCTGAAGCAACCGACCGCACCCAGGACACCGGTCCGGCGTCCCTGGTATTCGGCACCAATCGCCTGGCAGGCATCTTCCACGATATGCAGATTGTATTTCTGGCACAGCCGCCACAACGGCTCCATGTCACAGCACTGTCCGAACAGGTGGACAGGCATGATCGCCTTCGTGTGTGGCGTGATCGCGTCTTCGATCGCGTCGACATCCAGGTTGAACGTTTCGGGGTCGATGTCGACAAACACGGGAGTCGCACCCGCTCGGCAGATCGAACTGGCCGTCGCGAAGAACGAGAACGGGGTCGTGATGACTTCGTCCCCTTCGCCGATATCCAACGCCTGCAGAGCGATGATTAAGGCATCGGTGCCTGAGTTGCAGCCGATGGCAAACCGCGAATCGCAGTAGGCCGCGATTTCTTCTTCCAGCGCCGCAACTTCATCCCCCATGATGAATTTTTGCTCGGTGAAGACTCGTTCGACGACGGCCATGACTTCGGCCGACATCGATTGAAATTGGGGGACCAGATCGATGAAGGGGACCGGTCGATCCGAACCCGCATTCAAAGGAAGAATGAACGTCATCTGCGATTCCTTTCGCATCCGAGCGTGGACGTGGGGCTGTCCAGGTTGCCGATGACTCACCCCGCCCCATCGCTCCGCTTTAGTTTCTGCCGTCTCCACAACACATCATGTGTTGTGGACCTCACGATTTATTTCGCTACGCATCAGACTTTCGGCAAAATCGACAATCTCGCCGCAGTCATTTCCGTCTGCGAAGTCCATCATTCCCAAGGTCGTCCGACCAAACAAAAAGGCGGTTTGGGAATCTAGGACCAGGCGCGAGTTGTGTCAAGACAGGCCCCCTGTTTCCGTAGGGCCATCACTATTTTCAATTTGGGTGGCACGCTCTGAGGCTTTGCGAAGGGCGTGGTCATGAATGGTGCCCGAAATCCCACGCCCTTCGAAGATTCAAGGCGTGCCACACTCCCCGCATTGCGATCAAGGCCATACCCCTGCCCGTTTTCCGCAGGCAGGATTGTCATTAGTGCATTGTCCAATCTAAATCATCGGGTGGCCGGGGTTGGAGCCGCCGCTTTGGGCGAAACCCCGGGGTTTCCTTCGCAAAGCCTCAGTCCAACCCAGTCCAACCCCGGCCACCCGACCCGAACTTGAAGTGTCGACAACGCACGAGAATCATTTATTGTACAAAGAAAAGGAAAAACCGCCGGTGACCTGGGGGGCATGGTCATCGGCGGCAGCGGCATTCGGCGTGAATCGCCGAACGCGGTGGGAGATCGCGACGAAATCAAGGCGAAGCGGGCACGTAGACAATCGTCGACGTGCTATCGTCGATTCGACTTAATGTAATGGCACTCAGGACGACGGCGGTGATGACGCCAGCGGTCAGCAGGACGAGGGTCGGATCAACGGCACCCCATTGTCCGCGAGTTCCATTTTCACCCATCACCAGCAACGCATGCTCTTTCGCCGAAGGCGGAGCGGTTCGTTCCGTCCAGACTCGGAAAGTCCCATCCGTGTTGCCCGAGGAGATTCCGTAAACGCCACCCTTCAGGTTCTTGAAAGAGTAGACGCCATCTTTATTCGTCATGGTCGCGGTGAGCTGCTTCTTCCCTTGAAGAAGCGTCACTTCCGCCCCTTCCAACGCTTTTCCGGTGTGGTCGACAATGCGACCTGACAGTATTCCGCCAGTCGTCAGCGCGATATCGGGTAGCGTGGCTGCCTTCTGAGCTTTTACGGACGAGCCCGTTCTCGCACCATCGGCCATGGCCGGAACCTGAGGCATCGCAACGCCCAAGGTGGCCAGACAAACTGCAGCGGCTTTTAAGAACCGAATTCCTGTCATCTTATCTCTCCTTGAATTGATATCGCTGCGTCGGAAGAGTCAACTTCGGCAGCAATTCAGCTTGCTGTTTATTCAATTCCCGGCAAATCGCCATTGGGATTAAAGTTTGACCCGGACCTCGGCCCCGAATGCGTGGTGGACTTATAGGCGTGGCCCCGGTTCGCCTCAACGGCGACTTGAAGGCATTGGCCAAATCGCGGCCCCAAAATCGCGTTTTCTCAGGGGTGCTGACGAAGTGCGGCAGATATTGCCGACGGCAGTTTTTGCTTCGACCAAAGAAAAATAGTGACTGCCCGGTCACATCTGACCTAAAAGTAACCAGATATGTTGGCGTTTGAAGAAGAAGCTGGCAAGCTAGGCTGATCAGCACGAGCTGGTGGCTATGTCAAGAGCAAAGTACCTGCACTTTAAACATTCTCTAACCACCTACTCGATTTGCCACCTGCGGGTAGCCGATACCATAAATATGTCGAGATCTGTCGCCCTGCGCGAGTCTTGCTGGCGTTTTTCGGGCCACCACGTTTGCTAGGCGGGTCTTTATCACCGGCAATTTTATGGAGACGGGTAGAATGCGTTTTTCTAGTCTACTGCGAGGAGCAGCGGTGGCGTTGGCAGCTGTGGGGATGATGATTCCCAATGCCCCAGCCATGGCTGCAGGACCAAGTCGCGCCCAAGTGAAGACGGTCGATGCGAAGATCTTCGACATTGCCCTGTCTGACGGCGGTATGTTCAAGGGCCGCGTCGTTGACCACACCGGTGCCGCCGTCGAAGGCGCCGAAGTCAGCGTCAAGCAAAACAACAAAGAAGTTGCTCATTCGGTAACGGACAAGAGCGGTTCGTTCGTCGTGAGCAACATGAAGACGGGCGTCTACTCGGTGAATTCCGGGGCGACCGAAGGTGTCTATCGCGTCTGGAGTGAAAAGTCCGCTCCACCATCAGCCAAAGAGCAAAGCCTGCTCGTCCTGGGTGAAAACGGCGCTCGCGGTAACTTCGGTGCTGGCGATGGCGCATTCTGGGCTGTGGCAGCAGTCGCTACGGCAGGTTTGATTGTCGGGATCATCGCTTTGACCCGCGACAACAACAACACCACAACTGTCGTGACTCCAATGTCACCCTGATTGAACGCGGTCATCGCTTCGAAATCATGACAAGCCGCCGATATCAACCAGATATCGGCGGCTTGTGTCATTGATTAACCTGGATTACTCACGTCCCTGATATCTAGAGAAGAGGATGGACTTGGCGGGACCGTCCCGAAGGGGCAACGACAAATCAGCCCCGGGCATCGCCGGCATCGCCCGGGGAATCGAGTCGTAGACGATCCTTCAGCCCTGAAAGGGCGAAACAGACTCCGTCGAAAACTCGAAAACACGACATCCGATCGCTCCCGATCGCCATTCACGAGCTCTTGCGACTTCGTTGTCGTCCCTGAATCCGCGTCGGGATGTGAACATCTTCGATTCAGTGCCTCAACCGTCTGGCTTAAATTGCCGTTGAGCGTTCCGCTCCAGCACCAAAAAGCCAAGTCTGCTCAATTTCTGTCGCGGTTCAGAAACCTGATCTAGTCAAGACAAAAATGTTGTGATATCCAGCACAATCCATTTCTTCGACGGCAAACGCTGAATTCCGAACACCATCAGGTCGATAACTTCAAGTGTGCCAGACTGACTCGGGTGAGTTTCCCATGGCAGGCTTGAGGTCTCGTTTTCCCTTTCCCGAGCGGGCTGAGTCACAGACGATTTTTCATGGAGACTAGTAGAATGAGTTGTCTTAGTTTTCTGCGAGGAGCGATGGTGGCGTTGGCTGCTCTGGGGATGATGATTCCAGCCGCCCCGGCCATGGCAGCGGGCCCTGCTCGCGCTCAAGTGAAGACGGTCGATGCGAAGATCTTTGACATTGCTCTGTCGCAAGGCGGAACATTCAAGGGTCGCGTCGTTGATCACACGGGTGCTGCTATCGAAGGTGCCGAAGTCACCGTCAAACAAGGCAACAAACAAGTCGCTCATTCTGTGACCGACAAAGATGGATCATACGTCGTCAGCAATCTGAAGACCGGCGTCTACAACGTCTCGTCAGGTGCGACCGAAGGTGTATACCGAGTCTGGTCCGAGAAGACCGCTCCTCCTTCAGCCAAAGAACAAAGTCTGCTGGTCATGGGCGAAAATGGCGCTCGTGGCAACTTTGGCGCCATGGGTGACGAAGGTCTGATCCTGCTGGCCGTCACCGCTGTCGGTGCCGTCGCAGTCGTGGCACTCGTCCTGGCAATCAATAACAAGGGTGATTCGACGACCATCGTCGTTCCATCATCGCCTTGATCGCTCACGCGAATCAGAACAACTTAAAAGCCATCGGTCGTCGCAAGATGACCGATGGCTTTGTTCGTTGGAATGGAATTGAAAAGTGCAAATTGCGAAATGCAAATTGAAAAATGGGAACAGCAGCCGCGTTGCTCAATCTTGTGTTCTTCAATTTTCAATTTGAAATTTGCATTTCGCAATTTGCAATCGCTTCAGTTCCCTACTCGTGGTCCTAAATCACGAGAACAGCGAAAGAATCGGCTTCCCATCATGAGCTACCTTAAACGGCCGGCCTGACTTCGAGAAGAACTCCTTCGACAACGGCAAGCCCAGGGCATGAGCGATCGTTGCGTTGAAGTCGCCGACCGTCACATCATCTTCTTCGGCGCTAAAGCCGTCTTTGTCGGACTTGCCATAGAAGCGGCCCCCTTTGATCCCGCCACCCGCCAGAAAACCAGAGAAGGCACCGGGGTGATGATCGCGGCCGCCATTCTGGTTCAATCGCGGCGAACGACCGAATTCGGTCCCCAACACGACTAGCGTGTTCTTCAGCAAACCCTTCTCTTTAAGATCCGAGATCAAGACGGAAGCGGCCCGGTCCAGCGTCCCCGCCACTCGCGGCAGCTTGGCATTCTCATAGATGTCCGTATGCATATCCCAGCCACCAAGTCCGATTTCGATGAAACGGACATTGTACTCAACCAGTCGCCGAGCCAACAGGCAGCCTTGTCCGAACTGATCGCGACCGTACTTGTCGCGCACCTCAGCCTTCTCCTGGCCCAGGTCGAACGCTTTCAGTTCTTCGCTATGCACCAGTTGATTCGCCTGGCGATAGAACTCGCCATACGCTTCGACTTGCTTCTGAGGATACTTTTTCCGAAAGCTGGCATCGAACTTGTCGATCAGGTCCATCCGCTTCTCGAACGACGATTCGGTCAGATACTTGGGCGTCACGGTGTTCTGCAAACCGGAATTTGGATCTCCGATCGGAACAGGAGTGAAAGCGGGCTCGAGAAATCCAGCCCCAGGATGACGAGCCTCACCACCGATTAAGACATTGTCGGGCAACGTTCTGTTTTGCTTTCCCAGCACCTTCAGCGCCCACGCCCCCATGCCCGGATGACGGATCGACGCAATCTCTTTGTAGCTGGTTCGCAGTAAGTAGCGTCCCCCTTCATGATCGCCGGTTTCGGTATGTAGCGAGCGAATCACGGCCATTTCCTTGGCCAGCTTCGCCAGTTCGGGCAACGTCTCACCGAACTGCATCCCACTGACGCTGGTCGAGATCCCCTTGGTATCCCCTTGAGTCTCTCGCCCCGGTTTCAAATCGAACGTGTCCAGATGCGTCATCGCCCCATTCATATACAGAAAGATGACGTGCTTGGCCGTTCCCGTCGGGCCCGAGCCACTGGACTTGTCGTCGTCTTTCTTAGAGCCCTTGCCCGCCGCTTTGTCGTCGCCGAAGGCCATCGCGCCGGGCAGAACAGTCACACCCAGCATCGCCTTTGCGGCGTATTCCAACAACGATCGACGTGAAACAAAGTCGAGCGATTTCAATTGTGAAAGCATGGCGGGCAGCCTTTATTGGACGAACAGGAATTCGCGAGTATTCACCAAGGCCCAGATCACGTTTCCATAACCGGCGTCGCCATGTGCCTTGATTTCAGCGTTGGCAACCTGCCGTTCGGTCGTAGTGGGCCGTCGAGATAGAACGCTTTGGAAGATGACATCGACTCGGCCATCCATCGTCTTTTCCGCAATGACGTTCTTGTACATCATCGATTCGGGTTCGAGCAGCATGTGAGTGATCGGCCCGTTGAACATCTGCAGCACCTGCGGAACCGAACCGTCTTCAGATGACACTTCAATCGCTTCATGGTCCGACTGGCCGAACTGTCGCAGGAAGTGTCCCGGTGGCTGGGGTGAAGGCAGTTCAGACGCACGAACCAGCAACTGACCTTTGTAGCGATACGGTTTATTGCGAGCTTCACGAGAATTCTTGATATCGGACGACGCCAATTCTTTGTTGTGCTCATAGATCATGGTGGCAGTCGCCTTGGAAAGATCGATGTTCAAGAGCTTTGCTTCCACTCGAGCCGGTTCTTTCTGGTATTCGTCCGGCTTAGTAACTGCCATCGTGATAAAGCTGTCCCAAACTTGTTCGGCGGTCATGCGCCGGAGCAATGGGCCGGGGAAATGGAATTCGTCACCGGGCGTCACTTCTGCCGTTGTCGCTTCGCGCTGATAGGCCTTCGTGTTGCAGACAATGCGCAGGTATTCCTTCAGATCGAATTTTACGCGGATCATTTCGGCAGTCAGGAAATCCATCAACTCTGGATTCTCAGGCTTGGAGTCATCTTTGATGTCATCCACCGGCTCAATCTGGCCGACCCCGAACAGGCGTTTCCACAGGCGATTGGAGATGGTCTTGGCGAACCGAGGATTCTCCGGTGATGTCAGCCATTTCGCGAAGGCGACTCGCGGCGCTTGGCCCTTTTCAATCTTGGCCGGGGGGCCAAAGATGGTCTTCGGGGCGATCTGCTGCTTTGGCTTTCCGTCTTCGTACTGATAGTCATGCGGCAGTGCCAGTTTGGCTCCGTTGTCATAGACTTCGAACAGGTTGCTGATCAGGAACTTGTTGTACTTGCCGCCACCGTCAAACTTATCATCAACCTTCTTCATCTCGTCACGCAGCTTGTTGACGACATTGCCGCCCCCGAAACGCTTGTCTCCAGCACCACGACGGGTTGCCGTCCCAAATGTGAACGCCGCCATCTCGTAGAATTCTTTCTGCGTCCAGCGATCGAAGGGATGATTGTGACACTGCGCACAGCCGATCTGAGTCCCTAGAAAGATGCGGATCGTATTGTTCATCGCATCCAGCGGCATCCCCGAGTCGCGCAGGATATATCCCGACGCCGGGTTGTCCCAGACCTTGCCCTCGGCGGTCAGCATTTCATAGACGAACGTATCGTAGGGCTTGTTCGTTTCCAGGCATTCCTTGACCCATTCGCAGTACGGCCGCCCCGGCACATTATTGGTGATCTGATTATCCTTCAGGCGCAGGATGTCGGCCCAATAGTTGTAGAAGTTGCTCGAATAGCCCTCCTGGCTCAGCAGCACGTCGATCAGCTTGGCTCGCTTTTCCGTATCGCTATTCGCGCAGAATTGTCGCACTTGTTTGTGAGTCGGAATCGTGCCCGCCAGATCGAGGTACACGCGACGAACAAACTGTTCGTCTGACGCCATGGGGTTTGGCGTCACCTTGAACTTCTTGTAGTTCGCTTCGATCAGGTCGTTGACTTTGGCGGCGGAAGCCAGCGCATGCGATCGTGTATTGGGATTCACTGGAGCAAGGCTGATCTTCCGCTCGGGAACGTGAACGGGCGGCTCTGGTTTCTTCGGCGGCTTGTTTTTATTGCCCTGGCCGAAAGCGGTCGAATTCTCGGACCCCACGAAACCAGAAACGCAGGCAAGTGAGAAAACTGTCGCCAGAAAGAGAGCGGACAACCGACGGATAGACATGGGTCGCACCTTCAACAATGGCAGTGATCGTCCGTCACAGCAGCAGGTTACAGACAAACGACTCTAGATAATTCTAGCATCCGCAATCCGGAGAATCGATCACCGAATTTCATCCAATCTTGTCAGGTTCCTTCATCAGTGCACCGTGAAAGTGAATCAGAATGAGGGGTTCATCGCCAGCCACAACTATCGCCGCGGAAATTAGATGCGGATCACAGTCTGTAAATAGGGCTCTTCTCGTTTACCCGCGTGGGTCTCGCTCCGCGCGTCTTCGCAGAGCGCTGGCAACTCAGCCAAACCACGGCGAGACCCCAAGGGTGCTTTGCCTGTTCGAATCGAGACAGTTAACATATTCAACCTGCCCTTGGCATCTTCGTCGGGCTGATCCAACTTTCGCCACACTGAACAGCAGATTCTGATGGCCGACTACAACAAATACGATCCGCGAGTTGATTCCCTGGTCATGGAAAACGTGACGTTCTGGGATCCCGCTGTGGGCAAGTTGTCTGAGGAAGACAAGACGATCCTGGCGCGGACAGTGCATCAGGCGCCTGAGAAGGCGGCGAAGATCGCCTATGCGAGGTCTCACACGGGTTTCACACGAGAAATCACCGTGACTGTCGACGACATCGCCCGCATCTACGACGAGCAGACCGGTCGCGTCTGATATTCGCCTTGGCATCGCGTGAATACGTCTTCGTTCACCGCACGGGCATCGCCCCTCGTGTCATTGCGACTGGCAGCCGACCACGCTCGACGCAGTTGTTCGCGTGAGTGCCATTGTGTGAACGCATGCCATAGCCGCGGACCTGATGGACACAGGGCTGTGGATGCTCGTGGTCTCGCTGCGCCGGTCTGATTCTTCTGTTGTGCGCTGGATTCCCGCCTGCATGGGAATGACTACGAGGCCGCTTGCATGCGGCTGGAACTCAGTTGCATACGGGTAGAGCGATGCTGAACCGTGTTCCGCGGCCGACTTCACTTTCACAGGAAATCGTGCCGTCATGCGCTTCGACAATCTTGCGTACGGTCGGCAGCCCCAGGCCGCTGCCCCCCTTCTTCGTCGAATAGAACGCATCAAACATCCGAGCCTGCGTCTCGGGGCTCATTCCTTTGCCGTTATCAATAATTTCCAAGATGACCTGATTGTCTCGCTGGTACGTCTGCAGTTCCAGGACTCCGCCCTGTGGCATCGCCTGTTGTGCATTGCGAGACAGGTTCATCACCACCTGACGCCATAAATTGACATCCAGTTTGACCGGCGGCAAATTCGCGGCTAAATGCGGACTGATGTCGATCCCTTGTTCGGCCGCTTGCGGAGCGTAGAACTCGATGAACTCAAGGACCGTTTGATTCAGATCGGCGGGTTTCAAGGTCAAAGCCCCCACCCGGGCGAACTGCAGAAAGTCGTCGAGGATACGATCGAGTTGCTGGCATTGCCGCTTGACGACGGTGAGCTTATTGAGGATCCGCCGATCCCGCTGCGAGTCACATTCCCCCAACTCTTCCGAAAGCAAATCGAGGTTTAGTCCGATCGTGGACAGAGGGTTACGGATTTCGTGGGCCAGGCCTCCTGCGAGCGTCGCAATCTCGGCGTATTGCAAGCGCAATCGCTCATGATCGTTGGCGAGGTTATTGAGTTCTGTAGCGGATTCGTCGGTCATAACGTTTCCGATTCGAAACCGACCGTTCGCAAAAACAGCCCGGCATCGATGATGCCGGGCTGGTCACTTAAAATCTGTCCTAAGACATTGCGAATTACTCGTCGTCAGCTGCTGGGGCATCGCCTTCAGGAGCGGCCTGCTCAACCAGAATGGCTTTGCGTGACAGCTTGACGCGGTTCTGTTCGTCGATGGCGATCACCTTCACTTGGATCTTATCGCCAACTTTACAGATGTCGCCGACATTCTTGACGAAGCCAGTATCGAGTTCGCTGACGTGGCACAGGCCGTCCTTGCCAGGAGCGATTTCGATGAAGGCACCGAAATCCTTGATCGAACTGACAGTCCCGTTGTAAACGCGACCGACCTTGATTTCTTCGGTCATCGCTTCGACGCGAGCGAGTGCGTCTTCGGCACCTTCGCTCTTGCCGCACGAGATCATCACAGTCCCGTCGTCGGTGATATCGATCGTTGCGCCAGTTTCTTCCTGAATCGCTCGGATCGTCTTGCCGCCGGGGCCGATCAACAGACCAATCTTGGCAGGGTCGATCTTGGTACGCAGCAAACGCGGGGCGTTGACGGAGATTTCGGATCGCGGACGGCGAATGCCGGTCAGCATCGTCTTCAACAACTCGATGCGGGCCTTGCGAGCCTGCTCGAGCGTCTTGCGAATGATCTCTTCATTGATCCCGGCAATCTTCAGGTCCAACTGGATACCGGTCACACCCTTCTGAGTTCCCGCGACCTTAAAGTCCATGTCGCCGAAGTGATCTTCGTCGCCCATGATGTCGGTCAGCAGTTCATACCGATCTTGCTCCTTGACGAGGCCGATCGAGATCCCTGCCACGGGTTGAGTGATTGGCACACCGGCATCCATCAGCGACAGAGTCGCGCTGCAAACCGACGCCATCGAGCTGCTGCCGTTCGATTCCATGATGTCTGAGATGACACGAATCGTGTACGGGAACTTTTCTTCGGCTGGAATGACGGACTGCACCGAACGCTCGGCCAAAGCTCCGTGACCGATTTCTCGACGTCCAGGACCACGGATTGGACGACATTCACCGACCGAATAGGACGGGAAGTTATAGTCCAGCATGAATCGCTTCTGAATTTCGTCGAACAACCCGTCAACGCGCTGAGTATCTCGAGCGGTACCGAGTGTGACGGTTGCCAGCGACTGAGTTTCGCCGCGGGTAAACAGCGCCGAGCCGTGGACGCGTGGCAGCATGCCCACATCGCACGAGACTGCTCGCAGATCGTCTGGCTTGCGGCCGTCCAGGCGTTGCTTCTTATTCAGGATCAGGTCGCGAACGACGCGTGATTCCAAAGCGTAGAAGGCCGTTGAGAATTGTTCGCGAGTCCAGCCGTCAGCAGTTGCCACGGCAGCATTGGGGAAGAACTCTTCGATCAACGCGGCTTTCAGATCGCTGCGAGCACCGCGGCGGTCAGCCTTCACTCCGCCAACCTTGGCGTCTTCCATCCGCTGATAAGCGTTCTCACGCAGAGCGGCATCGAATGGGTTCACAGCAGCCGCTGGCAATTCGATCTTCACCTTGCCCAGCTTCTGGATGAACTCGGTCTGCATCTGACAGAGTTCGGTAATGGCTCGTTGAGCGAACATGATCGCGTCAGCCATCTGGTCTTCAGGAAGCTGATGGCCGAAGCCTTCGATCATCAGCACCGAATCGTGGCTACCGGCGACGATCAGATCCAGGCGGCTGGTTGCCATCTGCTGGCGCGTTGGCATCAGCACGAACTCTTCTTCCAGCAAGCCCACTCGCACTGCGGCGATCGGGCCCTGAAATGGAACCGGGGCGATGCTCAATGCGGCACTCGCCCCGATAATCGACAGTACGTCTGGATCGTTCTCGGAATCGACCGAGAGGACATTCGACATCACCTGGACTTCCTCGATGTATCCTTCGGGGAAGAGGGGTCGGATGGGTCGGTCAGTCAGACGACTAGTCAGGATTTCCTTGGTGGTCGGCCGACCTTCGCGCTTGATAAAGCCACCGGGGAACTTGCCAGCGGCGGCCGAACGTTCGCGATAATCGCAAGTCAGTGGGAAAAAGTCGGTTCCGGGTCGCGATGGACCGTTCTGAGCAGCCACAAATACAACGGTATCACCAAACCGAACCAATACCGCTCCAGCGGCCTGCTTTGCCATTTCACCGCTGGTCAGGCTTAATGTTCGACCAGCAAATTCTCTTTCGACGACTACTTTCACTATTGTTTTCCTACAAAGAATGGATTGAGGGTTGCCCGCAGATGTGCGTTGGCAACCGAGTTCGATTGGGTCGGGCTAACGACTGATGACCGTACCGACCCGCTCAGGCAACAGACCAGACGCCTGTCGCCACAACAATTTGGGCTGCAATTACTTACGCAGTCCGAGTCGGCCGATAACTTCTGTATATCGGCTCTTGGCATGGCTTTCGAGATAGTTCAACAGCTTGCGACGCTTGCTCACCAGCATCAGCAAACCGCGGCGTCCTGCATGATCCTTCACGTGACCTTTTAGATGTTCGGTCAATTGGGAAATGCGCGACGACAACACCGCAATCTGAACTTCAGGAGAACCCGTATCGACGTCTCCGCGTCGATACTCTTGAATCAACTCTGTCTTACGTTCTTTCGTGATTGACATCTCAGGTCCTAACCTCAACTACTTGCTGGCAAATGCGTTCTGACAAAATCCCTACCGCCAGCCGCTTTTCACGACACTCTACGACGGAGCAGAGTTTACCACGCGGGACCAAAGATGCAACGGTTCACGGAACTGGCGGCAGCAGGTGGCTATAATATGGCCTGCCGAACTCCGGATTGTAGCATGACTGGTTCACGTCCCGATGCCACGTTCGCATCAAAAAACTCCCAGCTCTCGCTTGGTTTGTCATTTCTTGCGGCTATCATGACCGGCTCAACCTGTGTTTTGACTGCTTGCATCTGGAAGGACCGAAGCTGTGCAACCTTGTTCATTGCGCTTTGCGGTATGGTTTGCGGCGATTGTCGTCGCCGTTTCGTCTCACAACTCCCAAGCGGCGGACGACACCGTCCCGAAGGGAGAACTGATCAAGTTCCCCTTTGCCGAGAGCAAGATCTTTCCGGGAACGACTCGCGACGTGTCCGTTTACATTCCAAAGCAATACGACCCCGCCAAGCCGGCCTGCGTCTATGTGAATCAAGACGGCGTGCAATACAACGCTCCCACAGTCTTCGATCAATTGATTCACAAAGGCGAGATGCCGATCACGATTGGCGTATTTGTCACTCCGGGCGTGGTGAAAGCGACTTCTAATGAATCGCTGCCGCGATTTAATCGCAGCTTCGAATATGACGGCCTGGGAGATGGCTATGCGCGATTCGTGCTGGACGAACTACTGCCCGCCGTCGAAACGAAGTCCACCGCTGATGGGCGAGCAATCAAGCTTTCGAAAGATGGCAATGACCGCGCGATTGGCGGGGCGAGCAGCGGGGCCATCTGTGCTTTCACCGCCGCTTGGGAGCGACCAGACGCATTCCGCCGTATCTTCAGCGCGATCGGCACTTATGTCGGTCTGCGCGGTGGTCAGAATTACTCGACCTTGATTCGAAAGTACGAACCCAAGCCGCTGCGAGTCTACCTGGAAGATGGCAGCAAAGATCTGAACATTTATGGCGGCGACTGGTGGATGGCGAACCAGGCGATGGAACGATCACTGGTTTTCGCCGGGTATGAAGTCACCCACAACTGGGGCGATGGCGGACACAACGGTAATCACGCGACGGAGCTCTTTCCCGAAGCGATGCGTTGGCTCTGGAAGGATTGGCCGCAACAGGTCGCCATCGGCAAGGGGTCGCCACAAATACAGGAGATTCTGATTCCCGGCGAAGAGTGGAAGTTGGTCGGCGAGGGATACAAGTTCACCGAAGGTCCGTCGGTGAATTCAAAGGGCGAAGTCTTCTACAACGATGTCGGTGCCAGCAAGACCTTCAAGCTGGGGCTTGATGGCAAAGTGACCGAGTTCCTCGCCGAGTCGCAGCGAGGTGACGGACAAGCGTTTGGTCCCGATGGTCGACTGTACGCCAATGCTGGTGCGACCGAACAGGTGCTGGCTTGGGACGCCACAGGGAAGTCGACCGTCTTCGCGGACGGATTCAAGGGAAATGATTTGGTCGTTCGTCACGACGGCAGTCTGTTTGCGACGGCTCCATTCGTCGCGCCCGACAGCAAGATCTGGTACGTCTCATCCAAGGGCGAAAAGAAGGTCGTCGACTCCGGCCTGAAGTTCGCAAACGGGTTGTGCTGTTCGCCCGATCAGACATTGCTGTATGTCGCCGATAGCCGCAGCCACTGGGTCTACAGCTATCAGGTCCAAACAGATGGAACGCTGGCTCACAAGCAGAAGTATTTTCATCTGCATGCGCCCGATACGGCTGACGATTCCGGGGCCGATGGAGTTCGTACCGATCGCGATGGCCGCGTCTGGGTAGCGACTCGCATGGGCTTGCAGGTCTGCGATCAACCCGGCCGAGTCAACTGCATCATCCCCACTCCGAACGGCAAGGTTTCGAACCTGACCTTCGGCGGACCCGACTTTGATCTGCTGGTCTGCACCTGCGGCGATCGCGTCTATTCGCGTCGGGTCAAAGTGAAAGGGGCCAATGGTTGGGATGCCCCGAACAAGCCGGGCAATCCACGACTGTAAGCCGTAGCGGTCACTGGCAGTGGGATGAGATTGGGATTGATACCGAACAGCCCCGGCGATAAACCGGGGTTGGTTCGTTTTCAGGGAGGAATGATGTGACAGAGTTTTTCCATGGCTGCCGATTGCGAATCAGCGTGATGGCGGCTTTTTTGCCGTTTTTGTGCTTTCTCCCCATCATGATTGCCTGCCAAGATCAACCCGCTGAAGGTTCGCCCATGGGTTGGGAGTATGCGGCATTGATTTATTCAGTAGCCATGTCGTTTCTGCTACCACTGATCCTTGTTGGGAGGAGCACGCATGTATGGAGGCGTGGGCTTCGCGATGCACTCATATTCGCAACAGCTTGGCTTGCCATGCAGTTCGTCATGATATTTGTACTCGCCTTGATCAGTGTTGCTCTTTTTGGTGATGGTCCATAACCATCAATCTGACCTCAATATCGTGACGGCTTTCCGATCGGGCGTTTTGAGAAACGCGGGCCGAAACGGGAATAATCGGTTGGAGAGCGGGTCTGATTTTGCATGACGCTCATGTACCGCCTGACCGCCGATTTAGTGGTGATTGTCCACATGCTGTATGTCCTGGTCGTGGTCCTCGGACTACCGGCGATCTGGATTGGGATCTTGCTCCGACAGCGCTGGGTCCGGAACTTCTGGTTGCGAAGTGGCCACTTGGGCATGATCATCGTCGTAGTTGCGGAAGCTTGGGCCGGTATCACTTGTCCGCTGACAACTTGGGAGCGGAAGCTGCGATCACTCGCGGGCCAGGAATCGTACCAGGGGGCCTTCCTTGCCAACCTTGTCCATGATCTGCTCTTCTATGAAGCCGAGCCTTGGGTTTTCACCGTGATCTACACGGTGTTTGGAACGCTCGTCGTGGGATCATTCCTGTTGGCTCCTCCGCGCTGGCCAAGGCAGAAAGCGGCCCCGTAGTAACCGATCAATTTCCCGGGCTCGAATGATTACTGTTTGGAGTTCATGGTGACCGCGAAGCCAATCATCGCCGGCGTGGGTTTGATCGTGTTGCACTGCATGATCGCTCAAGCCGCGCCGCCGGATGCGACATCACTGTTTCCGGCTGGCTGTCAGCAAGGCACTTCGGCCAGCGTGACCATCCAGGGGAAACTCGGTGATGGGGTGAATCGAGTCTGGTGCTCGCGCCCCGGGGTGACTGTCTCATTCCCCGAGAAGCCCGGCCCCATCAAGATCGATGTCGCCTCGTGGGCCGAACCCGGCGTGTGTTGGCTGCGCTTCTACAACGATGATGGAGCATCAGGCCTGCGGCCATTTGTCATTGGCACATGCCCAGAGATCGACGAAGCAGAACCGAATGATGAAGTCGCGAAAGCCCCGCAGTTGCCCGATCTGCCAGTGGTGGTGAACGGTCGGCACGGCAAGAACGGAGACGCCGATTGCTTCGCGGTGTCATTGAAGAAGGGACAGATCATCGTCGTGTCGCTGATGGCGAACCGAACACTGGGATCGCCTCAGGACGCTGTGCTGCAGATCCTGGGACCGGAAGGGTTCGTGCTGGAACAGAACGAAGACGACCAGGGATTAGACCCGCAACTGAATTTCACCGCCCCTCAAGATGGGATCTACACACTACGGACATGGGCCTTTCCCGCGACGCCCGACAGCAGCATTCGCTTGTTTGGCAGTCCGGCGTGTGTCTATCGGCTGCTGGTCACGGGAAGCTCGTTCGTCGACCACGTGTTGCCGCTCGCGATTCAGGGTGGTCAGACTCAACATCTTCAGCTGCGTGGCTGGAACCTGGTACGGAACGAAATCGCTGTCACAGCTCCGGTGTCGGTGATTGGCCGGCGATTTGAATGGCCCGTTGACGGATTGAGCCAACGCCTGCCCGTTTCGATCATCGTCTCTCCGGATGCCGCGATCGTGGAGCATGAACCGAACGATCTGGCACACGCTACGCCGATCACCGTGCCCGGAGTTGTCAGCGGCGAGATCTCACAACCTCGCGACATCGATGCCTATCAATTTCAGGCGAAGAAAGGTCAACGACTACGGTTCGAGGTGAGTGCTCGCGAATGGGGATCCCCATTGGATCCGGTCATCGGCATCTACGATGCCGCGGGGAAACTCCTGAGAGAGGCCGACGATGACGGGAGGCAATCGATCGATCCCGACGTGGAGTATACGTTGCCGGCCGACGGCGTATTCCGCGTGACGGTTTGCGATCGGTTCTCTCACGGTGGCGAACGGTACGCCTACCTGCTTTCGATAACGGAGACGCAGCCCGACTTCACGTTGTCGGTCGCCACCGATGCGTTCATGTTGAGCGCCGGGAAGCCGTTGGAAATCCCCGTCACAATCACGCGGTCGGCATTTGAGCAGGAAATCGCCGTCCGGGCGATTGGTTTGCCCGACGGAGTGTCAGCCGAACCGGTGATGTCGGCTCCCAAGGGAGACAGTTCCAAGACGGTGAAGCTGATTCTGAAGTCGGACGGCCAGGCGACGTTTTCGGGGCCGATTCAGATTGTCGGTCGACCGGCAGAATCGTCCAACGTTAAGGTCGCGACAGTCACTCTGAAGGCGTTCCAGACGGAATCTTCTGCGATCTGGCTCACGGTCAAAAAGTGACTCGAGACGAACGCCTTGTCACTCATCACTTTCTTCTCGTCACTTCTCTTCCGACTTATCACCCGTCAGCTGCAAGCGTTCGGGCCGATCTGGGGCGGATTCATAGGCGGCGTTGAAGGCGACGGTCGTTGGCAAAGGCTGGATTGGCTGATTCGGCAGAGGAGTTGTTGTTTCTTTGAGTTCCCGGCGGGCGGACCCCGATTGGAATGGCCCAACTCCCATGACAAACAGGTTGTTGTCATCAGACTGCGAGGACGATACGCCGCCCGCCCCCAGTAGCTGATGAGACTTCGCGTCGTAAGCGACCATCCCGATCTTGGCCAGAGCCGACTGCCGCGTTCGCGTCACCAGTTTCACTTCAGGAAGCGTCAGCATCCCGGGCAGAACGATCTGCGGAATCCCGATATAGGAATCCGCGTCATCGGTGCCGACGCCGCCGCTTCGTAATTCCATCACGACATCAGCTTCTTCGGGTTTGGCAGCAATGGAAGCACCATTGATCATCAGTCGGTGCCGGATGGAGCCGATCACGTAGCCCTTGTCGCTACAGTCCAGGTACTTCTCTTCGACGAGAACCTTTTGCCCCTGGAAGGCGGCGAAATCCACTTTCGCCAAAGCTTGATCGACGGCGTTCGAAATCAACAACTGTTCGCGAGCCGTTCGAGCGGTATTCGACTGACGAGCTGTTGTGCAGCCACATGCGAGGGTGACCGCCAGCAAAACAACAGCCGCGTGACGTGGGTGGAACATCAGCAGTCACCTTATGGCCAAAAACGGTGCAGGGGCATCGCGCAGCCGTGGATTAGAACTTGTCTATAAATTAGGGGAGAGCCGGACTTCTAATTCAGGCCGGATTTTGCTGCAAGACGAATTTCGGGTCGGTACACCAACTTCGGCAAACCGCAATCGATCTTCGGAAGCGCCTGCTCAGTAAAGGGTTGCCGGACAATCTCGCAGCACTGCCTGAAAAGGAACGTGCGGTCAGCATCGGGTATGCACTTCATGTGGTTTTGAAACAGTGCCAACTCGCCAAATTGATGAGAAGTACAGACGAATTTAACGATTACTGACGGTCGTGGTTGTCCACTATTGACTTCCTGTCTTTCTGGCACGCAGGTTGCGTTTCATCAGGTTCAGCTCGCCCGCCATCTCAATTGCCCACCCCCCTTGTCTGCCTTCGCGGCATTTCAATGGCGAACCCGATGATTGCGACTGCCCCCACAAATTCACGCGCCGCCTCTCCTCGACTGGAGTTTGAACACCTCGTCCTGGGTGATCTGCGCGAACTATTGAACGACGAACCAGGACGCGAACGCGACCGCTGGTTACTGGCAACACTCGATATGTTGCTGGTCTCTCGCCCTCGCCGGTCGCTGGTTTATCTGCCGGTCATCCCACGGGACGCCGATTGGGTGGCGGGAGCCTCCAATCCGTCGGAACTGCCGCTCCCTTTTGAGCGTCTCCAACGGCTGCGCGATCGAATTGCTCATCGGGCTCCGTACGAAGCTCTCGCTCAGGAATTGATTGTCGACTTACGTCTGTATTTTGAAGGTCTGCGGATGCAACGCGAAACGTCACTGCCTATTGCGTCGTGAAGATTCGTTCGCTGTCGACCTTCGACGCGAGCGAAAGAAATCGCGGCTACCGATCCACGGCGCCTAAAAAGAGCCCTCGTTCCATGCTGGATGGACCGAGGGCTCTTAAACTCTTTGGCAAACGCGGCTGATCCGAAATCAGTTCAGCGTCTTGCCCCCCTTCTTCCAGTTGCAGGGGACCAATTTGTCCGTTTGCAGAGCGTCGAGGACTCGAATTGCTTCTTCGACGTTGCGTCCCACTGGCAGATCGTGAATGGCCAGGTAGCGGATGATCCCTTCTGGAGAGATCAAGAAGATGCCGCGATAGGCGATCCCTTGCTCTTCGATGAGCACGCCATAATCAGAGGAGAGCTTGTGATTGGTGTCGGCCAGCATCAGATGCTTCATCTTGGCCAGATCAGGATTGCTATCACACCAGCCTTTGTGCGAATACACGCTGTCTGTGCTGGCGGTCAGCAAGACGCAATTGCGGCTGTTGAATTCGCCGACGGCGTCGTCGAAAGCCACGATTTCGGTCGGGCAAACAAACGTGAAGTCCAGCGGATAGAAGTACAGACAGACCCACTTGCCTTTGAAATCGGCGAGCTTGACCTGAGTAAATTGTTGATCGGTCCCGTCCTTGGTGCGATCGTAAGCTTGAACTGAGAAATCCGGGGCGACTTGACCGAACGTTGCGCTCATAAAACCTGCTGCCTCTACTTTTGGGACAATAGTATCCGACGCAGCCGCGACGACTGGCCGTTTCAATCTGAAGCGCCAGTATAGCCGAATCGGGAAGGATCGACCACGGCTCAAGCACCGCCTGGAAATCACCGACAACGTCGTTTTGCGAGTCTTCGGTGACGATTTTGCCAAGTTTCTCCCGCCGCTACTGTCATTCCCGCGCAGGCGGGAATCCATTCGTTCCGTAGCGAATCTTCATCAGTCATCGTTGCGGGACAAGCACGCGGGCGACGGACGCAAAGTCCTCCGAAGGGCTCTAGACATCGCTGTTCTCCTCCCTTTCGACGGCAATGAATTCACCGCTGTCAGCAGCTTCGTACGTTCGTTGACAGCATGTCTATAAAGCGATCATGATGCTGACGGAATCCCTCTCTTCACGATGCACCTCAAATCAGGATCGTCTCATGACGGAACAATCTCCGCAGGAACTTGCCACCCAGCAACAACACGTCATCGAGCCTGAAAGTCTGGAGCCGCTGTACGCGAATTTCGTGCGAGTGGCCGGACTACCCGAAGAGCTGGTGCTGGATTTCGGTTTGAATCCACAACCGTTTGGAGCAAAGCCCGCACCGGTTAAAGTGTCGCAGCGAATGGTGATGAACTACTTCACCGCCAAGCGACTGTGGCTGATGCTCGGCGGTTTCTTGCAGCGTCACGAGCAAGCTTTTGGCAATGTTGAGATCGATGTTGCCAAACGCGTGATTCCAAGCACTGAAAAGCGATAACTCCATTTCAGCTTGGTGATTCATGGATGACTCGCACAGACCGTGGTGGCTAGTCGTGCTGCTGGGAGTCTGCGTCGTCGGATTGGCCGTTTGGCAATCAATCCGCTTCAAGCCGCAAGTTCGGGCTGGAGCGATGTTGCTGGCGCTGATTTACCTCGCGTTCCTGGCTTTCACGATCGGTGGTGATCCGCGCGGCGTGGCGACTTGGCGATCGTGGAGCACTCAGGACTATTTGTTCATCGGACAAGCGGTGCTGTCCGTCATGGCAGCCATCCTCCTGGTTGGTCGCCCCCATCTTCGGGGCCAAGCCGTTTGGTTCGGCCTGATGTCCATCATGAATGCGATCATTTGCGCCGCCGAAAAATCGACTGGCACTGCGACTTTGTTAGCGCTACTGGGATTTGCCTGCGTCATCTACCTGATCAGGGAATACTGCTCCGGCAGACCACTGCGAACGGAAGACCTTTGGCCGAAGCTTTTCTTGAAGCAGGAGGACAACGCTGCTGGAGCGATCTGGTTGAGTGCTGCGACAGGGCTGGTCGTCTCGGTGCTGTTGATCGGGACGATTCACTACGCGCTGCGTGCCGAATCGTCACGGGCAACTCCCACACGGCGGCTGTCCGCACTGCCTCAGTCGGCGCGAATTCGAATTCTGCTCAACATCCCCGCCACTGACCAACATTCGGGCTCGACGACTTGGACGGCCTTTGGCAGACGCCCGGACATCGTCGTCCTGTTGTCGGTGCTGGCCTTCATCTCCTTTTCCGCCGCAGTGGCAAGGCGTTCGATTTCGGACGGTGAAGATTCACCTCCAGTGAGCATGGAACGCAGTATTCAAGAGGGCGATCAGCCAGCAATGGAACAAGCTACGTGATTTGAGGCGCTAACCATCATGGATCATATCGATTGGAATCGCGGCCTCTTGCTCGGCTGCCTGCTGATCACGATCGGCGGAATGGCTGTCGTTGCCGGGCATTCGGTCCGCGATCGCGTCTTGGCGATGGGCGTGCTCGTGCAGGGGATTGCGATCGTTTTTGTGACCGGCGGTGGATTCCTTTTTCGCGACGAATTCGATCTTGCGGCCGCAGCGTTGCTGTTGGTGTTTTGCTTGTGGGGCATTTGGATGATCCCCATCGCAAAGAGGTCCCTTCGGGCGACTCAACCAGACGCGACAGCTTCTGCTGATGAATCGCGGGCTTCCGGATGACCATTTTTACCCAGTGGCTGATCGTCGTACCGGTGGCGCTCCCCTTGCTGGGAGCCGTCATCGGACTGTTATTGATACTGTTCGATAGTCGATCAGAACGAGCAGCCTCGCTTGCTGCAACTGGCGGTCTGGCGGGTGCCTGTGTCGGTTCCATAAGCCTCTTCGTGATCATGCAGGTCGCTGGTTTCTCCACCGTCGATATAGAACCAGGAACTTGGCTCGTGACGGCGGGAATGCGACCTCAGCAGATCAATTGGGGATGGCACGTCGACAAGTACGCAGTCATCTGGCTGGCCGTGATGACAACACTGGCGTGGTTGACGGCAACGTTCTGCGGCGACAGATCACAGTCAGGGACGGCGGTCCGCTTCAAGATTGCGACGGCGATCGTCGTTGCTTCGGCGAGTGGCCTGGTGATGGCTTCAACCTTGGTTCATATGCTCGTTTGCTCGTTGATGTTGTCGGCGGGTACGCTGTTGCTGACAAGTCGATCATCGTCCGCATCCGCGACACAAGGGATGCATCGCGCCTTAGTGGTCGGCTTGATGAGTGACTTACTCCTCTTCTGGGCCGTGGTGTTGATCGGCGTCATGGAAGGTTCGAGTTCGTTCACGACAGTGCTGTCAGACGAGGGCCTTCGTCGGTTGGCAACGGACAACCCCGCCATTATCGGACTTATCAGCAGCCTGATCGTGATCAGCTCGCTATGCCGTTGCGGGCTGTTTCCCTGGTTTGGATGGCACTTTCAGTCTTCGACTTGGGAAAGTCCCTCCTGCATCGTTATTTATGCCGTCGGATACGTCCCCTCTGCAATCTGGGTCCTATTGAAATGTCAGCCTCTACTGGCGGCTTCAGAAACGTCGCTGACCTTACTAGGGGGCTTCGGCACGCTCGGCGCCATTCTGGGAGCATTTGTCGCCGGCGGACAAGTCGAAAAACGTCGCAGGCTGACCTATCTGATCACGTCTCAAATGGGCGTGGTTTTGGTGGCACTCGGCAGTGGACAGCCACATGCTGTCGCGTTGTGCATCGGTCATCAGTGCATCATCTCGATGGCAGCTTTTCTTCTGTTTGGGTCGCGACGTCTCGATCAGGTTGCCAACCGGACATCGTCGGTGGCGGTCTGGTGCGGCTCGTTGGCGATCGCAGGGCTACTCCCCTTTGGTTGGATGCAACACTCACTGATTGAACTCAACACGCAGCCCATGCAGGTGAGGTCGCTCGAGTCAGCAAGTACCGACAACGCTGCCGATGCGACCAATCCGACAAGCACGATGGCCGAACATTGGGAGTGGGTGTACGGACTGTGGATCGCTCAAGGATTGTCCGCATTCGCTATTGCGGGAGGATTGGCCAGATCGCGTTCCTTGGAAGAAAATGGCGGTCTTCGAGCGCCAATGGTGCCATCGTTGCCAGGCCCCGCCTTGGGATTCGTGAGCATCCTGCTGTTCACAGCCGGTATTGGTTTCTGGTTAAGGCAGATCGTCGCCACGCCGATGACCTCCGGCGAATGGATGCGGTGGGGAATCGGACAGGTCTTGGTTCTGATAGGCCTTGTCGCTGGCTGGCGAACTGGCCAGATCGTGCTTCCAGCATCCGCGAGTGCCTGGGAGTCGCTTGCTCGCCTGAGGCGAGAGCGGATGTATGTGGATCCGTTGTTTCAATCGGCCTTCCGTACTCCCTGGCATTCGATCAGCCGGTTCTTTGTTCGATCTGTGGACGCGATTGCGATTGATCGAGCGTGGCAACGGCTGCTCGTCCAGGGAGCGGCTTGGATTGGATTCCGAATCGAAGGATTGCAGGTATCGCGAATCGATTTTTACGTCGCGGCGATGCTTCTCGGGACAGCGACGCTGCTGCTGACGCTGATTCTGGTGGCGTAAATCGGCACACCCCTCGTCCACAATGAAGTGGACGAGGGGTTGTCCGATCGCCCCGTCGTCTTACCCACGAACAACCGACTGCAACATCATTTAATCGGGTCTGAACCGCGACGAAACGGAGCCAGCCGCAAGGCCGTTGAAGGAAGTTGGCAGGTAAGACAATGGTTTCTATCGGCAATTGCGACATGAGGGGATGAGGCAGATCTTAACAATTGTAACGATGGCGCGATCGCGATTTTCACCGAAACGAAACGCGGTCCCATTTCGACTCAAGATTGTCTTTGCGAGCACATTGACAACTTCATGGCCACGCGACTTATCTTCTGCACCACCATACCCTTTGCGAAAGCGCTCAGTCAGAGAGCAACGGGTGATGCGCGCGGATTCTTCATGCGGAGTGGTTGCCACCAACTATTCGCTTCCCATCCGTGTTCAATCAGTGTTTCATCTGTGGCTAAAACTCTTCTCTGCACCTTCTCGATTCCCATTGCCACCCGACTCACCCGATGGCGGGATCAACCATTCGCAAAATACTGCTCGTGGACTTTGAGTCTTTTGGCCAGTTATACTTCATAGTTCACTCTCACCCCGGAAATCCCTCCGTCCTCTCCGCTGCCCGAAGGTGTTGCCATGCATATTCCCGTGACCTGCGCTGCCTGCGGCCAGGCCTTTCGGGTCGACGCGAAGTTTGCTGACCGCCGTGGGAAATGTCCAAATCGCGATTGCCAGCACACTTATACAGTGCCCACCTTGGAAGCGACTGAGATCGACGAAGAGGAAGTACCGATCTCCAGAACTAAACGTGGCGATAGTTTGTCGTGGGGTGAGCGAGCCAAATCGAATCGACCGTCGAAGCGGAAAACGACCTGGTGGCAGCGCATTGATCGCTCTTCATTCCTGGTCGGGGCGGGTCTGTCGGCCGCCGCCACAACGGTTGTGTTGCTACTGCTGTCTCTGATGGCTTCCACGAAGCGACATACCCAGGCGGCCGAGTCTGGACCACCGAAACCGACATATGCGCAAGCGGTTGTGCCCGTGGTCACGAAGTATTGCGGCCAGTGCCACAGTGGCGATGACGCCGAAGCAGGGATCTCGTTTGCGAAATATCACGACGAAGCGGCGATGCTGAAGGATCGCAAAACGTGGGAGCGATCGTTCGAGATGATCTCGAATGGAAATATGCCCCCGGCGGATAGTCCTCAACCGACCGCGGCGGAAAAGGCGCAGCTCATCGAGTACCTCGAGGCGGCCTTGTTTCGTATCGATTGCACGAAGGTCTCTGATCCCGGTCGAGTGACGATCCGGCGCCTTAACCGATCGGAATATAACAACACCATTCGAGACCTGCTGGGAGTTGCCGTTCGCCCCGCAGATGACTTTCCTTCGGACGATGTCGGCTACGGTTTCGACAACATTGGCGACGTGTTATCCCTGCCAACATTGCTGATGGAAAAGTATTTGGATGCGGCCGAGAAAATTGCTGCTGAAGCAATCATCGTTGTCGATCCCAACAAGCCCGTCGTGCGTGAGTTCGCGCGCCACCAGTTGAAACAGAGCAAAGCCGCCCGCCCGCATGGCGAAGACGCCACCATCCTGGTTTCGCTCGGAGATGTCACTGCCGAAATGGACTTTCCCCTCACAGGTGAGTACCTGTTGCGGACAAAAGCGGCGGAAACCCCAGCCGGGGACGAGCACGCCAAGATGGAATACCGGCTGGATGGCAACGCGTTTCATACGTTTGATGTCAGTGCGAAAGATGCCAAGCCGGAGACTTGTGAATTTCGCTTCAAAGCGTCCAAAGGGCATCACAAGCTGGCGGTCGCTTTTCTCAATGACTTTTACGACGAGAAGGCGAAGGACAAGTCCAAGCGTGATCGGAACCTGATAGTCCGCGATGTCGAGATTATTGGCCCGTTGGATCTGGAGCCGGCTGAACCCCCCGCGTCACATCGGCAACTTGTGGCAAGCATCCCCGGTAGCGAAAAGACTGTCGCTCAGGCTGCGCGAGAAAACCTGCAACCATTCGTTCGTCGCGCGTTTCGTCGTCCCGTGACCGAGGCCGAAGTCGAACGGTACGTCGGGTTCGTCGAGCAAGCCGTTAAAAACGGTGAACCGTTCCCGTTCGGCGTGCGCGTGGCTGTCACCGCCGTACTGGTGTCGCCTCACTTCCTCTATCGCATCGAGACCGACAAAAAGCCGGATGATCCAGAAGACAAGCATGCGCTCAACGACTACGAACTCGCCTCGCGGCTCTCTTACTTCCTCTGGAGCAGCATGCCTGACGAGCAACTCCTCGCGCAGGCGGCTCAGGGTGATCTGCACCACGATGCTGTCCTGGACGATCAGGTTCGGCGAATGCTCAAGGATCCCAAGTCGCAAGCTTTGGTCGACAACTTCGCCGAACAGTGGCTGCAACTTCGTATCCTGAATGAAGTGACACCCGATCCCGAAAAGTTTCCCGAGTTTGGACCGGATCTTCGCGACGATATGAAGCAAGAAACTCGACGGTTCTTCGAAGCGATCATGCGAGAAGACCGCTCGATCCTGGATTTCCTCGACGGCGAATACAGCTACGTGAACGAACGTCTGGCCCGTCATTACGGGTTGCCAGATATCAAAGGGGACTTCCAGCGAGTCAGCCTCAACGGAAAAAATCGAGCCGGTCTGCTCACCCAGGCCAGTATTCTGACGCTAACTTCCAATCCGGACCGCACGTCCCCTGTCAAACGTGGCAAGTGGGTGATGGAAGTGATTCTGGACAAACCGCCCCCTCCACCGCCCCCAAACGTTCCCGAACTGGCCGAGACGGCCAAGTCGTCTCCTGACGCAACCTTACGCCAGCAACTCGAGTTGCATCGCCAGAATCCAAGCTGCAATTCCTGCCATAAGGTCATGGATCAGTTGGGTTTCGGGATCGAAAACTTCGACGCCATTGGTCGTTGGCGCGATATGGATAATGGCAAACCTTTGGATACGACCGGAGAACTTCCCGGCGGAAATCGCTTTCATGGCCCCTTGGAATTGGCACATGTGCTACGCGGGAAAGAATGCGAATTCGGTGAATGTCTGTCAGAAAAGATGCTGACTTATGCTTTGGGGCGCGGTTTAGAGTTCTATGATCGGTGTGCGACGGATAAGATTGTGAAAACTTTGAAGGAACAGAAGTTCCGATTTTCAGTGCTTGTCGCCGAAATCGCGAAGAGCGATCCGTTTCGGATGCGACGTGGAGAAGAATCCAAGTAGAAGCTTGTCGGACGGGCCGTCGCCCTCCTTGTGCGAGATGTTCCGGATTCGAGTACTGATTTTTGCCAACGCAACGTGCCTCGGCGTGCGTGGGAGATAGGGCGGCAACAAGCTGGCCCGACCGAGGTTCGATGTGAAGTCAGAGGCGAGTGCCTCGTTTGAATGGCGGATCTGCCGCCAAGTGCGAAGGAAACATTGTGAACGATCAAGAATTGCCGGAAGACGGCACCCATCTGGACCCGGCTGCTCAAATGCATGTCGCCGACATCGAAACTGATGAGGACCTCGAAGAGAACCTCGACGAAGAGTTCAGTGATGAAGAACTCGCGGAAGTTGACCCCGACGAATTCGAAGATGATGAAGAACTCGAAGCCACCCGGTCCATGATCGACGAACTCTTCGACGAAGATGACCTCGGCGAAGTCATGAGCGAACTGGACGTGCTGACGCTGGAAGATGCCGCGGCCTATCTGAAGGTCGAATACGGCCAGATTCGTCGCCTTGTCAAAGAGCAGGGTTTGCCAGGTCGCAAGATCGGTGAAGATTGGCGCTTCCTGCGAGGTGCCATCGCCGATTGGCTGAGCGAACCGACCGGGACCGCCGCAACTCCGGCACCTGCACCGGTGCAGGAAAAGCGTCAGGAATTCACCGCCCGCCCGCCGCTGAAAGAACGATTCGCGCAAGGGGCTGATCAGGACCGGCCACCACGATTCCCACAACAGGGTGGATCGCGTTATCCACAACAGGGACAGGGAAACAATCGGTACCCTCAACAGGGCGGACAACAAGAAAGTCGACCACCACGCCGCAATGAAGGTGGCTACCAGGGTGGCGGTCAAAATCAAGGCAGCGGCCACAACCAGGGTGGCAACCAGTTTCAAGGTGGAAACCAGGGCGGCAATCGGAATCAGGAAGGCTATCCGCCACCGCGCCGACCTGCTTATGGCAACAACCAGGGACAACAGTTCCCTCAAGGCGAATACCGACCTCCACGACGCGGCAACTTTGAAAACCAAGGTGGCGCTGGAGGAAATGCGGGGGGAGGCGGGGGCCAATTCTCGGGCGGCCAGTTTTCCGGCGCCAAGAAGTTCGACGGTCCTAAGAAGCCAAAACGGAAGGCCTTGAACGAACAACGATTCAAACGACTGGATCGTCGTAAGTTCGATGGCGAAGAAGGCGGAGCCGCACCTCAGGATTCGCAAGATTGAAAATGTCGATATGATGGAAGCTAGCCGTGAGCGGATCGTTTGATTCGCTCACGGCAATTTCCGACTCGTGTTTGCGGCCAACTTCGCAAAGGTTCGTCATGAGCAGGCATCCCAAACTGGAACGACGCACGTTTGTCAAAGGATTGGGAGCCGTCCTGGGGTTGCCGCTTCTGGAAGCGATGATTCCCGGAACCGGATATGCCGCGGGTTCGATCAGCGCACCGAAACGAATGGCCTTCGTCTTCGTTCCCAATGGCGTCATCGTTCCCGAATGGGAACCGAAGGGCGATGGTGCAAACTGGGAACTTTCACCAACGCTCGAATCGTTGGCGAAAGTGAAAGAAAAAGTCTGCGTCTTCAAAGGCCTGGCTCAAGACAACGCGCGAGCCAAAGGTGACGGCCCCGGAGATCACGCTCGATCATCCGCCGCATTCCTCACCGGGGCTCATCCCGTCAAGACGGGCGGTGTCGACATCAAGGTCGGTCAGTCGGTCGATCAGGTCGCAGCCGAAAAAATCGGCACGCAGACCCGACTACCCTCGATCGAACTCGGTACCGAAGGGGGCCGCAACGCCGGCCAGTGCGACTCGGGTTACAGTTGTGCCTATTCAAACAACATCTCGTGGAAAACTGCTTCCACACCGATGTCCAAAGAGATCAACCCCAAGCTCGTCTTCGAACGCTTGTTCGGATCAGCCGATGATCGCGATGCGGCCAAAGGTCTCGCCAAACGAAACGAGTACCGCAAGAGCATCCTCGATCTGGTCAGCGACGACGCCTCGCGACTGAAACAACAACTCGGCCAGACCGATCGACGGAAGATCGACGAATACTTTTCCAGCGTCCGCGAGATCGAGCAACGGATCGAACGCTCACGCGAAGACGATTCGAAGCGTCAGATTCCCGACATCAAGCTACCCAACGGTGTCCCCAAGCAATTGGACGAACACATCACCTTGATGTTCGACCTGATGACGCTGGCGTTCCAGACCGATACGACCCGAGTTGCCACCTTCATGATGGCGAACGAGGGAAGCAATCGCAGCTATCCGATGATTGGCATCAACGATGGGCATCATCACTTGTCGCATCATCAGAACAAGCAGGACTGGATCGATCAGCTCAAGAAGATCGACAAATACCTGGTCGGCCACTTCGCCAGGTTCCTGGAAAAGCTGGACGACATCCGCGAAGGAAACGGAACGCTGCTCGATCAGTCCATGATCGTCTACGGCAGTGCGATCGCTGACGGCAACCGACATGATCATCACGACCTGCCAATCCTGTTGGCCGGTCGTGGTGGGGGCACCATCAACTCCGGTCGTCGACTGTCGTATCCGAAGGACACGCCGCTGAACAACCTGTTCCTGTCGCTGCTGGACCGCATGGACTCCGGCGTCGATCAACTCGGCGACAGCACCGGTCGCCTGAAGGGTCTCGACACCTAGCCCGGCCGCGCCAGCTTAACTCTGCGCGTTCAAACTCAACGCTTGGATACCGCCGAAGAGTGTTATGCTGAAGCATAACCTACGAAGGTACGAAACTCAGCACACGGTGTGTGCCGTCTACGCTCAAGCGCCCGATTCGGGTTTTTCTCTTGTAAACGCCGCGACTCAGTTACAATTCGAGTTGCGGCGATTCACATCACCACGTCTATACACATTGAGCAATCTCTCTCGCTCACTGAGGAAACATCATGTCGTACCGTTGGGCGGTCTTGAGTTGTTGCGTCTGGTCGATAATCGCTTCTTTGGCCGTTGCTGACGAATCCCCAACTGCCGGTCCCGACTTAACAGCTTCCACTCGCGTTGCGCGAAAGGCCGAGCAGAAGTTACTGCAATCGATGCAAATGAAGATCAAGGCCCAATGGGCGGACGTGACGCCGCGCGAGGTCTTGACGAGTCTGACAAAGCAATCAGAGATCGGCCTGTGGATTGATACCGAGGCCCTCGCCGCTGTGGGGTATTCGACAGATCACAAGATCACCTTGAATCTCGGCGAAGTGACGGTCGAGACCGCTCTCTACTTCCTGCTGACCCCGCTGAGCCTCGACTGGCAGGGGCAAACCGGAGTTCTGGAAGTTTCGACGCGAGAGAGAATCAAAGAGACACTCTTCACGCGAATCTACGACGTCTCGGCCCTTAGCAAAGTGCTCGAACCGCAACTCGAAGCCGTGAACTGGCAGCCTTCAGTGCCCGCCGGAATTCTTGGTGGCGGAATGGGCGGCGGTGGGATGGTTGGTGGCGGCGTGATGTTCAGTGTTGCCAATGACGATGATACCGCAGAACCATCTCTGCTTGCTCAATTCGGCGGCATGGGCGGTGGGGGATTGGGTGCCCATCCCCCGGTGTCACCCGTTAGCAAGGGTTGGACGATCGCACCGCGGATTCTGCGAGCAGAAACGGCATTGATAGAATCGATTCAGTCGTCTTGTGCCGTTGGCTGGCAAGCCACTGAAGGTGAAGGCGGAGATATCAGCGCCTTGCCCGGTCGCTTGATCGTTCGCCAGAACTATCGCGGTCAATCTCAAGTCCAATCGCTGCTTCAGGCGTTGGAATCGCTGCTGGTCCACGGTGTGAAGTCGAAATCAATCAGCGTTCAACGGGCAGGTTACCCCGCCACAGAAGATGCCGCGATCGTCAAGGCGTTGGCAGAGCCGATCGCAATGGACCATGAACACCTTCCCCTGGACAAGATCCTGCAGGCCATTGCCAAGTCGGTCGGCGTTCGGATCCTGCTTGACCTTCCCGCCTTTGCCGACGAAGACATCGCCGCTAACCAGCAGGTCTCGATACACTACAAATCGATTGCTCTGAATGTCGTCCTGAAACATCTGCTGGAACCGTTAAGGCTGACCTATCTGGTTCACGAGGGAACTTTGATCGTGACGACGCAAGCCAAGGCAGCCGAAGAACTGGAGGTACTGATTTACAACAGCGCCGACATCAGCGGAAATGCGAAGGAGTTGGTGCCGATCATAGAAAAAAGCACTCCCGGAACATGGATGTCGATCGACGGCGACGGCGGAACTGTGACTCCGCTGGGAGCTAGCTTACTAGTCATCCGACAAACGCAGCGTTGCCACGTGGAGATTAGCAGCCTGTTGAATGAACTGCGGGAGAAGGCTGATCCTCCAAGAGCATCGGAGCCACCTCCTCTCGTGCAGCGGATTTACGTCGTGCAAGATCAGACCGCGAAACAAGACCTGATGCTAAGTCTGCCTGAGATGGTTACAGGTTGGGACAGCCAACGTGGATCGGTGCTTCAACTTGGCCACTGCCTGGCGATCAAGCAGCCCGCTCAAGTTCAGGATCGCATCGGCGAGATCATCGGGGCATTGAATACCGCGAATGGTTTCTTAACCCCCAAACCATCCGCGGGAAACGCTCCGACCAAGACCGCCGCTTCGCCATCGATCGGTGCCCCGCCGGCGGCTCCTGTCAAACTAGCACCAACGCCATAGTTTCTGCGTTGCCCCGGCCGACGCGGCCGCGCGAATCGGTATGACGTATCGCCGCGTGGATGGTTTTGGAGTCTTGTCGCGGACTCCAAGACCGTGGCACCTCCGCTTGATGCGAATCCGCGAGCAGAATCGCGCAACATCATTTAGCGTTGGGGACGTGTCCGACCACCAGTTCCGGGGCCTCCAGGCCCACCAGGTCCCCCGGGACCGCGACTTTGCATTTGACGCAGTTGCTGTTGCTGGTCTGATGTCAGGATCTTGCCGAGTCGAGCATCAACGTCCTTCTGAAGATCTTGAAGGTCGCGACGCTGGGTCTCGGTCAATTGCAGTTCGTCCTGCAGGAACGGAGGCAGCACTTGACCGGGTTGTGGTGGTCCACCAGGTCCACGACCACCTGGGCCTCCGGGTCCACCGCCACCTCCAGGCCCGCCACCAAAACCGCCTGGACCTCCACCCGCTCCCTGGCGTTGGCTGTTGGCATTCTCTTTGGTGATCTGCGCTGTCAGTTCTTCCTTGGTAACTGTTCCGTCGTTGTTTGCATCGGCCCGCTTCAGTAATGGCTGAAGTCGCTGGTCTGTGATTTCGGTGAGTGTCAATTTGCCATCACCGTCGGTATCGAGTGACATCAGTTTTTTGACGGCTGCATCGACGCTGTTCGCGTCTTGCCCTTGTCCTCGACCGGGTCGCCCCGGCGGTTGGGCGTCAACAGATCCCGCAACACCGATTGCAACAATCAATCCAGCAGTCCAATTTGCCAAGCGAGTGAATCTCATGAGATGACCTTAACAGATGCGGAGGTGATGTAGGCTGATGCAACTACTGGGTACGGATCGAGCGTTCGTCTGGAGTCCGGCCCAGGACAATATCGAACTGAGCGTGAACTTCGCCGATTTTGGAGTCCTTCACTGGATTGAAATCGGCCATGACGAGTTCTTTGTCAACGACATCGTTCAGTCCGCCGAAGACGCCATCGCGTCCGTTTCCTTCGTGATCGCGGACGAAGATCTGAGTAATCATCAATTCGCGATCACCTTTCTTCACTTTGACGTGGATGTGCGGAGCGGGACGACCTGGATACGGAACCGGCTTGATCGTGCGGAAGCGATATTCACCCGCAGAGGCCGTTGTAAAGCGACCAAATCCCTGGAAGTGACGATCCTGTTGAGCGGCCTTCGGAGTGCTGTCGCGCGAATGTAAATACACAGCGTTCGCATCACACTGCCAGATCTCGACCGTGGCGTTGTTGACCGGTTCGCCTGACGCGGTCAGCACTCGACCTGTCAGGTGTGTGATTGTTCCCACGGCCGGAGTGGTGCTGTCCTTGATGATGATCAGATCATTGTCCTGATCGAGGGGCAGTTTGTCAGGGTAGAAGGGGCCTTCGGTCAGCGATGGCGATGGCAGCAGCAGTTGTTCGGCAAACAGTCCGCGCGTTGTGAAGAACGCAGCGCCGAGAGTTCCCAGGAAGAGACGGCGATTGGGCATGTGGATCAAATGGCTCATGAGGCTTCTTTCAGATTGTCGGGATGAAAACGCATCAGGTGGCACGGGATCGAAATGAAGGAAACCAATCCGCGTCGCACCTGAATAGGTCTGCGGATCTAACTCCTAGAACGAGAAATGGTATCGGTCCGCGCCCGGCTCTGCAAAAAATTAAGCCGGTGTTCAGGTTCGCCAGTCGTGGAATCAGCGCGTACCGATGGCAAGGAAATGCGGTGATCCGGTATAGATCCTGATTCAAAATCCTTGTCGTTGATCCCTATCGCGGCTTCCAGAGAATCAGGTAGACGGAGAGAAGTGTCAGGGGAGCCACGATGGACCAGTATGAGACGGCGAGCGCCTCGGAGTATGGCTTGTCAATTCGTGTGATTCCCAGCCATCTCCATTGCCAGTTTTCTTTCCACGAAATTGGAGGTCTGTTGCGCTGACCAATAGGCCAAGGTTCCGTGGTACTCCACCACAGCCCAAACGGCTTATTTCCGAAGTGCCGTTCTGTTGGAAACATCACGGCCACACTTTCCACTGTGGAGTGAATGCTCATTGGATGAAGAACAGAAAAGTAGATACGCAACTCGTCTGTCTTCGTTGTGCTTCTCATCCACCCACCCAAAAACACGCAGGCCATCACGAGCGTGACTACCCCCGCCTTTCGTCGCCAGCCGTGGAAGAAAGTGAGCATTGCGGCATGTTATCGAGTCGGTGGGAAACCAAAACGAAAATCGACACAGCAAAATCTAGGTCTCGACAGCGACCAGTTTCCCGTCCTGACGTGCTGAAGCCACCGTCGCTTCGACGACGCGTTGCGTTTGCAGGGCGATCTGGCCCCACGATTCGTCGGGCTTTTCGGACAGGGCAAGCTTCGAGAAGTTGCGGAACAGATTCGTTTCCTGCGCACTCGGTGAACTGTTGCCGTACTCGGCGATCGCCACTCGTCGCGTATGTTCTTCCATGTTGAAGTCACACCCCTGCGTGACGAACTTCGTGTTGTTCACATCGAACGACACTTCACTGCCGTAGTAAGGGCACACGAAACTGGGGACGTGAATGTATCCCTTCGTGCCGCTCAGGTTCGCCCACTGCTGATTTTCATTCAGAAACGAACAATAGAAGCTGGCCGAGACTCCGTCTGCGAAGAACAGCTCGCCCGAGAACTCCATCGGAACGTCACCGTCTCCGGCGCGTCCGGCCTGCGTCAACAAGCGACCACTAACCTTCTGAGGGGTTTGGTACTTCATTGCCCACAGCGTGAACCGGATGTTGTACCAGCCCAGGTCGCCAAGGCAGCCAAGTGGTTCCAGGCCGCCGCTGGTGCGAATGTTACTCGACACGAATTCATCGGAGGCGCAGAAACTGAACTGCGAGCAGATCCGGCGCAGCTTGCCGACACTCTCGCCATCGTCCAAGACTTCGCGCAGCTTTGTCAGCCGCTGGCTGTGCATGAACATCACACCATCCATGAACTGCACGTTGTTCTTCTTACAGGCAGCGAGCATCTCGACGACATCGGCGGCGGAAACTCCGACTGGCTTTTCGCACAGGACATGCTTACCCGCGTTAGCCGCCTTGATCACCCATTCCTTGCGGACGCCTGTCGGCAGCGGGATGTAGACAGCATCTACGTCGTCACGCTTCAACAGTTCGTCGTAGCTGCCGCATGCTTCAGGCACCTTTGCGAATGGAGCCGACGCCTGACATTCATTGATGAACTGCTGGCTCTTCTCGATCTTGCGGCTGCCGACCACTGTGACAACGGCGTTCCCCGTATTGCGGATCGCCAGCCAGTTCTTCCGGGCGATGTTAGCGGTCGACAGAATTCCCCAGCGGCAAACGCGGTCACTCATGAGTCGTGATTCCTTGGTGTCTGATCGGGTCAGCGAAAGTTGACATAGGATAACATCCGCAGAACGAATTCTCTTCTGTGAGGCGACACCCTGAAAACGAACAAACTCCACGGCGCAGTGACTCGCCGTGGAGTTCGATGATTGGGTTCAGCAGATTCTCAAGTTACTTGACGCGAGGCACGGGAATCACCTTAGGGGCTGAATCAAATGTCCAAACCTGTACTGGTGGCGATTCCTTCGTTGGTCCCGGCAGATACTCTGTGTGGTTCGTCCGGACCTTCGGCATTTGGTCTTTTTCTTCTTGTGTCAGTTCGGCACCCGTGGCTCGACGAGCTTGGCTCACCGCCCGCAGATCGGGCTCCCACTTGGGGCTATAGTATTCACCGACAACGCGGATTCGTGGATCGTCGGGAGAATCGAAGCCACCAACGGTCACGATCGATTGGAATTTGTCGTGATGCACATAGGCTTCATTCAGGCCAGTAGATCCGTTAGAGCCTTTGCTTCTCAGATATGCTGCCAGTCGTTCGGCCTCTTCACCCGCACGGTCCAGGTTAAACCCTGTTTCACCGCCGAGCTTAGATTCGAACCAGCCTTCCCGGCCGCGATAGGTGCTGTTTCCGAGTGGTGTGGCGGATTTGCCGGCAAACGTCGCTACTTGCACCGTGTATTTGTGCTGATTCTTAATCAGCGGATTTCGGCCCCCGGAATTGAGGATCTTAATCTCCTTGTCCGCGGTCTTCTGAACGATATCTTTCGGATCGATTAGCGGATTGATCGTCATGAACGCGCCCACCAAAGGCCCACGCTCGGCCGAATCGGCTCGCACGATCGCGCCGCTCTTGGTGTCTTTTAAGAACCTGGGATGGAACTTCTTGATGAAGCTCAGCGTTTTCTTGCCGACGGCGTCGTCGATCGCTTCGTAGTTGCCGGCCAGGACGCAAATCATGTCGCGTTGAGCAGCATAGATCCGGCGATCATCGCGGCCCAGCCGGTCGCGAGTATCAATCTGGCCTTTGACCGCATCTTGCGAGAACGCGTAGGCAGGGATCCCCTTCTCACGCAGTTCAAAGACCAGTTCGGCCGCCGCTTGTTCGGCGGTCAAACCGTCCTTGCGCATATCTTCATCGCGGACATTCCGAAAGCTGGTCACCATGATCATCCATGGTCCATGCTTTTGTGTCACGTGATACGGCTTACCGCGCACGTTCTCGATGGCATGCGATGGCGAGGCCACTGATAGGGACAGCGCGGCGAATAAAACAGTCACGATCAATTTCAGGGTTCGCACGACAAACTCCATCCTTGGGTGGCGAACGAAACATAAACCGTGATCGCAGGTCGGTCTGTTGGCACAGACGATCCACAATCAGAAGAGAGACGAAGCATCTGCAGGATGGCCTCGGTGGATCACCGATTGGTCCATCGCTGAAAATGTCGCCGACTCAGTAAATAGCTAAAGTTTCGGGAGAAACTGTCCGACGCGGCGGAAAGTAGCAGTAGAGGGACATCGTGTCCAGATGTTGTTTTTGATGCACTGTGGCATGCCACGTGCGTAATCCCCCTGATGATGAGATATGGGCTGTCTGCCGACGGGGGGGACAGGCAAGTGACCGCTGGATTCTGGTCTCTTGTCAACGTCGGCTGATCTGCGAGAAACGCCTGAAAACAAGCGTTTCAGTTCACATCCAATGATTCGATTGAAGCTAGGATGGCAACGATCAGGTCATTGTAAATTGTGCCGCGAGAACGCGGTGGAATTTGGAAAAAACTACAAAAGGCACGGAGGCCGAATTTATGCAGCGGACCGATTCTCGCTCGCAATCGCTGGTGGTTAGCTCCACCGATCTCGCCGGTGTCCCGCAATCTCATCTTTCTGCTGCAGCCTCATGGAAACTGCTGCTCGCTGTTGTGCTTGCGTTTAGTTACGGGCGTATCAGCGTTGCCGATGACAATAACATTCTATTGGACTTCACGGCGACCTGGTGCGGTCCTTGCCAGCAGATGAGTTCCATCGTCTCGCAGTTGGAACGCCAGGGACTGCCCGTTCGCAAAGTCGATGTCAATCACGAGTCGGCACTCGTCCGCAAATACGATGTCAGGACGATTCCCTGCTTCGTGCTGGTCGCGAATGGCAAGGAACTGGATCGCGCGAATGGAATCACCACCGAACAACAATTGCGGAAGATGATTAGTCGACTGCCGAAAGATCTTCCCGTCGAAGCGACGCCTTCGCAACGCAATAATTCCAAGGCGGGTGGTCTGGGTCTTCCCGTCGCGTTAATTCCGAGCAGCAAGGAATCGCGTTCGAATCCGTTTTCACAGTTGGATGTGGGCAAAACCAAAGAGCAAGCGGCAATCGGTGATGGGATCTTCCGCGGTCAAGCCCCTGAACCAGATGCCTTGCGATCAAGCGTGCGAATTCGCGTAAAAGATGGATCTGCGATCAACTATGGTTCCGGAACGATTATCGAAAGCCAACCTGGGCAAGCGATCATTCTGTCGTGTGGCCACATCTTCCGTAAGCTGTCCAGCAGTGCTGTGATCGAAATTGATCTCTACACAAATCCAAAATCAGCCAAGCCGGAAACCGTCGCCGGTCGCGTGCTGGTGGCCGACATGGATGCCGACGTGGGCCTGGTGAGCATCAACTATTCGCGACGTCTGTCCAGCATGCCACTCGGGATTTCAGCCGGAGCTTTGGCTGTGGGCGATGCCTTGTTCAGCATTGGCTGCAGCAGCGGGGACAATCCTTCTCGCGAGAATGTCGAATTGACCAGGATCAACAAATACCGCGGTCCCGAAAACTTGGAATGCACCATTCGACCCATCAAAGGGCGATCTGGTGGCGGACTGTTCCGTGACGATGAGCTGGTTGGTGTTTGTATCGCGGCAGATCCAGATCATCCCCGCGGGCTGTACACCGGCTTGCAACCGATCCTGCAACTGGTGGAGAAGGCCGGCTTTCCGCATCTTTTGCCTCGCTCAACCACACAAGCGGACAATGCCCCGATCGCGACCATGGACGAGTTGAAGCGAGCCACTCCCGAAACAATGATCCCCGAGTCCGCATTCGCATCGACGGACGACGACGCGATCGGGCGAATGCTGGCAGAGCAACTGAACAATCTCGATCGCGGCGGCGTCAGCGGCGGTGCATCGAATCAGGTTCCTGAAGAATTCGCCGGAGCAGAAGTCTTGTGCGTCGTGCGATCCAAAGTGCCAGGGAAGCCTGATCGAGTGATCATCGTCAAGCAGGCCAGCGATCGTTTCCTGGGAGATCTGCTCCAGGGAACCGATCCTGTTAGCAGCCAGCGGATGGCGGTCGACCGCCCGTCAAAGCGAACGACCGGCAATCCCGGTTCACGTGCTCCTATCGAAACCTCGGCTGAATTTCAGCAATACCAGCGAGACCTGAAGTAATCTGGCGTATCGAACGTCCCTGGTGTTGCCTGCAGAAATTGCTCCACACCAGGGGCGATCAACGATGCGATAGAGACGCTGTCCGCAGCTCGAGGTCACTCGATCCCGACACTTCGTGAGCCGTGCTGCGTTAGAGATCGACACGGGGCATGCGGATGCCACGTCTCAGAAACTTCGATGGGAACATCTGGCGCACACCAGAACGCTGGTGTCAAAGCAGGCAGACTCCGCTGCTGTCGCCTGCGGAAAATCTGAACTCGTCGCGCAGGCCAGTTGCCGTGCGGTTCCACGATGAGACCTCAAACCGGCTAAGCATCCGCGCACCAACTATTGCCCGATAAAACTGGCTAGGTCGGCGAGAATCGCTTCGGCGGTTTTCTCCGCGGCGTCGCGCGATAGGAATTCGCCACGGCCTAATCGGCGGCGAACTTCTTCGATCACCTCTGCTCGCACTTCGGGGATCTCGTGCAGTGATCCCACCAGTGCCGCTGTTTCGGCGGAGACCGTCGATTCGGATTCCGCGGCTTGGTCCGTGCGCGACGTTGATGCGGAGGACGATCCCTGTACCGATCGTCCGATCTTTCGCCCGTTAAGCGGGTTCCCTTGGAAGCCAGGATCGATTCGCATGCTAGCACCCGGGGCGGTTTATGCCGACGAAGAAGGATTCGGACGAAAAGAATTTGAACTTGGGAAAAGGCGGGGGCATATTTGCTGGTTTGGGGTCTTTGGTCAAGGTCAACTCATGGCGACGGAAACTACAGAAACGCAGGATGTACCGGATGGACAGGACATTCCGTCAACCGGACTGCGTGGCTTTTCGATGCTTGTCGTCGTGATCGCCGTGTTTCCAATTGCCTTGGGAATCGGCTTCACCCTGCAAACCGCAACACCACCCCCCGGAAAGTTGGATGCCGCCGAGCAGCCCGCGCCAGCAGTTCCGAACCAGATCCAGCAGCATCTCCCTCTGAAACCGGGCCCAGATCGGTCGAAGGGGGATGAGTTGCTCCGTGAAGGACGCCACGAAGCTGCCCTTCACCTTTATAGATCGTTGGGAAGTGCCGATTCCTTGCGGGTGGCCGCAGATTTGTCACTCCGAATGGGTTTCTGTCAGGAAGGGCTGGGCCAATGGGATGAGGCGCTAGCGACGTACCGATCAGTCACAGACTCGCATCGACCGGTGTTGGCGGCCTGCGCAACGCTCGGCCAAGCCAGGATCTGGATGCGGCTGAATGACTTCAATGCCGCGGAACCTTTGCTTCGCTCCCTCTTGCTGCGATCGGGTGACGGTCTGCCTACCGGGATGAGTGACGAGGTCGCATTACTGTACTCGATCGTCGCTGCCGAACAGACATTACCTGCGAATAGCCCACTGACGGCCGGGTTATCGCCCGTCAACAATCTCATTGAATGGTCGCAGGCCGAGATTCTGAAATGGGCTGACGCCACACCAGATCAACCGGCGACAGTCGACGAAATCCAGTTGCGTGTCTCTGCACCTCACAAACCAGCCGCCGAAGCGGATTTCGCAGACAATCAGGTGCCTGGAGCAACTCTGCTGGGAACACCGTTCCAAATCACCGCTCGCCAACAGTCGATCAACCAGATTGTGACGCGACTGGCAGACGAATGTGATTTCCGGTTGGAATGGTCTGACGAGGCCGTTGAACAACTTGCCTCGAGTCGGGTGCTTGATGTCACTGTTGGCGATCTGCCACTGTGTCTGATGTTGTCGTCGTTGTGCCAGGAAGTTCGAGCGACCTGGACTTTGCAGATGCACACGCGAACGCTGCTGATCACCACGACCAACAGCGAGTCTGACGCGCTGCAAATCCACAAGTCGGCAACGATGTCACTGGCTTCGACGGTGGCGATGTTCCCTGAACATCGCCTGGCGGCACCGGCGATTTTCGCGCGAGCCCAGTTGGCTGCCGCAGACTCGCGTTTGGTGGATGCCGCCGAGACCTATTCTTCGCTCATTGGTAAATCCGTCTCCCCACTTGGCATTCGTGCGGCATTCAATGCGGCCTTGGCCTACCATCGAGCGGGCGATCTAGTCGGAACCTGCCGCATGCTGGAAGTGATTGTGCATGGGGCACCGGGAAGCGATCTGCATACTCGATCGATGATCCTCTATGGCCGAGCGTTAATGGATCGCGGTGAGTTCCGCGAAGCAGCTTTTCAATTGAAACGAGCGGCCAATTCGCGTCAGACCCCGGACGATCAGGCTCGCGCGGCAGTCTTCCTGGCGATGGCATTGCTGCTCGATGGCAGACCTCTGGATGCTGGTGAAGCTCTCTTCTCACATCGACTTCAGTTCCAGGATCGATCGGTTCGAAACGCGGCCGCATTAATGACCTCACTCGCTCGCTGGCGGACCGCGACAACCGCGGGAAAAGCTCGCGAAACCGCATTCTTGTATCGATCGATCGTTGCCGTCGACGGCGATGCCGAATGGCTGGGACCGACGGGCCAGTTGTTGCTTGGTCAAGCGATGCACGAAGCTGATCTCGACGATCGTATGCTGGAACTGTATTCCAGCGTCCTGGAGCACGGCGCCTGCGAACTGGTCGAGATGCAAATGAAGTTGGCTTTGGCCGACTACCGGCGCGCCCACGACCAGATCGAAGAAGCCAAGGTGATCTGGTTGGAAATCTATGCCGTGGATCGTCCCGAGTCCGTCACAGCAGGGATGCGATTGGCCCAGCTCGCTTTAGATGAACTGAACCTCGCATTGTGCCTGGAATTGTGCCATGCCCTTCAGGACCGCGATCATGTTCCAAAAACAGAGCTATTGAAGCTGGCGGGCCGAGCGTATGACCTGGGAGGCTATCCAGTATTGGCCGCACAGTGTTATGCAGGGAAATGGCCCCTGCCGTAGCAGAACCAAGTGGTCCCTCCATCGGCCCCCGGTTTCAAGTACTGGCCTCTGGCCTGAAAAGAAATGCTGCGAAGCAGCGACGACGTTCACGGCAGTCAGTCGACGGAGTCGGTTTCCACCTTCAGCAAGCTCTCGGGCGGAACCGGTGAGCCCGTCATCCGGTCCCAGACGAGTCGTTGTGAATCGGAGAGGTACTTCAAACCAAGCTGAAGAGTCTCTTGTCGAATCGCCAACTTTTCATGAGGTGCAAGTGTAGTTGCCACCGGGTGAGCGGTCAGCAATCGATCGAGCGAATTGATTTGATCGTCGGAGAGCCGTGCCGCTTCTCGGAATACGCGTTCGAGCAATGCCTGCTCGCACAATGACTGAAACTGTAGTTCATTCAATCGTGTCTTCTGGTCCTCGCTGAGGATTTTGTCGCAGAGTGCGAAGTAGGCCCGTTGCGTCTGAAGCACGGTTCCCGTGAACTCGGCTCGTTCAAGTGAGGTGCCGGTCATTTCAGCTCGTTGTGCCGCGAGCTTTTGATATTTCGTACGTGCTTCGGTCAGCTGTGCAACTTGATCGTCCGTGAGTCGAAGCTGTTCTCTACCGACTGGTTTTTCGAGATGAATATAAGGAGGAAGGGAAATGATCCGCCGAGAGGTCGTCTCTTTCGCAGGTTCGGGAACAGGGCCGGGAAGCAAAGGGGCTCTGCACTGAATCGCTTCCGATGGTTCTCCGACCATTTCCTTCCACTTGGCACGTTGCATGTCATTCAAGATCGCATAGCAAGCGTGGCCAAAGGTGGCGTATGCTTCAGGTCCGGGTAGTCCTTTACTATGGAGAATGTCTCGTTGGGCATCTCTCATACGCAACTGTTGCGCGGCTGAAATCTCCAGTTTGGGTGCGAAGTCGGATCGAACCACCCTCACCGCTCCGCCTTGTTGAATATCCAATTGGGCTAATCGCTGGCGCTGTTCATCGCTAAGGATCGAATTCAGTTTTTCGTCCGCAGCTCGTGCGAAGGAGATTTCGCCTTCCTTTGATGGGCTCGCATTCCGACTTCGCGTTTTGTCTTGTTCACGCGTGAAAAGCGATATTTCCTCCCGCAGCGCCGCCAACTCCACATGTTGGCCGTTGGTGATCTGCAGTTCAGCAGCGACCGTTACTGGCACGCCTCGCTGACGCCTTAACATCATCATTTTGTGCTGTACGGCGCGCAAATCCCGAACGTCTCCTTCGGAAGTCTGGGCGATCGCTTGAAGAGAAACTGACGCCAGTAGCCCAAAAGTAAAGATACTCAGCATCGAAGTCCCCATGGAATCACGAACAGCAAGTAAAATCGCGACGAGTGGTCTTTCAGGTCACGTTTGGTTGATCGAGGATATATCTTCTGCGGCGTTCTGTAACTTCCTGTGAAGAAATGGCAACTATTCGGTGTAGGTGCTCGCCCAATTCAAACTGCAATGAACTAATCATCGGCGCTGCAACCTGATGGTGATCTTTGACGATTGCGTCAGCGCGGGCTAGTATCTGCCTTCTCATCGACATGTCTTTCGGTGCGGACACAGACCAGCGATTTCTACGATCACATGACATGCTCGACCGAAGGTCACGCGGCATCCGGCGTCGATCGTTCTCGGCATTCATTTCATTCAGCGGCTGAACTACATTCCGGAGTTGGCATCATGAAATTGTGGAGCTTGTCCTCTCGAATTTCGTTCGGTATCGCAATCGGGGTGTTCGGCTTGACGGTCGCTGTGGCATGCGCCGAAGTTCCGACGAAGCTGTTGCCGTGGGTTCCCGCGGATGCCAATGCGGTTGTCGTCATTGATGTTGATTCGCTGTTTCATTCCCCACTGGCAACGCGTGAGAACTGGCGCAAGCAGGCGGGGGATCGTTTTGCGAACCAGGAGATCAGCGTTCCGCCGGAAGCTCGACGAGTCGTGATGGCATCGCAACTGGACTTGAGCGGAGGCCTGCAACCCGTCTGGGAACTGGGGGTCATGGATGTCGAACGGACTCCGTCGTTCGCACTGATTGCGCGACGCGAAGGTGGCCATCTCGACACGATCGCCGGACACTCGGCCGTCACTCTGCCGGGAGGGCGAAGCGGAGTCGAACTTGATGCGGGTGTGATCCTGGTGACATCACAACCCAATCGCCAGGTGATCTCGCGCTGGGTCAGCTCCGCGAAAAAGGACGCCGCGCGGTTGTCGCCATTCCTGGCAAAAGGACTGGAGCAGGCCGATTCCAAATCGCATCTGGTTGTGGCAGTGGACCTGGCCGACAGCGTGACAGCGGCACCGATTCGCGAACTGCTGACGAAGTTTGAGCCGTTAAAAGGGAAGACTGCGGACCAGGCCGACATCGCCGACATTCTGGCCAGCGTCAAAGGAGTTGTGCTAACCGTTCGCGTCACTGATAAGCGCGAAGGTGCGCTCCAGATCGACTTCGCCAAGCCGACTGCCATCATCCAACCCGTGGCTAAGCCACTGATCGAAGAGATCCTGCAGACCTTACAAATCGGCTTGGCGGATCTGGACAATTGGACAGCATCCACTTCAGGAACGTCACTGACGATGAAGGGCGAGTTTTCGCAGGCGGATCTGCGAAAGATCGTCAGCCTGTTTGCTGCATCACCAAGTACCCATGATGTCCGAGAGAACTCGGCAGAATCGGGCGCACCGACCCCGCCGAGTGCCGAGACCCTTAAGGCCGAGGCGTCGCAGAAGTTCTTTCATTCGATAAAGAGGCTGCTCGATGATCTACGCAAGACGCTCGACAAGACTCAACGCGACAACCAGCTTGTCTGGATGGAGCGCTATGCTCGCAAGATCGACGATCTGCCGATGAAGGATGTCGATAAGGACCTGCTGACGTTCGGCGGTAACGTCAGCAGTTCACTGCGATACCAGGCCCAGGCTGCCCGCGTGTCATTCCTGCGCAGCGGCGTGCGAACGGCCCAACCCGTCTATCAAAGCTACTCGTACGGTGCTGGAGCGGTCGGGCCCTACGGCACCTACGGCGGCTATTCGTTCTCGGGAACTGTTCAAGTCTCCCCCAATTTCGGCCAGATCCGCACGGAAGAGCATGCCAACGCCGCTCAGGTGAAAGTCGCAGAAATGAAGCAGATTGAAGACGGCCTGGTCCAGATCCGCCGCGCGATGACCGAACGCTACAATGTCGAATTCTAAGTTCAGTCGACTGAACTTTTTCTGCTGGTTCTGAATCCAGATTGGATTCCAACGGTGAGGTCTCTATTTTGGATTGTCGCTACCCACTGACGGTGGCGGTGATCTTTGATAAGTGAGCCTGCCGAACTGCGAGGGGAAAATGGATTTCGGCAGCTGGATCGGCATGCTTCCGCTGTGGGCTCTTTTCGTGCTCACGTTGGTGCTTTGTATGAGCGCCGTGGAAGGAGGAGCCGCGCTGGCAGGAATCGTGCTCCGGCACAAGAATGAGAAAGAGCCGGAAGCTCCGCTGGGCTCACTCGTAGGGTCAGTCCTGGGGCTATTGGCATTTATTCTCGCCTTTACGTTCGGCATGACGGCCTCCCGATTCGATGCTCGTCGCCAGTTGGTATTGGATGAAGCCAATGCCATCGGAACGACCTACCTGCGAGCCGACTTGCTGCCTGAAAAAGAAGGCCTGGAAATCCGGCGGCTATTGCGCGAATACGCCGATCTTCGATTGAATGCAACGAAGAAGAATGTCAACGAGATCTTGAAATCATCGACTGACCTTCACAGTCGACTATGGGCTCAGACGAAAATGTTGGTCCAGGAAGAAATGGACTCCGAGTTGCGGTCCTTGTTCGTCGCCTCGTTGAATGAATTGATTGATCTGCATCAAAGCCGTGTGACGATTGGATTGCAGTATCGGATTCCTGGAACTGTTTGGCTGGCGGTGTACGTCCTGACGATGTTGTCGATGCTGGCGGTGGGATATCAGGTTGGGATGTCCGGGATTCGGCGACTGCGAGGCACGCCGGTGTTGGCGGCGGCATTCTCACTGGTGATCGTGATGACGGCCGACATCGATCGTCCCGCGGAAGGTCTCTTGCGAGTGAGTCAGCAAGCCATTGCCGACGTGCAACAAATGATGCTTGGCAATATGCCTTAACGTAGGAATCATGATGGCCAAGAAATCGTCCGCGCGGACTGCAAATCCGCCCGATTTGTCGGATCAAGCAGTGGCGGAAACCACCCGTCCGCATCCCTTCGATGGACTGCGGGAGTTCTGGCAGACAACCGCTCCATATGATCCCCACAGACCTTTGGAGTCGTTGCAAGCTCGGTACGATCAGGGGAAGGCGTTGCGTCAGCAGACACCACGCGAGTCTCACGCGACATGGACGCCGCCCGTGGATCGACCGGATCCGGTCTCGACAGTGTTGGACAGCAATGCAGGACGTGAAGAGGGATTGATCCCGCTGCGGATGGAACGCATGGCCGAGTCGCCGTTTGCGTTTTTACGCGGTGCGTGTGCGGTCATGGCCAGAGATCTGGCTCAGACGCCGATCAGCGGACCGCAGGTCATGCTCGATGGCGATGCGCACATCAACAACTTCGGGCTGTATGGCACGCCGCAGCTCGATGTCGTGATCGACATCAACGACTTCGACGAAGGGACCGTGGGAATGGGATCTAAAGCGACTGGTCGCCAGCGTCAATGTGGGTGGTCGTGACAATGGACTCGATCTTCAGGAGCGGCGTTCGGCGGTGATGCGGTGTGTGTCCGGATATGCAGTGAATGCCCAGCGACTGATGAAGCTGGGGATCTTGGAAACCTGGTCGCTGTTCGCTTATGCCGAGTTGGAACGGAACGAACCGGTGCTCAGTCGGGCAGGCGTTCAAATCAGCAACAAATTTCGGGCCATCGCCAGAAAGGTTCTAGCAAAGGCTCAACGGACCCACAGCAAATCTCTGTTAGACAAGGTGGCTGGGCGTCAACCCGACGGCACTTGGCGATTTATCGAAGCCCCGCCAATCCTCACGCATCTTGATGAGCCGACGCGACAGAAGGTGATCGCTTCACTAGTCGACTATGCCGAGACGCTATCCCCCGAGTACCGGTTCATGTTGCGTCGCTATTCAGTCGCCGATGTTTGTCACCGCGTGGTCGGGGTTGGTAGTGTCGGACTGCGCGCTTACTTGCTGCTGCTATTTGGCAAAGGCGAAGACGATCCGTTGTTTCTGCAAGTCAAAGAGGCGGTTACACCGGCGCATGCGCCGTACCTGCCGAAAGTCGAATACCGAATCGATCACGAAGGCCGTCGAGTCGTCACAGCACAGCGTGCCCTGCAATCTCTGGGTGATCCGCTACTCGGTTATGCGACGATCGATGGGCGGCATTACTTCGTCCGTCAGATGAAGAACTTGAAGGCCTCCATGCCAGTGGAATGGCTGACCGGTGAGTCGTTTGAATTCTGGTGCTGGATCTGTGGTGTCCTGCTGGCTCGTGCGCACGCTCGCACCGGCGACATCGCCAAGATCGCAGGGTACATTGGCAAATCCGACGCGTTTGCGAGCGCGCTGGCCACGTTTGCAGAAACCTATGGTGACCAGACCGAGCGCGACCATGCGGCACTTGTCCAAGCGGTCGCCGCGGGCCAGGTGAATGCAAGCTACCAGGACAATCTCGAATACGATCAAGCGATTGAGACGTGAGGAAAATCGCCCTTGTTCAACCATTAGGTAGCTAGTCGGCATTCTTCTAATGCACAATTCACAGGACCACCGTCACTCGTCCTTGAGTTCCTTCAGGCGAGTCTTGACCCGTTTCTTTTTCTTCTTCACCTTCACGACTTTTTCTTGGGCGACGGGTTCGGGCATCCAATAAGGTTGCGAGAGAATTGCCAATCGCCCAGCGACGACAAACCCGAAGATAATCATGCAGAAGCCGATGATCGGATACAAAGCGCGATTTGCAATGATGCCGTCATGAACCTTGGCATACGAGACGATCTGCTGGCCATCTCGTTCGATCTGCCAGATCCAGGCATTTTTGAAGGCGTCCGTCCAGACTGTAATCGTCTCGCCCGATTTCACGGCCTCGGTTAGTTCGCTCGCCTGCGGAAACCAATACGGATACGTGAATCGCTGGCGGTTAACAGTGAAGACCGGATACGGCTTGGACGAACGGCGAGATCGATAATACTCGGTCTCGACCTGCACGACGCCGGTCAACTGCTGCAATGACTCCAGCGGCACTACTCCCGTTTCCACGTGAGCCTTGATCAGCAGAAACACACCGACACCCACACAGCCGATCGCCGTCACGCCAAGACGCAGAAAATCTCCGACCGGCATCTCGAATTCAGAACGGCTCATGATTCACCTGACGACGATCGAATGTTGACCCAGTACGCAGGAGCATAGGATTGTCGATATAATGTGTTAATTCAATCGCAACTACGATATACCATTAATCTATCGAATCCAACGACTCCACCTTGGGAATGGTCAAGTTGTCAGAAAGCAAATCGGGTTTCCTCGTCATTGCTGCGGGCTGCAGTTTGCCAAATTCCTCCCTCTGATGGTGATGGAGATCGCGGCGTCCCTAGTCGTCGTCTTGGGCTGGCTGGCCGCTGCTCGCGTTGAGAATCACAGCTATGAATACCTGAACAGCTTGCCAACGATCGTCATTCTCTCTGCTGCTTGCGGCATCATCGGTCTGACGGCGATTGCTCCTGCCGGTTGCTTTCGACTCCGCAAAACGTAGGCGACCAAAAAAAACGCTGGCAGATTCGCTACCTTGAGTCTTCAGGGCTGCCAACTTAGCCAACGATGCGAGTAATGATTGGCACAACAAAGAATGAAAGTGAGGGAAGACACGGCTTTGTCGAAAACTCCAAAACCGTGGCACCCGAATTCATATGAACCTTCATCGCGCGATCATTTAGACGTCCAGATCTTTCACGTCGAGGGCGTGCTTTTCGATGAATTCACGGCGGGGTTCGACGGCGTCGCCCATCAGGACGCGGAACATTTCATCGGCGGCGACGGCGTCTTCCATAGTCACCTTCAGCAGCGTCCGTTCCTTGGGATTCATGGTCGTGTCCCACAACTCTTCGGCATCCATTTCACCCAGACCTTTAAAGCGGGTGACCTTCATGCCGCGTTCGCCGAGGTCGCGCAGTTGGGGCAGCAACTCGCGCAGTGATGTTAGCTTGAGCGTGTGGTCGTCCTGCACGATCCGGAATGGATAGAACGTTTCGCCGTCTTTCGCTCCTGGCGGATAGAGGTCTGGCAGGGTGATTCCATAACCCTTCAGTTCCAGCAATGCCTGGTTGATCGTACGGATTTCGTGCAGATCGATGATCTGCAGCATTTCTTCGCGGACGGCAGGTGCGGCGGGTGTGCCATCGGCGTTTGGCGGTACGGCTTCGGGAGCAACCAGCGGAGTTGCGATCGACCCGGCCACGGTGAGTTCGCGGCCAAGACGTTGTTCTTCCTGCTCGACGAACTTGCGGACTTCCTCCTTGTCGAAGAACCATTGCTCCTGTTTGCCGATGAACACGCGGTACTCGGGCAGTGTATCGGCATTGCCCGATTTGCCATGCAGGAACTTCAGCGTGACTCCACGACGTTCGAGCAACTCGAACGGCTCTTCCAGGCGATGCATCTGTTTGACGACTTTATCCAGATGTTCGCCCGCCAGTTCGGTTCCATCGGAGAAGACGACACGGCTGCCATTCAGTCCCAACGTGATCAGTTCGGTGACCATTCGTTCGTGCGTTTGCACGTAGCGAATCTTGTTGCGCTGCGTCACCTTGTAGAGCGGAGGTTGGGCAATGTAGATGCAGCCGTGTTCGACCAGCGCCCGCATGTGACGGAACAGGAACGTGAGCAGCAGCGTCCTGATGTGGCTGCCGTCGATATCGGCATCTGTCATCAGGATGATTTTGCCGTAGCGACGTTTGGTCACATCTTCGAACTCGGCCATCGGCGGGATGCCGACTGCTTTGAAGAGGTTGGCAATTTCGGCGTTGTCGAGGATCTTGACGAGCTGCGCTTTCTCGACGTTCAGGATCTTACCGCGGAGTGGCAGAATCGCCTGCAGATTCGAATCGCGTCCGGTATCGGCCGAACCACCGGCCGAGTCCCCTTCGACGAGGTACAGTTCGGTGGCATCGAGTTCTCGACTGCGACAATCGCGCAGCTTTTCGGGCAGTCCGCCAGAAGTGAGGGCGCCCTTGCGTCGCACCATTTCGCGTTGCTTACGAGCCGCTTCGCGAGCTTCCGCGGCCAGTGATGCCTTTTGACAGATTCGCTTGGCGTTGGCGGGGTGTTCTTCCAGGTACTTCATCAGCACGTCGTAGGTGACGCTGGAGACGGCCCCTTCGACTTCCACGTTCAGCAGCTTCGTCTTGTTCTGCGATTGGAACTGAGGATCGGGGATGTTCACGTTGACGACGGCGGTCAGGCCTTCGCGGAAGTCGTCGCCGGTTGGCTCGACGTCCTTAAAAAGACCCTCTTTCTTGCCATAGCTGTTCAGCGCGCGAGTCATCGCGCTGCGGAAGCCGGACAGATGCGTTCCGCCGTCGGGGTTGGGAATGTTATTGTTGGTGAAGCAGCGGACGTTTTCGTTGTAGCCGTCGTTGTATTGCAGAGCGAGGTCGACGTGGGTGATATCGACATCGCCTGCGACCATGATCACTTCGGGGATCAGCGGCGTTTCCGTACGGTTCAGCCACGTGACGAATTCGCGCAGGCCCCCTTCGTAGCAGTGGTCTTCCGTCTGACCGGTCCGTTCGTCGGTGATTCGCAATCGAACACCGGGATTCAGAAACGCCAGTTCCTGCAGTCGCTTCTGCAAGATGTCGTAGACGTATTTCGTGTCCGGGAAGATCTCCGGATCAGGCTTGAATGTCATGCGCGTGCCGGTCTCGGTCGACGTTCCGAGTCGACGCAATTGGCTGGTCACCAGGCCCCGAGAAAACTCCATCTGCCAGACGTGACCTTCGCGGCGGACTTCGACCTCCAACCATTCGCTAAGAGCGTTCACGGCCTTGATACCGACGCCGTGCAGACCACCGGTCCCCTTGGCATAGCCGCCCGTGCGGTTGAACTTGCCTCCCGCATGTGTGCTGGTCAGCACGACTTCCAGAGCGGGCTTGTTTCCCTGATCAGGCATCGGGCCCACGGGAATCCCACGACCTTCGTCAGTGGAAGTGATGCTGCCATCGAGGTTGATGCGAACCGTGATCAGTTTGCCATAACCGCTGAGTGCTTCGTCGATGCTGTTGTCGACAACTTCGTACACCAGATGGTGCAACCCGCGCGGACCGGTGTCGCCGATATACATGGCCGGCCGGGTACGAATCCCCTCGATGTTGGTCAGCGCTTGGATCTGATCGGCACCATACTGAGGCGCTGTATCGGCATTCGGTTCGGTCAAGGGATCTGTCTCCATAAGTTCGCGGTTCATATTCGGTTGGTCGTCCAACACCGCGTCAGCTACATTCCATTCAATCGAAACTTCAAACTTTTAATCTTCAGATGGGGGACCATCTGTTTCATGCGGGCCAGCAAATCGGCCGACTGAAATGAGACCAGCTCATTCAGCAGCGGGGCACTGGAAACAGCGATCGTCAGCACGCCGCGAACCAGTTGCAGTGGCCTTGCCTGGGCTGACAACTCATCTCCCGCCACCTTTTTCCACGCCAATCGCATTTCATCGTCACTGTGAACCCGCGCAAATCCCCGCAGCGCGATTAATTCGGCAAGGGCGAAGGATAGTGGTTGAGGTTCTTGCGACATCAGTCAGGAATCCGAAGGACTTCAGTGCGTGCGCACCGAGGCTTCTTTTCACTCCGTTAGCGGTCTCGGGACAGCGGCATGATCACGTAGGTGTAGTGATCATCCGTCGTCAGTACGGCGGGGTCTTCGTGAGAAATCAGTTGGAAGCGGAACGGCGACCCGCTGTCGAGCGACTTCAGGAAGTCGGCAACGTAACGCGGATCGAAGGTGATCTTCACTTCTTCGCCATCGTAGGCGATCGGGAGTTCAACCTTGGACTGGCCAATGTCTGCGGCCTGACTCGCAAGCTTCAGCGTTCCCTTAGTGAAGATGAAATCGACGCCACGGCTCTCTTCGCTGGTGACAATCATCGCCTGGCGGATCGCCCCGTAGAACGGTGCGGCAACCATGTCGATCTTGGCGGCAAAGGAGGTGGGGACAACGCGACGCCAATCGGGAAATCGACCTTGGACCAGTTGGCTGGTGATCGTCGTTCCGCCACTGCGGACGGCGATGTCGTTAGGATGAATTGCGATCTGAACTTCCGCTTCGCCTTCGCCCAGGCTGCGTTCGATCAGCGTCATCGCTTTGGATGGAACGACCGGTGGCGTGGCTGGTAATGGTGCAGACCCGACGACTTTGCACTCGCCGGAGACGACTGCCAGCCGGCGACTGTCTGTCGCTGCTAAGGTGACTCGTTCAGGAGTAAACTCGATTTGAATCCCACCCAGGGCATAGCGAGTGCTCTCGGTGTCGGTCGCGAAGATGGTGCGACGAATCAATTGTCGCAACGTGGCGGCGGTGATGACGAAGTATTCTTCGTCGCCAAAAGTCGCGACGGGCGGGAAGTCGGCGGGGTCTTCGGCGGACAGACGGAATTCGCTGTATCCACAGCGAATCCAGATCGCATCGCTGGTGATTTCGAGTTTGACGACATCATCGCTGAGTTCGCGGAGCACGGCCAGCACGCGCGCGGTTGGCAGCAGGGCTTCGCCGGACGAATCGGCGACGACATCAGGAACTTCGCACCGCAGGCCAATTTCGCTGTCGGTACCGATCAGAACCACTTTGCCGCCGGAGACCTGCAGCTTGACGTTCTTCAGAATGTCTTTTGTTGTTCGCGATGGGACGACACCGGCCACGGTTTGAAAGGCGCTCGTCAGGGAAGCGCGCTGGCAGGTCAGCTGCATAGTAAGGGGATGCTTTCGGAAGGGGTTCTTTAATCTTGCAGCATCGATCAGCCGGTTGATGCTGCCATTCCTGTGAGACTTACTTTTCTGAGCCGGAAAGTATACCAAATTTAGGCGGAAAATAGCAGCCTCCCGCGGGCAATTGACACCGGTTTTCGCCCCCACTTTGCCAGTTCTCGCTTCGCCGTCTTATCTCGCCGTAAATATTGATTGACAAATAAGATGCGGCAGGCCGATTGCTTAGAGTTGACGCAGATCAGCGACGGTCAAGCGGCCATCGTGCAGAGCGGAGGCAACCAAGACGCGCGAAGCCCCCAAAGTCTTGCATTTTTGCAGGTCGCCAACGCCCCGGACACCCCCTCCGCAAGTTAGACAGATCTGGGGAAATTCCGCCTTCAACGAACGACATAACGTATCCGTTTGACCGCCACTCGAAGTCCCGACATCAGCCAGATCGAGCACGATCAGTCGCGAGACGCCACTGGCGACCGCTTGCCGGACGACCTCCGCAGGGTCGTCGCTCCAGCCTGCCGAATCACTGGAAAGCAGAGTCCGACCGTTCTTCAGATCCAGGCTGAAGGTGACTTGGCCCTGGTTCGCTGTGACGATCTCCTCAAGCATCTTCGGGTTGGGGCACGATTCCAGCCCGATAATCGGTTCCGCACCGATGCGTCGCAGTTCCAATGATAAGGCGACATCGCGGACTCCGGCATCAACGAGCAGACTGAAGCCATCTTTGACCAGTGCCTGGTAGCAGTTCCAGTTTGGTTGTCTGTCGACGATGGCATCCAAGTCGGCCAGATAGAGATTGGTGAAGCCGAACGTCGATCGCATTGCGCGCGACACATCTAACGGCCGCACGCTGGTCGTGAGTTTGGATTGAAGTGGTCGGTACTCGGATCGTTGTCCGGCGATTCCGCGGACCACGACACCCCCCAACAGATCGATGACGGGCAGAACTTGCATGACGCTTCATAAACGAAGTAGACATTCTCAACTAAGTCCGCAGATAGTACTCTGCTGGCAGTCGCATCGCGCATTCGCCTTAAAAACTCGGACAGCGAAGGGTCACCGTGGCTGACAAGAGATGGCGATTACTGGTCTATTTGTTCTGGTGTGGATTGGCGGTCCTGATCATGCTGGCATGGATGCAGCGGTTACTGATTTATCATCCGACGAAAAGTAATGACCTAAGAGCGGAGAATGTCGAAGTTCCTCAGGCCGTCGTCGACGTTCATGTCACCACCCACGACAATTTGAGATTGAACGGCTGGCTGGCATTGGCGGGCCAGAAGCGGTCTGCGAAGGTGCCCGATGTCACTCAGTTGCTGTCACAAGGCCGGCCGCTGGTGATCATTTTCCCAGGGAATGGCGGCCATCGCGCGATGCGTCAGTATCTGCTGCAAGCGCTGGGTTTGCTGGGTGCTGACGTGATGATCTTCGATCATCGAGGCTTTGGCGATAATCCCGGCAAGCCGACGGAATCGCAACTAATCAAGGATGCTCAGGCGATCTGGAAATACGCGACGGAAGATTTGAAGGTTCCTCCACAGCGGATCGTTCTGTACGGCGAATCCTTGGGTGGCGGGGTCGCTTCGAGGTTGGCGGGAGATTTAGGTACGAAGGGTATCGAACCCGGCGGCCTGGTGATCCAGGCCTCGTTCGATTCACTTGTATCAGCCGGCAAATATCACTTTCCAATACTCCCCGTCAGCCTGATCCTGATCGACCGATTTGAATCCGCGAAGTACATCGCCAAGTCCAAGTGTCCGATTCTGCATCTGCACGGCGAACTCGACCGGGTGGTGCCGATCACACTGGGAAAGCGACTGTTTCAAGCAGCCCCGGAAAAGTCGACTTCAGGAGTCCCCAAGCAGCTTGTCGTACTGCCTCGCACCAATCATAACGATGTGTTTGGACCCGATCTTCGCCTGGTGATGACGGCACTTAGGGACTTCCTGGCGGGCGTCGAGACTCGTGCCAAGGTCGTGCCGAAAGTCAAATAGGCTTCTCAAGCATCGCGATTCTGTTATGATCCTGCCGTCGCTTCGGTATTAGTAGTCCGTCAGGTGCGCTTGTCCATGAGATGGGGCCTGCTCGTCAATCACGCCTTAAACCTGCTGCTGGCGGTCGCTTTGATGTGGCCGTCGTGGATGTGGGGAAGTTGTTGTTGCTCGCGCCGCTCTGTTGCCCAGAAATCCTGCTGCCAATCGAAAACGATCGAGACGAAACGCCCCTGCTGTGCAGCGCGAGCGATCGTCAAAGCCGAGCGAGCTAAATCGACGGAAGTCCGTTCGTCGTCCAACTGCCGCTGCCGGTCTCAGATTCAAACTTCACAACTGGCGAGTTCCGTTCGCACGGATTCGATCACTCCACCAGTTCAGACCGTCGCGGTCGATCGAGCGCCGGCCCTGTTGTTATCGACGGGGGCTACTCCCTCAACAAGGGAAACTCGCTTCTGGCAAGACTCCATCGACTCACCGGAGCGGTGCGCGCGGCTCTGTCGTTGGCTGGCCTGATTTCTGAGTGGCCAAACTCTTGGCATCTGTCCGACGGTCTGTCCGTCGGTGATTCTGTTAGTCTTACGTTGACTGCTTGTTGACCCCATCTCTCGGTTGCAAGATTGCAGCCCAACCTTGAAGGAGCCCGCTGATGACGATTTCCAAGATGACGATGATGTGTTCCGCCCTGTTGCTTGCTGGTCTGGCTGCTTACGCCGCCGAAGAAAAAGCTGCTGCATTCAAGGCCACGTGCCCTGTTTCCGGCAAGCCCGCTTTGGAAGACAAGACCGCCGAATACAAGGGAGCGAAAGTTTACTTCTGCTGCGAAAACTGCCCGAAAGCTTTCGCCAAGGATCCCACCAAGTTCGCGACCAAAGCCAATCAGCAATTGGTCCTGACCGGTCAGGCTACTGAAGTGAAGTGCCCATTGTCAGGTGGCAAACTGAATCCAGAAACCGCCATCGAAGTTGGCGGCGCAAAGGTTGCCTTCTGCTGCAACGATTGCAAGGGCAAGGTTGAAGCTGCCAAGGGCGACGCTCAAGCCGATCTGGTCTTCAGCGACGCTGCTTTCGCCAAGGGCTTTGAAGTCAAGAAGGCCAAGTAGTTCAAAGTAGACGGCACACTCCGTGTGCCGAACTCAGCACACAATGTGTGCTGTCTACTCTGCGGGACACGAGTAGCCCGAAGGTTTACCTTCGGGCTACTTTTATTGATTACGGCTTGGCAGGAATGGTGGTCGTCAGATCATTGACCAGCTTCGCAAGTAACTCGTGCGTCACTTGCAGCGGCACCGGAACCCGACCCGGATTGGCAGCATCGTTTCGAAACCGACGCAACGAAAACCGCCCTGCTCCCTGCGACGACAGCAGCACTTCGTAGTACTTCGTCGTCCCGGGCGAGCCAACGTCTGGCGGAGTCGATCGAATCAGAACTTCGTTGGCGCTGGCGTCGTATTCGAGCGGCCCCAGGTTCTCAAGCAGATAGGTGATCCGCTTACAAAGAGCATCGCCCCACTTCTTGAGAGCATCAAGACTCGCCGCATTCAGCGCGGGAACTTCCAACCGCAGCTCTTCACACGACACGCCCAACGCCTCGACGCTCAGCAGATCAACGGACAATCCGACACCGCTGCCGTCGGCAACAGTCACGGTCTGCGGGGGCAGAAAGTTCTGTCCGATCAGCGGGGTGAGGGCGGCGGCAAGATCAAGACTCAGAGACATCGACAATCCTTCATCGTCGGAATTTTCGTAGGGGACTCCGTCTCCTAATTATACGTTGAAATTGGTTTGAACTCGCGACTTGGGAGCTGGAATTTCATGAGAAATCGAACCGATGATGCAACCAAACTCACTCCGGAGTTGTCGCTCACTCAGACAGATGTCCAATTGTGGTCTGGCAGATACCCCTCAATTTAACGAGAACGCATTCAATCCACCTACGCAGATTGAATCATGGTAGACCGCAGAAAAGCGAATTTTTGTTGCGCATGAACAGAAGAAAATTCTGTAGATTATTCGACCGGTGTAAAAAGATCGTAGAATTGGGTGGCGGGCGCGAAAAGACATGGCAGAGCATCATCCGCAGCAAGAGGTCAGCGACGCGATACAGCATGCATTGGATTTAGGTTGGCGAGTCATACGGGGGACGGGGCACTGCTATGCCACGTTACGCTGCCCGCAGCACGATCGATCTGGATGTCAGGTGCGTGTCGCGTCGACACCGCAAAATGCAGGCAATCATGCTCGTCGGATCGTCCGCGAGATTGATCGTTGCATGCACTTGCGAGAGGAGAACGAAGAATGATTTGGCGATTCACTTTGGAATTAAAGGTTGTTGAGCTGACTGACGCTCTCGCGGAATCGCTTTACAGTCATTGCAGTGATGCGACATTGTCAGGCTCAGGTGGCTGTGCGCGAGTAGGCTTTGATCGCGAGGCCGTATCGCTACAGGCGGCGATTCATTCGGCGGTTAACGATGTACGGTCTTTGGGATTGCATGTCGAGCGGGTCGAAATTGAAGCTCCCGACCTTGTCGAAACTGAGTTGGCGCAATGGAGTGCTTAGTACGAGAACTCAAGAAAGTCCTCCTTGAGTCACGATCATGCCTACGATGCGGCTACTTCTCTTTGGTTGAGTGTGACGAACCATCGAACGAGATGATCGCCGGCTTGTCGTCGATCACGGTTTCGATGTGGACGGGGCGAGCCCAGATGCGGTGCAGGTTGCGCAACGAGTCGACGGCGTAGTCCTGCTTCAATTCGATCCCCTGGTACTTGTGCTCCAGGTACAGTTCGCCGCGATTGCGATAGTTGGCGTCGACGACATAGATGAACGGCCGGCCGTGGTTGGTCAGGCTGTTGAGCAATTGAATCTTGACCTTCTCGAATTCGCGAGTGGCAATTTCGTAGTTCTCGGTCGCGTCGTTGTAGGCAAACGAAAACATCTTGTGACGCGCACAGAACTCGGGGGTCAGGAACGTGTCGATGAAGGTGATGTCGTTATGGCTCTTGCGGACTTCGAAGATCTTCTTGCGACCCAGGCCGACTTTCTTGTCCCACTTCTGTCGCACTCGCCAATCTTCGCATGCTTCCCACTCGGGGCCGAATTGTCCCCGATCCCAACGCTCTTCAATGTCGCGGAACAGTTCAATGCCGATCTTATAGGGATTGATCCGTTGCGGCGTCATCATCACGGTGCCGCTGTGATGGTCGGCGTAGTCGATCACTTCTGAGTCGTTCAGGCCGTGGCGCGTCATCAGGAAGGTGTGCCAGTAGCTGGCCCAGCCTTCGTTCATGATCTTGGTCTGTCCCTGCGGCGCGAAGTAGTAGGCTTCGTCGCGAATGATTGCCAGGATGTCGTGCTGCCAGTCACGTAGCGGTGCGTGTTCCAGCAGGAACAGCAGCACATCGCGCTGTGGTTCGGCAGGAAACGATCGAGTCTTGGCCTTGGCTTCATCCTTTTCCCGCTGGTTGCGGGCTTCTTGAGCCAGAACTTCGGGAGGGTTGATGAACGAATCCATGTAGCCCTTGGAGGGGAACCGATTCGACCCGTGAAGATAGTCAAAGTCTTCGTCTCGCAGCAAAGCCGCATGGGGAATCGCCTGGACTTCGTCGGCTCGTTTAATGTGCATCGAATGAGTGTCGATCAGATCTTCGATCGACAAGCAGGCATCGATGAACTCTTCGACCTTCTCGAACCCGTATCGATCGACATAGCGGTTGATGCGCGTGGCATGATTGGCCATCTGGTCGAGCATCTTGCGATTGGTTTGCGCGAACCAGGCGTTGTTCTTGAAGAAGTCACAGTGACCATAGACGTGAGCGATCACCAGTTTCTGGTCGACCATCTCATTCGTATTCAGCAGATAGGCGTAGCAGGGGTCGGTATTGATCACCATTTCGTAGATCCGCTGCAGACCGTACATGTGGGTCTTCAGCAGTTCATCGTACTCGGCACCGAATCGCCAATGCGGATAGCGTACCGGGAAGCCACCGTAGGCGGCGAACATGCAGAGTTCTTCGAGATCAAGCACCTCGAAGATAGTCTCGAAGAAATCGAGACCGTAACTGCGTCCCAACTCTTCCATTCGCAGTTGGACATCGCGAAGTTCGGGCGGAAGCGTGCGTGCGGTCGAAATGGCCATGTGCGTCCCTGCCAAAGCGAGTTTGATGAAACATCAATTTCGACGGGATCACTCTACCAAGCAAAACGGCCGTTGCCGAGCCGAGTCTACCGTTCTCTCGATTATTCGGGTTGCCGTATGTGAAGGAAAGGTCGTAGGCAAAATGAGGGGATGGGGCTTGGGGATAGGAAAACGGAGAGATGCTGTGCATTTCAATTTCCCAATCCCTATACCCTTTTCCCTTCCCCATGGTTGGCGATGCCGGACCCGCAAAGTCTGCCATTCGAGCCTATGCCGACTAGCTACGAGGCAATCTGCTTGGCGCGTGCCTGTTGAATCGGTAGCGTGAAACGACGCTCTGATCGCTTGGATATTCATCCCTTCGCTCCCGCTGGCCTTGACCAACGGTGTACTTCTTCAGTGTCGAGGAGATCTTGTCATGTCGGGTCGATTGTCGTGTCTCTCGTTATGTCTGCTTGCGACTACACTTAGTGGCTGTGTGAAACAACCGACTCCGGTGGCCCCGACTCCCGTCGTAAGTCAGGTGGCAAAACCTGCTCCCGCGGAAATGGCAATTGCGGCCTCCAACCCCGCAGCGGACGTCGAGAAGAACGCTGATTCGGAGATGATCACTGAAAGAACGGATAAGCCTGCAATTCCGGCGGAACCCAAAGCCATCGCAAAATCGCCGAAGGAAATGCTGAAGCTGGCAGGCAAGGGCGTTGTCATCGTCACAGTCTATGACGCGCTTGGTGAGAAGGTCGGGTTCGGCAGTGGCTGTATCCTCGACAAGGGCTCCATCTTGACGAACTTTCACGTGGTGTCGGCGGCCGCGAGTGCAAAGGTTCAGCCGCGGGGAACGAAGAATGAATTACTTGGTGCGCCAATCGATGTCATTGGCTATCGCGTACTCGACGAACGTAACGATTTGGCGATCCTTGCGGTGGATGGGCTGCCAGATCACCTGCATACCTTTAAATTGGCTCCGCCCGATCAAATTGAGCAGTACGACAGAGTCTTCGCGATTGGGCATCCCAACGGCCTGAAATTCAGTACCTCGACCGGAATTGTCAGCGGCATATTGAAAACCAGTGACATGCCCGAACAGACTGTGGGGTTGTTGAAAAACCCAGAGGGAGAATGGATTCAGACCGATGCCGTGATTGCGGGTGGAAGCAGCGGCGGTCCGCTACTGAACGAAGAAGGAGACATTGTCGGGATCAATACGTTGCGATTCGGTCCCCGCACCGGCCTGGCGGTTGCGGTTCGGCACGTGAGCGACCTGTTGTCGAATCTGAGTGAATCCAGTTCACCGCTTCCCGTTCCCAATGCGAATGTGCTGGCCACGAGGGAAGTGGCCGAGATCAAACGTGGATTTGATCTGGAACTCAACCAATTTGTCAGGGATGTCGAACGAGCGAGAATTGCAGAAGATTCCATCCAAGTGGAGGAGTTGCTCCGGAAAAACGATCCTGCTCCAGAGTGCGTCGTTCGGTGCCTGGAAATAGTCAGGAAACATCGTGGAGAACGACAGGCCGAAGATGCGATCAGGCTGTGTGTTTTGGTCTTGGCCACAAGCACGGGTGAGACCAGTTCGGGGCGGGAATATGTCGACGAACTTTTTGATGAAGCCGCATTGGATCCGAAGTTGATACCCCCGTCGATGAGGGTAATTTATTCGTTGCAGCCGATGCAGTACTCCGACAGCGTCGCACACTATCTACGCAGTGTGTTGAAGAGCGATATCAAGAGTGAAGTCAAAGCTACGGCTGGCGTGGTATTGGTCTCAATCATGGCAGTTAGTGGAAACCCAGGGCTTGAAGCCGAAACGATGGAACTGGCCAAATCGGTTCGTGATGAATCAGGCATGGAGCACTTTCAGGGAAGTTCCGTAATCGAGATTCTGAATCCGATCATTGACGGTCGCAATTTCGAAGTCGGCAGCCTGGCAGCAGAAATCGAAGGCAAAGACGCCGACGGCAAGGAGTTCAAGCTGTCGGAATATCGCGGTAACGTCGTGGTCCTCGATTTCTGGGCGGACTGGTGTCCACATTGTCGCAATATGTACCCACACGAACGAGAACTGGTGGAGCGGCTCAAGGATAAACCATTTGTCTTGCTGGGAATCAACGGTGACGAACCGGCAAGAGCTGAACGAGCGATCGCTGCCGGAAATGTGACCTGGCGATCATGGCTGGACGGACCAACAGGTCCCATCGGCGCGCTGTATCAGCTTTCAGCGTGGCCCACGATCTATGTGCTCGATAAGGAAGGTCGGATTCGCTTCAAAGACGTGCGCGGAGAAGAACTCGAAGCAGCAGTCGATTCGTTGCTGGAAGACAGCGACGTCCCGTTCCTGTCAGCCAATGACATCGTCGCCACCAACGCAGAATGGAAATATCGTCCTGCAACAGCTTCTGACAACCTGGCCAATTGGCAGCAAGCCGAATTTGACGATAGCGCCTGGGTAACTGGGCCTGCACCATTTGGCTATCACGAAGAGCGCACCAAGCTGGAACAACGTGAACCGGGGCAGCGTCCACTGACGACGGTATTCCGTAGGACGTTCGATTCACCAACCGGCAAACTTCCGGCAGCATTGCTGATGAAACTGCGGTATCACGACGGAATCGCCGTGACATTGAACGGAACGGAAGTTTACCGAGATCGGCTGACTGCAACGGCCGGTATTGATTCACCAGCTCTGTCACGAGCAGCAGTTCACGAAGCTACCGGGGTGACCATCACCGTCGATTCGAGTCTGCTGAAGCCGACGGGCAACTGCATTGCAGTCGAACTTCATCAGTTTTCGGCTTATTCGGCTCATCCGCTCTTCGAATTGACGCTGGGGTCCGCGCCAGACCTGGTGGCGACAATGGCGACAGCGACCGAGGCTCAGAAAGCCGAAGTCGTGCATCTGCTCAGACAGGCAATTGGATTGCCGGGGGCTGCGGAAATTCTGGAGAAGCTGCAAACTGACGAATCGCCTGACCTCCAAGTTCGCGCCGCGGTCGCTGCGGCCATGAACGGATTTCCAGTGAAGCTGGAGACGATCACTGATGAGGAGTCGCTTCGCAGTCTGGTCAAGGAACTATTTGACCTTAACCAGCTCGCTTGGGACGACGTCAGTCGTGATGATTTAGGCCGCACTCAATACGCCCGGGGCCTCCAAAAGGGACGTGCTGGATACACGCTGCTGCCTTTGGCGGATCCTCAGTTCAAAAAGTGGGTGGATGGTCTCGTCAACATATACGGAGTCGCTCTTTATCGAAATGGGCAGTACGAGAAGGCTCAAGAAATTCTCAAAGAATCCGTCGCTGCGAAGGGCGATAACCCCGTCGATTTCGCCTATCTCAGCATGGTCTTGCAGCGTCTTGGCAAGACGGATGAAGCCGCGGCACAACGAGAACAAACGGTGAAGCTGCTGAACAGCGACATTTGGAAGCACGACGCGAAGGGTCACAAAGTGAAAATGGAAGTCAATCGAGTGTTCTCGAACTAAGAGAACACGGACATTCCCATTGTCGCTCACTTGGGCTTCCGTTGCTGATACAGTTGTCGGAAGCTTTGCTTTGGCATCGGGGGAAGTTCGCGCTGCTTGCCCCAAGGATTCAGGCTGTTATAAACCATGAACCGCGGCAACTTGGGGACCAGCCAGCGACCGATGCGGCCGGCGGTCGCGAACATCCAGGTACTGCCGAGCAGGATGCGGCCGAACTTCATGCCGATCCGCTTTTTCCAGGGAAGCAAACCGCGAATGAAGATTTCTTTCCGCCAAGTCAGTAGTTGGGTGTGAAGATCAATCTTCACGGGACAGACATCGCTGCACGAACCGCACAGACTGCAGGCGAACGGAAGGCTCTTGTGTGTCTTGGCATCGCGGGAAGGAGCCAGGATCGAACCGATCGGTCCCGGGACGGTTGTTTCGTAGCTGTGGCCACCGCTGCGTCGATAGACGGGGCACGTATTCATGCAGGCACCGCAACGAATGCAGTTGAGCGAGCGACGAAAATCGGGTGAGCCGAGAATATCGCTACGACCATTATCGACCAGAATAATATGCATCTCACCCCCCTCAACCGGGCCGTGGAAATGAGAGGAGTACGTTGTGATCGGCTGGCCGGTTGCTGATCGTGCCAGCAGCCGCAGGAAGACGCCCAGGTCCGCCGCACGAGGGATGATCTTTTCAATCCCCATGCACGCGATATGCACTTTCGGCAGCGAGACACCGAGGTCGGCGTTCCCTTCATTCGTGCAGACAACAAAGCCACCAGTCTCGGCGATGGCGAAGTTCACCCCAGTGATACCGACATCGGCATTCAGGAACTTGCGGCGCAACTCGCCCCGCGCCGCGTTGACCAGGTATGGCGGATCGGTGGCGCCGGCGTCGGTTCCCAAATGCTTGTGAAACAGGTCGCCGATCTCTTCCCGCTTGATATGGATCGCCGGCATCACGATATGTGACGGCGGCTGATTCAGCAGTTGGACGATCCATTCGCCCAGATCTGTGTCGACAACTTCGACCCCGTTGCGTTCCAGGAACGGATTCAGGTGACACTCTTCGGTGAGCATCGATTTGCTTTTGACGACTTTCTTGGCCTTATGCTTTTCCAAGATGTCGAGGATAATCTGGTTGTGCTCGGCGGGGGTTCGCGCCCAGTGGACAGTCACACCGCGTTTCTGAGCGTTGCGTTCGAATTCTTCCAGGTAGTCGCCCAATCGCGACATCGCATGTTGCTTGATTGCGGAAGCACGAGCACGCAGTTCTTCCCATTCGGGCAGCGTCGATGCAGCTTTGTCGCGTTTGGAACGCACGAACCACAGCGATTGATCGTGCCAGTGCGCTCGCGAATCGTTGGCAACGAATTCGGAAGCATTCTCAGGATGTTCGTGGTGAACCGTCAGCGTGTCGGACACGGTTTAAAATTCCTTGGCATTTTCAAAACGAATCAGCGAGACACGACAGCGGTAGGTTGAGTAGTGGCGATCTCTTTGGCGGGTTGTCGTCCCGCCAGGATTTCCGCCACATGCATCACTTGCAGCGGCTTCTTCTGACGAGTGATCAATCCATACATGTGCATCAGGCACGACATGTCGCCGGCCGTCATGACATCGGCTCCCGCTTGTTCGTGATCGTGAATCCGGTCCAGTCCCATCATGCACGACACTGCTTCTTCGGCAACGGCAAACGTGCCACCGAATCCGCAGCATTCGTCGGGCCGCTTCAGTGGCACGAGTTCGATCCCTTCCAGGCCGGACAGCAGTTGCCCCGCTTTATTGAATCGCTCAACCATCATTTCACTTGAAGATCCCAGGCGCAGTTCGCGTAAGCCGTGGCAACTATTGTGTAGTCCCACCTTGTAAGGGAACCGGCCCTCAACTTTGCCGACTTTCAGCACGTCGACCAAGAACTCGCACAATTCGAATGTCTTCTTGCGAAGCTCTTCGAAACCAGGTTGCCCATGCAGTAGTTCTTCGTAGTGGTGTGTCACCATCGCGGTGCAACTGCCGGACGGACAGACGACGTATTCGTAGTCTTTAAAAATTGCCAGGAACTTCTCAGCGAGCGGCTTTGCTTCAGTCACACAACCGGTATTGGCCATTGGTTGACCACAGCACGTTTGCGCGGCGGGAAAATCGACTTCGCAGCCATACCGCTCCAGCAACTCCAGCGTGGCCATGGCAACTTGCGGATAAAGCTGATCGACATAGCAGGGGATAAACAGGCCAACGCGGGGCATGCAGAAAACCTTCATCTCGAACGAAAGTAGGTAGGCTGTAGATTATAGTCGGTCAACCAACGTCTGCGTATGGCTCGGGCTCCAGAACCCCTCGCAAAAGTAATGAAGGCCCACCGCGACCGGTCTCGAATTGATCGCTTTTGGAATTTGCGGCGACTTCGGTACAATCCCAGTGAGAAATTTGGCGGCTCCGCCGTTGAGGTGCATGGGATGAGCATTCGCAGGAATCCGGAATCGGGACGTCAGGCCGTTTTGTGGCTGGCGACTGCGTTTGTCATTCTGATCGGTGCCGGGGCCTGCGGTTTCATCGTGCTGGCGGCGGTCGAACAGCCGTCGGGACCGCTGCTGCTGGTGGGTGCCATCTTCGGTGGAATTGTGACGCTGTGTCTCGCGGTTGCTTTCCAGCGAGACACCCAAGGCTCCAGTCGGTGGATGTTGTCATGGCTGACTCGTCATCGAGCGAATCCGCGTCATGTCTTGCGAATTGGCCGCAAATCACGCGACGCGAGAACGGACTACGGCACGAATTCGCCGCCCACGCTCGATTCGGTCCGCGAGGCCGCGGAACAGAACGTCACGTGGGTCGCTCATGGAACCCCGCAGGATCGACCGCGGCCCCGCTAAGACAGGGTCTGCTGTGCACGATGACGGTCACTGCAACCGATACAACCGGCAATGTCATCGTTGGCCGGGCTGAACTCGTGTTTCGCTCGTGATGCCACCACTTGCAAGCGCCTCACTCTCGGATACGTTCGGATTAAGGTTTTTGAATCACAAACTTGGACTTCGAGAAGGGACGCAACATCATGCGCATGACTATGCGAGTCGTCGCGGCAGTGGCATTGGTGGGGATTGGGTCGCAGGCTTTCATCGCGCAGGCTGGCTGGCGGCATTTCCGTATGTTTCGATCGAATTGTGGTGGGTGCGCCTGTTCGGCTCCGATGTATGTTGCCGCACCAGTCGCGGCTTACTCCTGTGGCGGGCCTTCCTGGGGTTGTTCGGGGCCAGCCTGCTCGGGCCCAACGTGTTCTTATCCAATGTCGTATCAGGCAGGGTACGGTCAGGGGGGATACGGCCAAGCGGGTTATGGTCAGATGGGATATGGCGGACTGCCGATGACCGCCTACGGTGCTGGCTATGGACAGAACACCTACGGAACTTACTACGATTTCAGCGCTCCCAGCAGCTACGCCGCTGGCGGCTTCGGTGGGACCGGCCCCGGCGGGGCGTTCTACGGCACGCCGATCAGCTATCCGCAGTCTGCCCCTTACGGTGGCCTCAGTTACGGCGGATCGGGGTATGGCGGGGCAGGCTACGGATACGGAAACGGGATGCCTTCGTATTACGCTCCCGTGCCTTCGCAATACACGCCGGTTCCTCCAGCCCCGTCTTCTGACTTGGTCTGGTGATCCGACTGATTCGCCTCGGTAGAAGAATCAATCAAATCGGGCAGGCTCACGACTTGTGAGCCTGCCCGTTCTGTTTTCCGGAATTTTGGAGATGCTTCGAGAACACTGAAATGAACGCCAGATGAATAAGTTTATGCTTACTATCGACTTCCGCTCGTCACGGTACGAAAATTGTTTCTAGCGTGAATTGAAGTGAATTCTTCGACAGGATGTCGCGGAATCAAAGGCGATCTATGTTTAAGGTCGAAGTTCAGCATCGGAGGGTCAGGCCCGAAGCGGGGTTCTGGCCTTGCGAATTTGACTCGACTCAGGCATATAATCCGCACCCTCCGAACGGAACTGGATGGGCCGTTCCCTCAAGGATGCGATACATGTGGCGATGGAAGTCTGCGAGCCTGGCAGTGCTGGGGTCATTGCTGATGACCTCGGTCGCGCTCGCAGTCGAGGCGGAGCCCGACGAGGCAACTCCTGCTGTCGCCCACGGTTCGCTAGTCATCCTGGGTGGTTCTGAGCGGTTCGATCATCGCGAATATTGGGAACAGATCGTCGAATTGGCGGGCGGTCCCGGCAGTCGAATCGCAGTCTTCCCGACAGCCAGCGGCGACCCTGTCAAAAAAGGGGGCTGGGTCATTTCGGCTCTCAATAAAGCCGGGGCCGATGCGTTCTTGGTTCCCGTCGCCTGGCGCAAGATGCCATTGTCGCCTCAAGCCGCCGTGGCCGATCCTGAACTTGTCGAGCAGGTCCGCGAAGCGACCGGGGTCTTTCTGATCGGTGGCGGTCAGGACAAGATCGTCAAAGCGCTGTATACCCCCGAAGGCCAGAACACGCCGATGCTGGATGCGGTGTGGGAAGTTTACCGTAAGGGGGGCGTGATCGCGGGGACCAGTGCCGGCGCGGCCGTGATGAGCCGCATCATGTTTCGCAACGCCGATTCGGTACTGGACACGATGCTGCACGGAGTCCGCTTTGGGAAAGAGATCGATCGAGGCCTGGGCTTTCTCGATGGCGACTGGTTCGTTGATCAGCATTGCCTGGTGCGTGGCCGGTTCGCTCGAGCACTCGTCGCGATGCACGATCAAGGTTTCAAGTACGGGATCGGAGTCGACGAAAACTCGGGGATCATCGTTCGTAACGGGAAGGACATTGAAGTCATCGGCTACAAAGGAGCGCTGGTGATGGACCTGTCACGAGCCGAACACGACCCGAAGCTGGGGCGATTCAATCTGAAGAACGTTCGGCTGACATACCTTGATCGCGGCGATCGATACGACCTGAAAACTCGTGAAGTGACGCCGGCCGACGACAAGGTTGATGATGAGGTGTTGGACCCCAAGTCGCCCGACTTCGATCCGCACGTCAAACGCAAGCTGTTCTTTAACGACATCCTTGGCAACATGACCGTCCCAGATCTGATGGGCAAGCTGATGGAAAACGTTCACGGCGAGGCTATCGGCTTGGCATTCGACGGCATTGAGGCCCGACAGCATTCCGTCGACGGCTTCGAGTTCAAGTTCACTCGCGATAAAGAGAGCTTCGCCTGGTATACCGAATCGTATGGTGGTGATGACTACACGGTGTTGAACATCCGCGTCGATATTCGCCCGATCCGAATCACCGGGCCATTGTACGACATTGACGAAGATCACCGTGCGGTGAGTACCAAACCATGAAACAGAGAAGTAGACTCGTTTAGCAGGTGAGGACTGATGCTAGACCACCGAAAATTGTTGCCAATCACAGCTCGACCAGCGAAAGCGGGTCGGGCTGTCGTCGTTTTTGGGGTCCCTCCATAAAGATCTTGGCGAGAAATTCTTGAATGGGATCCATGCCAATCCTCGTAATGCAAAGTTGCCATCCATGCTGAATCTCGTGTGCCAGCGTCAGTCCGGATCTGGACTGGCCGATCGGAACCGTCACCCATCAGGGAGGATGATATGACGCCAGAAGTGAATCGTTCCAAGTTGTTCGTCATCGATACGAACGTCGTCCTGCACGACGCAGGTTGCTTGCGAAACTTCGAAGAAAACGATGTCGCCGTTCCGATCACAGTTCTGGAAGAACTGGATCGTTTTAAAAAGGGGAATGAAGATCTCAACTTCCAGGCGCGCGCCTTTCTGCGTCGCATCGACGAACTGACCGGCGACGTGCTCGCCCCTGAAGGAGTTTCACTCGGTGATGGTCTGGGCTCAATCCGCGTCGTGCTGGAAGCGCAACACAATCAACGCTTGGAGCAGGCCTTCCTGGCCGATTGCCCCGACCATCGAATTCTGAATGTGGCCCTGACACTGCAGCAACAGGAGGCGCCTCGACCGGTCGTCCTCGTGACCAAGGACACCAACCTCAGGATGAAGGCCAAATCTTTTGGCCTGACAGCTCAAGACTATATTACCGACAAGGTCGAAAGCTTTGACAAGCTTTACACCGGAAAGCGATTGGTCAGTGATTTGCCTTCGGAGACGGTCAGCCAGTTCTATGTTAATGGTGGTCATGTTCCCGCCAGTGACTTGGATTGTGTGACTCAACCGATTGCAAACGAGAACTTCATTCTGCGCAACGGCAGCAAATCGGTGCTGGCGACCTATTGTCCGCAGGAGCGGTCATTCGTCCGTATTGACAAGCTGTCCGCTTCAGGGATCGCACCGCGCAATGCCGAGCAATCGTTTGCTCTGCGGGCTCTGCTCAATGACAACCTCAAACTGGTGACGCTGACTGGCAAGGCTGGCTCGGGCAAGACGCTATTGGCCTTGGCGGCCGCGATGGAATGTAAGTCGCGATACCGACAAATCCTGTTGGCCCGTCCGGCGGTTCCGCTCAGCAACAAAGATCTCGGCTTTCTGCCGGGGGACCTTGGTGCGAAGCTGGATCCGTACATGCAGCCACTATACGACAACATGGCGGTCATGCGACATCCGCTGGGGGATCTGGCCGGAGCGCCCAAGGTGCAGGACTTATTAGCGGCCAATCAGTTGGAGGTCACACCGCTGGCCTACATCCGCGGCCGTAGCCTGCAGCGAGTCTTCTTTATCGTTGACGAGGCTCAAAATCTGACGCCACACGAGATCAAAACGATCATTACTCGTGCGGGTGAAGGAACCAAGATCGTCTTCACAGGCGATATTCAGCAGATCGATCATCCGTATCTTGATTCGTTGTCGAACGGACTCAGCTACATGATCAATCGCATGGTCGGTCAGCCACTCTATGCGCACGTTACATTGGAGAAGGGTGAACGCAGCGAACTGGCCGAACTGGCCAGCAATTTGTTGTAAGCCAAGCAGACACCGCGTGCTCAGCCATGAACGGGCCATGGCTGAGCACTGCGTTTAGTCTGGATTATTCATCGAGGTTCACCAAGATCGGACTCCTGATCAACTTCAACAATACGAAGCTCAAGGTGGAATTCAGCGTTTCGTTCTCTGATTCCTTCGTGCTCTTCGTGTCCTTCGTGGTGAAAGAATGCCGAACTAGCCGGTCAACTTGACTCGCAGTCACTGTCGGTTCACAGTATTGGCGTGTTAAGAGCGGTAGAGAGTTACCACGAAGGACACGAAGAGCACGAAGATGGAATTTGAAGAACTTTCCAGTCGAGTGATCGGTTGTGCCATCGAGGTCCACCGAATCCTGGGTCCGGGGTTGCTGGAATCTGCTTATAAGCAATGTTTGGCGTATGAGCTAAGTCGTAGCGGAATTGCATTCCAGACTCAGTGCCCACAACCGGTTCAATACAAAGACATTCAACGGGATTGCGGCTATCGGATAGACATTCTGATCGAGAATCGGTTGATACTCGAACTCAAGAGCGTCGAGACGACCAAGGCAATTTACGAAGCCCAACTGCTGACTTACATGAAATTGGCTGGCATCAAGATCGGACGCCTCATCAACTTCAACAATACGAGGCTCAAAGACGGAATTCAGCGTTTCGTTCTCTGATTCCTTCGTGCTCTTCGTGTCCTTCGTGGTGAAAAAATCCTGAACAAGCCGGTCAACTTGACCCACAGTCGTTGTCGGTTCTGAGTGTTGGTTTGCGCGGGAATGAGAGAAAGAGCAGTTCAAGCGACCATTAAACCCGATACAGAAAGTTCGGGTCATGCTCGACGACCTTTCAGGCCACACGCTTCCTGAACGCGTTGCAGGACTTGCTGTCCCTTCGCGCGGGCCTTTCGAGCGCCAGCCTGTAGCACTTCTTCGACGTAAGCCGGGTTCGCGACAAGCTCCGCTCGCTTTGTACGGGCATTGGCGAAGTAAGTCATGGCGGCATCGTACAGGGCTTGCTTGGCTTCACCGTATCCCATGCCACCGGCACGATAACGCGCGGCCAAAGCCGTCTGCTGCTCGGGTGTCGAGAACAATTTGTAGAGCGTGTAGAGCGAACAAGTGTCAGGATTCTTCGGCGCTTCCATCGGTGTCGAGTCGGTCTTGATCGACATGATCTTCTTCCGCAGCGGTTTTTCCGCCTCGAAGATTTCCAACGTGTTGCCGTAACTCTTCGACATCTTTTCGCCGTCGGTACCGGGCACTTTTGCCCCTTCTTCCAGAACGCGAGCATTCGGAAGATGCAGGAATTCGCCACCGAAGATCGAGTTGAATCGCTGAGCGATATCGCGCGTCACTTCCAGATGTTGGATCTGGTCAGCGCCGACAGGGACAATGTCGCTGTCATACAACAGGATGTCGGCGGCCATCAGGACGGGATACGTGAACAGGCCCGCGTCCGCAGCAATCCCCTTGACCACTTTGTCTTTGTACGAGGTACATTTCTCCAGCAGACTGAACTGCGTCACCGTCATCAACAGCCACATCAACTCGGTCACCTCAGGAACGTCCGACTGTCGGAACAGCGATGCCTGGTTCGGATCCAGACCCAAAGCGAGCAGATCGACGGCGGCGTCCCAAACATTTTCTTCCAACTGCTTGCGATCGCGGACACTGGTCAGCGCGTGCAGATCGGCGATGAAATAGAACGACTGTTCGTTGTTCTGCAGAGCGATGTACTGCTGGATCGCTCCAAAGTAATTGCCCCAGTGAAACCGACCTGTAGGCTGAATTCCGGAAAGGACTCGCATGACTCACCAAAAAATGTAAACAACGGACCGATTGAACTTTGCGGTGACAACTCATCCTAGTCACGTGAGCCGTGCCACTGGTTGGCCGCTTCGGACAACCAGTGCAAAGCGAATTGACGGGCCAGCCGCATCGGCTTTTCAACTCTTCTCTACACTCCACTCTCTCCAATCAACTCTCTCGCGGCCCTGCCGCAATGGCACAGGCCTGACTGGCGATCATTTTGGCAACGGTCGAAGGCTGGATCGTTCCGACGATATCACTTACCGATTCGCAGCCTTCTTCATCCAGCACGACAGATAGTTGATCGACCAGGTTCGTCGCCAGTGAGGGATTATAGAAGTTGGCGGTTCCAATCTGGACGGCTGTGGCACCGCAGACGAGGAATTCCATCACATCGTCGATCGACTGGATGCCACCAATTCCAATGATCGGCGTTTTGACGGTTTGGGCCACTTGCCAGACAATACGCAGAGCCAACGGTTTGATGGCCGGGCCGCTGAGTCCCCCGATCCCATTTCCCAGCACCGGCTTCCGCTTGCGCCAGTTGACCGATAGACCTTGGAATGTATTCACGAGCGACAAAGCATCAGCGCCGGCATCGCTAGCGGCTTTGGCAATCTCAACGATGCTCGTGACGTTCGGCGTCAGCTTCGCAACGATTGGCAGATCGCAGGCATTTCGAACTGCCGAGACCACTTCGGCCGTCATCTTTGGATTGGTCCCGTAATCGACGCCGCCGCTGACATTCGGGCACGAGACGTTCAATTCGAGGGCAGCCAGGCCGGGGAACTCGTTCAACCGCTGGGCCATCTGGACAAATTCAGCCGTATTCTTTCCCGCGATATTGGCGATGATCGCCGTCCCCATCCCCAACAACGCTTCGAGGTGCTTCTCGATGAAGGCTTCCAGGCCGTCGTTGTCGAGTCCGATGGAATTGAGCAACCCGGACGAGGTTTCGACAGTGCGCGGGGGCGGGTTACCGGGACGCGGCAAGGGCGTCACCGTTTTGGGAATGATTCCGCCCAGTTTGGCGAAGTCGGCATACGCGACCATTTCGCGCGCGTAGCCGAAGGTTCCCGAAGCAACGAGAATTGGATTCTTCAAGTGAAGACGATTGAGGACGACATCAAGGCGCGCCACAGGCGGTTCTTTCGGGATCAACCGCCCGGTCGTGGTCCGATCGCAGCCACATTGGCTTGACGTCAGGATCGAGCAGTCGTCAGCTTCATCGTATCGGTGTCTGCACCGACCGACAACAAACCGACGACGTGCCGCGAATCCGATTAGATCACGCCGCCGTGGGTTCGGTATGGCGTCATGACATCGGGCATGTCAAGCATCCACATACGTTCCCAGATCTCGGTGATGTGTCTGTAGTTTTCCGACGTGAAAATCAACTGTCGAGCGCGAACGTCCGGCGATGAAGAGTAGATCGGAACGATGCAGCCAAGCTGAGCGAAACAGCTGAGCAGCAAGAAAATTCCGACGTAAAGCCGATTCCGCATGATAGCCTCCATGCCAACGCCAGGATCGCAGTCCTGATTTTCAAAACTCTATCACCAGTCGCGTCATTGGAGGTTCGGCTGTTTCAGGATTGCACATCGCTGGGAGTGCTGGCTGGCACTTCAGCGACGTCAGTGGTAGCGGGTTGGTCACCCACCACCTGCTGTGCTGCAGCTCGCGCTGCAGCTTCTTCCATCTGCCGAACCTTTTCTTCCATCTCTTTGCCAGGCTTGAAGGTCACGACGAACTTCTCTGGCACAAATACCTTATCACCGGTCCGAGGATTACGAGCCTTTCGAGCGGCTCGCTTCTTGACTTCAAATACACCAAAGTTCCGCAGCTCGATCCGTCCGTCTTCCACGAGCGTTTTGACAATCGCGTCGAACGTCTTCTGAACGATCTCCTTGGTCTTGAGCTGTGTCAGCCCAATGGCTTCGGAAATGTCTTTGACAATCTCTTTCTTGGTCACGTTTGGAGCCCCCCGATCTGAGTCGAATTGAATTTGTTCGACAGAGTTCTGTGATCACCGAGAGACTCAACTGTATTCCCAAAAAAGAGTTAATGTCAAGTCGTTCGCCGCAATTCGTCTTTCTGCTGATTGCCAAGTCAGGTCGAAACCGTCACCGCAATACGCGAGCAGAATGTCCGCTGCCTTTGTTATCGGCCGTCATAACCGAAACCTTCAGAAAATCTCGCCTATGCGGAAATCTTGACGCAATGCCTGCGAGCGGACCCTGATTGACAGGGATGTGTGCGGTCGTTTTTGTGCCAATCATTGGCCGTTAAGGCTCGATTTTGGCTTCAAATATCGACGACATCCGCCAAATTGCGGATCTGTTGCAGATCGTATAATTTTCCGCAACCTGCACCAGGACAAGCAGCTTGCGTCTCTTTCCACGATTCTTCGTCAGCCAGATTCGAATTCCAGAACGGCCATGTTTGGCATTGGGCGGGCCGGGCGGCGTAGACCGAGCACTTGCGAGTTTTGGGATCCAGAAATGTGCAGTCTCCATTCGGAAACTCGCGCAGAGATGTCCTGCCACCCACGAAACGCAGGTGGTGAATCTGCATCTCACCCAGGCTCAATCCTTTGTGATCGGCAATCTGCTGAATTTCTTCTGTCGTCACCCACACGAACCCGGGCGAGCCTGAACAGCAGTCGCCGCACTGGGTGCAGGTGAAGCGCAACCCCTCTTGATACCAAGGGTTTTCATCCATTGATCGACTCCATGGACAGCGGCGAAAAGTGAGACGAACGATCTGATAACGAGCTTCTGGCCGAGCTTTGTGGCCGACCGACAACCTTGTCTCAGACCACCGAATGATTTTCTACGATTACAGCGGTATTATCCGGGCAGGAAAATGGCTGGTGGCAAAAGCTGCCGATCAAATGCCACCTTCATGACTGACCCCGCTCTTGCGATGAAGAAACAGCCCGCATGTCGAATGTCACTTATAAATCTGCCGGCGTCGATTTGGAACTCTACGACGAGGCCATGCGTCGCCTGCCGAGTTTAATGCAGCGAACGCATACCCCACGGGTTCTGCCGCTGGCCGATGCCTTCGCGGGATTGATGCGACTGAATCACAGCAGCAAGCCCGGCGCTCACAGCTATGAAGATCCCGTTCTGGTCTCGGGAACAGACGGCGTCGGTACGAAGTTGAAGGTGGCCCAACTGGTCCAACGGTTTGATACAGTCGGAATCGATCTGGTGGCGATGTCCGTTAACGACGTGCTTTGCCTGGGAGCCGAGCCGCTGCTGTTTCTCGACTACCTGGCTCTCGGTAAGGACAACCCCGATCTGATCACATCACTCGTGAAAGGGGTCAGCGACGGCTGCGTCGAATGCGGTGCGGCACTGCTGGGTGGCGAAACGGCGATCATGCCCGACATCTATTCCGAAGGTGACTTCGACATGGCCGGCTTCTGCGTCGGCGTGGCAGAAAAATCGCAACTGATCGATGGAAAAGGAATTCAACCGGGTGATGTTGTCATCGGGATTCCTTCGAGCGGCTTCCACTCCAACGGCTATAGCCTCATCCGACGCGTCGTCTTCGACATCGCTGGCTTGAAAATCGATCAGACCGTCGCAGAACTGCAGCGAACGGTGGGCGACGTGTTGCTCGAGCCGACTCGTCTGTATCCCAAGCTGATTCTGGGTTTATTGAAAACCCATCGCCCGAATACAGCCATCTCCGGATTGGCTCACATCACAGGCGGCGGTTTGAAGGACAATATCGAGCGACTGCTTCCCGACGACGTTCGCCTGAAGATCGATCGCTCCACCTGGGAAGTCCCTGCGACCTTCACCTGGCTACAGGGCTTGGGCGGCATCGACCGTGAAGAGATGTTCCACGTCTTCAATATGGGGATCGGGTTCACCGTGATCGCCCGGCCTCAGTTTGCCAATGCGATTCAAAGCGATCTGCAACGAGCAGGCAGCCCCAGTTGGGTGATTGGCGAGATGCAGGCGGGGCCGCGCGGTGTCGACTACGTCAACTGAAGGTTTTCAGCATGGCAAATTTCATGTCGGAGGAACTCGGCCATCGTTTGAACTGGCTTCGTGATGAGCAAGCTCGAACGAATGTGTCGGTAGAGATCCGTTTGAAAGCCTTGGAGGCTGACAACGCCGATTTGCGTCAGCGATTAACCGTGTTGACGCGATTATTGATTGCCAAGCAGATTGCCCCCGCGGAAGAAATCGCGATGCTACTCGCGAATGCTGCAACTCCGAGTGAAGCCGCACCAACGGATTCTGCGCCGATCGAAGGTCCCGTCGGCACAGAATCTTAGAGCGCTTCCCACCTAGCTGTGGCGTCCCGCGAGCGAAAACCCACTGTGTCTAACCCATGTTTCAACGCGACACGGAAGTGCGACCCGCACTAGTCGGGGCAATCGGTAACCATCACCGTAACGGAGTGAGTTTCTTGAGCTTTGCGACGTTTCATCTCTACCGTCGAGTCTTCGGCACGTTTTTTCGAAACTCCCTGATTCGCGAAGCGTCGTTTCGCAGCAATTTTCTGATCACGCTGGTGACACGGGGATTCTGGTTCGCAGTCCAGATCGTTCTGTTTGATCTGATCTATCGACAGGTTCCGCAGATCAATGATTGGAGTCGAGCGGAGTACTTCGGGTTCATGGCGACCGGCATGCTGGTGAATTCGATCGTCGAAACGTTCTTCATGCCGAACTGCGCGCGGTTCAGCGACTTGATCCGTACCGGCGACCTCGATTTTGCGTTGCTCAAGCCGATCGACACCCAATTCCTGGTGTCGCTCGAAAAGCTCGAGTTAGCAATGGTTTCGCAATTGGGGTTCGCGATCGGCCTGCTGATCTATTCAGTCGTCGAAACCGGACGCCCCGTCTCGGCGCAGGCCGTCGTGATGTACATCCTGCTCGTAGTTGCCGCAGTCACATTCTTTTACAGCCTGATGATTGGATTGGCCGCGACGAGTATCTTCTTCGGGCGGAACCAGGGACTACTCGATTTCTGGTTCTACGTGACGATTTTCGCGCGCTACCCCAGCAGCATCTACAGCGGATCGCCAACAGGCGAAGTCCTGCGGTTCGTCTTCTCGTACGTGCTGCCGATCCTGCTGGTGATTACAGTCCCTGCGCGGGTTCTGCTCGGCAAGACGCTGGAACCGAGTTGGGTTTCGGCCGCAACGTTACTCGCTGGCGTGCTGAGCTTCGTCGCGGCGCGATTGGTCTTTCAGTGGTCGCTGACCCGCTACCGCAGTGCGAGCAGTTGAAACTGGGGCCGCGAGCGGATCGACTATTTCTTCCGCTTCTTGGGCTTTACTTCCTCTTCTTCATCGAAGTCGATGGATTCAATTTCATCCAGCGATGAAGCCGGGCCGGTCAGTTCAGCATCACTGTCCGCCATGATGTCGGCGTCGGACTCTTCGAACGCAGAGATTTCATCCGATTCGGCTGCTTCGCCGAGTTCTTCGATCTCGCCTGCTTCTTCTACCTCTTCATCGTCTTCCACATCCGCCTTCTTGCTGGATGGGCGAGCAGCCACTTCATCATCTTCCTTAGCCTTTTTGCCAGTGAAAATCATCAGGCCAATTGGCATCAACGCGACGAGGGCGGCGCAAAGCAGCGTCACACCAACGACGATCTGCGTCATCATGGTCAGACTGTCTGCTCGGCTCAGAAAGACCATGACCAGCAGATAGGCTAGAAAGCCGGCCGGAATGGCGGCGACTAAAGATGTCAAAGCACGTTGCGTTCGTCCCACGACTCTATTCCCTTGAACCCGAATTGCCGCGGATAAAAATACGGCTTCGCCATCGTAAGGATGCGAAGTGACCGGAAGCAAGATCGGCTTCGTTCGCTGATCAACCGTAAGCGATATCTAAGCGACGAGGGATGCGTCTGATAAACGGTGCCGATTGTAACGATTGTGCGGGCGGTAGTCGCTTACAAGTCGATTCGCATCGCCCGTTCCCACTGATGAAAGCCAAGCTTCTCATAGAACGGGATCACGGAATCTTCGCAGTCCAGGATCACCTTGTAGCAGTCGGATTGACGGCAGACATCCAGCAAATGCTTCACCAGAGCGGCACCGATCCCATGATGTTGAAAGGCCAGGTGCACCGCGACATCTTCGATGTGACCGACCGTCCCGCCATTGTGAATGAACTTCGGCTCGATCAACAACGATGCCGTCCCCGCCACGCGATCAGCGATCAAGACCACGTAGGTCTGCACCCGAGAACGCATCCGCCGACGGAAGATTTCAACGGCTTGTTCGTCGGTCAAATTCGTCGGCTTTAATGCACTGAGCGCAGCCAGAAACCCACGCTTCAGGTCCGTGGCGTTCATCAAACGAATGATCATTTCGGGTGGTTCAATCGACATGATGTCACGAGTGTTCGGTGTCGCCGCGGCAACGTCAAGTGGCGACAGATCAAGATTCGATCGCGGGCACGGCTTCATTTCGGGAGCTGAATCAACCGGCAAAGTTTCGCACTCACAATCTTCCTATTTTGCCAATCTGAACAACCGGCGGGATGTCCGGCCGCGGGATTCGTATAATGGATGGTTCGGCCCGAGACACAAATTCTCCCTATGAAGTCCACGATCTTTGAAAGCAGAGCCCCAATCGCCGATGACGAAACGCCGTCTTGCTCGGTTCCCAAAACGAACTTTGCAGCGAGTGCTGAAGAAACTGCACAGTCTGGTCAAAGGTTTGCGGCCTGCCGATTCCGAAATCGTCGAAGCGACACATCAATTGCGAGTCGCATCGCGCAGGGCCGATGTCGCCCTGCGACTCTTTCGAGAATGGATCCCAAGTCATCGTCGACATCGCCTGAAATCGATGCTCAAACAAATTCGCGTCGACGCGGGAACCGTGCGAGATTTGGACTTACTGGAACTGCGCTGGCATCCAGACTCTGGTGATTCGGGTTCGCAGGTATCTCCCGAGGCGTCCGCGTGGTTGCATGCGAGAATTCATGACCACAGATCGGACGCCTTCGATCGAATGCTGCGATGGACGCATCAGTCACGGCGAAAGCGATTTCGAAAACAGTCGCGACAGTTGCTCCAGCAATTCAAGCAACTCGGAGCGCGCCGCTTTCTCAGGCAGATACCTCAAGCTATCGCGATGCTGGTCGATGAATTCCGCGAAGCCGCTTCAACAACCGTGCAGAGTCTCGCCGATAGCCACCGGACACGGATCTGTGCGCGCCGATTACGATATGGGGTCGAACTTCTTCAGGCGGTGATACCCGATAACACGACGCAACTGGTTTCGTCGCTGGAAGCGATTCAAGAGCAACTCGGACAAATCAATGATGATGCGACAGCAAATCGCTTTGTCAGGCAATCAATGGCTGCTTGTGACGATCCAAAAATAGCGGCATCGCTGCAATCGTGGCTGGATCGATCGGAGGCCGCCGCGATGAATCGTCTGGCCGAACTCTCAATTCAAATGCCGTCCCCAACTCAAAGCCTGCGCCAGTTCCTCGGTCAGGCAGACTAACCCGGATTATTCACGGGCCGCTTGCTTTGCCCTCCATTCCGTCATTCCCGCGCAGGCGGGAATCCAGAGAGTAGAGTGGCGGTGTCGATGCAGAAAAGACGAATCTCGTCCGATCCTGAGCGCGGGTGATAAATCGGCATCAAAGGGCTGGATTCCCGCCTGCGCGGGAATGACGGGATGAAGTGGCGGCTTGCTGGTGGCGAGTCGTTCCCGTAGAAACTTCGCTGCAATCAGTCAACGGGGGAGCGGCGATGCGGCGGATCTACTATTTCTGGTCAGGGCTGCCGCTCGCTTCTAAATTGCAGTTTACCGCGATGGGGATCATCCTCGTTTGGATCTTCGTTTCGATTGATCTGAAGAACCATCTGCTGGGAATACCGCTCTGGCAGGTGACTGGTTCGTTGATTCTGGGGACGTTCGTAATCGGACGGTTATTGATGCCGCTCATGGTCCGGTACCCAACGCAAGCACAGCGAATGTTATGGTGGTTCGGAATGCTGGTGTTTTGCCTGGGACTCTACAGTTCCACGCAGGCGTGGAGACGAGTGATGATCGTGCATCTCGGACTCACAATGGCCATGTGGCTGGACGCGAGCTGCTGGTTCTGGTTCATTTCTGAAATTCAGAGGCGGGCCACTCAAACGGACGGGCCAGCTCCTACTGAATACGAAGACAATTCGCAGTTTTATGAAGAGGGTCGAGGAAGATGACGGTTTCGCATTACTCCGTTCGGTTGAATGCCGCGATTCAAGCCAAACGAACTCCCGCACTGGTTGGGCTGGACCCGCGACTCGATTGGCTTCCTTCCGACGTAATGGCTCACGCGCGTGAACTGCATTCCGATGCGACCGCAGTTGCCGCTGCCGCCTTTGAAGAGTTCTGTGTGCGATTGATCGATGTGGTGGCTCCGCTTGTTCCGGCGGTGAAGCCGCAGGCCGCATTCTTCGAAGAACTGGGGCCTGATGGATGTCTGGCCCTGGCTCGTGTCATGCGCTACGCTCGGAATGCAGGGCTCATCGTCATTTGCGACGGCAAACGGGGAGACATTGGAACGACTGCCGAAGCCTATGCGCGAGCGTATCTGGCCGGAGCGGACCCACAGGCAGCCCCCTGGCATGCAGACGCGCTGACCGTTAACCCGTACTTGGGTCGAGACACACTCGAGCCGTTCGTCAAAGTGGCCACCGAACGAGGAGCGGGGATCTATGTCCTCGTGAAAACCAGTAATCCCGGCTCAGCCTCGTTCCAGGATCGGCAAGCGGAGGGACAGTCGATCTATCGGCATGTCGCGCAAGTTGTCGAAGAGTTATCCGAACAGACCGCGGTCGACGGATTCGGCTGTGTCGGCGCCGTCGTCGGCGCCACGTACCCTCAAGAGCTGGCCGAACTCCGTTTGGCGATGCCTCACGTGCCACTGCTCGTTCCGGGCTACGGAAGTCAGGGCGGAGCCGCTGCCGATGTCGGTGCGGCGTTCACCTCGACCGGGCTCGGAGCGCTGGTGAATAACTCACGCGGGATCAACTTTGCCTATCGCGCCGCCCCCTACGCCGATCAATTCGGCGCGAAACAATGGGAAGCTGCGGCCGAGGCGGCGACGCGTCGCATGATTGCGGACCTGGCAGAACATACTTCAGCCAGGGTTTTGTAAGAAGCGACCAAAGTCCGGCAATAACTGCCGGTGGCACGATTCGTGCTCGAGGTCAGATTTTGACCTGCGATGTCAGCTTGTTGAGGCTTAAAAAAACTCATTAGTTCATTCATTGTAATATTTTATGATATTGTGCGCGCTGCCTGCACTGATGCTCGGCACATCTTCGCCCGGATGTCAGTGACTGAAACTTGAGAGAAATATTTGGTTCCTGCTGAAAATTTCGAAAATTGGCCTTCGCGCCTTTTGGCTTCCTCAGGTATACGACCCCCCGCCACGCCGGAATCACTCCGTCAGGCAGGCCGGACCTCCCACCGGTCGCAGGACTCAATCCTGGTTAAATCACATCTCCATTCCTGTCCGGACGGGTCGAACACGAAGGAAGCGTCATGTCCAAGCGAATTGCATTTTTACTCACGGGTCTGGTTATCTCCGTTAACTCGGTTGGCTGCTGCGGCTGCCTCAGTGGTTGGGGCGCAAATCGCTGCCAGCCATGCGGTGGATGCCCCACCGGTGGGGCGTATTACGCTCCGCAATCGACAATGACACAGTCCTACGATCAATCTGCTTATGCAGGTGGTTTCACCCAAACAGCTTCCGTGAGCAACGGTGCCATCATCGGTGCTCCAATCATGGCCTCCCCGGGCGGATACACGCAGACGGTCGTGGTTCCCACGAATTCGCTGCCACCGTACTAGAGCGCGTCCCACTTAACGGTGGCATCCCGCGAGCAGAAAACTGCTTAGTCTAACCCATGTTTCAACGCGACGCATAAGTGCTATCAGCACCTAATGCGACGTGCGGCCCGTTCGCGATTTGGTACATCAGCCTGCAGGACCATTTGTGTTCGGCAGGCTGTTCTTGATTTGAGGTCGATTCGCGCGGGTTGAAACTCGAAAGTGCTCGCGGACCCTCGTATAATCGTGGGTCTGACAATTTTTGAGCATTTTGGGAACAATCGAAGCACGATGGAAATCGTCCCGTACCCTCATCCAGCATTGCGCTGGAAATCGCAACCGATTCGTGAAGTCAACGCCGAACTGCGTCGCTCTGTCGACGAGATGTTCGAGTTGATGTACGCCGCGAAAGGAATCGGCCTGGCCGCTAACCAAGTCGCGCTGCCCTACCGCGTCTTCGTCCTGAATCTGGCCGGCGATAAGGATGTCAAAGAGGAAGAGCTGGTCTTCCTGAATCCTGAAATCCTGCGCCGTAAGGGGACCACCGAAGGGGAAGAAGGCTGTCTGAGCTTTCCTGGCATGTACGGAAACGTCAAACGGGCAGCGAAGATCACCGTGGAAGCATTTAACCTGAAGGGGGAATGCTTCGAATACGCCTTGGATGACTTGGCGGCACGAGCGGTCCAGCACGAAACCGACCACCTCGATGGCGTCTTGTTCATCGATCGCCTGACCGACAGTTCCAGTCGCGAACTGGCACCAGTCATTGCTGACTTCGAAGCGCAGTATCGCCGCTGGCAGACGGACGGTCGTTTCCCGCCCGATGAAGTCGTTCGCCAGGAATTGGCCCGGCTGGAACCTAAGTAGTCTGACAGCCGTGTGTGCTACTGCTTGGCCGCTTTGGGACAAGGAGTGCGAATGGATGGACAAGATGGCACGACGTTTTAAATTCTCTTCTACGCTCTACTCACTCTAGTTCAACTCTCTCGCGGCTAGCCGCGTAAGGTTCCGTCGTGTCGCTGCGAATCGCCTATTTTGGAACCGGCAACTTAGCGATTCCGTCGTTTCTCTCGCTGCTGGAATCCAAGCACCAGATCGTCGGGCTGGTAACGCAGCCAGATCGATCCGGCCGCGGTCATCATCAGCATGTGAACGCCTTGAAAGTGGCTGCCGTAGATCAGGGCATTCCTGTTCTACGGCCCGATTCGATCAAATCGCCCGAAGCATTAGCCGCGTTGAAGGAACTGCAGGCCGATCTGTTTGTGGTGGCAGCGTATGGACAACTCCTTTCGCCCGATGTCATCACGGCCGCGCGACTGGGAACCATCAATATCCACGCCTCGCTGCTTCCCAAGTATCGCGGCGCGACCCCCATCCATGCCGCCGTTCTCAACGGCGACGCCGAAACGGGCGTCACCATCATCCAGATCGAGCCGAAGATGGACGCCGGACCGATGCTGGGAGTCGTTCGAACAGCCGTTCGTCTCGAAGAGACCACGGGGCAACTCGAAGACCGCTTAGCCGAACTCGCAATCCCACTGCTGTTTCGCGTCATCGATGAAATCGAAGCCGGGGCCGTCGTTTCGGTGCATCAGGATCCGACGCAGGTCACTCGAGTCCGCAAGCTAAGCAAAGCGGATGGCCGAATCGACTGGACCAAATCAGCAGACGAGGTCGAGCGACACGTACGCGGCATGCAGCCCTGGCCGGGGCCCTTCAGCGAATTGCATCAGCCCGATCGGCCCGCACAGCGCTTGCAGATTTTATCAGTGAAAGTCGCCTCCACTGACCCCTCATCGTCAGGCCAGCCAGGGGACGTGCTGACCCCGAATTCTCAGGACCTGACCATTCGCTGTGGCAGCGGCACGATTCAAATCGTAACCTTGCAGCCAGACGGCAAGCGAGCCATGCCCGTCGGTGATTTTCTACGGGGTCGAAAGCTCTCCGTCGGTGACCGATTCGAGTGATCGCCACTGTTCACAGCCGGCTGTACACATCATTCCTCAGAGCATTCGGAATGATCGTCCGTCGGTGTATTGTTCTCAGGCCCAAGAGGCCGGTACTTTATCCAGCCAGGGCCCTTCGGCCCTGGAACTAAGCCCATAATTGGACCTCCATAGGCCTGAAGTGCCGGACATTCATAGACGGCTGAATTCCTGAACCAGGTTGTAGATCCAGTTCACCGAGAGAGCGATGACAACGATGGCTCCAATGATCCACACCCACAAGGGGGCAACGGTCAACTCCGGTCGCCACAGGGCGAGCAGTCGATAGGGGATCTGGCACACGACCAACAGTGCTATCAGCCAACCGATCCGGTGAATGGCGAGCGAACTTCGCCAATCGCCATGGGCCAGATGAATGAAGCTGCGTGTCAGTCCACAACCGGGACAAGGGCGTCCGAACATGATCTGCATCCCGCAAGTTTCAGGAACAGGTACTGCGGCCACGCCGGAAACAAACACTCTCTGATCGGATCGCACCTGCAGCACCATCGCCAGCACAATGATCACGATCGATGTGGTCAACACCTGACGATGCCAGTCCCGCGCCAGCAAATTCTTCCGGCTCAAAGCCTGCGAATTCGCGAGTGCCGCGGCAGGCGAATCGACGTTTGGACCAGGCACATTCATCAGCGCGGAGTTTTCGGAAAGGGCGACGGATCAAATAACGCGTGCCCCCTAGCATAACGTAGCAGCGTTTCGCCATCAGCACTCACCCGCCTCATTCTTAGCAACGGGCGTGGCTGGGTCGACCAGCGGGAGCCCCCAGTGAAGTTGCAATCCGCCGTTCAAATCCCGTTACTCTGCGGAAGTTGGATCGACAAACAACGGAACGAGAATGAGGACGGAGAACAGAGACATTCGACAGGTTTGTTGTCGACGGGTGCCACGATCTTGGAGTCCTCGACAAGGTCGTGCTGCCTTAGGCAAGCCGCGGTCGATACGGGATTCCCGCTGATTCGACAGTGCGATACCAAAGTCGCCTTCTCGCTCCCACCAGAACAGTCCCTCGAAGACTTAACCATCGAGGAGCTGGTGATCGTCCCAGAGATCGTGGCCGCGGTTGCCAAGCTAAAAACACTGAGGGAATTGAAGCTACGAACGAAGCTCGATCCCGGAACCGCCAAAGCGTTGAAGAGAGCGCTGCCAAGGTGCAAGATGAGTTTGTACGACACGCAAAAGTGATCAGCGCTCGGGGGCGGCAGGTTGGCCGAGTTGGTGTTGCGTAACGCTAGGAAGTCGATGTGCCGTGCCACTGGTTGGCCGCTTTGGGACAACCAGTGCCGATGCGAATAGGCTCGCAAGAGCGCATGGCCTCTAACTCTCTTCTACTCTCAACTCACTCCAATCAACTCTCTCGCCGAAGGCGCCGGCTGCCAGTGTCTTATCAGTGTAGCGAAGAGCAGCGACTGCTCGTGAATGTTCGGGGCGGCATTCAAACTCTCCTCGACTCTCAACTCGCTCCGATCAACTCTGTCGCAGTCCCGCGGGCGTGCGATTCACTTTCAAGAGCCCCGGCCAAGCGCAATTTCCTGAGGCCCAAGGGGCCGGCCGTTCACCCAGCCTGGCCCTTTTAGGCCGGGTCACCTGCCCACAAAAATGATTCTTGAGGCCTGAATGGCCGGCCGTTCCGTTCCCATGAAATGCCTGGCCACCAACTTCACCGAGCCGGCTTTGATTCTTGGACAACAGTTTCAATTGCCGACAGCACGAGCAGATCAGGAAATGAGGCTCACCATTGTCATAGTGCTTCATCTTCTTACGCGGCGGGTGATCGAAATCGCAGACCTGACAACGCAGATCACTGAACGCTCAGGATGAGTCCGTTCGTCATTGAACTCCAGTCACATGACGATGGCCGTCCGAATTGTGGAGAAATTTCGATGATCATCGTAAGTACAGAAGAGCACTTGGCACATCGACTTCTGAGAGTTACGCAATACCACCCCTGCTGAATTGGACACGACAGAGTGACCGTCGTTGCTATCGGCACTCTTGCCAGACCAGAATTACGTAGCGATCCACGGTGTATTCACGTAGCCTTCGTGTCCTTGCGACCCTTTTTGGCATTCCGTAAACTAAGAGCCTGACACAAGTGACCAACGGTGTCCTGCAATTGCCTACAGTTGCCATTTTCGGTTCCGACAGGCGGGGACGGTTCCCTATGCGATGATCAAAAACCTAGGTTCCGCACATGGGCAGTACCGCACTCGACTTCTTGCATGAAAAGCTCGACTGGCCCACGCCAGATGAGATTGATTCCCCAAGTGGTTCTGGGGCGAAAATCTATGCCCGACTTGCTCAACGGAAGTTGGAGCAACCCCTTCGCTTGCAAGCTGGAGGACGAGGAGTAAAGGTCGGAGTTCTCACGAAAAACCCGCAGGCCGAGGACTCCGAGGAACCCGTAGGGTTACTTTGCCAATTCAACCGCGCGCTCTCGCCCAAGATGCTTCACGAGGTCCAGCGACTCGCCTGGAATTTCTGCCGCACTCCGTTGTTGGTCACCGTCGAAAAGCACTTGGTTCGGGCCTGGAGTTGCTACGAGACGCCTAACCTTGACCCGACGATTCAACCGCAATCCATTGATGAGTTTGATCTGCGAAGCGGTAACGACATCGACCGCCTCATTGGCGTTCTACACTGGATTGAATTGGCTTCCGGCCAATTCATTGCCCGATATCCGGAAAGATTTCAAGAGTCCAATCGAGCGGACAAAAGTCTACTTAGAAATCTTTCGTACATCCGAGAGAGTCTTGACCTTCCCTCGGACGTTGCGCACGACCTACTGGCCCGTCTCATCTTCATTCAGTTTCTTTGTCAACGGAAGGACAAAGCGGGGAATCCGGCTCTGAGCGGAAAGGTTTTTGAGTCGCTTCATCAAAAGGGAGTATTTCGAAGTCAGCATCAAAACTTGTCCGATGTCCTCTCCAGCAAGACGGACACGTATTCACTTTTTCGCTGGCTGAATCGACGATTCAACGGTGACCTATTTCCGGCCGGGCTCGCGGCTGAGAAGCAGATTGTCGAGCCGCACCATTTGCGGACACTAAGCAACTTCGTCTCCGGCGACGTGCAGTTGAGCGATGGGCAGAAATCACTCTGGCCGCTGTACTCCTTCGACGCTATCCCTCTGGAGTTCATTAGCAGTATCTACGAGGAGTTCGTCACAAAAAAGGGGGAAGATGGGGGGGTCGGAGACCACTACACCCCACCGCACGTCGTCGACTTCGTTCTCGATCGAGTATTGCCGTGGGGCGGAGATGAATACGACCTTAAGGTTCTCGATCCGGCGTGTGGGTCGGCAGTTTTCCTCGTGAAAACATTTCAGAGACTCGTCAACCGATGGAGAAACTGCCATCCCAACAAGAATCCTAGCGCAGCATTCCTGCGAGGTGTTCTCGAACAACAGCTCTTTGGTTGCGATATCGAGCCTAAAGCAATTCGAGTCGCCTCATTCAGCTTGTACTTGGCGATGTGCGACGAGATCGATCCGCGACACTATTGGCGTAAAGTCAAGTTTCCCAACCTGCAAGAAGTGACGCTTCGGCATGGGGACTTCTTTCAAGAGACGATGCCGGGCATACAGACGAAAGAAAATTCCAAGACCTACGACCTCATTGTTGGCAACGCACCCTGGGGGGAGAAAACCGTAACCCAGACAGCGACTCGGTGGGCCGAGATGTACGAGTGGGATAAGGCAATACCGGACGATCAAGTTGGTCCATTATTCCTCCCCAAAGCTGCGAAGCTCGTCAAGGATGACGGCGTCGTTTGTATGATCCAACCCGCAGGTTCCTTGCTCTTCAACGTGAGTGAGACTGCTAAGGTTCTTCGCAGGAAGTTGTTTGAACAATTAAATGTCGAGGAGATCGTGAACCTCTCCGCTCTCAGGTTCACACTCTTCCCGAACGCAGTCGCACCGTCGTGCATAGTCATTCTCTCGCCTATCCGTGGGGACGAAGACCTAATTTCGTACTGGTCCCCGAAACCCGTTTACGATGTGGGCATGAAGGACACGATCGTTCTTGAAGCGCAAGATTTGAATTGGGTTCGACGTATAGAGGCGATCAACGAGCCGCTTGTGTGGAGTGCTTTTGCGTGGGGTGGTCGACGTGACTTGGAGCTGACGCAACGACTCATAAGGAATTACAAAACATTGAAGGAAGCTACGAAGAATCCCGGTTGGAGGATTGCTCGGGGCTTCCAACGGGGTCGTACTCTTCCCAAACTCCCACGCCTAGAAAAGTGTACGTTCATCAATATCAGCGGCTCCGATCCGACAAATCGTTTTATTCGGCTGCTAACCGAAGCTCTGCAAGCGAAAACGACGCAAGCACAATCGGTCGGGGTCGTGTGCCTTAAACAGCATCAGCCCAGCGTTGGAGAAATTCCGACAGGGCTCTCCGCGCGAATCAAAGTCGTACATGTAGTTGGAACACAGTCACCCGACCTGCAGTCGTGTGATTTCGTCATTGTACTTTGTCCGGTTTCACCATCCCCACAGTCCAAGGACATTCCGCTACTTGAGCGCCCCCAAATGTGGGCGCAATGCCCTAGCGTCGCCCAAGCATCTGATTTCGAACGAAACGACAATATCTACTTTGAGCGTGCCCGTGAGCTTTCGAATTACAAGCTGCCGCTGTTAGTAATGAAGGAATCGTGGTCAGTGGATTCTTTTCGATTCCGCTGTGTAGTCGTGACATCGACCGAAGACGCAGACGTTCTAATGTTCTCACAGTCGTTCTATGGAATCGCAGGTCCCAATGAAGGTGATTTGGCAGCATTGGCGCTCACCCTTCGAAGCTCCCTCGCCGTACATTTTTTCTACATGAGTTCCGGACGACTCGCGAGCTACCGTCCGACTCTCCGGCAGACGGACCTCACCCAGGTTCCCATTCTGAAGAACACGAGTGCATCCTTCAAAACTCTCTCATCGTCCAGTGAAGCCTCGATCGACAAGTCGGTATTCGAATTATTTTCGCTCTCGAAGTGCGAGAAGGCGTTGGTCGAAGACTTCTTCACGTACACGCTTCAAGATTTCAAAGGAGGTCGTAATTCGGCGGGAAGGATGCCAATCAGGTCCCGCAAACGGCACGACCGATTGAAGACTTACTGCTGCTGGTTGATCGACACGCTTAAATCGGGATTTGGGAACGACAAGCCAATTTCATCGGTGGCATACATTCCTACGCTCAACACAAATTTTCCTTACTACATCGTCGCCATCAAATTTGCCGGCAGTTTCCCGACGACCGACATACAGGAGCTATCCGTCGAGAAGGCTCGCAAAATGATCCTCGGCCTTTCTGAGAAGACTGCCGGCGGCAATATTTTCTATCGGCGTGTCTTGCGAGTCTACATCTCTGAAAAAGCTGAGGGAGAGACGGTTCCTGTTGCCTATATCATCAAGCCGCACGAGGAACGTTATTGGACTCGGTCGAGTGCGATGCGCGATGCTGACGACATCGCCGCCGACCTCATTCAACCATCGATATTCCTGAGGGAGATCGAAGATTCGTAGACCATCACCGCTTGAGGCAGCCTACCCCATCCCCGGCGACTTCGCCACGAGTATTGCGCCGTGGCGACAGGACGCTATTTCTGCGCTCATGCGGTATGTGTGGACAGGGACCGAAAATCTGACCACTACGTTGCAGATTGACTTCACCCAAGACATGGAGCATTTGGAGCGCGGTCTGAATCAAGTTCTCGCTCACTGCATTCGAGATGCGATGAAGGATCAGACGCCATTCTTCCTTGAGCATCATCCGTTTGAAGACCACGGACGAGATCCCGGCGGAGGACAACCCAAAGCTCCAGACCTCGCCTTCATACTTCGAGCCAATCTTCGGGCGTCATTTCCAATCGAAGCCAAAGTCCTCGATACAGACGGAGCTGTGGCAGACTACGTGAAGGAGATAAACGATAATTTTCTAGAGTGTAGGTATGCTCCATTTTCAAGTCACGGAGCGATGCTCGGCTACCTACGAAAGGGTACGGTCGATAATGTTATACAGTCGGTGCAAAAGTCCATCGGTTGCACCCTAGTCTTACTGGAAGCCTTAGAGCAGTGGAAACACCACACGTCCAAGCACCAGCGAGTTTCGGCAAACTGCAATGGTTGTCCGACGGACTTCACTTGTCATCACATGATCCTGCTCCTTCCGACCGGCCCAGCAGCAGCATAGGAATTCCCGCCGGTATTCACGGGAATCTCTTGATTTTCGATGTCCATCGAAATGCGAGCCCGCTTCATCATCGTGCGAGTCAGGGTGAGCACTCCCCGGATTCCGTTTCAGCCCACTGTCGCGGCATCAACTAGGCTCTTCGACTATCACGAGAAGTTGAGTGATCCGCAACTCTCCCGGTGACGTTGGAAGCCTTGCGAATACCCCTTCCGCTCTAACAAATATTTTTGCGGCGAGATCAATGGACGATAACAACGACGACAGCACGGTTTATGCGTTAATTGCGCCAGGTAGCGAAATTGCCGGAAGCGCCGCCGGCGCTGCCATCGGCCTACTTGGTGGCCCAGTCGGCAGTGTGGTAGGAAGTGCTTTAGGCCCCATTCTGATTCGAGTGTTTCGGAAAGCATGTATATCACTACACAACAGGATTCAAGGAGACCGAGATAGAATTCGCGCTGGCGCCGCGGTCGCGATCGCCATTACGCAAATTAATGACAAGTTGAAATGCGGCAGCAAGTTGAGGCACGACGGATTTTTTGACGCGATGTCGGCCCGGCCTCCTGCAGCAGAAATATTGGAAGGGGTGATCATCAAGAGTCGAGACGAACACGAAGAGCGCAAGGCACGCTTCTACGCGAATATCTTTACCACAGCGGCTTTCGATGCGCGGTTTACGCCAGATTCAATCAACTATGCTCTCAAAACGGCCGGCCAACTTACTTATCGTCAGCTTGGTTTATTGCAGCTTTGTGCCGCTCCAAAGGTCTATAAATTGCGATCGGGAAGCTATTCGGAAGAATGCGACCTCTCTCTGGAGACTGTCGCGGTGCTTGCGGAGGTTTTCGAACTGTATCAACGAAGCTTGCTTTTATGTCGTATTGATGACGAAGGTAATTTGAAGGCACTACTCGCTTTACAGGATGTTGATCCGGAAAGCATGTATCTTGCGGAATATGGAGAGCAGCTGCATCAGCTAATGCAGTTAGACGGGTTTGATAGAAATGATCTCAGTCAGATCGCGAAAGCGTTGCAGTGATTCGCCGGGTGCGCATGCCTTGCCTTCCCCTCACCTTTGCACAGTGCCTGGATAGACATCGGAAGCATTCAGCAAAGGGTGCCACGATTTTGGAGTCTTCGACAAGGTCGTGCTCTTCCTGCCTTCGGCTTCGTGGGTCAGGAGGCAACGAGACTCGGTCGATGGGGAATGGTCCTGTTAGTCCTGTGAACACCCCGGCACTCGACCATGACCAGTCAACTGGACGAGTGCACAGGCCCCGACGAACCGGATTCAGATGAATCTAGTCAATCGCGGCCCAGATCGTTCCGTCGTGATCCAGGTTTCGGTCGTCGCCCGGCCCGGAGTGCCAGAACTGAAATTCGCCATCGCATGCTGTCCCGGCCTCTGTCTGACGCCGTCTCAGATGGTTCTCTTCTCTGCGCCGGGTGGCACTGGCGGCGGCTTTGAGCTGCCAGTGTCTTATCGGTGTGGCAAAGAGTTTCGAACGTTAGCAAATGCTCGTAGTTAAAAAGGTTCATCCCCTTTTTCACCTCACCTGCCGCGACGCGAAAGCTCTGGCGACTTGAGCTACAAATCCTCACTGTGACTCAGTGCCTCTCTGAGAGATGAGCTCGTGAATTGATCTGAATCGAGACGAGTGCGATCTGTCACAAAACATCCACTTTTTTGAGGAAAACCGCCAAAAACAGGCCTGTTTTGTCCCCCAATGTCAAAAATTGTCCTGGGGTGTCAAAATCTGTCAGTCCGCGTTACAGGCTTCGCCTCCCCTAATCGCGCTGTCTCCGTTCAGGACGAGACTTTTCGCTGACGATTTGTCAAAAATCGGCAACTTCCTCTAGCTCCGCGCACGCGAGGGTGGCATAACGCTGATGTCTTAAAGGGTACGAAGAACTCTGTGGACCGTAACCAACGGCCACACCTGTTGACCGCTTTAAATCAGCGGTCAACGCGTGTGGCCGTTTTTCGTTTGGGGGGGCCGATCGATGTGTCAGTTCAACACCCGTCATTCTCAAAATCTCGCTAGACATCTGGTGACAAAATCGCAGACACCCCCAAAACCCTGCCATGGACTGACAAATTCTGCCATTTCGTAATGTTCGAGCCGACGAGCGCGATCCTTCCTGATGTCGCCGACTTCGCTCAGTGATCGGGCGAGGTCGACCCACCGTACTGAGAGCTTTCCAGACCCGACAAAAACCTCGCATGAATTGCTCAAAAATGTGAAATAGGGGATTGATCGAGTCACCTGTTTCATGGCACAAGAGAATGACAATCGGGATGCCAGTCAGCCCTCATGATTTGAGGCTTGATCAGCGCAAAACAACCTGAGTCCGAAGCCCGCCAGGCGGGATTGTTTTTTCACAATTGAATGCCGATCAGCAGCGACCTTGGAGTGTGGTGGCCCGACACCACTTTGGCTCCAATCGCCGAAAGCCTCACGGCCCAACCTGCCGAAAGATGGTAGATAACTTGATGCGGATCGTCGACCAGGTCGGCTTTACCCAGGCGGGAGTTTTCAGTCCCGGAGGGACGGCCGACAATAGCCCACCGATTTATCGGTGGGTTAACGATGGCTGAACAACGCCAGTCCCGGAAGGGACGACAGAAAAGGATGTCGACACGAGATCTGATTCAATTGATGGAGGTCCTTTGACAACCGACCGCCAATCTGCGAACAACTCCCTTGGTAGAGTAGAATGGGAGGTTGTGTCACGCAGCCGAACAGGCGCGCGGCGACATATGGCTCAATTTGCGAGGGTGACACCACGAAGGACACGAAGAGCACGAAGGGGTCAGAGAACGGAACGCGGAATTCCATCTTCGTGCTCTTCGTGTCCTTCGTGGTGTCACCCTCTATCCTCTTCCGCGCCGAGGGAGGTTGTGTCCCGGCCCAGTGAGTGGCACGTCCCTGACGCTTTTGGGAAGGGCGTGGTCTTTGCTTTCCTTACCACGCCCTTCGAAGACTCAGGGACGTGCCACCCAACTGCGAGGTTGTGTCGTGCAGAGTCGCCTCAAAATCCGTGTTCATCCGTGTCAATCCGTGGCTCGCCTTCTCTTGACCCCAATCGACAAGCCTCACATTGGCAATTGGTGATCCCTGGCATGAATGAGGCGAGCAGCCTTGACGCGATCATTCATCCCGTTCATCCTCGCTACATCGCCTGCCGACGGAATCCTGCCTACTCGAGCTAGCCTCCCGTGTCCGCTGTTTCACCTGCTGTCCCTGCGAACGCGCCGACCAAGCCCGTGGCCGCCTCGCATTGGGGACTGGTCGCAAGGATGCTGTGGTTGGGCTGGCAGTTTCGCACCAACTGCCTGGCGGTGCTGATTCTGAATCTGTTGCTCGTCGCGCTCAACTTAACGGGGCTGCAACTGGCCGGACTGGGAATCGATGTGCTGCGCAGGGCATTGCAGCCCGACAGTCCGATCCCGCAATGGCCACTCGGTTTGACCCCGCCATCGAACTGGTCACCGATGACGTTGATCAGCGTCGTGGCCACTTTGGTCCTGACGGTGGCCGTCATCCAGGCGGCGTTGAAGTTTGTCACCGCCATCGTGGGCGCCGCGCTCAGTCAACAGATCGTGATCCAATTGCGGACCGATGTCTATGACAAGCTGCAACGCTTGAGCTTTCATTTCTTCGACACCAACGACAGCAGTTCGATCATCAACCGGGTGGCTGGTGATGTTCAGGCGGTGCGAGGATTCGTCGATGGGGTGTTGCTGAAGGTGCTCACTGTGGCACTCTCGTTAGGCGTCTATCTGGTCTACATGCTGTCGGTGCATGCCACACTCGCCTGCGTTTGCTTGCTAACTTCGCCGCTGCTGTGGGTGGGAGCGGTCTTGTTCTCCCGAGCCGTCCGACCGCTCTACAAACGCAGCAGCGACTTGAATGACAAGTTGATTCTGCGATTGTCAGAGAACGTGCAGGGGATTCAGGTTGTTAAGGGGTTCGCTCGCGAAGAGGATGAGATTGCTCGGTTTGAAACGGTGAATCGAGAATTGAAGGATCAGAAATACGACATCTTCTGGAAGCTGAGTGTCTATCAGCCGACAATGGGATTCCTGACGCAGATCAACCAGCTGGTCCTGATCGGATATGGCGGTGCCTTGGTGATTCAGGGCCAACTGCCATTGGGCGCCGGCTTGTTCGTGTTTGCCAACTTGATTCACGAATTTGCCAATCAAGTCGGCCATATCATCAACATTGCGAACAGTGCTCAGACAAGTCTGACAGGAGCCGAACGCGTCTTTGCTGTCCTGGACGCCGAAGTCGAGATCGACAGCCCCGTCGAGGCGATCTCGTTAGATCGAGCCAAGGGACGAATCTCGTTCGAGAACGTGCGTTTCGCCTATCGGGGTCCGGCTGGGACCAACGCGGGCGAACCGGCCGAAGCCGTCCTGCAAGACGTTTCACTACAGATCGAACCGGGCGAGATTATCGGCCTGGTTGGGGAAACAGGAGCGGGTAAGACGACTTTGCTCAATCTGATCGCCCGCTTCTATGATGCCGATGCAGGTCGAGTTCTAATTGATGGAATTGATGTTCGGCAGTTCAACCTGCAGGAATTGCGTCGCAACATTGGCTTGGTGTTTCAGGAAAGTTTCCTCTTCAGTAACACCGTGGCGGCAAACATCGCGTTCGGACAACCTGGAGCCGATTTGAAGCAGGTCGAGGAAGCCGCGCGGCTGGCGGCAGCCCATGAATTTGTCGCTGATCTGCCTGAAGGCTATGACAGCTTGATTGGTGAGCACGGCGCGAACCTCTCCGGAGGTCAACGGCAGCGATTGGCGATTGCTCGGGCCTTGTTACTGGATCCTCCGATTTTATTGATGGATGATGCGACTGCGGCGGTCGATGCCGAGACCGAGCACGAGATTCAGCAGGCAATCGCCTCGGCCCAGCACGGTCGAACGACGCTTCTGGTTTCGAATCGAATCAGTGCCCTGAAACGGACGGATCGGATCTACGTGTTGCACGAGGGACTAATTGTCGAATCAGGTAGCCATTCGGAATTGATGCAACTCGATGGCGAATATGCCAAACTGGCTCGCATCCAGTTTGACGATGCAAGTGAATCGCGGACAATGGCCAACTGACGGTTGCGATCGCATTTTGTCTCTCGCAGCGAGATGTTCACAATTGGCAATTCATTTCGGTTCAGGCGTTGGCGAGAACCGCTGACTTCGTAAGAATGAGTGAGCAGTTCGTTGTTGCTCACCATTTCTCTGCCGTTTGGACACCACTGACGCTCATGACGACATTGACGGTCGAAAATTATCTGAAGGCCGTGCTTCAGACGACGCTGCGGACTGGCGTTGATTGGGTCACGACAGGTCAGCTGGCCACTTCCATGTCGGTGTCACCCGGAACGGTGACCAGCATGATGAAGTCGCTGGCGGAAGGGGGGCACGCCGAATACCGACCGTACGAAGGTGTCCGGTTGACTCTGGAAGGTCGGACCGTTGCGATGCGGATGCTGAGGCGGCATCGTTTGATCGAACTGTTCCTCGCGAAGACATTGGATTTGTCCTGGGATCAGGTCCACGAAGAAGCCGAGCATATGGAGCATGCCGTCAGTGATCGGTTGATTGATCGGATCGACGACTACTTGCAGCAGCCCTGCACCGACCCGCATGGGGATCCCATTCCCAGCGCCGACGGACAGATGCGAGTTAACGATTCGAACGCGGTCCCGCTTTCGAAAATCGCCGCCGGGACATCGGTGCGGATCGTGCGTGTTGTCGATCAGGGGGCCGAGTTTTTACGGTTCCTGTCGGATTCCGGATTCACATTGCAGAAGCAAGGCATCGTTCGCCACAACAGTGCCGAAGCCGGTATCGTGACCACGGAATTTGACGGCCAGTCAATCTCGCTGGGACATCCCGCGGCGGCTCAGATTCTTGTCGAGCCAGTGACAACGGAATGATTTGAAGAGCGATTCGAACGTTGGTGTCGTCCGGGTTCAGTGAGACCTTTGATCTTGCCAAGTCACAGCGAATTTGCCGTCCGCTTCGCTGTCGTATCGGCCTTGTTGCTGCTACTTGCAATCGCGATCGGCACCGCATTGCTGAAACTGTTGCCGATTGCCCCCAGTCTGCCGCCAAACCATTTCCCGCGCGCCTTCATCATCAGCACGATATTACTGTTGATCGGTAGCTGGTCACTCTCGCGAGCCTGCGCATTCGTCCGTCGAGAACGGCAGGTTCCATTTCGGCGGCATCTGCTCATCAGCTTGGCGGCCGGGACACTTTTTGTGGCGATGCAGACTTATGCCCTCACCAGCTTGATCCGTCAGCAGCGTCCCGAGGATATCTCAACGGCGGCGGCACCGTATGTCGCCGTGATGGTGGCGTTGCACGCGATGCACTTTGTGGTCGCGTTGATGTTTCTAGTCTTCGTGACCGTTCAAGCCTTCGCCGATCGGTACGACCACGAGTACTACTTCGGTGTCACGATCTGCACCTGGTTCTGGCACGCCCTGGGAATTGTCTGGTTGGTCGTGATGGCCGTGATCGGAATCGTATCGCTGCCCCTCGGTGGATAGAGAGGAGACTGCACACTGCGATCTACGCCGCTCGTTGCAATAGTTCCGACATGGGCGCATCGCTCAGGCTCAGCGCCTGCAGGACCCGCGCTAATGTCTGGATCGCGTTACAGGCCGGATAGGCTCCACCAAACCAGACGCGATGATCGGCGGTCAGGCCGAGATCGGCGTTGTAATGGATCAATGAATTCGGCAGATCCGCGACCGAAGTCGTTTCCACTTGGCACGCAGGATTGATGGATTGCAGCGAACTTCCAATCTGCGGATCGAGCCGATCATCCAGCACAACTCTGGCAGAGCGATGGTCGTGCAGCTCGAACAGGGTTAGTAGTCGTAACAACTCAGCGATGGAGACCAGTTGACCTTGATCGGTGACGAAGGCACAGCGCTCGCCATCATCATCCACGATAATTCCCAGGTGATGCTCCCCCTGAACTGTTGCGATGGCCACGCGCTGAACATCGGCATCGCTGGGGTTATCCAGATCTCGGCGTCGTACTGGAAGGATCTCGTGCGTGATCTGGCAGGGGAGCCGTGCGAATAATTGGTCGAGTAACTTTGGCAATTGACGCGTCGCAGAACCGCAGACAACTCGCAAAGGCCGCAATGCATGAAACAACTTCCACAACCCCGCTTCGTACGGAACGGCCGCGTTAAAGGCTCGTTGCGTCCCTGCATGTCGAGTTGGTCGAACGACGGTCGTCTTCGCGCGCAATTCCATCGTCCTCAGGATTTCAGGCTGCATCCACGGGATGGAACCGCTGCCGGTGAACTGGAACCCCGTCCACGCGGGATTGCAGCCGGCTCCGGTCACGAAGACGCCGCCTGCCGCATTCAGATGATGGCTGGCGAATCGGAAACAGGGGCCGGTGGTCTGCCCCAGATCCACGACCTGACATCCGATTCGTCGCAGGCCGAGAGCGATTCCCATCACGATGTCAGGCGACGAAGGCCGCTCGTCAAAGCCGATCACAACCATCGGACCTGGACGTACGATCGTCGCATTGATCAATGAAGTTGGTCGCGGCGATTCGCTGGCGTCAATGGCGCGGCCAATTCGGGGTTGCTCGTCCCAGAGCAATGAGGCGAATGCGGCACCCCAATTGGTCGCGCGGGAGCGATCGATTTCATTCAGATACGTCCCGCGAATGCCGTTGCTGGTCACCAGTGACCCTGTCGGGATCGACTCGGCAGTCGACGTGGTCATTGACGATCTTTGGACGGCATCGTTCTGAGGGCACGTTCGACACTCGGCGAACCCCGAGGCCAGACGTGCCAGGTGAACGCTTCGCGAGATTTGATACGATTCACCCGGGCAGGTGTAGGTCTGACCATGATTGCTGCGGATCAGATCGGTCAGCGAATACAGCAGCGAAGAGGGGGCCTCTGGCCTGATCGTGGAGTTCGCGCCACGGCTGTGGTCTAATCTGGCCTGCTGCGATTCCGCTCCGACAATGGACATAGCTTGTTCCTGTCTCGCCGCTTGCGAGAGTGGACTTGTATGCCAAATAGGGGGAGCGGTCAATTGGCGTCTGGCGAGACCTGTCGGCAGGCGGTTGTTGAAACCTTGTAAGAACTTGCGTCCATGCATGCTATCGAATTCTTGAAGCAGATTCCTGATCAAATCCCGCCCGTCACGGTGTTGTCCGGCGGCCAGCGTCATTTGAAGCAATCGGTGCTGACGATCCTGAAGAAGCTGGTGATCAACGATGATGAAACATCGCTGACTTCGTTCATCGGTCGCGATGCCGATCTGCAGTCCGTCACGGACGAATTGCGGACCATGTCGATGTGGAGTGACCGGCGGCTGATCATCGTCGATGATGCCGACGAATTTGTCACGAAATACCGAAGTGGCCTGGAAAAGTACGTCGAGAAACCGTCGAAAAAGTCTGTCCTGGTCCTGAACGTGAAGACGTGGACTAAGACGACTCGGCTAGCCAAGCAAGTCGCAGCCAGCGGTCTCGACGTGGATTGTTCGGAACTGAAAGGCCCGCAACTCTTGAAGTGGTTGCAGGACTCGGCCAAAGACACGTATCACCAATCGTTAAGTCGCGATGCGGCGGTGCTGCTGATCGAACTGGTTGGCGACGAGTTGGGGATGCTCGATCAGGAGCTTTCGAAACTCGCGACGTACGTCGGTGCCGGAGCAAAGATTGAGTTTGCAGACGTTCAAACCTTGGTCGGGGGATGGCGGACCGAGACGACATGGGCGATGACCGATGCAGCGCGCGATGGTGACCTGGCGTTTGCAATCGGGGCACTTGATCAACTGCTGACGGCTGGCGAAGCGGGGCCGAAGCTATTGGGAGGCATTTCGTTCGTCTTCAAGAAGCTCGCGCAAGCGACAGACCTCTCGCGAACGATGCCACTCGATCAAGCTCTTCGTCAGTCGGGGGTCTTTCCGCAGGCGGTCCCCGCCAGTCAGGCATTTCTTCGCCGGGTTGGGCGGAACAAAGCCGAGCAAATCCTGAATCGTTTGCTCGCCACCGACGCCGGGCTAAAGGGAGGTAGTCGCCTTCCCGAGCGAATCCAACTAGAGAAACTGCTGCTGGAACTGTCAGGCGGCATCTAGAGAAATCGGCAGAGGAGAATATTGATCCGCAGATTTCGCAGAATGACGCAGATTAGTGCGGGTCGCACTTCCGTGTCGCGTTGAAACATGGGTTAGACACAGTGGGTTTTCGCTCGCGGGACTCCACAGTTAGGTGGGATGCGCTCTAAATAGATGACTCACTGCGCCGGCCTGTTCGCGGCCAACTGTCCTACGGCGTAAGCGCAGGCGGCTTCAGCAACTCCGGGCGACAAAAGCTGATCGAGAGAGATCACAGTCGCCCCTCGCAGACGGCGGTGATCGGCGATTAGTCGCCGTGCCAGAAATGCTCCCGAGCCGGAGACGATCACATGATCAATCGAGCCGCCGAAGCGCTGAGCAACTCGTTCGAGTGCGCCGGCCAGACGTTGTCGTTGCACATCTGCCAGAAATCTGGCGATATCCACTGATTCGTCGAAGGAGATCTCATCACGATCGGCACACAGCATTCGCACTAGGCGATCATGAGCGGCAGCCCTTGTTGCAGGCTTGCCGTTGGCTGTCTCCAGGTCGCTCTCATCCTCTCGGATTTCACCCAGCAGCAGATAGATATCGAGCGTCGTCGCGAATAATTCTGCGGCCAGCGGACAGTAGCTGTCACGGAAGGGAACGCTATGCGCGATCGCGCAAACGGGTGTTCGCCTGATCCCCGAGTAACAGAGTTCGCCACTCTGCAGACGCGTCGTGTCGGTCAAGCCGAGTGTTGCGGGACAGCCATTCGTGAAAGGGATGATGTCCGTCGTTGTCGTGCCGATATCGATCAGCAGCGCAGTTGACGCGGATTGCTGGAGGTGATGCTGTCCAACCCAGGTCGCCAAGGCATGCCAGTTCGCGGCAGCCACCTTCATCGGCTGCTGGCGAGCAGTCTCGGCACTGACGAATTCGCCTGCCGTGGTCCAGACGAGCATCTCCTTTTGATTGCCGACGCTTAGTTGATCAAGGATGAAGCGGACGCCTTCCGTTTTTGTAGTGAAGCAATCTGCTAACTCGGCCGTCATTGTCACTGCCAGTTGGTCGGTCGATGGAAACTCCGATTGCAAGAGGGCAATCTGCGATGCCAGTTGCTCGGGATATTTCCAGATCGCAAAGGGTCGACTGAGCGTACGGCCACTGCCATCTGCCGCCTTAATGTTTGCGCCACCAATATCGAGACCCAGGATGCTCATGTCACCGAATATTTCTTACGTCGCGGAATCGCCAATGCTGCAGAAAATAAGGACGCTCGCGTGAAAAGTACGGGCGCGCGTGATTCAAATGTTTCTGTCGTTGCTGTCGCCAAAACGGCTCGGCATGATGACATCGTCACATTCGATTCTCAACGAGACGCCTGTACGAATTGGGAGCATTTCGATGCGGTCTAGCCTTGTCGCGACAGACTCCGATACACAACTGGTGACTCAGCGGTGGTTTCATGGCCACGACCTGCTTAACACTTTACTGCCCAGCGTCACAGGATTGCTGATCGGCCTGATCGTGGCATTTGCGGTGGTGATCGAGGCATCGGCCGAAGAAGGGAACCCGCTCTCGTATTTGACATCGAACGAGGTCTGGTTCCCGCATCGCGAGTTTCCCAAGCTGACCACCCCTCAGTGGGTCGGCGATCCGGAAGTCGATTGCGTGGTGACTCTCGCGATCGATGACATGCGAGATACCGCTAAGTACGAAGCGTTTCTGCGACCAATCCTGCAACGGCTGAAACAGATCGATGGTCGGGCTCCCGTCAGCATCATGACTTGTCAGGTGAAGCCAGAGGATCAGCAACTCCAGGAATGGCTGAAAGAAGGACTGAGTCTGGAATGTCACACGGCCGATCATCCCTGTCCCATTCTAGGTGAGGGGCAATTTGCCAAGGCCAAGGGGACGTATGACAAATGCGTCGACTTGATTTCGTCCATTCCAAACAACCAACCGGTCGCGTTTCGGACTCCGTGTTGCGACTCATTGAATACAGTCAGTCCTCGACTGTTCTCGGAAATCATCAACAAGACGACTTCGAACGGGAAATTCTTGCAGCTCGATTCGTCGGTCTTCACGCTGTACACGGCCGATGATCCCTCGATCTCTCGCGACTTGCTGTTTGATGCCGATGGGAAAGAGAAATTCCGTAAGTACATTCCGCGAAAGTTGGCACGCGGCAATCTGGTTCACGACGGATTTGTGAACCTCATTGAGAACTATCCTTATCCCTACGTGATCCAGAATCAGTGCTGGGAATTCCCCTGCATGGTCCCCAGCGACTGGTCAGCCAATCATCTGCACAAACCCAACAATCCCGATACGGTTCGCGATCTGAAGGTGGCGTTGGACATCACGGTTCAGAAGCAGGGCGTCTTCAATCTGGTCTTCCATCCCCACGGCTGGATCAAGGCCGAGCAGGTGATTGACCTAATCGATCACGCAGTCGCCAAGCACGGGAACAAGGTCAAATTTTTGACGTTTGCCGAGTCTGTGCAGCGATTGAACAAGAATGTTCTGCGAGCGAAATCATTGCGCGGTGCCGACGGTTCCGATCAATGCATTCGCCTCGCCGATGTGAATCAAGATGGATTCATGGACGTACTGCAAATCAATAAAAAAATGAGTTGGTCTCGAAACTGGGATCCGGTGGCATCGAAATGGAATGAGTACGATCTGAGTCATGAGCCATTTCTGAACCGACCTGAGATACCTCCCCAAGATTGGACTCGCGGTTGGTTCTCAATTCAACCTTCTGCCGACTCATTACGCTACGAAGTAGTAAATGCCAATGAAGGTGCCATAACTTTGGACTGGAACGAAGCCGGCAAGACATGGACTTGCAAGCTTTACGCGAGCGAGCCATTGCTGCAGCTAATTGAGGGCAAGCCGGTAGTGGCGTATCCGCACGACGCCGACTGGAATGGCGATGGCCGCGTTGATCGCCTGACTTGGCTGCGACGATCGAAGGACGGCGAATTCAGACTTTCGACAATAACGTCAACTTCTGAGCAGGAGAACAAGCAACAAGTCGTAGAATTGCCGATCCCCAATATCAATTCTTTTCGACATCAGAATGATATCTCGTGGGACGAACTTGCCAGGAAACGAGGAGCAAGGCTGATCGATCTCAATCAGGATGGTCAGCTTGATCTGGTTGTTTCCAACGCGGCCGAATACGGCGTCTGGCTGTTGTATCCGACTAAACCGGAACAACTGCTGCGAGTCACACGTCAAGATCGGCGGCCAGACGAGATCGAGTTGCCGCCAATCGTGATGGCAGACGAGTCCGACAATGGTTTCTTCGTGAAGGATCGAAGCCTGTGCTGGATCAATGAAGCGACTGATACTCTTCCCGATTTCGTCGTGCGAATTCCTTTCGATTCGTTACTCGGTGATCGGTTGCCCGAGGCGCGATCGCCACGTGCTGCTAAACAGTCGATGCGAGTGGCCCCAGGCTATCGCGTCGATCTGGTTGCTCATGAACCGCAAACCATGGACCCGGTCGCTCTCGATTGGGGTCCTGATGGCAAGCTGTGGGTCGCCGAGATGGCGGACTATCCGCAGGGGATCGACGGGAAAGGGAAGCCGGGCGGTCGTATTCGTTGCCTGGAAGACACTGATGGCGATGGTGAGTACGAGAAATCGACGTTGTTTCTCGATGATGTTCCATTTCCCAATGGAGTGACCTCCTGGAAAAAGGGAGTGCTGGTCTCGGCCGCTCCCGACATCTTCTACGCAGAAGATACGGACGGCGACGGCAAAGCAGATGTGAAGCAGGTGCTGTTCACGGGGCTTGCCGAAGGGAATCAGCAGCATCGTGCGAACGGCTTTTCGCGAGGCCTCGATAACTGGCTCTATCTGGCGAACGGTGACAGCGGCGGCACGGTTCGCGTTGTTGGCGCCCTCGTCGGGCCAGTTCCAGAAGGAAAGATGGTCGATATTCGAGGAAGGGACCTTCGCATTCGACCCGACACCGGCGACATCGAACCTGTGATCGGTCAGACGCAGTTCGGTCGCAATCGTGATGACTGGGGCAACTGGTTTGGAAACAACAACAGTCGACCGATGTGGCACTATTTGCTCGACGACCACTATCTGCAGCGCAATGCCTTTCTGGTGGCACCGACTCCACAAAGGGATGTCTCGATCGCGCCGGGGGCGTCTCCTGTGTTCCCGACCAGTCGAACGCTGACACGTTTCAATGACTTCCACACGGCGAATCGGTTTACATCGGCGTGCTCGGCCATGGTGTATCGCGACAGTGTGCTTGGCGACGATGTCACGGATGGTTCGATGCAGATCTTCGTGAGCGAACCCGTTCACAATCTGGTCCACCGTGAACTGATGCAGCCGGAGGGCCTGAGCTTTACGAGCCGACGCGCCCAGACAGAAGAGCAGTCTGAATTCTTGACATCGACAGACAACTGGTTCCGGCCCACACAGATCAAAACGGGGCCCGATGGGGCGTTGTACGTCGCGGATATGTACCGTCTGGTCATCGAGCATCCACAATGGATTCCGATCGAGTGGCAGCAACGATTGGATTTGCGGGCCGGCCAGGACAAGGGGCGCATCTGGCGCGTGGCACCGACGGATAAGCAATTGCGTGCGGTCTTTCGATTGAACAAGTTGAGTATCCCTCTCTTGGTCGCTGCGCTTTCGCATGCCAATGGCTGGCAGCGAGATTTGGCGCAGCAACTACTGATCGATCGAGCCGACGCTTCAGCCATTCCTCTTTTAGTGGCACTCGCTACTTCGCGACCTTCCGAGGCAAATGCGACCACGACAGATCGTGGTGCGAAAAATAAAGCTCAGACGCTCGGACGATTGCACGCGCTCTGTACACTCGACGGGCTGTCGCTGCATCAATCTCTGCGCGAGCAGGCCCGCACGGCATTGCTAAATGCTCTGCCGACGGCGCTCAATGATCCCGATGCGGGCGTGCGAAGACACGCGGTTCGCCTGTGCGACGGTTTCCCGAAGCCGAACGAATCGCTGTGGCAAGCGTTGGTTAAGACCGCGGATGACACGGATCCTCAAGTCCGACTGCAATTGGCTTACACACTGGGCGAGATCAAGCATCCTCAGGCGGGGTCGCTGCTCGGGCAGATCGCCGTTCAGGGGGTAGCAACGGATCCGGCTCACGGTTTATCCAATGTCCTCTTTGATGCCGCTGTGATCAGTTCATTGAACTCCGACAATTTGGAGTTCGTCCTGGCAGAAGTCATTAAGAAAGGGACTGAGCAGACCGATCTCTTGCAGCAGCTTCTGGGACAGGCGACAGCCTTCAATCACGAAGCGGCGCTGGTCACTCTGCTGAACCGCGCCACGGAATCTGCGGATCAGCATTTCGAACGCTGGCAGTACAATGCGGTCGAACAATTCCTTGAATCACTCGAACGTCGATTCACGACCTTGGACAAATGGCTCAAGGAACTTCGACCTGAAGCCCGGCCGGTTGCTGATCGACTGCAGATCCTCTTCCAGTCTGCGAGAACAGTCGCCGCGAACAATGAAACGCCACTGGAAGATCGTGTCGCCGCGTTGCGGGTGCTTGGACGAACATCCGAACCGCAAGCAGATCTTGAGTTGTTAACCAATTTGTTGACACCTCGTTTTCCACCCGAACTGCAGTCCGCCGCGCTATCGACATTGGCACGAGTGAAGTCGGACAATGTTGCCCAGGTCTTGCTTGCAAGCTATCGCTCGCTGGCTCCGTCGCTACGGACGAAAGCGAGCGACGTGCTGCTCAGCCGCAATGTCTGGCGTGATGAGTTACTCGCGGCATTGGAATCCAAGCAATTGTCTCCGGCTGATTTCGACGCAACGATCCGTCAGCGGTTGCTGGAAGACAAATCACCGAGTACTTCAGCACGAGCGGCGAAGGTTCTGGCGATCGATTTGAATTCGGATCGCGCGAAGCTGGTCGCCGAATATCTGCCGACGGTACGGGCCGGTGGCGATCCTCAGCATGGCAGTCAGTTGTTCAAGAAAATGTGTTCGCAGTGTCACAAGTTGGGAGATGTCGGACACTCCGTGGGCCCCGACTTGATGTCGCTGACTGACAAATCGCCGGATGCCATGGTGACGGCGGTGCTTGACCCGAATCGCGCCGTCGAGACGAAGTTCCTGACATTTACAGCGATCACGAAGTCCGGAGTGACACACACCGGGTTGATGGCTGCGGAAACGGCTCAGACGATTACGCTTCGCGGTGCCGAAGGCAAGGAGACGACGTTGCTGCGTAACGAACTGGATGAACTTCTGAGCAATGCGAAGTCGCTCATGCCGGAGGGACTGGAACGAGATCTGAAGCCCGCTGATGCTGCGGCACTGATCGCGTATATCCGACTGAACGTGCCGCTACCGGCAAGAAAAACATTTGCCGGTAATGAGCCACGCGTGGTTGCGGCCGATGCGTCCGGCAAATTTGTCCTGACTCCCTTCGAGGCCGAAATTTATGGATCGACAATTGTTCTCGAAGAAAAGCACCGCAATCTGGGCTGGTGGAGTAGTGCCGACGACATCGTGGTCTGGACGATTATTGTTCCGCAAGCGGGCAAGTATCAGGTCCAATGGCAATATGCGTGCGATCAATCGGCAGCGGGCAACCGTGTCAGCATCGAAGCGGCAGGGAAGTCCTTGTCGAAAAAAGTCGAGAAGACGGATGGCTGGGACGACTATCGAACTGATTCTCTTGGAGAATTGGAGCTGCCGGCCGGTGAGGTACGGATCACAATCAAGCCCATGTCTCGTCCATTGCCAGCGCTGGCGGATGTAAAGTCGATTGAGTTAACGCCTCAGAAATGATGGGCGTCGCTGAGATGACAATCAGACGACTTCCAGACTCGACGAAATCAGTGCCGGTCAGTGAGTTTGTGGAGCGTACCGCAAGCGGAAGCGGCGCGGGGTCAGGCCCATGTGCTTCCGGAAGAGTTGAGTGAAGGCGCTCTGATCGCAGAAGCCAAAGTCGGCGGCAATTTCGGCGATCGAGAGGTCCGAATGCAGCAGCGAATCGCTGGCGGCCTGGATGCGAGTCTTGACCATGAACTCTTGGGCACTCAGGCCGAAAACTTCGCGAAACTTACGGTGCAGTTGTCGAGGCGACAGGTCTGCTCGCGCGGCCAGATCTTCGATCGTCAGTTTTTCCTGATGATGCATTCTGATGTAGTCGACCGTCGAGTCGATGAGTGACAACGGTTGCATGCTGCGTCGCTGTCCTTCATAGCTGCGCACGATTCCCATCACGCCGATAATCGAGTCCGATGTATCTCGGACGGGGTGTTTGTTGGTGACGAACCAGTCGAGAACTCGTTGCTCGTTGTACCACAGTTCGACGCGACCAATGATCGATTGCCCCGTGGACATGACCCATTGATCATCTCGTTTGAAGTGATCGGCGGCATGCTGGGGGAAAAAGTCGTCATCCATCTTCCCGATGATTTCGGCTTCTGACGCGGCCCCCAGATGTTTCCAGAACGGTTGGCTGGCGCAGACCATGCGACTCTGTCGATCCTTCACAAAAAAATAGAGGCCGGGAAGATGTTCAAACAGGTGCTGAAATTGTTGCGGCCCACCCATTTGGGTGAAAAACATCTGCTGGAATTCGAGAGGATCTGCCGGAGGCAACGAATTTTCTTCGGCCGATTCCACATTCGAAATCTGTGCAGGGCGACGCGACATGTCCGATAGTTAACAAAAAATGTCCGATTCGCACAAGAAACGGCGTATGCGAATCGCTAATCTTCTGAACGTTCCTGAAAATCGGGAATTCAACATCGTCTTCGAACATCTCCATCAATACCTCAGTGAATCACACCAGGAGTTTCTTCATGGGCAAGCCTGTCAACGTCGCAATGATCGGTCTCGGATTTGGCTCGGAGTTTATTCCGATCTATCAGGCGTTGCCCGACGCCAACGTCTATGCGATTTGCCAGCGCAATAAAGAAAAGCTGGACAAAGTCGGCGATCAGTTTGGGATCGGTGCTCGCTATACAGAATACAGCGACGTGTTGAAGGACCCCAAAGTCGATTTTGTCCACATCAACAGCCCGATCTCAGAACACGCCTGGATGTCGATGGAGGCATTGAAGGCCGGGAAGCACGTGATGTGTACGGTCCCCATGGCCACGAATGTGGAAGACTGTCGGAAGATCTGCGAGCTGGTGAAGCAGACCGGTCTGAAGTACATGATGGCCGAGACCGTCGTCTATAGCCGCGAGTTCTTGTTCATCAAGGAGATGTACCAGAAGGGTGAACTCGGCAAGATTCAGCATGTGGCGGCGTCGCATCCGCAGGACATGGACGGCTGGCCGTCCTACTGGGAAAAGATGATCCCGATGCACTATGCGACGCACGTCGTCAGCCCCTGTTTGGGACTGCTAAACGGTCGTGCGGAGTACGTCAGTTGCTTCGGATCCGGAACCGTTCGCGAAGATATCGCCCAGAAGTCGGGCAATAAGTTCGCCGTCGAGTCGTGTCATATCAAGGTGAAAGACAGCGACGTGACAGCGCATATCTGGCGTTTCCTGTACGACGTTGCTCGCCAGTATCGCGAAAGTTTTGATGTGTATGGCACGAAGCGCAGCTTTGAATGGACACTTGTTGAACACGAGCCGCATGTGATTCATACGGCCAAAAAGCCCGAGCCGGAAATCCCCGAGAAGGTCACGGTTCCTGACTACGCTCATCTGCTGCCAGAGCCGATCCGCAAGTTCACATTGCCGTCTGAAATCCATGACACCGAGCACTTGTCGTTTATCCAGGGAGGCGGTCATGGCGGTTCGCATCCACACCTCGTTAACGAATTCGTCTCGGCTCTGCGCGATAACCGGGATCCCTGGCCCAATGCGACCCTAAGCGCAAACTGGACATGCGTCGGGATTTGTGCCCACGAATCGGCCAATCAAGGTGGTGCGATCGTGAAATTGCCGGAATTTACGCTCTCTTAAACGTCTAACAATCCTGATTGACAAGCATCATTCTGCATGGGAAGCGAGGCTGCGATGAAGGTGTCTCTAGCGCGTCTTGAAAACGGCTCGCTCTCTGCGGAATCGGTTCGGTCCATTGCCAGGCTTGCGGTTCGTCTTGGTTGCGCGATGCTGACTGTCTTCGCCTTGGGTTGTGCTGAGGAAAAGCCCAAGTTTCCCGTCGCCACGATTCAGGGGACGGTCTCGATTGATGGCAAGCCTGTCAAAGAAGGGTCTCTGCAGTTCATGCCCGGAAAGGATGTGAAGGGGCAAGTTGCCCAAGCGAAGATTGCCGACGGCAAATTCACGGCGAAGAATGTGCCTGTCGGTCAGGTCCGAGTCATGTTCAATATCACCCGGGCCACAGGCAAGATGATCACCGAGTATTCAACTCCCTATCCCGAAATCGAAAATCTGGTTCCGAAGGACAAGCGGGACGGCGTCGATTTGGCCGTCGCGGGCAATGACAACGTCAAATTCGATCTCCTTAATGAATCAGGATCGGCGGCGGATTCGACCGCTCCAAAATAGTTTACGTTTATTGATAGTTTCGTTTTAGGGGGTTGGGCATGAGTGTCTATTCAAAGCGACGTGCATTCACGTTGATCGAACTGCTGGTCGTGATCGCGATCATCGCCGTTCTGATCGCTCTATTACTGCCGGCAGTACAGCAAGCGCGCGAGGCTGCTCGGCGAACTCAGTGTAAGAATCAGTTGAAACAACTGGGACTTGCCATGCACAACTATCACGACACGTCGCGGCAATTGCCGCCGGGCACAATCAAATGGAACGGCGACTCTGCCCGAACGGGCCCCACGTCTGCCTACTATGACGATCACGGCTGGTATTCCCAAATCGGTCCTTACATCGATCAAGCCCCCTTGTTCAATACGATCAACTTCAGTGCGCAGTTCAGCGATCCTTCGAATGAACCGGCGCGACGCGCGAAAATCTCTTTGTTCGGATGCCCCACCAGTGGCATGCAGAACAACGAATGGGGTTCCAATACCTGGTCGCGATGGCGCGGGAACTATGTGGTCAACTGGGGCAACACCAACTACGGACAAACGGCTTCGGCGGGTGTCAACTTCGGTGGTGCGCCATTCAGTTACCGCGGCAGCAGCAACTTCTCGGGAATCACCGATGGCATGAGCAACACCTTGATGATGGCAGAGATCATTGCATCAACCACGACACCCGGGTGGGGTGGGCCAATCTCAGAGATCCAAATTGCCACCGGCGGGCAGGCGTTTATGGGCTGGTTGACTCCCAATTCCAAGGCCTGTGACCTAGCCTATCGGGTTTGCCCGGCTATCAGTGATCTGAACGGGATTTCTTGTTGCAATCTTTCCGGCGATGACGTGAGCCAATACTTTACGTCGCGCAGCAAGCATACTGGCGGGGTTCAGGTGGTGATGTGCGATGGTGCCGTTCGATTTGTCAGTGATAATATCGACCTCAACGTCTGGCGCAACCTGTCGACGGCGAGGGGTGGCGAGACGGTCGGCGACTTCTAAAGTGCGTCGCTGGTTTTGAGTGAGAAACTTGATTGGCAGTTTTGTGTCGAAGGATGAACATTCCATGTTCGTACGCGGTTGTGCTCGTTTGCGATTCATGATTTATGGTTTGGTGGCGACAGCGCTGTTGAATAGCGTCGTCGTGGCGGCAGCGCCTCCCAGCCTGAAGCTGCTATTTCTGGGGGACAACGGACACCATCAGCCGGCGGTTCGATTCAAGCAGCTTCAGCCCGTATTGAAGAAGCGAAAAATCGATCTGACTTATTCCGACGTGATGTCGGATCTGAATCCGCAAACGCTCAAGGCCTACGACGGGCTGATTCTGTATGCCAATATCGATTCCATTGCCGATGATCAGGCGAAGGCATTGCTGGACTTCGTTGTTGCTGGCAAAGGCTTCATTCCGTTGCATTGCGCGAGTTTCTGCTTCCGCAATAACGACGATGTTGTCGCGTTGATGGGAGGTCAGTTCCTGCGTCACGGGACAGGGACCTTCCGCACGATTGTCACGGAACCAGAGCATCCTGTGATGAAGGGGTTCAAACCGTTTGAGAGCTGGGACGAGACCTACGTTCATACCAGGCACAATGAAAAAGATCGCACGGTTCTGGAAGTTCGCGCTGAAGGAGAATCGAAAGAGCCTTGGACATGGGTGCGGACTCAGGGCAAGGGGCGGGTCTTCTACACAGCCTGGGGACACGATGCTCGAACGTGGTCGAACCCGGGTTTTCAGAATCTGGTCGAGCGGGGCATTCGCTGGGCCTGTGGCGGAGATCCCAGCGTTGTTCCGGCCTTCGCCGATCGACCGGAGATGACATCGCTGCCAAACGATCTGAAGCCGTTCGAGTATGTCGAAACTGATGGCATCCCGTTCTATCCACCTGGGAAGAACTGGGGGACGCTGGAATCCGGCAAGCGCAAGATGCAGCTTCCTGCGACTCCAGAAGAATCTCTGAAGCACTTCGTTACGCCGAAAGGGTTCGAAGTGAAACTGTTCGCTTCGGAAAAGAACTTCCAGGGCAAGCCAATCGCGATGAACTGGGACGAACGGGGACGGCTGTGGATCTGTGAGACCTTCGACTATCCGAATGAACTGCAGCCGCCGGGGAAGGGTCGCGATCGCATTCTCATCTGCGAAGATACGAACGGCGATTGGGTGGCGGACAAGTTCTCTATGTTCGCCGAAAAACTGAGCATCCCCACCGCGATCACGTTCTATCGTGGCGGTGTCATCGTGCAGGATGGAACGGAAACCCTGTACCTGAAAGATACCGACGGAGACGACAAGGCCGATCTACGCAAAGTCCTGATTACCGGTTGGAATATGCGTGATACGCACGGGGAAGTGAGCAATTTCCAATACGGATTGGATAACTGGTATTACGCGATGCAGGGCTACAACGATTCCCGTCCGGTCCTGACCAACGGTAAGGAAGCCACACCGTTCCGCCAGGGGTTCTTCCGCTTCAAGGTCGAAGGCGAAGGGGACAAGACGGCGGTGACTGAGGTGGAGTTCCTGCGTTCCACAAACAACAACACCTGGGGACTGGGGCTCAGTGAAGAAGGGATCGTGTTCGGATCCACGGCCAACGGCAATCCTTCCGAATTCATGCCGATTCCGAATCGTTACTACGAAGCGGTTCGCGGCTGGTCATCCAGTGTGCTGGGCGGCATTGCCGACAGCAACAAATTCGAACCGCTCGATGAAGATAAGGTTCGACAGGTCGATCATCACGGCGGATTCACCGCAGCGGCCGGTCATGCTCTGTACACGGCTCGCAACTACCCGAAAGAATACTGGAACCGAGCGGCGTTCGTCACCGAAGCCACGGGCCATCTGATCGCAACCTTTATCATCCGCGAAGACGGAGCAGGGTTCCGCTCCAAGAATTCGTGGAATCTGGTTGCCAGCAACGACGAATGGTCGGGGCCGATTATGGCCGAAGTCGGACCGGACGGGAACGTCTGGATCATCGACTGGTACAACTTCATCATCCAGCACAATCCAACGCCGGCCGGCTTCAAGACCGGCAAGGGAAACGCTTATGAATCGGAGCTGCGTGACAAGAAGCACGGCCGCATCTATCGACTGGTCTATACCGGTAAGGGCGTCGAAGGTTCGGCGGAGACGGTGACACTGCAGCCAAACAATCTCAATCCCGACGCCGACGCGCCGGCGATGATGGCACGACCGACGGACCTCGCGAAGGCGAACACAGAGCAACTGATCGCCGAACTGGGGGTCGGCAACTTCCTATGGCGGCGTCATGCTCAACGCCTGATCGTCGAAAAGGATCGGTTTGATGGCGTACAGACGTTGATTGAATTGATTAACCAGCAGGCCATGGACGAAATCGGCTTGAACGGTGAAATCACGCATGCCATGTGGGCGTTGCATGGACGAGGCGTGTTGGATGGCGAGAATCGCGACGCATTAAAGGCTGTTGTCGGTGCGCTGCGACATCCCTCGGCGGGGGTGCGGCGCAATGTCGTCCAGGTACTTCCGAAATCTGAAGCGTCCGTGTCCGCGATCGTGCAGAGTGGAGTGCTGAAGGACAAGAATGCTCAAGTGCAATTGATGGCCTTATTGGCTTTGGCTGATATGCCCCCTTCGTCTGATGCCGCCGAAGCGATTCGCGTCGCGTTCGTGGCAGCGAGCAGTGATCGTTTGCTGGCCGACGCTGCGATTGCCGCGGCGGCACGTCACGATATCCACTTCTTAAAGTCGGTTGTCAAAAACAGTGGTAAGGGAGACAGCCCGTCCCCCGAAGCGTTAGCCATCATTGCCGAACACTATGCTCGCGGCTTGCCCGCGGAGACGGCACCGGCGCTTGTGGCCTCGCTGGGGATTGCCAAGCCGGAGATTGTCGAGCCTGTGCTGTCAGGGATGGCAAAGGGCTGGCCGCGAAACAAGCCGTTAGAGTTGAGTGAAGCGAGTGACAAAGCGCTCGTCGAGCTTCTTGGCAAGATCCCTGCCAGCACACGAGGCGCACTGATCAATCTCTCGTTGCGCTGGGGATCGAAGCAGTTGCAGGCGCATGTCGTCGAGATTTCGAAATCGTTTCTCGATATCGTGCAGAATGACAAGGCGGCCGAAGCCGATCGCGTTGCGGCGGCTCGCCAGCTCGTCGAATTCCGTAAGTCCGATGCAGAAACATCGCAATCATTACTGAATTTGATGACACCAAAGAGCTCTGTCGAACTCGCCAACGGCTTGCTCGCAGCAGTAGGGCTGAGCGAGGCTCCTGAGGTTGGCGAAGCCATCGTGAACAGCCTGGCTTCGATGACGCCATCGGTTCGGCCTGCCGCGGTTCGCCTGCTGCTGGGGCGGACGGATTGGACGCGCGCTTTACTGGACGGTGTTGAAGGTGGCCGTCTCCAATTGACGGAGCTGTCACTGGAACAAAAGTTGGCCCTCAGCAATCACGTCGACAAAGCGATTCGCGATCGGGTGAAACCGCTGCTGGCCAAGGGGGGCGGCTTGCCGAATCCCGATCGGCAAAAAGTGGTCGATGATCTGATGCCACTCACCGAGAAAACTGGTGACGCTGTTGCCGGTAAAGCGGTCTTCAAGAAGACCTGCGTCAAATGTCACACGCACAGTGGCGAGGGAACTCGGATCGGTCCCGATCTGACGGGAATGGCCGTTCATCCGAAGAAAGAACTATTAACTCACATCATCGATCCCAGCCGTTCCGTGGAAGGTAACTTCCGTATCTACTCGGTGACGACGGACGACGGCAAAGTTTATAGCGGTTTGCTGGCTTCGGAATCGAAGACCGCGATCGAACTGATCGACGTGGAAGCGAAAAAACATCAAATCTTGCGAGAAAACATCGACGAACTGGTTGCTTCCCCGAAATCACTGATGCCCGAAGGCTTCGAGAAACAGCACACGCAGCAAGAGTTAACTGACCTGCTGGAGTTCCTGACGCAGCGCGGCAGGTTCCTGCCGATCCCCATCGAAAAGGTGGCCACGGCGATCTCGACCAAGCCGATGTTTCATGATGGTGAACATGATGAGCAGAAGCTGATCTTTTCCGATTGGACTCCGAAGATCTTTGAAGGCGTCCCGTTCGTGCTGGTCGATCCGCATGGCGATCGAGTCCCCAATGCGATCATGTTGCACGGCACCAATGGTGACAAACCGCCGCGCATGCCGAAGAGCGTCACGCTGACCTGTAATGCTCCCGCAAAGTTGATTCACTTTCTCGGAGGTATCAGCGGCTGGGGTGCTCCGGCCTCGTCACCAAGAACGCCAACGCTCACCGTTCGCCTGAAGTATGCGGATGGGCAGATCGAAGATCATGTCACTCGCAATGGCGAAGTGTGGGCCGACTACATTCACCGGGTCGATGTTCCGGGCAGCAAGTTCGCTTACCCGTTGCGAGGTCAGCAGATTCGCTACTTCGCCATTACCCCCAAGCGGGCCGACAAGATTGAGTCGATCGAGTTGGTCAAAGGGAACGATGTCACGTCGCCCATTATCATGGCTGTGACAATCGAAAGCCCTTGATCGAACGATCGTACTGAGACGAAAAAACACAGAGCAGCAAAAGGTGATCCCTTTGCTGCTCCGTGTTGCTTTTAGTGTCGTAATGGCGAAGCCAGGTCAACCGGCGGCGGCCAGGACTCCCATTTCTTCATTCGCAGTCTCTTCGACAACTCCCGCGGCAGCCTCTGCAGCGGCGGCGGCCACCGCAGCGGCTGCGGCGATCGCACTTGGGGAGAGATCGTCGACGAATCCCTTCAGATGATCTGCTCGCGTGTGGTGCTGCAGCTTGCGCAGAGCCTTCGATTCGATCTGGCGGATACGTTCGCGAGTCACCTTGAAGATCCGACCGGTCTCTTCCAGAGTGTAGCTGTAGCCGTCACCCAGGCCGTATCGCAGGCGAATGATTTCGCGTTCGCGATAGGTCAGGCTGCGGAGCACGACTTCGATCTTGTCACGCAGCATTTCCTGCATGGCGGTTTCGGACGGGCTGGTTTCGTTGTCGTCTTCCAGGAAATCGCCAAAGCTGGCGTCTTCGCTTTCGCCGACCGGAGTATCCAGGCTGACGGGATGCTTCCACGTCTTCATGATCCGTTCAGTTTCTTCCAACGACATGCCGACGGCTTCGGCCAGCTCTTCCATGTTGGGATCGCGACCGGTTTCCTGTCGGATCTGTTCGCTCTTCGCCTTCAGCGTCGAGATGCATTGGAACATGTGAACAGGAATACGGATCGTGCGAGCGTGATCGGCGACGGCTCGCGTGATGGCTTGACGAATCCACCATGTGGCATACGTCGAGAACTTATAGCCGCGGCGATATTCGTACTTTTCGACGCCGCGCATCAGGCCGGCGTTTCCTTCCTGGATCAGGTCCAGGAAGCTCAGGCCGCGGTTGCGATACTTCTTGGCGATCGAAACGACCAGTCGCAGGTTACCGCCAGACAGGTGTTGCTTGGCAAGGGTCCAAGCTTCGAACTTGGCCATCACTCGTCGCATGCGATCACAGAATTCGTCTGGAGTTTCCAGCGTCATCTCGACGAGATCGCCCATCTCGCGTCGCAGGATTTCAACTTCGTTATGCGCCGCTTGCGTACGGCGTTCGGACAAGGTGCGAATCTGGGTTTGAATCTCGGTCATGCGTCGAGCGACTTGCTCCATGCGTCGCATGATCGGCTGCAGTCGCTGAGTACGAACGCTCAGTTCTTCGACCAGCCAGCACAGTTTGCGTCGTCGTCGCTTCATTCGAACTTTGATCTCGGCGCGGGCGTTGGCGTCTTGCTCGACCTTAACAAGCTCCCAGTCTTCGCGATTTTCGGCCATCAATCGATCGATGGTCGGCATGTTAACGGGAATGCGGCCTTGGATCTGTTCCTTACGCAGGTCTTCCGTTTCGCTGGTACGCAGGGTTCGTTCGAATGGCAGTTCGCCAGCCATGACCTTTTTGATCGTTTCGACGGCCAGGTTTAAGGCGAAATCCGATTCCATCATTTTTCGACGGAACCACTTGCGAACCACTTCAATCTGTTTGGCCAGGAAGATTTCTTTTTCACGCGTCAGCAGGGGAATGTGTCCCATCTGGCTGAGGTACATGCGAATGGGATCGCGGGATGACGACGCGGCTTCTGGTTCAATCATTGAATCCGGTGGCGAATCGATTCGCAGCTGTTCTTCGGGGCTGGGGACATCGATGACATCCAGATTAGCGTCTTCCAGGGCGGCGATCAGCTCGGGCACCATTGTGGGATCGCCCCCCTCATCGGGCAGGTAATCATCAACCATCCGGAATGTGGCGTAGCCCTTGATTCGGGCTGCGTCCAAGAGCGCGGCGAGTCCTTCGTTAAAACGATGCATTTGGGTCCAACCTCCTGTGAAGAAAACCACGTCCATGTGTAACAGTCGTTTGCGGGAACGGCTGCTATGATTCGACACGAGAACAAACTAACGTTGATGCGTGATCGGCGAGCCTCAATGAAGGCTATTCGTCGATCGAAGATTCCCCTTGCTGCCTGGACTGCTCGAACCCTGATGAAGGGGTGAGCCTGGATTGCCGATCTCGTCGCTCAACAACGAGCGATTCGAAGATATGTTGCTGGCAAACATGTCCAAAGTTGTCTAGCTCGGCCGGGGTTCGCATTGACAGCATCCTTTCTCTCTCTGCGACTTCACACAGCCTCCATTTCGAGGCCGCGCGGGGAGAGATGCTAACAAAACCACGTCCGGCGCGCATTCAAAATCTGCCATCTCGCGAAAATTCTGAAAAAAAATTCAGATCTTCAGGTTGGCTTTTGGAACGCCCTTACAGTTGCATCAGCATCATTTGAACTCGCTTCGCGTGTGGTTATACTTCAGTTGTCGACATCGACTTGGCTGGAAAACTGCCCTCCTCCCCGTTCGGACGCTCCTGAACCGGGGACCGATGTCTCGCCCTGCTATCCACTATCGAACCTCCCTAATTGCCAGCGAGAACTTGCTCATGACCGCCGCCGTCGCACCAGATCCCGACAAAGATCATTCGGCCGACAAGATGGCGGCGCGGGGGCTGAAAGGAGTTGTTGCGGCCGACACCACGATTTGTGATGTCGACGGCGAACTCGGTAAGCTGATTTATCGCGGCTACAATATTCACGAACTCGCCCAGTCCACGTTCGAAGAAACCGCCTATCTGCTGTTTAAAGGCGAACTTCCCACGAAGGCACAACTCGCTGAATTCAACGGCCAGCTCGTTCATCATCGTGAAGTGGAACCGCAGGTTCTGGATTTCCTGCGATCGTTGCCTCGCGATACGCCGCCGATGACTTCGCTGCGTTCGGCCGTCTCGATGTCGGCCGCGTACGATCCTCTCGCGGAAGATGAATCACCCAAAGCGAACTTCGAGAAATCGATCCGCCTGACCGCCGAGCTCACTACGATCGTTGCTGCGATTCGCCGGTTGTCGGCCGGGCTGGAACCCGTCGCGCCACGCAGTGACCTGAGTCACGCTGCCAACTTTATGTACATGCTCAATGGAGAAGTCCCCTCGGCCGATGCAGAAAAGGCGATGGACCTGATCCTGATCCTGCATGCCGAACACGGCTTGAATGCCAGTACGTTTGCGGCACGAGTCATCGCCGCGACTCTTTCCGACATCTACTCGGCCATCACCGGAGCGATCGGCGCGTTGAAGGGGCCATTGCACGGCGGGGCCAACACCGAAGTCTTGAAGACGTTGCTGGAGGTCGGCAGTGCCGAAAATGTCGTCGCCTGGGTGAACGATGTTCGCGCCAAGAAGGGCAAGTTCATGGGCTTTGGCCATGCGGTCTATCAAGTCGAAGACCCACGCGCCGTGCATTTGAAAGAACTGTCGCGACGGCTGGGAATCGAAACCGGCGACACGAAGCTGTACGACATTTCCATTGCGATGGAGCAGGCCGTGATGGCCGCCATCAAGAAGAACTGCAACGTCGACTTCTATTCCGCCAGCCTGCAGTACTACATGGGCATTCCAGGCGATATGTTCACCTGTGTCTTCGCCGCGAGCCGCATCGTTGGCTGGTGTGCTCACGTTCTTGAGCAGGCCAGCGATAACAAGATCATCCGCCCTTCGTCGAACTACATCGGCGTCGGGGAACGAACCTACACGCCAATCGCTCAGCGATAGTCGGATACTTGGGCGGGCGACGGTTGTATTGAATCTGGTCTTGGGTGCCACGGTTTTGGAGTCTTCGACAAAGCCGTGCTGGCTTGGGATTTAAAGTCCAAAGAGCAGGCTCTTCTGGGCGTACTATTCGGGGAAGACGAAGACACGGCCTTGTCGAAGACTCCAAAACCGTGGCACCCACGCCCACGCTCGCGATTCCGGTGAATAGCGTGCACCTTGATTTAGATCGTGCATATCCAGACGCAAAAACCGATTGCGCGGATTCTAACGGGCGATTTGAATCAATTCTTGGCGGCAAGATAGTCTCCTCTTCACAACGGCCCTGCCATCGCTCACGATGGCAGCGACGACGTTGCGACCTTGGATCCGCTCCGTGGCGGCTGCTCGCGGCGTGATCAAGGAGAGTCTGTCCATGCGATCAAATCTGATCTTGGCCGGTGTGATGTTACTGCTGCAGGGCGTGAGTGCCTCGGCAGTCGAGATCTACGTTGATAACCTCGTCGGCGACGATGTCTTCGACGGGCGCAACAGCGTGCCGAGTGACACGGGGACAGGGCCGGTCAGGACGCTGCATCGTGCAATTCGGCTTGCGCGCTTTGGCGATCAAATCGTGCTGACCCGCGCCGGCGCCGTCTACTATGATTCGCTGTCGTTGACCGGGACTCGCAATAGCGGGTCGCCGCACTATCCATTCACCATCATCGGCAATGGAGCGATCCTCAGCGGATTGCGAAGCGTTCCCCCGGCTGGCTGGCGTCGAGCGGGCCCTGACTTGTGGAAGCTGACGCTGACCCGCAAGGGGTTCTATCGGTTGTTGCGCGATGGACAACCGTTGCCAGAATTGGTCCCCGAAGCCGGGGTCAATCCGTTGGAGTCACTTGCTCCCGGACACTGGACTGCCACGGGTGGCAGCGTGTACTTCCGAGTCGATGGCGATTTTGCTCCGGCAACTCAGTCGTTCTCTTATGCGGCCGATCAGACAGGGCTGTCGCTGTATCAGGTCGAAAACGTCAGGATTGTGGACCTGACACTGCGTGACTTCCGCTTCGATGGAATCCACGCCCAGAATCTGTGCCGCAATGTCACGTTGGAGAACGTCACTTGTTTCAACAATGGCCGAGCGGGCCTTGCGGTCAGCGGCACATCGAAAGTCGAAGTGATCGGCGGCAACGTTTCCGGAAACGGCCGTTTCCAGATTCGCATCGCCAACAATGGCAATGCCAACCTGCGCGATGTCGCGATGGAAGGTGAACCGACTCTGGTGCCTTAGCACACTTATCGCAGGCGGTCTTCGCGCAGGATCGGGGCCAGTTCTTCGACGAAATCGTTCACGTCCTTGAACTCGCGATAGACCGACGCAAACCTGACGAAGGCGACATGATCGATGCTGCGCAGCGATTCCATCACCTTTTCGCCGATCTCGCGTGACGGCACTTCGCGTTCGAACTGCTCGTACAGCGAGGCTTCGATCTCGGAAATAATCTGCTCAATCGATTCGTCGCTGATCGGCCGTTTGTAGCAGGACTTTTCGAGTCCCGCCCGGATCTTTTCTCGATCGAAGGGCACGCGCGAGCCATCTTTTTTGATGACCTTCAGCGGCGATTCTTCGATCTTTTCATAAGTCGTAAAGCGACGGTCGCAACTTAAGCATTTACGGCGACGTCGAATGACGAAGGCGGTACTGGCGCGCGAATCGATGACGCTCGTTTCCCCATTCCGACAAAACGGGCACATCATATTGTTACGCTCCCATCACTCCATTCCGACCGACAACGTTCGCGTCCCAGCGAACGCCCACAGTATTGGAACCATAGGCTATCCAACTTCTTAGGCATTAACCAGATGCTATTCCCACGCCCCTCGGTCTTTCACCGAGAATTCGCAATGGCCGATCGATTCGGAATTCCACTATTCTGGCAGCGGTTTCCCCTTGGTTTCCGGTGCAAATGGCAGGGCACAAAGGCCGAGCAGGAAAATCGCGCTCATGGTCACGCCGGCAGGCCTCATCGGTTCTGCGTACCCGGAAAAGACACCAGCACTCAATGCACCCAGTGCCAGCGGGCCAGAGGCCGCGACGAATCGACCCACGTTGTAGCAGAACGAGGTTCCTGTGCTGCGAAGATAGGTTGGAAATAGCTCTGGAAAATAGATGGCATAACCGCCAAACAAGGCCAGCTGGCAAAATCCCATCAACGGGATCATCCAGAAAATCTGGCTGAACTCGGTCAGATATCCAAATACTAGAATTGTGCTGAGCATCGCCAACACAAACGAAATCGCGAATGCAGGTCGACGGCCGGTGTAGTGGGTCATGTACGTAAACCCATAGATCCCGAAGAATGCCCCAATGTTCAGCATGACTGACGTCAGCGCTGCCCAGAATCCAAGTTTGCCGCTGAGCCTCTTGGATCGTTTGATAATCCGTTCAGCATGTTCGGCAGCAGACATCTCACCAGACGCCATCGCTCCCTTGGTCGCGGCTGAATCCAGATACTCCAACCGCCTGGCCTTCTCTTCATCGGATTGCTTAAGAGAACCGATCACATCCGCTGCAGCCAGTGACTCGCCGTCTTTGCTCCGCCGGAGCAATTCTGAATAAATCACTTCCGCGTCCTTGTTCCCTGGTGCCAACCCCAGAAATTGAGTTGGTTGGGGAAGCTTCTTCTGCTCTGAAGGTTTTAGAATTGATGGATCATTCGCGCTGACGATCATCCGCAAAAAATCCCGGTCTTTTTCCGCTTCACCGCTTTGACGTAATTCCGTTTCAAATGTTTTGCGAAAAACGGAGCGGTTCAAATCGATGCTGAAAAAGCCGATCCCCCACAACCCAATGACACCCGATGCAGCCATCATCAGTCCAATGAGCGCATTCTTTCGCCATCGCGGATTTCCGAAGAGTTGGCCATAGGATCCCAATTGTTTCTGCAGCTGCTCTCCCGAAGCCGCCTGCCACTGTTCTGGCTCTTTCAGGCGTCGACGAATTAAGATCGCCAATAGAGCCGGGCCTGCTCCAATGACGAACATGATTCGCCAGGCGCTACCTACCCTGCCGCTCTCTTCCAGTTCAGACAGCACCATGCTGATGATGGCGGCCGAGATATTGCCGACAGCAGATAATGCTTGCAATAGCCCCAGCGCAAATGGCCGCGCTCGTACTGGCATGACTTCGGCGACTAAAGCGACGCCAACTGCGAACTCACCACCAACACCCAGGCCCGTCAGAAAACGAAAGGCGGAAAAACTCCAGATATCCCACGAAAGTGCGCTCAAGCCTGTGAAAGCCGAATAGAGCAAGATCGTCAACAGCATCGTCTTCGCTCGCCCGACGCGGTCACCCATGATTCCGAACGCAAGTCCACCCGTAGCCCATCCGATCAGAAATATCGATGTGGTAATACCACCGTAAAAATCGACATCCTTCTGGGCAGCCGATATTCCCGCAGCAGGGGCAAGCAACTCACGCATGGCGGGAACACGCGCCAGGTTAAAAAGCTGCTGGTCCATGGTGTCGAATAGCCAGCCTAATGCCGCGACCACCAAAACAAACCAGTGATAGCTGTTTAGCTCTCTCCACCATGGTCCAGTCTGCACAGTCGCCTCGGGGCCAGGACCTGCAGTTTCAAACCCATGCATTGTGGATACGCCTTGGTTGAGAGACAGATAAAGATCTACAAGTCCCTAATACAACCGAATTGACTGCGACCTGCAAGCGCCACCCGCCCCTCCACCTCAGTTCGTCGACCAGTTTGCGTTTCCCAGTCATCCGGCCCACAATTCCACAGCATCCCGCCGTCGAATTTCCTCAGTGAAAGATTCACTCGTGAACCCACCGACGAATGAAAATCTGACTGCACCCCCCGGAACAACATTTGGCCAATGGATGGCACTGGCCGCCGCGTTGCTCGGCTGGATGTTTGACGGTGCTGAGATGGGGGTCTTCTCGATGGTCGGGCGGGCTGCGATCCAAGATCTGCTCGCGAACTCATCGTCGCCGCCAGCCGATCCGGAAGGACAACTCGGTCTGTACTTCGGGGTCATCATCGCCGTGTTTCTGGTCGGAGCCGCTACTGGAGGCGTGCTGTTCGGGTGGCTGGGTGATCGAATCGGACGCGTGCGTGCAATGAGCCTAAGCGTCATCACGTATGCCGTGTTCACGGGCGTGTGCGGTTTTGCGCAGACGCCGATTCAACTCGGGGTGCTTCGCTTTATCGCAGCGCTCGGCATGGGAGGCGAATGGTCGTTGGGGGTGGCCCTCGTGATGGAGGTCTGGCCGAATCGATCTCGCGCTTTGATGGCAGGATTGATTGGAGCGTCGGCCAACGCGGGATACCTGCTGGTGGGCATCATTGGGATTGGTCTGACCGCCGTTTTGTCGCAATTCGAAATCTGGCTACATGACATCGGACTGGCTGACAGCACCGTCAAGATGCTGGTCGCGAACAAAGGCTGGCGACTGATGATGATGCTGGGAACGTTTCCCGCATTGCTGACGTTCCTCTTCCGCATGTTCGTGCCTGAATCGCACAAGTGGGAATCCGAACGGGGGAGTGGCACGACATCGAACTGGGTGACCTCCGATTTGCTGGGAGTGTTGGTGGGGGCCGTGGGGCCGGGACTGATCGTCTGGGTCTGGGCCGACGAGTCCATGGGATCCGGCTTCCGGATTGTCGGCACATTGATTGGCCTGGTGATCGCGACGGTTGGCTACCTGTACCCGGTCATCCGGTTCCTGCAGCGAACGTTCGCCCAGTCGCCGGATTTGGTGAACGACTCACGGCAGACAATTCGTCGCATGTTGTTGGGAGCCTGTTTGAGCGGGATTGCGTTGCTGGGAACCTGGGGATCGACCCAATGGGCGATGACCTGGGCCGGCCAACTGACGCAAGGAGTCGCCGTCCCCAGTGATGCTTCCTTCATCTGGAAGCACCCTCGCGAATACACGCAAATGTTCACGGCCGTCGGGGCGATTGTCGGAACCATCGGCGCGGCGATGCTGGGCGACTGGCTCGGGCGTCGCACCGCGTATTGCCTGCTGTGTCTGACATCGATTGCCTCGGTGCTGTGGTTCTATCAGTTCCACAATGCGTTCGGCTGGGAATTCCTGATCTCGGCGTTCGTGGCCGGTGTCTGTACGGCCTCGTTCTACGGCTGGTTGCCGTTGTATCTGCCGGAGCTGTTTGCCACGCGAGTCCGCGCGACAGGGCAGGGGTTCGCCTTCAATTTTGGCCGAATTTTGGCCGCGATTGGCACCCTTCAGATCGGCGCCATCCTGAAGCACGTCGGCAGTTACCAAACCTATGCCGGAGTGAAGGGTGGGTACCCTATCGCCTGCAGCTTCGTCTGTTGCGTATACTTGCTGGGGATGGGGCTGATCTGGCTGGCTCCCGAAACCAAAGGCCAACCGCTACCCGAGTGAACCCGCAATCATGAGTGGTGTGACCCTGCAAGGCGACTTTGCTCCAGAAGAAGAGCCGCACGACCCCAATGCGGAGCGGACCAAAATCGTTCCGGATCCCCAACCGGAACCTGATCCTGAGCCAATTCCGGATGCACGCCTGTACGTTCCCGAGCAGGAAGAGTGGCACGTCCACATCAAACGAGATTCCGAGAAGATTTATTGTTACGCCAAGCTTCCAGGCGAAGACTGGTTTCACATGCTGCTGAACGGTGAAATTTACGTCTCACGCCAGCACGAGAAATATTGCTTGCGCTGTGCGCTGCGGCACGGTTATCTGACCGAAGACCGCTTGTTCTGGCAGCATCGCGTTCCCCAACATCGCAAACGGGTTCTGTAGGGCGTTAAGTTCCACCTTCACTTAAAGCCATTGCGAGTCGTCGTTCGAGTTCTTCGCGAGCGATCTCACGTATCAAAAACTTCTTTTGAGACGACGTGGGCCCGCACATCAGTTCGATCTGGCCGCGTTTTAATCCCAACGCCTCGGCGATCACTTCCAGAATGGCGTTGTTGGCCTTGCCCTTTTCCGGTGCCTGTGTGACCGAGACCTTCAACGCCCCGGCATGCTCGCCTGTGATCCCGTTGTGTTTGCCTCCCGCGTGAGCTTTCACCGGAAGTACGATCCCTTTTGGCGAGACTTCCAGCAGGATCATTCAGTGCGAGCCTTTCGTCGTATCGCTATCGAGCCGCGTCGGGTGTGGATTATAGTTTCAGTACGCCAGCGCACGAATGCGTTGCGGCGTGAGCAACGCGAAGATTCCCTGACAGTGGAAGCTGCCCCGAATCCATGCACATCGTCCACTATATTACTCGGCTGATCGTGGGTGGAGCCCAGGAGAATACTCTTTCGACTGTCGAAGATCAGCATCATCTCTTCGGTGATCGCGTGACCCTCATCACCGGGCCGGGGATCGGGCCGGAAGGGTCGCTGGAAGATCGTGCTCGGCAAGGGGGCCTTGATCTGCGAATCATCAATGCCTCGCGCCGATCAATCCATCCGTGGCGGGATTGGCAGACTTATCGCGAACTGACGCGTCTGCTACGTGAATTGAAACCGGACCTGCTGCACACTCATTCGTCCAAAGCAGGGATCATCGGACGAATCGCGGCGTCTCGATTAGGGCTGCCGTGCGTGCATACCGTTCACGGCGCGGCATTCCATTTTGGGCAGTCGCCCTTCACTTACGATCTGTATCGCTGGCTGGAGCAACGTGCCGCCCCCGCGACCGACAAGTTTATCTCGGTTTGCGATGCGATGACTGAGCAATACGTCCAGGCAGAAGTCGCCCCGCGCGAGAGGTTCGTCACGGTCTACAGCGGATTCGATGTCGAACCTTTTCTGGAACCGCCACGCCCGCCGGCAGTCGTCCGAGCGGAATTGGGTCTAACGCCAGACCAGATCGTCATTGGCAAGGTGGCTCGACTGTTCCCGTTGAAAGGTCACGAGTTCTTAATCAAGGCCGCCAAAGCGGTCGTGCAGCGCTGTCCAAATGTCCGCTTCCTGCTGGTGGGTGACGGAATCCTGCGACCGCAGTTTGAAGCCGAACTGGACGCCAGCGGGATTCGAGATCGATTTGTGTTCGCAGGACTGGTTCCACCAAATCGCGTACCGGAATTGATCCATGCGATGGATATTGTCGTTCATACAAGTGTGTGGGAGGGGCTGGCTCGTGTGCTTCCCCAGGGCCTGATCGCCGGGAAGCCTGTCATCAGTTACGACATTGATGGGGCTCGAGAAGTGGTACTCTCTGGTCGGACAGGTTGTTTGCTGCCGCCGCGGTCGATCGATGAACTGTCGACCGCGATGTGCGAATTGGCCGGCGACGCCGAACGGCGACGCCGGTACGGTGAAACCGGCCGGGCAATGTTCACCGATCGCTTCCGCCATCAGACGATGACCGCCCAGATCCGCGACGTGTATAGTGAGGTCTTGAAGCGTCGCCAGAAATGAGTGGCGAGTGAGCTGCGGGAAATTCTTGACGACCACGTAATCTGACGAATTCGCGCGAATAAGAACAAGCCGAGGTGATAGTTAGGCCGCTTGCTTCATTTCTGATTCGTGGAGATTCGGTCGATTCGTGGTCAACTTCTCTGCCTTGCGAACATATTGCAGGGTAATGACTTCCAGTAAATCGTCTGGTTGTTGTGGTGCTGCCAAGTCACCACCAGATTTCTGTGAAATCGGTCTGTTCTCAGATCGAGACATTCACTACATTCCGCGCCTATCCGCTTCGGGCCACCGGTCGCGGCACGGTCTGCGTGCGGATCATGGACGACACCCTGCTACCGTTCAGGATGAACATACCCATCATGAGAGATTCGCTCCGTTCCCTTGCGGCGCCGCTGGCTCTGGTCCTCGTGACGGGTACCTGTTTCGACGTGATGGCGCAGCCAGGCCGATCCACGCGGCCGGGTGGTGCTCCGCAGACGAATCCCCCGCAACAACGACAGCAGCAGCCAAACAATACGAGGACGCCGGGTAATCCGGCGAGAGTGGAGCCCGAGCAGATCACCCCTCGTGTTACCCCTCCTGCGATCGCGGCTCCTGAAGATGCGATTTCGCCAGAACTTGAGGAGTTGCTCAAGCAATGGGAGCTGAAGTCCTCACTGATCAAGGTCTTGAAGGGCGAACATCAACGAACCGTTTACAATCTCGTCTTCGAAGTCGAGCAGCGGGCCAACGGTGTCTTTTACTTGGAGACTCCAGACAAAGGTCGAATCGAGCTTGTTGGGGTGAAGCCTGGCAAGACAGAGAAATCGAAACGCACCAACCCGAAGACTGGCAGTCTGTTCCGCCTTGAAGAGGGTCGCGGCGAGAAGTGGATCTGCTCCGGCCAGGAAATCATCGCGATCAACGATGAAGAAAAGACCTATGAAATCATGCCCCTTCCCAAGAACATTCAGGGCGAGAATATCATCAAAAGTCCGCTCCCCTTCTTGTTTGGTATGAAGGCCGAAGAGGCGAAGCAACGCTATCGAATGACGCTTAAGAGCAATACGAAAGAGCAGGCCATCATCGGGATCATTCCTCGATTGGACAGCGACCGACAGAACTATCATGAAGCCATCGTGATCCTGGAAAAAACGAATTACCTGCCAACCGCGGTAAAGCTCTACGATCCGTCCGGTAATCTGGAAACCGTCTACAGATTCGACAATGTGAAGATCAATCAACGAGGAGTCCTTCCCACGATCTTCACTGGAGATCCATGGCATCCCAAGTTGACTGGCTTGAAACGGTTTATCCCTCCCGAAACAGCGGATGAACCCGTGAATAACGAACCTCGCTTCAATCAGGCCGCGCCCAGGGCAGTGGTTCCCGCGGGGAATCAGTCTGTTCCACGAACCGGACAGGGCTCAGCCAGAACAAACAATAAGTAGGCGCGATCTCGCAAATCGGACTCTCACGCGAGCGACTGCAAATTTCACGGAATGGATGATGTCATGCGGATGAACTGGACTGCTAACACTCGACAGATCCTGATGGCATCAGTCTGTGTCGGTTGGGCTGGTCTCGTGACCGCCGACGATATTCCCGGTGACGTGACCGAAACGTCGGGTATCGTGCTGGTGTCGGCTACTGCACCGGCCAACGTCCCCTTTACCGGCCCAGTCAAACTGGTCTACAAGCTTCAACCCGGGCAGTTCGTGCATTACACGGGCATGAACAAGATCAACTATGACACGATGCTCGGAGATCAGTACGGCATCCCCAAGGGAGGCCAAGGCGTTGTACCGGTGCCGAAAGAAGAGCGTGAGTTTACCAACGTTCAAACGAATGAAACCGGCACGCACTTCCGCGTCATTTCAGTCGACGAAAATGGAATCGCTCTGATCGAACCGGTCGTCGATCGCACGCGCATGACCGCCAAGATGCACGGCAAGGAGCAGGTCGAGTTTGACAGCGATAAGGCTTCCACGCCAGATCCCGGGTTCCAGGCGATACGCGATGCCATCGGTCGAACTGTGGCACGCTTTCAAGTAGCTCCCACCGGCAAGTTGCTGAAGGCCGTCATCGTCGACACGTCCGCGCCGAAAGCGCTGCGAGACGCGGCAGAAAAGCTCGACATCCGGTTCCAATATCTGGGCCTGATGCCGACAACGCCGGTCTCGGTTGGCGACAAATGGCGGGAAGAATACAGCGTTGTCCTCATCAACAATGGTCTCAAAGAGCCTTGGCCAATGCGCCGTGTCTATGAATTGACCCGCGTCGTCGATGGGATCGCCACGATCAAGTTCAAGACCATCATCATGAAACCGGTGGATGAGCCCGAACTCAAAAAACAGGTCATTCAGCAAACCCCGTCGGGCACGATCGAATTCGACATCGAACAGGGCCTCGTTCGAACATACGTCTCGACAATCAACCAGACCGTCATCAATGCGTTCGGTCCCCAATCGATGTTGCGAGTGACCGGCGAATCGACTGAGAAACTGGTTGTGGCCGAAACGTCGACGAAGTAACTTCCGATCGTAACCAATCTCGCTAAGAGATTGGGCCGGTCCAGGTGAAATCTTACGTGACAGCAGACAGCTTCGCGCGCACCGTCTGCAAATCTTGAGTCAACTGAGCCCGCAGATCATCAACCGACGCGAACTTCTGCACATCGCGCACTCGATCCACGAAGTCGACGTTCAGCACCCGTCCATACAGGTCGCCGTGATAGTCCAGCAGGTGAACTTCGATCTTCCGGCCCGCTTCCGCAAACGTTGGATTCGGACCGATGTGGATCGCGGCTTGATGTCGCATACCATCGACCCACGCCCAGCCAGCATAGACCCCGTTCACCGGGACTAACGTGCCGACATCGGTCAGGTTCGCGGTCGGGAAACCCAGCGTACGTCCTCGTTGTGCTCCCTGTCCCACTTTTCCGCTCAGGCGATAGTGATGCCCCAGCAAACGGACTGCGTGAGCGACATCTCCAATCTCCAGCAGAGATCGGATCACGCTGGACGAGACCAGTTGTTCGTCGACAGTCACCGGAGGAGCCACATCAAACGACAAACCATGGTTGGCACACAGCGATCGCAAGACGGTGATGTTTCCCGACCGGTTGCGTCCGAAGAAAAAGTTGGGCCCTTCGACCAAACCCTTTGCCTGCAGCTTGGCCCGCACGATCGTGTCAAAAAACTCTTCCGCTGTGAGAGCCAGAAAACTGCGATCGGTCGGCAGCGCAATCGTCACATCGACGCCGTAGCGAGCGAGTAATTCCGCTCGATGTTCGATCGTCGTCAATGCGGGAGGTGCCGCGTCTGGCTTTAGCAGGGCAATGGGATGAGGATCAAACGTCACCGCGACCGCAGGAACATTGTCCGAGCGAGCACGGCTGATCAACACATTCAGCATCGCCTGATGTCCGCGATGGACACCGTCGAAATTGCCGATCGAAGCATACCCGCCCCGCAGCAATTCGATCGATTCCCAACCTCGCACCAGAGTCATGCTCACGTCCTGAAATTCACGCCGCTTCGTTGCTAAATGATCGTGCGCGATTCTGCTCGCGAAATCGTTATGTTCTTGATTGGGAGGGCGAGGCTCCTGCCGAGCCGCGCGTGTTATTGTGATTCCATCGACATGCGCGGCTCGGCAGGAGCCTCGCCCTCCCAAATACAATGTCGCAGTCGCGCACGGTCATTTAGTTAGTCGCAGCTAGTCAATCTTCTTCGAACAGCAGGATGCTGGCCGTGAATCCGTGGATATAGTTCTTGCGGCCAACCGGTCCCAGTTCACCTTGGGCGAAGAACCCTGCCAGCGGCAATGGACCAAGGAGTTCCTGAATGACACCCGCATCGTGGTTCGGTTCGGGAAACATCCGTGTTCCGCGCCCGTTGCAACTGAACAGCAATCCCCCGCGAGCCTTGGTTGCTTTCGCGGGCGGACAGCGTTCGAGCAGATGACGCAGATCTTCGTCCGCGGTGTCAGCGTCGCGAATATGAAACTGCACCGTCTGACCGACTCGCATCAATCCACCCGTGGAAAGAGCCCCCGATGCCTTTTCGGCCCCATGCACATTCACGATCAGGAAGTCGCCTCGCTGAAACGTCTCCTGGTACTCGTTCATCACGACGCCCAAGTGGACGCCGTTGTTGACGAGTTGCCTGTCTCGCTCGGGTAAATCGACATAGATCTTTTCCAGTCGCTCCAGCGGTGTGATCCCGCCCAGTTCGTGGATGATATTTCGTTCCGCCTTCGTGACGACAAAGGTCGTTCCAATCGGTCGGCAGCCTTGCGAGACGATCGTCTTGATCTGAGGCCCGCCTCGCACGACGACACCGATCATTCCGGTATCGATCATTTGATTGTAGAGGAATAGTCGGTTTTCATCGGGGCCTCCACCACTGGCCATGCCACCGACTACCGGGATTCCGGGCAGTTCGCTGGCCAGCAATTGCAGCGCGGATTGTGGCGGTGATGAAAACGGTTCACCCAGCAGCATGACCACCCGAGTCTCGTCCAGATGTTCGCCCACATCGTCTGGCAGGCCCGAACAGAGCAGTCCGTCTGGTGTTTGTTCAAACGTCAGATGGAATGTCGTCAGCGTCGCGCCGGGCAAGACGGCACACCAGACAGACAAGGCCGGAGCGTCCTCGCATTCGATTGCACCGCCGACGATGGATTCGCCTGTGCAACCCAGCAGTACCTTTGCCTTCAATGCCGACTGCAGGTGGTTGGCAATGAATTCAAATTCATTGGCGTGATGGTGAGACACAAAGACGCAGGCCAGGTCTGGAGTTTGATCTCCCAACGCTTCGGCAATCGCGCGACTGGTTTCTTCGATCGCGGATTTCAAAGATCGACTATTTGAAAGTACTGCGGCAAACGGCATCAAGACTCCAATCCGTGGTTTTCAGTGAGACCGTATCCGGATGATTGATTCGAAAACTGGCCCCGCGGGACATCCTTATTCGACGGCCGACTGGCCCGTGAAGTAGTCGGGCTCGCGACCGGAGACCCATTTGATATTACAGCCAATGCTGGGCCGCTGCGTCGACAGCGGTGGCTGTTTGGCCAGCAGCGCTGTAATCGCGGCTCGCAAGTCCTCGCCAGTGACAGGGCGACCGTTGCTGGGTCGGCTGGAATCGAATTGACCGCGATAAACCAGGGCCTGATCTTCGTCAAACAAATAGAAGTCCGGGGTACAGGCGGCTTTGTAGGCCTTGGCCACCGATTGATCGGCGTCGTAGAGGTATGGGAAGGTATAGCCCGCACTGAGAAGTTCTTCGGCCATCTGTTTCGGTCCGTCGTCGGGATGTGTCGCAACATCATTCGAACTGATGCCGACCACCGCCAGCCCCAGTTCCTGGCATTCGCGACCAAATTTGGCCAGTGCCGACCGAAGATGTTTCACGAACGGGCAGTGGTTGCACATAAAGATCACCACCAACCCTTTGGCCGACGCCAGATCGGCGAGCGAAACGGTCTTGCCGTCGACATTCGGCAAGGAAAATGCCGGGGCCGCTGTCCCCAGTGGCAGCATTGTGGACGCAGTCTTGACCATCGATCGTCGCTCCAGAAATTATTCGCATTTGGTTCGAGTCATCGTTGTCTTGTCGACGACCAGTAGAACGATTCATGCAGCAGTGTTCAAACGAGGTGATTCGCCAGAGAAAATTCCGCCGATCGGTCACATTGATTGATCCATCAATGAAGGAGTTCTTCATTTGAATCGGCGGCTTTGGGTTGAACTAGACCGCGGGAGCAGCGATCAGTCCGCGCGCTAACCCAGCGCGGCTTGCCTGAAGACCGTAATGAGGAAAAGCACGGCGCTCGAAGGGCCGTCTACTTTGCCGTGGCGGGATTCGCCGGATCAAGCAGGATCTGGCTGGCAGCTTTTCCTGTCGCTCCCTTCAATTCGACACCCAGCAGTCGCGCGATCGTTGGTGCGACATCAATGTTCTCGATCTTGTCCATCGTCACGCCCGGTTGAATGCCGACTCCGGCGGCGATGAACGTGGCGTTCATTTTCGGGTTCGTTGACAGAAAGCCATGCGTTCCCAAAGTTGTTTCGCTGATCGTCACAACGTCATCGCCAGCGGCGTTTGCGTTGATTCCGTATCCATCCTTGGCCACCAGGATCAAATCGGCCATTTGTGGGTAGTTCTTTGGATGCGGCAACCCATACTTCGCAAAATCATCGGGGGTCAGTATGGCAGCAATCCCTTCGTGATCGCGAAACAGATCGACGACTTTTTTCCGATCCTCTTCAATCTTGTCGGGAACCGTCAAATAGACCATTCCGATCCCTCCTTCGGGGACGACCTGGGCGCGAGCCGTCGCGATTTGTGTCCCTTCCACTGTCAGCATTCCTGCCTGCCGCAACGCCACATTCGGCTGCAACGTCTTGGGGATGGACATGAATCCGTGGTCCGATACGATCAAGATCGTCGTCTGATCTCGAATACCCGCCTCGTCGATCGCACTCACGACATCTTTGACAAGCGTGTCAGCGAACGCCACGGCGGTGTAACCGGCCGACGTTTGTGGTCCATAGCGATGATGCGTCGAATCGAGGTTGAGCGGATGGAACAGCACGAGGTTTGGTTTTCGCTGGCGAATCACGTGACAGACGGCTTGTGTCCAAACGCGGTCTCGCACCGTTCCCGACAGCTTCGAGAAGTTCTGGATGTCGGCGTCAGAAACGATGCCCTCCGCCTTCATTTCGGCGATCAGGCGTGGGGTCGTGTGCTCGAACGACTCCGGAACGTCAGGGAAGTTATCGGCGATGGTGGAGGTGTTGCGAGTGCAAGGCCAGTTGATCGCTGCCGTCGTTAAGCCCTGTTCGTGCATGACTTCATAGATCGTCGGGGCATGCACAAGATCCGACTTATCTTTTCGCCCATTCACTTTGACTGGCAGGCCCAGGCCTGACCTTTCGAGGACGCCATTGAACAGGACTCCGTGGCCTTCCGGACGGACACCGGTTGTCAACGAAGTATGATTTGGCCAGGTCACCGACGGATTGGAGACCGTCATCCCCCGGGCACGGCTACCTTTCGCGGCTAGTCCTCGAATCGTCGGCATCGATGCATTCGGGTCATCGAACAGATAAGCCGGTAAGCCGTCGATACAGATCACAACGACGTGCCGATCCTTCGGCTCGACTGCGACTGCAGTGGACGCAAATAAAATACAGAGCGCACAACCAAGACCTGAATGCAACATCAACGACTCCCGCTTTGGCGTACAGAGAATGATGGAAGTGATCATCTTTCCCGTAACGCAATTGTCAAGCAATCGAGAGTCATTCCGGCAGTCATCCCCGCGCAGTCGTCATTCCCGCGCAGGCGGGAATCCAGTAACTGTAGGACGACCGATTTGGAGGGGCTTGTCGTTTAACCGCGTGGGCATCGCCCCGCGCGTGATAGAGAGTCAGGTGAAGTTCTTCGATCGCCTCGTGGCGAACACTCTTCTCTCCACCGCATCTGCAGTGGCTCACGACAAATCAAATTGGCCCGTGGTCATCTTTGTTGTTGAGCACTAAGGCGTCAACTCAAATTTCGCGTCTTTCACGTCCGGTTTGATTTCCAGCTTCAGTGTCGATTCCGAGTTGTATTTGGCCGGGATGAATTGTTCTTTCACGGCCACACGCTCACCTGGATTATCTTCTCGAAATTCACCGGGGACTTCACGCATGGACGTGATCTCGACAATCGTCATCCCGACAGGTGCGTCGAGCTGAAACTTTCCATTGCTGATTTTGGCCCCAGCGGCATGCTTTCCATCGACACTGCGAACGGTCAGATCAGCTTCTTTCAATGGTTCCCCCGCATAGGAAACGGTTCCCGCAATGTGATACATGCGGGGTCCGGGTTTTCCGCCACCACCGCAGCCGACGATCCAGGGGACACCTACGGCAAATAAAAGAGATCGAGTGAGAACCTGACGAACTCCGGGCATGATATCGCACCTGCACAAACTGAAGTTAACTGGAGGATCTTTGCGGTTGATGGGAGTTCACGTTTGGTTCAAATGCACACGATGTGTGTCATCCCAAACCCGCATCGAGAACTTACGAATCGGTGCCAATTGGGCACACTGTCCGCCGCAACCATGTGGCGAAAAACGGTAGACAGTGCGATCGCCGACATCAATTCTCTCAGAAGTCGCCAACAACCTCGCCGCCATTGCGACTACCGAGAGAATTAAAAACGTTGACATCGATGTTGTTAGAGATGAATCTCACGGCCCCGTCGGCCATCGTTGTGTGGACGCCACCCGTGTGATAACTGCGGGCCAAGATAAGCTGAGTCGTGTAAACACTCTTGCTTGTACACGGAGCATTCGGCCATGTGACGCTTTTGCATTGATAGACCATGTCGGAGACGCTTGAGTTCGGTGGATACTGCGTCGTGAAACCATAGCCGCCTCCTTCGCCGCCACCCCAGTAACCACCCCCTTCACCCCAACCGCCAGTGTTCGTCGCTCCGCGAATCATGACCTCGCTGGCCAGGATCGTATTGCTGCTGCCATCAACGCAACTCTTCAATCCGTTGCGGGAATTCGCTCCGAACAAGCCGCCGTTGTCGACGTTATAGTTCTGAGTCTTCCCCATGCACACCACATAGTTGCCCTGAAAGCCGTCACCACCGGAACGAGTCCCGCCCGAGGCCCCTTTGGCGGGACTCGATGGATCTGAGGGGCATTGCAAGGCCGATAAGGTTTTGTCACGAACTGCTGGAGCCACGTCCATTACCCACACCGACATGTCGGCTTGATAATTATTGTACATTGGACCCTGCTCGATCATCGGCAGGATCTGTTGCATCCAGGTGTCACGCGTGTGGTAAGTTCCCACATTTAACACGCCATACGGAAAGGTGTTGCACTGGTCGTGATAGTTGTGCATGGCCAGTCCGATTTGTTTCAGATTGTTTTTGCATTGAGTCCGACGAGCAGCCTCGCGAGCCTGTTGGACTGCCGGCAACAACAATGCGATCAGCACTGCGATGATGGCAATCACCACCAGTAGTTCAATCAACGTAAACCCGCGACGCGATGTTCGGCGCATGAGATGACCTCTGAATAAGGATGCCGCAGAAGGTTAAGAATGCTGCGGCTGACGAAAGGAGTCCGCGACTGGCCAAGACAGGATGTACAATCGTACTACTGGTCGCGAACCGGATCATCGTCTGCAAATGCAAGCTGCATGCCCTCATGGAGCGCGGGTCATAAAGTTGTGATGTGCGACGCATGGTTCTGCGGGAAATGGCGATCAACGATCTCGCCGTTGAATCGCTCAGTTCATTACTTTCTAAGGCCTTCTGAATGTAATGAATCAAGGCAAAATGTCTTGAGGTTCCAATATCCGAAGACGATGACATTGCGCGGGTCCATGGCCATTACTCGCGGTCAATGCCCATCATTGAATCATCGCTGATGCGCGTGCGAGCGGAAACCAAACTCACCACATCCTGAAGAGTGAGGCAGGCCGCAATGATGATATCGTCGCGATATGATGTTTGGTGAAATACTTGCCATGGTAATTCACATGGATCGCGATCGTGACTCTATGACGAAGCGATCTGCATCGCGATATTTGTGGCTAACAATTGCTCACAAATATGGGCCTCATGCGAGTGTCGCAGATCGAGACAACGACTTCGCAATCGAACGTCATACTGCGTGGCCTGAAGCACACTTCGCCAGTGCGTGATGTCAGGTGGCCGACCACAGGCAGCGCTCCACCATTATTCAGGGGCCGCGATTGCCTGTTGGCTCCGACTGCTCATCCAGTCACTCCCTCGCAGGTAGGATTCCAGCGAGTCGCAAGATGGTGCAATCACGACGAGTGATCTCTGCCAACGGACCTTTGAATGACTCGCCGACCTGGTTCAGTTCACAGACTGAATTGTCTGCGAATGCTCCGTCACGTTCCAGGACGTGAACTTGAGTAGGCTGCCGTCGAACAATTGGTCGGCGGCTTGCTGAAGGTCAGAATCAACCGACGGAAGTTGGTTGACGATGCTTCTGATAGGCGGCTACAGGAGCACGCGATGGGCTGGCGAGGTCGGAGGCCGACACAATGATCTCTCGCCGATGAACGCCCACACTGCTGGGAGCGGTAATCCCTAGACGGACGCGACCGCCACGGACTTCCAGAACTTCCACCGTGACATCATCACCAAGTTGAATCGCTTCGCCAATTTTTCGTGTCAGAACCAACATTGCCGGCCTCCTTGCTTTCTAAGGTCAATTCCATTCCCTCGTTCATTACGTCCTTGTTTTGGCCAACTGCGGTTCCACGTCCGCCGATACAGCCACTAGCAACTTTAGCACAGAATGTGCCAAAGTCAAAAAAATCACAAAAATTGGCTAAAATACAACAGTTATACTTCCTATTCTTTGCAAGGCTCGCAGTTTGTCCGATGTGAGGACCACATGATCATCCAATTTGGCAGGCTTTCGACCACGAGGCTGCAAGCGAGTCGCTCAACTTAAAACGGACGCGCACGTGCGGTGTATTACTTTACGTCATTTGCTTCGACCGATCATGAACCCCTCCATACATTCCCGCGCAGGCGGGGATCCAGTTCATTGGGACCACCTCCCTGATCGTCGATCCAACTTACCTGCTTCAAGTGGAAGCGAACGATATACTTCACCCTGAATACGATCTCCTGATGGCCCGCCCTCATTGAGAAATCAGTGTCATGCTTCTGCAAACTTTCGAGCGACTGAACCGTCTGGTGTTGTGCTTCTGCTGTGTTGTCGGGTCCGTCTCTGCGGCCGAACCCAAACAGGAGAAGGAAGAAACCTGGCAGGTGATTTATCTGAGCGGCCAGCGCATTGGCTATAGCCACAACCTCATCGAATCAATCACGCAGCAAGGGAAAGAGGTTGTCCGTACTTCCAGCGTCTCGAACATGACGATCAAACGTTTTGGCCAGTCATTGGTCATGAAGCAAACCGTCACCACTGACGAGACTCCGGATGGCGACATGCTGAAGTTCAACTATGAAATGGCCAACCCGCCAGCCGCCAGTACACTGACCACGGGAGTCATTGAAGGGGATCAGTTGAAGCTGCGGAGTACGGTCAACGGAAAAGTGAAAGAGACCACTCAGGCCTGGCGCAAAGACGTCAAGTCGCCCACCTTCCAGGATCGCGCCTTGCAAAAGTCACCACTGAAGCCCGGCGAAACGAGATCCTTCGAGGCCTTCATGCCCGAGTTCAACAAAGTGGCGACGATCAAACTGAAAGCCACCGACTTCGAAGAGACAAAGCTACTCGATGGCAAGCCGTCCAAGTTGCTGAAAGTGGATATGACACAGTCCCTGATCCCGGGTCTGGTCGTGTCGGAATTCATCGACGCGAAAGGAACAGCACTCAAGGTCTCAACCAGCATGCTGGGTGCCGAAATGGTCACCTATCAAGTCTCGGAAGAAGAAGCATTGAAAGCGATTTCGGGCGCAGAGTTCGATCTGGCCGTCGGCACGCTGGTGAAAGTGAAACGGATCGCAGCCCCATTTACCCGAGCGAAAATCCGTTATCGCGTTACGAGCAAAGGGCAAAGCCCCGATACGGCACTGATCTCTGATGAGACACAGGCCGTCAAAAAGATTGGCGATGACGTGGCTGAAGTCACCGTCACCGCGATGCCCATCCCTGAGAAGGCCGCGATTCGCCCCGTGGAGAAAGAGTATCTGCAGTCGAGCCAGTTTGTCCAATCCGACGACGAGCGAGTCCAGGAGCATGCGAACAAGGCCGCCGGCGAGGCGAAAGATCCTGCAGTCATCGCCCGCCGGATGGAAAAATACGTCCACGAGAAGCTGGCCAAGAAGAACTTCTCGACAGCGATGGCGTCTGCGGGCGAGGTTGCGAAATCGCTGGAAGGCGATTGCACCGAGCACTCCGTGTTACTCGCCGCCATGCTGCGTGCGAAAGGAGTCCCGTCACGAGTCGTTGTCGGCCTGGTCTATGTCGAGTCGCTGAGTGCCTTCGGCGGGCATATGTGGGTCGAAGCCAATCTGGATGGACATTGGATTCCCCTGGACGCCACGATGGGGCGCGAGCGAGTTGGGCCAAACTACCTCAAACTGGCAGAATCCAGCCTGGCAGACGACGGTCCGAGCGCACTCAGCAGCTTCGCACCCTTGATGCTGGTCATCGGTCAATTGCAGATCGAAGTTCTCGAGTAACGTCCACAATAGGAATGCTGCGAATGGGGAAGCACGGCAGGACGAAACGCCGAGCTTCCTCTGTTCTTTCGTCACGCCACGGTTTCTTTTTCTGAGCGGGTGACATCAGTCTCCCCTCTTGCCCTTCTGAGCGGTGCGGCGTAAGCCCCCTGACCTCATTCCTGGTGTGAGCCCCGCTTTCCAGTCGAGTTCCCTCGCGCACAGTCATCTCATGGCGTGGTCCCTCGAACGCGCGGGGCGACGGATCGTGAGGATGAGGGTGATTGTATGTTTCCCCTGTGCATCATCCACGTTGTGTTTCTGCAACATCGCCTTCAACATTGTGAACACGGCGAAGCAGGCAGGATCCGTATCGCCGGATCTCAATTCGACACAACTGCCAAATAACAAAGCGTTTTCGGCGATTTGATCGATGAGGCGATTCTTTATCGCGATGTCAACAAACGTAAACGACGGTGACAACAATGCGCTAAGGATTGCGTGCGCGCCGGATGCCTCGAAACAGGTGAGCCACCAATCTCTGAATGTATCTCGGTGAGCTCTAACTCGTTTTCCGATCGAGGTTCGAACGCGGTCGCGGACGGCCCGTCACGTGCCTCAAGACCGACAAGTCAGCGATCCGGCACGCTCCCTGCGTTAGTGTCAGTCATCGACGGTTCGAGTGAACTGAAGACGACAACTGGCCAGTTCAATGAGTTGGGGGTGAATGACTCACCCAGACTTCACTCACTCAACAATCGACGATCGCGACCTGATTTCGGGATGGTGCGATCAGTGATGGATCAAAGCAGAGATCAACTTCGTTTGGCGACGAACTGAGATCTGACCGGCAGGGTTGCCGAACAGTCCCCGAAATCACCGTTCACGACATTAGCACACTTGGAATTCAGGAGCACCGCACATGTTGAAGAATCTCTGGACCGACGAATCTGGCGTTATCATCTCGGCTGAACTGGTCCTCGTCCTGACGATCGCCACACTGGCTGTTGTCGTGGGATTGACGGAAATCGCCGTGGCCGTAAACACCGAATTGAACGATGTCTCGAACGCGATTGGCTCGCTGAACCAGTCGTACTGCGTGACCGGCTTTGTCTCGATCTGCAATGGCAAGCACAAGAGCAGCTACGGTGGCAGTTCATTCGTCGATTCGGTCGACGATTGCGATACGAACACCACCTGCGATCTGGTTGCTGGTTCAAGCGGTGCTGGAGAAGGTGGCAGCGGTGGCGGACACCACGGACGCTATTAAGTTGAGACGGCAACTGTGACCGGATCCCAGCTGTCACCGCAGATCATCGACAAAGAATAAACGAATTGACTTTGACGCAACGAATCCGGCAATGCCGACCGTTGCGTCGTGTCATTCTTTGGCTTATTTGTGGTAACCGAGTTCCATCATCACGTTGTACAGTTCTTCAAACGTGATGAACCGTCGGTGATGACGCAGCTTATACTGATCGACGGCCGCCGAAAGTTCTGCCACGTTGGGATTGGCGTTCGTGACAGATGCTGTGAATTGGCGACGTTCGGTGACCCCTTCTCGTTGTGCTCCCGTAGCACGACGATCGACAAAGGGTCGCGAATTCTGTTGTTCATTGACGGTTTGCATTACCATGCTCCGATGAGGACTCGACTAGCCTAAACCTACGTCGAGTTCTGGTGGGCGGCAAACGATTTTTCGCCAGAATGCCAAGTTCCACCACATAGGACCGCCCCGGTGCTTCGGGGCAGCGACGACGGCTTTCCAGCGGAAATGCTCATTTCCAGGCCCCTGGACTGCCGTCAGATGATGGATAAATCATGACGACCAAAATTGCAGTTCTCGGCGGCGGAGCCATGGCGACCGCCTGCGCCATGCTTCTGGCGGAACATCCCAATCAGGAAGTAGCCATCTGGGCGCGTTCTGCCGAATATGCCGACCAGATGCAGCGCGACCGCGAAAACCGCCGCCTGCTGCCAGGGATCATGCTCCCCCCCACGGTGACGGTCACCTCGGACCTCGAGAAAGCGCTGCACGGTGCCGAGTACCTCGTCGCGGCGATTCCGACTCAGTTCCTGCGAGCAGCCCTCGTCGATGCCAAGCGACTCTTGAATCAGCAGCGACCTGTCGTCAGCGTGATCAAAGGGATCGAAAACTCCACCTTCCTGCGGCCAAGCCAAATCATCGAGGACGTGCTCGGCAATCGTGGTGTCGTGGCGCTCAGCGGGCCGAGTCATGCCGAAGAAATTGGACGCCGGTTGCCGGCGACAGTTGTGGCGGCCAGCGGAGATCTGGAACTGGCAATGCAAGTCCAGCGCATGTTCAACACCCAGCGATTCCGCGTGTACACCAATGTCGATCTGATCGGTGTCGAGTTGGCGGGCGCACTGAAAAATGTGATCGCGATCGCGGCGGGAATCTCGGACGGTTTGGGCTACGGTGACAATGCCAAATCCTCGCTGATGACGCGTGGACTTGTCGAAATCACTCGCTTCGGAGTTCGCTTTGGGGCCGAAGCCGCTACGTTTTCAGGCTTGGCAGGCATCGGCGATCTCATCACGACCTGCGTCAGCACCCACGGTCGCAATCGCTATGTCGGCGAACGACTCGGCCGAGGGGAGTCATTGAAGGAAATCCTGTCGCAGATGAACGCGGTTGCCGAGGGCGTGGCGACGGCGCGAAGCGTCTATGGAATCTGCGAGCGAGAAAGCATCGAAACCCCGATCATGGGTGAAGTCTATCGCGTCCTATTCGAAAACAAATGCCCGGCCGATGCCACCAACGCTTTAATGGAACGACCCTTACGTTCCGAATGACCAAAATCAAGTTCAGAGCAATCCGGGTAAAATCTGTTCCGCGGCATGATTGAGTTGATCGCAACCGAGCCTGAATCTATTTCGGCGGCCAGTTGAGGTGCGTTTCGAGAAATCGGAACGTCCCCTGGCCGTTGATTTCATGCACTCCGTCAAAAACTTCTATCTCTGTTCGATCACCGACGCGCAGAGCGTCGTACAGACGACGAACCTTGGCGTACTCATAGGCGACCCATTCGTCGGGCGCGACACCATCGCCGTGACCACGCTCCACCATGAACGGTCGCGGCGCCAACAACGCCACCATCTCTCCATAGTTGTAGGTCGAGCCCATGTCGAAGTAGGGCATCTCCCATTCCACCGTGAACATGAAGCTGTACTTCGCGTCGGTTGAAGCGACCTTGCGAGCCCAGTCGTTGAAATCAGCCGAACAGATTGACAGACAATATCCGTCGAGCAACGGCGGAATGCGGACGGCCGTCTCACCCCCGTAGCTCAATCCATAAAAGGCGATTCGCTTGGAATCCACCTCAGGCAACGACGACAACCAGTTCAGAATCTGTTCGTGCTGAGCCAAGATGAATGAGAACAGCGAGGCTTTGACCGAGTTCGCCTTCCGGCTGAGCAAGCGATACTTGTCTTCGCCTCGATAGGGGTTGTGAGGCACGAACACGATGTATCCTAGGTCAGCCAGTTTGGTGGCATAGTCGTGATACGCCTTCTCATTCCCTTCGATCAACATCTTGGGAATGCCGTTCCGCCCATGCTGGCAAACAACAACCGGCCGCTTCTCACCCGGCTTCATCTCTTTTGGCAGCAACAAGACGCCCCAGGCAAAGACATCAGGATAGACATCCAGGACCACATCATACCCAGTCCATTTCTCGCGATCGTAGATCTGTCGAGTTCTCGGATTCGCGGGAAGCAGACGGTCTTCGAACCGCCCCAGGATCTCATCGCGAAAATAATCGCGGAACTTCTTCGTCGATTCCGCGAAACCTTCCGCCGATCGCGGCTGCGAAAGTGTGGTGATCGGAAAATACTTCTCGCGAGTCGCATCTGATTCTCGCACCAGTCGCTGAACGAATCGTTCCAACTCCAGCACTTGCCGTTGTTGACGAAGTGCCGGATCCAGCTTGATCTCCACAGGTCGCCCCAGTGCGATCACTCCCGTTCTAAGCGATCCGGAGACGCCAAGCGACTTCAGCATCACAGCCGATGCCGACGCACTCATTGTCTCCTGTGGCTGGTCAGGTTTGGCCTTATTGGAAAGCAGAGTTCGTTCTTGAAAGCCGCCAGGGACAAGTTGATTGATCCGTTGAAACTCAGCGTGAACAGAATCCCAACTTGGGGTCGTGATCTTGCCCACAGCGGCACCGCCGCGTCGTCCCCCGACAGGCGGCGGTGGTCCGTCGACTCGCGGATGAACGCTGTATTCCACGATCAAAGAGCGTGGTGCGACCATGGCACCCAGCTCGGCATCACCGAACTCACGTGTCAGCAACCACACATGCCGATAAATCGGTTCTTCCCAGGGACGCGTCCGCGATTCAAAGTAACCGCTGACGAGGCAGCTTTGCAGCCGAGTGTCGATCGCGGCGGAGTAAAGTGCGAGCAGGCCTCCTTCGCCATAGCCTGCCACGCCGATTTTGGCACTCTCACCGAAGCGGGTCTCAATCCAATCGACCGCGGCCAGCACCTTCTGAACTTCAAACCCGATGATGTGGCGGCCCATGTGATAGGCCTGCCGCCAGATCCATTCGCGATGCGGCTGATTCGTCAACGCGACTTTGTCGTTCCCCGACCAGCGATCGGTTCGATCGATCAGCACCGGGATCATGACCTGCACGCGAGCTGCGACTAGATCCCAGACGAAGCGCTGACCCAGTGCCAGCTCCTCGGGAGTTTGCCCCGCATCAGGCAACACAATCACATGAGCGATCGGGGACTGGATCGGCTCAATCAGCAGTCCCTCCGCTGTCACACCATCCAGCACGGTCCAACGGACTCGAAAGACCCGTCCATTGGGCCGTTCCGCCACCATCGCCGGCTGATCATCTTCCGCGATCCGCTCAAGACGAGCCGGCACGCGCTGATCGACCAGGCCGATGATCTTTCGCAATCGTTGGCGATTCGGAGCAATCGACTTCTCGTAGGCCTCGCGCGACGATGTGTCGCGATCCCACTGAAAATCACGCTTCTGGATCGCAGTCGCAATCTTGGCTTCCACAAACTTGTGCAAGCCGACCATCATGCGATCTGCCAGGTCGCCGTCCCATGTCAGCGGCTCTGTGCCAGGCAACGGCTCGACGAGGTCGTCTCCACGAGCCGTCGCCAGGCTCATGAACAAGCAAACACCGATCAGCATCAGACGCATCATGCGGCATCCTTCGAAGTCAGCGTTCGTCGAGCATCAGCGGCCTGATCGAGCCCACTTATGGCTTGGCAAACACACTGTCTTCCAGTTTTTCACTTGGCTTGAAGCTCACGACTTCGACATCCACGTGGGGTTGGCCATCCCGCTTGATGCTGATTTTCTTCGCATGCGGAATTCCTTCGACCATATTAAAGTCGCTGTAGGTCGTCTCCTGATTCATGTCCTTTGAAGTGGATTCGTCGCGAACGGTTGTTTCTGTTCGGACCAGCCGAAAGGTTTCCTTGTCGAAGAACATCTTAAAGGGGCGACGACCTTCGCGAGTCACGTTCACACCAACTGCCGCTCTTTTGTCGATTTCGGTCTCGCCGGCGGATGCCAGTTGAAACGCCTTGTCCTTCAATGGTAGCAATGTCGCCAGCCAGCCGGCATAAGCCGCCGCTTTCGCTTCCGTCATTTGCTCGTCTGACATCTCATTAGTCTGGTCATACAGACGTTGCCATCCGTGATCGCGGTTCAGCACACTGGTAAAGGTGATCGACTGCCCGTCCACCGACAACGAGATCGACATACGGTGCTGATCACCACCCTGGGACGCCAATTCTCCTGTGATCGGAATTGGTGAGCCGAACAAAGACATCGTCCCTTTGATCTTCGAAGACCGTGCGGGAACTTTCGCCAGCAACTTTTCGCCACCATTTTTTTCGATCACTGTATTGATCAGTTCGCGCGAGTCAGCATCGTCCCCGAACGCGGTCGCCGAAATCGCCAGCACCAATGCCAGCCCGCTTGATAGGTATCGCGATAGTCTCATTAAACTCCCTTTATCAATGAATCGAATTGTCGTAAAGGACGGCACTTCCCTGTGAGCGACTTTCATCGTGGTGGCCTTCGCGATCGATCGCGCGGTTATTGCTGCTGGAAGATGCCAATCAGCTTGGCAATGTTCTGCACTTGCAGCACGGGGACCTCAAGCTGCGATTGCAACGAGTTGGCTTCCGTTCCGATCGAGAAGCCGATGAACGAGGGCTCCAGCTTCAGACCGCTCAATGCTTCCGTGTTGACCGGCACATCCTGTTCGCCGGCCAGTTGCGCACCGTTCTGGACCATTCGCGCGATATCAAACAACACGATAATATTCGCCTTGGCAGGAAACCGTTTGCGAGCGGTTGCTGCGGCCGAATCGCCCGTTTTCGTCGAATCAACAGCGGTCTGCAGAGCCTGCATTTCGGCCTTGCCACCACCAGTCGTCTGCAGCGTCCGAGTCGGCTGATACATCACCAGTTGCTGCATGCCATCATCACCAAACAGGGCTGCCATCACTTTTTGTTGAATTTCAACACCGGGGTTGGAATCATCGAATTCCTGTTTGATGGTGACGCGGTCGACATCCACTCCGCCGATCTTTTCGGCGTTGGGCTCCAGGCTCGTCTTCTGAGTAAATGTCGGGGTATGCAGTTCGCTCATCGACTTCAACAGCTTATGGCTGAGTTCTTTCAGGCCTTTCGTTGAATTGACCACCGAGACCGCGCCGCCGTGAAAGCCGGGGGCCTTGGGCGTCAGATCCAGATACATCGCCATCTCTTCGTACTTGAACTTCGCCAATCCCTTCATCGCTGCGTCGAGCTCCGCCTTCTGCTCGTCGGTCGCATCGGTCAGCATCCCTTTCGTCATCTGAATTGACCACTCGATCATGTTCGACAGGTCGCCCTTGAAGCCGATGTAAGCGGCCTTGTCGGCAGGCAGCTTCCCCATCAGTGCCAGGTCTCCGGTTGTCTGGCGAGCCAGGACCTTCGAACTGGCACTGCCGTCGGTCAGTTGCACGCGGTCTTCGAGTCGAATCGCTGTCTTGGTGAACGAGGCTCCCAGCACGAAGCTGTTCGTGTCGCGAACACCCGCCAACAACGCCTTGCCGAGCGTTCGGTACATCTCAAACGCCGCTTCCAACTGAGGGCGTTGTGCTTCCGGCAAGGCGTTTGTGAATTGATCGATCAGCGCATCAAGTTGCGGTTCGGCTTGGTCCAGCTCATCCGAAAAGTCTTCAACCAATTGCTTCACATTGACGAGCAGAGCCACATCGGACGAATCAAACAGCTTCTTGGAATTCGCGTCGATGATGGTGAGCAGTGACTTCCCCTCACCACCCAGCCGCTGTCGAATTTCTTCCAAGGCATCGTCGTTTTGCGAGTAGGCCACCAATTTTCCGTCGGAGTGAACTTCGAAAGCCGATCCCAGAGCGTCCTTCACGTCATCCACATCTTTGGCGGTCATCAGGAAGACGATCGTCGGAGCGGCCTGTGGTTCGGCGAACATGACGACCCAGATGTCCTGGCTAAGGTCGACACCCTTCAGGCCGGGATTTCCAATCGCCTGTCCGATCGCTGGCACACCCTGTTTCACCGTGGCTCCAAAACCCGGTTGGACCGCATCGACGAAATCGGCAAGCTTACCCACCGAAGTCTCAGGTGCTTTCCAGCGCAGCACGACAGCAGCCGTATCAGGGACCGCGTCCACGGCCTGGGCACCATGGGAATGCGAGATGCCAACACAAGTCAGCGCGACGGTGGAGAACACAACCCACAAGGTTTTCATTGATCAATCCTTCGATTTGAAGCTGAAGTTCCGACCGGCATGCACAGATCAGCCGATGGAACGAGGAAGTGTTGAAATGTGTCGCCTGCGATTATTGGCAATGAACCACAATCTGGCGAGTCAATCGGATCGTCCACGTCACAAATCGTGTTTTGTTTATTTGAGTCGGACTTCTGCAAAAAGTTCTAACAGGGCTTCCAGAGGCAGCCCCACGACGTTGCTCAGGCTTCCTTCCACGCGTTCAATGAAGACGCTCCCGGCCCCTTGCAACCCGTACCCGCCTGCTTTACCGCGAGGCTCGCCCGTCAACAAATACCAATTCAACCAGCGATCAATGTCACTACGAATCGTCACCCGCGTCTCCACCAGTTGCTCGGCGAATCGCCCATCCGGCGTGGTGACATAGACCGCCGTCAAAGCCGAATGCGTGCGGCCCGCATAAAAGTGCCTGAACCAGTCGGCCACGACTTCGCGCCAATCATCGTTCTCCGGTGGATTCCCCAGCACGACGGGATTCCCATCGCGATCCGTGACCACAACCGTCGTATCGGCCGAGATCAGCAGCGTGCGTGGCAACTCGTGCAGTTCCGCTTCTTCTGCATTGAGGACGGCGCGAACTTGTTCTGCCTTATGCCGAGCGATCTCCTGCAACCGCCGCTTGATCGCCGCCAGATCTGTGCAATCACCAAACCCCGCTTCCTCGGACACAGCGGGTGGTCGAACCTCGATCAGCACAGGATGCACAATCTGCTGCAGCAGTTCCAACCGCCGCGGAGATCGAGAAGCCATAATATAACGTCGAAATGACATGCAATAACCTAACCGTTCAAGCTCGAACTCAATGGGTCTTTACGTCTTCCATTTTTCAATTTGCAATTCGCAATTTGCAATGCTTTCTTACACCGGTCGCTTCGGATCCTTCACCAACGGCAAAGTCACCCGCTTCCCCGTCCAGGCCGACTGATAAATCGCCAGCACAATTTCCACTGCTTTGCGCCCTTCTTCACCAGTGATCCGCGGTGCCTGTCCCGTTTGGATCGCCTTCATGAAGTCTTTCAATTGTTCCATGTGCCCGACATAGCTGATCGCCTTCGGGTCGGCCGCGCCGCCTGTTCCACCGGCCTGACGAGCAAATTTTTCGAGGATCGTTTTGTCCTTGGCTTTGGGCTTTTCAAACTGCCACATCAGCACATTATCCTGTTCGACAATGACCGAACCGCTGGTTCCATGAATCTCCGTCTTCTTCAGGAGTCCGGGCCAGGCACTCGTGGAGCATTCCATCGTACCAACCGCCCCATTCTTGAACTTGATCGCGGCCACACCGACATCTTCGACTTCGATTCGTTCGTGAGCCAACGTGGCGGTCAGAGCACACACTTCCGTGACATCCCCCATCAACCATTGCAGCAGATCGACGTTGTGAATCCCCTGATTCATATAGGCGCCACCGCCATCCAGGGCCCATGTCCCGCGCCAGCCACCCTGATCGTAGTACCCTTGCGTGCGCCACCATTTCACATAGGTGTCGCCCAGCGTCAATCTGCCGAAACGACCCTCGTCGATCGCTTCTTTCAGAGCGATATTGGCCGGGCTAAATCGCGAAGGGAAAATCGGACACAGCAACACGCCGTTCTTGCGACAAGCCTCCAGGATGGCATCACACCGCTTCAAGGTGATTTCCATCGGCTTCTCGATCACGACATGCTTGCCCGCATTGGCCGCCTTCACAGCCGGCTCCAGATGAGCCCCGCTGGGGGTGCAAACGATGACGATCTGCACGTTGTCGTCCGCCAGCATGTCATCCAGGTTGCCATAGACCTTGGTGCCGGGGTTCGCCGCCCCAAACTTGTCCGCCGCGTCCTGGCGAGAACTGCAGCAGGCCACAAGCTTCGCTCCCTTAATATGCTTGATCGCTTCCGCGTGAAAATTCGCAATCATGCCGCAGCCGACAATGCCGAATCCGGTAGTGGCCATCTCGATCGAGCCTTCGAAAAGTAAACTGAATCACCGTTGCCAATCTCGCCACGAGATTCTAGTGACCGACCAGGCGAAGCGTAACTGAACCCGTAGGTTATGCTTCAGCATAACTCTTCGATTGAACGTTACGGCACGATCGACGATGCGGTGCTGGGCTTAGAGGTGGCCATCCGCGACTGCGATGTCGTAACACAGACCGCAATCAACTCCCACCTGACAATCTGGAAGGCCTTGGCGACAAAAGCACGAACTAGATGGGGACGCCCGCCCGTTGTTTTGTTGTATCATGCGCCCATGCAGACCTTCTTCCATGGATGGCGACGGAAAGCCGGCGTAGTCACGCTGGTCATGGCATTGGCAACGTTAGGACTGTGGGTGCGTTCCCGAGTTACGTGCGACTCTTTCGAGATGCACCCGAATGACACATCGATGTTCTCCATAGCACTCAACAAAAGGTCAATCGAATTTAACCATCATTGGGAGGAAGCTCGTTCGGGAGAATCCAACCTTCGTTCGCCCAAGAATCTGTTTGCATGGAGCAGCTATGCCGCAGACGGCGATGTGCCGATGGACTTGTGGGTACTGCTCGGCTAATTTGGACATGGTCCGTAACTCAATTCGGCTCATCAGGCGAATCGGTCGGTCTGTTTTTGTTTAACAAGACGAGAACAGCGACCAACCCAGGTACTGGAGAGGATAGGATGCCACATAAGGTCATGAAGATGAATGTCATTCCCGGCATGTGGTGATCCCTGCGTATCTCGTCGATCAACCCCCAAATCGCAGAGCAGGCGATGGAGGCGGCAGATGCCATCACTAATCCGAAAAAAGGCCGATGGCAGCGACTAATAGCTAGTGCTACCGAAATGCACCATGAAACGACCAGCGGCATCAGGACCAGTTCGACCAAACTCATAATTTGCCCTCTTACGAAAACAAAACAAGCCCCAGCATATCGCCGGGGCTTGTCGGGTGCGATTCTAATTCACGCTGCAGTCAGCAGTCAGCAGTCAGCAGTTGCTCCAGCGTCCAGACTTCGCTGGCCAATCCAGCCTTGACCGCTGGCGTCGTCTTCAGCGTCGAGTGCTTGCGACACCAGTTGTACCAAGCAAAGTATAGGCCAAGCATCGCGTCATGATTGCGAGTCTTCTTGCTGTGGCCGTTCGTCAATCGCGTGAATCGGCGAAGGGTCATGCGGGTCGTCAGGTTGAATCGTTCCATGCGGCTCGTGCCAATCTCAGCTTCATGAACAGCACCGCAGATCACTTTCTTTTCGACTGCTGTTATAGACCCCGGTGACTAGCGCACTTGAGCGGATTGACCAGCACCGGATTGGAAGTGCTTGATCATTTGGGCGTAATCGACATTGCCGTGGAACGTGGCAGGGATCGTACTGGTGTAGCTGGTGAAGCCGTCCGTGTTGATGACAGGTCGACCGCTGACGCACTTGAACAGCTTGTCAGTGCGCAAGTTGGCCAAATAGAATAGCCTTGCCGAACACCCCTCCCATGCACACATTCTTCCACGGCTGGCGACCAAAGGCGGGGGCTGTTGACTTCAGAGGGTCGCAAAGTATTCTCAACGCAAATCCTGTTGATGAAATATAAACTCGTTTCTGGAACGGTACTATGCGACACCAGACTTTTGCGGCCATCCTGTTCGCTGTAGTCGCTTCCTTAACTGGATGCGAAAGTGCGAAGGCACCTCCACCTCTACCACCACGGCCACCTGCAAGCCAGCTGGCGACACCCACCACCCCCGATGCGAGCAACATGACGCAGGAGACAGTCGCGGAAGTGGCGGACGAGCCCGAGATTAAAGTATCTGCCGAACAAATAGCGAAAGATTATTCAACAGAACCTGCCGCCGCAGGCGTCAAGTACACAGGAAAATTCTTTCGAATCGAAGGCAAGATTCACAAGCTGGAAATTACTAAAGATGGGGTGAGAACCCTCATCCTCGAAGGCCATGGAGGACTAGACATTCACTGTATCGTTGGCGCTCAGTCTTGGACTCTATACAAATCGTTGAAAGTCGACCAAAATGTGTCAGTGGTCGGCAAAGTCTATGGCGTCATTAACAACGCCGTGAGCGTGAGTGCGGAACAGATCGACCGCTAAGAATCTCCGCCTACCTGATTCTCTGGAAGCCACGGAAGCGGGCGACAGTGCGTGAAATTACTTCTGTTTGCTGAGCCAAAGAGACAAGCGAATCAACGATACCGCTTGAGTGATGAACCCGAGAATTCCAATTGTGGCTCCGAATGCAATGAACAGCCAGTGCGCGTCAGATCGGAGGCTGTCGACAATGCCGGCAGCAAGAAACGCTGTCCAGGCAACGATGAAGCAAGCATTCCATCGACGTGCAGATCGCCACTCTTTGATGCCCCAATTGCTGGTGTCAATGTCCTTTCGAGGAAACCCTGGCATGAGTGCGCCCCACCTCGGGAACAGCTAAGCGAAACAAGCCTCGGATTATTGCCAAGGCTTGTTGGATTATCTCAGGATTGGATTTAATGGGCAAACGTGACCTGTTGGGCAAAGCCTACTGGGGCTTGTTTCGTTTACAGGGCAACCTAAGAATCACGGCGGAGAGAATCCAATGAATGTCGTCATCGCTTTTGCGGGCTTGGCAGGAGCGACTCCCGAAGAGGCGGCGCGCGCAGAATGGCATCTATGGATGACGCTGTCGTTGGTTTGGGGATCGATCTTGCTGTCGATCGTGTTTATCGCTTTTGTGACCGTGATCGTCATAAAGAAATGTCGCCAACCACATCCGCCGTTGCCCTCATGTCCAAATTAGCCGAGCAGTACCGACTTATGGATCGACTGTGGTCAATGGGGGTACCTCGCAATCGAGGCTCCCGGCAGAACGAGTAGCGGCCAAGACGCATACTTAAGGGTGCCGTATCTGACCTCGGTGATTGCTTTGACCCTGCTCTCCGCCTACCTGATTTTCTACAAACCGCGAACGCGGGCGTGCCGTCACGCCTGCTGCCAGAACAAGACATCTTGACTGGAGTTCACGGAATCACCTAGTTAGCCATTAGCGGATGAAACCTCACTGCACATCTAAGGGTTGATCATGGCACTCCTGCACGTTGTTGTTTGCCTGGCCCTCTTGGGCAATGACGCCGACGACGTTCTCAATCAAGCGAAGCAGATTCGTCAAAAACGGATTGACCAATACTCCACCAGGATGGAAAAGCAGGTCGCCTGTCACCTCACCCCCGCGGGTATCAAAGTGTATACCCCGAACCGACCCGTCGAGGATAAAGACCTCTTTGACCGTGTCCTGCCTGCCAATGAACTCGCAGTCTTGTGCGACGCTCTGGACCAGACCACCGTGGACGGCAAGCCAACTTGGAAATTCATTGGTAACGTGTGTCTGCACGCTACCAGGGTGAGTATCTTCTGCCATGAACTGACAGTGACTCAGGATAAAGAGCTCTTAGTCATGGACATTTCAGGAGGTCGAGAATTCGATCCGCTGTCGCCTCCACCGGCCCTTCCTGAATTGTCAGCGCCCGATGGGAACGCGTTCATCGTTACGGAGCGAAAGGCAGACAAGCCATTCGAATTTGAGGGCTGCATCGCCTTTCGCGCTGGTCAACTCAAACAAAAATTGGACACCGGTGCCTACAGTGTCATCGTGAAGACCCCAACTGTCTCGGCTCCGCCTTCAACGCGCAATCGAAAGATCTAAACGATCGGCGCTCTGATTGAAGGTCGATCTGGGTTCTAAATAAGTCCACAACCGAACCGGAGTGATCGTCTTCTGGGAGGGCGAGGCTCCTGCCGAGCCGCTAAGTCTCGTTGCGTTCGATCAACAAAGGAACGAATCTGTTGTTGCTCTGGATCTATTTAGACGTGTCCTCCTTGATGACTTCGCCGTTGTCACAGATTCCGGCTTTTTCTGCCAAATCTGTCAGTTTTTCGCCGTTGTCGCGATCGGCAACTCATCTTGCTGAGGGGATCGCCAATTCGATCGATGCGTTGATCGGCTGTGCACCGGCTTGGATCTGATAGGAGCCTGCTCCGACTTCCAAGGTCTGCGAGTGCTCGCGCGATTGTCCCGTTTCCGTCCAGCGGTGCGTCACCTGCAGCGGCGTGTCTGGTGATGAAACATCGTCGATGCAATGGGCGAACAAACGATAGCTGTTGAGCGCCGGGCGACCATCGTAACGCACGTAAACTGCGTCGGCCGGCTGATCGAGTTTGATCTCGCGATCGACGTTGTAGTGCCAGTGCGATTGAGCCGTCGGGCGACCAATCGAGTTGACGCCATTCGGACCATCGACAAAAAGTGGCTGGAAGTTGCGAGGCACATTCACGGCGTATTCGATGGAATTCCCAGGAGGTGGTGCGTTGGGACCGATGTCCATCGCAAAGCTCGCCCCGGCACTCAGCCAGGCAATCTTGGATTTTGGCAGTGACGGAAGGCGAGCGATCATCGGGCCTTTGGCTCGCGCGGAGCGGCTGGAGGGATCGTATTCCTTCGGTGCTCGTAGCAGGTAATGCAGGAACGCATTTTCGTCCGTGGCATTCGGCTGAATCGACAACACTCGCGTCGGCAGGCCATAGTGATCGCCCGTCCTGAGTTCGAAGACATTCTCTCCTTCCTGAAGACCCGGCAATGCGGCAGGAGCCAATTGGACCCACGTGGTGATCTTCAGTGATCGAACGGCCGCAGTCGCCGGTTTCCCTTTCAGGCCGACCTTCAGCAGGTAACCGTAGCTGCCGGCAACCTGAGCTGTCAGATCCACGGTGGCCGGCCACTGCTTAGACTCCAGCGTAATCCACGTGTCGCCGAAATCGGGTGACCAGGCCAGGGTCGCTTCAGTGGCATCAATTTCGACTATCGAGGCCTGACTGTCATCTTTGGGATCTTCCAGCTTGCCAATCAGCGGGACGATGACATATGGCGATCTCACTTCGAAGATCGCCCAGCCATCACCCGGCTTGATCAATGCTAGTCCCTTGTCGGTGACCGCAACGTTGTGGGAGTCGAACACGCCGTCTTCGAAGTCGGCGGCGTTTCCTGTCAGATTCGGCTCGTAGACGAACTGCCCGTTTCCATACGTGTGACGCGAGAATTCAGCGTGTTTCGACTTGGGGCCGCGTGGTTCACGCTCCAGCAATTCCTTGCGAGCTTTGTCCTTTACGTCGTCCGGATTCAATAACCATCGCCCTCCCTGGGGTTGCCACCAGCGAGTGAACTTTTCACCGCGTCTCAACACGAAGTCCATCGTGTGACCCGCCGGGGCAACCGAATAGCGGTGCTCGACCTTGGAATCCACAAATTGCTTGTGCAACTTTGTCAGGTCGTCCATGGGAAAGAATCGTGGGGCACGATCTCGTTCCCAAAGAGTGTTATCGCGGCGAGCCTCCTCAAGTGATCGCAGCGTGCCGTCGGGCGATTGAAATGTCCCGCGCAGATCGATGTCCAGATAGCGCCATTGATCACCCGTTTGAACCTCACAGGCGACATGCTTCAGGCCGGGCAGGTCGATGGTTCGTGCCTGGCCGCATCCCCCCTGCTCCCAAAGTCCGGCCATCACCGGGCCAAACACGTCGCAGTATCCGTATCCATAGACGTTGATGATCTTGATCGGATCGCGCACCAAGCCGTATTCGTAGGTCTTGTCGGGGCCTTCGACAGCACCGGCCCCAAGCGGATATAGACCGGTGTCATTGTCCGTCAGATATTCGAACATCGCTTTCGCCCGCTCGGCCGGAGCCAGGTCTTTCCAGACCGGATGGTTCGCGAATGTCTTGGCGCTGTAAGCGTCGGCGATGCGGGTTGAAATGATTCGAGGGGAATAAACCCGGGCCAAGCTCGTTTCCGCGGTGGCCAGAGCAATACCCAGAACGCAAACGATGCGACAGCCGATAGAAGCAAATGACATCATTGTTGCCTGGCAAAGCGGGAATACTCGCGGTTCGGAGAGGGATCTTAATCCTATTCCATGTTGATCCGGTCCGCACGTCCGCACGGGGGCAACAGGGGGCAGTCATTTATGAGCGGGGTTGCAAAGATTGCGATTGCGGAATGCCCAAGTCCACGCCTTCTTTGGCGTCTTCAAATTTGAAATTTCAAATTCTGCGATTTGAGATCGCTGCTCATCAGCACTTTTCGGACCGACCATTGCAGTCGCAAATCAACTGTCAGTAAACACGCACTTTTTTGAGGAAAACGGCCAAAAACAGGGCTGTTTTGTCCCCCAATGTCAAAAACCGTCCTGGGCTGTCAAAATTTGTCAGTGAAATCTTCGAAGAAAGATCCCAAGTTTTCCAAACATCGTCTTGATCAGCACACAACAAAACGGACAATCATCTCGACGACAATAGTCGCAGGTGTACCGTAACCAACGGACACGCCTCTGGGCCGCTCTCTTAGCGGAAGATCAGAGGTTCCTGTTCCTCAGTTGATGACAACGAAGATCAAGCTGCCCACCTTCTACCTGAGCGGGGCGGCGTAAGCCCCCTGGCCCGACAACGCACAACCTTGCATTCCCTGCAGGAACGCAACAGAACTTTCCCAATACACCTTTGCGCGGCTTGGCAGTCGCGTTGATCTGCGAAGCGACAAACTCAATATGCACCAAGAGGAGAATAGGCCCCATGACGCCCTACCATCACATAACCGCGCGAATCCTGATCGCCAGTCCGACGTCAGGAAGGCTCGCATTTGTCAGGACCTTTCGCGATTTCGCTTGTTTTCAAGGGGCAAATCTTCAAACACCCCCAAAACCCTGCCATGGACTGACAAATTCTGCCAAATCGTAAGGAAACAGAACCCAATGATGCCCGCACTCCTCCCCTTTTGCCTGCAATTGACCGCCACTAACCGATTGCACTCTTCTGCATGCGTCCAACAAAGACTTCCGATTGGTTCGCTCAATTCGTACACTTGACCGGGTTCGGACTCAGCCCCGCCGATTGTTAGAATTCCCGCCGTGATGCTCTCCCACCGGTGACTTCGCCATGCGTTCAACCTTACAGTCGCATTCGCCACCCTCACAGCGGGGGCTCACTGCGCGAAGAGCCTGCCAATTCAGTGTCGTTTTCTTGGCAGCGGTCGTGTTGATATGCGGCACCAGTCACGCCAACGAAAAAATTTCGTTCCGCAACGATGTCATGGCGGCGCTGTCCAAGGCGGGCTGCAATCTGGGAACCTGCCATGGAAACGCTCGCGGCAAAGGGGGCTTCCAGATCTCGCTGCGTGGGCAAGATCCCGCTCGCGACTACATCGTGCTGACTCGCGATTGGCTGACGCGACGAACAAACCCCAGCCAGCCCGATCAAAGCCTGCTGCTGCTGAAGCCGACTATGCAGGTCGCTCACGAAGGGGGACGGCGATTCGATGTCGGATCGGCCGAGTACCAGATTCTGCGAGACTGGATTGCCAGCGGCACGCCGGACGATCCCGCCGACGCGAAGAAAATGGTCGACCTGATCGTCTCGCCTCGCGAAGAGTTTTTAAGCGCGACAAGCGAAGGCAATTCCAAAGGATGGCAGGTTCAGCTCTCCGCCACTGCCGTCTACTCGGATGGGTCGAAGCGAGACGTGACACCCCGAGCTGTCTATGAGATCTCGAATCCGATTGCGGAGATTTCGCCTGGGGGGTCCGTCCGCGGGCAGCAAGTCGGCGAGACGACTGTTTTGGTTCGCTACCTGCACCAGCAGGTGCCCGTACGACTGGCGTTCCTGCGAGGCGGCCAGGGTTTCGCCTGGAATGCTCCCGCCCCGGCAAATGCAATTGACACCCGCGTCTATGCGAAGCTGCAACGACTGCAAATCAATCCGTCACCATTAAGCGACGATGCCACATTCATCAGACGGCTGTATCAAGACTTGCTCGGCATCCCTCCGACGGCCGATGTGGCTCGAAAGTTCGTCGCCGATTCGTCGCCATCCAAGCGGTCCCACCTAGTCGATGAACTCTTGGAGCGTCCTGAATTCGCCGACTGGTGGGCTTTGAAATGGGCCGACCTGTTGCGGATTGAAGAGAAGACGTTGGATCGCAAGGGGGTTGAAAACTTCCACGGCTGGCTGCGGGACGCTTTCGCCACGAATAAGCCGCTCGATCAAATCGTGCGCGAGATCATCTCCGCTCGAGGGAGCACTTACGAAGTCCCGCCCGCTAACTTCTATCGGGCACTGCGCGATCCCTTTGAACGCTCGGAGGCGGCGGGCCAGTTGTTTCTGGGAGCCCGCCTGCAGTGCGCCAAGTGCCACAATCATCCGTTTGATCGCTGGACGCAGGACGACTATTACAGTTGGGGGAGTGTATTCGCTCGGGTCGACTACAAGATCCTCGAAAACAATCGTCGCGATACGAACGACAAACACGAATTCGACGGCGAGCAAATTGTCTTTTTAGGTGCGAAGGGTGACGCGAAGGATCCACGCACGGACGCCACTCGGCCCGCGCAATTCCTTGGTGCCAAAGATCAAATTGGTGCGAAAGTCGATCCGTTAAACGAACTCGCCAAGTGGCTTACCTCGCCACAGAACGATCGCTTCGTGAAGCTGTTGGCCAACAGAACGTGGCAGCAGGTAATGGGACGCGGCATCGTCGATCCCGTCGACGATTTCCGAGCGACGAACCCGCCTGCGAATCCAGAACTTTTGGAACTGCTCTGTCAGGAACTTCGCAGCCCCGGCAATTCGGCGGATTCACACGTTGCGTTCGATCTGCGGCATCTCCTTCGTCTGATTCTGAATTCGAATACCTACCAGACCGCATCCGCCCCGAACGCGACGAACCGCGAAGACGAAGCGAATTTCAGTCATGCTCTAGTTCGACGACATACCGCCGAGCAATTACTCGACGCGACCAGCCTGGTCCTGGATGTGCCGCTGAAGTTCTCGGGGTATCCCACCGGCCCACGAGCGACTCAGTTGCCGGCGACACGGTTGGTGCGTCGCCGCGAAAGTCCGAGCACGACTGCTGATCAGTTCCTGGCGGTATTCGGCAAGCCGCCGCGTCTGCAATCGTGCGACTGCGAACGGTCTGATGAAACGACGCTGACGCAAACATTTCAACTCGTCAGCGGATCGCTGGTGAATCAGATGCTGGCGGAGAAAGACAACCGAATCGAGGCGTTGATGCGATCGCATCCAGAAACGCCAGCCTTGGTCACGGAGTTGTTCTGGACGGCACTCACACGGGCTCCGACAACTGACGAGTTGACACAGACTTGCCAATACATTGAAGCGGCCAAATCACGACGAATTGCCGTTGAGGACGTGGTCTGGGGACTATTGAATTCGCACGAATTCCTGTTGCGACGCTAAGTTGGCCGACTGGAGAGACTGAATGAACGCCAATCCGATATCTCGACGTCGTGCGCTCTCCGTTGGCGGACTGGGCATGCTGGGCGTCACGATGCCGAAGCTGCTGCAAGCGGGCGATGTGATTGGGACCCGCCCCGCACACGCCAAGTCGGTGATCTTTCTGTATCAGTTCGGTGGGCCGAGTCATCTCGATACGTTCGATCCGAAGCCCGATGCTGCGGCTGGGGTTCGCAGTCATTTTGGGGTGATCGATACTGCCGCCCCCGGGATTCGGATCTGCGATCAGCTTCCCAAGATGGCCGCCGTGATGAATGAGGTCTCGCTGGTGCGGACCGTTTATCACACGATGAAGAATCACAATTCGGCGTCGTACTATGCGCTGACGGGCCACGCGCCGCCGCTGGACGATATTCGCCTGCGCGACACGCTTGATCTGTTCCCCGCCTATGGTTCGGTTGTCGACACGCTGGCACCGGTTTCGGATGGGATGCCTTCGTTCGTCGCGTTTCCACACATCATTCGTGACGGCGAGGTGACGCCCGGTCAGCACGCCAGCTTTCTGGGGAAAGCTCACGATCCATTGCTGATCACGTCTGATCCCAACGACGCCAGCTTTTCGTTGCCCGAACTGAGCCTTCCGAGCGGGCTGACGACGCAGCGGCTGCAGGATCGACGATCGATTCAGCAATTGGTCAATAGCCAAGCCCGCATGCTGGATCATTCGGTGGCTGCTCGTGGCCTGGATGCATACTACGAGAAATCGCTGACGATGCTGAATTCGTCTCGCGTTCGCGAAGCCTTCAATTTATCGGCCGAACCGCAATCGGTTCGCGATCGCTACGGACGGACAACCTACGGACAAAGCTGCCTGTTGGCTCGGCGGTTGGTCGAGTCCGGCGTGAAGTTCGTCAACGTGTACTTCGCCAACAATATCGGCGGACGAACGACAAACGGTGGCTGGGACACGCATGGCTTCGACAATACGCGGATGTACCCGATCCTGCGTGATTACCAGTTGCCGATCACTGACCAGACGTTGCCGACGTTGATCCTGGATCTGAAAGAACGCGGACTACTCGATGAAACACTGATCGTCTGGATGGGCGAATTTGGACGAACGCCCAAGATCAACGACAACATCAGCCGCGATCACTGGCCGCAATGTTACACCGTGCTGCTGGCCGGTGGAGGAGCGAAGAAGGGATTCGTCTACGGCACCTCGGACAAACAAGCGGCCTACCCGGATAAGGATCCAGTCCTACTGGACGATCTGGCAGCAACGGTCTTCGCGTTGCTCGGTATCGACCCGCACACCGAAGTGCGCGACAAGCTGAATCGTCCACTACCGGTTTCGGCGGGGAAGATCGTCACGCCATTGATGAGCTGAGCATCGATTTCGTCTGCGGGAATTGCGAACGGGTTGATCGAATCAGGTGTCATCCGGAGTTCGGCTGACTATACTCTGGTCCGCCCGATCGACGCAGCCAACGTTGACGGTGACCTCATTAGTGTTGTCTCACCGATGCCTGATGCTGGCCGTATCAGCGATTCAAGGTTTTCCGAACGATGTTGTGGGTCGCAATTGTTTCTCGATGGATTCACATCATCACGGCGGTTGTTCTGGTTGGCGGTTCGATCTTCCTGCGTTTCGTGCTGGGCCCCGCGGCGGCGCAGTTGCCGGACGATTCTCACGCCAAACTGAAAGAATTGGTGCTCGGAACCTGGAAGAAGTTTGTCCATGGTGGAATCGCTTTGTTCCTGATCAGTGGCTTTTACAACTATCTTGTTGTCCAAGCTCCGCTCCACAAGGGTGACAAGCTGTATCACCCCTTGATGGGGACAAAAATCCTGCTAGCGCTGGCTGTTTTTGTGATTGCGTCCGGGCTCGTGGGGCGGTCCAAAGCTTTTGCAGGAATGCGCGCCAAGGCGAAACTCTGGCAGGGTATCATGATCGCGATGTCGATCTTAATCATTGGGATTTCAGGGTTTCTGAAAGTTCGCCCGAACCCAGTCGCCATGTCGAGTGCACCGAACGCAGCGGTTGGAGCACCGATCGATAATTGACTAATGTGACCGCTGATCGGTCGACAAGTCGTAGACAAACCGCCGATCTGACCACAAAAAGCCAAGTGGCGGCAGGCCCTCGCGTGCGCGCCGTGGGATTTTGACGCTTTTGCGCGAAATTCCGTTTCATTCTGTGTAAGAAGTTCACAGACCGTCTGTAATTCCTTAGTGGAGACGGATCAGCCAGAAAAAACTGCTGGCGAAGTTCTGCTCTGCAACATCATCTTAAAAATCGAAAATGTGAACTTTTTAGATGATCTGCGTGTCTTATTTCGACGTTTCCATGGAATGAACCAAGTTTGGACTCGAAAACAACGTAAATTTCAGGTTGATAAGTTCAAGCGATTTACGGTTAAGCAACGTAATGGAAATGAACTGTACGGGCATCAGTTTTGCATCCTGAGTTGTTGGGTTCACGCTGCGTCAGTTTGACAAAGCCAATGGAAATTCGGTGACGGTGTGAGGCTGGTTAACGACCAGCAGGAGGTATACACCATGTCCCTTTATCGCAATCCTGCACTTCGACAGTTACGAGATCAGCAGATCAAGTTCGCCCCACGCGACGCTCGATTGAAGCAAATTGAACGTGCCGAGTGGCTGCTGAATGAATTGAGTCCGGAAGAGACGTACAAGTACCCCGAGCTCTGTGAGAAGATCACGAGCTACCGCGGCGAGATGTACCCCGATCTGGTTCTGACCGGTGAAGAAGCCGTTCACGATCTGCGCTGCTTCGTAGAAGATTTGTCGGATAGCGCCGAAATCGCTGCCGAGAATGCTGGCGAAGAAGTCTGGACTGTGGAAGACGTCAGCCGTCGTTACAACGTCTCGACCAAGACCGTTTCGCGATGGCGCGACAAGGGACTGGTCAGCCGTCGGTTCCGTTTCGGCGGACGTAAACGAGTTGGCTTCTTGAAGTCATCGGTGGAGCGATTCGTCAATAAGCATTCGGACGAAGTCGATCGTGGTTCGCGGTTCACTCAAGTGTCACTTGATGAGCGCGAACGTCTGATCGAACGAGCCCGTCGGTTGGCTCAAGCGGGTGGGTGTCCTACTGACATCAGCCATCGCCTGGCCCGCCACTTTGGCCGATCACCTGAAACGGTTCGTTATACCCTGAAGAACTTTGACCGCGAACATCCCGAGTCTGCCGTGTTTCCTAATGCCACCAACTCTCTGACGAACGACCAAAAGCGAGAAATCCATCGCCGGTTCGTGCAAGGTGTGGCTGTCGAAACGCTGGCTCGAGATTTCAGCCGGACGCGAACGAGTATCTACCGGTTGGTGGCAGAAGTTCGAGCCGAACAGATTCTGAATCAGCCGATCGATTTCATGGACGCACCGGTCTTCCATGAAGAAGGGGCGGACAAGCTGATCATGGCCGCGCTGCCTGCGTCCGATCGCCGGACATCGGCCGTCAAGCCACCTCCAGGTTTGCCTCCCTACCTGGACAGCTTGTATGCGATTCCATTGCTGACTAAGGACGAGGAAGTTTACTACTTCCGCAAGATGAATTACCTGAAGTTCAAAGCAGCCGAACTGCGAAAGACTCTCGACCCCGCTCATCCCAAGACGCGCGATATGGACGAAGTTGAAAGCTTGAAGCTGCAAGCTGACGAAGTGAAAAACTTCCTGATTCGCAGTAACTTGCGACTGGTGGTGTCGATTGCCAAGAAACATATGAAGCCAAATGTGAGCTTCTTCGAAATGGTGAGCGACGGCAACATGTCGTTGATTCGTGCGATCGAGAAATTCGACTTCACACGTGGTTTCAAGTTCTCGACGTACGCCAGTTGGGCGATCATGAAGAACTATGCCCGGTCGATTCCGGCCGAACATACTCAGATGGATCGCTTCCGCACGGGCAACGAAGAGATTTTCATGCAGTCTTCAGATCCACGCAGCGTGGGCCTGTCGGACGAATTGGTGAATCATCGCCAGCACGAAGCGTTGATGGGAATTTTGGCTCAACTGTCACTGCGTGAACGAGACATCATCATCTCGCGTTATGGCCTGAGCGAAGGGGCTGCTCCACAGACTTTGGAACAAGTTGGTTCCAAACTGGGAGTGACCAAGGAACGAATTCGGCAACTGGAAGCACGGGCCCTGGCCAAGCTGCGTCAAATCGCCGAAACCGAGCATCTGGATGTTCCTGGGATTTAGTTTGGCGTCACAAAACGTGACCCGATCGGATCGGGTTGCGACAGGATAAACAAGTGGGGTACGCTTTCGAGCGTGCCCCATTTTTGTTTGTACGATCGATCTTCTGCGTCAGCCTGATTCAAGTGACTCGCATTTATCTCGACAACGCCGCGACCAGCTATCCCAAGCCCGAAACCGTCTACGCGGCGGTCGATCATTATCAGCGCCACATCGGTGTTGCAGTCGGTCGCGGAGCCTACCGAGAAGCCACGACCGCCCAACGCATGCTTGATCAATGTCGCCAGTCCGCCGCGCGACTACTACGCGCCGAAAGCCCCGATCGAATCGTCTTCACGCTGAACGGAACCGACAGCTTGAATATGGCGCTAATGGGTGTCTGCCGCCCCGGCGATCATGTGATCACAACCGAATTCGAACATAACTCTGTGCTGCGTCCATTGCGCTGGCTGAAGGATCATCGCGGTATCAATGTCACCGTTCTTCGCCCTGAGACAAATGGCCAGATCGATCCGAGCCAAGTTCGGTCAGAGATCCGGCCGACGACACGCCTAGTTGCGGTGCAACAGGCATCGAACGTCACCGGGACCGTTCAGCCCATCGAAGAAATTTGTGCTATCGCGCGTCAGGCGAATGTGCTGACGCTGGTTGACGCCGCACAATCGGCTGGCCACCTTCCGATTGACCTCGGCCAGTTGCCGATCGATCTGCTGGCGTGCCCGGGGCACAAGGGGTTGCTGGGGCCGCTCGGAACCGGCTTGCTCTACGTCAGATCCGGTATTGAACAGGCAATGACACCTTATCGTCTCGGCGGCACTGGAACACAGAGTGAGGATGACCGCCAACCCGATGCGATGCCCGATCGATTGGAGGCGGGCAATCACAACGCACCAGGGTTGGCCGGGCTGGCAGCGGGACTCGCTTTCCTGGAGGAACACACTGTCACAGCTTTGCAACTGGCCGAGGCGGAACTCACCGCACGATTGGTGCAAGGGCTTCGAGAGATCCCTGGCGTCACTGTCTACGGCCATCAACCTGCGGCCCCATCCGTGGGAGTCATGTCGTTCAACATCACGGGCTTTGCTCCGCACGAAGCCGCGTCCATCCTGGATGACTCATTTGGAATTCAAGCTCGCGCGGGCCTGCATTGTGCCCCGGGTGTTCATCGCTTCCTGGAGACATTCGACAACGGCGGAACAATCCGCTTCAGCGTCGGAGCTTTCACTTCAATTCAAGACATCGAACAGGCTTTGGCCGGCGTTCGCGAGCTAACCGGCGCTTAAGCCTGTCCAACTTGCGACAACCTCGCCGATCTGCAATTCTCTCATCAATCCATTGTCATGCAACTTTTGGTCGGCAACTCAGAAGGGAACTTGCCCCCGATGCGTTTCATCGTCGCGTGTGCCTTAGCCAGTTTATTTGCAGTGATGTCTTCGGCGAGCGCGGTTGCTCAAGACCTGAAAAAAGGCGTGACCGAACTGGCTCAGGTCGATGCCGACTATCATCTGCAGGGCGAGTACGCGGGTTGCGTGGTATTCTCAGACGGATATCGCCGCAGCGTGGGACTGCAAGTGGTCGCCTTGGGTGACGGGAAGTTCGACGCACTTTGGTATCAAGGTGGGCTACCGGGTAACGGATACGACGGATCAACTCGCCGAAAGTTCAGTGGCACGAAGAGCGAGACCGGAACCACACTGATATCCGAGGGACTGACTATTGAACTTCATGCGGACGCCGCCGCGCTTGTGAAGAACTCCGCGCGTGGTCTGCTTGGCTCACTGCAACCGCAACAACGCTACAGCTTGATGGAAGGGGCTCGTGCGCCCGCGAATGCGGTTGTGCTATTTGACGGCAAGAACGTTGACCACCTGAAAAACGCCAAGGTGACGCCAGACGGACTGCTCGAAATCGGAGCCGAAACGAAAAACGCCTACCAGAACTTTACGCTTCACGCCGAATTTCGCATCCCGTACATGCCGTATGCCCGAGGACAAGGCCGTGGCAACAGCGGCTTCTATCTGCAGAAACGATACGAAGTTCAGGTGCTGGATTCGTTCGGATTAGAACTGCAGTTCAACGACTGCGCCTCGCTCTATCGGTTTAAGGCCCCGGACCTGAACATGAGCTTCCCACCGCTACGATGGCAAACGTACGACATCGACTTCACGGCACCCAAGTTCGACGCCGACGGAAAGCGAATCGTGAAGGGTCGCATCACCGTGCGACACAACGGCGTGGTCGTACAAAACAAAGTCGAACTGGAAAACAAGACCGGTGGCGGTACGCCGGAAGGCCCCAATCCCTTGCCGATCCTGCTTCAGAATCATGGCAATGCGGTTCATTTCCGAAACGTCTGGCTAATCAACCACGGTTCGCAGCCATCCACATCTCCGTGTACGACGACGATCGCCGATTGTGGCGGAACATCTGCAACCTATTGCGCACCCGTCGGACATGCACGACACCTGCGTGCCCGTCGCTGCCGATAGTTCGCAGAAGTGACGTTTGTCACGTGATTGCAGAATGGCCGTAGAGCAATCTCAACGGCCATCCCGCGACAAGCGAAATCGTCGGCAACGCCTATTTCTTGCGAGCGAGCTTCATCATGCCGCACATTTCTTTGGCGGGTTCGCCATTTTCCCAGCCGACGCCGTCAATCTCGATGTGATCCGCATCGACAATGGTCAGCGTCGCGCCATGCATATGCTTGTCTTTCTTGACGTCAAAGTTCGAGCCGCCAGCGAATTCAAAGTTGATCTTATTCGCGGGTGATTTGGAACTGGCCTTCATTCGTGGCTGGTTGCCAAGCATGCAGTAGTGAGTCATCACTAGGTCGGAACCTTCGGCAGTGTAGATCGAAACCATTTCGTGCTCTTGACCCGGAAACAGTGTTTCCTGGATCGCACTTCCACCAGCCGTCAGCTTGATCACGGACGCGACCACATCGGTCGGCTTGCCATCTTTGTCGACGGTGACCCAAGTCCCGACCAGCGATTTCATCTTGTCAAAATTCGCACTCTTCGGTGCTGCGGCGTCGTGGTTATGTTTGTCGTCGCCACTGACCATCACCGAAAAACCGACCAACAGCAGTCCACAAGCCATTAATTTACGCACCATGATCATCACTCCGAGATACTGAAAAGGTTGTTGAGAAACCGGACATGCAAAGTTGTCGAATGCGAGAACGCGAAATCGACGGAGGATCGTCATATTTTCCAAAACTCTTTCCGCAGGCGTCAAGGCAGTGGCCAATACATGACGTAAGTGTCGTCGTCGCTTGAGCTGCGGGACCGCACTCGATCGCGGCCGGTTGCCATTTGCAGGTTGAGATCACTCGCCGATTCTGCCACACTTACTTCCGATAAGTTGCAACTTATCGTTCAAACACACCGACCCACAAGCAGTAAGATCGTGCTCATTCGAACGCCACGAATTCGACCCGCCGAACGCTGCCTGGGATTTTCCGAAGATACCAACGTGAGGCTACCAATGCTGATTCGTTCCAGCCTGCCGCTGCTCGTTGTGCTTGGCATCACTACTCATCTTGCCGCCGTCGAACCCAAGATCTTGACTGGCCATGCCGACCCCGCTTATTCCGCCGTCTATACGCCGGACGGTTCGAAGCTGGTGACGGGAAGCTTCGACAAGACCCTGCGGTTATGGGATCTCAATTCTTCGACTACGCTGCGTTCGATGGCCGGTCATACGGGACTGGTGCTTTGCGTCGCAATCACGAAAGACGGCAGTCGGCTGGCGAGTGGTTCGCTCGACAATACAATTCGCCTTTGGGACGTTCCCGTTGCGAAGCCGTCTGTCGTGCATCAGGCCAATCAGGGCAGCACGAACCTGGCGATCAATGCCGATGGAACTCAATGGCTGACCGGTGGCGCAGACAAGATCTTGCGAATCTGGAATGCGGCCGATCGCCAACTGGTGAAAGAGATCGGCCCACTGCCGCATCCCATCGTGCGAGTCGCCTTTCGACAGGATAAAGTTCAGATCGTCGCTGCCGATGCCGCGGGGTTCGTGAGATTGTTTAATCCCGCCGATGGAGCACCTCAAGGAGTTTTTGGGGCTCACGCGACGGAGATCACCGGCCTGGCTTACCCTCCGAATAACGCCTGGGTGCTGACTTCATCCGCCGATGGCTTGGTGAAACGATGGCCGAATCAAGCCGCGGCCCCCAAGACGGCGGCCGGACATGAACAGCCCATTCTCGCTCTGCGAGTCAGTCCGAACAATTCGATGGTTGCGACAGGTTCCGCCGACAAGACTTGTCGTTTGTGGAACAACGGCAACCAACAGCCGATTCGCAACTTGGACGGCCACGGCGGCGGCGTCACGGCGATCAGCTTTCAATTCGATGGCGGTCGCGTCTTGACCGGATGCGAAGACAAGATCGCGCGGTTGTTTGACGTGAACAATGGGATGCTGATCAAGGCGTACCCCGAGCAAGCGGCAGCGATCACCGCAGTTGCGATTCATCCCAACAATCAGGAAGTGGCCGTCGCCGATGCCAGCGGCGCGATCAAGATCTGGAAGGCGAACGAAGGGACCGAAGTTCGCACGCTGCCTGGTCATGCCGGAGGGACTTTTGCCCTGGCGTACGCTTCAAATCAACAGCATCTGGTTTCAGGAGGAGCCGACAAGCGCGTCCGCATTTGGAATGCGGGCGACGGCAACCAGATTCGTGAACATGACGCGGTGGAGGTGGTTCGGTCGGTCGCAGTCTCGTGGGACAACCAACGAGTCGCCGCCGGATGTGACGACAAAAACATCCGTGTCTGGAACCTGGGTGATGGCAATCTGTTTGCAACTTACACCGGGCACACTGAGAAAATTTCGGCCCTCGACTACAGCCGAGATAACCAGAAGCTGCTCTCCTCAAGCCACGACGGAACCGTTCGAAGCTGGAATCTGACATCGGGTCGCCAATCTCAGCACTACGTCGCCAAAGACGGGGGCGCGATCAATGGTGTCGGGTTCTCGAATGATAATCAGAACTTCGTGTTTGGCGGCGCGGACAAGTTGGCCACCTGGGACGTGCTGAACATCCAGATGATGCATGTCGCGGATGAGAAACGAGTCAACGCGTTGGCCGTGCATCCGAATGCGTCGCAACACTTCACTGCGGGTGAAGACGGGGTTATCAAGTATTGGGACGTGAACAACGGCAACCTGATTCGCGAGTTCAAAGGACACCAGGGGCCGGCTCGTTCTGTCGCAATCAACCCCAATCAACAGCAGTTGGCGTCGGGGGGCAGCGATAAGAAACTGAAGCTGTGGAACATCAATGATCCGGCGAAGCCTCAGTACGATATCATGACGCCTGCCGAGGTGGTGCAGATCGCCTACAGCCCCGATCAGAAGAAGCTGGTTATCGCAGGCAGTGATCACTTGATTCGCGGCTACGATCCCACTCCACCAAATCCGCAGCCACCGAACCCTCCTTCGCAAGACGCGGCACAGGTGACTGATGGTCACCCCGCCAGCATCACCAGCTTGGCGTTCGCGCCCGATAACCGAACGGCTGTCAGCGCTGCGGCCGATGGCTCGGTTCGCACCTGGGCGATCGCCTCGGCAGCAGCAACGCTCGTACTGAATGGGCACCAGTCGCAAGTCTACGGCGTTGCGTTTCATCCCACATTGCCGCTGCTGGCCTCTGCGTCCAATGACAAGACAGTCAAGATCTGGGACTACGAAAAGAACCAGAACCTGCGGACATTTGCGGCTCAAGGGGGCGCGATCTACGCGTTGACGTTTACTCCCGACGGCAACTTCATCATCACTGCCGGTGGTGACAAGACGGTCCGCGTCTACAAGCAGGACGATGGGACTCAGATTCGTCAGTACAACGGTCCGACCGACGCGATTTATTCAACGGCCCTCAGTCCCAATGGTCAGCAACTGGCAGCGGCGGGACTCGACCGCAAGATCTTCCTGTATAGCTTCGACAATCCGAACGCTACCAAAGCTTTGTCCGGGCACAAGGACGACATCTATAAAGTGGAGTTCAATCCCGCTGGAAATCGTCTGCTCTCAATTGGCTATGCGGGCAACATCAATGTCTGGGATCCAAACCAGGAGAAGCCGCTGTTCAGCCAGAAACTGCCGAGCGTCGTCTATTCGGCGACTTATTCACCCAGCGGCAAACAGATCGCGGTCCTGGCCAATGATGGAAAGATCTATCTACTAGACTTGCCGCCAGAAGCCCTGTGAGCAAAGACCGCGTCACAGACTATTCAGATAAGCAACCAGATCGCGAACTTCGTCGTCGGTCAACTTCGATTCCAGTTGATGCTGGAACTTTGAAAACACGTCGCTCAACGTCTCCGCTCGGCCATCGTGAAAATAAGGTCCGTTCTGACTGACGCCTCGCAGTGACGGGGGATTGAACTTCGATAGCCCCTGTTCGTCCTTGAGCTTTACATCGGCCGTTCGCGCGGAGGTGTAGGCCGGTTGCGTGTGACAACGATTGCAGTCCAAGCGAACAAAGAGCCTGGCCCCGCGTTCGCTGGCTGACTGGTCCATTGCCCCAGTGGGAGGAGCGGGCGGCAGCGTTCTGAGGTAGACTTCCAGGTCTCCTGTTTGCTCTTCCGATAGCTCGTCACCCTGCATCGTCGATTTGACCGAATGCTGAATCTGCTCAGCCAGTGTCGTGAAGCGGCCGCTCCAGGCATAAGGTGCTGTGTCACCTACACCCTTTAGCGACAGCACACGCTTAGCTGTCCCGAACGACTCATCGGTGAAGTTATCGTTGAGCAAACCGTTGGAATGTCCGTCAACGTGGCAACTGGCACAGCTAAACCAGCGATCGTGAGACAGACTGGCGCTGTGAAACAGTCGCTCGCCGCGATCGGCCGCGGTCAGATCGGGTGTCGCACCCAGCGAGATTGTCGCCAATGAGGTGCGGTGCTGGATATCAATGATCGTCACCGAATCGCTGAGCGTATTGACCACGAATGCTCGTGACCCTGTTGTGTCCAACACCATCGCAGTCGGACGCGATCCCGTCTTGATTCGTTTTGCGTACAGGTGGTTTCCATCGTCGACAGCAATTTCGTCGGTCCCGGAAAGAGCGACCGCAATTAAGCCGGTCGAAGTGATGACGAAGCCAGCGGGATCACCGGCACCCTGCTCCGGTCCCCCCAGGTAATCGAGTTGACTCTGCTTCAACAGATCGGCCTTGGGATTTAGCACGTCGGCCAATGGCAGCGAACGAAGGCAGTTCACCATCAGTCCACCCCAGTGAACGTCATCAAACGTCGTGTGCGCCAATCGACTTAGCATCTGATGGCTCATCATCAGCCTGGGTTTGGTGGGGTGCAGACGCAGTTGCCGAATCGAATGTGCAGGAAGTTCCCTGACCGAGTCGACGATTCCAGTGTCAGGATCAAGGACAGCCAGCTTCGACCCGAACGCGTCAGCAACAATCAGCTTCTTCGCGGAATCAAGATAAAGCTGTTCTTTGGGGGCAAAACTGAGAGGGATCGTTCGAACAAAGGCTTGCTCCGCCTTGTCCAACGACTTCAGGTCGACCACGGTGATCGTGCGAGACCACAGCGATGCGACGAACGCACGATTTCCATCGGCAGAGACTCGCACGCTCATGGGATAGGGGCTCACCGTCAGTCGCTGTTGCGGAACCAAAAGATCCCCCGTGATCTGAATCACAATCAACTGATGGTTAGCCTGATCCGTGACGAGGAGCAGTGGTTGACCAGGGACTCGAACGACATCTGACAGACTTCGCTCGACGGAAAACTCCGCGACAACGTCTTTCCGACTTTGGTCGATCAAAGTCAATGATCCGCTGCGCTGGTTCGCCGTGACGATGCGATCATCATCAATGACAACAATCGCGACAGGTTGTCGGAAATGCGCGGCATCTTCCGCAACGGCGATTCGGGACGCGCAAGCCACCGCGAAGATCACGATGATGCGACGAAGGAGATTCATTGTAGGCCTCTTTTCGCAAACTTCGCTCAACGCTCGATGACAGGCGCGTCATTCAGGCACACTGCGATTGATCTCTTGATCTTGCTTATATACGTTCTCAAGAAGTTGCATCGCGATTTTGCGAGCGGTTTCATTCTCAACTTCTCGACTCTGGATGTTACCACTCGGTGAGACACGCGTCAGACTACGCACACCGAGCCGCGTGAGGACCTCGACCTCCTGCAGATTGGCAGGGAACAGTGCCGACACCGACGATGATCCAGATTCAACGCCGCGTCGAATGTAAAACAGGTTTGGCACGGACGGCGAAGTTGGACTGACTCCTTTTGCAGCAAATCGGTCCGCCGCCGTCTTCAATACAGCCGCTGCAGCCGCGTCTTCGGTCGGATGATCCGGGATCAATGGCCATGATCGATCAGTGCGACCACGCACCAATTTGGCGCTCGGTAGCGTCGCGTAATACTCCCCATTCGCGAAGGGATAGGAATTCAAAACGACGACGGCTTCCTCAGGCTTTACGCCCACGATGGTTGCTCGGCCCGCATCTTGAAGCGCCGCTGCCACGGCAGTGTGCAGCGACCCCGAATGCTGATTGACCATGATGACCAGCGGTATATCGCGGAACAAGCATTCCCGATCGGCAACTTCGACATGCCATTCCCCACTTCGGTCTTGCCAGGACCACATTGGGCCACCGTCCAGCAATCCGTCGGCCACGAGCCGTGCGTGGTGAAAAATGCTTGAAGAATCACCGAATCGGAAGTCAAGAATTAAGACTCGAATTCCATCCGCGCGCATTCGAATTTCCGCGTCGCGCAATTCCTGAAGTGTGCTCCCCTTGATGCCGACCTCCAGGTAACCGATCGGGACAGAGGGCTGGTCTCGAAAATTTCCCTGACTGACTGAAGAGCCGTTCCGTCCCCGGACGGAATCGATTCGGACAACGCTCCGTGTCAGTATCACTTCGCGAGCCGCCAAGTTCTCCCTGGAAGCCAGTTTCAAAGTTACCTGCGTCCCTTTGGGGCCTCGTAGCCATTTTGAGATGACCTCACCGAGAGGAACATTTGTCGTGTCGTGACCGTCAACTTCCAGCACGGTCTCGCCGTTCACCAATCCACCTCGATCTGCTGCTCCACCGGGGACAATAGTGGCGAACGAAATGTTTGGTCCATGATCATTGCCGACGGTGACGCCCAAGCCGACATAGCGGTTGTTCTGCAATTGTTCTTGAACGACATACTCCGCGGCGGGAACGATGGAGACGCGAGATGCCATTGAAGTGGTGAGCAGACTGAGGTAGCTGTTCGCCGGCCGGACTTTGCTATGTGACAATTGCCACAAATCAACGAAAGCTGAGATAAACTCAGCTTGAGACTGACAGGCTAACAGTTTGGCCGCCGCAACCTGAACATGCTTCCGATCACCTTGATAGGCGGCATTTGCGACCGCGGTCATCAGGGTTTCGCGGGACGGTGGTGAGATGTGATGTTGGTCGATCGTCTCGAACAATGACCACGTGACAGCAGCGAGGTGGCTTGGTAGTTCATGGTCAAGGACAATCGTCGGCTTGGTGGATTCTTCGTCATTCGCCAACACGGGGCCACACTGCAAAGTCGCCATTGCGGCAATTGCCAGAATCGCGAGTCCGCTCCAATTCGACGCTCTCATGTTGCCCCCCGCCGAAAGATTTTCTTCAAGTGATGTACCGCGCCTGTCAGAAAATGGAAACAAGAAACCGAATGAATCCAGTGATGTCCGTTGCGATTCTCCGCGTCTTTATGCATGTTGCGTGACATCGCGCGACGAACCGATGGCAAAAGTGCGCGGATGATCATTTGTTCCCCCGCTTCGTGACCCTCCCTAGAGTTCCTGAATGGCTATCGACTCGACGACCGAGCCACCGCTGATTGCCATTCAGAATTTGTCGATGTCTTACGGACCTTCGCGACTGGTGCTGAGCGATATCAACTGCGATGTCGGACGAGGTGAATTTGTCGCCCTGTTGGGGCCGTCAGGCTGTGGAAAATCAACGCTGCTGAGACTGGTTGCCGGGTTGATTACGCAGACATCGGGATTGCTGACGGTGGCCGGTCAAGATCCCGTCATAGCGCGGCGTTCGTCGCAACGAGTCGCGTTTGTCTTTCAGGAACCGAACTTGCTGCCGTGGCGAACGGTGTCAGCGAACATCGCGTTGCCGCTTGAACTTCGCGGAACACCGAAGATTGAGCAGACTCGCGCGGCTAATGAGATCCTGTCGTTGGTGGGACTAACCGCAGACGATGCCCGCAAACGGCCGCGAAATCTGTCGGGAGGCATGCGGATGCGCGTGTCGCTGGCACGAGCGTTGGTCACGCACCCCGATCTGCTGCTGCTTGATGAACCGTTTGCGGCTCTTGATGATGTGCTGCGTCAGCAATTGAACGAAGAACTCGTGCGAATCTGGCGCGACCGCGGCTGGACGGGGCTCTTCGTGACGCACAATGTCGCCGAGGCGGTGTTTCTGGCTCAACGGGTGCTGGTGATGGGGGCTCGTCCTGGAAGAATCGTCGCTGAGATTCGCGTCCCCTTCGATTATCCGCGTGAACCGAGTCTGCGCGCTGAACCCGAATTCGCACGACTCTGTGGCGAGCTAAGCCGGCAACTGCGGGAGGTGTCGCGATGAGGCTTCCTTCCGCCCGGTCAGTGCTGCAGACCACAGTTCCGCCGCTGGTCCTGTTCGCGATCATTGTCGCCGTGTGGCATTTCTGCGTGCAGTTCTATGGAATCAAGCGGTATATCTTGCCGTCGCCCTGGCAGGTCGGTGCTGCGTTCTGGACGGACGCGGCCTTGCTGCAGCGAGCCGTGCTCTACACCGGCTCGGCTGCATTGTGCGGGTTCGTGGGAAGCTTGATCCTGGGAACGATCATCGCGTTTTTGTTTTCGCAGTCCAAAATGCTGCGCAGCGCGGGCTACCCCTATTTCGTCTTCCTGCAGACGGTCCCGATCGTCGCCATCGCTCCCCTGATCGTGCGCTGGTACGGCAACGGATTCCAAAGCGTCGTGCTGGTGGCAGGGATTCTGGGGCTGTTCCCCATCCTGACGAATGCGACTCAAGGGCTGCTGGATATCGACCCCGATCTGTTCGACCTGTTTCGCCTGAACAACGCGTCGCGCTGGCAGATCCTGTTCAAACTGCGGTTCCCCAGTGCTGTCCCGGCGATCTGTGCGGGGGCGAGAACGTCGAGCGGGCTGGCGGTGGTTGGGTCGATCGTCGGCGAGTTCTTCGTCGGTCAGAGCACCACTCACTACGGGCTGGGATACTTGATCGAAGCGACCAATTCGAACGCGCAACTCGATCGGCTGTTTGCCGCCGTCTTTACGTCGACACTGTTCGGAGTGACTTGTTTCGCGCTCATCAATCTGGCGAGTTCGACGATCCTCAGCCGCTGGTACGACGGCCCCATCGAAAACCGCCAATAGGTGAATTCAGTTTGCTGGATAAACGGTCTTTCCATCAATCCGGAATTTTTGTTACTATTACAAGTGATTGAGAAATGGCCCTGCTTGGCATGGATTCTTCCTGCCAAGGCACAGCGGTTATTGGATGGAATCGACGCTGACGGCACACCGCTGTCAGCCAGCCATGGGAAGGCGGCACCGTGCGGTCACGGCTCTGGGCACTGATATTGCGCGAGCTTCCATTTCCGTTCCGGGAATTGGGGACGGAAATCGTTCGGACGTTGACGTGGATTGATGCCACGGCCGCTCGAATTTGGATGGGCTTTGTCCGTTCTCCCGCATGGTATGTCGTGACCCTGATGGGGACAGTCGCCTTCGTGCTGACGGGGCTGCTGTTCTCGACGTTCGTCGCCACACATGATCCCACGCTCAAACAATTGGTGAATCGCAGTCAGAAGCTCGCTCCGGCGACGCGAGAAACGCTCGAAGAAGCAGGCGATTGGGCCGCGCAGGATAAGTGGCGTTTGGCTCACTTCTTCGTCGAGCATCGCCCCCCGCGCCGCCATACCAATCCTCAGATTGATAGCAGCATGCTGGACGACTTCGCCCCATCGGCCGCTCCAAGGCGTCCGAACTCGCGAAGATCAGTACAGCGTTATGAACCGCAAGAATCGCTCGCTCAGGTCGTCCTTCCCGAAACGGAAGTCCAACTGGATTTGGGGCGGCCCAAAGTTGCCGAAGAGCCGAAGCGGTTGGTTTACGGCCAATATGTTCGCGAAGTCGGGGCTGATAATCCTGTTCGACCCGTCGCAAACTATCGATCACGCGAATCAAGGCTGCTGGTCCAGGCCGAATGGTCTTTCGGCGCCGAGTGCGACAGCCTGCCGATGCCGCGACCGACTCGACGAATTATTCCCGTGCCTGAACCCGAGTGGGACGAACTTCCCGCGGTGACTGAGCATCCAGATCTATCGTTCCAGATGTCGATGCTGCGTGAATTCCTGCCGGCAACCGGAGAATTCCCCGCGCGATCGAGACTGGCGTCGGTGATGGCTCATAGCGAATTTCCGACGTTTCCGCAGAAGCATCGGTCCCCATTCGACGTTGATTCGTCCCCGTGGACCCGCGCGACAAACCACGGCGAGCCTCAGCGGCCGTCGGAGGCGTATGCCGATCGGATCGCCAACGAATTTGATAGCCAGCCACCGAATATCGATCTCGAACGGGCTCTGCATGCAAACACAGCACCGTCTTTTGCCGAAGTGGCTTTGCGACTGGAGTTGAAGGGACCGGAATCGACCGTGACAGGCCGAGTCACTCAGTCGTCCGTGATCGTGCACAATGACGGGTTGCGAGAAATTCCGATCGTCACAGTGCGCGAGCCGCTGGCTCATTTAAACACCGTCACCGATGCCATCCCACCGGCTCGAGTCCATCAACTGGACAACTCGCTGGAACGAAGCATCGAACATCTGGAAGCGGGTCAGCATCAGCGATTGGAACTGGTCTGGCGACCCGATTCCGAAGGCGTGCGACGGCATTCCGCCTTTGTCACCGTGCATACACTCGTCGGTGCGACCACCGAAATCGTTGCTCCTGAAATCGAGCAACCGATGCCCAGCGTGATGCCGGAAGAGATTCCCATTCGCGAACCCGAGCCGACGTTCGAGCCAGAACCCGTCACAGAGCCAGAACCGGTTCCGATCCCAGAGACTCGCCCTGAAGTTTCGTTGGATGTTCACAACGAACCGAAGGCGATAGTCGATGACTTGGTTGAGATTGACATCACCGTTCGCAACACGGGGGATGTGCCGTTGCACGATGTCTGCGTGCTGGCTCATCTGCCAGAACAATTGAAGCATCGCCAGGGTTCCGAAGTAGAATACACGATTCGGACCTTGCCCGTGAACGGTGTCGAAAAGGCGATCCTGCGAGTCGTGGCCGATTCCTCCGGCAAGGCAGTGTGTCGCCTGCAAGTGACCGCTGCGGAACCGACCGAGGCGAAATCGAAAGCGGTGGTTGATGTCTTGGCGAAACCAGCACCTGCACCGATCGCAAAAGTCGAACCGCGCAAAACGCCACCGGCACCGATCACAATCCCAAAGCTGCCTGGACCAGCGCCTGCCCCAGCAAAGCCGGCCGGCAACTGCTGCTGCCAGTCTCAGCCAGCGATGATGATGGACTATGATCCCTGGTATGGGCCGTAGGCCAAGTGCTAGGTCAGAGCTAAATAGCTAGGAAGTCAACTTTCGCGAGAAATTGGTCGTTGATCGCATCTGGTCTTTCGGAAGACGCGGTCATCGAGGTCTCGCCACGTGTTGCGTCCTAGTAACTATGGGTTGTTGCATCACTCCAGACTCCGACACATTGTGGGGACTTATCGTGAGGAATTACGCCGCAACACTGTTCGTCATCCTCTTCTTTCCGCTCGCGTCGATTGCTTCGGACCTTTGCTTGGGACAGGCGGTATTTATTAAGGCCGGAGCCTGCGGAGCGATCAATGGCGTCGCTGCCAAAGCAGGCTCGATCCATTCAACCTACACTATCTCTGACGTCAATGAGGATTCGGTCCGACTAGAACGAAAATGGTTCCGCAAGACCGATGTCATGTCCATCGATGAGGCGTCGAACTTCTACAATGCACAAGTCTCGGAAAAGCCACTGGATCCCCAAGGATGGGTTTGTCGCGCTGCCGTTTTGTCCGAAAAGAAAAACAATGACGACGCGCTCAAAGATTGCATTCATGCGATAGAACTGGATCCCAAATTTGCAGCCGCGTATCTCACGCGCAGCGTGATCTTGTTGATGCAGGATGCGGTCGACGAAGCTCTCGACGATTGCAATACCGCCCTGAAGCTCGATCCGCACAATCCGGAAGCATTCCTCTGCCGAAGTGCCGTCTGGTTTGCGAAAGACGCCTACGAGAACGCGATCAAAGACTGTGACGAAGGGATTCGACTTAGCCCCGATGACGATTTTGGCCTCATCCTGCGCGCGGAGTATCGAATCGGGAACGTTGAATTGAATGCCGCGATTGCCGATTGCGATGAAGTGATCAAACGCGACGCGAAGTGCTCTAGCGCCTTTTTGCGGCGGGGATATGCGCAGCAATTGCAAGGCAACATCACCGACGCGGTGGAGGACTATCAACAGTCGATCCGACTGAATCCATTAAATGACTCCGCCTACCAATTCCTCGCCTGGGTCTACGCCACGCATCCGGATCAGCTCGTTAGGAATGGCACTCTAGCCGTCGAATTCGCGAAGAAGGCTTGCGAAATCCAAGAATACCAAGACTGGAACTGCATCCGCACGCTTGCCGCAGCCTACGCGGAATCAGGCGATTATTCGAACGCGGTGAGTTGGCAGAACAAGGCTACTGAGCTTGCTCCCGCCGATAGTAAGCAGGTTGAGAGAGAGTGGGCTGAACACTACGGAAGCCACAAATCGTGCCGAGAACTCATAGGTACCGATTCTTTGATTGGAAAGCATGTGTTTCTGAAGGATGGAGCGAAGGGAACAGTGGACGACGAAACCGTCGATCCAGCCTTGATACCATTCCGATTGATCGTCAGCGACTTCGATGACACTGCACTCTGGGTCGGTCTGGCCTGGGTCAAAAAACGTGACGTGATGTCGGCCGAAGAGGCGTTGCAATTCTGCGATGAGCAGATTCGCCGGAACCCGACGAATGCTTCGGCATGGCGAAAGCGAGGCTGCGTGCACTTCGAAAACAATGAGCATGCCAAGGCAATCGAACACTGCACCCAAGCCATCAAGCTCGATCCCAAAGACGCGATCGCCTATGTTGAACGTGCTACGATCTGGAATGCGACCAAACAAACTGACAAAGCGATCGATGATTGCACGGAAGCGATTAAGCTTCAGAAGGATTTCGCGCGAGCTTATGTCTGTCGCGCACGCGCGTGGCGCGATAAGAAAGAAATCGAGAAAGGGTGGCTAGATTCCAATGAAGCCATTCGCCTAGATCCGGACGATGCGGCAGCCTTGCTGGCCCGGGGTCTCTCGTGGATCGACAAGGGTGAATATGACCGCGCAATCGACGACTTCGGCGATGCATTGGAACTGGACCCGTCGAATCGAGACATTTATATCAATCGTGCCTATGCGTTTTCCTGCAGGCAAGAGTCGGCAAATGCCATCAGCGACTACACAGTCGCGATCCGATCCGGCTCGCGAGATGCCGCCGTTTATAACAACCGCGGGCGCGAATGGCAGTCGGCTGGTGAACTGGAAAAAGCGATCAAAGATTACACCGATGCCATTCTGATTGATGCAGAATATGAACTCGCCTACGCCAATCGTGGGATTGCGTGGTATACCGCCGGTAAATTAGAAAAGGCGATCGACGACTTCAATCAAGTCATCACAATTGGACCAAACTATCCATTCATGTATCAGTGGCGCGGGCATGCATTCAGGGCGACGGGCGATTTTGAGAATGCCATCAAAGATTTCAATGAGACGATCAAGATCGATCCTAAGAATGGTCTTGCTTACCAGAGTGTTGCCTGGCTGAAAGCTACTTGCTTTGATCCGCACTATCGCGATGGGAAGCAAGCCATCGATCTGGCAACAAAGGGCCTGGCCTTAACCGATGATAAAAACCGGTCGAGCGGCTTGGACACGCTTGCAGCGGCCTATGCCGAAGCGGGTGAATTCGAAGCCGCAATAAAAGAAGCACAGAAGGTCGTCGATCTGGCGCCAGCCGATAAGAAGGCCGAATACCAGAAACGACTCGAGCTCTATCGACTCAATCAGCCATATCACGAAGTGAAACAGGCCAAATAGCGAATCGGCCTTCGGGATTGATCTCGCCCTGTCGTTGGTCCACGAACACAGACGCCCCCCGAGGATCTCGGAGGCGTCTGAGGTGCTATCAACCTTGCTTCATGGCATGAGGAGCATTGGAGACCCTGATCGACTTCACGGGCAAACTATTCAGCCAGAGCCTGCTTCAAATCGGCGATCAGATCGTCTGGATGTTCGATACCGACGGAAACTCGCAAAGTCTTTTCCGAGATTCCTGCTTCGCGTCGTGCTGGCTCGCTCATGGAGGCGTGGCTCATGGAGTCAGGGTATTCGATCAGCGATTCAACACCGCCTAGTGATTCGGCGAGTTGGAACATCTTCATCTTGGACAGCGCCTTCTCGACGGCGGGCAATCCCCCCTTCAGATCGAAGCTGAGCATTGCCCCGAACCCGGATTGCTGTCGCTTGGCCAGGTCGTGCTGGGGATGATCTTTCAGGCCGGGGTAGTAAACGTGTTCGACCCGGGCATGCGAATCCAGGAACTCGGCAACGGCCATCGCGCCGCGCTGATGAGCCTCCATACGAGGGCCCAATGTCTTGACGCCTCGCAGTACCAGCCAAGCGTCGAATGGTGAGCAGCCGAGGCCCAGCGCGTTCACGATGTAACTGACTCGTTCGGCATGTTCCTTGTGACGAGTGATCACGCAGCCGCCGACCACGTCGGAGTGGCCGTTCAGGTACTTCGTCGTCGAATGCACGACGATGTCACAACCGTGCTCGAATGGCCGTTGCAGATACGGAGACAGGAATGTGTTGTCCGCGATACTGATCGCGCCGCCCTTTCGAGCGACTTCGCAGATTGCGGCGATATCGACGATGTTCAGCAACGGATTGCTGGGTGTTTCGAGCCAGACACACTTGGTGTTGGCCTTCATCGCCTTGCGGACGTTTTCGGGATCGCCCATCCTGACGAACGAGAATTCAATCCCCATCTTGCGGAAGACGGCGTCGAACAGACGGTAAGTCCCACCGTAAATGTCGTGGCCAGCGATGATGTGATCGCCCGGTTGAAACATGTGCATCGTTGCGGCGATGGCGGACATGCCGGTGCAGGTGGCTCGGCAATCGATGCCCCCTTCGAGGGCGGCCAGGTTTTCTTCGAGCGCTTTGCGAGTCGGGTTGCCGCTGCGGGTGTAGTCAAAGCCGCGATGACTCTTGAGGTCGTCCCACCGGAAGGTGGAAGTCGGGTAAATCGGGGTCGTGGCGCTCAGATAGGTGGAGTCCTTGTCGACACCAACGTGAACGCACCGAGTTTCAAACTGCATGGCAAAAAATCCTTGGTCAAATTTTCCGAGAACGCTGGGGCCACAATCCTACCGACCGATCCGGCCACTACCAATCGAAGGTGGCTTACTTGTGATACTGGTGAACGGAGCCGTCAACGAGTCACCGTTATTTTCGGAATCTGTGTCAAGAGCAGCGCAAGAGACGGAGGGGCGCAACACTTGTCAGGGACGGCCACCGGTGCGCAACATCGACTCGGCCAGTTCCGTCACCTCCGGCGGCAGGTTGGCGGCTTTCAAAGCGAATACCGCCGCATCAATGTCATATTCCACCCTTTTCAGTTGCACCTGCCCATTTTCGATGATGGCATAAGCCGCCCGGGGATCGCCGTCACGCGGTTGGCCGACACTGCCCGGATTGACAAGCTGGACCTTCCCTAAGTTCAGATGAAATTGCAGATGGGTGTGTCCCACGCAGACAAAATCAGCGTCGATGCCCGCCAACCGGGCTTTCCAGGTCTCTGGATCCGCCGCCAGGTATTCGTCCATCGGATCTCGCGGAGTTGCGTGAACCAGATGAAACTTTTTGCTGTCGAGTTCCAATGTTTGAGAGACGGGTAATCGTGACAGATATTTGAGGTGGGTCGGAGTCAGCACATTCCAATGCTGCTGCCGAGTCGCCCCGGCGAGAGCGCGTAGCCCTTGTCCGGTCGGAGGGGGGACGCGCTGCGAGGCGGAATGATCATGATTTCCACGAATGACGACCGTTCCATGTTCACGAGCCCACTCGATGCAGGGAGCCGGTTCAACGCCGTATTCCACGATGTCACCAAGGATTAAGCACGCATCAAAGGGCTCGCGGATAGCAGAGAGTGCAGACCAATTCGCATGAATGTCAGCAAGTAGCAGAATTCGCATGCGTTTTGGCTTAAATGGAGCGGTCTAAAAGATCACAAATCCTGAAGGTATCGAGAACCTGCGGTGGTGCCAAACCAAAAAGCATCTTGACGGGCGGACGATGATCACGATTTAATCGAGTGTTCGATCGGAATTCCGACGGGAGATTTTCTATGACGCGGTCTTTAAACCTCAGTCAGTTAACGCTCCGCGATAAAATCCGAGAAGCGGCGCGCCGTTCGCACGATTTGAACGAGCACCTTGAGCAGGCATTTGTACCGAAAGTTCACGCCCTGCGAAAGCTGAGTCGACCGCCTGAGCCTGACTCGATTCCCGCACAAGACACCTCAATCCGGCACCAAGCGGCAAGTGTGCTGGAAAGTGAAAAATACACAGTAGGCATGGATGAAGAGGTTTCAGCCTTGTTTGCAGCGATCGTGGAAGAGGTAGAGCAAGCACTGGACAAGAAAGCATTTCACTAGATTTGAGAAAACCGGAAAACATCCAAGAAGTTTCCGGAAATGGTCGTAGAATTAAGTCGCAAGTCGTCAGCGTTCAAGATTCACTTCTGAAGCTTGATTTAGTCTTAAGTAAAATCTGACAAACAACTTAAATCACTAATCTGTTCGTGCGCCCGGTTCGTTAATGATTGTCGAATCTTGGGATTTTGGGTGACGGACGTGGTTTCACACGGTATCGTGCGGACGCGCAAAAACGGTCGAAGGATTGACCCGATGCAGACGGCATCGTTGATTGGACTGAGGGATCATGGCTAGCAGCCAATTCAAATCGGACGTGTCTCCAGGATCTGGTCCTGCGGCATTTCCATTTGCTTGGAACCGGCCCTCCGTGCCCGGGACAGAAACTGTCGTCACGACTCTTCGTTCGGATCCGCACCTCGCGATTCCAGAAAGTGCCGAACGTGAGCAAACTCCCGAACATGTGAGGCGATTGTTTCCCGCCAATATGGACGCGGACGATTCGTGGGGCATCCGGCTGGGGCACTTCACGATTCAGCGGCGGATTGGCGTCGGCGGCATGGGGTCTGTCTATCTCGCCACGGACGAGCAACTGCGGCGCAGTGTCGCCCTGAAGGTTCTCTCGCCGTCGTTGGGAACAGATCCCTCGGCTGTCTTGCGATTTCAGAACGAAGCCCGCGCGGCGGCACGACTCGATCACGACAACATCGCGCGCATCTTTTTCTACGGTGAAGATGCGGGTCTGCACTACATCGCCTACGAATACATTCCCGGATCGAATCTGCGGGATGTCATCCGCGCGAAAGATCGGCTGGCCCCTGCCGAAGCGGTCAATTACACGATGCAGCTGGCCGCGGCACTCAGCCATACGTCGGCAGCCGGCGTCATTCATCGCGATATCAAGCCTTCGAACGTCTTGATTACACCTCAAGGTCGCGCCAAGCTCGTCGACTTGGGGCTGGCTCGCAAAGAATCGGCTGATGCCTCCGCAGAGCTGACCGTGGCCGGCACGACGCTTGGCACGTTCGATTATATTTCGCCCGAGCAGGCCAAAGATCCACGTAGCGTTGACGTCCGCAGTGATATCTACTCACTGGGCTGCACGCTGTATCATATGCTGACCGGCGAACCGCCCTACCCTGACGGAACGGTCCTGCAGAAGCTACTGGATCATCAGGGGAAAGAACCACCAGACCCGTCGCGTAAGAATCGTCGCGTTCCCCCTGCACTTTCGGCGATTGTCCGCAAGATGATGGCGAGTGATCCCCGCAAGCGATTTTCGAGTCCCGCCAAGCTGCTGAGCGAACTATTGAAAGTCGCTCGACTGCTCGGTACCGGAGCGGTCCCGATCGACGGTCAGGTCTGGTTGACGGCCACACGAGCAGATCAGCCGGCCTGGCACGGAAACATTGGTTGGATTGCCACTGCGGCCGCGTTGCTGTTGTTGGTTATTGCGATGGAGAAGTTCCCCGGACTTTCCCGTCGGTTGGATCCTCGCGGTCTGTCGACGAGCACCATCAACAAGTTGCCGTCGCCTTCAGAGCAGGTTCCGTTGCCGCCGAGCCCATCGTCGCTGGTCAGCAAAGGGACTTCCGATCGGACTTCGACGCTGCCACAACAAGTCTCTCAACCTGTCCATCCGGGAGCCACTGGAGCCCCCACGCCGTTGTTGCCCAAGCGAGACCAGGGAACATCGAAGAAGATTTTTGACGACCTGGAGATCCTTAGCCAGGTTCCCGGTGATACCGATTTTGTGACGCTGCCATCGCCGGAGAAGGTGAAAGCACAGCCGGTCGAGTCGAAAGTGGCCGACCTGCCACGCGAGACGAGTTCAAAACCAAACACGACAACGAACGTCACGCCAAGTGTCTCGGCCAACGTTGAGACGCGACCTGCGATCTCGATCATCGGAGGCAAATCCTACACGTCACTCGAAGCGGCATGCTCCGAAGCGAAAGATGGCACGATTATCGAGTTACGGTACAACGGACGACGGGGGCACTCGGAAACGCCGATCCGGTTGACCAACAAAGAGAACGTCATCATTCGAAGCGGGATCGGTTTCCGGCCCACGATCGAATTTTCGCCTACCGAGATTTCATCGGGTGCGGATTCGCGGATGGTGACCGTCACTGGCGGCTCAATGCAACTGATTAATGTCGACCTCTTGATGACGATCCCGGAACGGGTCACGGCCGATCGCTGGGCGTTGTTTTCACTGGAGCGACCACGCGAACTGCAACTGCAGGATGTCACTGTCACGATTGTCAACCCATCGAGTCGGTCGGCCTGCGTCGTCGAACAGAAGGCGGCACCCGGCCAGGGCGTGGGCAATATGGGGATCATGAAGAATGGCTCTCCCGTCGAGCCACCGCTCATCAGCATGACGGATTGCTTGATCCGGGGGCAATGCGACTTGCTCTATCTGTGCGATGCGATCTCCGCTCGTTTTCAAATGAAACAAGCCGTTGTCGCGGTACAAGGTGCTCTCTTGCATGCCGCTTGCCAGTCTGAAATGAACAATTCCGAAAGTGATCGATACTGGATCGATCTGGAGTCTGTCACTTGCCTGACGTACGATGGATTGGTGGTGACCGAGGGAGTGAATCCACTTAACGATTACACCCCGCCTTTGACGGTCACCGCTCGCGATAATATCTTCTGCTGCGGACCGAACCGCCGATTGATCTCGATGATCGATGCTTCAGATCTGATGGAAATGCAGCGTCGGTTTGTCTGGACTGGGGATCGCAATCACTATGATGGGTTGACGACATTCTGGCAGTTGGGTGGTCGGCTGGGATTGGCCACGTCCCGCCAGCTTGATTTCGACTACTGGCGAAATTATTGGGGGTCGGGAGAGGGCAGTGGCTCGATTAACACGCCCGTCAAATGGCGTACGAGAGCACCCGATAGGAGTGGCCCGATTAACGTCACCTGGTCGAAGGTAGACTATTCAACGGTTGAACTGGATGTGGTCGTGAACCCCACGACTCGAGTTCCCGGTGCGACGCTGTCCAATCTTCCTGCGATTCCCAGCGAACGCGCGAATCCGGCGACTGACGACGGCGCGATCGATTCCGAGTAGAATCGAATTCACTCTCTGTCGTTCGCATCCTTTGAGACGGCCGCGTCATTTTATCGTTACGGCCACGAAAGCCGATTCATGCCGTGGCCTCGATTGTCCGTCAATGTGTTGCCGCTGCTGATCACAGTCTCACCGCTGATCGGCGTGGCGACGACCATCGCGGTGTCGCGTTGGAACAAGGCGATGGTCCGTCCGATGGCCGTGTCGAACTCCACGTTTACACTCTTTCTGATCGCGATGGCAATCTGGCTGCCACCCGCTGGCGACGGCGAAGGGCTTCGCGAAGTCTCGACGAATCTGCCAGGATTTGAATGGCTGACAGAAACAGCGGCCAACCCACAAGGCTCCGAGCCAAGCGGCATCAGGGTCCGCATGGATTGGTGGCTGAACGGGCTCTCGACCTGGACCGCTGCAATCGTGGGGTTAACCGTCTGGGCGGTCCTCTGTTGTCCCAACGAATTGGCAGGCGAATCTTTTGCGTCAAACTGTGGCAAGTTGCTTTCTTGCCAGGCTCTGTTGTTTGCTTCGACGTTCTCTTCAGACGGCATTGCGGCGATCGTGTTTCTTGAAATGTCGGTGGTCCCGATCTATCTGATCATCGGACGGCACGGCGACGGCAATCGAAGGCAGGTCGCCGGCGGATGGTGGATGTGGCAACTGAGCGGATGCACCTGTTCGTTACTGGGCGTGACTCTGCTGGCCGTCTCGCAACCTTGGATGCAGGCCGAGTTCGTCACTGTGCGACAAGGGCTGTTTTTCGACACGCCCCTGCTGACTCAGGGGATCCAGCAATTACTGAATCGAAGTGAGACGGCGCTGCACATCTGGAGCAACGTGCGGCCATGGGGTTCGGCATTGATGCTGCTGGGGTTGCTCATTCGCCTGCCCACATTTCCGGTTCAAGGCTGGTATCAATCGACTCTCATGAGCGCCCCCGCTGGGATCGCTGCTGTGATTGCGGCTGCATTTCCGTTGGCCGCCTTTGGAGGCTGGCTGCGACTCGGAATGCCGCTGTTTGGATTCCATTCCGGGACGATGAACGGGGCGCTGGCCGTTGCCGCGTTGGTCGGGCTACTGTACGCCAGCATCGCCGCGCAGTCGCAGACCGATCTCAAACAGTTGCTCGTTCTGATCTCTTGCGCCATGCTTTGTGTCGCTGGGATCGGCCTGAGTTTTCGCAACGTTGATGGAGTTCGAGCGGCATGGCTGATGATGCTCTCGCAGGGGTTGTCGATCCCCTGCGGGCTGCTGTTGGTTCAGTCGATGGAGGCTCGCCTCGGTACGCGCGAGCTGACTCGATTGAGTAGTCTCGTGTCGACGTCTCCTCGCCTGGCAATCCTGCTTGAATTGCTGTTGCTGGGCTGGACCGGCGTTCCGGTGTTGGCTGGTTTCACGGCGATCTATCAACAACTGGCCGGTGCCTCGAGTATCGGTCTGTGGCTGATCCTGGGCGAGTCCATCGGACTGGTGGCTCTGGCGGCGGCAGGTCTGCGAGCTTTCTCACACGTCTGGAGTTGGTCGCCTGCATCGAGCTTGGAATCTTCGAAGCCAGTGCCGCCGAGTCCGCTTGATAGCAGCTCTCGCGAACTCGTTGCCCTCTTTCCTTTCATTGTGCTGCTGATCTTGGTGAATGCAGTTCCGATGTACTTCCTTCCGGCGGTCGATGCCACAATTCCAAGCCGACATCGCAGTTCTCACCAGCCGTAATCGCGGCCATTGCGCTACGTGCTGGTCAGAAGTTGCCCTTCATGCGGCAAGTCGTGCCAGCATCGACAATTCGATCGGCAAAGTTTGCGCAAGCCCGATTGTAAGATGCGCCTATCGGTGATGATTTTGATGGGCACGGCAAGTTTCGGTCAAGCACGGCAAGATTCTTCGACGATCCTACAGACGATGCGGGCTTGAACAGACTCGATTTCCGTCATGAGACGCGCGAGACAGAGGAGCTTTTCTGATGAGGCAATTCCTGTGGACGTGGATGTTGTTGGGAGGGACGCTGGCCCTCCTTCCATGCTCAGCCGAGGCTCAACGATTTCGCCGTCCGTTCAGCGGTTGTTGTGAAACCTGCCAGCACCAACATGCGAACTGCACTTGCTCGCAAGCTCTGGCGCCCGTGCAAACGCAGGCAGTGGTGCAGACTCACATGCAGGCTCAACAAGTGACGACATTCCAGAATGTCACTGAAACGCATGTTCGCAACGAAACGATCGTTCAGAACGTCCCTGTGACCACCTTTAAGCAGGTCACCGTGGATGAAGGGGGCTACCAGATGGTCTGGGTTCCCAAACCTGTGACCAAGCAAGTCGCTCAAACGGTCATTCAGCAACAAACTGCCACGCGAGCTGTGCCCTATCAGGTAACTCGCCAGGTGCCTCAAATTTCGACACAGCTTGTTCCTGTACAGACTGTGCAGCACGTGACTGCAACTGTGCCCATGGCGACATTCACGCCGGTTCGGTTCCAAGCCGCCGCCAGTTCGTGCAACGTGTGCAATCATTCGCAGTTCGGGGCCACCGCCTTCGCCGCTCCAGTGTATGTGACACCACCTCAGTACAACACGGCCTTGGCACCGACAATCCAGTACGCTGCACCGCAAACGGCCACAATTCAGACCCTGCCAGCCATCCCGATTCCAGTTCCGCAGACGGCTCGGGGACCACTTCCCGCTCCAGCGAACTCGACCGAGCAGTGGCAGACCATTCCTTCCCGTCCGTTGCCCAGCACCAGCCAGTACGAACCTCCCATGAGCCGAACGGTCCCCGTTCCCATGGACGAAGCTCGGACGATGGCGCCACGCATGGCATCGCGTTTTACGCCCGCTCCATCCGCCGCCACCGTGTGGAATAGCCGACAGTAACGACTCGCGCAACCGCTGGAACGACGACACAAATAACAGAAGCCCAGACCATCATCCCTAGGTTGATAATGGTCTGGGCTTTTTTGTTTTGCAGCCGTCATGCGACGGAACTCAGTCGTCGCGGTCATCTCGACGGTCATCTCGTCGGTCGGACCGACGTGGTTTTTTCGGACCGCTTTCCTGGGTGGGCGAAACCTTTGGCTCGGGGTCCTTCTTCAACTGGGGCACCGGAATTTGGTTTGGGATCACCGGGGTTGGCTCTTGGACTTGCGGTGCCACAACTGGCTTTGGCTGCACGGTAGGAAGATGACTCTCCCGATACATGTCGACGTGCTTCTGAATCGCTCGCACGTCCGTATCTCCGGTCGCACAGAGATCGGAAAGCGATTGGGAGACATCCTGTTGTCGATAGTACGACCCCGCGGTGAAAGCACGGCAGGACTGATGCCCTACATAGCCGTAACTCTGGTCGAGGCTGCGAATTGCGCCTGCATATTCCTTCAGTTCCTGATCCACGGCCGTGCTGACAGTGCTCAGGCCCACGACGGCCCCCAGCACGCCGACCGTCCCAAAGAGAACGGCCTCGGCCGACAGCACGACTCCAGACTCATCTTGCCACAACTTCTGAATTACCTGCATGTTGCACCTCGCTTCGCGATTGACGTTAAGGAGCCGCCATTCGGCACCTCATTGGATCCGCGGCAACGCTGCACGGTAGCGATTGTTACGGTTGTAACGATTGTAGCGACTGTATCGATTGTAGTGAATATAGAGATTCTGGAATATTTCGGAGTTTTGCAAAGATTGGGGTCGCCGCCGTAGGGCTCTAACTGCGGGAGTGGCCTCACGACGTCTGTGGGGCCGCCGAGCACGCGATTTCCCCAACAGGAGGGAAACAGCTTAATTGAGTTGCTTGATGGAAACGGAATCCCAAGGCATCATCTGCGCGACTGAAAACAAGTTCCGAATCCGAACCTGAAGGGCTGGCCCCGATGCAGCGGTCTGTGTTCTACAAACTGTTCGCGATGATGTTCCTGGAGTTTTTCATCTGGGGAGCGTGGCTACCGCTGATCTTTGGCTATCTACCGGCCTTGGAATTCAGCCCGCTTCAACAGTCGCTGATCCTAAACGCGTTTCCCGCCGCTGCCATCCTGGCCATGTTCTTCAGCAATCAGTTTGCCGACCGCTACTTCGCGGCCGAGAAGTTTCTGGCGATCAGCCATTTGATCGGCGGAGTTTCCATCCTGGCGTTGTTCTGGGTCACCAATTTCTGGGCGTTCTTCGCCCTGATGCTGGTTCACTGCATCTTCTATGTCCCAACGATTTCGATCACGAATTCCATCGCCTTTGCGAGCATGAAAGATGCTCAAAAGGAATTCGGGATCGTTCGCATGGGGGGTACCATTGGCTGGATCGCTGCCGCGTGGCCGCCTGTCTTTATCCTAGTTGATTGGGCGGCCGTCTCAGCGAAGGGAGCGAAGGGCCTGACCGGGTGGCTCGATGCGGTGTTTGCTTCCCCATTGGCAGGCAAAGCGATGCAGAACGCCACCGCCTGCACGTACGTTGTCGCGGGTATCGCTTCGCTGGCGTTGGCAGTTCTCAGCTTGAGCTTGCCACACACGCCTCCCAAGCCGGCCGTGAAGGGCGAAGACGCCTCGGCCTGGCTGAAGTCATTCAAGCTGCTGGCTCATCCCTTTGTGCTGGTGTTGTGGGTTGTCACCTTTGTCGATTCGTTTGTGCATAATTGCTTCTTCAACTGGACGGGCCGCTTCCTGCCGACCGTCGGCATTCCAGTCAATTGGGTGACGCCTGTCATGAGCATCGGTCAGGTTGCCGAAATCCTGACGATGGCCGTGCTCGGTGCCTGCTTGAAGAAGCTGGGCTGGCGAGTCACGATGATCATTGGCATCCTGGGTCACGCCGCTCGATTCGCGATCTTTGCCTTTTGCGGCACTCCTGATTTCGCCTGGTTGATCGTCACCATCAACATCTTGCACGGCATCTGCTATGCATTCTTCTTTGCGACGGTCTACATCTTCGTGGATGAATTCTTCCCGAAGGACGTTCGCACCAGTGCTCAGGGGCTGTTCAACCTGATGATCCTGGGACTGGGGGCCCTGGTCGCAAACTTTGTTTGCCCGTGGTTGCTGGAAGAGGTCTACACGAATCCTGTAACCAAGGCCGTTGATTTCCGTGGTCTGTTCCTGGTCCCCTGCGGAGCGGCCCTGGTGGCCACGATAATTCTCGCCTTGTTCTTCCATCCACCAAAGAAGTCCGTCGAAGTGACTCCGGAAGAAGAAGCGGACGCGTGGAAGACACAAACAGTCTGAGTGTCGAAATCGGATGTTGAATATGAAACCGCCCGGTCATCGTTCGATGACCGGGCGGTTTTTTATGCTGCCTGCGCTGAGTTAGAACGGATTGGAAATCCGTTCTACGATTGAAGCAGCCGCAGCCGCTAACTTATTACTCGGTGATAATGTCCTTGACGGTCTTCCCGCCGGGGATCATCGGCAGCACGTGTTCCTGGTAAGGACAGATCACGTCCAGCAGGTACGGGCCGTCGTATTCCAGCATCGCCTTCACGGCCGCAGGGAATTCTTTCTTGCTGCGAACCTGAGCCGCACCGACTCCGAAGCCGCGCGCCACTTGCACGAAGTTCGGATACGTTTCTTCATAGTGCGGTCCATCACCCTTGCCGGTCGCTTCCGGATGATCGACCGGACCCAGATACGTGTGAGCTCGGTTCTTACCGTGGAAGCGGTCTTCCCACTGCACCACCATCCCCAGGTGCTGATTGTTCAGTAACAGCGTCTTCACCGGCAGCTTTTCACAGTACAGCGTCGCCAGCTCCTGCACGTTCATCAGCATGCAGCCGTCGCCATCGATGTCGATCACCAGGCGATCGGGATGCGCCGCCTGAACGCCCATCGCCGCAGGCAGACCGAAGCCCATCGTTCCCAGGCCGGAACTACTGAGCCAGCGTCGGGGATTGCGGAACTGGAAGAACTGAGCCGCCCACATCTGGTGCTGGCCCACGCCCACAGCGACGAAAGGATCCTGATCGATCGTCTGTCGCCACAGTTCCGAGATCGCGTATTGCGGGATGATGAAATCGCCCGAATCCTTCACCTTCAGCGGGTATTGCTTCTTCCAGGCATCGATCTTTTCCCACCAGGGGGCGATCTGCGGAACGTCTTCATCCGCGACCATCGCATTCAAACCTTGCAGCACCTCTTTGATATTGGCGACGACAGCAATATCAGCGATTTTGTTCTTATGGATCTCGGACGGATCGATGTCCACGTGCACGACCTTGCCGTGCTTGGCGAATTCGCTGATCTTGCCCGTCACGCGATCGTCAAATCGCACGCCGAATGCCAGCAGCAGATCAGCTTCGTTAATCGCATAGTTCGAGTAGACCGTGCCGTGCATTCCCAGCATGTGCAACGACTGGTCGTCATCGGCCGGGAAGCAGCCGATCCCCATCACGGTCGTGGCGACGGGAATGCCAGTCTTACGCGCGAACTTGGTGAATTCTTCAGTTGCACCTGCCTGGATAATGCCGCCGCCCGCGTAGAAAAGCGGCTTTTTCGATTCGCGGATCATCTTCAGGATCGCGCGGATCTGATTCGGATGAGCCCGTCGAACTTCGGGATGATAGCCAGGCAGGTTCATCGGGGGATCGAAATCGACCACCCACGGCTTGCCGTCCACTTTCACTTCGTCGACGAAATTGAGCTGCACATCTTTAGGAATGTCGATCAACACTGGCCCTGGCCGTCCCGACTGAGCGATGTAGAACGCTTCCTTGATCACTCGTGGAATATCCGACGTTTTCGTGATCAGATAATGATGCTTGGTGATCGCGCGACAGATCTCGACCATTGGCGTCTCTTGGAACGCGTCGGTCCCGATCAGATGCGTATGCACCTGGGCGGAGATGGCAATCAGCGGGATGCTGTCCATCTTGGCGTCGGCGATGGCGGTCACTAGATTCGTCGCGCCGGGACCACTGGTTCCCATACAGACGCCGACCTTGTCGGTCGTGCGCGAAACGCCTTGGGCCGCGAAGGCACCGCCCTGCTCATGACGAGGCAGAATCGTGCGGATGTCGTCGCTGCGAAATGTCAGCGCCTGATGGAGTGGCATACTGCAGCCACCGGGATAGGCGAAAATCAGGTCCGTTCCCTGGCGAATCAGGCACTCGACGAAGACATCGGCCCCGTTCAACCGGCCATTTGCTGTTGATGCGGGGGGAGCCGAAGGTTTTGGTTCAGTCGCAGTCGCCACGATCTTATCCTCGAAACAGTATTCGCCAATCCGTACCGACAAACAATGCCGCACCACGGGGCACGGCAACTGGGTAACAGTTTATCGCCCAAATGGGCTCAAGGCGAGTGGCAGTTTCTGCCGCTCCCGGATTTCCACCCCAATCGGTGAGGTTGAAGTCCCAACAATTCTCGGGACTGTTGCCACCTTTATAGACTGCCTGACTTCCCGAAAGGTTCACCCTCTTTAGGTAGGGCCTTTTGGCCAGAATCAGCGCAAAGTCTTCTATGCCAAGAGTAAGTGTTGATGGAGGGAGCGAATGCTCGCAAAGAAACTTCCGGGTGGCTGACCTCGCGGTGAAAGAAATCGATACAAAGAAAAAAGGACGCCGGCGTGAAGCCGGCGTCGCGGGGATCATTCATTCAGGCAGATATGGCTACTGAGTGATCGGGTGATCCGATCATCAGCAGTGAGGGCAGATCGTTAAGGAGCGTTGCCAGCGAGGGCCATTGACGATGGTGAAGCTGGTCGTGGGGTACGAGCAACCCATTGGCTGACTCGGACAACTGATGGAGTGCTGATCGAAGTGCTAGCCATCGATGGGCTGCTACCCTGTGAAGAGCGGCTGGGGATCACTGTTTCGGTCACTTCGCCACGATCGTTGCTATGATCGCGTGAAGGGTAGGAAATCGTCTTCGGCTTGGGATTGAAGCTATTCGAGTCAATTGGCTCGGCAGCTGTGCGATCGGCGTCTGGACGACGAGCGTTCTGAACTGGCGTTGGGGTCAACCCGGTTTGAACACCGCTGTTGTCTGTTGGACCACTGGCAGTCACTCCACCACCGGCTGGGACAGTCCCGGCAGGGGCATAGCTGACGCGTGTTCCGACTTGCATCGTGCGAGCAACCGTGACCGGCTTCATCGCAGTGACTTCTTCTTCGACGTAGCGAGTGGTGTTCACAGCGACCTTGCGAGTGGTCTGCTGAGCGACCATCGAGGTGACGTTGTAAGTGACTTGCTTCATCCCTTGAACGGCGACCTTCTTCGAGCACGGAACCGTGCAGGTCATCGTTTGCGGAACGAAAGTGCGTGAGACTTTCTGGTTCGGCGTGACCGCATTGCGGACATCGCGACTGGTGCGATTCATCCAGCCGACGACACCGGGGCGGTTATCATAGGCACAACCAGAAACCTTATTGACAGCTTCGGTCTTGGTGGCCCAGTAGCCAACCTGCTTCTGAACTTGCTTGTTTTCCGTCACGGTCTGGTATTCAACCGTCGGCACATTGGCTGTGCGTTGAGTCGTGACCGGACGCATTTCGGTGACGGCCTGATCGACCCACTTGGTCTCGATGACAGGCCTTGAGACCTTCTGCTTCACCGCTTGGTATTCGGTGACATGCACAGTGTCGTAGACCGGCTGCACAACCGGCTGCATGGCCTGAACCCTGACGGTCTGCACTGGTGCGATCGCCATGGCCTGGACTTGAACAGGCTGTGAGATCGTGCAGTTCACGGGCTGGCCGCAGGAGACTTCCTGCGACGAGTACGCGGTCTGATAAACGGGCATCGGATTGTAGGCTGCACTATACGAAGCCGACTGCATGATAGGAGCGGAGCTCATCATGCTGGGTCGAGCGCCACAATTGCAGGAGCTGCCTCCGCCAAATGGGAACCATTGAGCGGATGCGGTACCGGTCAATGCCAGCACAGCCAACGTGCCCCAGACAGACTTGGAGCAAAACAACGAACGAACCATGGGCATCTTCCTACCTGGGAGAAGTGGCAGAGAGCCGTCAAAACGAGATGTGTACGGGAGAGGTGAACGGCACGTTCGACCGAAGGCTGTTTGGCCATCCGTCGAACGCGGCGGGTTTTTAGAAGAATCTGAAAAACGGGTCAAGACCGCGGCGAGAGATGCCGAGGGTGGCCACAAAGATTCCGCCTATTTTCGGGTCTCGATTGATCAGAAACTCTGTCTGACAAATAGGTTCCGTGCTGACATCAATTTCCGTTAATTGCGAATATTCGTGACTGGGTGCGAGCAGCGTGCGAACGTCAGTCCAAGATTAGTTGCTCAGCGGCAAAGACGGGGCCTTCGACGCAGACTCGCTTATAGTCCCAAGTGCCATCCTCCTGACGTACCTTGGTCACGCAACTGAAACACGCGCCAAACCCGCAAGCCATCGGTGTTTCCAGCGACAGCCAGCAGGGTGTCTTCGATGCCGCGGTGAGCTTGCTGACGGCATGCATCATCGGCTCGGGTCCGCAGCAATAGACGGCCGCCGGAGGAGTCGGCTCCGCCAGCAGTTGCTTCAATAAATCTGTCACGAACCCATGATGTCCCACTGACCCATCATCGGTCGCGATTCGAACGTCGATCCCTTCGCTCTCGAATTCTTCGACACCGGCAAGATATTCTTTTGAGCGAACGCCGTAGCACAACGTGATGCGCGAAGGAACTTGCATCAGGCTTCGTGGTGGCGCACCGTATGATCGACGACGCAACGCTTCGCGGATCACCGCCAGGAATGGCGTCTGACCGATACCGCCTGCGACAATCACGAGGTGACCGGTTGGTGGAAGTGGGAAACCGTTCCCCAGCGGTCCCCAGACCTCAACCGCGTTACCAGGCTTCAATTGTTCGAACAGCGATGTCATCTCGCCAACGACGACATAGCCGAAGTCGATTCCCTGCGGCTCACCGGCAGCATCGCCGTACACGTCATAAAGCGCGAATGGCCGGCCCAGCAGTGGATCGCTGCGATCAGGCATCCGGATCATGAAAAACTGCCCGGGCAGGATCTGTCGAGCCACTTCGGGGCAATGCAATCGCATCCGCCACGTGTTGCGAGCCATCAATTCGTGTTCGACAACTTCAGCTCGACATTGAATCGCAGTGCGGACGATGCCCGGCAGGCACAGTTCCGGTACGGTGACAGCCATCAAGATCTCTCGGTGTCGTAGTAAGCCGCGGTCATGAATGATGGACGTGTCCGCAGTTAGTTAGTGCGCTCAGGCTATGCTGGGAAGCATGTTTTCGTTTAACCGCGCGGGCAACGCTCCGCGCGTAAAGGCGGGAAGACAGCAGTTGTTCATCAAAGTACCTGATCAGACTCTACATCCCGCGCGAGGCGTTGCCCACGCGGTTAAACGACGAAGTCGTCAACTAATCTCGTCCTCCTCGTCGCGGCTTCTTATTGTCCTTGAAGGTACCTTTAGGCCGAGTCGGTTTGCGAGGCGTACGCTTGGGGCTGCGAGTCGGCGCAGGACGACGCGTGGCGGGACGACGAGTCGGATCGGTGGCGGCGAACTGTTGCAGCAATTTCAGTTCGGCCGGGGTCAAGGGACGATAACCGCCGGTCACGAGTTCACCCAGTCGCAACGGACCGAAGGAAACTCGTTTCAGCTTCATGACCTTGTGGCCAATGCGTGCCAGCAGACGTCGGATTTCTCGGTTCTGACCTTCCGTCAGGACGAGTTCCAGAATCGTCGATTTCAGGCTGCTTTTGATGCGCCGGACATCGCGAACTTTGAACTTGCCCTCGGTGAAGTACATCCCCTGACGGATTTGCCGCAACTCTTCGTCGGTGGGCGTGCCAGCAACTAAGGCGCGATAAACACGTTCGACCTGGAACTTGGGATGAGCCAAGCGATGAGCGAGATCGCCATCATTCGTGACGAGCAACAGGCCTTCTGAACCTTCGTCCAGACGTCCGACCGAAAATAATCGCCCTTTCCAAGGGGGCAACAGGTCGATCACGCGCGGCCGACCATTCGGATCGGCATTCGTGCTGACCACGCCAGGCGGCTTGTTCACCAGGAAGTACTGGCGCTTCTCCAGCTTGACGCGTTCGCCATCGACGCAGACGCGCTGCTTTTCCAGATCGACCTTGATTCCCAGCGCGGTGACGACCTTGCCGTCGACCGTGACTCGGCCATCGAGAATATACTCTTCGCAGTGTCGTCGCGACGCAAGTCCTGCACCAGCCAGCACTTTTTGAAGTCGCTCTTGAGTCGAATCATCTTCGACAAGGTCTTCGTCTGAAATCGTGGGGGGCTTGCGGCGACGCGGAGAATTCCGCGACGTGGCGCGAACTTTCGGTTCTTCCGGTGCGGGAGCATCTAAATCGGACTCGTCGAGTTCGTCGGAATCATCGACGGGCAAATCGGCATTCATGGGACAGCTACAGTTCAAACAAAGGTTTCGAGACAAGCATAGTGTACCGTGAGAAAATGCGACTAGAAAGGAATACTATGTTCCGATCGCCGTCATTCCCAATTGAGCCGATGGATGTCCGATTCTACCGCCAGTCAAATCGATCAACGCCACGCTGTTGTCCCTTTGGCGTTGCAGATCACGGCTTGGCTGGCTGCCTTGGCCGTCTGCGTCGTCGGAATGCTGGATCTGGTGGGCAACTGGAAGGCGGAAGTTGCGACGGCGCAATTCGTTGCATTAGCAATCGCCCCGCTGATATTCATGCTGCCGCGACCTCGGCGACTTCAAATATCGACGACGACCTGCGATCCAAAACAATCGGCTGCCGGTCGAGGCGACTGGTTTATCTGCATTGGACTGGGAGTCGTTGCATTCACGGTGAACTATGCCGTCGGGATCAAGCTGGCGGACCTTCCCCCTGCTTACCACGATGAGTTCAGCTATCTGTTTGAGGCCAAGATCTTGCTGGCGGGAAGGCTGTCGTTCCCGAGTCACCCCGTGCATCCTGAACTATTCGATCAGATGCACGTCATGAACGAAGGCCGCATGGCCAGCCGGTACTACCCGGGAACAAGTTTGTGGCTGGCTCCATTTGTTGCAGTGGGCTATCCCTATTACGCGGCGTGGGTTGCCAGCACGATCGCCACAATGCTGCTCTACTGGACTGGACGCGAATTGGCCGGCAGGCGAGCTGGATTCTTCGCGGGTCTGACGCTGGCACTGTCGCCGGGTGTCGCGTTATTCGGTACGACGTATCTTGCTCACCAACCCACCCTGATGTCGTTGTCTCTGTTCTTGCTCGGCATGATCCGGTGGCGACGAACGCGGGGGGCGTCCGATGCTTGGATGGCAGGTTGCGGGCTGAGCTTCGCCATGCTGTGCCGTCCCATGACGGCTGCGGCGATGGGGCTTCCTTTCGGGCTGGATATCGCCATCTGGTTGATTCGCCCTCGTCGGCCTGTCGTAACTATTGCTGGTCCTACGCCTTCACGCCTGGCAACGCTGATCGGATTTGGCATCCCTTTGATGGCTGGCTGGGGTCTCATGGCCATCTATAACGAAGCCGTAACTGGCGAGTGGACGCGATCGCCCTATCAGGATTACACGGATCTCTACACGCCGCGACATGTCTACGGGTTCAATAATCGTGTGCGAGGCGAACAGCATCTCGGGCCCAAGGTGATCGAAGATTATGACACGTGGGCCGAAAACCTCACTCCGGAACTCGCAGCTCGGAATGTGTTTGTTCGGTGGATTGCGAGCTGGCAGTGGACACTCGATATCGTGCCGCTGCTGATCTGCACTGTCATTGTCGGGGGAATGCTGTGGCGGCTGGATCGGCGCTGGATGCTGATTGTCGCCGCGATTGTCAGCTTGCATGCATTGCACGCCCCGTATTGGTATGTCGGCATTATGGGCTGGCACTATGTCTTCGAGACGGCACTGCTGTGGTGTCTGATCGCAGGCGGTGCCACAGCGCTACTAACCTCCGATTGGAAGCGTCGCGGCATTCGGGGGTTATCAGTCTGGTGGTCCGCGCTACTAGTGCTGAGCTTCGCTGCCAACTTTCAGTACCGCATCCCTGACGGGCTCGGTTCGCTCCGGCATCCTCGGCAGCAGCACGCGGACCTGCGTCGATGGTTCGAGACTCATGTGGATCAACGCCCCGCACTTGTCTTGATTGAGCAGAATGATCCCCACCTGGATCTGGTTGTGAACGAACCCGGCTTGAATGCGGACCTGGTGTTGGGACGCTATCGCCCCGGCAAGACCGACGTGAAACAGATTCGCAAGGACTTTCCTGATCGAAGTCTGTATGTGACTCGTCCGGACCGAAAAGAAATCAAGCGGATCGAATAAGACAGTGGTCGATCACTCAGTGATTCAAAGAGAAACAGGCTTGTTTCGAAAATCGAAACAAGCCTGTTTCATGAAGCAATCACACGATGTTATCCGGTCGAAACCAGACAACACCAGCGGACGTGACGAATCACGTGGCTGGCTTCGGAGCGCTTTCGACTGGTGGCTGAGGAGCGGTAGCTGGAGCTGATGGAGCAACGCTAACAGCGCCGCATCCGCCAGTTGCACAACCGCCAGTTGCACAGCCGGTGGTACAAGCAGCTGGAGCACAGCAGCTGGCAGCTGGAGCGCTGCAGCAACGGGTGCGAGCTGGCTTGCAGCAACGGGTACGAGCTTGACGGCAGCAGCTACGTGCTTCAACCGAATCGCCCATCGTGAACAACACCGCAACTGCAGCAGCAGCCGCAAAACCGATCTTACGAACCATTCTGAACCTCCCTCAACGTGGACAGAGAACCAAACCGTGGCTGCCGACGCTCGGCGCGCCTACCCCCCGCAGCAGCCCTATCCATACTCGTGTTGCGGAGGAATACTTTGAGAAGACTGGGAGAACTACTCCAAGTTTCCCTTTAACGAGGTTGCAGAATATCGGGGTAAATCTACTTGTCAAACGACTCGGGGAACTTTTCCTGACCTTGGGGACTAGCGAAAAAGCTCTTAGAGCGCAATTTTTGCATGCAATCACTTGACGTGATCCCTTGCGCAGTCTCCAAATTTGATTCCTGTTTTACCCTGCTTCCAAACTGGAAAAGTCGAGATGGCTAGTTGCGACGATCAGAGAGTCTGGGAGTTTGGTGAATTTCGCTATGCTCCAAGGGAACGCCCCCTGCTGATGGGAATCGTCAATGTGACCCCGGATAGCTTTTCCGATGGGGGGCGATTTCTGCAATCGCCAGCCGCGGTTGAGCACGCATTGCGACTTGTCGACGAAGGAGCGGATATTCTCGACGTGGGGGGTGAGTCAACGCGACCTGGTTCGGACGCCATCTCGGTCGAAGAGGAACTGCAACGAGTCGTCCCGGTTATCCGACAATTGGCCGAACGGACCAAGATCCCGATCTCGGTCGACACTTCGAAGGCGGTTGTCGCTCGCGAGGCCTTGCAGGCCGGGGCCGTGATCATCAATGACATCTCCGGCCTGCGATTTGATCCCCAGATGATTGATATTTGCCGCAATTCGACGTGTGGAGTCATCTGTATGCACATGCAGGGGACACCGCAAACCATGCAAGCTGCACCGCACTACAATAATGTCGTCGAGGAGATCTGCAGCTTCTTCAACGAGCGTCTGCAAACGTTGACTGCGGCTGGTATCGCGGCCGAACGAATCGCCTTCGATCCGGGAGTGGGGTTTGGAAAGACGGCGCAGCACAATATTCAAATCCTGACGGCGATCAATCAGTTCCAGTCAATTGGCCGACCGATTTTGATTGGTCATTCACGCAAAGGATTTCTGCAAAAAGTCACCGGGCGACCGCTTGATGAACGGCTGTTTGGAACGATCGGCGTTTCTATTGCAGTCGCCCACCAAGGCGTTGATCTGATCCGCGTCCATGACGTGGCGGCCAATCGCGACGCCATCGCCGCCTTCCTGGCGACTTCAAAATAGTACGGTCACGGATGTAGACCCTGACGCCAACAGGCGATGCGCTGCGAACCTGTTTCTGCCATGGCATTTGCGACTGGAACAAGGTTCTGCGATACTGGCGTTTCGTCTCGATCGATCCATGCGCCCATTTACGACTGAAGGAATTCGGCCAGCTTCATGTCTCAACACGTCGTCAAGCACGCGACCTTGTCTAATGGACTGACCGTCCTCGTCGAAACGATGCCCGCCGTACAATCCGCGGCATTTTCTCTGCTGGTGAATGCCGGCAGCGTCTACGATCCACCACATCAAAATGGGACCACGACCGCGCTGGCCGACTGGACAGCTCGCGGTGCCGGCAACCTGAACAGCCGACAGTTGCTCGCTGAACTCGATCGCCTGGGAATCCAGGGGAATGAGTCCGCGGGAACGCAGCATATGGTATTTCGCGCGTCCTGCCTGGCCGCGAATCTGCCAGCAGCCCTGCGACTGTACGGCGATATCGTGCGGAAGCCTCATCTGCCTGCAGAGGAATTCGAAGCTGTCCTATCGGGTGTCGAGCACGGCCTTCTGGCGATCGAGGACGAACCTCGACAAAAAGTCATGGTCGAACTATTGCGTCGGTGTTACCCGCATCCTTGGGGTCAGCCCTCGGAAGGAACGCTGGAAGATCTGCCGAATATCACACCCGAATCCGTGCGGAACCATTTCGAACGCTGCGTGAAACCAGACAAGGCGATTCTAGGCGTCGCTGGAAACGTCACGCTCGAAACGGTCTTGCCGGTCGTCGAGAGTGTCTTCGGAGATTGGACGGGATCGAATAATCAAGCTGTCCCATCGGGTACCGTCTCTCCAGTGCGGGAGCACCTGGACCACGAGTCGACTCAAACACAGATCGGCGTCGCCTACCCCGGCGTCGCTTATGCCGATCCCGAATACTACGCTGCCTGGGCCGCGGTGAACGTGCTGAGCGGTGGGATGAGTTCGCGTCTGTTTACTGAGATCCGGGAAAAGCGCGGTCTGTGCTATTCGGTCTATGCGACGCTGAACACCCTGAAAGACCGCGGACAGGTTCTGTGTTATGCCGGGACCACTTCGGAACGAGCTCAGGAAACGCTGGATGTTTTGCGAGCGGAATTGGTGCGACTGGGCGACGCGATCGGCCAGGACGAGCTTGATCGCTGCAAGGCCCGAGCAAAGAGTTCGCTGATCATGGCTCAGGAGTCGAGTGGCTCGCGAGCGTCGTCGCTGGCTCGCAACTGGTATCACCTGGGTCGAGTGGTCACGCTCAACGAAGTTCGATTAGAAATCGAAGCCTTAACCGTCCAAAAGGTTTTGGATTACGTGCACAAGCATCCCGCGCAAGACTTTTCGATTCTGACGATCGGCCCCGAAGCGCTGAAGTAAGCGACCCGCTCCGCAACAGCATTCGGACAGAAGTTTCCTCATCGACAAAGAGTTCCATGCAGTTCCATCACACTACGCTTCCGAACGGTCTTGAGGTCGTTGCTGAACTGAACAACGATGCCTACAGCGTTGCGTTTGGTTTCTACGTCAAAGCCGGTGCCCGCGACGAAAGCGGCGACGTGTCCGGAGTCAGCCATTTCCTGGAACATATGGCGTTCAAAGGGACCGAGCGATTCTCGGCCGAAGACGTCAATCGGATCTTCGACGAATACGGTGCCGACTATAACGCGATGACCGGAGAAGAGAGCACCGTATTCTACTCATCCGTTTTGCCCGAATACTTGCCGCAAACATTTGAATTGCAATCGAGCATCCTGTTTCCGACGCTGCGACAAGATGACTTCGACATGGAAAAGAAGGTCATCCTCGAAGAAATCGGCATGTACGAGGATCAGCCTTCTTCAGTCGCGTACGACAAGGCAATGCAGTTGCACTTCAGCGGGCATGATCTTGGCCAATCGATCCTGGGAACGGTGGCCAGTGTGTCGGACCTGACTTCTGAACAGATGCGGAGCTATCACCAGGAACACTATCGCGCAGGCAATATTGTGCTGGCCGTGGCCGGCAATACGGATTGGAAGACTGTTCTCGAACTCGCAGAAACGCATTGCGGCCACTGGCCCGCTGGAATCAGCCCTCGAAGTACTGCTGCAGCAACTCACGCCGCTCAAACAGAGTTCGTGGTGAAAGATCAGTGCCAGCAAGAGCAGATCATCCAATTAGCATCGGCTCCGTCTTGCACCGATCCACGACGGTTCGCGGCCGAATTGCTGACAGTCATTGTCGGTGACGACAGCAACAGCCGGCTCTACTGGGAACTGGTCGACCCGGGCCTGGTTGAGTCTGCCGAATGCGGCTACTACGAATTCGAAGGGGCGGGCACGTACCTGACATTCTTGAATGGTGATCCGGAATCAACTCGAGAGAATCTCGAAACGATCAATCGCCTGTACGAAGCGGTGAACGCCGAAGGGATCACTGCTGACGAATTAGAACAGGCAAAAAACAAGATCGCAACGCGAATTGTCTTGCGCAGCGAACGACCGATGGGGCGACTCAGTTCACTCGGCGGCAACTGGCTGGTGCGTCGAGAATATCGCAGCGTGGAAGACGATCTGGCGACGGTACGTGGCGTCACATTGGAAGACATCCGGCTACTGCTGAAAGACTTTCCGCTGATGCAGACCACGACAGTCGGGGTCGGACCGCTCGACAAGCTGCCTTAGAATAGAACTCTATTCTCGGTGCCGTGGATGCTCCGTTAAGGCGTGATCAGCTTCGATACCTCACGCTCTCCTTCGATCAGATACTCCAGCCTTCGCAGGATGACACCAAGTCTCTGGCCCACGGCAACCGGATCAGGAAACGATCGCTCCTCGACATAGATCCACTGCAGCCAGGTCCAGCCACTGAGCAGAACTCCGCTATGATCTAACACCTCGATGAGTTTCAATTCGCTGACCGACAGATCGCGATACCGCTGGTATTCTGTCAGGGCCAGGCTCCATCTGCTCCGATCGTCGCCAACTAGACTGCCGATGAGCCGCGATAGATCGCATGCCACATTCTCTCGACGACACGCCGAGGGATCGATCAGTCCGGTGACAGTGTCGCCGCTGAAGAGCAGATGATCATGCCAGACATCGCGCAAGCAGGGTTGCAGCCGAACTTTGACATCCTGCATTGCCAGCAGTTCGCGGTGGACCCGTGTCAGGCCTAGTTGGATCAACGTTAAGATTCGATGACTGAGATCTGCTATCGTTGTCGGCCTGGCTGTTGTGATGGTGGTTGCAATCCTCTGCAGAATTGGCTCCTGGATTTGGTGGATGATCCCAATCCGTTCGCTGACGGCCGGGGATGCATCTGCCGCTGCCCTTTGAAACCACTGCGCCGCATTGGCCGCTGGCAGGTGCCGTTCCGCACTCAAGTGCCATCTCGCCAAAGCTTGCACGCCAGCACTCAGTCGCAACGCGCTGGGATCTCGGTGGAAGTCTGCGACACCCGACTTCCACGGTTCCAACTGCCAGTCGTAGCCCCCAACGGTGATCAGGCTGCTGCCGTCGTCCGCGGCGAGCGGAGCGGCGACGAAATCGAGTTGATCCCGATGAAGGTGCTCCAATAATCGGTGCAGACCCAGGATGCGCTCGCGCGGCAAGCTCGCCATCGGCCAACGCCTGAGGGCAAAATCGCCCAACTCTGTCTTCACGCGCCAGATCGCCGCCCCGCTGAATCCGCCGCGATTTCCCAGCGACTCAACATCCTTCGGCCTGATCCTTGGTGCATATCTGGCCAGCACTTGCGGCCAGCTTGCCGCATGCACCGGATTGTCGTGTTCGAACATCGTCATGATGCCCTGTCACCTCGCTCGACCTGCCAAAAGACAAAATTGTTGACCGTTCGCAACAATCTTTTTCGCCTCATGTTGACGACTCGCCACTGTGACCTATGTTTCACAGACCCTCGATGATTGAAGTCTCCCAGCAAGACGCTGAGCCGATTTCCCCAAGAATCCGGTTCGACTGATTTGTTTACGTTGACGAACGGAAGTCCGTTCGGCGACTCCGCTCAGGTTTCGTCCACAAGCTGGTCAGAAGACTGTTCTAACACAAAGCCACATGCCATGCCTCAAGCCTCAAATCAAGGCTCACTGCTCGTCGTTGATGATGATCGCCCACTCCTGGAGGCCATGGCAGACTACCTGCGTAGTCTGGGCCATCGGACAGAGACTGCGTCGACGTGCGATGAAGCGATCGCCCGAATGAAAGAATATCCATTCGATGCCGTAATCTGCGACGTCAATCTGCCGGACAAGGACGGATTCGAACTGCTCGAATGGGCCACGCAAGCTGTCCCTGATACACAGGTCATCCTGCTGACGGGATTCGGCACGATTGACAGTGCCGTCGAGGCAATCCGCCTGGGAGCCTTCGATTACCTGACCAAGCCAATCATCGACGATGAACTGAATTTCTCGATCCGCCGAGCCCTGGGCCAACGGCAGATCGTCTCTGAAAATAAGAACCTCCGCGAACAACTGCATCAGCGGTTCGGACTCGGCAACATCGTCGGTCACGACTACCGCATGCTGAAGATGTTTGATCTGATCGAAAGCGTTGCGGATACTCGAACTACTGTGTTGGTCCTCGGTGAATCCGGGACTGGCAAGACGATGACGGCCCGAGCCATCCATCAGATGAGCAACCGCCGCGACAAGCCATTCGTGGAAGTCGCCTGCGGAGCCCTGCCTGATTCACTGCTGGAAAGCGAACTGTTCGGCCACGTGGCTGGTTCGTTCACGGGAGCCACCCACGACAAGATGGGCAAATTCCTGCAAGCCAGTGGCGGCACGATCTTCCTAGACGAAATCGGCACGTCCTCAGCCAATCTGCAGGTCAAATTGCTGCGAGTCCTCCAAGACCGCGAATTCGAACCGGTGGGTGGCAACAAGACTCACAAGGTCGACGTTCGCATGATCCTGGCGACGAATCTGGACTTGGAAGAAGCCGTCCGCAAGGGCGAGTTCCGACAGGATCTTTACTACCGAATCAACGTCGTCACGCTGACGCAACCGCCGCTGCGTGAACGCATGAGTGACATCCCGTTGCTCGCCGATCACTACCTGAAGGACTTTATCGAGCAAACTGGCAAGCACGTCACCGGATTCAGTCATCAAGCGATTGAACTGATGCAGCGTTATCGCTGGCCGGGCAACGTTCGTGAACTGGTCAACGTCATCGAACGAGCCGTCGTGCTATCGAAGTCCCCTGTCATCGGCCCGAACGATCTACCGGAAGCTCTTCGCCGCGACGATCCGCTGTCTGACTTTGGCGGACGGCTGTCAAACGTCGGCGGCAACAACCTGAAATCGGCGTTGGCCACACCTGAGCGACAATTGATTCTGGACGCCTTAGAATCGAACGGCTGGAACCGCCAAGGGACCGCCGATACGCTCGGGATCAATCGCACGACGCTCTACAAGAAGATGAAGAAATATGGCATCAGCTTCGAACAGCAATTGATGTCTTAGCGTATAGAAAGAACTCCTGCTGGCCGGAACCAGTCGAACGAACCACAGCCCCAGAGTTCACTCTCTGAGGGCTGTGTTCGTTTTGATAGTGGTCACCGTTAACAGCGGTCGATCCGGCTGAGCCGTCGCAAAAGGCCCTGTACTTCGAGTTGTCCTTGGTATCAACGGAATTCGGATCCAGAAAATCGGCCAGTCAGATTAAATTCACGTCATCTTCCGGTCTCTTCTTGAAGCCGTTGTGTTAAAGGTTTGGCCAGTTCATCAAGAAGTCCTCGCTCGTAAGGTGAAACGCACATGCTGAAGGCCACGTCAGTGCTGGTGTTGGCAACCGTTGTGTTGTTGTTAGTCGATTGCGACGCCACCGCGGGCGACAAGAAGTGCCACCCCTACTTCAAGATCGCAAATAAAGTCGCCAAGAAGACCGCGCCGAAGCTCAAGCACGCGATCACAGGAAAGACCTCACCTTCCTCAGACGCTCCCTGGTTGATCGCGGATCTCTGCAGCGCTTACGGCCTCCCTCAAAATCTAAGCGGTACCGGAGTGATCGGCATTCTGGAACTAGGTGGCGGCTGGGTGCAAGCGGATCTTGATCAGTTTTGCGCTCTGAACAACCTGCCGCCGATTGTGGTGACGAATATCTCTGTGGATGGAACGAAGAACTCACCCAGTGACCCGCCTGACCTCAACAGTGCCGATGTCGAAGTCGCTTTGGATATCGAGATCGCCGCCGCGACTTACTATTACGCGACCGGGAAGATGCCCGAGATCAAAGTCTTCTTCGCCGAGAACACGTACGAAGCGATGGAAGCGGTGATCAAAGCCGCTGTCGCCGCGAAATGCGACGTGCTGTCGATTAGTTGGGGTGCTGACGAAGCGTCATGGCAACAAGACGCTCCGGGTGCTGCCGAAAGCTTGGAGGCGGCGGCCAAAGCCGCTGCGGCCAGTGGGATGGTGATCCTGGCCGCTTCGGGTGACAGCAGTTCTTCGGATGACAACACTGGGACCAACGTCGATGTCCCATCGTCGTGCCCGCATATCCTGGGCTGCGGGGGAACGACCAAGACTGTATCCACCGAGACCGTCTGGGGCGACGGCGTCGCGACCGACTACGGGACTGGCGGCGGGTTCTCGGTCATCTTTCCGAAGCAAGCTTTTCAGTTAGGTGCTCCCAAAGGCACCGGGCGCATGGTCCCGGACATCTCCGCCAATGCCGATCCAGCGACGGGTTATCTGATGGTGTATGGCGGCTCGGAACTGCAAGTCGGCGGGACCAGCGCGGTCGCTCCTTTTTATGCGGGCCTGCTCGCCGCCAGTGGGCGACGTTTGGGGTTCATTTCGCCGACACTATGGAGTCATCCATTGGCGTTCACCGACATCATTCAGGGTTCGAACGGAGCCTATAGCGCGGCTGTTGGGGCCGACCCATGTACCGGTTTGGGTGTCCCTCACGCCGGTGGCATCTCAGGACTCTTTTCAGATGCGGGCCACGCATTTACGATCAAAGTCGTCGATCGAGTTGCAGGGAACTACCAGGGAACACTCGACTTCAATTCCGAACAACATCGATTCACGGTCACCGGCCCTCGCGGGACGGGTACAGGGACCTATCAACAAGTTCCACCAACCGCCCTGATCTCAACGGTGATCGGACACAGCCCGAGTTCTACCCCCCTCTTTCCTGGCACATTTTACGCACTCATCATCGACCTGAAAGCGATCGGGATCCCTTACCTGTTTGATCAGACCCCAGCCCGGATCTACGGCACCGGCTTCGGACTAAATTCGTCGAAGAAGTTAGAGATCTACAACTTCTCGGGCCAGAACTGATCGGTTGGAAACCTAGATTTCCCAATACTGACCGGGTCGATAAGTCGCAAAGCACCAGACAAAGCCTTCTGGATCTTTCGCCATATACCCGCGAGAACCGTAGTCTTCGTCTTTCAACTCACGCAGGATGATGGCTCCTTCCGCCTTGGCCTGAGCATAGTGAGCATCTGGATCGTCGATGCGGATCGACAAGACCTGATTGGCATACTGTGGATTGTGCGGGCAATCGAAGCCCAGTTCCAGATTGGGCGACGCCACCATGATCACGGCCGCCCCACAAGTCAGTTCTGAATGCTCGATTCGACCGCCGGGGCCACGCATCACAAATCGCTGAGCGAATCCGAACGCGCGGCAAAGCCACTCGATCATCTCGCCAGCATTCTCGTAAAACAAACTGGGATAGACATCGCCAACGTGGGGTGAAGGATTCATAATTCACCTGAAATGCAACTTGGAAGTGGTACAGCCGCCTCCATCATGTTCGCTCACGTGCGATGAAATCAACCAGTCGAAGAGAACCTGCACACTTGTTGCCAACTCTTTCTGGTGACAGGATGTGCGACGAATTTCCATTACTTATCTCTGAAAGCGTTTCTATGATGCTGCAGGCGCTGGTGCTGCCCGAAATACGCGAACTGATTTCGACGGGCGACAGTGCCACTTTGCACGAAGTCCTGGATCACTGGCTACCCGCAGACATTGCCACGTTGATGACCAGGCTGTCCGATGAAGAGGATGTCGCGGTCTTCAAACTGCTGCGCGGTCCACAGCGAGTCCGCATCTTCGAGTATCTGGATCGCAGTGCGCAACAACGCCTGTTGGTGTCGCTTCCCGAAGACGAAGCCGGGTCGTTGCTCACCGACATGGCGGACGATGACCGGACATCTCTTTTAGGATCACTTTCCGAAGTAGATCGCACCCGCTGGCTGGATCGACTGAGCGTCGAACAGCGAGCTCTGGCCGAATCGCTATTGCAATACCCGTCCGATTCAGTGGGTCGCCTGATGACACCGCATTTTGTCTGCGTGCGTCCGCACTGGACTGTGCAACATGTTCTGGATCACATTCGGCTGCATGGTCGCGACAGCGAAACTTTGAACGTGGTCTATGTCGTCGATGACAATCACCGCTTGATCGACGATCTACGAATTCGACAACTGCTGGTTGTGGACCCCTCAAAACGTATCAAGGAACTGATGGACGATAACTTCATCGCCTTGCATGCCGATGACGAAAAACGCTCTGCGGTCGAGGTTTTTCGGCGCTACGACCGCACCGCCATGCCGGTCGTCGATGGCGACAACCATCTGCTGGGGATCGTCACGATTGACGACGTGATTGATATCGCCGAAAGATCTGCCACCGAAGATATGCATCGCTTAGGGGGTCTGGAAGCCCTGGAAGATTCCTACGCCAATACGCCGATTCTAACTCTGGTCCGCAAGCGGGCCGTCTGGCTGGTCGTGTTGTTCCTGGGTGAAATGTTGACGGCCACCGCGATGGGCTATTTCGAACATGAACTCGCGACAGCCGTCGTGTTGGCACTGTTCGTTCCCTTAATCATTTCGAGCGGCGGAAATTCCGGTTCGCAGGCAGCCACGCTGATCGTGCGAGCGCTTGCACTCGAAGAAATCAAGCTTTGCGACTGGCGACGTGTCCTCGTCCGCGAACTGTCATCGGGCGCAATATTAGGTGTCGTGCTCGGCGCAATCGGTTTCTTTCGGATCGCTCTCTGGAGCACATTTTCGACGATCTACGGCCCGCACTGGATGCTGGTGGGTGTCACCGTCAGCGTATCGCTGGTGGGCATCGTTCTCTGGGGCTGCGTCTCGGGTTCGATGCTGCCATTCGTTCTGAAGCGATTCGGTTTGGATCCTGCAACCTCATCAGCGCCGTTCGTCGCAACGCTGGTGGATGTGACGGGCTTGGTCATCTACTTTTCGGTGGCGATGGTAGTCCTGAGAGGAACCTTGCTGTAACAATGTCCGGGTCGACGCGATTCTTGACCTGCGGAACCATTACACAATGTCTGTCACTTCCACGGACTCGGTACTCAACGGAGATCAGCAGGCTGGCCGACCAGGCAGATTGTGGATCCGATGTCTGTGGACAGCATTGATTGGGCTGAATTCGTTTGCTTTCACTGTCCATTGGGTGGTTCGGGATCATAGCGATGCCTTTTCAGTTTTCTACTATGCCACGCCCGCAGTCCTGATCGGCGTCGGCGCACTGATCACTGCCTGGATCGGTGTTCGACTTCGATGGCCGAAAAGTTCATTCGCGTACTCCGCAAACGGGATCATGGGACTGGTGGCGATCCTCTGTTGTGGCGAATGGGCGATGGTTGATTTTCGTTGGAACTCGAAAGAGGTTGCCCCGGACTCGATCAAGGTCGTGTTTTGGAATGTGGGCCGCGGCCACATCGCGAGTTGGGACCGAATCGCCAAGCAGGTCCAGAATTTTGACGCTGACGTCATCGCGCTAACAGAAGCGACTTCGGACGAAGTTCAAACACGTGACTATTGGAAGGCGCGTCTGCCAGAGTATTCAGTTTACCCTCTGCAAGAAGGCTTAGTCCTGCTGACAAAAGGATCGGCCGTCGAACGCCTTGCCGATTCGACTGGTGGTCTGTGCGACTATCGACATTTGTCGGTGACAGCAGGCCGGCACAACTTGGACATCATCCTGGCGGATGTCCCTGCCAGCATGCTGTTGCTGCGAAGAAAACCGATCACCGCTCTTTACAGCCGAATCAAAACGCAAGCAGTCCCTACGCTGATGATTGGAGACTTGAATACCCCTCCGTCGTCCGTGTGGTTTGACGAATGGCGTCGTAACTGGACTCGGGCCTGGGACGCGGCGGGGAGCGGCTATCAGTCCACCTGGCCACAGCCCCTGCCGGTACTCGCCCTGGATCACATCTGGGGCAACAGGGGCATTACTTTCCAGCGATGCACGTGCGGCTGGTCAAGCTGTTCAGATCATCGCCCGGTCATTGCGAATATCGTCGTGAACGAGGCAATGAACTCGGAGCGAAATGGTGTTACTGGAAACACAATCATTCAAGAATGAGTCGATGCGATTAGACATGACGACCTGACAGGGTCAATCGACCGCGCGACGACGTTGTTCGTCGGCTGTCAGCTCCAGCAGAGTATAGGATCCACAACGCAAAACCCGAGAGGGCGACGCCACCCAGATCTTTGGAGATCAGTCGTATGGCAACAACAACGCAGGCGGCGATCATCAACCGAATAACAGTAGCCATGGCAAGCTTTCTTGGCTTGAGTTTGTGAGCTGGTACTTAGAAGGTCGCCAACAACTCACAAAGACCGTCGCCATTGTTTGCTGATTGCCGTCGTGCTTCCTGCGATTTCAGGAAAAGCACAGAAACCTTTAAGGTAAAGTTCAGTCAGAACTTTCATCCGTTTGTCGACCAACCTTGTCTTCAGATCAGGTCGAACGGGATGTTGCAGGTTATCGACGCTTTTGAGCCGATCACTTGAACCGCGGGCAGTTCATACCGTGCGAAGCGATTCTACTCCAGATCACTTGCAGGTGGTACCGGCGGAAATCTTGCGAAGTTGCCACATCAAGGATGATCGCTGAATTCCGAGGCCGGCGCATCTCCAAAGCCATCAATTTGTTATGCGAAGCAACTCGTAGTTATCGCTCAGCTCTGATGAGTGCCGCTTCGTTTAATTCGATCGCGCCATCATGATTCAGATCGAGCTTCTCAAATAGGTCCAGATCGCCCAGGAATTCGCGACGTGAAATCTCACCATCGCTATTGCGATCCATCTTGCGGAACCAGATCGGTCCGGCAGTACGAGTGGCCAGACCACCTGGCGTGTTCATCGCGATTTGCGGCTGAAAGTTGAGGTTGGGTAGCGATCCAATGGCAGCAATCATTTGGAATTGCAGTGGGATCTCTGCTTCTGAAAGCATTCCGTCGCCATCCGTATCCCATAAGGCAAGCTTGTTGGCCACGCTGCGCACTTCCCGATGCGCCAGGCGCCCATCGCGATCTGAATCTAAGATGTCAAACAGGGTACGCCCCTGCTCAATGATGGAGAGCTCAACGCGGTTGCGGGCAAGATCTAAACGGGGCTGCAGATACCCGACAATTTCTTCCAAATAGAGCTTGCCGTTCTTATCCGCATCCAGATCGGCGAATGTCGCGCCGAACAGGGCGTTATCCGGAGCTTCCGATTTTTCGAGGTAGCCATTCGCATCAGCGTCGACAGCCATAAACAGCGGCTTGATCGAAAGCTCTGGATCCGTTTTATCGGGGGGTGATATGGCAGAGACGCTGACTTGAGCCGCCCCGAATTGCAGATGAGCACCGCCGTCCGCTGTCGTACGAATCTTGTTGGCCGAGGCTCCGACGCCTTCGACTTTGCCAGTTGTCAGATTCAGTAACAGTTCGACTGACGTTTCGAGTTCTGAAACCAATTGCCGTAGTTCGGTAAAGTCGAGTTGCCCATCTCCGTCAACGTCGTACTTCACAAATTCGGCATCGGCCATCCCCAGTTCCAGCGGGCTGAGTTTTTGATTCTTCGCCGACTGCGAGGGAACACCCGACTTTGCTGAGTCGGTGCTGTCGTATTTGTCGACAATTCGTCGAATCAGCTTCGGCAACGATTCGCCACTGGAGATGCTGACGAAGGGATTGTTGGTCGGTGGCGGATTATTCATTCCCGGTCGAGCAACAGGCCTCGGCTGCGCTGCCAAAGGTTGAAGTTCGGCGACGCTGATCGTCTCGTCATTGTCGCGATCCAGCTTGCGAAGCACCTCTAACGCGTTCGCTAATTCTTCGACAGACAGCTTCTTGTCCTCATTGGCGTCCAGCTTTTGGAACAAAGGGGCTTCACCTGCCTGGTTCGCCATCCCGTTCGCATTGGGATCAACATTGGCGGTCCGAGACTGGAATTTGACAACGAACGGAAAGACGCCAATCCGTTTGAAGTAGCTCAGCAATTCGCTTCGTGTGATCTTTCCATCCTTGGGACTGATATCGGGCGAAGTGTCGACGACATTTCCATCCGCCGCCGCCAATTGCATCTGCCGAGCTTCGCGCGCCGTCAGGATTTTCCCCTGCGCTTCATCCGTTGTCACGACACCATCGTTGTTCTTATCGAGGCTCAGCAGCAGTGCCTCCGCTGCCTTTTCGAATCGTGCTTGCGGACCTTCTCCGTCAAGCAGGATCGACATCTGCAACACAACGATACCCGAATCGGAAAGGTACATCACCTTGTGAGATTCCGCGGGGGGTTGCCCTGCGAATGCGGTGCTGGCAGCGATCAGCAGCAGCGGAAGTAATCCGACTTTCATAGAGGCCGCTCCATTTCATTCGTGCCGCGAGCACTCTGTCACAGGATCTCAGTGATTGGTTTCGCCATGGGATCAGCCAGGCGAATTGGCCGCCCCACATTGGAAAGATTCTGCTTCATTGGATCCACGCCAACAGCGTGGCACAACGTCGCGAAGAGATCCGAAACGGAGACGGGACGATCATCGACTTTCATACCGTCGGCGCTCGTCTTACCAATAACCTGCCCCCCCTTGATGCCGCCTCCGCACAAGACCGTGGTCCAGGCTGCAGGAAAATGATCGCGGCCCACCTGCGGATTGATTTTGGGAGTGCGACCGAACTCGCCCATCCAGACGATGAGTGTTGAATCGAGCAATCCGCGATCCTTCAGGTCTTTCATCAACGTGGCCCACGCCGGATCGAGAACACCCAGCAGACCTTTGACCGCCATGAAGTTTTGCTGGTGTGTATCCCAGGCGAACGTCTGATTGTTCGAGACGCCATTCAACGAGACTTCCACAAACGGAACGCCCCGCTCGACCAGTCGCCTTGCCAACAGACAGGCCTGACCAAACTGATTGCGGCCGTAGGCATCACGAAGCTTATCGGGTTCACTATCGAGATGAAATGCCTTGACCGACTCGGACCGCATCATCCGCACTGCCGCCAAGTACGCTTCGCGGTGGCTATCGGCGACGAGGCCCGGACGCTGGCTGGCGAAGTCCGCTTCCAGGTCACCCAGTAGCGCCAGACGAGCATCAGCACGGTATTCGTTAATGCCGGGGGCCGACTCCAGATTCTTGACGCTCAACGCTTGATCGTAATTCATCCTCGCTGTGCCGGGGCCGACTCGGTTGCCATCGCCGACGATAAGCGGGGCATACTTCGGGCCGAGAAATCCCGGTCCATAAGCACTCGGACTGAACTGCATGTAGGGTGCGACAGCGACGAAGTTCGGCAGGTCTGCACTTTCCGATCCCAACTCCTTGCTCAGCAGCGAGCCCATCGTGGGATAATGAATGGGCCCCGTCGGCAGATTGCCGGTGCGCATCAGATACGTCCCGCGCGTATGATCACCCTCTTTGGTACTCATCGAGCGAATCGGGACACAGTGTTCCATCAGTTTGGCAAGCTGCGGCAAGTGCTCGCACACTTGGATCCCCGACACCGACGAATCGATCGCCTTGAACTGCCCGCCATTCTCATGTCCGGGCTTCATATCGAAGGTGTCTGTTTGTGGTGGCCCTCCCGTCATCCACAACAAAATCACCGATTTCTTTCGCGTCGGCGCGGTCGCAGCGTCGGCCGCAAACGCCGGCATCCAACGCGACATCGACGCTCCAAAAGTCCCGCAGGCGGACAGACGAAGTAGATCGCGACGAGTGAGTGCTGTCATGGGATCTCCCGTGATGCCAGACCGTAGGCTAGTGATTGAAGAGGAACTCGGAGCTATTGAGCAGCGCCCAAAAAACATCGGCTAGCGCCGCCTTTTCATTCTTCGAGGGGCCGCCCGAGGCAACATATTTCGTGAGCCTGTCCAATTCCTCTGGTCGAGGCTTCCGTGACAAGGCCGCCAGATACAACGCTTCGATACGGTCAGCATCTTTCATCAAAGGGAATTCTGTTACTGCGGCCAGTGTCGCGCTGTTTTCGAGATTCGTGGCACTTGTGGTGAACTGGCCGTTCATCAATGCCAGAGCCTGCAAGATGCTGGTTTGACGTTCGGTCGCGGAATTGTTGTCCGGTGCAAACAATTCGAGGAATTCAACACGAGGGCCAGTCTGGCCAAAAACGAACGCATTCTGCTGTTGAGTCGGTTCAAAAAAGCCGACAGCCGTCGCCAAACTATCGAACAGTTGCTCTGCCGTCAGCCCTTGAACTGTCATCCGAGCGAACTGCTGCGGATGGTCCTGGCTGTCATTTGTCCTGCGACTGGAAAGCTGATACGCCTTCGTCTGAGTAATCACCCGAATCAAATACTTCAGGTCGAAGTCATGCGAGGCGAAATTCGCGGCGATCTCATCCAGCAGTTCAGGATGGCTGGGTGCGTTGGTTCCGCTGAAGTCGTCGATAGGATTAACGAATCCAATACCGAAGAAATGTCCCCACAAGCGATTCACCGTTGCTCGTGCGAAGAACGGATTCTTCTTGGATGTGATCCAGTCCGCCAATTCCCGGCGCGAGGAAACTCGTGTACGCCACTGCGGCGACGAGCCATCAAGGAATGTCGCTTGAACGACGCGATCGACTTCCGGGTCTGGAATGGTCAGTTCACGACGATCGAAGACCTCCTTCACCCGGCCAACGAATTCTTCGTTGCGGTCAACGCGTTCGATGCCTGCGAAGAACGCCGCGTACCCCCAGAACTGCTGGCGCTTCCAGACATCCTGTGGGTGGTCGTGGCACTGGGCGCATTCAATCCGTAGTCCCAGGAACATTCTCGACGTTGCCGCGGCCAGATTCTCGGGCTTCACCTGTTTGGACTGAAAGAACGCCAGGGGAGACGCCGTCCCCATGCCATCGAGTGGTGAATTCATGGCACGGCCGGTGTCGAGCGGAACCGTTAACAGTTCGCGAACGACGGCGTCGTAGTGCGAGTTCTTGGCGAGATGTTGTCGCAACCAGCCTTCAAAGCCGGGCAACTGCGCTCGTACCTGCAGGTCGGAGTCTCCTTCGGGCATCATGACCTGACGCCAGAAATGGCTGAAGTTGGTCAGGTACTGCGGACTCTCAAGAAGTTGGGCAACAAGCGTTGCTCGCTTTTCGACCGACTCATCGCGAATGAATCTTCGAGCATCGGACACGGTGGGAATGACCCCGCCAACATGCAGAGAGACTCGCCGCAAGAACTCCGCATCGTCAGCTCGATCTGCCGGAGTAATCCGGTCCGAAGTCCAACGAGCGTCCAACTGCTGATCAATCCTTCGCGCCAGTTCCGTGGCATCGTCCGCGTCGGTAGACGGCGAACCCCATATCACCATGAACGCGAATGAGAGACACCAGATTTTGGAGTGAAGTGACATGACTTGCTTCCGGCGCGCGAAGGGCTCAAGACAGATACCATTAGAGGCATATTGTCTGAGTAGTCAAGCACGTCATTGCAGAATCGCAATTTCATCCACTGCCGCAGCTGGGACCGGAGAATCTCCCTGGCGAACTGCAGGCGAGTAACCACAGTTGAAATGACAGATTGACAGTGTCGTTAATCAGGAGGCCCCAATCTTTTCGCGAGATTGGCGACCTCGCTATTCAGCTCTAGTTGGCTCGACGGGCACCGCCGTTGCCGCCACCCGTATTCGGGCGGGCACCGCCACCTCCTTGGCGACCACCTCCACCTCCGGCTCCGGCACCTCCGTTAGTCCGACCAGTTCCACCGCCACCAGCGTTCGGACGTTGTCCACCGCCCGAGTTCTGTCCGCCCCCTTGCTGTCGGTTACGTTCCATCATGCGTCGCATCAACTCACCATCACCCTGCTGCCCCCCGCCTGGTTGACCCTGAGGCTGGCCTGGTTGCTCACTTGGTTTGCGGCGAGTCGCGCGTGACGCACTGACCGTCACTTTTGGAATTAACGAGACGAGTGTCGAGGATACGACGGTCGGATCCGCCGTTTCGAGCCGCATGATCTGCACGGTCTGACGAGCATCACGAGCACGTTCGTCGATCGATGTCACTAAGCCTTCAATCTGGCGAAATAGATTATCATTGCAAGAGATGATCAGATGACTGGTGCGACGATCCACGCCGACGGTCAGTTGAACGCCGGGCTCTTTTCGTCCACCGTTCCCTCCGCCACCACCACCACCCATCAGCATCGCGAGCGGATTGAATCGTTGTCCACCACCGCCACCTTGTTGCTGCTGATTCTCGGGCGTCAGAGCGTCTTTGAAGACATCTTCGATGATGGCGGCGACTTCTTCGACATCAGCATGCTCAACAGCGATCTCGCGAGGAACGCGATCGCGGAGTGACGTGGGAAGTTCCGCGGAATCCAACAGCTCAAGCATCGATTCGATTTCGGCAATTTGGTCTTTGGGACCGGAAACAAACAATGCATTCGATCGGATATCAGTAATGATTCGTAGGCTGTTGCCTCCACCAAGCGTTTGATTAAGCCCGGTGACATTCATCATGCCACGGCCCAAGTTTGACAGTCCGCCGGTCAGCGAACCGAACATACCGCCGCTGGAGGATGTGGACGCCGTGACACTGCTTTGTGGAAACAATCGCTCGAGCATCTGCGCGGTATCGGTGGCATCGGCACTACGCAAATAGAAGACCGTCCATTGAGTTCGCACTGGTAATGCGGAGATCAGCGTGTTGAACATCTCCTCGAACTGGTCGAGAGCCTCGGGGTTATCGCCAGTGATCACCAATTCCCCCCCAACAATCGAAAGGCTGATCGGCGACTTGTCCGAAGCCGCTGGAGCAGCGTCGGCACGTTTTGGCAAGACTTCAGGCTTGGCCCCGGCGGGCGGCTCAACCGAGTCGCCAGTCTGGCTGGTGCCGACCGATTTTGGTGTCGCTTCGTCCTCACGTGCTCCCGATTGACTGACCTGCAAAATCGAGGAGCGTCGTGGAGCGGTCTGAGTTGATGGTCCTGTACGATCAAGTGAGCCTGCCGGGCGGCTGGTTGGACGCGGCACTTCGGGAGGCCGATTCGTGTTGGCGGGATTCTGAACATCGAAGCTGCGACCGCCTGGAACACGGCGCTCGCGAACTGGATTCGGCTGCGACGGAACGACAACGCGAATCGGAGCACGGTCAGCAGCATCCCACATTTGCCGCATCAGTGGCAGCACATCCTGAGGATCTCGACCTTGTGGATTCAGCATGCGGACGTTGCCGCGACTCGCTTTCATCGCGTCTGAGTTCGGATCGGCACCGGATTCACCCAGGCTGGTCAGCAGGCTTTTCACTTGAGCCAATTGTTCGGCCGAGCCACGAATCAGGAGTCGGCGACCTAGCGAATCAGCCTCGATCGTGGGGGCTTTCACTTCGGTCGCAAACAGGTTTCGCAGCGTATTCGTCACTTGGACCGGGTCAGATCGGGTGAGATTGATGACAGCAACTGAACCGCCATTGATGTCGCCCGCTAAAGTCTGAATCAGTCGCTCAATCTGGGTATGCTCTTCGCCATTTCCCTGGACATGAATTTTGCTGGATCGCGTATCGACTCCAACGACCAAACCAGGCAACATTGAATTCAAGGTTTGAGCCACTTGAGTGACATCGCCACCGGCGACCGTGTAGGCCTTCAAGTAGGCTGGCCCGGTTTCAACGGGTGGTTTACCAGTGTCGACATCAATCGACTTCACCGCGTCTTCGACAACCTTGACCAGCGATGCAGAGGCGGTCACCAGCAAGTGATTGGTTCGCGTATCGGCCGTCACCTGGATCTTGCCTGCGAACGGCGAAGGAGCTGAAGGAGTGGCCACCGAGGGTTGCGGTCGTTGCTGCTGCTGTTGATCACGATTGCGATCATCGCCGCCACGACCTCTGTCGTCACCGCCGCGGAACCCGCCGAAGCCACCAAAACCACCGCCGAAGCCACCGAATTGAGGATTACCCCCAAAGCCCATGCCGAACTGCGGAGAACTCGACGTGACGGCGGGGTTCAGGCCAAACAGACGGCGGACCGTTCGTTCCGCATCGGCCGCGGTGATGTGTTTCAACGAGATTGCACGAAATGCCGTTTCCGCATTTCCGACGGGAGTTCCCGCCTTCAGCAGGCGGATGATTCGGCTGATGTTGCTGCCGGTGTCCAAGATATTCAAGGAGTTGGTTTGCTTCATGGCGGCAATTTTGCCCCACGGACTTAACAGCTCTTTGACTTCCCCGACAATCTTATCGACTTCGAATCCTTCCAAAGGAACGTCAACAATCAGCAGTTCATTCACACCACGCTTGGCCAATTCGTCCACCGTGATGGTCGGAAGCAACCCGGGCGGAATCCCATTGTCGATGTTGAGCGCGACCAGGAAACGATCGCGACGAACCAGGGCATAGCCTTTCGGTAGCAAGTATCCATTCAACACATCCAGGGCTTCGGTCACTGTATAGGTCTTGTCGTCGTAGTAGTTGAAGGTTCCGGGCGGCACTTCGTTCAGATCCAGCGTCCACTGGGCCGCCTCGGCAAACAGCTTCAGCACTTCGGCCCAAGGAGCGTAGCGGAAGTTGAACGACAGCGTCGCTTCGCCATTGGGGGCTTTCGCACCGACAGCAACGCCGGTGCCGTCGTCAGCGATAGTCGTTTCCAAGGGACCGGCGACTGGTCGCGCCGCGAATGAGGCCGTGGGGGCAACTCCTTCGGGCGGCTTTTCATCTGAGAAAACGGTTCGTCGAGTCGACGGCTGTGTGATCGAAGACGAATTCGATCCGCTATCGCTTCGTGATCGGTTGCCATCGGGGCGGGAATTTGGATTCGCTTCCTGCGCGGCCTTGACCTCTTTTTTGCGGTCTTCCCAGATCGCCTTTTGTTCCACGGTCAAAACGGCCATCTGCAGCGTTTCAAATTCCTTCATCTTGGCCTGGACTTCTTGATTACGCTTTTCGGTCTCTTCAGGAGATCTGTCGCCCCCCTGCCCGCGTCCACCTTGAAAGCTGGCACGGAAGTATTCCATCCGCTGCATATCAATTTCGCTGAGCGTTTCTTTTTGCTGCTCCGTCAGATTCATCTTTTCGGCGAACGAATCAGTGCGCAATTCACGACTCAGGCTTGGCTCACCATTGCCGAAAAAGCCGCCGCGTCCACCTCGACTGCCGCCGGGACCACCGCCGCCACGTTGGCCACCAGGCTGGGCAAAGACCACATCGGCTGTCAGCAACAAACCCAGGCAAAGCACACCAATGGTGCCCAGACACTTCAGGGTCTCGCAGAATCGCCGCATGATTTGGTCTCCGAAAACGGGGCGCGCCTCACGATCAATGCGCGGATGCACTACGAGACTTAAACGGCCATCGCAGGCCAAAACATCGGAATCGCCCGAGTTGGCGACAAAACTTATGCTATCGGACGTCTCAACGACCAACAAGATGCACGGATTTACGGATCGAAATACCCGACGGGAAGAACTTTTTGAATCCCAGCAAATCGCGGCGAATTAACTCAAGTTTGGTGTCGTCAGAGTGTGACGAAGTCCATGACACGCTGCAACAAGATTCAGCTAATCTTCAGGCGCTGCTGCTATCATGGCTTGATGTTGCGACAAAATAGGGGTCGGAAAATGACACGTCGAGAAATCGGGTTTCTGGTGCTGATGGCCGTCGGATTTGTCCGTGTCGGTGCTGCAGCCGTCGTGCAGGATCAGGACACCGATTCGCTGCGCGCCAGCTATGAAGCCCAGTTTGAAAGCTTCGACGACAACAGCGACGGCGAACTCGACGAATCCGAGCTAGATAACGTGCCCGGCTCGGATCTGGCCGACATGCAAGCCCATGGACTTCCGACCTCCGTTCCCGTGTCACGCGAAGCGTTCGTGGCGTCCGGTGTGGCAACTGCGCTAGCGGCCATCGCAGGCAGTGATAGCGACGCCAAGAAGGAAATGGATGACAAACGGGGCCGCGAAGGGACCAAACCCTCTCGCGATGAACCGGAGAAGGCGAAGCCCGCAGAATCGAAGACGACAGGAACTACCGCGGCCCCCACGACCCGATTCCCAGGTCGCAAAAGCCACTTCGTTCCCGAACTGCCCGCCGAATTTACGATCCGGGACAAGAACGGCGACGGCCAGATCGCACTCTACGAATGGGACCGTAAGAAGTATTCAGAGTTTGCCAAACTGGATAAGAATGGCGATGGATTCCTGACTCCCGCTGAGTTGTTACCTGCTGAAACGCTGAAGAACCTGTATGCGAAGGCAACCGGCCGGCCGGCGCCTGCCGCTGCCCCAGGTGCCGCTCCCGGGCCTCCAACAGGAACGGCAGGAGACGACACCGAGAAAGAAGCTCGGAATACGTTCTCAGGGCTAGATAAGAATAGGAACGGCACGATCGAAGAAGACGAATGGGCTCAAAGCACGCGCACGCGCCAAGGTTTTGAGCGAACGAGCATCAAGGCCAACATGCCGCTGAACGCTGAGGCATTCGTGCCGTTGTATCGGCGGTATAAGGAAGCCGAACGTTCCGAGCGCACTGATCGGCCAGAGCGATCGGATCGTCGTTAGTCCAGAGCGCTGCGGGATCATCTGACAATGCTGATGAGATTCTGCGGGATTGCCGGATTACCGCCTGTGTAAGAATGACGGCGGTATCGAATGCTGTTCCGGCTGCCTCAGCGTGAATTATCCAGGTGAGTCGATCTCCAAGACTCGTCGCGAACCAAATTTCCGGCACACGCCTCTCTCTGTTGTCGCAGATTGCCCTCTGACTCGTCTGGTCGATTCATGCAGATCCCACGCAATGGTGATCGCTGCACGGCCGATTTCGTCGCAGTTCAGGCAGAATTGGTAAAGTTTGCCGGACCTTGAGCCATTCCGAGCTGGCCATTGGTAAGAAACCTTCACTTCCTCAAATCACTCTTGACAAAGATTCTCAAGGTTTGCGGGGACCTGCGACGATTCTACTACGCAGATGAGTCTCAGCGGTGACAACAAGCACTCAGCGGATGGCGATTGATCCGAGGAAGCTTGAAATTACTGCGGAATCATCTTGGGGGGCAGGACAACTTAGATTCTTCACACCACAGACTGAACCACTGTGCGTGGAGTAGCTCGTCCGGCCACCCACGGGTCCATTGACCAGGGATCAGGTCTTTGATGCCCGCCGATACCCAAACGTGACGACAGCCCGCCTACTGAAAACGTGGTTTTCAGCCGTCGGGTCTTCCACTGGCCTGAAGCTGCAATTGCAGTGACAGGACAGGCCTGAATACCCAGAGGGCATGGATAGCCGCGTTGAAACGTTCGAGGGTGAAGATCCGGAGGGTCGCGACGCCCTTCTGTGTGTGAATAATCTAGGTGATTGGAGAGCCCGCGATGAGAACGATCTTCACTACTGGTCAGGTAGCAAAGATCTGCAAGGTTGCGCCCCGCACTGTCAGCAAATGGTTTGACTCCGGCCGTCTGCGCGGTTACCGCATTCCCGGATCTCAAGACCGTCGTATTCCCCGTGAGCATCTCATCCGTTTTCTTAAGGAACACGGGATGCCTCTCGGAGAACTCGAGGACGAGGCCATGGGCAAGCTGCTGTTGGTAGGCATTGAAGCCACCGTCCGCGGCCACCTTATGGATCTGCTACCGACCGATGACTACAAAATTGAGTCAGCGGCAAGTGGCTTCGAGGCCGGTATTCAGGCTGAATCCCTGCATCCCGACTGCATCGTGATTGACTTCGGCATGGGTCGTCACGAAGCGACGCTGATTGCGCAAAACTTGCGGAAAAACAACGATTACGCCGACGCTGTCCTAGTTGCTCTTCTGAGCGACGACGATACCGCCAGCGGATTCGACCGCACCCCGTTCAACGAAACGTTCCGGAAGCCATTCGACAGCGCATTGCTGGCCGAACGAATCCGCACGTTAGTTGGCCGGAAAAAGCAACTCGCCTAATATAGTTCGGGGCCGTCCCTTCAAGACGAAGATCAAACGGCCCCGAAGGATCGGTCGCAAGACCGATCACCACTGCCGCATTTCAGGATGAAACCGCGGCGGTTTTGGTTATCAAAGCGAACTGAAAGAGGCGTCACTTTTTTGACGCCTCTTTTTGTTTCTTTGATGCAGAAATCGATGAGTCCGATCGGTCGCACACGACCCATCGGACTCATTTTCAAAGCGGGCCGGAGACTTCCAGCAAGTCGACCGCCGGCTGGCGATTGCAGAAGATCGTGGCCATACGCCCGTAAGTCACGCTGCCGACTGGCATCCGAAAATGTTTCGCCAGTCCGGGACCTGCAGTCATTTCCAGAATGGCTCCCAGATCGATGTGTCGCAGCACATTGTGATTGATCAGGATTCGCCCCAACGGCGTCTGCTTGGCCAGAATCTCGCGCCGGACATCCGCAGTGACGTAGCTCAGGTTGAAGCGCACCAGACCGTACTGCACCACCGTGTCTGTCCCGTGTTTGAGCAGCAGGATCTCGCGAGCGTAGAGATCGCCGTCCAGCTTGTCAGCGAGCACACGCACATCGACCGGTGAACGGTGATGAGTCTCCATCGCCACGGTCATGTGATGGTCGTGGACCAGCATCGTCTTGTAAGGCTCGGGAGTCACCGCCGACGGAATGTGTTCGGCCTTCAGAAACAAAGATTCTGACGACGGAAACAAGTTGGTTAAGGCAAGTAGTTCGTCGTGTGGATTCATGGTTGGTTCGGCGGTCAGCAATCAGTGGACAATGACTGGTGAGGAGTTCCAACGGATTTTACGTGTAACGCACTTCTCGATGCTCCACTTCGAAGTATTCGGGCAGCAGTGTGTCTGCTTGAAGCAGGCCCTTACGAGTCAGCGTGATCTCATCACCATTCACGTTCAGATAGCCCTTGGCCTGTTGGGCCGCCAATGGGGCTGCGAATTCGTCCAGGATGTTCACGCCGAACTTGCGGCGGAATGGTTCGGCAGAAATGTGACCTTCCTTCATCTGCAGAATCATTTCCCGAATTAATCGCTGATGGTCTGTGGGCCGCAGGGCGCGATTGATCGGCAAGGCTCCTGATTCAACAGTCGTCAAATAGTCTTCCAGCTGATCGAGGTTTTGATAATGAACTCCCTGGAAGTGACCGAACGACGAAACGCCTGATGCCAGCAGGTCACACCCGCGCCACACATTATCGCGGTACACGAAGTGATCTGTCGCCGGGTTGCGAATCAGTTCATTTCCGCTGGAAGCTTGGTAACCATCTTGAGCCAGGATATTAATCGCTTCGTCGACCCAACGGCGCTTGGTTGCCCAATCGGCAATGGGTGAGACGATGTGCAGCTCGCGCATTTCCTTCGAGATCAATGTGTTGAACGGCAGTTCCATCTGATAAACCGTGATGTTATCGGGCTTCATCGCTCGCGCCCGCTCGATACATTTCAACCAGTTGTCGTCTGTCTCGCCGATCATCCCGGCAATCAGGTCGATGTTGACCTGAGGGAAACCAACCTCTTGAATCCAACCGTAGGCCCGGTCAATTTCCGGCGACAGATGAGCGCGGCCGTTTTCCTCAAGGATCGCATCATTGAAGTTTTCGACCCCCAGCGAAATCCGGGTAATGCCGATGTCCTTCAGCGTCTGTAATTTCTCCAGACTAAGCGTCCCGGGCTCGCATTCAAACGTGACTTCGTCTGCATGATCCCACGACACGGACCGGCTAAGCTCATCACGCAGAAATCGCAGTTGCTTTGAACTCAGGTATGACGGGGTTCCGCCACCAAAATAAACGAACTTCAGGTCGCGTCCCTGGACGCCATGTTCGTGGCTGAGCAGTTCAACTTCTTTTGCCAAGGCTTCCACGTACCGCGCGATCGCATTGGCATTTTGATTGGTATACACCCGGAAGTAGCAGAACTTACACCGTTTTCGACAAAACGGAATATGCAGATACAGACCCATCGGGGCCGATCGATCTGGCTCGGCTGCTAAGGCTCCGCGGATTTCCGAAACTTGATCCCGATTCCACAGTGAAAATGGTGGATAGTTGGAGATGAAGTAACTGCCGACTTCAGTCGTGCCAGCGGTTTCAGTAGTCATACGAACAAACTCCCGGGTGCCGGATGCTCAATATTCGATCCGGTTCAAACTATTCATAGCCCTGCCAAGTCATTCTGCAAGGCCCTGTCGAACTACTTTTTTCCGAAACAGTACACTTTGCCATCCCGACTCTCACTTCCGACCACCAAGACCCCTTCGCCAATGGCAGGTCCGGCAGAGATCGGTTTCCCCGCATTAAACTTCCAACGTTCCTTGCCGTCAGCCAGACCCAGCGCATACAGATTTCCGTCGTGAGACCCGACAAAAACCCGATCTCCGACAACGGCGGGCGAACTATCCACCTTGGCACGCGTGGGAAATGTCCACGCCTTTTTCCCGGTCGCCCTGTCGATCGCATGCACCAGCTTGTCGCGACCGCCCAGGATCACCAACTTGTCGGTGACCGCTGCGGACGAATGAAATGGCTGCTCACTCTCGCCGGTCGAATACCGCCACAGGACATCCTTTTTCTTCCAGTCCACGGCCACCACTTCACTGGCATACGTTCCCACGTACAGCATGTCGCCGATGACGGCTGGAGAGGCGATCAAGTAGGTCTGCAAGGGGAAGTCGAACCGCTGCTGCCCCGTTTTAATGTCGATGACTCGCAGATGTTCATCACACCCCGCAATAAACGTGACCCCTTCCGCCACCGCGGGAGCACAATGGACATAGCCTTGCGTTTCGTACTGCCACGCCAGTTTGCCGTCAGCTTCACTCAGGCAATACAAACGATTGTCATACGACCCGAAGATGACTTTGCCATCCAGCACTGCCGCAGCACTGTAGATCTCACCACCCGTCGAAAACTTCCAGCGGCCTTCCCCGGTCCTGCGATCAATGGCGTGAAACATTCCCTCTTCGTCACCCAGGTAGATCGACTCGCCTGCAACAGTCGGCGCCGATTTGAAGCCGGGGGCAAAGGAATTCTTCTCAACGACTTCGACCGATTTGTAAACCCAGAGCTTTTCCCCGGTCTTTCGATTCAAACAAATCAGTTCGCCAGACAAGCAGGGAACGTAAACAGAATCGCCGACAATCGCCGCGCTCGCCAGGACCTGGTCGCCAATCGACACTTCCCACAACAGTTCCAGATCATCCGGAAGCGATGACGTGGCGACTCCAGACTGCGACAAGTCATGTCGAAATGACGGCCAGCCCGTCACCTTGGGCGGAACTGGATCGGCACCAGATCCTCGAGGAGTCGCTTCAAACACCATGCTCAGCAAACAGATTGCGGCGAACGCCAGAAGTTTGCGAACAAGGGATGTCGACATGGGCGGATTCCTGAAGATTCAATTTGCGATCAACGAGACAACTGCGCGTTCTGGTTAGTCTGGCGGATCGAAGGCCGCTTCGTAAAGCTCCAATAAACTCGACTCGTCGACCGGCCGCGGATTAAACGTCCCTGTCCACTGCTTCGCCGCGTCTTCCGCCATTTGCGGAAGCTTGGCCCGCGCGACTCCACACTGGGAGAGATTCGTCGGCATTCCCGAGCGGCTGATCAGTTGTCCAAGATACCCGGCGAGCAACTCGCCTGCATGGATGTCATCGGCCGCACAAATCTTCGCGTCGGCTGCCAGGGCTCCATATAAGTACCCCACCGCCGGAGCATTGAATCGGACAACGTGCGGCAGCATCAGCCCGACCGCCAGGCCGTGTGTGATTCCATAGTGTGCGGTCAGCGGGTTCGCCAGGGCATGCGTGGCACCGAGCATCGAGTTCTCGATCGCCGCTCCTGCCAGATGAGCCCCCAGCAGCATCGCACCGCGAGCCACCAGCAGCGACGAATCCGTGGAGACGGCACCATTGGCCAGCACCACGGGAAACCCCTGAGCCAACAGCTTCCAACCTCGTCGAGCAAACAGTTGCGAGACTGGGTTGCGGCGTGTCGTGACGTAGCTTTCCAAGGCATGACTGATGGCATCGATCCCGGTCGCCGCAGTCACTCCCGCAGGCATACTCAAAGTGAGCGCTGGATCCAGAATCGCCACGCGACAAGCCGCTTTCTTGTCTCCGCAGGCCATCTTCACATGCGTCTTGGCGTCGGCAATGATCGCAAACGATTGGGCTTCGCTTCCCGTCCCGGCCGTGGTGGGAATGGCGATCAACGGCAGCATTGGCTTGGTGGCTTTGCCCACTCCCCAATAGTCTCGCATCTGACCGCCATTGGTCAGCAGAAAATTAATCCCCTTGGCACAGTCCATACTGCTGCCACCACCGATCGCAACCAACAGATCGACACCGAATTGCCGAGCGACGCTCAGGCCGCGATCGACATCTTCAGTTGTGGGATTTGGCTGAACGTCGGTGAAGATGCGAGCCGTCAATCCCGCTGCGTTCAGTCCGGTGACTGCGCGGTCCACGTGACCAGCGCGGGCAATTCCTTCGTCACTGACAACCAGCACTCGAGTCGCACCGATTTCGCGCGCCAGTTCCCCCAGTTGATCGATCGTCCCCGGTCCATAAACAACGCGCGTGCGAGGATCGAAGTCGAAGGGGACTAAGGCATCGCTGTCAGCGGGATTCATCGAGGAGAGCTTTCTGCCGGCGGGATCAACAAGAGGCTGCCACCCCAGCGTATCCGCGATCTCACTTTGCCTCAACGTTGACTGGGATACCCCATTATACGCTGGTAGAAAATTAGCACCTTGCGGTAGTCCGAACCTCCGCTACATCGACTGCTTCATTAACGGAACCTTAAGTCGTGCTCTCTTCACGTTTGGATTCGAGTTCGAATAAGGGAAGTGGGGTTGATCTCAGGTCCTTTCGCGCCAGCAAAATCTCTGCCGGACAATGTTTACGTCCGTTCTCGTCACCGAATTCGGGGGCGTTGCTCTTTGAATCCTGTCGACCTATAGTTTGCCTGTCACGGGGAGGCCACAGAGTTCCCGATGTCGTTTCGCAGCCAGCGAATGGCATTGGTTGATCGTCATTGCCGATCGACTCTAACTTCGTGATTGTCGATCAGTCCCGCGCACCTCGAACACAATCATCGTGTTTCTGGGTTGGGCTGTTACGTTGTGTCCTCCCATGCTTCGCGGTGAATCATCCTGATGAAGTCACGTATCTCACCGAACACCATCGACCTGCGTACGATGAGCTGGATCTGGTTAGGGCTGGGAACGGCGTTGCTGTTCTTCATTGGCAGCGCCTACCTCGCGTATCGCAACACCAGCAAACTCAGCCAGGATGCCAAGACGGTCACGCATACTCACGAAGTGATCACTGGCCTGATGGAGGTCTTGTCCTTGGCGAAGGACGCAGAAACGGGTCAGCGCGGCTTCGTGATCACCGGCGATGAACGCTATTTGGTGCCGTATACAGTTGCGATCGGTACGATCCATGCGCGCTTGAGTGAAATCGAAAAGCTGACTCAGGATAATATCGAGCAACAGTCTCGAGTGCCCCAGCTTCGCGCGTGGGTTGACTCGAAACTGAAAGAGCTCGATGAGACCATCCAACTACGGAGAGACAAAAGTTTTGAGGAGGCGCGCGCCGTCGTCATCACCGATCGCGGCAAAGCGGCCATGGATGCGATCCGTGACAGCCTCAAGGAGATGGAGGCTGAAGAGCGGCGTCTGCGTGCGCAGCGCATGCAAGACATGGAGACTGCATACCAAGTCGCCGTCATCAGTGGCATTCTGACCGCGATCTTCGGAGCTTCCATCTCAATGGCGGTGGCCTATCTCGTCCAGCGAAACGTCTTGGCTCGACAGCGCGAGCAATGGCTGCAGTCAGGCCGTTACGGGGTGAACGAAGCGACCATCGGCGACCCCGAGATCCAGCAACTTGGTCACGCCACGTTGCGTTTCCTGGCTGAATATCTGGATGCCCAAGCGGGGGCGCTCTATACCCTCGAAGGAGGCACCTTCCGGATCGTCTCCACATATGGAGTGCCACCCAATGGCAAGCTGCCACAACAGTTTGACTGGGGCCAGGGACTGCTGGGTCAAGCCGCCAAAGACAATCACACGTTTATCGTCCGCGACGTTCCAGAAGGATATCTGACGATTGGCTCGTCGTTGGGACAAAGCCAACCGCGTCATTTGCTGATCGGTCCGATGGCTGCCGAAGGCAAAGTCAACGCGGTGCTCGAGCTCGGCTTCATTCACCCGCTTGAAGAATCCAGTGTCGAGCTGTTGAAGCGCGTCAGCGAATATCTGGGGATCGCCGTTCGCTCGGCCAACTACCGGGCTCACCTGCGTAACCTGCTGGAAGAGACCCAGCGTCAATCCGAAGAACTGCAGTCGCAAAGTGAAGAGTTGCGTGTCTCGAACGAGGAACTGGAAGAACAAAGCCGTGCCTTGCGGGAATCGCAAAACCGACTGGAACTGCAACAGGCAGAGTTAGAGCAGACGAATTCACAGCTCGAAGAACAGACGCAATTGCTGGAAACTCAGCGAGACGACGTCAATCGTTCGCGACTGGCACTGCAGGCGCAAGCGACTGAATTGGAACAGGCCAGTCAATACAAGTCTGACTTCCTCGCCAATATGTCGCACGAACTGCGGACGCCTCTCAACTCATCCCTGATTCTCGCCAAATTACTGGCTGACAATCCCACCGGAAATCTGACCGGCGAGCAGGTTCGTTACGCCGACACCATTCGTTCGGCGGGCAATGATCTGCTGGCCCTGATCAACGACATTCTAGATCTGTCGAAGATCGAAGCGGGACACATGGAAGTCCATCCCGAGTCCGTTCGGCTGTCGCAGATCGTTAAGGAAATCGAAGACGCATTTCACGCAGTCGCTGAACACAAAGGCCTGCGGTTTCGGACGCACATCAACGACGATTGTCCACAGCATCTGGAAACAGATCGGATGCGGTTGCAGCAGGTTCTGAAAAACCTGCTTTCCAACGCGCTCAAATTTACCGAGGCTGGGCACGTCGAACTGACAGTCAGCCGCGCCCCCGCAGGTCAGGTGTCGTTCCACGTGCGCGACACGGGGATCGGAATCCCTGTCCATCAGCAGCAAATCATTTTTGAAGCCTTTCGTCAGGCCGATGGAACGACGAACCGACGATTCGGTGGGACCGGTCTGGGGCTATCGATCTCGCGCGAGCTGACTCGCTTGCTCGGCGGAGAGATTCAGCTGGTCAGCGAGCCTGGTCAGGGCAGTACGTTTACGATCACGATTCCAGAACAGTATGACGCCACACGTGTGAAGCCTCGCATCTCGATCACAAAGGCGGCAGGCCCTTATGTCACTACCTCGCCGTTCCCGACACAGCCAGCGGCCCGGCCGATTGTTGAGCCCCTTCGAGTTGATGCGCCGGTCAGAGTTCGTACGCGTCGCGTGGAAGACGACCGCGAACAACTCAACGCAAATGGTCGCATCATTCTGGCCGTCGAGGACGATGAGACATTCGCCAGAATCATCTATGACCTGGCTCACGAATCAAACTTCCAGTGCCTGATTGCGAACTCCGCCGAGGAAGGATTGGCAATCGCGATTCAGTACCTGCCCAATGCCGTGATCCTCGACGTGGGGCTTCCAGATAACTCGGGACTATCCGTCTTGGACCGCTTGAAGCATGACTCTCGCACACGTCACATCCCCGTGCATGTGGTCTCCGCCAGTGACTACAGCCAAACCGCAATGTCACTCGGCGCGGTCGGATATATGCTGAAACCGGTTCAGCGTGAGGAACTGGTCAAAGCTCTGCAGCAGTTGGAAACGAAGTTCTCGCAAAGAATGCGGCGAGTGCTGGTGGTCGAGGACGATCCCGTCCAACTGGACAGTATGCAGCGGCTGCTCGGTTCCAGGGAAGTCGAGACAGTCGGTGCCCAGACTGCGGCCGAATGTCTCGCCAACTTGAAAGAAGCGACCTTCGACTGCATGGTCCTGGATCTGTCGCTTCCAGATGCATCGGGCTATTCGCTGCTGGAAACACTCAGCCGTGAAGACACGTATTCGTTCCCGCCGGTCATCGTCTACACGGGCCGGGAACTATCGACCGAGGAAGAAGATCGTCTGCGACGTTATTCCAAGTCGATCATCATCAAGGGGGCCAAGTCTCCCGAACGACTGCTGGACGAAGTCACACTGTTCTTACATCAAGTCGAATCGGACTTGCCAGCCGAACAACAACGAATGCTGGAGAAAGCTCGCAGTCGTGACGCCGCATTGGAAGGACGCCACGTCCTGGTTGTCGAAGACGATGTTCGCAATGTGTTCGCATTGACCAGCCTGCTGGAGCCACGTGGTGCGATCGTCAAAATTGCCCGAAACGGCCGCGAGGCAATACAAGCGCTGGAACGATCGCGTGAGCCCACCGAGCGTAGTATCGACCTTGTCTTGATGGACGTGATGATGCCGGAAATGGACGGGATCACGGCCACTCGAGAAATCCGGTCTCGTCCCGAATGGAAAAAACTGCCCATCATCATGCTGACCGCTAAGGCGATGAAAGATGATCAGGAGAAGTGTCTCGACGCGGGAGCCAACGACTATATGGCCAAGCCGCTGGATGTGGAAAAATTGCTGTCGCTCGTCCGTGTCTGGATGCCACGCTAGAACGGAAAATCGATCGTGACTGACTTCGCTGAAGACCTGGAGACGCGATTGCTGCTGGATGCAATCTTTCACCAGTACCATTACGACTTCCGCGGGTATTCCATGGCGTCCGTCAAGCGTCGTTTGAAACAGGCCAAAGAGCATTTCGAATGTCGGTCCATCTCGGAACTGCAGCATCGCGTCCTGCATGAACCCGCCGTCCTGCCCGAGTTGCTGTCATACCTCACCATTCAAGTCAGCGATCTGTTCCGCGACCCGGCCTACTTTCTGGCTCTTCGCGAATCCGTGATTCCGCATCTGCGGACTTATCCATCGCTGAAAGTCTGGAGCGCCGGATGCAGCGCGGGTGAAGAACTTTATTCGCTGGTGATTCTCTTTCGCGAAGAGGGCCTGGAAGATCGCACAATGTTCTATGGCACGGACATCAACCCTCGGGCGCTGGAACGGGCCGAGGCGGGCGTCTACGACATGGAATCGATCCCACGGTTCACCGAAAACCATCGCAAAGCCGGGGGTAAATCATCACTGTCCGATTACTACACGGCGGCCTACGGATCCGCCGTATTGGACAAGTCCTTACGCCGCCGCGCCGTCTTTTCAGATCATAGCCTGGTGACAGACGCCGTCTTCGCGGAAATGCATCTGATTTCTTGCCGCAACGTCCTGATCTATTTCGATCAGGATCTGCAGAATCGTGCCATCGGCCTGTTCAGCGACTCTCTGGTCCGCAAAGGGTTCTTGGGCCTCGGAGCAAAAGAGAGTCTGCGATTCTCCAAACGTGCTGACGACTTTTCCGAGTTCGCGCGGGACGAGCGGATCTACCAGAAGCAGAGGGCCACGTAATGAATGTCAGTCTGCTGTCGCAAGCCCCATCGCCAACAATCCAGATTGAAGCCGTGGTCATTGGCGTCTCTGCCGGTGCCGTCGATGCGCTCGGCACGATCCTGCCCACCCTGCCAGCAGACTATCCGGTTCCGGTGATCGTCGTCGTCCATCTGCCAGCCGATCGAAAGAGCGTGCTCGCTCAACTGTTCCAGGCGAAATGCCAGGTCGATGTGCATGAAATCGATGACAAAGAGCAATTGAAAAAGGGGACCGTCTATTTCGCCCCTCCAGATTATCACGTCCTGGTCGAAGACGACAAACGCGTCTCGCTATCCAGCGAAGAACTGGTGCACTATTCTCGACCGGCAATCGATGTTCTCTTCGAATCCGCAGCGGACGTTTTTGGGCCAGCGCTCGCTGCGGTCGTGTTGACCGGCGCGAGTGCCGATGGAGCCAGGGGTCTGGCCGCCGTTCATGCCGCGGGAGGGATTTGCCTGGTGCAACATCCGAATCAGGCGAATTCACGAACCATGCCGGAAGCAGCCCTGAAAGCCTGCCCTACAGCAGAAGCTCTGACGTTAGAACAAATTGCCAAACGATTGTTAGAGATTGCGCTCAGACAATGACCCCAAAACCATCCGTTTCCGTCAACTTCCTGCTTGTCGATGACCTCGACGAAAACCTCCTGGCATTGGAAGGACTGTTGCGCCGCGAGGGGTTGGTCCTGCTGCGAGCGAAGTCGGGAAATGAGGCGTTGGAATTACTGCTCAATAACGAAGTCGCTCTGGCGTTGGTCGATGTCCAGATGCCCGGCATGAATGGCTTTGAACTGGCCGAGTTGATGCGAGGCATGGAGCGGACCCGCCGCGTCCCGATCATTTTTCTGACTGCCGGCAACACCGACCGGCAACGACGATTCCAGGGATACGAAGCCGGAGCCGTGGATTTTCTACAGAAGCCGATTGAATCGGATATCTTGCGGAGCAAAGCACAGGTCTTTTTCGATCTGTTCCGTCAGCGTCAGGAAGTAGCCCAGCAACGTGACGAACTACGGGCGGCGACCGAGCAAAACCTGCAACTACTCAAAGAAAGTCGGCAACATGCCGAAGCGTTACGCGAGGCCGACCGACGCAAAGATGACTTCCTCGCCATGCTGGCCCACGAGCTTCGCAATCCGCTCGCGCCGGTTCGAAATGCGGTTGAGATTTTGCGTCTTGCCCAGACCACAGACCCGTCAGTGACTCATGCCCGCGACGTGATCTCGCGGCAGGTTTCGCATATGGTTCGCCTGGTTGACGATCTCCTGGATGTCGCTCGAATTGCCCGCAACAAGGTCGAGCTGCGATTGGACCGTTGCGATCTGGCAGCGATCGTTCGGCAGACCGCGGAAGACTATCGCCCGACGTTGACCGCCACGGAAATCAATCTTGAAGTGGATCTCCCCCAAGAACCTGTGATGCTGACCGGCGACGCCACCCGCCTGGCGCAGGTCTTCGGAAACTTGCTGCACAATTCCGGGAAGTTCACTCCGGCTGGCGGCAACGTGCATCTCAGTATCGAACGCGACGAATCGACGAAGATGGCTGTTGTTCGAGTCACCGACTCAGGAATTGGCCTCGACCCAAAGGTCATCGGCCAGCTCTTCGAACCTTTTATTCAAGCGGATCAATCGCTGGATCGCGAAAAGGGTGGCCTGGGGCTAGGACTCGCATTGGTCCGTGGTTTGGTCGAACTTCACCACGGAACCGTAACTGCCGAGAGCCCCGGCCTGGGACAGGGATCGACCTTCATCGTGCGATTGCCGCTCACGGAGGCCGAAGAATCGACTGCAGCCAGTGCTGGCGATCCCAGCCCTCAAGTGACGAACACGGTGAAAAAGATCCTCGTCATCGAAGACTATAAGGACGCCGCCAAGACGCTGCAGTTGCTCCTGGAGTTGCTCGGCTATGTCGTTGAAATCGCCTTCGACGGCCCATCCGGCCTGAAAACCTGTCGTACTTTCCGACCCGATGTCATCATCTCGGACCTGGGTTTGCCGGGCGCGATGAATGGCTACGAAGTCGCCCGCTCGATTCGGAACGATCCGGCTCTATCTGGAACCTATCTGATCGCGCTCAGCGGATATGGACAGGAAGACGATCGCAAGAAAACGCACGACGCCGGATTCGACGACCATCTCGTGAAACCCGTCGAATTGGACGAACTGCAACAGGCAATGTCGCGAGCACAGCTCGAAGAATAGGCCACTGCTGCGAATCGCTGACAACTCGATCACGGAACGGATGCTGTTGCCGACCCTTTGTTCGATCCTGCCGGATTCTCTGGGCTGGACTTCATTTCGGGACCGCGAACATTCGCCAGGATTCCCAGCAGCCGAGCGGGGAATAGACCGACAATCAACAGCGCGATGGCACATCCGGCGGCGACGATGAATGCCGATCGCCTCCCTTGCGGCACGGGCTTGGCGATTGGTTGCTCCAGCAATATCAGGCGAGCGATCCGAATCATCGCCGCGGCCACCATCAAAGTGGCCGCCGTGGTCACGACGACCAACAGGATCAAGCCCAGATGCGGTGTCATCTGCTCGCGTGCGCCAGAAGCCCGCACATTCAGCCCGGCAGCGATCAGTAGCCAATTTGACCAGAACCCCCACAGGGGAGGATGGCCAACGAGACTACCCAGCAGCACCAGCAGTGCCGTCGTGGACAGGGGATGTAAGCTTCCCAATCCCAATAGCTCATCGAAGAACTCCACATCCCGATCGTCTCGAGAGAGATAGCTGAACAACAGAAACAGCCCCGACAGTCCCAACGTACCGGCTGCCGCGGCGAACAGCAGCAACCCCAGCGCCCCAGGTTGCCGGCCCGCCGCAGACAGGCTGTGTTCGGGCGCAGACAACTCGGCGATGCATGCCATCAGCCCCAAAGTCAGCCAGGCACTTTGCAACATCGAAACAGCAGCGGCCAGCCGGCGTAACCGACCTTCGCCATTGATCAGTCCGAATGCCGCTAACGCTGCGGAAGTCACACCCGTCAGCCCGGTCAGAACCAGCAGCAGAACCAACATCTCATCGCGATAACCAACCAGGACCGTTCCACAAAGGCGGCCCAGCGCCAACACACCGGTCAACAGCCCCGCCACGACTACGCACCCCGCCGTCCAATAGCGAACCTGAGAGATGCTTTCGACCAGACCAAGATGCCACGGCACTAAACCGAGACGCGTACCGAACCCCGCCACGATCAATCCGATCGCCAGCAGGCCAAGCTTCGAGCCAACCCCGATCACGGCCCGGTTGGCACCCGGAGTGTAAGCGTCGACCAGGACCAGTCGGATCTCATCAAACTGCGTCGCCCCCGTCACATTCGCGAGCAACGCGATGCCCAGCCACAAACAAGACGACATCACGATGCCAATCCAGAGACCACTTTCAGAGTTCGAGGATTGCTCCTGCGAATCCGAAGTTGGCATAACCTCGAATCGATCCGTTCGGCGCAAGGCCCACGACGCAAACTGAACAATCTCAGCCGCCAGGGCCATCGTGACCAGGTCGTTCGACAGCACAACCAACATCACACCCGCAATGGCGAATGAAAGGAAACCTAATCGCTCAGCAGTGTGATCTTCTCTGGCGCAGACACCAAATGAGCCGACTCCAAACAAGATCCCGAACAGCAGTGCCAGCCACTGCCCGACGACGGCATAAAGATCGCCGATCCAGATTCGGTCATGATCGGTGGCCGGCACAGCGATTTCATCGCCAGTAATCAACAGCCCGGCCGCCCCCAGCATCGACATCAGCCAGATCGCTTCATACCAGCGAGACTTTGGCACCCACCGCCCTAGAATCAATGCGATCCCGCCGACGGCCAGCAGCAACGTCGGGGCAGCGGGGATCGACATGAACGACGGCTCTGCTGAATTGGGATGAATCTGATGCCAGTATAGATTCAATACCTGATTACGTCGCGACATTCCAGAAACGTCGAGGTCTGGCTGGCTTCGAATTCAAGAACGCGTGGTGAATGCGCTGCCGCCGGCCCGCTTTGGAATCACGAGCCCCCTGCCGTACCCAACGGCTGGCGGTCTGCCTATAATCTGGCCCAAGGTTGTTCCGCACCGCCAAATTAGTCCGTAGAAGAGCACGAGTCCGCGATGGCCTCTGAAATCGCTCCACCTGAAACTGCCGCTGCCAACACTGTGGGAATCGTGCTGACAAAGTACGCCACGCTGTTTGTTCCGCCCCATCCATTAACACTGGAAGGCGGTCAGCAATTGGGGCCAATCACCGTCGCGTACGAAACTTACGGTGAGCTTTCGGCCGCGAAAGACAATGCGATCTTTATCTGTCATGCATTGACAGGTGATGCCCATGTCGCCGGAAAGCATTCCCGCGATAGCCGCAAGTCGGGTTGGTGGGATGGTTTGGTTGGCCCGGGCAAGGCGGTCGACACGGACAAATATTACGTGATCTGCGCGAACGTCTTGGGAGGCTGTCAGGGAACGACCGGCCCCAGTGCTCGAGATCCCGAGACTGGCGAGCCCTACGGCTTGCGATTCCCCTTTATCACTGTTGGCGACATCGTCGAAGTCCACGCGGCCCTCGTTCGCTATCTGGGAGTCCAGACGCTGCTGGGCGTCGTCGGCGGCAGCCTCGGCGGCATGCAAGTCCTCGACTGGGTTGCTCGCTATCCCGACATGGTTCGCTGTGCCATCTGCCTTGCTTCGGCCGCTAAGCTGTCGGCTCAGGGGATCGCGTTCAACGCCGTCGGCCGACGAGCCATCACCACAGACCCGCAATTCCAGAACGGTGATTACTACGGTGACGATCCGTCCAAGTACGGCGAGGTCGGTCCGCGAGGTGGGCTGGCGCTGGCTCGCATGGTGGCCCATATCACATATCTGTCCGAAGCGTCGATCGAACGCAAGTTCGGCCGCGATCTGCAACACAGCGATCACCTCGCCTATGACCTGCAAAGCGAGACCGAATTCAAGATCGAAAGCTATCTGCATTATCAGGGAAAACGGTTCATCGAACGGTTCGATGCCAACAGTTATCTGTACCTGACGCGAGCAATGGATTACTTCGATCTCACCCAGCGATATGGTTCGCTCCAAAAGGCCCTCGCCAATACCAACGCCCGCTTCCTGATTACGTCGTATCACACCGACTGGCTGTTCCCATCCAGTCAGAGTCGCGAAATCGTGAGAGCTCTCGTCGAGATGCGGCGGCATGTGACATACCTGGAACTCGAAAGCGTCTTCGGTCACGACTCGTTCCTGATCGAGATTGAACAACTCGAAGAATTGGTGACCCCGCTCCTGGCCGAAACGTATCGACGGGTCCACAAAAAATAGGACTACCAAATCATGTGAATCAGGGGTGCCACGGTCTTGAAGTCTTCGACAAGGCCGTGTCTTTCACAGAGGACTCAGCCACGCCGAAGACGGTCTCTCCGACTTCCGCCCCGAAGGGGTACCACAAATCAGCCCCGGGCAACGCCCGGGGAAAGGTGTACGATCGAACCGACAAGCCCTGAAAGGGCGGCACCTGAATCAAATTCCAAACGACCACCATCACCCTCGGTCTGTTAGCAATCATAGTTCGACTTCCGGAAGTCTAATCCATGTCCCGATACGGTGTTCCTGATACCACTGCCGCTCTGACAGATCGTCTGATCATGGATCAAGTCGGTCGCAGTTCCCGCGTCCTCGACTTGGGCTGTGGTGATGGTCGCTTGCTGTGCCGACTTCGTGATGAATCCGAATGCTCAGTACAGGGGATCGAGCTCGATCATCGCCAGGTCGTCGAAGCCATCTCGAAGGGAATGCCAGTCATCCAAGCCGACTTGGACGAAGGGTTGGACGAAGTCCCCGAGAATTCATTCGACTTCGCCGTGCTCAGCCAGACACTGCAACAGGTTCGACACCCACAGAAGCTGCTGACACGCATGCTTCGAGTGGCTCGGCGAGTTGTTGTCCTGGTCCCCAATTATGGTCACTGGCGAATCCGCATCCAGATCATGCTGCACGGTCGAGCCCCCATCACGGGATCGCTGCCATATGATTGGTACAACACCCCCAACCTGCACTTCATGTCGATGCTCGACTTCCGCGATCTTTGTCATCAGATCAAGGTCCGGGTCGTGAAAGAGATCCCCATCATTCACGGTCAGGCCGTGATTGGAGCCTGGGGTGCCAACATTCGGGCCGATAGCGCGCTGTATGTGATCGAACGAGAATAGTTCACCATCGCCAGACTGGCGAAGTCTACTTTGAAGAGGAGTCCCTCCATGCGTCAAATGCTCTCTCTGGTTCTGCTTTGTGGTCTCGTCACTCCGCTACTGGCCCAAGACCAGAAACCGACCAAGCCCGCAAAACCCGATCAAGCGGCTCTCGAAGAAGCCTTCGCCGCCAAGCTGACCGGGTCCACGTTGGTCGGAACATTCTCAGTCGACGGTCGCGAGGGAGCCAAGCCGGATCGCTATCGCATGGTTTCGGCCAAGAAGGTGAAGGGCGACGACTGGATCTTCACCGCCACAATGAAGATTGGCGACCGCGAAGTCGATCTGCCGATTCCGATCAAGGTCTACTGGGCCGACGACACCCCAGTGATGTCGCTGACCGACTTGACCATTCCAGGCATGGGAACCTTCACATCGCGAGTCATGTTTTATGGGGATCGCTATGCCGGAACCTGGCAGCATGGCGATCACGGCGGAACATTCGCGGGCTTGATCGAGAAGACCGTGAAGGCGGAAAGCGATAGCCAGAAATCCAAAGACAGTAGCGAGAAAAAGTAATTCGTCGCAGAATTTTGCTGAGCGGCGTGATAACGGGGGGGACGAATCCGCCTGAGAACGAACGCAGCTCAATTCGGCCCTGCTCATGACCCGAATGCCGCTGCGTTCGGGTCACATGTTTTTGGGCTAATGTCTATGAATCAGCAACCTTACGCCACACCACCCCGCACTTGGGAACCACGGATGACACCGTGGTTGGTTCGGGCCTGGTATCCGCTGATGCGACGCGAGATGTACCGCGTCGCCAAAATTGCCGATGTGGAAATTCGCGGCCTGGAGCATGTCCAGTCGGCCATCGGCTCGGGGGCCGGCATCATGATCACCCCCAATCATTCGTTTCACTACGACTCATATGTGTTGGGGCATGCCGCCCAGAAGTTAGGCCGACCGTTCCACTTCTTAACGGCATGGCAAGTCTTCGCGATGAGCACCCCGTTTCAACAATGGGTGATGCAGCGACACGGCTGCTACAGCATCGACCGCGAAAGTGCCGATATCGCGGCCTTCAAGCGGTCCGTTGAAATCTTGAGGACGCATTCCTGCCCGTTGGCCATCTTTCCCGAAGGGGACATCTACCACACCAATGATCGAGTGATGCCGTTCCGCGAAGGTGCCGCGGCGATCGCACTCTCGGCGGCCAAGCGAGCCGACCGACCCATTGTCGCGATCCCGGTCGCCCTCCGATGCACTTACATCGACGACCCCACCCCTGGCCTGCTGGAACTGATGAGCCGACTGGAAGAGGCTGTCCATTGGCGATCGCGACCAGAGCTGCCACTGACCGATCGCATCTATCGTTTCGCCGAAGGACTGCTGGCACTCAAAGAGTTGGAATACCTGGGTCAACCTCAATCGGGCACGGTGCCCTTTAGAACCAAGTCGCTGGCCAATCGAATCCTAAGCGAGAAAGAACAAAAATTTGGGGTCACACCGAAATCAGACGCGATCCCGGAGCGAGTCAAAGAACTGCGACGACACTTCATTCACCAGTTGGAACGCCCCGACCTGGATGACAAGTCTTACGGGCAACTGAAACGCGACATGGAAGACCTGTTCCTCGTGATTCAGTTGTATAGCTACCCCGGCGACTACGTTGCCCAACACCCGACGGTCGAACGCATTGCCGAAACGCTCGATAAGTTTGAAGAAGATGTGTTGAGGGTCACGTACCCTCAAAGTCGCGGTCGACGCCGAGCCACAGTCACGTTTGGCGAGCCAATCCCCATCGCGGCCGAACGCGGGTCACGAGATGCCGTGGCCGAGTTGACGACACGTCTCGAGCAAGGCGTGCAATTTCTGTTGAACAGCACGTAGGCGACGCTGTGAACCATCCGTCGTTTAACCGCGTGGGCACCGCCCCGCGCGTCGAGGTGGCAAGGCGGAAATTGTTCCTCACAACGACATCTCCAGTAAGGAGCATCATGCTCGAACTCGATCAGGTGACGAAGTCGTTTGGCACCCAAACGGTGCTCTATCCGACTTCGCTGGTGGTGACTGAAGGGACGACCACAGTCCTGATCGGTCCCAGCGGGTGCGGCAAGTCGACGTTGCTGCGCATGATGATCGGCTTGATCCTGCCTGATGCGGGGACGATCCGATTCCAGGGCGAAGCCTTTACCGCCGCAAATCAACTCGCACTACGGCATCGAATTGGCTACGTGATCCAGGATGGCGGCTTGTTCCCTCATCTTTCAGCCTTCGACAACGTCGCGCTGCTCGCCAGGCATCTGGGTCGCCAGCCGAGTTGGGTGAAAACTCGCGTCGAAGAACTTGCCGAATTGGTCCGGTTGCCTCAATCGGCGCTATCTCGGTTTCCGGCCCAGTTGTCCGGAGGCCAGCGTCAACGCGTCGGCATCATGCGGGCACTCGTCCTTGATCCTCCGCTGATTCTGCTCGACGAACCCATGGGGGCCCTGGATCCTCTCGTTCGCTATGACCTGCAGAACGACCTGCGCGACATCTTTCGCACATTGAAAAAGTCGGTTGTCCTGGTCACTCACGACATGGGCGAGGCTGGCTTCTTCGGCGACGAAGTGATCTTGCTTGGAAGTGGCAGGATTGTGCAACGAGGAACATTGAACGACTTGCTGAAGCATCCCGCGGATGAGTTCGTCACGCGGTTCATTCAAGCGCAGCGCTGGGTGCAAAGTGATGACGTGAACACCAGCAAAGGCCGACACAAAGGGCACAGCGGTGAACACTCCACCCTGCAACATGACAAGCACGTCACCAGCAAGCCGAATTGAACAACAAGGCTGAACATGCGACCAACACGGACATCTCTCTGCCTGATCATCGCCGTTCTCATGGCGTCCACGAGCCAGGCCGAAACCAAAAAGCCCCTGGTTCGTGTCGGCTCCAAGGCGTTCACCGAATCCGTCGTCCTGGGTGAAGTTCTAGAGCACCTGATCGCGGATGCAGGCGGACGGCCTGAACACAGGGCCGAGTTGGGCGGTACTCAAGTCTGCTGGAAAGCACTTCTCTCGGGCGACATCGATTGCTACGTCGAATACACGGGGACAATTCAACAGGAAATCTTGTCGGGCGAGTCAGTTCGAGGTGACGAATCGATGCGAGAAGCGCTGGCCAAGCGAGGCGTGACCATGAGTCGCCACTTGGGATTCAATAACACATATGCCCTGGGGATGCCGGAAGAACTCGCCGCGAAGCTGAACATCCGGACCATTTCCGAATTGGCCGCCAGCCCTGAACTGCCGCAATTGAAGATGCGATTCAGCGACGAATTCATTGAACGCGATGACGGCTGGAATGGATTGCGTCGCGAATACCGTCTTCCAGAAATCGCCGCACGCGGCATCGATCACAGCTTGGCTTATCGCGGACTGCAATCAGGCAGCCATCAGATCACGGATGTCTTCACGACCGATGCCGAGATACGTCTGTACAACATCCGCGTTCTCGAAGACGACCGTGGTTACTTTCCGCTCTATCAGGCGGTGTTGCTATCTCGAGCAGATCTCCAGGATCGCGCCCCTCAAGTCGTTCAATCGTTGCATCGAATCGAAGGCTTAATCGACAACGCAGCCATGATCGACATGAACGCCCGAGCGAAGTTGGATCGAGTCGACGAAAGCCGTGTTGCTGCCGACTTTCTTAAGGACAAGCTGAATCTGTCAATCACGTTGCCCGGTCAAGGTCGATCGGCAAGACTGATGCAAGCGACACATCGTCTGCTTGATAACCTGCTGCAGCACTTGATGCTCGTCAGCGTCTCTCTAATTGCAGCGATCATCGTCGCCGTCCCACTGGGGATCATTTCGTACTACAAGCCCCGCTTGGGACGACTGGTCCTGAACAGCGTAGGAATCGTGCAAACCCTTCCCGCGATGGCAGTCTTGGTCTTCACGATTCCCATCTTGGGGCTGGGTGCCTGGCCCGCGATCTTCGCGTTGTTCCTGTACAGCCTGTTGCCGATCGTGCGGAACACATACACGGGACTGTCCGATATCCCACAGCATCTGCGTGACTCGGCAATGGTCCTTGGTCTTTCGCCGCTGGCACGATTGCGACTGGTTGAGTTGCCACTGGCCTCGACCTCGATCATGGGTGGCATCAAGACCGCGGCCGTGATCAACGTAGGGACCGCCACGATCGGTGCTCTGGTCGGGGCGGGCGGCTTCGGTCAACCAATCCTGACCGGCATCCGCCTCGACGACTTCAGCTTGATCCTGCAAGGAGCCGTCCCTGCCGCGGCACTCGCCGTCGTCGTGCAAGCAGCATTCGGCTATGCCGAACGTTGGATCATTCCGGCGGGCTTAAGAGTTGTAGCGAGCTAGAACAGGCGATGGCACCGACGTTGACCCTGCTTCGTAGATCAAAGCCGCCAGCAACGAATCGATCTGTGCAAGAGCCGGATAAAGAGGAGCCGCAGTAATGTATTGTGATTCTTCTGAAATATCGTTCGCAGAATAGTGTTGACGCCATGTAAACAATCGCCTACTATCGACGCCGTGTAAACAGGGCCTCATCAACGGCGAATGAGGAAATCGCATGACGGATGCCCAGCGGCAATTAATGAGCGATGCAGAACAAGAGGTCTTGAAAGTGTTGTGGGACCATGGTCCCGTGACCGTGCGTGACGTGGTCGAATACTTCGCCGCTGCGGGGCAGGAACGAACCCGCTCCACTGTCATCACGTTGTTGCAACGCCTGGAACGGAAGGGGTATGTCGACAGCGACAAATCCGAGCATACGTTCGTGTTTCGCGCCATTGTGACTCGTGATCAGGAGGTCCACGCGCGGATACAGGATTTGGCGGGCGAACTGTGTGATGGCGAAGCCTTGCCGTTAGTCATGGCATTTGCACAACAACATCGGTTCACTCCCGAAGAAATCGCCCGTTTTCGCCAGTTGATTAACGAAGTCAGTAAGCGGGGTGGAAAATGAATTCCCTGCTGAACTGGTTGATGGCTACCGCCATCGTGACGGTAGGCCTTGCGCTGGTCGCTGGTGCGGTCTGCCGATTCTTCCCACATCGCCCTGCGGTTCGTCATCTGCTCTGGCTGATTGTCCTTGTCAGGTTTGTGCTACCGCCAGTCCTGCCGTGGCCGTCCAACATCAAACAGACAGTTCTCAATGACACCAAACATTCTTCCCGGGAATCGAACTCGATAGAAGCTGTTTCATCAGCGTGCGACGTGATGGCGCAAGTCGAGACTATACAATTGGAACCCGCCTCCCTGAACCCTCGGTCAGTCGTCTCGCTTGAACCAGAACAGCAATCGACTCGGATTAGTGTTCCACCGTGGCTTCCATCCACAATCTTGCTGATTTGGTTTACGGGAATGACAGTCGGCCTGTTCCGGCAATTGCGACGAATCCAGTCGTATCGCCAAATGTTGTCGCGCACCTCTTCGGCACCCGCTCACCTGTTGAATGAAATTCAGCAATTGTCGAAGACTCTGGGAATGCCATCGATTCCCGTGCACGTGACCGATCAGTATCGATCGCCGTTCGTCTGGTGCTTCGGGTGGCTCAGGCTGGTTTGGCCGCAGTCGTTGTCGAGTCACGCCAGCGTTCGCCGCTCGCGCGGTATCCTGGCTCATGAATTGGTCCACGTGCTGCGCCGTGACCATTGGGTCGCCTGGATCGAACTGATTGCCAGCGTAATCTGGTGGTGGAATCCGATCTATTGGTTCGTGCGTGGCCGACTGCGGGAATCCGCCGAAATGGCCTGCGATGCAATTGCCTTGAATGCACTCCCCGACGAACGGTTCGCGTATGCGGAACTGTTCTTGGAACTGTCATCCAGTTCCAGGCCGGGTGTGCTGCTTCCCGTACTGGGTCTCAGCGCGGGGACTCCGTCGTCCTTTGAAAGGAGACTCAGGATGATCCTGTCTGATAGCGTTTCCAGTGGACTATCGCGAGGTGGCGTCTGTGCGATCTTGGCGCTTTTGGGACTGGCAATGCCCGGTCTGCTTCAAGGCGAACAGAAGGAATTCGAGAACAGACAGCAAAACACGGGAAAAGTGATTTACCTGGTCGATGATGATGGCGACGGGATTGCCGATCGACCTGCCACTGCTGTGGAATCGGAGTTTATCGACGGCGATCCAGGTCTGGGCAAGATTTACTTCGTGATTGACGAAGACGCGGTGACTCAAACGAAGGTCCGCCGCAAGGTGACGATCATCAACTCCAGACCGATTGAGAATGGGATCGTGATTCAGACGCTGGGAAAACTGAAAGGTGATGCGAAAGCTCCCGAATCCCAGATCACCACAAAGGAAGTCGCGACGCACCCCAACCAGGACCCCCCCACCCCCGACGAAGTCCTCAGTGCTCTGCCCAAACTCACGTCAGAGAAAAGTCCATTCCTTTCGGAAATGCGACGTCAAAACGTCAAAATCGTTGTCCAGCCAATCCGTGATCAGATCGACGACTGGCGCGTCTATCCGTTGGTCGGTCCCGCACGTCTGCACCACTGTACTTACAAGTGCACGGTCTATTTTGAACTCGTGATTCGATCAGAATGGCCAATTCCTTTCTGTCACACGAAAGAGTGCGTCGATGTCGTTTATATCGATCGCGACTGCCTGATCTCGAAGGACAAGTCCGTCTTGAAAACGCCAAAACTTCCGGACCAGGTCGAGTCGAAGGACCAGAAATCCGACCCCAGAAACGCCGATGTGTCCCGCGACGCCTCCGAAATACAGATAGCCTCGTCACGACCGCCGACTGTCGAACTCACAGAGATGCCGCCCGCAAAGGTTAAGTTGGTTCAGTATGTCTACGAGACCAAGTGGATCGACAAGACCGTGAATCGTTGGAAGGCAACAGCACGGAATCAGATTGATCAAGAGACGAAGGAAGCCACACAAAGTGTCGTCTCGGTCGAGCCGACCACAGTCAAAGTGGCAATCGCTGTCGCTCGCCGCGAATTCGTATTGATGGATGCCCGTTGGGTCAAGCGAGTTCAATCCGGCACCGAAAAGAAATTGCGAGGCCTGGGGGCTCACGATTCGAAAACCGGAGACATGAAGTGGATTCTTGACCTGGGTGCATCGTTCGAAGACTTGAAGTCTTGGTCTATCGACGGCTCAACGGTGATCGTGAAATTCAAGTCGGCCGACCCGATGTTGATCGATATCGCCACCGGTACCAAGCTGACTCCACCGTCCACCGACAAGAACAAGGACGTTGACTAAGTGCCGCAGCATAGGCGGCTACTGCTTCGCCGCCCCAGCCTGCTCGACAACTCGTCCACGCGCTTTGAACGAGAGCGGTTGTGGGCGACCTGCGACCTTGACGATGAACTCTTCCTCGAACGCGCCGGTGATGTCGGGAGCGGTGAACGTGATTGGCAACACATGAACCGGCTTGGCCGTCACAGTATCGAGCTTCACTTTGAAGGATTCGTCCTGGATCTTGGAACTCTCTTTTTTCTCGCGATAGAGTTCGTCGATCTTGATCGGCTTCTTTCCGCGAATGACCAGGTTCACTGGCTTGGATTGTCCTGGGGTCATCGTTCCGAACTGGATGTCTGTGATCGCCACATCGGTTTCGATGGTCCCTTCGACCATAATTGAAACCTGAGGGTTATTCACGTCGTCTGTCATCAGGATGACTTGATCTCGCAAGACGCCCAACGGAGCCTGCGGTTTGAGCGAGAACAGCAATTCGTATTTGACCAGCCCATTCCCACGTCCCGCCTCACGCAGAGTCACGACGACGTTGGGATTTGTCGCTTTGACCTGTGTCAATCGCCAGTCATCACGACCGGCATAGTTAACGTCGACTTTACGTTCGACTGAAGTCCCTTGATCGACCGTTCCGAAATGGACAGCCCCGGGCGTAATCACCACGTCACGTCGGATGTACGCTGTCACAGGGAATTCAATCGTTGCGGATGAACTGTGAACGGGATCCAGCAACATCACCTTCGCGTTGGATTTTCGTTCCCCATCGAATTGGATCGTGTTCAGGCGCAGTGTGATCACGCGCGTCTGTCCGCTGGGGATCACCAGCGGTAGCTGAGGGGGATTGGTCTTCATTTCGTCCCACGAAACGCAGCTGCAGCCTGTCGTCAGATTCGTGACCTGAATGTCTTCTTTATAGACATTCTTCACCTTCACTTGGACCGCACTGTCGGCTCCTTTGGCAACAGAACCAAACTTGATGTCCGTCACCTCGAACATCTTGTTACCCCAATAGGGGTCCTGTCCGCTGGCGGCGCTCTGGAGGAGGCAAATCACCGTTCCGAACACCAGAGTCGGCAAATCCAGTCGCAATCGACTAGTGGATGGAAAGTACATTATCCTGCCTCGCCTCCTGAACCGGGGGTCGCCAGATGCTCCGAGCCTTGTCGTTCCTGATCCCCGATCAATTCTATTGCGATTCAACCGTAGTCCCCTGCGATTATGCAGGGGCAGCACGGCCCAAGCCCTGTCTATCAGGCTTATTACGGTTTTTCAGCGGCCCGCCTCGCGCACATTAAGACGAATCGGTGAAAAAGTCAACGCGGGACAGTAGTTGCGACGCGTCCGCTCCTTGGAAAACACCGATGCGATCAGCGCGTTCCAGGGTTTCCCGGCAGCTTGCCTGAAGAACGTTCCAGAGTCTGCTCCGAGTCGCCTGAATCCGATGCCTCATCTAGATCGGACTTAATGGTGGTCCGGGAAACGGGCACGGTGATATCTGTGATCTCCGCCGAAGGCCCGGTTCGCAAGGAAAGCCGCAGGTCATTCTGCTCCAGGGCCGTCGCTCGATAGACCGGATAAGTTCGCGCTGCCAGTCCCAGATTACCCAACGTCTCACTCGATGAGATCGCCGTCCCGCCCGATTTCAGCGTCAGTTTCACCGGGGCCGCATTCGGATACTTAATCGTGACGGACAGGTCTCGATCATCGATCGCCGAATTCATGGGCCCGCCAAATTCGGCGATCCCGTCAAAGCTGACAAGCATCGAGTCGCGGCCTGGCGTGAATCGAGGGTTCGTGAACGTCTTCTCGCCAATGTGGAGTGCCACCTGAGCGTTCTGCAATTGCCAGCTTGGGCTGGCCGACAACAGGAAATCGTCCTTCCCGAAATTCAATCGAGGCGTCGCCTGCATCGTTACCTGAATCTGGTCAACAACCGGTTGAGGCGTCGCGGGCGACAGCTTCGCCGCACACAGAATGAGCTGTGGAACCGGGACATCTCGTACCCATTCCGGGTCCGTCAGACGCGCCGCCAGTTCGGGGCGATTATCGGTCTGATAGTACAAGCCCAGCAGTGCGACTCGACTCTGCGACTTCTCCAGTTTGTCGTCAATATTGCGCAGGATCGCCTCTTCGGCATCCTGAGGTCGATTGAACCGCTGTAGCACAGAAGCACACAGCAGGTTGGCTTCCCAGGCATCGGACGAACATGTCAACGCTTTCGCGGCAGACTCGGCCGCTCCAGGTTGCCCCAGGTACGCCAGGATATAGGCGCGATTTGCCAACCCTGCAGCCAGCATCTCGTCTTTGCGAAAGTGGCCCGTGCTGAGAGTCGCCAGTTTGTTGTAGGTCTCGGCCGAAGCAACGAATTGACCCAGGTTCTGCTGTGTCCGCGCGACGTAGTACCAGTACGGTGGATAGTATTCCTGGAACGATTCCATCCGCTTCAGCATCCGCAGGCGAACAGTTGGATCAGGTTCGCGACAGGCTACTTCCAACTTCTCGAGATCGTCATTACGGATCAGCCAACGATCGGGAATCTGCTTGTTGCGGGCCATCTTCCATGACGTGTCGAGGAACTGGTTCGACTTCTCGACCACGCTGCTCATCAGCTTCTTATCAACCTGCCAACGATCCTGCTCCTTGGTGACCGTCTTATTGCGATGGTCCCACCAGCTACTGGCGCCGGTCTTCACTGCCGAGAAATACTGTTGAGTCGCCACTTCAGCCGCAATCTGGAACGCATTGATCCCCAGATCGCGATTCAAGTTTCGATAGTATTGCTCCTGAATCGCTTCCTTCTCGCGATCGGCCATCTGCACGTGAGAGACTTCATCGAGCACGCCCGAGTACAGCTTCATCACGTCTTCATCGGCGATGCCGTTCAGATCGAGGTGGTTCAGAATCTTATCGCGTTCTTCGACCATGACGCGCGTGGTCGGATAGCGACGAATGCGATACAGCGCAGCGCGGCTGTAGTTCAGCGCCACAGCGGCAGAGCGTCGTTCTTCGTCCGTGACTGGTCGCGCAGCAGCGGCTGGTTCAGCGGCGAACAAGCTGGCAACGTCACCAATAATCAAGCTGGCGAACAGCAGGAACTGGATGCTTCGATTCAATCGGTTTCTCATGGCAACCTCGTCTCCACGGGGCGGATAACTAACACGTCAGGCCCACAACCACCGGCAAGAATCAAAGTCGCAGAGGGGATCGCGATCAGATTCCAACTCGATGTCATGGGTGTGATCCCACGCGCCGTACCGTCGTAGCACGATTCCGAGGTGACATCCCGTCACCATCACACGACTCGTTGAAGCAGCACACGGGGTGCCACTTCCCCTCCACGAGTCATGTAACAGAGGCGGGATTCGTCAAAGTGTTCGGTCTTCCAAGTCTACTCGGCAATTTCTGCCGAGCCTGAGGCGATCCGGTGGCTCGACCAGCGATTATCGCGACTCACGGCGAACGAACCGGTCGGCGAATGACACCGTGTCGCACCGGTCAGTCCGATTCGTGAAACAGATTCGATCAGGTAAACCCTGCGGGAACCGATTAGGATGCCGCAACGTCTTAAACGCATCGCCAAAGTCGGCGACTTGCCCCATTCTCGGGCCCGCCGATCGTTGCAAACCGCTGTTCTGCTCACGCGTTAAGGAAAATCACATGCGTAAGATCGCCGTCTGGGGAGCCCTGTTTGCGGTGCTGGGATTTGTCACAACGAGCTACAGCGAAGAATTCGGGCTCGAGTTCCGAGACCGCCCGCACAATCCCCGGATCGCCTCAATCAGGCCCATGATCACCGAAACCGTCACCGTAGTTGTTGCGTCACCCGAGCCACTTCCCGCCGACGCGCTCGCTTTGGTCACATCCTTCGACAGTGAATCCGCCACCATCCGCCAAAAGGCTGAGCAAGAAATACAAGCGAAACGCCAATCGCTGATCGTGACATTGCAAGCATTACAAGACGCGTACACGCGCGAGGCGAAGCTCGATGAAGCTGTCGCGATTCGTGATACAATTCGACAATTGAAGGTTTCACACCTGAAGCCCGCACCCGATCCTGGCAGCCTTTCTGAATACGCCAATCGCATCGGTGAGACGTTCTACTTCGACGTGACCGGCCAAGTCGGCTATTCCATCTGGGGTTCCGAGGTCTACACCGCCGACTCTCATCTTGCGACCGCCGCAGTTCACGCGGGCGTCCTGAAGGTCGGTCAACGCGGCATCGTGAAGGTGACGTTGATCAAGTCCCCAGACACACATCGTGGTTCGACCGCGAACGGAGTCAGCAGTTCCAACTGGGGTAACTACGGGACCAGCTACACTGTCGAGCGTCCAAATTTCGACTCCATGCCGCCGCTGAGAACCAAACCAGCCACTCCATAGTCGAAGTGGTCGCCCCGTCTAGAATGACAGCAGAGGATTTCTGATGAAACACCGCCTGCTGACGGCCGCAATCTCTGCAGTCTTGCTGTTCTTCTTCGCCGTCCCGCTCGGATTCATGTTGTACGGAGCGGGATCGGCGATCTCCGGGCTGCTCCTGCTCGGTGGCCTCATCGCCCTGCAAGCTCCGGCATTCTTTCTCTGCCAACGCTGCGGCTGGATTCCAACAGTCGAACGAGAAACGGGGAGTGCCAGTCCACGTCGCCCTCACTCGTCGAATGAAGCGTGAGAGTGATCGTTTAACCGCTTGGGAAACGCTCCGCGCGATACCCTGATTCACAACTCGGGTGTCACTTCCATCCGGCTCGAACCGCTCACGAACGGCGTTTTCGAAGCCGCTCTCCAAGAGCGAACTGAGAGTTGTGCTTCACCGACTTGACGGTAGGCTATACTCCATAAACTCGCGACAGGTCGCCACCTTTTCGCGAAGAAACTTGCCCGCCCACAGACCTGCTTCCAAGGTCCTGCGGTCCTAGCAGAGTAGGAGTTATGCCCGCGATCCCCTGTCCTATTGAACCGCTGAGAAGGCTGCAGTCGGAATTCAAACAATTAGTCGATGCTGAATGCGATCCCGATGTCGCCTTCATTACGCTTCGTAGGCCAGTAGGGGAGGGGGACGATAACGCTTCTGAAGATGTCCCTTTTGAACCGCACCGCACGTACCCAATGCGGCGATATGCAAACGAAATTCGACGGCGTGGATTGTACGCCCGAGACTGGGGTTGGGAATTGAGCGGACGAGACGGCGATCCAAAAGCTTGGCGGACTCTAAATAAGAACGTTGGTGAAAACTGGTCAGAGCAAGTTGCAAGTTGGCACGTGCCGGACGAGTGCAAGACGATGCCGGGTTGCGAAAGATGGCAGATTGTATTCGCTTCCTCAGACAATTTTGCTCGTGTCGAGAAGCTTTGCGACCGAGCCGCGAAACTTATCTGGAGCGTCTATGAATCGCCAATTTTACAGTGGATTTTCGGCCCCAACCGTCCAAAGGAATCCAATCTTTGTCTCCTCGCGGGATTGTGGTGCGACGTTGTTTTGCACGTCGCAATTCAACGACTTCCAGGAGTGATGGTTGCAACGAATGTCTTCGCCGAAGATGAAATGCTTCGGCGAATCCGTTGCATGCAGCCTGGCGATTGGACTAAACCGGCACAACCACCTGTATGGGTTGCTAAGGTCGATCATTTTTCAACTGCATCAATCGATTGCATCGATGCCATAATTGCGAACTGGCCGGCTGAACAATTAAGACATGATCAAGGGCTTTCGAACATTCCTAATTACGACGTGGGGCCAGATGCCTCAATTGATGGTGCACCGACAAACGAATACATCGGTTTGCTATTCGAGGTGAACAATTGGTTGATCGTTTCGCGTTCTGCCCCGCCCCTCACTAAAGTCGATCTGTCCGAATTCGACGAGTTGCCAAACTGCAGAGAGGCATGTGAACAAGCGATTGTCGAATCCTACCGGAAGGACTTTAAGACCATTGCGAGACATCTCGTAGCGGAATTCAAGAAGCGAGATCTTCCACTCTCTGAACGAGTCATCAATTCCGACAATGCAAAGTCAAACCTCAGTGACTGGAAACATGAACAGTTCAGATTGGCTGCACTCCTCGGACCTTGCTGCCGTCAACTCCAAGACGCGATGTTCGCGAGCGGAGAACTGATAGTTGGCTGGGAACCAGATTCGGAATTCAGTTTTCCGAAGAGGCCGATTCGAAATGTCAGTGATTTGACGGTGCATCTCAGCGAACTACTGACGGCATTGAGAGAACACTTGTCGGAACGGACGCCTGCTGAGGAGATCTTGAAGGATATTCAGTTGGAACTTCGGAACGCTCGGCGTTCGTTGAATACTTGGAGGATTCCTCTTCCGCCGAACTTCGATGATGCAGTATCCGAGATCTTCGAATCGGAACGGCAGTTGGAAGTGCTTCTAGATCGGTTGAGCAAAAATGCGCCCGAGTTGTCGCTGTCGTCTGAATCATCCAACGAGTTGGCTGTTCTGATGAATACGCTCCGAAAGATTGCGAGTGCTATCGGAGGGATCGGGCGCGTCGGAGACAGTGCGAAGCAACTCTCACTCGACGCGTTAGGCACGGAACACAGCTCCCACAATCGCCTAACATTGCAGAAGCTGTACACGCAGCTGGCAAAGTCACGGGGGCATCGAGATGAGTTGACACTGTTGCTCGGGGATACGCTCGGCCAGTTGGGTGAATTGGCAGCTGGAGCAACCAAGGCAAGGTCTGAGGAATACCGTCAACGACTGTTGGAGCTGGCAGAGAGGTGGAAGGCAATTTTGAGTGGTCCGTCATTTAGCCACTTCAAAATCATCGCGCCCGATTTGATTGCCGACCCGAAAGTGATCCTTGAGCAGTCGCGAGTTGTACAAATGTACTTTTCGAACGGGGCAGAATCCTTACGGGAGCGACTTGTCTGCGACTTGTACCCTTGTGCGAAAGATGCATTTCCCGACTCTATGGCTCGGGCGGTCGCAGGTGCGATTTGGAGGCGGCAGATTGTGGGTCCGGGTGTGGACAGCATTCGTCGCACCTACTGCCCGACTGATGAACAGCTGAAGTCCTTGGAGGAAATTAATGGCGTCTGGGAATCTGCACTGCAAAGGCTCGTCGTGGATGCGGGATGCCGAGCGAGCGACGTGGAGCAGATGGATGCTTCCGAGATTCTGCGGCGGCTGGCAACTCTCCACTCCATGCAAATGGTTGGCGGAGAAATCGAGACGAACGAATTGCCGGCTGCTTCAACCACTTTCGTCTTCCGTCTTAACGGTGACGGGTATTTCATATGTGGGTGTATCAACGGCCAAACCGAATCAGGGAACTTCAGCTCGGCAACTGGAAAAGGGCTATCTGTACTCTTCCGACTCGTTCAATCACCGGGCACTCCTGTATCGATGTTGGAACTCGACGCTGGGCCGGGAACAGTGAGAGCGCATGGTGATAGGAGGAGTCGCCAAGAGGTAGCTGACGCAATGTCACTCAAGCAAATTGCCGCAAAACGGAAGCAGCTTAAGATTGACATTGAAGCTGCTGATTCTGAACTGTTGCGAAGCGAGCTTGAATCCGAGCTGAGGGATTTGGAAAGGCATGCCATTAAAATGCAGGGACTGAAGGGGAAGTCCCGCGATCTCAACAATCCAAATGACATTCTCCGGTCGAAACTTCACAAGCAACTAAGCCGTGTCTACAACAAACTCCAAATACTAATGCCAACACTCGCCAATCACTTTCGTTTGAGTTGTAGGGCAACCAATGGAGATAGCTTTGTTTATGCTCCTGCTGCCTTGGAAATCATTTGGGAGACGGCTTCCAAGTAGTTCCGCGATTTGTTCCGTGAGTCGGAACTAAGTTCCGCACTACGGAACGCCATATCCAGCGAATGGTGAGCAACACTGGTAGTTGCCGCCGAACGACAAATGTTCCACTGGAGTATGTGCAATGCTTGAAAATGTCAGGAGGGATTTCTGATGAAGAGAATCCCACAATCCCAAGTCGAGCAGGCTGAACTGAAGTTCCTCGAAAAACTTCGGAAGCATGGCGAAGTCACGACAGACGTCATTCCCGATGACCTCGCCATCAAGTATCCAGACAACGGTAATTGGGTTGGCTCGATTCCACGTCGTCTGCTGGATGACGAGTTAATCGTCGAGGTGGCATGCGTCCGGTCAAACCGGCTGAGACGTCACGGAGGTAGGATCGGGCTGTACGCCGCATTGAATGTGGCCGCAATCGACGGGCGAATCGCCTTGCTGAGGTCACGGCTCAATTTGGACGAATCGAGTGGACTCGATTGGTCCCGTGCTTGAAACGATTGCCGCTGTGGTTAGCACCAGTTCATTACCCCTCACTCGTCAAACGAAAACAGCCCGCAGGTCAAACCTGCGGGCTGTTCTTTTCGAGCGCGTTCTGTTCGGTCAATCGAGGGGAAAGACCGGACTGGCGATTAGTACATGTCGTGGTCGCCGCCACCCTTCTTAGGGCCATCGTCTTTTGGCTTCTCGGCGATCAAAGCATCGCTGGTCAGCAACAAGGTCGACACGCTGGCAGCGTTCTGCAGGGCGCTTCGGGTAACCTTGCAAGGATCGATGATACCGGCCTTGACCAGGTCTTCGTATTCGCCGGTCGCAGCGTTGTAACCGAAGTTACCCTTCTGCTCGGAAACCTTTTCACAGATCACAGCACCGTCGATACCGGCGTTGTTGGCGATCTGGGTCAAAGGAGCTCGGCAAGCACGCACGATGATGTTGTAACCGGTCGTCTCGTCTTCGTTCAAACCGCTTGGCTTGAGGTCGAGAGACGCACGCAGCAGGGCCACGCCACCACCTGGCAGGATACCTTCTTCGACGGCAGCGCGAGTTGCGTGCAACGCATCTTCAACGCGAGCCTTCTTTTCTTTCATTTCGCTTTCGGTCGCGGCACCGACGTTAACCTGAGCGACTCCGCCCGACAACTTGGCAACGCGTTCTTCCAGCTTTTCACGATCGTAGTCGCTGCTCGAATTGGCCAGCTCACGACGGATTTGCTCGATCCGCGACTTGATGTCGGCGGTCTTGCCCAAGCCTTCGATGATCGTGGTGTTGTCCTTGTCGATCACGATCCGCTTGGCGCGGCCGAGGTCCGACAATTGAACGTTTTCGAGTTGGATGCCCAGGTCTTCGAAAATGGCTTGGCCACCGACCATGATTGCCAAGTCTTGCAGCATCGCCTTGCGACGATCGCCGTAACCAGGAGCCTTCACGGCGGAAATCTTGAACGTGCCACGCAGCTTGTTGATCACGAGCGTTGCGAGGGCTTCGCCTTCGACTTCTTCGGCGACGATCAACAGTGGCTTGCCGCTGTTGACGACCTTTTCCAGGACTGGAACCAGGTCCTTGATGTTGCTGATCTTCTTTTCGTGGATCAGAACGTAAGCGTCTTCCAGCACGCATTCCATCGACTGTGGATCGGTGACGAAGTAAGGCGACAGGTAGCCGCGATCGAACTGCATCCCTTCGACCACTTCGAAGGTGGTCGTCAGCGACTTGCCTTCTTCGACGGTGATGACGCCGTCTTTACCGACTTGTTCCATCGCGTCAGCGAGGATGTTGCCGATTTCGGTGTCGCCGTTGGCGGCAACAGTACCGACTTGAGCGATCGCCTTCTTGTTCTTGCATTCGACGGCGGCGGCCTTCAGCTTGGCAGTGATCTGCTCAACAGCCTTGTCCATGCCGCGCTTCATGTCGATCGGATTCACACCGGCGACAACAGCCTTCAGGCCTTCGACGTAGATCGCTTCGGCGAGAACGGTTGCGGTGGTGGTTCCGTCACCGGCGGTATCGGAAGTCTTGCTGGCGACTTCACGAACCATGCGGGCACCCATGTCTTCGAACTTATCTGGTAGTTCGATTTCACGAGCAACAGTGACACCGTCCTTGGTGACGGTTGGTGAGCCAAAGCTCTTTTCGATGATGACGTTGCGACCGCGGGGGCCGAGCGTCACGCGAACTGCACGCGCCAGCTTCTGAACGCCGCGCTTCATCGCTTCCTGCGCTTCTTGATCGAAGGCGATAATCTTGGGCATGTCGTAATGCTCCTAATTGGTGTGCTTGATCTGTCTTGGGAAATTTGCGACGCCGCTGGCGAAATCCGCGCGGCGAATGGAATCAGCCGATCACTGCCAGGATGTCGCTTTCGCGCATCAACAGGTAGTTCTCTTCGCCAACCTTGAATTCGTCGCCTGCATAGGAGCTGAAGATCACTTCGTCGCCGGCTTTGACCGTCAAAGGAGCCTTCGTTCCGTTGCTCTTCACATGCCCTTCGCCAACAGCCAGCACGACACCTCGTTGTGGCTTATCAGTGGCACTGTCCGGCAGAACGATACCCCCAGCGGTCTTCTTTTCTGCCTCGGCTCGCTTCACAACCACACGGTCGCCGAGCGGTACCAACTTGATGTCATTCGAGGCACTTGCCTTTTTCGCCATCTCACCTTCTCCAGATATGCAGGCACACTGCGGCCGAGCTTGAAAATGTCTACCGACACTGCGAGACGCAGAAATGGCTAAGCGAACCGCGCGCCAAAGAATCCATAGTCCATAACGTACTGAATTGGTTGATCTTCTGGCGATCGGCGATTTGAGACCTCTGCCATGATGGCGAGTCTTCCGCCCTGGCAAATTCATCCGACTGCCAATCTGACATTGGTGGCGCGGGTGCCCCGAATGCCATAGCGGACGAAATTCGTGCTCGAAATCTCTTGGCAGTCTCACCGATTGCCAAGACAAGTCGGCAAATCAAGACATAGACGCTGAGACGTCATCCCAGTAGTCTTCGATTCGTTGGCAGGGTGGAACGATCCGACAGTGACAGGAAAATCATGGATGATCTTTTCCAGCGGTGGCGATGGCGCGGCGGAATCGTAGCTCTGCTCGCGACGCTCTTCTTTGCCGGAGCTTGGGTCAAATCCGCCGTTGATCTGCTTGCAAGACGCCATCGGGAGGTAGACCCATCGCCCATTGGCAACATTCTGATCTCTGGATCGTACGACTTCTCGCCTCCCTCACAGGTGAATTGGACGGTCTCTGGACTGTACTCGACTGCGACGATGACCTTCGAACCAAAGGAGGTCGATCCGCGGTTGCCAGATTCCATTTCAAGTGCTGATGCCCAGATCGAAGAGGAGAAGATCACTCCAGCAACGCATTCCGACTTCGCGGATCCGGCGAATAACTTCGTGATGCAATCTTCAGCAACCAGTGAGGGCGCAAAACTTGATGGAGTCCTGCCACTGCCGCAAGGGTCCTTTCGAGTCGACACTGCTAGCCCCGACCTATTAGAGGATTCGCTTGAAGTCGATGACGACCCCGGAAAGATCACGCTGGACCGGAGACTGTGGGGGCTACGAGTCGTCCAAGAATCGTATGCGGATAGTTCACAAACTGGAATTGTCATCCCGCACTGGATGCTGGCGCTGCCTTGCGCGCTCGTGGCGGCGACTTTGCTCTACAGTTCACGTCGAGGCGGGAATAAGGGCGAAGTTGTTAACACTGCCATCGCCACGCCGCAGTCGCACCGAACCGCCTCAACAGAGGGATTTTTTCACGGTTGGCGACCGAAATTGGGGGTGCTGGCCCTACTGATAACGCTAGCTCTGGCGGGAGGCTGGATTAGAAGTTTCAGCGTTTCGGATTTGGTGAACCTGGAAGTTGGGAGCGAAACCGAACTTCGCTTTATTTCCGCCAAGGATGGGCTTGTGTTTCAACAATATCAGAATCCTGACAATACAGGGTCCGGAACCAGATACCGCACGCGGACAGGTAAGTCGCATGAAGAGTTAAGTTTTCGGCCAAAAGCTTTGGAAGAACCTGCTGATGTTCCTGAGTTAGCAGTTTACGGCGAAACCAACCAGGAACCGGATCAAGGACCGGATTACGCGCAATACGGTTCAACCACGTTACCCGGCCAACAAAATGGTTCAACCGGATTGCCCCTCCAACGATATGGTTCAGTCTCATTACCCGGGCAAATCATCGAAAATCCCGTACCTGCGACAGTAAGTGTTCCCGTGGAAATGACCCGCAGTCTTCCCTACGGACAAAGCATTGAGTGGGGTGGTTTGTTCGCGCATAACAGTCCACAACAGCTGACCATTGTGATTCCCTATGGATACTTGGTGATTCCTCTCACTCTGCTCTCGTCTGTCCTGCTGTTAAAGCGGCGGATCTGCTCATCGTTCGCTCGGTAGCACGACGAGCGAGGAATCCCCAAAAAATGGCCTCGTTCAACCCGAGACCGCAAATTGCTGAGCGGTCGCAATTGACAAAATAGGCAATTTAGGGACAATGCTGACATCTCAGGTCGCTTGTCGGGAATTGTGTTTTTCGTTTGCCGCTTTGCCGTGCCTACGGTTTGTAGCAAGAGAAGGCGCAAGAGGCCTTTCCGTCTGCACGCTCGTTCTGCTTACGTCCTGAAAGCATGAACGGAGAATGCAAGTTATGTCGACACCTGATTCCAATCCCCGCTTCCTTGTCATCAGCGAGCTCCAGCGCGCCGAAGTATTCGCCTGCGCTGGCGATTGGGTGAGCGCGGACCAATGCTATCTGACGGCTGTCGCAACGGATGATTCACCACAAAGCCGACTGACCTTCGCCAATTCGCTGGCTGAGCGAGAGCGATACAACGCCGCCATCTGCCAGTTGACCGCAGCCCTCGACATGGCCTCGGAAACAGGTGATCGCGAAGCACTCGGGGTGATCTTCCACAATCTCGCCTCTATCTATCGCGAACTGGGCGACGCCGACCTGGCCCGCCGGTTCCAGCAACGTGCGATCCTGCAGAGGGATGATTGCGGCCCCGATGAACTGCTCGGCTTGGCGAATGATGCGTGGCTATCCCGCCGAACCGAACTGGCAACTTCGCTCTCCGCAGGCTGCACAATGTTAGGAGAAGATTGCGATGTAGCCTTGGAAGCTCATGCCACGGCGGCCGTTTTTGTTGGGCTGACCGAAGAGCCTCGCTCGGCGATCCGAACCTTGATCCACGTCTATCGCCAGCATCAGGTCGCTGGGGCGAATCGACTGATGGGCATCGATCTGCTCAATCTCTCGGCCTTGCTCTGCGAAACAGGCCGTCATCAGGCGGAACTCGGCATGGTCCGACAAGCGGTTCAGCACTTCGAGCAAGCCCCCGCACCGCTGCTGCTGAACAAAGCCCGGCAAGTCCTGGAAATGCTCGAGCGGATGCAATCACTTCGCGATTTTGACCCATCTGTCAATTGAGAGTGTGGCCAGGAACTAAACATCTCAGTGATCCTGTCGGCGCGCCTTCACCAGTAACCGGTTGAGTTCGGCCAGTTCTCCGGCTGAGAGGTGGGCGAGTTGTCGGCGGTGCAGATCGATCACGGGGACATCGAGGGCCGCGAGCAACTCGCTGCCGCGGGCTGTCAGCGTCAGCATCTTCTGACCGTCGCATTCGATGAGCTCCTGCGAATGCAACGACGACACAACCTCCTCGAGGGCGTGCGGGACGATGAGCCGCGAGCTTACTTCCGCCAACGGCAAGGCCTTCCCTTCCCCTCGCAGGATCCGTAGCACGTTGTAAGCCGGACCATAGAGTCCGTGGCGTTCGATGAGCGGTTTGAATTCCCCTTGCAACTTCGCAGCCGATCGAATCAGGTTGATCGCCACTTCCTGTTCGCGGACGACGAACGGGTCGCGCTTCTTCAGTTCGACTTGAAGTGTCGACGCGGGCCTTGAGCCGCCCCCTTCTCGACGGACCTGCGCTGGCGTACGACCGAACTGCCTTCGAAACGCCTTACCGAAGGCCGCTTCCGTTTCGTAGCCGACTTCGCGAGCCACCTGCGCCACGGTCGCTCCATCGCGGCGTCTCAATCGAGCCGCAGCACAGCACAACCGCCACCATGTCAAATAGGTCAGCGGCGGTCGACCGGTCACCTGCTTGAATCGGGCTGCGAAGGCGGATCGAGAAATCGACAACCGACCTGCCAACTCGGCAACCGTCCACGGGTGGGCGGGGCGCTCGTGCATCAGTTGCAAGGCAAGCCCGATCTCCGGGTCGGACAGCCCCCGCAGCCAACCGTGAGCCGCACATTCGGAATTCGGCGTTCGATGAGCCCGGATCGCGGCGACCAGCAGCACATTGGCCAGTCCATTTGCGACCGCTTCCCAGCCTGATTGAGCACCCCGCACTTCGTCCGCCAGTCGATTCACCAAACCGCGCACGTCATCCGTCGCTTGTAGGGACAACAGGGGAGGCCAACTCACGGCCCCCAATCCGGTCTGACCGACGGCGAACTCGACACGCCCCACAATGACCTCAGCCGGGTCCGTCGCAGCGGGCTCGGGTGACAACGAACTCTTGCCATCGAACAGGAACAAGACATCGCCCGAATTCAGAATGACTGATTCACCCGGTTGGCAGTCCACACGGACCTGACCGCGGTTCGTCGCATAGAAGGCACCGTGTTCGGCCCAATCGCCGACCAGAGAAAAAGAACGATCGACCGAGACGCATCGATCAATCCGAATCTTGGCGCCCGTGATTTGAATGACATCCGTCAGCACATCCATTTTGCACCTGATCCTGGACGATTGAACTAGAAAACCGGCCGATAGAGCATTCTACGTCCAAGCGGCGGCTGGTACAGTCCCTCGCGGTGAGGGACACGTTTGTGACATCCCTTGGTAGCTGCCGACGCGACAGGCGTCCGGCCAACTTTTTCAGGAAGAATTGAATATGACTGCGCGACTATTCGGCTTCGTTCTCGTGACTGCCATGACGGTCACTCCCACTCTGCGGGCGGATGACTACACACTGGAGGCATCCCATGCGGCCGTCACCTTCAAAATCTCGCATGTCGGCCTGAGTTGGACTCACGGCCGGTTCAAGGATCTGTCCGGGACATTCACAATCGATCCCGGCAACCCCGCCGCCACCCGGTTCGACATCGCAGCCAAGGTAGACAGTGTCGATACAGACAACGCCAAGCGGGACGAGCACCTGAGAAGCCCCGACTTTTTCAACGCCAAGCAGTACCCCAACCTCACCTTTAAGAGTACATCCGCCAAGCCTGTCAAAGGTGGGTACGAAGTGACTGGCGTGCTGACCCTCAATGGGATGAAGAAGCAGATCACGATCATCGTCACCGGTGGCAAGACGGCCGAATTCCCGAAAGGCGTTCAGCGAACCGGCTACTCGACCGAGTTCAAGATCAAGCGCAGCGAGTTCGGCATGGACAAGATGCTCGAAATGATCGGCGACGACGTGTTTATCTCCGCCAGCTTCGAGGGGACCAGGAACTAGATAAGTCCACAACCGAATCGGAGTGATCGTCTTCTGGGAGGGCGAGGCTCCTGCCGAGCCGCTAAGTCTCATAGTGTTCGATGAACAAGAGGATTACTCCGGTATTGCGGTGGATCTATCCAGTCACCGTTGTCCACATTGTCGAGGAGGTACTCGATGCCCAACCCAGTTCTCATGGCCCAGGCGATCGGCATCGCTGCTTTCCTTGCGGTGATCATCTCCTGGTCGCTCGGCCGGTCTGGCGTGTCCGGCGGGGCGGTTGGCGTAGGGCTGGGCGTCTTTGCAGGAGCATGGGTCCTGGGGCTCACCCCTCAGGTCCCTCCGCGAGGGGCGCTGGACCGCCTCCAGCTCATACTAATACCCGCAATCGTCCTCACCGAAGTGGTGATCACCAGTCGTACCTGGTGGGTCGGATGGGTGTTGCGAGCAACAGTGGCCGTGCTGGCAGCGCCACTGCTGGTCTACGGCTCCAGCTACGTGACTGACCTCTCTGGTCCCGGCAGCCGAGAGTGGACGACAGGAATTGCGGCGGCCATTTTCACCAGCCTCGCCGCGGTGTTGATGTTGGTTTGGATCTTGCTGACGCAGTTGGCAACTCAGGCCAGCCGGTCGGCGACCATCGCTGTCGCCATCACGGCCGCCGGTACGGCCGTGACGATGATGCTTTCGGGTTATGCCACTGGAGGGCAACTCGGACTCCCACTGGCAGCCGCCGTGGGAGTCATCGCTTTCAGCGACAGCCGACATGCGTCTGGAGCGGTCGCGGTGGCCATCGTCACCTTGTTTTCGCTGCTCGTCATCGGCAGGTTGTTTGCGGGGCTGACCACTCTGCATGCGGTAGGACTATTTGCAACTCCGCTGCTGGCCTGCGTGCCGGACTTGCCGCAACTCCGCCAGTGGGGACCACGAACCCGAGCCACGCTGCGCGTGGTACTGACTGCAGTTCCTGTAGTCCTGGTGCTCTGGCTCGCACAGCAAAAGTTCGCTGAGGATTCAGGCCCCTCATCAGAGGGATCGAGCAACGCAACCTTCAGTGACTATCTCGATTACAGCAAATGACCTCAAAGACCTCGCTCGGGGAGGTGCCTGTGGTCGACGCTTCGTCGCCCACAGGCGATTCGGAAACCGCATCCCTGCAACAATCACTGGGGGCGAGCGAAACGCTCGACGGCAGCCGCCTCGACGCGCCAGCCGGAAACTGTACCAGTACGTTACTTTCGTCTGAATATTAGTATTGCAAGTGATAGATTAGTTGGATAGTCTCACGTCGTTCTAGTCTCACTACGCATGAACTGTGTAGTGTGACTACCGATAATCTAGAACAAAAGACGAGATCCCGGTGGTACACAACGTAGGTGGGTCCAACTCCTGCCATCCGTCTTTTTCTTACTGACAACAGTGGCCGCGATGTCGGTGACTAGCGGCCCGTACGCCGTATAGTCTGAGGGACTTCGATTTTCATGTCCAACGAGTCACCTCGCGTCAATGAGAATCTGGTCGCTAGCGAAGTCACTCAAGAGACTCCTGTTGAAGCTGCGGGAAAACAAACAGATGTCCGCGCAGAATACGTTGCTGTCGTTTATTTTCATGGGATGGGAAGCCAGCGGCGTCTGGAAGAAACATCTCGATTGGTTGAGGCATTAGACGATGTCAGCAATAATGGCAAGCGAGCCTTGTTCGACATCACTTGCCATGTCGAGCCATCAAGCGTCATGCCTGGCGAAGTTATCCAATACATTCGCACGCTTCATCCGGGAACTCGACAGAACACCATGAACGGCCCGCTCGCTCCTCGAAGCAGTCGACTGGTGCGTTTCTACGAGGGATATTGGGCTCCCATCACAGCACAGGAAGTCGGTGCGAAAGCAGTTCTGTTGTGGCTGGTCAAGCAGGCGACTCGTCCCTATATGATGCTGTTAGGTACGGGCAGCAATCAACTCAAATCACTACGGCCCGACACACAGAAAAAGCAGCCGGTCGCTCCAAATCCCCGGCCGACTGGTCGGTTTTCCTGGATACAAACTCTATTGCCGACCTGGGACTGGCGTGGGCATGCCCGCCTCAGACGAGCCGCGCTCAGGGAACTCGATGCAAGACATAAGGCTCTTAATCTGCGAGCTGCCTCGAAGCCGCCTCCACAACCTCCGCAGGCAGGCCAATCAACATCCCAAAACAAGGCCGTCCGAATACAACCGGGCGACATGCGAATCCTGCTTCGAGCTTATCACCGTTTTGAGGGTCTGGAAGCCCGCAGAAAATATCCGACTGGAAGCTTCGCCGAATTTCGGGATTTTCTGAAAGCAGAACTGGAACGGCTTCGTGTTGACGATCCCATTCTCACGCGCATTCCGCTCATTGCGGACGCCTGGATGCGTTACATTCTTTTCGCGGAACTGCGAAACGCCGCAGTGCTGACATCGATTGTCCTGGCAATTGGGCTCGCCGTGCTCGGGTCTCTTCAATTAGTGTCTATTTTCCTTGGGATCGCTCCAGTCAAGGGGTTGCTTGGTGGTGATTGGAATGCGGCGACAATCGTGACGGCTTTTGCGACGCTATTTGGATTTGCTCCGTTTCTCAGCAGGTACTTCGGGGATGTTGTTTTCTGGAGTACCTACGAGGAGACCAATGTTCGCTTCAAGCAACGGAAAGAAATTCTGCGCTACGGCGCCAATGTGTTGAAGCACGTACTTACAGACGAGAAGTGCTTACGAGTCGTTGTGATTGCCCACAGTTTAGGAGCTGCGATTGCCCACGACGTCTTGCTGGAATTGGGAAAGGAAGATTGGGCGCGTGATCACAACGATGATCGTTTCAAGTCATGCGATGTCGATCTGATCACAAAAGAAGAGATCAACAAGATTGAGCATCTCGTCACGGCAGGCAGTCCGATCGACAAGATTCACTACTTCTTCGAAAGCGATCCAGGCCGCTCCCATCGTTATACACGCGTTGCAGAAACCGTACGCGGAGATATGGGACGAAAGCCGTTTGGTAATAATAATAACACACCGTACCTTCACTGGATCAATTTTTGGGACAAGGCCGATATCATCAGCGGTTCGCTGGAAAGCCCGCCGAATGCGACCGACACCGAGGTGTGCGTCGACAACTTTGAAGTCTCAAATGGCACATGGAACCCTGGGGCAGCGCATACCAGCTACTTTGTGAATCGCGTGGTACTCCAGTACTTGTGGGGGATTATCTACGAAAACAAATATTCCTACTGGGCGATTGGCTATCCAAAACGCGAGGAAATTCGTAGTCGCCCCAACTACCTCGCGCTGAACATTGGGCCTGGCAGCGGCAGCTCAATCGTCCGATGGGTTCAAGTCATCGTGCTCACTGCTCCTTGGATCATCCTCTGGCATTTCATACATGTGCTGCTTGGCGATAGTCCAAGAGAATCTGCAATCGGGCAGTGACATTGTTCACAGATGTCGCCCCCAAATCGACTGTGGGCGACGAAGCGTCGACCACAGCCATCCCGCCGCATCACTGCTGCTGAACAATACAGGCAGGTCGTCAAGATGTTCGAGTGTATGTAATCGCTGCTGGATTTCGATCCGTCAGTGATTTGCCTCACGAGCGCAACCCCAATTGGACCAGCCCCTTTTCAAGGACGCTCAATCCAAGAATGTCACTCCAGTCAGTAGTATTTCCGCTCGAAGATTCTGAGACACGTCGATTCAACATCTTCTTCACGGCAAGGAACGGCGCGTCGACGCAACTCATACGGCTCCGCCGTGTAGATGGCAAATGGACGTTTGCGGACAAGGTCACACGCGATAGCGGCGAAACTATCTGGTCTTCCGGTGATGAAAAACTTTTTGAAGCCGGCGGATGAAAAGTGGACAGGTGGGCAGGTCCATTCATGGCCCCGGCGATTCGGTCTTTGTTATTGGATCTGTTCGACCCGTCCATTCCCCCTGCTCCACCTCCAACAATCATTTACTGCCCTGGCGGAGCAGTCTTCTTGCGAAGGAACACTTGATAGATGACTAACCCAATCCCCAGGAAGATCCCGAAGGCACCGACCTGTCCTGAGAGTTTGTTGACATCGACACCTCCACCAGGATTGGTGTGGGCTGGTCTCGCCTCACCCGGTGGCGGCGTGATGGTCAACGAATTCAGGAAGCGATTGATATTCCCGATGTCTGGACTGTCGGGCTGAGTGACCACCATCAATTTATAGACCACATCGTTGTGCCGAACGATAGACTGAGTGACATTGCCGACCGGTGCATTCGCGGCCATCGTCCACACTTCGTGTCCTGACAACTGTTTTGAGGGCAATCGACGAACAGGCGCGCCGATTTCCTTAGAGAGTCCCTCTTCCATCGAATCTTGAATCAGTCCGACACCACCAGGAATATCCGCCTTCACGATGCCCATCATTGTTTCTTCGTCATCGGACTTCCAGATGATCAGAAATGGAGTTGGCGGCGTCGGTATCACGTGGAACCGAGCAGCATCCGGCGACTCCACCGACAGAATCCCATCTGCAGAAGTCCATGTCTCGGCCCATGCGCAGGAGGGACCTATCATGATCAAAGCAGTCAGCACAAGATGACAAGCTCGCATAGACCCCTCTCCAATAACGAGAACCCAGAAGTCATTGCCTGACGCTTCAACGTGTGGAATTCACAATACGGTACTGTCCGGCTAAATTGGTGATGGTTCCGGAGTGTTCATGGGTGGTCGGTAGCGTTGAATTAGCTGCTCTCCCAAACTGCGGCGACTGGTCTTGTCGTCGACGACGAGAGTATGCACATGAGTTGATCCGCATCTGACAGCGTCTGGCCATCGCTCGTGGTTTGGTAGATGCTCGGCAAACGATTCAGTTTCGCCGACATAATCGGCGAACCAGTACTCTCTATCGAACTGCGCAAAGATGTAGACTCCGCCCACGTCTTCCCACTTGTCGGACATTTTGTGAATGACGAATTTCTCATCATTCAACCATTGCATCGTTTCGCCATCCGACATTTGTCGTACCTCCCGCAACATGAGAAACGGGTAGTGGGTCAGTTTGAATTACTATTCGTACCCGCGGGTTGATCGGATGTTTTCTGCTTTTGCCGCGGCCAGAGAATCATGGCGATCGCGGTGATGGCAAAAGGCGTGGAGATTGTTGAACAGGAGGTACGCCACTTCTCGAATCTGATATCTGGCTCGTCGTACATGCCATCCCAGGCTGCTGGCGAGAACCTCCAGAAGTCTGGTGTCACCGGAGTAGAAGACCAGCCCCAAAAGAGACCCCAATCCCTATTCCATCCACCCCATTCGATCACGCCATTGGACATCATGATCTCGTGCTGTCGATTGCCCATTGAGAACTGAATGTCGTCCATCACAACGCGGCTTCTCAGCCACAAACACATGAACGCACACGCCATCACCAGCGTGACGACCCCCGCCTTTCGTCGCCAGCCGTGGAAGAAAGTGTGCATTGCGGCATGATAACAAGTGCAGCGACCCCGCTGCACTTCGCTTGGTACAACTGAGACTCGTGGAGATGCAGTATGGCAGCGAACGAAGTTTCCGATGCCGCGATGTACGTGTGTGTTACGATCGCGTCAGCACCTGCATTCCTCTGCTTTCTCGCCGCCGCATCATGGTGGAAGCATGCGCAGAAAACCCGAACGCTGTACGCCCCAATAATTCTGCTTGTCCTTGGTTTTATCTGGACATTGCTTTTTGTGCCGTGGTGGTGGCTGCTTGGTTTTGGTGGTTGAATCAGCACGCGGACCTACGAACGGCCCTCCTGCTCGCCTTCTCTGTTATCTCTGTGCCTCTGTGTTTCAAACTCTTTCTTCCCTGCGCCCTTCGTGACTTTGCGTATCAATTTTGCCGCCTCGTCGCTGCAAAAAAACTGGAACTAATTTCCCCAAATCTCTGAAATTGGGTTTGATCGAGTCACCCGTTTTATGGCACAAGAGAATCACAATCCGAGTGCGGATCCCCCCTCTGCGTAGCCAAGGTCGCCAAGACATTGGGTGAATGTCAGTGGACGTTGTTCGCACAGAGGAATAGCTCTTTCACAATTGAATGCCGAATCATCAGCGAACGTTGGAGTGCGGTGGCTCGACACCACTTTGACTCCGATCGCCAGACACCTTACAGCCCGACTTGCCGAGTTCGTTAGTCCTTTGACAACGGATCGCAAATCTGCGACCACTTCACTCCCAGTAGAATGGGAGGTTGTGTCACGCAGCCGGAGGTTGTGTCACGCAGCCGGAGGTTGTGTCACGCAGCCGGAGGTTGTGTCACGCAGCCGGAGGTTGTGTCACGCAGCCGGAGGTTGTGTCACGCAGCCGGAG
>JAQGHU010000013.1 GCA_028291515.1 Schlesneria sp.
TGGCGTTCTTTGACGATTGTTTTGCCGGTGAATCGCGCTGCGTCAGCTCCCTGCTGATCAGGTGAATGCGACGTATGGGGCCGATGCGACGCACGGAACAAGATCCTGTTGGTCGCATTGGTCCCATCTGTCGTATTTAATCGAGCCGAGGTTACCGGAACCTTGGTGAGAATGTCCCACTCATCCCGGACATGGACCTGCGCGAAAAAAAGTGGTCCCCTTTGTCCTGCCAATTTCGGTAGGATTTACCCGCTTTCCATTTTTCGGAACTGTGGATTTCTTCTCGCACTCAGACGGAAGGTCGCCTCAGATGGCCCCTGATCTCGATTCTCGTCGTTCGCGCGGCAATGGTCTGGCAGTTGTCTGTTTGATCCTTGGGATCCTGGCTTGTATCTGCAGCGTAATCCTTGTTGGCAGCCTCATTGGTTTGGTCGGGGCGTTACTCGGGGTGATTCATTTATTTCAGCGGAAGCCGTCGAATGGACTCGCTTGGACCGGGATTGGCTTCTCCTTGATGGGGATCGTCCTGAGTGTTGTGTTCCTCGTGTTCTATATCAGGGTGGTCGGCAACACGCTGGAAGCATTCCTAAAAGAGATCAACCGCCATCAATCTTCGCAGGTTGCCGAGAATGTAGATTGGAAGGGTGTCATCGCTCCTGAGCTGACTCTCACCACAATCGATGGCAAGACGGTGACACTCAGTGAGCTCAAGGGCAAACGGGTGATCCTCGACTTCTGGGCGACCTGGTGCGGGCCTTGTCGAGCCGAGATCCCACATTTTCTGAAGCTGCACGAAGAGTTTTCAGAAGAGCTCGTCATCATCGGCATCAGTGACGAAGAATCCTCGGTGATCAAAGAATTCGCAGAGGAACACAAGATTACCTACTTGATGGTTTCCTCCGGCGACCTACCCGCTCCGTTTGATCAAATCGATGCCTTCCCCACCACATTTGTGATTGATCGCCAGGGCGTGATTCAAGACATCCTCGTCGGTTATCACGACTACGAAGTGTTGAAATCGCATGCGACTGGTGCGGATTACACGGGTGTGGCAAAGACCGCTCCTGAGATGCCTAAAAGCAGTTTAGTTGATTCACCTGACAAAGTGACGCTCTCTCCGGCATGGACGGTCGAAGATGTCGAAGGGGCGTCTTTATCAGTTGCAGACTGGGACGCGAATGGGACCGACGACATTCTGGTCGTTGGATACGACGATAAATTGAGAATTGTCAGTCTGGATGGCAAAGTGATGGAGACAGTCGATCTGCCCGAGGACACCGAATTCGCGACACTCGGTCGTCACCCACAAGGTCCTCGACTGTTGGCCTACTCCAACTGGGGAACTGTGGTCACTGTCTTGGATCGGAAGGGAACGACTGTTTGGGCGTATCCGAGCGAGCAGGGTGTGAATGGTGCTCATTGGGGTGACTTGGATGGGGATGGCATCGATGAGATGATCGTGGGCATGAACGGCAACGGTGGTTTACATGCCGTCTCAGGCGACGGGGCAAAACTCTGGCAAGTCACTGCCATCGGGAACGTCTGGAACCAGGCTATCATCTCTGCGACAGCGACTTCAGCAGCACGAGTTTTCGTGACCGAGGCGAACGGCACCGTGCAGATCTACGATTCAAAAGGTGAACTCCTGAAGACACTCAACCCCTTGGGCAACTACTTCTCGTCCATGGCAGCTCATCGCGATGCTCGCGACGGCGCTATTCAAATTGTCGTCTCTCGCGATGTGACAGCCGCTTTGGATGAAGAGGGGACTGTGGCATGGTCGACGCCGGCGAAAGAAGCCGATTCGAACTGGCGCGCCCCCACGTTTGCCTCTGGCGACATCAATGGTGACGGCATTGCCGACTGGGCCTTCATCGATATCACGAATGAACTCGTCATCGTCAACTTGAAGGGGGCCAAGCTCACAACGCTACCTCAACAACGTGATAGCGACGCGTTTGCAATCGCCCGAGACTCCGGAGGTAAGGGCCTGTTGTTGATCTTAGAGGCTGGCGAACTGCGAGCCCTCCGCGCGGAGTAGCGGCCCAAATCAGAATTCGGCACAGGCTCTGAGTTCGTGAGCCGTTTTTATTCGTCGGCCATCCACTCGAGCGCGCGATCGTCATCGTCCATCTCTTGCGGCGGCTTTTTAGGTGGTTCGACATTGGGGGGACGGTTCGGCCGGCGGGGACGCGGTTCGTCGCCTGCCAATCCTGCTTTCTCCAGCAGGCTGATTGAGAACGGGTCGACTTCTTCTGGCGGAGGTGCATTCGGATCGGGCGTGTAATCGATCTCGAATTTGTGTTTGGCGAAGATGATCGAATCGCCAGGTTGGACGTATTTTTCCCCTTCGATGCGCACACCATTCACCTTGACGCCATTGCTGCTGTTCAGGTCGCGCAGCAGCCAGTAGCCGTTGACGAAGGCCATCTCACAATGCTTGGACGAGACGTTGGGAAAATCCAACTGAATGTCGCAGCTGGGGCGGCGGCCGACGATCAGCGTCGTTTTGCGAAGTGGGATTGGATCACCCCCCCCCGAAGGTATCAACGTTCCAAACATGTACGTCCGCTTCTGCCAAACTCGCAAAAGGATGGTTTGAAATGACGAAACCGAGGTGGCCGAGTTGTTAAACCGACGGTTATCGCCGTGAAGGAGATTTCACAAATCTTAATTCTGTCTGACCCCTCGGTCAAACTTCGAGTGCCATTCGACACGGATTCTGAGAAAACCCGAATCGTTTCGTCTCTGCCGTCAAATCCGATTGATCCAGTATGGTCCTTGAGTCGTTAACTACCTGCTGGATAGAATCAACCCACACGTCTCTCTAAGCCTTTGTCCACAGAAAGTCCGCATCATGGGATTGTTCGACAAACTGCGTGGCGAACTGATCGATATCATCGAGTGGCTCGATGACACCCGGAATACTCTCGTCTGGCGTTTCCCGCGTTATCAGAACGAGATCAAGCAGGGGGCTCAACTCATCGTCCGGCCGGGGCAACTGGCGGTCTTCGTGCTGCAGGGCAAGATCGGCGATGTCTTCGAACCGGGAACACATACGCTCAATACGCAGAATCTGCCAATTCTCAGCACCCTGGCTGGCTGGAAGTATGGCTTCAGCAGTCCTTTCAAGTCGGAAGTCTACTTTGTCAGCACGAAGCAGATCACCGATCTGAAATGGGGCACCCCCAATCCGATCATGCTGCGTGATCCCGAGTTTGGCCCGATCCGCCTGCGTGCGTTCGGAACCTATGCGCTGAAAGCGGTTGATCCGCGAGCGTTGTTGACCGAGTTGGTCGGTACGGATGGCGTGGTCGAAGCCGATGAAGTTACGGAACTGCTGCGATCGATCATCAATACGGCCTTCGCCGACATGATCGCCGAGAAGCAAATCGCCGCGCTGGACCTGGCGGCGCACTATCGCGAATTCAGCGAAGAACTCCGCAAGTACGTTCAAGAACGCGTTGATGACGAGTACGGCCTGGAGATTCCTCAGATGTTCATCGTGAACATCTCGCTACCTGAAGCGGTCGAAAAGGCGCTGGATACGCGAACCAGCATGGGTGTCATCGGCGACATGGGGAAGTTCCAGCAGTACTCTCTGGGTGAAGCCATGCGAGAGTCGGCGTCACATGGTGGCGGCGGCGAAGGCCTCGGATTAGGGATGGGTGTGGCGATGGCTGGCCGAATGATGTCAGCCCCTGGTATCGGGGCTCCGGCGATGGGTGGTCCACCCGCTCCACCACCACCGCCTGCCTGGCACGTGGCCGTCAATGGGCAGACCCAAGGTCCCTTTTCACCCGAACAGATCCAGCAAGGAATTCAAGCCGGCCGCATTACCAACAAGTCGCTGCTGTGGGCACCGCAATTGAGTGGTTGGACCGCCGCCGAGCAGATCCCCGACTGGTCGTCACAGTTTCAGCGAGCCGTTACGCCACCCCCACCTCCGCCACCAGCTAGTTGAGCATGAGAGAGCCCCTCAACTCATCTGAACGATCCCAAGCGGATCGTTTGGATGCTCTTCACATCCGAAGACGTAGCAGACACCGGCGTCACCCAGCGTGATCCCTCCGTTGAGATCGCCGAACTGAAAGAGGAATCGCATCGTTTTTCCGCAGTGCTTGCAAAGCCGAGGGCCTGCGTCTTCGATGAGCCAGACAGGCTGACCTCCCAGTTGGACCAGGTCAGACAACTCGAACCCGTAACTCGCGTGATTCGGTGCCAGAATGGTCGCCAGCAGGTCCGCCGGTTTTGATGTCTGGGCTTTCAATAAGGGAGTTAGTTCCGGGACTGATTCCAGCAGGACCACCGGGTCATAGTCAAGTAAGCCTGCCGGAGCCGGGATCGTCTCCTGCGGATCGGTGGTCGATGGCTCATCTCCGATTTGGATCGGAATCCGAACTGGCAGCAGACTCCATTCTTTCTGAGGCGCGGGCCCTCCGCACAATGTCATTGATCGTGGAGCGGATGGAGTCGCATAGCACCGGACTGATTGCTCGACATCAAATCGATTGAACACGACGACCAGTCGTCCGACCCATGGCGGTGGGAATGCCTCGTCCAATCGAACTTGGATCAGGAAGTCGGCTGGCGTGGGCTTGCCAGTTGCCACGTCTGGCCAAGTCTCGCCGGCTTCGGCATAGGGACTGCCACCGTAGCGAGAAGCGGTGACATCAGCAGAGTTCGGATCGGAATTCGGAGTGTCAGCAACCAGCACGGAACAGGCGAATCGTTTACGGCCTGCATGATCGATCAGGCTTAGAACCTGGTCGCGTGTTCCCACTGTCAGCTTGGAATATTCGCGGCGAACACGACGAATGCGAAGCCGATCCAGAATCAACAGCCAACCCAGGACCATCATCGGCACGAAGACGATCGCAAAAATCAATGAGTAGATATCGCCGTTCACGCCGCACCATTTTTCCAGATCTCAGACAGTTCCACAGCGCGATGTTCCTTTGCTGACAGATAACAGGCATCGACAAGCGCCATCGTCCGCAGGTTGTCATCCCCGCTGATTTCCGGAGTGACATCGTCCTCCAAGGCGCACAACAATTGCGCCATCGGCCCCACGAATGCATCGGGAAACCAGACTTCGCTCCAGCGCGGCTGCTGCCAGGTTGCAGCGGCAGTAGTGGTGTAGTCGAGGGTGCTTGGTGTCCGTTCGGGATAGCTTGGCCAGCCGATGGTCCCGCGAGCCATCCCTGTCGTCCCTTCGATCCGATATTTGATGCCGATGTCAGCCGCCGATCCCTCGCGCGAAGGTCCGGCCCAGACATCATCGCAACTCATCGCTCGCAGACCATTCGCATATTCCAGGATGTACAGACAGATTCCATCTTTGTGCGCAAATTTCGTGCGTGGGTCGGGCCGAATGCTGGCGAACACGCGGACGGGGTCGCCGAACCAGAATCGCAAGGTGTCCAGATGATGAATACTCATGATGCGAAGCGTGACCCAGCCCAGGTGCTGCTGCCATGGCATCCAGTGCGGAATCGCTCGCATATCAATCGTGGCGAGGACCGGTTCGCCAAGATCGCCCCGAATCAGCAGCGATTTGCAGGCGCGGACCGACTGGTCATAACGCATGTTCTGATTCACAGCCAGGACGATCTCCGCCTCACGGCACAGGCGAACGATCTCGCAGGCCTCGGTGTAGTTCATCCCCAACGGCTTCTGGGCGAGAATGCCGCGGATGTGATCAGTGTGCTGAACGGCTTCGCGGACGACTTCCAATTGGATATCAGGTGGTACCGCAATATCGATGACAGCGACTTCCGGATCAGCCAGCAGTTCGCGGTAGTCCGCGTAAGCTCGAGCAATCTGATGCCGCTGAGCAACTGCCTGCGCTTTTGTCAGATCTCTGGCGGCAATCGCGACAGGACGAAATCCCGCCTGTCGATAAGCGACCAGATGGCAGTCGGCCATGATGAAGCCTGCCCCGATGCAGCCGATGCCGATGGACTTATCTCGGGGTAGTTGAGGTAGATACGTCAGTGCGGTGGTCGTTTCAGGCATGATGCTCTCTGTTTGAATTCAGAAGATTCGCCATGCTAACCGTTCATGCCATGGAAGTTAATGTGAGTGACGATGCGATGGGTCCGACACAGCTTCCGGCTGCATGACACAACCGACAGAACCTCGGCATTTTCGTAGCTGAGGTCGCCAAGACCTCGGGGGATTGTCGTTTGAGTTTGCTGGCACATGGACTTCTGCCCAATCTCTTGGCGAGATTGGCTACGGGAATCGAGACGGCTGCATGACACAACTGACAGAACGGAAAGGCTGAGGGCTGAGTGCCAAGCGACGGACAGCGCATGACACAACTCCGCTGACGTTCCGATTGCGGCGGTGCATTCATCGTCTCGAACATTACGAAATGGCAGAGTTTGTCAGTCCATGGCAGGGTTTTGGGGGTGTCTCGGATTTTGGCCATGAAATGTCCTCGTTCGGTTTGTGGTTGCTGATATTGAGTCTGGGCGCATCGATCTCTCTCCAACAAAAAACGGCCACACGTGTTGGCCGTTTTTTGCGGTCAACACGTGTGGCCGTTGGTTACGGTCCACGGGATATCGGGTTTCTCTGCCTAGTGCATTGTCACACCTAAGAATGAGGGTTGGGTTTCTCCGTCCAACAATCCAAGCTCCTAAGGCTCTGGGGGTTCGGGCAAGGCCCTCAACCCCAGCCACCCTAAAATTAAGCGGTGACAAAGCACTAGTGCGTTATGCCATTCCTCGGTGCGCGAAGCTAGATGGACTTTGCGAGATTTTGATTCTTTGTTGAGGAAAAGTCGGCAGCCCTCGTGGTGTTGGCCTCAACAGACGCTCAGGTCGATGTGTGTCGACTGACAGATTTTGACACCCACGGACATTTTTTGACAATGGGGGACAAAACGACCCTGTTTTTGTCGGTTTTCCTCAAAAAAGTGGGTGTTTTGTGACAGATCGCGATCTCGAACAAATGTGTGCTGCTCACTGACGCCACGAGCTTGGTCTCGCCCGGTGCAGCAGTGTCGACGATTGGCGGTTCAGAGTGTTCGCAGCCCGCTCAAAATCTCGACTGATGACTCCATTGCTAACAATGGGTCCTGACCCCTTTGTCTTGCCTCACGGTACCCGCGACTTAATCGTCGCGCCCGCAGAATGCGGCAAGACACCTTGTGATCGCAGAGACCGCTATCGTGACAGAAGTTCCTCGATCGCGGTTGTCATTTTCTCCAATCGATTCTCAAATTGTGTCGTGTATCGGGCGGCGAACGCGGTCGCAGCGGCGTGATAGGTCGGTTTGTTGAGTAGCTCCGCCAACTGGCTGAATACGTCTCGAGGTTCTCTCAAACGAACTGATACTCCCATTTGATGACGCTGCACCGCGTGTGCGATCAACTCTTGTTCGAGATGCAGCGGGATCATCAACACGGGTTTACCCGCCAGGAGAAATCGAGCCGTTGTCGTGTGATTCGCATTCGTGATCGCCAGATGACATTCTGCCGCCATCTGAACAAGAT
>JAQGHU010000047.1 GCA_028291515.1 Schlesneria sp.
AACAGGTCCGAGCCGGTGATGCGTTGGTTCGTGGTCCGCTCGTTCCGCACGACATCCTGCGAGTCAGCGGTGAAGAAGCCGTGGAGCAATACCTGCTGCACGAAATTCAGACCGTGTACCGTTCGCAGCGTGTGGCCATCGACGATAAACACATCGAAATCGTCGTTTCGCAGATGCTGCGTAAGGTGAAGGTTGAAGATGTCGGTGATACGACCCTGCTACCAGGGGTGTTGATCGACCGCTTCGAATTCCGCCGCATCAATCGTCTGCTGCAAGACAGCGTGCGAATTGCCGAGCCAGGTGATTCCGAATTCCACGAAAACGACGTCGTGACTGCCACGACCGTGGAGCAAGTGAATCGCGAAATCGAAGCTTCGGGTGGCAAGCCAATCAAGACAGCGAAAGCTCGTCCGGCCACCGCCAGTACGCAGTTGTTGGGGATCACGAAGGCGGCCGTTCAGAGCGAAAGCTTTATCTCGGCAGCAAGCTTCCAGGAAACCACCAAGGTGCTGACCGAAGCCGCGATTGCCGGCAAGATCGACAACCTGGTCGGCCTGAAGGAAAACGTCATCCTCGGTCACCTGATCCCAGCCGGAACGGGTTTCAGCCTGCATCGTCAGTCCGAAGTGAAGATCAAGCCAGAAGCCTTGGCCGAAGTCTACGCCGAACGCGATCGCATCCTGCAAACACGAGCCAGCTTGCTGAATGAGCAGAATCTGGGTGGTGGCAACAATAAGTAATGAAGTTACTCAGTCGCGTTCAACCGTCGGATGAGGTTCCGCGACAATCCTATAGCTTCAACGATGTGTCATTCACCGAGGATATGCTGTCGGCGGACGCATTCTTCGTCCGCCATTCACAATCCATCATTTCTCATCGGGCCTCCAGCAGCAATCAGATCCCTGGGAAGAAATGACGGGTACCCCACTCGACACGTTTCAATTGACTATCGCGCATCGTAAAGACACTTTCGAATTCATTGTTTCTTTGAGACTCAATCGGCTGATCGACTTTGGTGATGCAATGAGGTGTGAGTTCTCAAGAAACGTCTTCTCACTCATTTCTCAAAATTCGCCAATTGATGCGCGCGCGGGCTACGCGGTTCGGGGCCGGAGGCTGTAGAGATTTACCCTCCCCCCGGGTGTCGGCCGGCTGGCCTGGTGCCTGGTCGGTCGGGTCGGAACTGGTCTGAATCGGAACTCCGGAAGTCGTCGGCCGCAAAGATGCGGATCAAAGTGCGGAGGGAACTGCGGACCGAGCCGCGGATCTCCGGCCGTGAGCTCGACCCGACAGCGATCGGCAACCAGGGCGAGGTTCGATCGTGGTCCCGGCAGCGGTTCCAGGGGGTCGCAGGCCAGTCAGTCGCCCCGCACCAGGGCTCACCGGCTGACCGGGACGTTGACCCCCACATTGCCCCCCAAACGCGACCGATCGGCAGCCCGGCCCGAAGGCTGAAACTGGTCGTTTGAACCTGAAGAAGAGCTGAATTTGCACCTAATTTGCGCGCATTTGTGCACCGTTATGCGCACACTGAAAATGGTGGAAGTCCTTAGCTATCAACAAACAGGTACGAAAAAACCGCTTTGTACCCCCCATGTGAAAACCTGCCAAGCTGCGCGCGCGCGGGCTACGCGGTTCGCCGACTGAACGGTCCAAGATGCCACCCCCCTACCGGGGCTGTCCGCATCGTGCTGGTATCAGTCCAAACCGATTTGTCACACTCAGCGGAGAATTGTGTCTCAGCAAGAAAGCCCAATCCTCAAGTTCTCCCGGTATCTTTGGCACAAGGAGCTGAATCATGCACAACCCATTCGCCGAAGTGGTCGCAGACGATGCGACGGATACCGAGTTGGTCGACCAGGCCAAGCACGGCGACCGAAGCGCGTTGGAGAAGTTGGTGCTTCGACATCAGGCCTGGATCTACAACATTGCCGTCCGCATGGTCTTCCATCCGCAGGACGCCGAGGAAGTCACACAGGAGGTTCTCGTCAAGGTAATTACCAAGCTGAGCACCTTCAAAGGGCAAAGTCAGTTCCGCACCTGGCTGTATCGCATCGTCAACAATCACGTTCTCAACATGAAACAACGTGGTGCCGAGCCGCATCGGCTGACGTTGACGGGGTACGGAGACGCAATCAATGCGACTCCCGATTTGGACTTACCAGATCCGCGAACGGTACCCGTCGAAGTACCGCTGCTGGTCGAGGAAGCAAAGGTCAGCTGCACGACCGGAATGTTGCTCTGCCTGGACCGCAGGCAGAGGCTGATCTTTATCCTCGGCGAGATCCTGGGTGCGAGCGATACCGTGGGGGGTGAGGTTCTCGAGATGTCGGCGGATAACTTCCGACAGTCGCTGTCACGCGCTCGCCGTGATCTCTACAGCTTTATGAACAGCCAGTGCGGTCTGGTGAATAAAAGCAACCCTTGCCGTTGTCCAAAAAAGACGCGGGGATTTATCGAGGCGGGACACGTCGATCCGCATCGGCTGCTGTTCGTTGCCACGCAGGTTGAGCGAGTGAAGGACGTGGCAACGGATGTCGTCCGAGAACTCGACGATGTTGCCCATGCTCCGTATGCGGCCGTCTTTCTCGACCATCCGTTTCTGCAACCGCCAAATCAAGTCGATTGGCTCCGGGCGATGCTGCAGAATCTGAAGGTCCAAGCGGGATTGAATCTGAATTGAAGAATTCGCTCGAAGAGTTGTCACGGTTCCTCGTTGGCCGTGTCTCAGGGGATGGCGGCAAGACGTTTCCTCCCTCAAGAAGCGAGTTATGAGCATGACGACCGAATTGAGTTCACCCGTCGACGGCTACGTTCAGGCAACCAATCGCCACGATCCCAAAGCCTTCATCGGCCTGTTTGCCGACGATGCCCTGGTCGACGACGCAGGACGCGAGTTTCATGGGCTTGCGGCAATCAAGGCTTGGAGCGACAGCGATATCTTCGACGCACATGTGACGTTCGAAGTCCTGCAGGCGGTCAATAATGGAAAGGACACCATCCTGACGACAAAAGTCGACGGCACTTTTGACAGAACTGGGCTTCCTGACCCATTGATCCTGAGTCATCAAATCACGATCGAGGGCGGCAAGATCGTCAGACTCGTTTGTCGGCTGCCGGCGGGGTAGCCCCAAGGGCAGAGCTGAGGTGATTTCTGGAGAAATCACCGACGGCAATCTGTGACGTTTGCAGCGGATCGACCGCCCCGAAAGAACAACAGAGGACTAACAGTCCTCTGTTGTTGAGGTCGAGAATGGAAAACTTCTGGTCAGTCCTGCAACTCAAAGCGAACAACGGCTGTCCCCTCACACCGCGCAGACTCCGCCATCAATGGGGAGAGTATGGCCGGTGACGTAGCGGGCTTCATCGGACAGGAGCCAAACGACGGCATCGGCGATTTCATCGGGTTGGCCGATACGCCCCATCGGGACAAAAGCGGCATAACTATGCGGGTCGCCGCCTGTCCCCTTGTGCAGCAACGGCGTTTCGACGGGGCCGGGGCCAACCGCATTCACCCGCACGTTCAGCTTGGCATAGTCGAGTGCCGCCGCTTTCGTCATGCCAGTGACGGCGTGCTTGGTGGCGACATACAGACTCCAACCAGGGTAGCCGTTCAGCCCGAAGATTGACGATGTGTTCACGACAGCACCACCGCCGGTCTTGAGCATCTGTTCGATCTCGTATTTCATGCAGAAGAATACGCCCTTAATGTTCACGTCGAACAACACCCCGGCCTTGTCGATATCCTGTTCGTGGATCGGGACTTGTTGTCCATCCATCCCTGCGTTGTTGAACGCCAGGTCCAACCGTCCGAACTCTTTCACTGCCCGTTCGACCAGTGCCTTCACATCGGCGGGCTTGCTCACATCGGTCTTCTGAAACACTGCCTGACCACCGGCTTGCTGAATCCGTTGCACGACTTCCTCGCCCTTCGTCGCATCCCGGTTGCCGATGACCAGTACGGCGCCGGCCTTCGCCATCGCTAGCGCCGTAGCTTTGCCAATTCCCGTCCCGCCTCCGGTTACGATACCGACTTTGCCCTTTAAGTCTGCCACTGTCGTCCCTTTCGTTCAAGAAATCTCCATCAAGTCGCTTACCTATTGAACCGCGAGCCGCTCGCGGGACAAGAGAACAGCTACGACCTATTGAGAGCACTGAGTACTGCTTTTATGGACGCCAGTTCAATGCTGGTGTCTACTCCTGCACCCCATCGTGTTCTACCGTCGGGGGTACGGATGCAGATGTAGGCAATGGCACTGGCTTCCACGCCACGACCCATTGCTTGCTCACGGTAGTCACAGACCTCAAAGTCCTGAACTTCCGCGGATTGCAACGCACGAACAAACGCTGCAATCGGTCCGTTACCTGTGCCAGCGATGTCCAGTTGCTGGTTGCTGTGGACAATGCGTGCCTGACAGTGAGCAACACCATCGTTGTCGTCGGAGTGAAAGTGCTTGAGCACGTAGGGCTCTTGGCGTTCGATATACTCCCGCCAGAACAAAGACTTCAACTCCTCTGCACTGACTTCTCGACCGAGACCATCCACCGCGTCATTGGCAATCGGGCCGAACTCTCGTTGCATCTCTTTCGGCAGCTCGATGCCGAACTTGCTCTCCAAGAGGTAGGCCACGCCACCTTTACCCGACTGACTGTTCACCCGAATGACCTCGCTGTAAGTACGACCGATGTCATGGGGATCGATGGCGAGGTATGGGACATCCCAGTGCGCCTTGCCTTCACGTGTCTTCCATTCAGCCAGTGCTTTCTTAATAGCGTCTTGGTGTGAACCGCTAAACGCAGTGAACACGAGCTCGCCGGCATATGGATGACGAGGGTCAACGCTCATGCCCGTGCAGCGTTCGTAGACTTCCTCAACGCCACTGAGGTCTGCGAAATCAAGTCCACACTCAATGCCGTGCATGTGAAGGTTCAAAGCCACTGTGATGATATCGAGGTTCCCCGTCCGCTCTCCGTTACCAAACAACGTGCCTTCAACTCGATCAGCACCAGCCAGTAGTCCGAGCTCCGTTGCGGCCACGCCTGTGCCTCGATCGTTGTGAGTATGGACGCTGATGACTGCACAATCCCGTCGCTTCAAGTTGCGACAGAACCACTCAATCTGATCGGCATAGACATTGGGCATTGCCACCTCGACCGTCTCAGGCAGGTTGAGGATAATAGGAGATTCCGGGGTTGGCCCCCAAACATCCATCACTGCCTCGCAGATTTCCAGCGAGAACTCGACTTCGGTCGCTGAGAAACTCTCGGGCGAGTACTCGAACGTCACTTCAGTATCAGCCAAGAGGATTGACTTTTCCTTAATCAACTGCGTGCCCCGTGTGGCCATGTTCAGGATGTCAGCCTTCTCAAGGCAGAAGACGACACGCCGTTGTGCAGGTGAAGTAGAGTTATACAGATGGATGATCGCCCGTTTGGCTCCCACCAGTGCCTGCATCGTGCGGTCGATCAGGTCTTCCCGTGCCTGCACGAGAACTTGAATGGTGACATCATCAGGAATGCGTTCATCCTCAATCAGCCGTCGGACGAATTCAAACTCGGTGTTAGAGGCTGCTGGGAAACCCACTTCAATCTCTTTGAACCCGCAACGGACCAATCCATCAAACATCTCCAACTTTTGGGAAACGTTCATCGGCTGAGCCAAGGCTTGATTGCCATCTCGCAGATCGACGCTGCACCATTGAGGAGCCTTCTCCAGCGTACGGTTGGGCCACTGCCTATCGGGCAGATGAATGGTGGGAAACGAACGGTACTTATCAACGGGTGACTTCATGATTAATTCTTCTCAAATGCCTTTCGATGTTAGGGCAAGGAATCGAGCTCGAAAGCCCGTTTTGATTATTGGTCACCGTGTTCACTGGCCAGATATTCCATCAGTTCATCGGCGACGAAGCGTGTGCGCTGCGAGTAGGAATGCTGGTCGTTCCTGCCCCCGCCACAATCAGCAACGGCACATACTCCGTGTCGGCGCGTTGCTCGAGATTCAAGTCAGATAAATGTGATTCGATCGACGATGCCGCGTTGGTCGTCCGTGTCCGTGGCATGGTGAAATCCGTTTAGGCTTTTCTCCCAGGGCTCACTAGTTCGCGACGTCGGCAACCATTCGCGAACCTTCGAGAGCTAACAAAGCTCGAAATGAAGCCTAATGGCGATCCATGGGGAATGCAAACGGCCTGAATCAGTTCTCTTGCAATCGCCAACTGCCGGCTACCAAGGCGCTCGTTCGAGACAATCGATGTTTCGGCGACGGCTGTTCTGGCAGATCGTCAATAACGTCGCCGGCCGGTGGCAGCATGCACGCTAAGATTGGACCCTAGTGCGACCAGCGCGGTGGTGATCCTACCAAAATGCCATGGACGTTCGCCTCGCGAATCTTGATCGGCTTGTACTTCGAATTCGCTGGCCGCAGGAAAATGTGATCTTTCTGCAATGCCAGCTCTTTAGTGTGGCCTCAGCTATCGATCACGGCCGCGACGACATCGCCATCCCTGCAAGTTGCCTGTTGCCGAACGATCGCAATGTCTCCATCGCCGATTAAAAGTGTCATCTTTGAGTCTTCTCTCACGCGAAGTCCAAAATGTCGATGAGGGTCGTTGGCATCGCTGATGTTGATGCGTTCCTCGGCCTCGTTCTCATTCGCTTCGATCGCATGACCGGCAGTAATCTTGCCGAGTACGAGTATTCCAGGGGACGAACGTCGGCTGCACTCAGTCCATATTTCGCCACATGCTTCCTCAATAGTCGTTGTTCACAAAGATTCGCATGAATTCGCTGAGAACGTAGTGGCGGAAGTCTGGTGACTGGAGTGGCATCGCAAGACCACCCAAAGCAGGCGCGACTCCGATCAAGAGATGCGAACTTGCCCGCTCAGGACAAGAACTACCATGAAAGTAAGCGAGAAATTGCGGCACCCAAAAAAAAGACGCAGAATCCGGCGCACCTCATGCCTTTTGAGACGTGTCGGTGATCGTTAGCTACAACAGCGATCAAAGATGGCTGTCGTGGCCTGTCTGAAGGCTGCGGCCGACATTCGATCCATTCGTCTGGAAATGCACTCGCGCGATTGAGCGTCTGCCAGCGATTGCCGAAGGCAATATGAAACGAGTTCTGAGACTATCATCCCCGTTGGCTAGGTTGAAAACCTGGGTGCATGTTAGCGATTTCTGTCTGAAACTTGCGGGTCCGGTTTGAAGAATGCGTTTTGCGACGATTCGGGATTGCAAGAGATTTCCACGAATGCCACATTACTTCCGTTCTTGTTCAATAGTTGAGGAGACCGTTCGCTTTCGTTTGACAATCTGAAAAACGCGCGTGTGCGTTAAGAATTGCTTCCGGAAACCGCCAGCCTGAGCCCGCAAGGGTTCTTGTATCTAGGTGAAGCAGTACTAAGCCGCGCTCCCGAAAGGGAGCGTCGGTCTTGTGCTGTTCGCCTAGCCCCTGGCGGGGTTCCGGAGCGGCCCTGGTCGACGCTCTTTTCTTTTGTGGAGTTCATCGTGACTAAACGAATGCGTTGGAAATGCCCGAACTGTGAATCCACTTACGCTGTTCCATCCGTTGATGGACTAACTATTTGCCCTTCGTGTGCTGAACGAGAAAATGATTGGCGACCGGTTCACTGTCAGAAACCCGAACGTTTGCTAATCAGCAGCGGTGGTGCAATGAAGATGCATGCAGAAACCCGGAATGGGTTAATGCTGGGAATTGTACTCAGCTGGCTCTTCATGCTGGTCATCGGCCTGCCCCTCTATATCGCGCAAGCATTACCATTGGTCCAACAAAACCCAACTCAGTACATGGTCCAACAGGGCGGCCGCGCCGAAGCGGAAGTGCTGGTGCAGGTTATTATTGTCAGTTTGCTCGTCACGATCCCATTTGCGATTGCGGCAACCGTAGTGCAAATCTGGTATCTGAAGTCGCAACCCAAAGTGGTCACAATGCGATTCAAACACTCAGATGAAGATTGCTAGTCATCCAGTTTTGCGAAGGGACGAATTTGTTCGCAAGAATGCTGTCAGCGGATGATGCCAGCCATAACATCCAAGAGTTGTGCGACCGAGTCTCAGTACAATCGATGACAATTCTCGAAACGAATCACCTCCTATTACCGACACCCCAACGGCCGTCGGTGCTATGGCAAAATTGTAAAGTTACTATCGTCAACCTGAGCTGAGTACTGATTCGTTCAGAGCCCAACCGCAGCGTCGTTCGCAACTGGATATACGACAGCAAGTTGCGTCAAGAGAAGTAAGTTGAACAATTATGACAGGTTGCACGGCGCATTTCGCACTCCCGCACACGCGTTTTGATCACGGTTTGGATGTCATCGAATGCACTGGGTCACCACGTGGGTCCGCAACAATATTTAGCTCGACGCGTTGCAATACTTGGCCGATGGCACCAATGTCCCGCTCCGATTTTGATGGTGCTGGGCGTTCTGCAAGGTTTTTCGCAATGCGGGGTCTACTGCTCCCGCCAGATTTGCACCCAATCTCACGCGCGAAAGAGCCCTCCATGCTTGGTAACGTGCGCAGAGTTAAGCAACGGACATGTGGCGCTTCTGTCGTGAAGGCCGGGAGAGTAACAGAGAGCCTTACATTTCCGTCTCTTGCCACCGTCCACAATACAACATATTGCCCCAACAGCCCTTGCAAATTTCGCAAGGGTGCGAATGTACGGGCGTCGCGAAGACAACAGCCGCTTTACTGTTTGCCGCCTTTCTTGACCTCCAGTTTTTGAGACGGATCGACTGGTGAAGGCGAGGCATGCCCTGGTTAAATTACTTGAGAGCAAAAAATCAACGTAGCGATTCCAAATGGCAGCGTTTCGCGAGTAGTCTACAATTCCGCCCAAGGTGCATGGCCTTTATCCGCGGATCGAGGGCGATCCTTGTTAGTCTTGGTACCCCCTTTCCGTCATGTTCGAATTTCGGTTCGTTGAGCTCGATGAGTAGCGCGCCAGACATCAGTGACGAGTACATCCTCTACTTATGGGACTTGAGGCAGGAACTACCCGTTCCGATTGCCAGGCTAAGTAATCTTACGCTTGAGGAATTGGATTCGCTTCAAGAGTACCTCCAAGAAAAAGTAAACAATCATTTTCTGCTCGTAACGCGGCCGGACGTGCAAGGCATTGCTGGCCTGCGATATGCAACTGAAGTAGACACACAAATCTTCCGAGTAACACGTTCTGAGTCCATCACAAATTGGCTGGATGTGGCGACCCGATGGGAAACGTGCGTCAAATGGCGTGAGGGAGATGACTTTAGCGAGGTTCAAGACTGCAATTGGAGTCTCTGGGGGAGAGTGCTCCAAATGTACGTTCCAAGCGCGGTCACGGAGCTACTGCGTATGCGGACTCACAAAACCACATCGCCGGCTCAACTGGATACAGAGATTGTCACACCTGGCCCGCCGACCGAATTGCTCCATGAACTAAGTAATCAACAGCGGAAGGTTCTTCTGCACCTTTGGACAAAAGTTCACGCCACAAGTTGGTGGAGTCTGCCCGATGAATGCTGGCGATCAGGGGCAACCACGGGCCAAGAGAAAAGAACGATCGAGTCGGCATTAGAACGCCTTCGCGATGCGTTGAATGCGAAGCCGAAATTTGGTCTCACCTTGGAAGTTCACTCCGCGGCCGAGACTACGAAGCTCGTGGGCAAACCGGCACGCAAATAAGACCGCAAATTATGGACGCCATGCGTCCCGATTTATGATCGCTGGCTGGTACTTGTCTCACTGTGATCTGTCCACATGACACAGGAGTCAGGTAAATGACCGACGATACGGAGCCGGAATTAATCTCGCAACTTCCGTCCCCTCAAGAAGTTCGTGCACATTTGGGCGTGTTGTTGCGCCATCTTGAGCTGATTCGAAAGTTACTGAGGCTCGCTGAACGCCGCGAAAAACTCAAGACGATGGCGGTCCCGCCAAACGTTGATCGGGAGGTACCCCCAGATGCGTAAGACGGCCCACGTTCAAACCAAGGTCTGTCGACGGTCGGATGACGTTCCCGACGGCGCTAGAGGGCGAGCGACCGACCTAGCGCGAGAATCAATCGATACTGAAGGCGATATCACGCTAAATATCAGAATCAATCCCGTGTTTTTGGCGGAACTCGCTGAAGAGATTGCAGGCTCGATCATCGCCAAAACGCGAATTGACAGTCCCACCCTAGAAAAGTCTGAACGAAATGAGCAACTATTGGTTTCGACTAGCGGGGCCGCGCGATTGTTGAATGTTTCCGAGCGCCTACTCTGGGACATGACTCGCCCTAGAGGTCCAATACCGTGCGTGAAGGTCGGTGCAAGAATTCTATATTCGGTCAGTGCACTCCGCGAGTGGATCGCGGCTGCGATGGAGGAGCAAACATAACACGAACGACAGCCAAATTCCGATCCCAGTCGACCAATGCTTAACGGTCGTCAAAGGGGCAATGCAGAACCAACGAGATATACCCACGCGCGGCGGCTACCAAACTCACCGCGCGCAGGAGAAAACCGACTTATGAAGTCTAGCCTCGTATTCACGCACGAGTCAACACGATCGATGCAATACGCAATCCACGATAGCCCCATCAAATTGCTGGTTGCTGCAGTCGAAGAAGTTGGACCAGCCGCACAAGCGCTTGGAGGAATTCTTGTATTAACCACAAAGTCAACGTTCACAGAGGCAAAGAAAATTGCGAGTCAGGCTCGGCTGCCTCCAAAGACATTTCGAAACCAACTCCAAATATTACAGAGCGCAGGGTGGATTCAGAATAAAGGCAGGCAAACGACTAGGACGGGGAGAGCGCGTCGAACGAACACGATCGAACTAACTCATAGAGTGCATGACGGTCTTAAGGACTTTCTGCCATTACCGCAGTCGGCGGCGGCCGCGATGTTAAAGGAAACCTGGTCGACTCGAGTCATATGGGCTGTCGTCGTGCGTCGTGTTCTTGAGTTAACCTCGGGATTGAAGCACAGGCATCCCGAAGGATTTGAGTGGTCAGAACTAGAAACTGTGAAACGGCTAGAAATGCTTGGCTCGGACCGCTTCGGTTTCAGCATTTCATTGTTGCAGCGGCGTACTGGGCTAAGTCGAGACAGCATTATTGCCGCCCGACATCGTCTTGCCGCATTGAAGATGGTTTGCGCTCGAGAGGGTGTCGGGCATCAAGACTCAACCATTCTCATCCCAAATTGGAGTCTGAAGCTTGTGACGAGGTACTACGAGGGAGATCGCGTTGCTTTTAGATGGGGGTAGTCGAACTTTGGGTAGGGGGGGTCGACATTTGGAAAACGAAGGGAGGCGATTTGTGGACACCGGGTGGGGTCGACTTTTGGGAATTGCTCTTATCTCTTAAAAGATTTATCTCTTAAGCATTCACTATACGTAAACAAAACCGACGCACCGCCGAGAGGCTCACAATGAAAGTTGATAGCAATCGCAGAAGACAGCGACGACTGACGCTCGAAGGTCACCAAACGCAGGCACGAGATGAGTCGGCTGCGTGCGTCTTATCGGATCTCATTTATTGAGGGATCTGACATAAAGGGGCATGTGAACTTTGAAAAGGACAGGCGACACCCGAGCGGCCGCTTGAAGCTGATCCGGTAGAGGCTCGTCGGCAATCGTTCCCTGTGCACGGGATCCGTGAAAACGAAGTAGCACCCAGTTGACACATATCCCACGTGGTACATAATGGAGTTGTCCATTAAAAATGGGAAAACAATGATGTAAACGGACCTGGGGTTAGTTTGGGTTCGACATAGCAGCAACCAGAATCCCCCCAGTTGTGAATCTTCTTAAACAGGAAGCGCCATGCAAATCATCAACGCACTTAGTGCTACTGGCGTTTCGCTGTGGGAAATTGCGACGAAACTGCAGTCGACAGTTCAGCGAATCGTAAATCGGGTCGCAGCGGAATGGTGGCGGCATTGGTCGAACATCGCCGGTCTACTCCAGTGAATATCGATGCAGATCGGATCAAAGCGTTGGTGGAGAGAATCGAAATGCAGGACCTGGAATTGATCTTACGGCAAGCAATCAAGGACAGCGGGAAGACTCATTACGCAATCGGGAAGTTGGCTGAAGTTGCACCGGGAGTTCTCGACCGATTCGTCGCTGGCACTCGTGGCATCACCTTGGCAACAGCAAGCAAGGTCGCTGGAGTTCTCGGATTGGGACTTATGACGATCGATCAGGAGTCATACGCTGACGTGTCCGCGAAGAAGCCGAAGAAGAAAGTAACGAAGCGAAATTAGCAACATTCAAGTTTCGCAATTTTTGCGACGGGTGAACCCAGCAGCGAGGAGGATGACGAATGGCCAGCATTTCGACGGACTCAGAGGGGCTACGGCGAATTCTGTTTGTGAGTGGCGAAGGCAAACGGAAGGCGATTAGGCTCGGTCGGGTTTCGATGAAACTCGCCGAATCGTTTCTAACACGCGTCGAGTCTATGGCGTCAGCCCTAATGCTCCGACAGCCATTCGACCGAGACCTTTCCTTGTGGCTGGCCGGGCTGGCCGACAAGCAGTTCGAAAAGTTGGTCAAAGCTGGGTTGGTACAGCCACGGAACCAAAAAACGAATGCAGTACCGGTCGGCCCAACATTGGGAGAATTCATAGATCAATACACGGCGGGGCGTAAGGATGTGAAGCCGGGAACCCAGACGAATTATCGCATCTGCCGCCAAAAATTGGTCGCCTTCTTCGGTGAATCGCGGCCGCTCTCGGCTATCACGGCATTGGATGCGGACAGATTTCGATCCGGGTGCAAGGGCGACAAGCTCTCGGAGAATTACACACGAACTCTGGTCAAAAACGCGAAGCTAATTTTTGGAGCCGCAGTCAAAGGCAAGGTCATATCAGAGAACCCATTCGCGGGACATAAGACGACAGTCTACTCTCGGCCAGAGCGAATGGAATTTATAGACTTGGAAAGCTCAAGAAAAGTGTTGGCCGCTTGTCCGAGCGCAGAATGGAAAGCTATCTTTTCTTTGTGTCGTTTCGGTGGATTGCGTTGTCCTTCGGAGGTGCTCGCGCTTCGTTGGGATTCAATCGATTGGGATCGCGGTCGGGTTCTCATCCGGTCCCCCAAGACCGAGCATCATGAAGGCGGCGAGTACAGAACGATTCCGCTCTTTCCTGAACTTCGTGATGCCCTAAGTGAATTGGATCTTGCGACTCCTGACGGAGGAGATTTCGTTATTAGGCCGAAGGCACGAGGAGCACATTCAAACCTCCGCACAACGTTCGCCAAGATCATCGCAAAGGCGGGTGTAAAGCCGTGGGGGAAACCGTTCCAAAATCTGCGGAGTTCACGCGAAACTGAATTGATGCAATCGCATCCGATCCACGTTGTGACCGCATGGCTTGGCAACACGCCAAAAGTGGCATTGGAAAGCTATCTACAAGTCCGAGATTCAGACTTTGACTTGGCAGCAGGGACGCAGAAAACGGCGCAGCATGCTCCCGTTACGACAGGTGGCGACTCGCTGATTGCGTCGCCGGAAATGAAAAACCCCTTGTTTCCCGTAGGGACGCAAGGGGCCGCGAATGCACGCGATCAATTTAGTTGCCCGGAAAGGATTCGAACCTTTACTAAGTGATTCAGAGTCACTCGTGCTACCATTACACTACCAGGCAGGGTCACTTCCAACGCCGAAACTGGTCGGCGGGAGGGTGATGAACTGGGAAGTATACTCGTTGGACAGGATTTGCCAATTCCGATTGGAACTTTTTTCCGACGCAGGCTTTTCGACGGATGTCCCCTCCAATTTGACTCGCTACAACCCAACCTGACATCCCATGCGGTACTTTGCGAATTTCGCGGCTCTCGCGAACGGATCGATGGTTGTTGTTGCCTCTGGCACGTTCTCGGCATTGCCGTCCAGTCAATCAGACACGACGTGGCCTCGTTCCGTTCGGTGCTAAACACCGGCCATCTTCAGAAATGACGCCGCTGTGGTTGAATCTCGGGCAAGCCCGCGATTACCCTGCGACAGTCTCTTGAAGACGCGCCGCGATCGGAATCCTCGACCTGGACTTTAGCCTCATGTTCGACTTGAACGCGATTCAGTCTGCGATTCGTGCCCTGAACCTCGATGGCTGGCTGCTGTACGACTTCCGAGGCAGCAACATTCTCGCGCGGCGAATCCTGCAGTTCGCCGACGGTGCCATGGGATCGCGACGTTGCATGTACTTCATCCCGGCATCAGGAACCCCGCGCAAGCTGGTCCATCGGATCGAATCGGGCGCCCTCGATCACTTGCCGGGCGACAAGACGGTCTACCTGAAGTGGCAGGAGTTCGAAGCGGGGGTCGCCAGTCTGACAACGGGCTTGAAATCCATCGCGATGGAATACTCGCCACGCAACGCAAATCCGTATATCTCTCGCGTCGACGCTGGCACGATTGAACTCGTTCGCTCGAACGGTGCCGAGATCTATCCATCGGGCGACCTCGTCCAGATGTTTGAAGCGGTGTGGGACGAAGAGCAGTGGGCCATGCATCAGGCCGCGGGCGTGCATACTGACTCCGCCTATGCGGCTGCCTGGAAGTTCATCGCCGATCAGGTTCGCCAGCACGGCGAAACGACCGAAGCCGCCGTCCGCGATGTCATCATGGATCACTTCGCAAAGCACGACCTGACGACCTACCATCCTCCGATCGTGGGCGTGAATGCCAACAGCGGCGACCCGCATTATGAAACCGGCACCGCTCCGATCCGCAAAGGGGATTTCGTCCTCGTCGACTTGTGGGCCAAACTCGACAAGCCACGAGCGGTCTATAGCGACCTCACTCGAGTCGGCTTTGTCGGCGAAACAGTTCCCGAGAAATACGAATCGATCTTCCAGATTGTCGCCGCCGCCCGCGATGCCGCAATCAAACTGGTGACCGATCGGTTCGCTGCGAAGGAACCTCTGCAAGGATACGAAGTCGACGACGCCTGCCGCGCGGTCATCGAGAAAACAGGCTACGGCCAGTACTTTGTCCATCGCACCGGCCACAGCATCGGCCAGGAAGTCCACGGTAATGGAGCCAACATGGACAACTTGGAAACTCACGAAACGCGCCGCGTCTTGACCGGCGCTTGCTTCTCAGTCGAACCAGGCATCTATCAGGCCGAGTTCGGCGTCCGCAGCGAAGTCGATGTCTATGTCGACCCGCAAGGGAAAGTCCACGTCACCGCCGGCGAACTGCAACGCCACGTCGTCCCGATCCTGAAGCAGTAGAGACACGACGAAGACGCCGTCCTGATTCTTCAGGCGAGCCGCGCTGCGTCAGCACGCGGACTCTTCGGCCTCATTATGCGCGCACGCCATCACTCCGGAATCGGATCCGATCGTCGTATCGACTTGCCCTCCCAAATCGCCACATCCGTCTCCCGATCATAAGTCAACACGCGCTGAGCACTCCCCTTCGCCGGCGCGACATCGACCTTCGGAAGCCATCGGCGATGCTCCGCGATGACCTCCCGATACACTGGCAGCCCGGCCAGATTCGTCCATTCGCGCGGATCGGCCTTCATGTCGTACAACTCTTCCGTGCCATCGGCATAGCGAATGTATCGCCACTGCTGGCTGCGCACGGCATGGTTCCCCCGATTATGCGACGTGATCGCAGGCCGCTCGCGCCATGTCTCCGCCGCCTTTAACTGCGGAACCAGGCTAATTCCCTCAAGATCCGTTCGCGGCGGCAAATGACATAATTCGCACAAGGTCGGATACATGTCGAGCAACTCCGCTGGCTGAGTACACCGTCCCCCGGCACTGATACCCGGCCCGGCAAAGATCAGCGGCACACGAGTCGACCGCTCCCACAACGTGTTCTTGCCGGTGATCCCTTTCTCGCCCAGATGAAAGCCGTGATCACCCCATAGCACAACGATCGTATTGTCTGCGATTCCTGCCTTCGTCAACGCCTCGGTCAAGCGTCCCACCTGCGCATCCACAAAACTGGTGCAGGCCAGATAAGACCGAACCAGGTTCCGCCACTCCTGATTCTCAGCGACCCACTTCAACCGCGGTTCCGGCAGGTTCCAGTGCAAGTACCACGCGAATCGCGGCGTATCATCGCGATCATCGATTTTGACCAACGGCAGTACGCTGTCGTCGTCGGGATACAGATCAAACCAGCGTTGCGTCGCATAGCACGGAACATGTGGCAGGAAGAAACCGACACTCAAGAAAAACGGCTGATCCTGCGGTGTTTTCGCGATCTGGTCCACCGCCCAACTCGCCACCTGATAATCCCCCTTGTCTTCATCGCGATGAGGAAACACGCCCCAATCCATTAGAGGATGATTTCCCATCGGAGTCGGCGGAATCAGCTTCTGATCAGGCTTCACGCCGACTCCACCCGCCGAACCCCACACGTCAAATTCACGCGCCCGCTCCTGTGGACCACCGACCCCGCCATGATGAATCTTCCCCACCGTCAATGTGCGATAGCCATGCTCATGAAAGTACTGCGGCAACGTCACTCGATCTTTCCACTCATCGAGCGTCCGGAACCAAGGCGCCAACCCATACACCCCAGTCGTCGTCGGCCGCACCCCCAGCATCAAACTGGTCCGGGACGGATTGCACAGCGGCACCTGACAATGAGCATTCAAAAACACCGTCCCTGACGCCGCCAACCGATCAATCTGCGGAGTCTTCGCCAGCGGATGCCCACCCAAAGCCCCGATCCAGTCGTTCTGATCATCAATCGCAATAAACAACACATTCGGCCGAGCACTATCGGCGGCAAAGGCCGCACCATGAATCATCAGCCAGCAAATGAGAAGTGAGCGAATCATCGAAAAGTCCGAATCCGGATACAGCAATAGATCTCAACGCAAGCTTAGGTGAGCCGCGCTGCGTCAGCACGCGGACCCGATCGTAACCAAGACTCTCAACCGTGTGACGAATTGGCGCGTCCAATTAAATGAATCTGTTATTCCGCCCCCTCTGCGTCGCCAGGATCGTAAGCGGGCCTAATCACACAATTTGGTAGTGCCGTCTGCAGCATGTCGCAGCCACGTAATGTCGTGCTCGTGCTACCGAGTTCGAGTTGACCGAGATTCGTCAGGGCTTTCAAGTGTTGCAGTCCTTCGTCAGAAATCCTGTTCATTCGCAAGCTGAGGTCTTCAAGCCTCGTTAGCCCCGTGAGACGCCTCAGTCCCGCATCGGTAATCTTTGTTTTTTCCAGATCTAGTTTTTCGAGGTTCGTCAGTCGCTCAAGATGCGCCAGACCAGCACCTGTAATCCTGGTATTTCTCAGGCTGAGCGATTTCAGATTCGTTAGCCCTCCGACATATCCCAGGCCATGATCTGTGACCTGACTGTCGCTAAGATTGAGTTCTTCAAGCCGTCTCAGGTTCTGCAATTGCTTCAAACCATCATCTGTGATCGTTGAAGGAGAGAACGTCAGCCGTTCAAGATTGGTCAGTCCTTTCAAATGTGCCATGCCAGCGGTGCCGACAGACGCATTCCAAAGGTTGAGCACACGAAGTTTTGTCAGTCCGCTCAAATGCGCCATTTCATCTGCTGTCACGAGATGGCCAGCCAGTTCGAGTTCTTCGAGATTCCTTAGCCCAGTAAGATGCCTCAATCCGCTACCATTGAGATTGAGCGTATAGATGTGGAGAACTCTGAGATTCGTGAAATGCCTAAGATTCTCAAGTTCCGCGTCGGACACAGCGAGCCTCAGTACTTTTAGTCTTGTTAAGTCTTTCAGTCGCTTTATTCCTACGTCGTCTAGCCCTCTGCGCAAATCGAGTTCTTTAAGGTACTCCAGATCCGTCAGAGGAGTCAGATCGATGTCATCTACCTCTGGATCTGGCCGACGCCACCATTCAGAGATGGCGAGTTTAAACTCGATTCGACGAATCCGATGCCAGAACAACAGGTCGTCCTGAATCGCCTTGGGAATCCATGCGGGGCCCGTGTACTCAAACGATGCTTTTCCCAGTTGAGACTCAATCTTCCGAGCAATTCCTACTTCCCGTCGATACTCGTCGTATCGGGCAAAAACGTAGACTGCCCCGCAAGTCATCACCAGCAGGACTAGGCCAATCACGATTCGCAGAGCATGCCGTCGCAAGAACTGCATCATGCTGCCCTCGTCCGCGGGATGAGAATCAGATAGGCGGAGAGAAAGGTCAGAAAGATTGTGACTCCATCGTAATCAACCGTGTTGAAGTCGCCAAACATTCCGGTTAGGGGACGAACACCAGATGTCTCCCACTGGAACTTCAATCCCATCTGCTGCTCCAGACGGTTCAAATTGAATCCTCCATCTGTCGACCGCAATTGGAACGATCCACATGTCGACCCAACGTAGAACACATCGCAATAATAAAAACTCCGAACCCACATTCCCGTCAGTACGCATGCCATCGCCAGCGTGACGCAGCCGATCTTGCGCTGCCAGGCGAAAAAGTATTCACGCATGGGTATCTCACTCAAGCCAGACGGAGGGACGCAACTTGCGGTCGATGGCATTGATTGGCGAAAACAGCAACTGCGTAACAGGGTCGCCCCGATATGTTGGCGATTTCCCAAACCCAACACGACTACCAAGCGGATACACGGTCGTTTTCGGAAACAGTCCGTCATGAGTTCGATAGATGCCAGAAGGCACTGCCTCGACAGCAGCGAAGTATGCTGCCACGTAAGCTGTCATCACGAGAGTGACGCTTCCAACCTTCCGTCTCCAACTTCGAAAGAACTCACGCATCGCGGCTGCCCCCTACCGTGCTTCGACTCCATAGGAGCAAATACACGGAGAGCAGCGTCAACGGGATGACAATTGCCCGATAGGGGACTGTCCATCTCCGAGTTCGATAGCCGGCCACTACGTTCTTGAACCCAGTCCACCCGCTGGTCCCGCTCTTTCGCGCAAAACCAATACGATCAAAACGGAATTCATCGTGCAGACTTGCCCACGCGAGCGTACGAAGATGAGGTCCCGAATCGCACGCCCACCAATGCACAGATTCGCGGGAAGACTCGAACATGTGCTGGTCACGACCAATCCTACACGACAACACATCGTCACATTGGCAGCTTCGTGACCATCCTCCCATCGTTGCGCAAGCCATCAACAGAGCGATACCTCCGATCTTTCGTCGCCAGCCCTGAAAAAAGGTATTCATTGTGGATTTGCTCAAGGATTCGGCGTGATTGTGCAATTCGGCAGGGCCTTCCGAAGTCGCTCCCGGTCTTTTGGCGTACTTTGCGACGTGACTCCGTGAAACTCTTTGAATACCACGGATCCAATCTTGTTCTCTGTAACCTGCATTTCGACAAGCCTCAGCGTTTTCAGTTTACTCAAGCTCTGCAGGACGTGAATCCTAAACTCGGTGACATTCGGAAAATCCAAAGTGAGTTCTTCGAGATACGGCAGGCTTTGAAGTCGGTATAGCTCAACATGCGTATGATTTTTGTAGAGTGTCACCGAAACAACCCGATCAAACCACGGAAGCTGTCTTCGCAGACCTGGGGGCACCCAACTGGGGCCGCAATATCGGTAACCGACATGACCGCGGGTGGAGATCATCCGTGCATTTGCCTTCTCGCGTTGATACTCCGAATAGACGAACATCGTCCAACACGACACCGCGGCCAGGACGGTGCCAATCACAACCCAGGCGCCATAGCATCTTATGAATCGGGTCATGATGCCGTCCGCCTTTATGGCTTCCGGAAAATCAGGTAAGCCGAGAACAGCGTTGGAGGCCTTCATTGGCCTTTCTTCCTCTGAATGGCATGCAAGTAGTCCACTAGCGGAACAAGCTTGAATGCGTCGTTCGTCTCAGCGACAAGCTGGATTGCCGCGACGTGTGTCGGCTCAAATGGTCCGAGCAGTTCACACTTCGTTTGATCAAGTACCCAGACTATCTCACGACCGTCTTCGACTTTGCCAAAAATCAGAGCGTCGGTGCCGAGGGCACCGATCGTGATGTTTTCGAGAAGCCTCTTCTCGCCGCAGACGAGATAGAATCCGTATTTGTCACGCGCATCGCCCAACGCAACATTGGGTGCAACTTCCACCCATAAATCGGCAAGGGCCTCGTTGACCTCTTTATCCATGAAACCACAGCCACTGCTGACCAAAAGTGAACAGACCGCGCACGCCATCACCAGCGTGGATACACCCGCCTTTCGTCGCCCCCAATGGAAGAATTCACGCATCTTGATTCACCCGCTTCTTTGGATTCCAAAGGATGAGATAGCTCGAAAGAAGTGTGACGGGAAGGACAAGCATCCAGATGGGAACGGTGTTCGTCGCGAAGCGAATCTGTTCAAGTTCGAAGTTTTTCGCGGTCAGTTGGTCGATCGCGGGAAATCCGCTAAGCGGATCACCGGAGACAAACGCGATTTTCTCAGGCTTCACCAGCAGGACCGTGTGTGCGGGCTCCGAGACAGGATCACTGTGCCACTCGGGGAATTGTGAGGAGATACCCCAGCTAAGATGCGTCCGCAGGCCCAAGGCCTCAGCGTCTTCAACAGATAGCACTAACTCATGCCTCGCGCGTTCATCCCAGGCGAACCATGAGATGACACCGCGCTCCGAGTGAACTAGATATTTCCAGCCGTTGACGATCCATATGATCTGATCCTCGACCACGCAACTCCGAACCCACAGGCACATCAGCGCGCTCGCCAGGAGCAGCGTGACGCATGCCACTTTTCGTCGCCAACCCTTGAAAAACTCACGCACTGGATTTGTCCCCGCCAGAAGGCTGCTTTCGTTTGGGCCAGAGAATCAGGATGGCAGAAATGAGGGTCAGAGGCATCACGATCGCGCAATATCCGACTCTAAATTCAACTGGATCGGGCAGCCTATTGAGCTTCAAGCTCTTGATCGCAAATCTCGCTTGCGCCAATTCGAGATCGGCTTCGGACCAGACCCTCGGACTCGGACCAGAGCAATTGTCTCGTCTCAACCAGTGGCCGCGCCCGCGACAAGAAAACAAGGTGTGCTGAGCATCGCTGAAGTCGAATTCGATAGCATCGCAAACAGTCAGGCTTCGGACCCACAGCGCTGCCAGAGCGCAAGTCACGACAAGCAGCACGCACCCGACCTTTCGTCGCCAACCGTGGAAGAAGTCACGCATCGCGATTCATCCATTTCCGTGGCGTCCACAGGATCAAGTAGGCGGAGAGAATGGCGAAAAACAGGATGATCCATGATAATTGCAATGTCAAAACCATCTCTGGATCAAGGGATTGTCCGAGTGGCACGCTGTAGATCCCTCTGCGTTGCCAAGAAGGGAGTTCATTGAATGTGTGAACATTGTATTCAATGACATCCCAAGACGCGGCCGGGAAATTGAATGGACCAATGGGCCCTAGCATTAGAGCACATTGACCGCCTCCGATCGTGACGAACCAAGGGTCGGCACCAACCGAGATGATGTCGGCACAGATGAAGCTGCGAACCCAAATGATCGCGAGCGCCTGTAGGATGACCAGCGTGACTACCCCCGCTTTTCGTCGCCAACCATGGAAAAAGGCGCACAATTGGATTCTCTCACGGATCGGGTGTGATCTTGCAGTTCGGTAACGCCTTCCGAAGCTTGTTGCGGCCATCTGCTGTCGTTTGCGTCTCCGTCAACCTGACCTTTTTAATATTTACCAGATTGTATAGCGATTCCAATCCGATATCTGATACCGCAGTATCGGTCAGGTCCAGCTCATAGAGATCGGTTTGATCAGAGAGAGATTCTATTCCAACGTCACTGATTCGGGTTCTTGAGAGTCCAAGTGATGTTAGCTTCGACTCTCGTAGATGCTGCAGCCCTGCGTCGGTTAATGACGTGTCACCAAGGGCCAGATACCTGAGGCGGGAAATTCGCCCGAGTTGCAATAGGATCTGTTCCATTTCACTTTCTGAAGCGATTGATCGCTCCATTTCAAACCATTCGAGGTTCTTCAGGGAGCCTAATTCGGCCCCTGCATCCGATGGAATTCGCCTTCCAAAATGGTCGATCCGGCGAATTCGATCCCAAACGGGAACCATGTCCCAAATTCCCGATTCTGGCCAACACCGCGCGGAATGCCATTCGACATAGGCACCGAACGATTCGAGATTCCTGGCAATTCGCTGCTCCCGTCGATACGGGGCGTAGACGTAGATTGTGCAGTACAACACCGTGCCCAGCATTGTTGCTACCAGAACTTGCACGCCATAGCGCGTGACGATTCGCATCAGACTCGCTCTCCTGCACGCCGTCACCAGCATGATGCGCCCACCTTTCGCTGCCAGCCCTGAAAGAAGGTGTGTATTGCGGATTTGCTCAGGGATCTGGCGTGATTGTGCAACTCAGCAGCGCCTTCCGAAGACGCTCCCGATCTTTTGGCGTACTTTGTGACCTGACTCCGTGAAACTCTTTCAGTACCGCGGATCCAATCTTGTGCTCGGTCATCTGCATTTCTACGAGCCTCAGCGTTTTCAGTTTACTCAAGCTCTGCAGGACGTGAATCCTAAACTCGGTGACATTCGGAAAATCCAAAGTGAGCTCTTCGAGATATGGCAGGCTTTGAAGTCGGTACAACTCGACATGTGTGTGATTTTTGTAGAGTGTCACCGAAACAACCCGATCAAACCACGGAAGCTGTCTTCGCAAACCCGGGGCCACCCAACTGGGGCCGCAATATCGGTAACCGACATGACCGCGGGTGGAGATCATCCGTGCATTTGCCTTCTCGCGTTGGTACTCCGAATAGACGAACATCATCCAACACGACACCGCGGCTAGGACGGTGCCAATCACAACCCACACGCCATAGCATCATATGAATCGGGGCATGATGCAGCCCGCCTTTATGGCTTCCGGAAAATCAGGCAATCCGAGAACAGCGTTGGAGGCCCTCATTGGCCTTTCTTCCTCTGAATGGCATGCAAGTAGTCTACTAGCGGAACAAGCTTGAATACATCTTTGGTTTGAGCGGCAAGCTGGATTCCCACGATGTCTGTCGGCTCAAACGGCCCGAGTAGTTCGCACTTCGCTTGATCAAGTACCCAGACCATCTCACGACCGTCTTCGACTTTGCCAAAAATCAGAGCGTCGGTGCCGAGGGCGCCGATCGTGATGTTGTCGAGAAGCCTCTTCTGACTGCAGACGAGATAGAATCCGTATTTGTCTCGCGCATCGCCCACCGCAACATTGGGTGCAACTTCCACCCATAATTCGGCAAAGGCTTCGTTGACTCCTTTGTCAATTTCGTCCATGAACCCACAGCCACTGCTGACTACAAGCGAACAGGCCGCGCACGCCTTTACCAGCTCGACGCAGCCCGCTTTTGACGGGTTGCGGAGAATCACTTGCTGACTTCCCATACACGGACGGTTGTATCGCGACTGCCCGATGCGAGTCGATTGCCCTTCTGGTTGAACTGAAGTTTTAAGACGGCTCCGGTGTGTCCTTCCAAGCCGATTGGGCTTGCTTCTTTGTTAGTGAGATTCCACAGCCAAATCTGGGTCCCCACCCCTGCCGCCAGCAGTTTGCCGTCTGGGGCGAATTGGAGCCCGAACGCGCTGGTCGAAGTTGGCATAATTCTGATTTGCTTTCCCGTCTGTGTTTCCCACAAGACGACGGTGTTGTCGGGCCCAGAAGTCGCCACGGTTTTACCATCGGGACTGAAGGTGATCGACAGGATGTTATGTAGATGTCCATCGAAAGTATTCTGCAACTCCAGTGAACTCGCATCCCATACTTGTACAGCGCACGACCGGGCAAACGAAGAACCTCCTGATGCTAGTGATTTCCCGTTTTTGCTAATTGCCAGGCTGTTGAGAGAAAAAAGGCGATCACCAGAAGTAGCAGTGACCTTCGATGTTTTTTTCTGCTTTTTTGTGTCGGCATCCCAAATAGTAATGTCGTCGTTACCCGCGGAGGCGACGGCCGTTCCGTCAGGGGAAAACACGACGCCGTTCACGCACGACTGGTGCCCTTGCCATGACGCAAACACCTTCTTCTGCTCGACGTTGATCAGCTCAATCACCCCACTAGCGAATCCTCTGACGCAAATGCGGCCATCTAGACTGAGGTCGCAGCAGCCAAGTCGAGTGCCGTCGCGATTATCGCGCTCGACGATTGTTGACTCGCCCGTCCCTTTTACCAGATCCCAAACATGAATCGCGAGTTTGTCCGTACACGAGACGACAGAGTCATCTTTGGACCTAAAAGCGATGGCGACAATCTCCCCTTGATGTGAGAAGACGTGAGTCGCGGTCTGCTGCTCAGAAGCTTCGCTCGCATCACAAGCAACAGGGATCACTGACAACAGGCCCACGCAAAGGATGGTTGATCTGATCATAGCTGGCTCCTTCACGATCGCTCAAATGCTGATCGAAACGGTATGCTGCTTATAACCTACTCAATCACGAGGAGGTTCGCGAGCCGTATTTGCAGCAGGGCCAACTGATGATACCGCTGATTGATCGCTGGAATTCCGTTGGTCGCCCACGTGTTTGCGTGATCGGCGATCTGATTCTGGATTGCTATCACTGGGGGGCTGCCGAGCGGATTAGCCCTGAAGCTCCCGTGCTGGTGCTGCGATCTGAAGGGGAGGAGGATCGTCTCGGCGGGGCCGCCAGCGTGGCATCGCTGTTGCGAGGGTTAAATTGCGATGTCTCGTTGATTGGGATTGTGGGGGATGACGTTGAAGGGCGGCGCATCAAGACGCTCGTTGCGGAGATGGGGGTTGATCCTCGCCCCATCATCGTCGATCCGAGTCGGCCGACGACGAAGAAGACTCGGATTCTGGGGAGTACGAATCAGCGACAGCCTCACCAGTTGCTGCGGCTTGACCGCGAATGCACTCGTCTCGTTGACGGCGAACTCGAACAGACGTTGATTGACGCGATCACTGCAGCCATTCCGCAGGCGTCGATGGTGCTGGTTTCTGACTATGGCAAAGGGTGCTGCACCCCCGTGTTGCTGAGAACGATCTTTGACGTTGCGAAACGCCACGGGATACCTGTCGCGGTCGATCCGGCGAAAAATGTCTCTTACGATCGCTATCGCAACGCCTCGATCCTGACACCGAATCGGACGGAGGCGAGTGCGGCGACGGGAACAAAGATTCACACTTCCATCGACGCCGCGAACGCGGGCCGCAAACTCTGCGTGGATCTCGACATCCAGACGGTAGTCCTGAAGCTCGACCGTGAGGGACTGGTGATCTGTCATCGCACAGAGCCGCCGCAAGTGGTCCAGACGGTCCCTCGAACGGTCTGTGACGTGACCGGGGCAGGGGACATGGTGCTGGCTGTCCTTGGTCTGTGCCTCGCGAATGACTGGTCGTTGACGGACGCCGCCGAAGTCGCCAACGTCGCGGCGGGTCTGGAAGTCGAACGAGTTGGCGTGACACAGATCAGTCGCGAAGAGATTGCCGCATCACTGCGAGCGGCCAAAAGTCGTACGACTCATCAAAAGGTGGTCACGTGCGAGTTCGCAGGTGAGCTCGCAGATCGGTATCGGCAGGAAGGGCGAAAGATCACGTTCACGAATGGCTGCTTCGATCTCTTTCATGCAGGGCATCTGCATAGTTTGGAACAGGCGGGCAGCCACGGTGATATCCTGTTCGTGGCCGTGAATGATGACAGCAGCATTTCCCGCCTGAAAGGATCGGGACGCCCCATCATTCCGCAGGAACAGCGACTGGCGATTGTGGCCGCTTTGTCGTGCGTCGATCATGTCATCTTGATGGACGAAGACACTCCGCATCGGATCCTCAATTCAGTTCGCCCGCATGTACTCGCCAAAGGTGCCCCTTACACACCGTCACAAGTTGTCGGCGGCGAGATCGTGCTGGAATACGGCGGCACAATCGCGATTACCGAGACCTTGCCCGATCTGTCGACAACGTTGCTGCAGGCTCGCATCGCAACAGGATCTTGAGAGGAGGTCCTTCGCTTTTCTGATCCTCCCGCGTGCCATACACCCAGCGCCGGTTGATCAACGTCGATCGACGCTCAACCGGGGCTTCTCGTTGGTCCAGCCCGGCACCTTGCCAATGCGGAGACACCGCCAATGAGTGGTATTTCGACGGTCCGTTGCTGAGTCGCAGACAGCTTATCCGAAGCGGTCAGGGAGTGGCATGTTCACACTGGATGTGATCTGTCACAAAACATCCACTTTTTTGAGGAAAACGGCCAAAAACAGCCCCTTTTTGTCCCCCAATGTCAAAATCTGTCCTGGGGTGTCAAAATTTGTCAGTGACCGTCGGCTTTGTAGGCGAGCATCCACCCGTAAGTCACGAGACATTTCAAGGAAAATGGCAAAATATCCAAAACACCGTCTAGCTCGACTCACGCGAGATATGGCATAACGGGACATCCAGCAGGAGCTGAAACTCTGTGGACCGTAACCAACGGCCACACGTGTCGACCCGCCAAATCGGGGTCAACATGTGTGGCCGTTTTTCGTAGGAGGCAGATCAAAGTGTCAGTTCAACACCGTCATTCTCAAAATCTGGCTAGACATCTCGCTGACAAAATCGCAGACACCCCCAAAACACTGCCGTGGACTGACAAATTCTGCCATTTCGTAATGTTCGAGACGGGATAGCTCGGTTCACGGTATCCAATCCCGCCAAGAGATTGTGCGAGGTCGATACGCGAACCACCTCGCACCATCATCGCAACTTCCGCACGTTCCCTGCCTGTCAAATGTGAAAGGCGAGGGCCATCAACGGCTTAGGGATTCAGAAAGGGCTACAAATCAAGGGCCAAACCGATTGTTACGCAACGCCGCGCGAAGTCTCAATCCTCTTTCACGGACTCTCCTGCAAGGATATAATTGAGCAAAACATGGCCTCGAACAGCGCGCGGACACTTCGAACGAATAGCTTCAGGTTCTGTCATACGGACTCGACGAAAGCGTCTGATATCGCATCAGCCGCTGACCAAGTGATGGGATTGCTTTCAGTCAGGGGTAGAATTCACCGGCGCGACGTTGTCGAGGGGATCTCATGCGGCATGTGGTGACACTTCTGTTCCTGACCGTGATGCTGACGCAGCACGGCACCTGCATGGCGGATTCAGCAGCCGATATTGCGGCGGCTCGTCAGACGTTTCTCAAGGACATGAGAAAAAAGTCGCCCACGGAGCGAGCCCACGCCGTCACCGAATTTGCGAAGTATCCGATTGAAGAGACGTTAGAAACGCTGCTGAAGCGCGGGTTGGACGAACACGATCCCTCTGTCCGCACGGCGACTCGACTAGCGCTGCGTGAGGCGGGCAAGTTTGCCGACTCGGCCAGATTCCTCAATGAAGAATTCAAACGGTACGTCAAGAAGCAATTCAACGAAGAAATCTTGTGCTGCCTGTTGGAGGGCATGATCTCGGCCACTGACGAAGCGGGACGGGATGAGGCAGTCAAGACGCTCGATGACTACCTGGCATCCCCAAAAGGGAACTTGATCATCCCGATGGCATTGATCGACGACCTGGGGCAACAGTCAGGTCCCGAAGCGGTCGAGTTGATTAAAGTGCTGACTCGAGCCAAGCCATTCGAAAAACTGTTCGGTTATCGTCGCTGCGTCGTGCAAGCGATGTCGAAAAGTCACGAACCATCGGCGATCGGCTTCCTAGTCGAGATGCTGCCAAAAACCAACAGCCTGGTTCAAGCCGACATTATCGATCATCTGACCAGGGTGACGAAACAGAAGTTCAAGGACAATGATCGCGATTGGACCAACTGGTGGATCGAGAACCAGGCGACGTTCAAGTTCCCCAAAGTGGTCGACGACACCGAGGTCTCGGCCGATCTGCATCAGACAACCTACTACGGCATTCCCATCTGTGCCAAACGCATTGTCTTCGTGCTTGATACGTCGGGCAGCATGCGCGGTCTGCCAATCGAAACAGCGAAATTCGCCTTGCTGAAGACGATCGATTCACTGCCGGAAGCAGTCAACTTTGACGTTGTCATGTTCGACCAGGCATCCGCCGTCTGGCAACCTCGTCTGGTTCCGGCCAGTCGCACCGCCAAGCAGTCGGTCGCGGAGACGGTGATGTCGCGAGGCCTCGGACCGGGAACGGCATCGCACGCGGCCCTCAACGCGGCCTTCAACCTGAATCCCGAAGTGATCTACTTCCTGTCCGATGGGGAACCAACCGATGGTCAACCGGCGACCATCGTCGAATCGATGGTCGAACGAAACAGAACTCGTCGAGTGACGATTCACACGATTGGCGTGGTCACTCAACGAAATGGCGGGGCGGGCCTGACATACTTCATGAAACCACTCGCGGAACGCAACACAGGCGTATTCCGCCTTGTCGAGTAAGCACGATCTCTACGTGGGGGCGAATTCTTCGCGAGCGTAGAACTCCAGGTAACCGCAGGTCTGGCAGCGGTATGCGCCTAGTGGGAGCAGGGAATGGCGCCTGGGGATTTTGAGTCCACCCCAGAACGCTTTTTTCGGTGGTCCCTCCTGCCAGGAACTGACGAGCACACCGCCATAGGTGCAATCCAACGCGTGACCTTGAATCATCTCACCTTGGCATTTCGGACAGACAGACGGCACCTGATCCATAGCAGATTCCCTTCAGTAAGTATTCGTAAATCTGCCGTTCAGAACGAAAGCACGCCGAGATGGATCACGAAATCGGACGAACTACTGTTGAAGTAACTCTTCGACCGGCATGCCGGTCGTCGCGGTGACGTTCGCCGCGGATTGGGCGAGTTCATTCAATAGGTCGAGGTAAATCCGTTGATTCTGAATGATGCTCGTGCGAGCCTGCATCACGCGCACGATGTCGACTTCGCCTGCAACGAACTGGGTTTCCAGTTGTTGCAGCTCGTTCGGCAGATCGGACTGGCGAAAATCCGCGTCTTCGGCGACCGCTTCCGAAGCCACCTTGTATCGCTCCCAAGCCGCCTTGGCTTCCAGTTCGGCTCGACGAGCAATCTGCTGCCAGGTCGTCAACCGCTGAGCGAACTCGGCAGCACGCTGTCGTTCCAGCGGCCGGCCGCTATTGATCACCGGGATATCCACTTGAACGCGAAAACCCAGGAAGCTGGTCCCGTCCAGAGTCCGCTGGTAGTAAGGTCCAATCTGCAGGTCGGGAGTTTTCGCCGCTGTGGCCAAACTCAGATTCGCCCGAGCGACATCAACGTCCGAATGAGCGGCCATGACATCAGGTCGCGAAACCGCGCGACTGGCGACCATCATCTTTTCTCGTTCTGCGACCGTATCCAGAGGGATCTCAATTTCCAGCGTTCTCGGTTCCAGCGTCACGCTCGATGGGTTCCGCCAGAGAATGGATCGCAGGTCTCCGGTGATCGTCATGGGATCTTCGGCCGACATGCCCAGTTGCCGCTTCAAGTCACGGACGGCTGTTTCTGCGTTGGCTTTCGCGAGTCGAAGTTGCTGGTGAGTGGATCGCGTGTCGATTCGAACCATCACCACATCGGCCGCTGTGGCCTGACCTGCATCCAATTGTTTCTCGAGCGTTCGCAACAGTTCCTGATTATTCGCATGACTGGCCATCGCCAGATCATGCAGTCCACGGAGGTAAAGCACCGAAAAATACAGCCGCTCGGTCTGAGCGACATTCTGAAGTTCCGCTTGATGAATGTTCCAGCGCGTACTGTTCAATGTGGCGCAGGCACCTTCTTCTCGAAACTGTTGTTGATGAGCCAACTGAATGGTTTGCATCAGCAAGACATAGTGATACGTCGTTCCCGATCCACCAAAACGCGTGTCCTGATAGGGGGTCGCCTGGATCTGGACATACGGGTTGAACGGATATGTCTGGGCAACGCCCAGTGCGGCCGAACTGACGTTTTCGGCCTGCCGAGCGGCAATCAGATCGGGGTTCTGCGACAAGCCAAGGGAGATTCCAGAGGACAGCGAAAGCTCATTGACCATGGGAACCGCGTCAACGATCGCGGCTTCTTCGTGAAACACCTGCTCGACAGCTTCAGACGACTCCACAGAATCCTGATCGACCCGTTCGACTTTAGTGACCGAGGGTGCAGCAGCATGTCGCTTGGAATCACGATGCGCCAGATAGCGATTCGCCGTGGAACTGCATCCACTGCAAACAGCAATACCCACCCAGGCCAAGATCCATCGTGCCTTCATCATCACTCCTTCGACGAGGCCCGACCAAATGTAAGTCCACTTCGGCGGGCTACCTTCGTCCATCGGATCGCGATGACGTGTCGCCGGACGACAACTTCCTCTCCCTAAATCGAGTTAACCTTGGCAACCAAAGATGCCGTCAAAGTCTCGCTGGGTGTTACAACGGGACGACCGCTTGTGCCGCCGATGCCGCACAAGCCGAATGCACCTGCCGTAACGATTATTCCGCAGGTATCAGCTTTCCCGTGGGACAACGGCATGGCGTCCCCACAGCAGATACAACGGCGGCAGCAGGAACAGGTTGAGGATCGTCGAAGTCACGAGGCCCCCCACGATGACCACCGCCAGCGGATACTCGATTTCGTGCCCCGGCTTATTCCCCGAGATAGCCAATGGAAGCAGAGCCAGTGCCGTCGTGAGAACAGTCATCAAGATCGGAATCAATCGCTCTTCAGCACCGCGAATGACCAGGTTCAAGCCGAACGGCTCTCCCTCTTCTTCCTGCAGATGCCGGTAGTGACTCACCAGCATGATTCCATTGCGAGCCGCGATGCCCAGAACGGTCACAAAGCCGATCAACGATCCCAGCGACAGCACGCCGCCGGACAGCCATGCGGCGACGACGCCACCGATCAGAGCGAAGGGGATTGTGAGCGTGACCATCAGTGTCAGCCGCAGCGACTGAAAATCGATGTACAGGATCAGCAGAATGCCCATGAGCGAAACCAGCCCGAGACTGAACAGCCGCTGCTGCGATGCCTGACGCGCGGCATACTCACCGAGGAACTCGGGGTGGTATCCACGATCAAACGGCATTTCTCGAACGGCCGTTTCGATATCACGAGCAACCGACCCCAAGTCGCGTCCCTTTGCATCGCAAGTGACATCGATGCGACGCGAACCTCCTTCGCGTTTCACTTCGTTGGGAGCGGGCACGATGCCGATTTCGGCCACGTCCTTGAGTGGAACTTGCCCACCGCTCGGTGTATCGATCCTCAAGTCATGCAGTGCTGCCAGGTCTGCCCGCGACTTATCGGTGCTCCAGACCACCACGTCAAATTTCTTCTGATTCTCGTAAACTTCACCAACCTTCATGCCGCGCAACAGCGTCGTCACGGCCCGGCGTACCTGCCCGGGAGTCAGACCGAATCGCTCGGCGGCTTCTGGACGAAGACGAACTTCCACCTGTGGCACCAGCTCTTGCGATTCCACTTTCAAATTCGAGACACCGTCAATCTTTCCGATCGTTGCTTCGACTTCTTTCGCTTTCTTTCTCAGCGTGGCGAGTTCGGCTCCATAGATTCGGACTACAATACTGGAACTGGCTCCGGTCAACACTTCCTTCACACGCTCGCGCAGGAACGTCAGGACATCGCGTTTCAGTCCGGGATAGCCATCAACCGCCTCCTGGATCTTTCCGAGTGTCTGTGTGTAATTCACATCGGGATCGATACTGATCCAGAGTTCGGTAAAGTTCGGGCCGACGACCTCATCGGCCACTTCGGCTCGACCAATGTGGCTGCCGAAGTTTCGCACGCCGGGGATCGCTCGCAGTTCACGGCTTGCCAGAATCGTGATTCGATCCATCGCTTCTATGGACGTGCCGGGCTTCTCGACAAAGTGCATCAGGAAGTCTGTCTCCTGGAAGTTCGGCATGAACTCTTGCCCCAGTCGATTGATCAGGCCGAACGTTGCCACGAACGCGACAGCCAGGAACATCAGGGCCGACATTGGGCGGCTGACAAACCAGGGCAGAACCAACCGGTACGGCTCCCGCAACCAGCGACTGAGCGGAGGTTCGTGCGATTTTCTCTGGGCATTCGGCAAGATCATCAGCGAGAGAGCGGGGGTGACGACAAGTGCCGTCAGCAACGAAGCCATGATCGCCAGAACGTAACCAATCGCCAGTGGCCGGAAGAAGGCCCCGGGCAGGCCGTCCAAAAAGAAGACCGGCAAGAACACCAGGACAATAATGATGGTTGCGTAGACAACAGCGCTCCGGACTTCCAGCGAGGCATCCAACACAACTCGGAATGCCGATCGCGGTTCGGCAAGAGATTGATTCAGACGCAAGCGACGGACAATGTTTTCGACATCGATAATGGCATCATCAACGACTTCACCCAAGGCAATCACCAACCCCGCAATGATCATCGTGTTGATGGTCAGGCCCCACCAATAGAGGACGACAATCGTGGCCACCAGGGATAGCGGGATCGCGGTCAGACTGATGACGGCGGTTCTCCAGTCGTACAGAAAGGCGATCAAGACGATCACAACCAGAACACAGCCGGTTAGCAGCGCGTGCGTCAAATTATCGATCGAGCGCTCGATGAACGTCGCCGGGCGAAAGATCGTGGGATCGAGCTCCACGTCCTTCAAACCTGGCTTGAGTGCCTCAAGAGCCTCTTCGACTTTGCGAGTCACTTCCAGCATGTTGGCGGCCGGCTGCTTCTCGACGATCAGCAGCAGCCCCGGTCCGTCATTGATGATTGCATCGCCAATGGGAGGAGGCGAACCGACCTGCACATCGGCCACATCACCCAGCCTGAGGACGGCACCATCACGAAAGGCAACCACTGTGCGTGCGAGATCATCAGGGACTGAAACCGGCGACAATTGCCTGACTGCCATTCGCTGGTTGGGAGTATCAATGAAGCCGCCTGCATCAAGGACAACGGCGTCGGCGGCGGATTTTAGAACGGTGTCTAAGGTGACTTGATGAGCTCGCAATCGATCTGGATCGACGATGACCTGCAGTTGCTTATCGCGTTGACCCCAGATCGCAACGTTGGCCACACCGGGGATCGCCATCAGGCGTGGGCGAATGGTCCAGACGGCCAATTCGGTGAGATCCCGCTGAGAGAGTTTCTCGGACCAGACACCAATTTTCATCATTCGGCTTAACGATGACAGAGGCTGCAAGATCACCGGTGGACGTGCGACCGCGGGCAATCGCGGCGTCTCGACGGCCAGCCGCTCTTGCACCAATTGCCGGGCACGATAGAGGTCGGCGTTCTGGTGCAGCAGCAGTCGTATCGAAGAAAGACCCAGCACCGATTTTGATCGCAACGTATCGAGGCCCGGTGTACCGATCAGCGCGTTTTCCAACGGGAACGTCACTAAGTTCTCAACCTCTTCGGCCGACAACCCCGGTGCTTCGGTCTGGATCTCCACGTAAGGGGGCGAGAACTCGGGGAACACATCCAGAGGCAAATGGGGAATCATGCGCAGGCCACCTGCAATCAACAGTATCGAGAGTGCCAGAACGGCGACCCGTAACCGCAGCGCCGTTTCTACCAACCATCCCATTTGACTCTCCAACAGAGACCCGTGTTCAGTATTCGGGCACTTCGAATTGTGTGGCTCGCTCGGTGACTACTTGGCAAATCCGAATTCGGTGCCGGCGAGCTCGGCCGCCCCCGCGGTGACAACCAACGCGCCCGGTTGAATACCGCGTCGAACAGCCGCCCATCCTCCGTCGACCCAACCAATGTCAACTCGGCGACGAACAAACTTGCGGTCTCCGGTTTTCTCATAGACCCATTGACCGCCATAGACATCATGAATCACGGCCGACCAGGGGAGAGCCACTTGCTTGGTCTCGCCCCGCAGTGTCAGATGCGCTGCCACTTTCTGTCCGGACTGATACTTGTGGGCTTCATTGGGAAGGACATAGTACAAGTCGACTGCTGCGGCCAGCGGCACTGATGTGGGCGGCAGGGCCGCTGGCTTCACGAGTAGATCGTGATCGGATGGCCGGCCGTCCAGTAAGGTGATGCGGGCCGACTGAGCCACATCGAGTTCTTCGAAGTCGCCAATGTAGACCGGAACCTTGACCCAGAGAGTCTCTTCATCCATCACTTCAAACAACGGTGCTCCGGCAGCGACGATCACTCCCGAACGGACTTGCACAGTGCGAATGATTCCAGAGAGAGGCGAAGTGATTGCGATCGGCTCCAGCGTTCCTGCCTCTTCGTCCAGCTTGACGCTATCGACCTGGTCCTTGCGAGCCTTCGCCGCCGCCATTGATTTTTGAGCGAGTTGAAGCTGAGCGGTCGCTTCATCGACGGCGCGAACTGTTCCCGCCTTTTCCTTCAGCAACCGCTCGGCTCGTTCCAAGGCAATCTTGGCCGCCTCCACTTGAACGGACGCTTGCTGCATCAGCCCGTCTGCATCGATCCGCGACTGGGCCAGGGTGTTCTTGGCTTCTGCGAAGCGGATCCGTTCGGCGGGGGTCAGCACAGACCGCTCGGGTGACAAGAGGGGGAGCAACTTGAGCAGGTCGTGTCCCTCTTCGACCTTTCGCCCCACTTCCGGGAAGGGTTCTTTGCTGCTGGCGGAAACCTTGCCAGCCAGTGGGGCGGACACGATGACCGAAGCTCCGGTGGGAAGCATGATGTCCGCGCCGTAAGGCCGCGTCCGCACCATGGTCCGCTCTTCAACAGGAGCGATCTGGATCGACAGCCGCCGCTCGGCATCCGCTGTCAGCTCGATCGTATTGAGTTGCGCTTCGGAAACCGGATGTGTTGTTTTCGCGGCCCCTTGTGCCGTGCTGGCTGACTTCGCTGGACTAACAGGTCCCATGAAGAGATAGCGACTCGCGACGGCTCCAACCAGGATAGAGGCCGCCGCCGTGACGAAGCGCGTGACGTACGACCCATTCGCGTTCGTCATTGATACAAACTCCAATCGACATTCAGTGAAATGGACAAACAAAAGTTCATTGGTAAGCGGGTGCCTGTGCAACAGAGGCCAATCGAGACGCACCGGGGAGTCGAATCGTGACAGTTGTTCCGACGTTGACTTCGCTATCGATTTCGATGCTGCCGCCATGCAGTTGCACGGTGGCACGAGTGATCGCGAGGCCCAGACCCGCCCCACCAATGGCGGTGTTCCGAGACAGATCGACACGGTAGAACCGTTCAAACACGCGCGGTAGATGCTCGTGCGGAATACCGATCCCGGTATCAATCACGCGGATCTGAGCACCGACGGTATCGACTTCGCATTCGACAGTCACTTCGCCGTGATCGCGGGTGTACTTGATCGCGTTATCAACGATGTTTAAGATCGCCTGCCTCAGTAGCAGATCATCACCGATCACCTCAAACGATTTCATCGAACCGATATTCAACGTGATGTCGCGTGTCCCAGCTAGCGGTCGAAGTTGCTCGGCGATATCCAACACCAGGGCATCCACACGCAGGCGTTCACGTCGAAACTTCGTCACACCCGCATCGTGTCGACTGAGGTTGAGCAATTGATCGGCCAAGCGGCCAAGCCGTGTTGCCTCTTCAACCACGGTCGTCAGCGACTGCTGATACTCTTCCGAAGAGCGCGGCCTGCGGAGCGCTGATTCCGCCTCGGCCCGCAAGACGGCCAACGGGGTTCTCAATTCGTGCGACGCATCGGCAGTGAATCTTTGAATCTCTTCAACGGCCTGCTTCAGACGAGCGATCAGTGAGTTCAAGGTGCCGGCGAGTTGTCCCAGTTCATCATGGCGATTGGGAACTTCAATCCGCTGATTCAAGTTGGAGATATTGATCGAATCGGCGATGCGAACGATTTCCTGGACAGGGGCGAGTGCTCGAGTTGCCAGGAAGTAGCCACCAGCGAGGGCGAACATAACCGCCAGAGGAAGGAGAGCGGACATCAGCCACAGTAAGGCTCGCAAGTCTGCGTCAACCGGAGCGAGCGACGTGAAGGCCAACACGGACATCTTACCTATCGGGCCATCGACGTCCTGACGCATCGCACGGATGATCGGTTCATCTCCAACCTTTACGCTAAGGTACTCTGACGAATCGGCTCGAGTTGCATTGGCAAGTACTTCGGCATGCGGTTGAGACGCTCCCTCACTGCTGAACAGGAGATGCCCCTGATCGTCAGCAACGAGGAACTCATAGATATCGTGACGAAAGAATCGCAGACGCAAATGTTTGTTGACGGACTCCCGGTCGGAAGCCAGTTGCAATTCCAAAGCTAATTCTCGCGATTCCTCACTTAACGCCGAATCGACACGAGCCAGCAGTTGCTGCCGAGTCAGCATCAATAAGATCACGCAGAACACGACCAGGACAAAGGCCATCGCGGCTGCATACCACAGCGCGAGACGCCAGCGGATGGAGAGTGCTTTCACGGAGCATCTCCCAACAGATAGCCTTTGCCGCGAACCGTATGCAGGATCGATGGACCTCCCGAGCGTTCCAACTGCTTGCGGAGTTGATTGACGTGGACCTCAATGACATTGGTCCACGTGGTTGTCGTTTCCTTCCAGACATCGTGAGAGATCATTTGCCGCGTCACGATCTGGTTGGCATGGCGCAGCAGATAGACCAGTAACTCGAACTGGCGATTCTGCAGTTCCAATGCGATGCCTCCGCGAACGGCGGTGCGGGCGAGCAGATCGACGGACAAATCGCCAACGGTCAGGATGGCCGCAGAAGGGTTTTCCTGGCGCCGGTGCAAGGCTCGAATTCGTGCCAGCAATTCGTCCAAGGCGAACGGCTTCACAAGATAGTCGTCGGCACCTCGATCCAAGCCGGCCACTCGATCAGGAATGGTGTCGCGGGCGGTCAGAATCAGGCAAGGAGTCCGGTTGCCGCTGGCCCGCAGTTCCGATAACCAGACCAGTCCGTCTCCATCCGGAAGCATCAAGTCGAGGACGACGATACCAACTGCGGGTGACATCGCCTGCCTGGCAGCAACCAGCGTCTGCGCGGCCAGCGTTTCATAGCCCGCTTCATCAAGAGTCTTGACGACGCTCCGCAATAACTTGGGATGATCTTCAATCACGAGGATGACGGGCATCAACAGTCTCGGCGGTGCGATACGACAAACGCGGCGAATACGAACATGGTGTAAAGTAGCTGATTGTTGACGATTTCCTCAGCCTCGCGAACTCGCTGCCTTCGACATTAATCAAAATTCATAAAGTATCGCATTCAAATGGGGCTCTTTAGGATTGTTCACGAGCGAAATAGACACTCTTTCTTCTCGCCATTCCCGCGCAGGCGGGAATCCAGCAAGTGAAGGAACAGTGTTAATGCAGGAAAGACGAATCTTGTCCAATCCCGAGCGTAAGGGTGATTCGGTGCCGAAAGACTGGATTCCCGCCTGCGCGGGAATGACTGAGGGATTCTTCGAACAACAACTTCAGGGCTCGGGAACAATTCTGCAGTGGGACAAGACCTTCCGCAGGCGATTGCGCCCTTCAACAGTGGTTTTTGTGCCGGACAGATCCAGCGTGGTCAAGGTTCGTAATTGTTCCAGACGAATCAGCCCCGCGTCGGTCACATCATCGCCGCCGAGATCCAGTACGGCAATCCGGGGAAGCGCGTCGAGGGCACTTAGCCGCGCCTCTGACCCACGCGATGTAGGAACATTTGATGCTGGTATGTCGTCAGCGCCGAATTTCACCTGAGTTACCGACCACATCAATGGCAAGCGAGGATGCATGGACTTCGGCACCCACGCGGGACCGCGATACGACCATTCCGTGCGGCCACCCAGACTTTGGAGATACGCCTCGGCGCGTTTCTCGCGCTGGTAGGGAACCCAGAACATCTCAATCACGATAAAGGCGAACGCCAGCAGGACGCAGAAGCCGATTCGAATCGAATTGCGTCGAAAGAAGGGCCTCATCGCGGCGACACCCTTGGTCGCGCGCAGGCACCTTGTGAATCAGCACAAACTGAAAGGGAACAGCCCATCAGATCCGAAGACTTCTTGTGAGATGCGGAATGGGACAAAGGCATCCAGATACATTGGCATGAGCAGCTGTTCATCTGATGGTCATTTGAATTGTCGTCGAATGTCCGAATTCTGGACACCGATTTCGGCTGATGTTAAGGGGAATTCACACAATGGACGGCTCCTGGCCTTATCGGCAATGGGTTGATTCATCAATCCCACAGCATCGCCGTGTTCAATGCGAACTTCTCCGCTCCCAAGCCTCTTCTCGTTTATTGAGACGTAGGTTGATAATGCCGTATGTTCCAAGCCAATGGTAGTTCGGTGTGTCGGACGAAGGCTTTCAGGAGTCGTTGATCGGAACGGTATTCAGCGAAGGTGTGTTGGGCGTGTGTCGCCAGTTCGCTGACATCGCCGGGGCAATAGTTTGCCAGGCGGTGACACTTGGCATGGCTCCCGAGCGATTCAATGGCGTTGAGATGGGGGGCGTAGGGTGGCAGATATTCGAGAAACACGTCGCCCCGTCGAGCCGCCCAGTTCCGAACGAGTTTCGAGCGGTGAGCCTGCAGGTTGTCTAAGAGCACGATCAGAGGGCCTTGAATGTGTCGCCGGAGTTGCTGGAGAAACTGCAACACCTGGGGACTCCGAATGGACTCCTCTGCGTGCCACTGAATGTAGGAGGACAAGCGTCGTCGCCGGGGAGAGATGGTCACGGCCCCGATCACCGAGACTTTGCGGGAGTGACGAGCCCGGTGGACCAGCTGCGGAGTCTGGCCGAGGGGTGCCCAGGTGCGTTGGACGTGGGGTGTCAGCAGCAATCCGCTTTCATCGACGAAGACGAGGTGGGCCTGGTGTCGCCGGGCCTTTTTTTAAGGCGCGGCCAGTCTCGCGCCACCCAGCCGCTGACCACTTCCTGGTTGCGTTCGCGGGGACGCAACCAGGCTTCTGGCAACTGAAGCCCAAGTCACGCAGCAAGTCCGAAAGATAGCACACGTGATAGGTCACGCCGTACACGTCCTGAATCATCTGCCAGATCCGCGGACGCGTCCAAAGTTCCGTGTCGAAGCCCGCGGCCTGTGCGCCCGCCAACAGGCGACGCTGCAGATCTTCCCGCTGCTCGACAGTCAACTTCGGCGTGGCACCCGCATGAGGCTTGGCTTGCAGAGCCTGCACCCCTTGCTCGCGGGCCGCTTTCAGCCATTTCTGCACCGACCGCAGCGAGCGGTCAAGCACCTCGGCGATTTCGTCCGGAGACCACCCTTGCTCGGCCAGGTCCACCGCACGCAATCGAATCGATTCCAGTTCCTGAGGACTTCCATGTCTTCGCATACACCATTAGATAAATGCACTCCACTTCCGCGTCAATATCAACCTACGTCTCAATAAACGGTGTTACTGGGCAATGAAGCGTTCGAGCACTACGATAATTCTCGCGAGTTGACATTGTGAGATCCTCTTTTCAGTGAGTCCGTTCATGTTTCATCGAATGTGCCTGATCTTGACTGTGGCGATTGTCATCGCAGGATCGGGTTCATTGCGCGCTCAGACGGATTCGCCGACGACGGCTTGGCCTCCTGCGGTCGATCCGAGCGTGATGACGAAGGCGTTTCCCGGCCGAAAGGTGGAGTTCTTTCGGCATGGAACCAAGGCGGAATGGGGATATGCCAAGCCGCAACAGGACTACTTCATCCTCGTCCATCCTGAGAAGCCACAACCGAATTCTCCGGTCTATGTCGTGCTGCATTCCGCGGGGCACGACGCGAAATCGGCGTTTGAAATTGGAACCGAAGGAGCAGAAGGGCCGCGAGGGCACTTTTTGTACTATCCACCAGCAGACTGCTACGGACTGTATCCCGATTGTCGAGCCAACGGTGGTGTTGGCGATTGGTGGTGGGGTGGAACGGAACCGAATCAAAAGGCCCCGCGCAACATGGGGCCCGATCCGACTCCTTGTGAAAAACGCGTCGAAGAGACTGTGAAGTGGATGCTGTCGCAATATCCGACTGATGCCAATCGAGT
>JAQGHU010000092.1 GCA_028291515.1 Schlesneria sp.
GTCTTCGACATGGCCGTGCTGCTTTGTCGAAGACACGGCCATGTCGAAGACTCCATAACCGTGGCACCCAAACCTCTTCCGCTCGTTACTTTCCTCTTGTCACTTCCTTCATGCCGCCCTTCTTTCCTTAACAGACGGCAACGGAATTGCGATTGGTTCCAGTTCGGCTTCACGTAGGCGACGGACGATTTCGGTGGTGGAGACACCCGGTGTGATTCCCAAGGCCTTCACCCGACCACCATATTGGACGACGACTTCGCGACCGACGATTTCGTCGTCGCGGTAGGTTCCGCCTTTGACCAGGATGTCCGGTTGCAGGGCGTGCAAGACAGCGTGCGGCGTGTCTTCATCGAAGACGACCACATAGTCGACCGATTCCAACCCGGCCAGCATCGCCGCTCGGTATTCCTGGTCGAAGATTGGACGCTCGGGGGCTTTGTTCAATCGGCGGACGCTGTCATCGCTGTTGATCGCCACAATCAGACAATCACCCTCGCGGGCCGCTTCGGCCAGATACGAGATATGTCCGACGTGCAAGAGATCGAAGCAACCATTCGTGAGCACGACCTTCTGTCCAGCCTTGTGGCGAGCAGAGACGTGCCGCGTCAGTTCATCCAGTGAGCAGACTTTGCCCGCAGCGCGACGAGTGCCATGCAACAGGTCTGTCAGAATCTCTTTGCGGCTGATGCGAACGACGCCAACCTGTTCAACTTCCAGACCACCGGCGACGTTGGCCAGACGGCAGAGGCGACTCGGTTCGATTCCCGTAGCCATCCCGAGTCCGAACATTGCCAAGACCATGTCGCCCGCGCCGGTCACATCGTAGACCTCGCGAATGCGCGTTGGCAGATGAATCGGTTCGCCATCCTGTCGAGCCAGTACGATGCCGTCGCGATCCAATGTCACGAACGCCATGTCGAGCCCGAACTTTTCGACCAGCAGGTTTCCGGCTTTGTAGGCAGCATCAATTGATCGAACATCGATTCCCGTCGCCTTCTGCGTTTCGGAGCGGTTCGGGGTCACGCCGGTGGCACCGCGGTACAGGTTGTAGTCGCCCCCGGCAGCAGGATCGACGACCACAGGGATCCCCGCAGCGCGAGCCGCCGCGATCAGTGGCTTCACGACTTCGGCGGTGCAGACGCCTTTCGCGTAGTCAGAAATCAAGACCGCCTGGAACTCATGCAATCGAGGCAGCATCGCGTCGAGCAGCTTCTGAGCGATCTCGGTTCGGATCGGATGGCGCATTTCGCGATCGACTCGCAGCATCTGATGCGGATGCCGATGTTGAGCTCGTCCCATGAACCGGACTTTGCACGTCGTCGGCCGATCGTCGTCGGCAACCAACGCAGAGCAGTCGACGCCGGCTCGTGCAAGTTCTTGGGCCACCAGAGGCGCATCGGCATCGTTCCCGACCACGCCTGCCAATGTGACTTCAGCGTCCAGCCCGCGCAGCATGTTGGCGACGTTTGCCGCGCCACCCAGACGAGTTTCCTGGCGATCTTCGCGCAGCAGGATCACGGGGGCCTCCTGGCTGATTCGTTCGGCGTCACCCCAGACGTACCGATCGAGAATCAGATCCCCCAGTACGAGAATTCGCGGCGTCCCCAGCCGCTCCATGTCGTCAATCAATTCGTAAGACATAGCGTTCGCCATCCCTGGCCCGCTCGCGGCGGTTTCGCGAGTGTTGACTCGTTGATATCTGCCCCAGCCGAGATTCCCTCTTCGGCGGGCGGAATCATCGTCTGGGACGGAAGTTAAGTCAATGTGTGTTCTGGCGTGGGCAATCCCTCAATAGATCCTGCAGGAGTTGATATTGGCGGGATGAAAACGAGGATCTTGCAATTCGGCGATCCGTCGGATTATGTTGACGCATCATTTCATGCTAGCCGGGAGATCTCAGCCATGGCCACACGTTTCTTAGCAGCTTGCACAATTCTGTTGGCAAGCTTCGCCCAGATCATTGCAAAAGATCAGTCGCCGGTCGGTGCTGGCATTCCACCGCTCACACAGGAAATGGCGAAGCGAATCGAACTGGCTCTTGAAGGGCGGATCGAATGCGATTTTACAGATAGTCCTCTCGATGAAGTGGTCCACCACCTGGAGAAAGCTCACCGAATTCCCATCTGGATCGACAAACAAGCGCTTCAAGACGAGGGAGTTGCGCTCGATCAACAACTGACACTCGTGAAATCAGACATCACTCTGCAAACAGCGTTCTCTTTGATGTTAGAGCCACTGGGTTTGACAACAGTAAATGAGGAGGGAGTCTTGAAAGTGACGACTCGAGCCAAAGCCGACGAGAAAATGTCGATTCGGATTTATCCGGTGGCCGATCTCGTCAATGCGCCGCTGGAACCAGAGAGCTATAAGATCTTCATCGTCATGATTCAGAACCAGACCTCCGGGAGGTGGGTGGATATTGATCAAGAAGGGGGAGCTATCACCGCATTTCCAAATGCTCAATCTTTGGTCATTCGTCAGTCGCAAAAGGTGCAGCGTGAGACTGAGGGGATTCTCGCCGCACTCCGCAAAGCGAAGCGACTGCAACGTGTTTCTTCAATTCCTGTTAACGGCGGCGACCCCGAATCTTTGTATCCAATTGAGCCATCGCAGAAGTAATCGACTCGGCTTGTATCCAAAAGCCCGTACTAGCGATTGAGTGCAGTGGCAACTCGTCTTGAAGGGCGTGGCACCTCATCTCGTGCCTCAGGCCGAAGTACCTTTCGAACTTTGCAGTCAATCTCGGTCTTCCTCCAAACGACGGTTCGCGATTAGAATCGTCCACGCTCGGCTAGACGAGCCAACTACGCGGAATGCGTGGGGTTATGTCGAATCGCACCATCGGGACCAGTGCGAACGACACCGCAGCGAAGGGATTCCAGACACCGGAAAACGGTGTGGCGGGAAGGACTGAATGACTCACTTCTTTGATCGTAAAGGCCCTTGGGGCAATGGGTTGGCCGTGTGGGTGGTGATGGCGATGGTGTTCGCCCTGCCACTCGCCTGGTGGTCACTCAGCCAGACTCGTCTTGATAATGATGTCGAAAAATGGCTCTCCAGCGATGACCCGGAACTTAAGGTTCTGGAATGGGCGAATCAGCGTTTTTCGTTCGAGGAGCGGGTCTACGTCTCGTGGGACGGCAGTTCGATTAACGATCCTCGCATTCGTAAGTTCGTCGAGAAACTGGAAGGCAAGCCGGATGCCGACGGCATTCGTCGCGGCGGCGTCCCCCATATCTCACGCGTGCTGGAACCTCGTGATCTGCTGAACATCATGCAGAAGAATGGTGTCGAACCGCGTGAAGCGGTCCGTCGACTGCAAGGGGTCGTCCTTGGAGCGGGCTCCTTGAAGTTGAAGTTGACCGACTTCGGCAAGTCGGGATTAAGGCAAACGAAACAAGAACTGATTGCGGCCGCCAAGACTCGATTTGGAGTCGACCTGCAATTCAGCGAGCCGATTCCAGACTTCTGGTCATTGGTCGCTGTCCCACCGCCACCGCCTGAAGAAGGCGAAACGGCAGGAGATCTGGCCGCCCCAGCCGTGATGAATGCCGCCGGAAAGCTCGTTGACAGCGATTCGGTCGATCACGATCTGCAAGTGACCTGGAAAGGGATTCGTCCCGCCACGGCCCAAACAGAAGAAATCGCCACCTGGTTCACTGAATTCGTCCCCCAGAAAGACTTGGGCCAGAAGCTTGTCGAACGCAGTTTCTTCGCGATCGGGTCTCCTGTCACGATTGCCTTGGCCATCTCAGAAGCCGGTTTGGCAGATAAAGATGAAACGGTCTCGGTCATTCGTGAAGCAGCCGTCGCTGTCGGAATTCCAGCAAATGTGCTGCGCATGGGCGGCAGCGCCGTTTCGACAACATCACTCAACAAAGAAGTTGCCAAGGCCTTTTGGAACCCCGCATATCCACTGACAGAGTTTCATCGTCGTTCGGTCGTGCTGACATCGGCACTGCTCAGTTCCCTGCTGGCGTTCTTGCTGCTTCGCAGCATTCGCCTGGCAACCATCGTGCTGATGGTCTCGCTGTATGCGACGTTGGTTTCGGCCGCGCTGATCTCGGCCACCGGCGGTTCGATGAACATGGTCCTGGTCGTCATGCCTTCGCTACTGATGGTGTTGACGCTGTCCGGAGCGATCCACGTTGCCAATTACTGGAAGCACGCTGCCGCCAAAAACGAGGCGACCGCGGTCTCGCAGACGGTGCGAACCTCCTGGATGCCCTGCTTCCTGGCGAGTCTCACCACCGCGATTGGCCTGGTTTCGCTCTGCACCAGCCCACTGATCCCCGTCCGTAACTTCGGCATTTACTCGGCCGTCGGCACGATGATTTCGCTAGTGATCATCCTATTCTGCGTGCCCGCCTTATTGCAGATCTGGCCGGGAAAAGCTCCCGCAGAACATGAACTCAATCATCCCGGCTGGCGCCTGCTGGGACGCGGCCTGACGACTTGGCCCGTGTTGCAATCGCTGGTCTTCGTGTCGATCTGCGTTGCCTGCAGCTACGGACTGACCAGGTTCCGTACCGAAACGAAGACGATTCGCTACTTCCCCGAGAAGGCTCGGATCGCTCAGGACTACTCGTTCATCGAAACCTATCTCGCGGGAATCATGCCCGTGGAAACGGTTGTTCGGTTCGACTTGCAATCGCAGAAAGATATGACTTTTCTCGATCGCATGGAGATCGTTCGCGAGATCCAGGAGCGTCTGCGAGCCAACCCTGATATCACGGGATCACTCTCACTGGCAGACTTCCTGCCTGTGAGTGAGATCCCCGACGAAGGTTCGGGCTTTGTGACTCGCAGCAAATTCTTCAAGCGAGCGACTTCGATTCAGCAGAAGGTTCGCGAAGGCGAAGTTCCTGCCGCCAAAGCCTTCTACACCACGGCCGACGAAGCCCACGATCTGCACGCCCCGGGCGATCACCAACTGAACCAGGCGGGCGACGAACTGTGGCTGATTACATCGCAAGTCACAATCATGGCGGACAATGATCTCGGGGCTGTCCTGGCCGATGTCCACAAGATCGCACAAGATGTCCTGCGGATGCATCCCGGATCGGATCACACCATTACGGGAACAGTACCGCTGTTTCTGAGGACCCAGCGAGCCATTCTGCAAAGTCTGCTCCGCAGCTGCGGGGTGGCTTTCGTCCTGATCCTGGGCGTGTTCATCCTCATGCTGCGTAGCATTCCGGCTGGCCTGGTCGCGATGATCCCCAACGTCATCCCGGTGGCTGTCGTGTTCGGGTGCATTTCCTGGATGGGTCAAAAGGTCGATGTCGGCTCGATGATTACCGCTTCAATTGCCCTCGGCATCGCGGTCAATGGAACGCTGCACTATCTGACTTGGGTTCAACTGGGGATGCGCAACGGTCAGACCCGGCGGGCTTCGATCGTTTCCGCTCTGGTTCATTGTGGTCCCGCCATGTGTCAAACCAGCTTGGCCGTGGCGTTAGGATTGCTGATGCTGGTCCCAGCCGAACTGCTGCTGATCAGTCGCTTCGGCTGGATGATGGCTGCGATGATCGGTGTGGCCCTGCTGGGCGATATCGTCCTGATGCCGCAACTGCTGGCCGGTCCACTGGGCTACTTCTTCGAACCGAAGAAGGTCTCCACCGCGTCGTCGGCTTCGACCGCAGACGCAGTCGCTGCCGAAGGGGTTCCCGCGCCGCACTTTGCCTCGCGAAGTTCCAAAGCGGATCCGCAACATGCGTCTGAGCACAAGTAAGTTGCCCCTCGTCATTCCCGCGCAGGCGGGAATCCAGTAAGTCCCGTTTCACGCCTCGCTGGATTCCCGCCTGCGCGGGAATGACGGAAATAGCGACTAATGCCGGGTCGCTTTGTGCATCCGGCGCGACAGGAATTCGTGCAGCGCTACTTCCAGCGGTTGATCCGTTCGCAACAGCACATAGTCCATGTGCATATCGCGAGCACCGCCGCGGATCGCTCGCAGGAACTCTTCAAATTCCTTTTGATACGCGGCTTTCAAGGCCCGCGGTTCGGTGTGCTGATCACCCAGTCCTTCAAGTCCCTTGAACAACGTCGGATCAACAAACGGAAAATCCTGCTCGGCGGGATCGATCACATGCAGCAGCACCACGTCATGACGACGATGTCGGAAATGCTTCAGACCCAGTAACAACGAGGCAGGGTCGTCGAAGAAATCGCTGAGGATCACAACCAGGCCGCGCCGTTTGATTCGCTCGGCCAAGTCATGCAGAATGGGCCCGATCGACGTTTCGCCGCCGGGCGTGGTCTCGTCGAGCAGGTGGCACAGTTGCCGCAGTTGAGCGGGGGTACTGGACGGTCGCAGCACATGTCCCACCGCCGCGTCAAACGTCGCCAGCCCGACGGCATCCTGTTGATGCACGATCAAATAGCCGAGTGCCGCGGCGACATGCTGAGCATACTCGAACTTTGAAAAGGCCGACTTGTCCGAGCGGTACGTCATCGATTCACTGCTGTCGACCAGCAGGTGGCAGGCGAAGTTGGTTTCTTCGTCGTACTGCTTCAGATAGATCCGATCGCTTTTGCCGAAGACCTTCCAATCGACATATCGTAGATCGTCGCCGGGCACATACTCGCGATGCTCGGCGAACTCGACCGAGAAGCCGTGATACGGGGACTTGTGCAAGCCCGAGACGTACCCTTCCACAATCAGCCGGGCCTTCAGTTCCAGCCCCTTCAGCTTGTTCAGCGTCTGTGGATCGAGCAGTTTTTTCAGCGGGTCCATACGTGATCACCATTCAAAGTCCGCGCGACTTCACCAGCGAACTTAACTGCTTGAATTCAGCCGCCTCGGCGGTCTCGGCCCATTCGAACAAGACCCCTTCGGCCGTTGTCAGAATTGCGCCGCTGCCCGTCATTCTTTCGAGCGCGATCTGCTGATCAATCTCGCGGCGCGAAGCGATGGCATCAGCGACGACGTACACTTGATAGCCACTGGCCAATAAATCGAGCACCGTCTGCAGCACGCAAACATGAGTCTCCATCCCGGCGACCACGATCTGAAATCGATCATCGATCGCCGCGGCCGCGGAGGGCCAGTTCAAACATTCCAAGCAACTGAACCGCTTCTTCGCCGGGCGATCCGCAGCAAACTCTTGCAGGGCCGCCGCCGTGGGGCCAAGGCCTTGCGGGTATTGCTCGGTGATGGAGGTGGGGACACCCAGCAGCCTGGCTCCCTCGCCCAGGAAACGGCAGCCCGCGATGAGCCGCTCGCGAGTCGCCTCGGGCAGCGTCGCGACGAGCTTTTCTTGAACATCCACAATCAACAAGCGGCTGGAAGCACGATGCAGCAGTTCCGGGCTGCGCAAAGAATCAGTCGGCATCAAAACGTCCTGCGGTAACAAGTAGGTGAGTCTCTTATCACAAGTAACGTTCGAACGTCGGTTTGTCGACCAATGCCCGGTCCAAGAGCTTTCAGTCCTGCTTCATTCGCTGAACCAAAAAGTCCCACATGTCGGCGTATTTTTCCGACGGATGGTCCGGGTATTTGACGAAGCAAGGGACACCCTGCTCTTGTGCGAGTGCCTGGAATCCCAGCCCCCATTGTGGCGCGTGGACTTTATAGTCCATCGCCTCCACAGTGTCCGGCTGAGTCAGCCCCCAGTTGTTTTCGAAGTAGATCGGTGCCGAGTCCTTGTTCAACAGATGATCCGGCGACCACTGTTTGATCCACGGCAGAAACTCTTCGCGTCGCTTCAACGAATCCGGAAAACTGCATCCGAAGGCAGGAGCACCCCATTGAACATCGGGCACCCACTGCTGCATGCGCTGGGGGTCGATACTGGGTTGGCTGCGCCAAGCTCCGACTCCTAGCACTTTGCTGGAAACTCGATCGACGGGATCGCTCGCGTTCGCGTCCGATTTTTCTCCAGCGCAGCCCACATATAGAGCAGGAAGGGCTCCCTGCGAACCACCGCCGACGACGATCCGATCAGGATCGATGTTCCATTCCTTGGCGTGCAGCCGAACAAACTGCACCGCCCGGCGCCCATCGAGCAAACAGACCGAAATCGGTGGCTGAATCTGAGCGTCGATGGCGTCCTGCATGACTCGCGTCTGCACGCCAATCACGGCGCAGCCCGACTTGAAGAACCTGCCCACGTCAGGAACATGCTTCGCCGGTTTCCACAGGCCGCCGTACCAGATCAACACGGGACACGGACCAGCCCCTTCGGTAGGGACATAGATGTCCATGATCTGATGCGGGTGCGGACCGTAGGAAAGGTCCGCCTTGACGGGGGCGGGCTTCTCCGCGGCAGAACAAGGATCAGCCCCACAACTGACGGACACAAATGCAACTAGAAACAGAGCCAGCGATCGCTTCGGGTAATTCATGGGCATTCGTCTTCCCGTCAAGCCGGTAAATTTTTTCTCAACGCGAGATTCTCATTGGCCATAAACTGTTTTTTTCGAGAACAGAAGTTTAACAGTACTCAATTGAGCAGACATTCAACACGCAATTGATAGAATCCGCCCACTTCCTCCAGACTGTCAAATGGGCCAGACAACGATGACGGGTAATGACGAGACCGTAGAGTTGCAGCGTGCTGCTGCCACGTTGCAAGCGGGGGGGCTCGTCGCCATACCGACCGAGACAGTGTATGGACTTGCGGCCAATGCACTCAATGCCCAAGCCGTCGCCAAGATCTTCGCCGCCAAGGAACGCCCGTTTTTTGATCCGCTGATCGTCCACCTCGCGGAAGAAAGTTGGTGGCCGCGAGTCGTCAGCGATTTTCCTCCCATCGCTCGCAAACTGGCCGCAAAGTTCTGGCCAGGGCCATTGACGATGATCCTTCCCAAAGCGACTGCGGTCCCTCCATTGGTCACGTCGGGATTGATGACGGTGGGTGTTCGAGTTCCTGATCATCCGTTGGCTCAAAAGTTGTTGCGTCTGGCCGATCTTCCCGTCGCGGCTCCCAGTGCCAATCCCTTCGGTCGACTCAGTCCGACCACGGCCGATCATGTGCGGCAGCAACTCGGGAACCGGGTCGAAATGATTCTCGACGGCGGTCCTTGCCGAGTCGGTGTCGAATCGACCATTGTCCAAATTCACGGCGACGTTGTCACGCTGCTGCGGCCGGGGGGCGTCCCTCTGGAAGAGATCGAAGCGCTGATTGGCCGAGTCCAGCAACCTGCCAAAGGATCACAACAGAATCCTCTGGCACCGGGAATGCTCGATAGTCACTATGCCCCACGAACACCACTCAAGATCGTGGACCAACTTCCCCTGACAGCCCCCGCGCGACGAACCGGATTCCTCTCACTGTCGACAGCGGAAGAACCGACCAGCTACACCATCACCGAAGTTCTTTCGACTCGAGGTGATCTAGTCGAAGCGGCCGCGAACTTCTTTCAAGCGTTGCATCGACTCGACCAAGCTCAACTTGATCTGATCCTGGCGACACCGTTTCCCGATGAAGGGCTGGGGCGTGCGCTCAATGATCGTTTGCGCCGCGCCGCACATTCGTAATCAACGAAGCTAACGAAGCTGAAGATAGGGTCAACTCTGGGATACTGGTTCCAGTTGCCAACCAACTTCGGGGACTTCGACCGGGCGGTATCTCTTCGTCCCTTCTTTGACGATCAACGTCCCTTGCTTCGCTCGTTCCTCAATCTCGTCCTTTTGTTTGAGATTCTTGGAATCGGGCAGATCATCCCAGACGTTCTTTTCGATGGTGAGTTCGTTGGATTGAGACATCATCAGGTTCTCACATTATGACTGGAAACAGGCTCATTCGTTGCCTTGAGATGCAAATCTGGCACCAAATCTGGCCCGCGCCGTATTGGTCGGACGATTCTGCTCAGTCTTCATTCGCCACCTCGATCAGATTCCCGTCTGGATCACGAAAATAGACCGATGTGATCGGTCCTCGCGCACCGGTGCGTGGTACCGGCCCTTGCTCGACGGGAACACCGTTTTGATTGAGATGGGCGATCACCTCCTCGATCGGAGTTTTGGTAATCAGGCATAAATCCGCCGATCCAGGTGTTGGCACCGACGCGTGAGGTGCGATCGGAGCATCGGCGGGATGCAGGTTAATCTTCTGCTCGCCAAACGCCAGCGCGATCCGATTCGTACCGAAGGTCACCGCCTGCATTCCCAGGACCTTAGTATAAAACGCGACGGTCCGATCGATGTTGCTCACGGTTAACACGAAGTGGTCAAGTCGTTCGATATCGATCATCGAAATGATCTCCCTCGTGCTGATCCGCGCGAGCCAATCGCGATTATAACTGGTTCACGTTAGCTCACTCTGGCCGGGCTTCAGGGGATACGCTTTCTGTGGCCGCAGGCCTGGCAATGCGTCTCAGGATTGGAATGCCGTATTTTCCAAGGCACCAGACGACGACGCCGATGATTGCAGCTTCCACTGGGCTCGCGCCAAACATCATCGACAACACAGCAGCTACGATCGCGGCGATTTCTGGAGTCAGCCAACGTGCCAGCCGCGCGGAACTGGCCGACGATCCTGACCCGGCAGCTGTCTGCGGTGAATCAAGTAGACGAACTAGGGCGATCAGATTGGACCACAGAAAACGAGCCAACGCGATCAAGAATATTCCCCAAAAAGTGATGATCAGGCCACCCATCAGTGCCATCACGAGAACTTCGCCCAGATTCATACGTTGGGTGAGCCCGAACACAAACCAGATCACGGCCCCCGACAGATACCAAGTCAGGAACTGCCGTCCAGAGACGGGTTGGAAAAAGATCGTGTTCGAATAGCTGCCGTCGGTAAAGTACTGATGCAACTTGCCCATGAAATTCGCGGGTTCAACACGTTGGGATCGCTCGGGTGAAAACCCTTCCACGGCGTGGGGTTTGGCAACAATCGTCGGCTGCTGTAGATGAGCCAACCAACGTTCCAATAGATCCGCTACCTCTCGCGCACTTTGGAAACGATCGGCCGGTGACTTGGCCAACAGCTTCATCACGATCGCGCACAGCCAGTCAGGAATGTCCGAGTTCACTTCACGGATCGGTCGCGGCGCGTCGTGGCAGACTCGCTTCAGCACGCCCATCGTCGTGCTGGCTCGGAACGGCGAATGTCCGACGCACATCGCATACATCACGCTCCCCAGGCTGAACAGATCGGCTCGATAGTCGACCGCGTCGCCGTTCGCCTGTTCGGGTGCCATGTACTGAGGCGTTCCGGCGATCACACCGCTCTGCGTCAGACTGGCATCATCAACAGCGCGAGCCAACCCGAAGTCGGTCAGCTTGACTCGCTGAATGCCATTCTCCAGCAGGATGTTTGAGGGCTTCACGTCGCGATGGACCAGACCTTGGGCGTGTGCCGCAGCCAGGCCGGCCGCCGTTTGCATGCCGATTCGCAAGATCTCTTTCAGCGCCAATGCTCCTTCGGCATCCAGCTTTTCCTGCAGCGATCGACCCGAAACGAACTGCATCACGATCTTGGGTTGTTCTTCCGATTCGTCGATCGCATGGATCGTAATCACATGGTCATGACAAACCGCCGCAATCGCCTGGGCCTCGCGAATAAATCGCCGCCGCGCTTGAGGATTATGAGCCAGATACGGGGCGAGCACTTTGACGGCGACCACCCGATGCAGCGTCGGATCGAACGCCTTCACCACGACACCCATGCCACCCTGACCCACGATCTGCGATACTTCATAAGTGCCAAGTCGGCCGATGGAGCCGGGTTGATCCGACGGCTGCAGAAAATCGAGCGGCTTGGCTTTGGCGCGATATTCTTCACCATCCAGTTCATCGGCTTTAATCCGACGCACAACTTCTTCCAGACCCGGCTCTGGCTGGCTTTCGACCCTGCCCTTCAAATGAGCGACTGCAGCTTCCCAAGATTCGCTACCCGCGACCATGGAAGCCAGTGCCTTTTGACAGGCTTCACAGTTGTCCAGGTGTTGCTGCAAGATGGTCTGCTGCGGTTCGGGAAGCGATTCCTCGAGCAGCAATCGCAGTTCATCCGGGGACGGGCAGGAGGTGTTCGAGTCTGTCATCGTGATCCCTTTCTGGTGGCGAGTTAGGCGCGACCAGCAAATTCATCTTCACCGACCAGGTATCGGACTTGTTCCTTCAGCCGCGCCATGACTCGGCTTTTGGCTAGGTAGACGGCCGCGGCGGTCAGGCCCAACTGCTCACTCACTACTTTCCCCGACAGACCATCAACGGCCGTCCTCCAGAACGCTTGCCAGGTCGCTTCGTTGAAGTCTGGCTTTACGATGCTGGCGGCGTACTGGAACAGTTGTCGTTGATAGTCGGCATCCCATTCGGCGCTGGCGTCATCGCTGTTCGCTTGCGGGATTGCGTTCAGTTCCTGTTGAGCGCCCGTGTCTCCCGTCCCTCGCTCGCGGATGCTCCCACGTCGCCAATGATCGGTCAGCTTGTTCTGCACGATCGTGAAGAGCCAACTGCGAAACAGCCCTCGTCGTTCGTCGTATTCCAATCGTTGAGCCGCCGTAGCCACCGATCGCAGCACATCCTGAGCCAGATCGGCCGCATCCGCATCCTGCAGACCGCGTTTGCGGAGGAACCCATAAACTAAAGGAGCATACAAATCGACAAACCGCTCCCACGCCTCCTGATCGTGAGCATCCCGGATGCGAACGAGCAACGTCGGTTGTGTGGGTGGAATACTGTTCATCGATACCTCTGCCAGAGATACGGACGTCTTTCAAAAGCTATCGCGAAAATGGAGATACTTTTTGAAATCAGATGTGAAATGGAGTGTAAACCACGGGCAGGCCTTCAGGTTACGACTGTCTGGCAAATTGGAATTAGACGTCAATCCAAGTGACGGTGCGCGATTCTACTCGCGGAATGGCTATCTCTTCGTATTTGGGAGGGCGAGGCTCCTGCCGAGCCGCGCATGTTATTGTGATTCCATCGACATGCGCGGCGCGGCAGGAGCCTCGCCCTCCCAAGCAGATACCATTCGTTGGATTTAATGCTCCATTATCGCACGCGGTCAATCCAGCGATTTCAGGTCGTAGACCTGAAAGCTCTCGTTGTGATAGATCGGTTGCAGTTCGAGCGGCCCGAGTCGATCGGTCAGGATGTGCGTGATCTTCGTCTGCCGACGCAGGTCGCGCAATTCATCGGCCGAATAGAACTCGTCCGCGTAGTGATCTTCAAACCAGCGTTTTAGGAAGTTCAAACGCCGATTCCACTCCACGATCCCGTTCGCATCCTGAGGACAGTCCTTGAACGCGACGTATTCCGCTCGCTGCGCAAACCATTTGAAAGCCCAACCATTGTGAGGCGAATGAACCAGCACATCCGGCGGCAGGTTCTTGTCGATCCAGCCGCACGCCTCGATCCAGTCGGTTCGTAGCTCGCCCGAGTAACGATTCGAATCAACGCCCACCTGACATTGCACGAGTGCCATTGCGAATAGCAGTCCGTAACCCAAATGTTTGACGACGATCGGCAGCCGCGCCTGCAGCGGCAACACGATTGCGATCGACACCGCCAAAGGAACCAGCACATCAGCCAATCGAAACGGATAGAACTTTAGTAACTGAGCCCGCTGAGCATACCACGCCATTTGCGGAGCGGGTCGCGGTCCCCAGCCGATGACGATTCCGGCCAGGGCGAACAACACGGCGAAGGTGACGATCGTGTCGAACCGGCGCTGCGATGTTGATCGTCCTCGCAGAAACATCGCGGCCACCCAGATCACCAGCAGCGCGGCGTAGCAGTAGTACGCCCGGGGCAGGAACCGCATCGGATCGAGATGATGCGCCAGCCGATAGTAGACCTGGATGAAGTTCGCCGCCGCCTTCGTCTGTGGCGAGGCTGGTTCGCCCAACAGTTGGATGGCGGGGATCAGTCCCGGCAAGGCACAGACCGCCATTGCGCCGTAGGCTATGAAGACCTGTGCGATACCAGGTCGAGGTGCCATCGCCTTCACAGCGTTTGATTGGTCGGCCGATGATCGCAACCGGCTCCAAATCCATTCCACAGCCGCGGTACCAACGAAGGCCAAGACTCCCCAGATGCCGATCACCGGATGAAATGCGATGGCCATTCCCGCCGACGCCCCGGCCAGAACAACGCGGCCTCGCTGAATTTCACCGAATGCGTAAAACAGCAGGCCATAACTAAAGACCTTGCCTTCCACTCCACCAACCAACCATTCGCCCGAGAAATTGCCGCACGACTGCAGAGCGAGAAACAACCAAAGACTATGCAGCGTCAACCAGCGGCACTGCACCAGCGTCGACAACAGGTTGCACCAGCCCAACGCAAGAATCGCGATGGCAATCACTCGACCGATCCACGCGGTTTGTTCGAACGACAGCCATTGAGTCAGACTTCCCACAGTGGCGAAGAACACCGTGTGAGCGTTCGACGACTGCAAAAAAAAGTCGTTCGCACACCAGTCTGGCTGCCAATAATGTTTGGCTTTGCACAGATAGTGCGGCTCGTTCACCGCCGGGATCGGGGCTGCCAACACGCTGTACGCGAACATGCTGCACCAGACCGCCAACAGCACCGCCGGGTCAATCGCCCGCCTGGCAACTTGATTCGGATTGTCGGGGGCCGTGATTGGTTTCTCCACCGATGTCATTGTGCGACGTTACCTGTTCTCGAAGCGTTCCCGCGGAAGAATCTCCGCATGGCGACCCCGACACACCTTATCAATTGCGATCTCTGATCAGGCCTGGGGTTGGCGAACGAATCACAATAGGCAACTCGGCCAGTCCGCAGCAACCTTCAATCATCAGACGCCCGCTTCCGGTAGTAGGTCAGTTTGAAACAAGATTCAAATTCGTAGGTGGCGCGGATGTTTTCCGTTTCCGCGGCTTCCAGAGAATCAGGTAGGCGGAGAGTAGCGTCAGGGGGATGATGAGTGACCAATACGGAATCAGCCAATAGTCGGCACGTGTATCGTTCCCAGGCCATGTTTTCGTTGCTGACCCGAAACAGAATCCCAGCGATTGAATCTCCCAGTGTGTCTCGCATTCGTTTTTGTACTGCCACCACCCATGACACATGTCGGCATCGATGACTTTCGATTGCCACCAAGTGTCGCCAAAGAATGACCCTTTAGTGGTCGTTTTCCACGAATTGTAAGCCGTCCAACTGACGCCACCGGATTCAGAATTGAACAAATGGCAAAGCCCATTTGTGTTCCAAAGAAATCTGTCCTCGATGAGGCCACTTCGCATCCATAACTCGAACATCGCCAACGCAATCACCAGCGCGACACACCCCGCCTTTCGTCGCCAGCCGTGGAAGAATTCACGCATCGCGGTTTAACTTCTTCCGTGCGTTCCAGAGCAGCAGGTAGGCGGAAAGTAGGGTTAGGGGAACGATGGCCGCTAAAAGGTTCATGCGGAGTTCAAGGTAGCCTTGCTTGCTATGTGCGAGGTCTTGACGGCAGTCGGTTTCGATTTGCTCGAAATCTAGAGTTGTCATACCTGCGGTCGGCATCTGCAGCCACTCGTCTTCACCAGGTGTATCAGCTCGGTGTGAGACCCACGTCACCCGTCCTGGTATCAATAGCGCGACATGCACTCGGGTGCCCGCTCGTACCAGGATCATCTCGACCATCGCGCGACTTCGCATCCACAGCCCCATCAGTCCCATCGCCATCAGCAGCGTGAGACATCCCACCTTTCGTCGCCAACCGTAAAAGAATTCACGCATCGCGCTTCACCCGTTTGCTTGGCTTCCAGAGGATCAGACAGGCCGCCAGCAGGGCGAGTGGCATTGTCAATGCGGTATAGGGAAGCGTGATTTCAACGCTCCAGCCGCCTATTTCGTGCTCTCGACCATCGACTGCCCCGCCAGTTTTCCATCCGAATTTACCCCAGTGCGGACGCTGCCACTCCCATCCGGTATACACCTTGTCGAATTTGGTTGGAATCCAGTTTATCGCAGACGTTTTTGGCGGAACGCCTTTCGTCTGGGTGATGCATTTGTAAACGAACCGCGCAGTGTTGTACTGGCTGTGGATTTCCAGTTCATTGCCGCGAGGCAAATGCAACTGAATCCAATCCCAATAGTAATGGCTCCTGACGTGCCCGATCATCACTACGGCCGCGATCAGCAGCATGACGCAGCCCACTTTCCGTCGCCAACCGTGGAAGAATTCACGCATCGCGCTTCACCCGTTGACGTGGCTTCCAAAGGATCAGATAGGCGGAGAGAAGGGTCAGGGGCAGGATGAGCGACCAGTTGGGGAAGGCGTGCGTCGAGTATCGAACGTCTTCAAACTTGAAGTGGTCTGCGGTCAAGTATTTGTTGTCTGGAAAGCCAAGCAGCGGATCGCCGCACATAAACGCAATTTTCTCGGGATTAACCAACGGCGTTTCTTGTGCTGGTTCCGAGGCCGACTCGCTTTGCCACTCTGGAAATTGCGAAGAAACATCAAAGCTAATATGCGTTGGGAGACCCAATGTTTTAGCGTCTTCAGCGGAAAGAACGATATCATCCCACACGCGGACCTCCCAAGAGAAGTAGGAGATGACACCGCGTTCCGAGTGAATCAGATATTTCCAACCGTTAGCCGTCCAGATGATCTTGTCATCGAGAACGCGACTTCTGACGGATAGTCCCGTTAGCGCCAACGCCATCACGAGCGTGACTACTCCCGCTTTCCGTCGCCAACCGTGGAAAAATTCGCGCATCGTTAGTTCTGCGAGACGACTACGAAGATCATTTAATGTCGACGCGAATCACTTGCTGAAGTGTCAATCCTTAGACGGTTTTGTCGCGTCGGCAGGAGCTGTCTCTGCCGCTGATCGGGTTCGAATGAACTGTTCGATCTCATCGCCGGATTCGACCATGAATCCCTGGGGGATCTTGAGTTCATCGAGCCGCACCTTGTCACTGATCCAGACATGAATCTTGATATCCAGCGTCGGCACGATTTTCTTGCCGCCGTCGGAGACATTGAAGTCCGGAAAGTGTGCGAGGCTCCAGTCTGCGCGCCGCTTGATCTGGTCGAGGTTCGCGGGGCTTTTATAATCACCCACTCCCGTATGGATCACGACCTTGGCGACTGTGGTTTCAGTACGTACCGCTTGCAAACCCAACGCCTCTTTTTCCAGCCAGCGATTCAGAGTCGTCGTGTCTCCGTTGAAGAAGTGATATGCAGAGCTGTTGATCATGTAGCCGTACGACGGCGCCGTGAAGGCCGGATCATCTTCGGTCTCTTCGGTCTGTTGCTCGATCGATCCCCCGACAAATGACCGCCGCATCGACTTGAGATCCTTCTCGGGAAAGACGTGGAGCCACCCCAGCGCATCCGAAGTCGTCATAACCAACAACACGAACAAGACCAGGATCGAATATTTCGCCATCGAATCGCTCCATCGCCCGACAGGTAGGCCGCCGAAGTGCGGCCAGACAGGAGCGACATTTGCAGTAACTGAGGTGCCTGTCAAGAGGGATGGATTTTGTGCGGCATATGAACAGAATTTGAAACGCAAAGTCGATGTGCGAACAACGTCCAACGACATTCGCCCAAGGTTGTGGCGACGACTTTACCTTCTCCGTGTCTCGGTGCCTCTGTGAGAGATCCACTCTTGGATTGATCTCCAGACGATTGGGTTCTCACAGAGACACAGAGGCTTCGCAGGTTCTCGAATCGAAATCACCATGATTGAGGCCTTTCCTGGTGCCACAATAAACTTGCGACAAAATGTGGCAAATCTGTGAAATTGGGCTTGGTCGAGTCACCTGCTTTATGGCACAAGAGAGCACACAATTTGTGTGCCAATAGTCCCTCGCGATTGAGGCTTGGTCAACGCCGAAAAACCTGCGTCCGAAGCCCGC
>JAQGHU010000105.1 GCA_028291515.1 Schlesneria sp.
TGGACATGGCGTGAGTCCTCGTTGGGAAAGTGTTGTCCGTTGTAAACACCACTCTACCAACTGGTCTCACGCTTTTTCATTGGGTTGCGGGCACGCCCGCACTAGGTTTCATCCGTGGCTAATACTCCTCTCTTCTTCCGTGGCCCGCCATCATTGCCCACCGTCATCCAATCGTCCTTTCGATGTGATGACCAGCTTGTTCAGCGACTCTTTTAGCTCGATATCGACGACGGTGTCACCCTCCTTGGGATCGCGGCGAGAATAGGTGTGGCTGACGCTGTGCGGAGTGGGACCGAAGTTCGCAATCACTCGTAGCCGCCCAGGTGTCAGGCCGGTCAAATGGAACGTCAGTTTGTCGCCGTCTTGTTTTGTCTCCAACGGCTTCGAGACCGCGTAGTCCCAAGTCGCGTCCTGGTTTTCGGTCCTCATCGTGAACGGCTGATCCCATTCGGCCGCGAATCGCTTCAACTCTTCGGCCGTGCCGCGGATTTCGCCATGAACTTCCAGAGGCGGGCCCAGCGTGACAACTCCCAAATCCTGTCCCGCTTTGACGGGGCCAATCACTCGCGGCGGCGGTGTTGGTTTGCCGTCCATGGCCGTGGGGGCCTGGATGCAGAAGAAGTACAGCGCATCGCCTAGCTTCTTGTAGTACGGATCGACTCGCTGCATCGACTGGATCAAAGCGGTGCCATCATCGCCCGTGGTGGTCCAGAGCAGCCCATCGAAGCCATCCATGGGGATCGGTCCAGACGAGGCCAGAGCCGAAGTCTTGTTGAAGAAGCGAATGTTCGCTCCCACGACAGGCCTGCCATCGGGGTAGACCAGCTTCAGTCGAGTTGGCAGGACGGGGGCTAGTTCGAATCGCTTCGTTTCATTCGGCTTCAACTTGACGTCCAGAAACACCGCTTCTTCGTATCCCGGAGCCCGCACGGTCACACTGGCCGGTGCCGCCGTGCATTGCGGGATCTCGATTGGGCCTCGTCCGAAGGGCCGCTTGATGTAGTCCTTCCGCGGGATTTCACCGTCCCACGTGATCCGCCCGGATTCGACAGGCTGGCCATCGGGCCCGATGAATTCCACGTAGCTCACAAACGTCGGCGGCATTTCACGAGCGTCGTCTTCAGCGGTACGGGCTCGAACGTAGAAGTCGGTCGCTCCCGTGATCAGTTCCGACTGCCAGTCCTCTTTCAGCGGAAACGTGATGTTTCCCGCATCGTCCTTCGATTGCATGCTGTTAAATCGAATCGTGTATTGCACGCTGTATTTGCCGGGCTTCTCGATCATGTGGAGGCCCGGTGCCAGCACATGGAGCTCCGCGATCTCGCCCGGCTGCAGCACCCAGCGCACCATGATGGGCCAACCGCTGAACCACGGCGTGCTGACTGCAACGTCGTTCCCTCCTTCGTCCTGCACCTTGATGGTGTCTCCCTGTCGTCCTGTTTCGCTGGAAAACGTGATCGACTTGGCACTGACATTCTTCACGTGAAAGATCACATCGACAGCCGCTTTGGTCGGCACCCCCGGCGCTTCGGTAGGCGATCCGACGGACCCAACCGCTCCGTTCGTGCGACGAGGGCGTTGCAACTCGATCGCCCCCTGCAGGCCGTCTCGGGCCGGACCCCAGACCAGTTTGGCGGCTGCCGCTGCTTGGGGATCGGGCGTCACTGCGAAGGCAACCTCATTGGAAGTCGCTTCATGCGTCCAGGCCAGCACCTGCGGTTTATCGGGCCAGTGCTTCTTGATCTCAGTCACGGTTGCCTCGGACGGACCGTGATACTTCACCTTCAGATGGTACTGTCCAGACGCCAGATGGTAGTTCATCGGGTAGCCGAATCTATCAGGTCGCAACAATTCGACCAGCGATTGTCCGGGAGCCAGCGTGTGAGTCGAAGCGCCGCTCAGAGCGAGGATATCGCGATCATAAGCCCGCGAGACTCGAGGTACCGGCTTGCCACTGGCATCGCTGAACTCACAGTCGAACAGATGCGGCCCGAAGAAGCTCGTATTCAATTTGCCGACCGCCGTCGGATACGAATCGGAGTAGCGAACACCCATCAGCGTGATCGGTTTATCGCTGACATTCTTCAGTTCAACAGCAAACGTCATGGCATCGGATCGAGCAAACGTTCTTGCGATTTGCGACAGGTCCGGCGCGTCGTCATCGCTTTGGCTCGGCACCGGCACGATTCGACAGCGAACGCCGTGCGACTCTGCTCCCCACTCGATCGCTTGCACATTGCCTCCGTCCTTACCGCCCGCTTGAGCGAGGGCTGTATCGCTGTTCGCTGCCTTACTTACTGACGCGTTGTCCACGACAACCGGCGGAGTTGGTCGTGACTTCGGTGGTAGCTGAGCCGTTGCCTGCGAGACCCCGTAGGCCGCCAGTCCCAACACGGCCACCGTCGCAATCGCGAACAGGCTCGCTCCCCACCAGTTCGATTGACGCACATCTTGCTTGCCGACCGCCAGCCGACGAATGCGTTGCAACAATGATCCCCCGTTGCCCGCAAGTGCGAAGTCCGACAGCGATCGTGGCGGTGAACTCAGCCGCAACTCTTCCATCGTCGCCAAGGCACGAGCATACACGAACGTATTCCCGCAGACCGCGACAGCGATGTCGTCGCAGCAATGTTCGCGCTCCTGGCGAATGCGGCTGGACAGCCACCACACCGCGGGATGATAGAACAGCAGCACTTCGATGGTCGTCTGCATCAGATTCACGACAAAGTCATGACGGCGGATATGGGCTAGCTCGTGAACCAGAATCGATTCCACCTGATCCGGAGCCAGACCCGTCAAGAAACTCGTCGGCAACAGGATCATCGGTCGCAGCCAGCCGATCACTGTCGGCACATCGACCAGCGCCGACTCGACCAACGTGATCGGTCGACTGACTCGCATTCGCTGAGCGAGTCCCTTCAGACGCTCCTGCCAGACAGAAGCAACTGCCATCACCGTTCGGTGTCGCAGTTGCCGAACGACGCGCCAACCGGCCAGCAGTCGAACAGAAAGAGCACAGACGCCGACGAACCAAATGCCAACTAACACGGCCAGATTCGGTTCCACGAATTGACGCAGTCGATCTTTCCAAGCTGTCGTTGACGGTGAGCCGACCGTCGCTGTGGTCGAAGACGATGTTTCAGGAGTTATCGCCGATGACGAACTGACACCATTGATTTGTGTCGTGGTCCCTAATGACTCTCGATCGATTTCCATCACTGTAGTCGTATTGCTTCCGCCGCTGCTGCCGTGAATCGACGCGGTCTGATTGGTCGAGACGGCCGGAAGCGTCGCCACAATCCAGCACCACGTGACGACAGGACTGATCGCCATCGCCATCAACGCTCCGCACAACGTCAGATAGCGACGGTGAGACGAAGCGCGGCGCAGGCCGGGTAGCAGGACCGTGACGAATCCCGCAATCGCCACCGCCTGCCAGATGAAGTGGACCAAAGTCCAGCCGAACGCTCGAATCGCCGGTTGTTCCATCATCGAAGTCAAAGCTGTCATGATCCACCTCGCGTGTTACTTGGCTTTCTTTTCCATTTCGTCCAGCAGCTTGCGAATCTCCGCCAGGTCTTCCCGAGACGCCTTGCGTCCCGCTAACGCCTGCAGCACCAGCTTTTGAGCCGACCCGCCAAACGCCCGCTCCAACAAATCGCTGACCAGTTGTCGCTGCGTCTGCTCAGCCGGCGCGACCGCTTCGTAAATATGAGTCCGCTGCGAGTCGTCGCGCTGGACCAGACCCTTGTCCGTCATGATCTGCATCAGCTTCAGTGCCGTCGTGTAGCCCGTCCCGCGCGCATCCTGCAGCGTCTCGGTCACCTGCCGAACAGTGCAGGGCCCTCGTTCCCACAAGACACGCAGAATTGCCAACTCTGCTTCGGTTGGCTTGGGAAGATCCGGTTTCGACATCGCGACAATTCCTCAGAAACACCCGTTTCTCGTGACGACCGGTACGATATACGAAGATGTTCGTAGTGTCAACGAAATTCTTCGTAGATCGTTTCGGCAGGCTCCACGCCAAACCCTCTGTGCGCGTTTTTAAGATCCTGATAAAACACAACAGGACAAGATTGGGTGCCACGGTTTTGGAGTCCTCGACAAGGCCGTGTCTTCATCAGGCACCACGGCATGGCACCAGAGATCCCCGATACAACGACAGAGACCTCATCATGGATGCCACCTTCCACTCCACACCAATCAATTCGACTAGCGATGTCGCGCGAACCAGTGTTGCGACTTCCCAACGTCGGCCACTGTCGTTGACCAAGCGAGTCATCTTTTCTCTGATCCCGGTCTGTGCGCTGATCATCATCGTCGAAGCCGTCGCGCGATTGTTTGTCGCGGGGTCATCGAACGCTCAGCGATTCGAACAGATCGAGCAGATCATCGTGTACCTTGGCAACAAGCCGGGCGAAAGCATCTTCGAACCTGATCCCGATTGCTTCTGGCGTCTGAAACCAAACGTCACGCTGCCCACCGATCGCGGTGCGGCGTGGGGTGGCAGGATGTCGAACAGTCACGGCCTGCGTAGCCGAGAAGTGACGGTCGCCGACGCCGAACAACGAGCGCGAGTCCTCTGTTTCGGTGATAGCTCGACGTTTGCCTTCGGTGTCGACTTCGCCGACGCCTGGCCCAACCAGTTGCAGGAACTACTCGACGAGCAGCATCCTCAAGCGGTCGAAGTCCTCAACGCAGGCATCCCCGGCCAGACCACCTATCAGGGTCGCCAACGCCTCGATCGCGAGTTGACAAAGTGGCGACCTCATCTGGCCGTCATCACCTTTGGCAACAACGATGGCTGGCGTTGGGACGATCGAGCCGACAAGGATCACGTCGCACCAACCCACCACAGCGACAGTCTGACCATTCTGAATCACAGTCGAGCGTATCAGTGGCTGACCTCGTATCGGCAGCAGATGGCTCAGGCCCAGGCCGCTCGCCATCAGTTGAAGTGGGCTCAACAGGCCAGTCAGAATTACTTCGATCCCAACAACAAGTGGACTCCGCGAGTCAGCCTCGACGACTTCGCCGACAACCTGCAGGCGATGATCGCCGATTGCCGGCGTCACGACTGCCAGCCGGTGCTGGTCGTCTGGCCCGACCAGCGACAACTGCTGGGCCACCCCACCTGGCGGCCCCCTTATCAGGAAGCGATGCGAAAGGTTGCCCAGGCGGCCGGAGTCGAATGCCTGGACCTGGTCCCCCTCTTCGAACAAGCCGAAGACTGGGCGGTCGAGCGGTTCCTACCCAACGACGTCGTCCATCTGGATCGACCCGGCAATCGCTTCGTCGCCGATGCCGTGGCGAAATACATTCCTTCAAAGTAGAGCGCACGCCCCCTATGCGGAGTCACGTCTGTACGTAGGTTATGCTTCAGCATAACTCTTCCGCGGCGTCGTCACGGCGTTGAACACCTCAACAAAGCGTCGTCTACGTCACCTCCCGCACATGGCCCCATTCTAACCACACCGCGCCGTGTACACGCCCACGCCCCACGTTAAGATGACATCCCCCCCTTCACACCAATACGACCCGCGTTTTCCAAAGGCTCCATCATGGCGACCGAACTCTCCAACAACCTCCTCGGTGTCCTCGACAAACTGGCTGGCGGCATCCATCCCGGATTCCGCCCGGCCCACGCTCATGGAGTCATGTACGTAGGAGCCTTCACTCCCTCTCCCGAAGCGGCGACCCTGACCAACGCCCCGCATGCCATACGTCCCTCCACGCCGATCACCGTCCGCTTCTCAATCTCGTCCGGTAACCCTGCCGGAGCCGAAAACGATCCGAAGGGATCCAGCCCTCAAGGGATGGCCGTCCGCTTCCATCTGGCGGAGCACGAACATACCGACATCGTCGCGCACTCGCACAACGGCTTCGCCGCCCGCACGGGAGAAGAGTTCCTGCAGTTTCTGACCGCGGTCGCAGCGAGCAGCGTCCCCGACGCCCCGACCCCACCGCCAATCGAAGCCTTCCTCGCTGCGCACCCCGCGGCCAAAGCCTTCGCCACCGTCGATAAACCAATCCCGCAGAGCTTCGCGACGCAGAACTTCTTCGCGATCACCGCGTTCAAGTTCACCAATGCCGCCGGAGCCTCTCAGTTCGGCCGCTTCCGTCTGGTCCCCGCCGCCGGCAAACACGTTCTGACCCCCGACGAAGCCGCGAAAAAGCCAACCAACTTCCTCTCAGCCGAATTCTCACAGCGTTTGACCAAAGGCCCCGTCGAGTTCAAAATCATCGTCCAATTGTCCCAACCCGGCGATGACGTGACCGACGCCACCAAGGTCTGGCCCGAAGACCGCAAGCAGCTCACGTTCGGGACGCTGACGATCACCGAACGTTCCGACGAACTCGACCCCGAACTCCGCAAAATCATCTTCGACCCGATCCCCCGAGTCCCAGGCATCGACACCGCCGGCGACCCCCTCACCGAAGTCCGCTCCGACATCTACCTCCTCAGCGGCCGGCGCCGCCGAGCGAATGGGACGGTTTAGCTTGGTCATCAGGCTATTTACTCTTGCCTGCCGGGCTTCCCTTTGTTCGTTTTGTCTCCGGCCCAACGGGCCAGCCTTTCACTTAGCCCAGGCCCTTCGGCCTGGGAAAAGAGGCCCAAAACAATCTCCGGAGGCCTGAAGGGCCGGCCGTTCCGACGAGGAAACCATGCCTCAATCATTGGCTCGTGTCTTGTTGCATGTGGTCTTCAGTACCAAAGAACGAAACGCCTATCTTCAACGCGATGATTTTCGCGAGGAGATGTTTCGGATGATCGGCCATCATGTGGGCGAGTTGGGATGCGTGCCTCTGCGCGCAGGCGGTTGGCACGATCATGTTCATATTGTCTGTGGCTTGTCTCGAACGGTGACGATTGCCGACTTCGTGCAACACGTAAAAGTCGAGACTTCGCGGTGGGCGAAAGATGCCGAACAGGGGTCGTCGACATTCTCGTGGCAATCCGGGTACGGAGCGTTTTCTGTCAGCCAATCCAACCTGGAACAGGTATTGGATTACGTTGCCAATCAAGAGGCCCATCACAAGACCCAGAACGTTCCAGGACGAATTCCGGGAATTGTGTTTGCGGCATGAGCTCGAAATTGATGAGCGCTATGTGTGGGATTGAACGGCCGGCCCTTCAGGCCTTCGGACATTGTTTGTGGTGCTAGTTTCCCAGGCCGAAGGGCCTGGGCTAAGTGAACTGCTGGCCCCTTGGGCCGCCAGACAGGCCCATTCACCCCCCCTCTAAAACCCCGCCAACACCACTTTCCCAACCGCTCGACCACTCTCCACCAGCGAGTGCGCCTGCTTCAAATTCGCCGCGTTGATCAGGCCCAGGTTCGTCTTGCACGTCGAACGAATGCGGCCCGCGTCCACCAAGACCGCCACCTCGTTCAGCAGCTTTCCCTGCTCGGCCATGTCATCGGTTTCGAACAGGGCTCGAGCGAACATGAATTCCCAATGCAGCGACAGGCATTTGGGCTTCAGCCGGTTGATATCCAGCGGCCTGGCGACGTTCTCAATCAATCCCAGTACACCCTGAGGCTGCATCACCTCCAAAATATCATCGATGTAGTCCTCAGTCCGAGTCAGACTCAGCACGTACTTCACACCGGCCGGTGCGATCGACTTCACCTGAGCCGCAATCGGCTGACGATGATCAATCACATGATGGGCTCCCATCTCCTGCGACCACGCCACGGTCTCAGGCCGAGATGCCGTCGTGATGACCGTCAGCCCCGTTAATTGTCGAGCCAGTTGAGTCGCAATCGAACCAACTCCCCCGGCCCCTCCAATGATCAGCATCGCACCGCAGGACGAACCGCCGCGACGAACATTCATCCGATCAAACATCAGTTCCCAGGCGGTGATCGTCGCCAGCGGCAGCGCAGCCGCCTCGGCAAAACCAATGCTCTGCGGCTTGCGACCGACAATCCGAGCGTCAACCGCCTGATACTCCGCATACGACCCGCTGCGGTTGATCGACCCGGCGTAATACACCTCGTCACCCACGTTGAAATCAGTGACCTCCGGCCCCACCTCAGCCACCACCCCCGCCGCATCCCAACCCAGAATCGTCCCGCCACCCTCCGCCCGCTTCGGCCCCCCGCCACCCCGGATCTTCGTATCCACCGGATTCACCGAAATCGCCCGCACCTCCACGAGCAAATCCCGCGGCCGCAAAGTCGGACGTTCCACCGTCACATCGATCAGACTGTTCTCATGACTGATCGGCAACGGTTCGTTAAACGTAACAGCTCTCATTGGCATTATTCCTACGGCCCAAAGGGCCAGCAGTTCATTCAACCCGAGCCCCTCGGCCCGGGAAATCGATCCACAAATGATATTCCTACGGCCCAAGGGGCCAGCCGTTCACTTAGCCCAGGCCCTTAGGCCTGGGAAGGAAGCAGGCACCACAAACAACATCCTGAGGCCTGAAGGGCCGGCCGTTCAATCCCACACATAACGCTCATCAATTTCCAACTCATGCCGCAAACACAATTCCCGGAATTCATCCTGAAACGTTCTGGTCTTGTGATGGGCCGCTTGATTGGCAACGTAATCCAACACCTGTTCCAGATTCGATTGGCTGATGGAAAACGCTCCGTAACCAGATTGCCACGCGAATGTCGCCGAGCCATGCTCGGCGTCCTTCGCCCACCGCGATGTCTCGACTTTCACATGTTGCACGAGATCGGCAATCGTCACCGTCCGAGACAAGCCACAGACAATATGCACATGGTCATACCACCCGCCTGCACGTAGAGGCACGCATCCCAACTCGCCCACGTGATGGCCGATCATCCGAAACATCTCCTCGCGAAAATCATCGCGTTGAAGAGAGGCGTTTCGTTCTTTGGTGCTGAAGACCACATGCAACAAGACGCGAGCAAATGATTGAGGCATGATTTCCCCGTCGGAACGGCCGGCCCTTCAGGCCTTCGGACTCTATTTTGGGCGTGGTTTCCCAGGCCGAAGGGCCTGGGCTAAGTGAACGGCTGGCCCCTTGGGCCGTCAGACAATCACATCATACGTCGTCGCGAAAATCCACGATGCCGTTCGCCCGCCGGGCCATTGTGCCATCATTTTCTATGATCGTCTCCATCGAGAATCAACCATTATTCGATTGTCACGAAAGGCGACATCGCGACATTATTCCTACGGCCCAAGGGGCCAGCCGTTCACTTAGCCCAGGCCCTTCGGCCTGGGAAACAGGCACCCAAAACATACCCTGAGGTCTGAAGGGCCGGCCGTTCATTACCACACATACCACTCATCAATTTCGAGCTCATGTTGCATGACACAATTCTTGAAACTGAAAGGTTCTGATCGCGGAATCGCGATATTCAATTGCAATCGGAAGCGAGCACGCCAAGGGATTTGCGAATGCGGTCACACAAATGTTGTTCGCGCTGTGAGAGTCTTCCGTCAGCACCAGCAACCATGTCAATACACTTCAGAAGCACTGGGATTCTTCCCGCCTGCTTGTATTTTGGAATCTGCGACATCGCACGCTTCACAATCGATGCATAACCATGATTCCGGATATCGCCAATAAATGACATCAATCGATCCTCGCATTCAGCGTCCGACCAACCTGAATCCAGTTTGCGCATAATCTCGCGGATCACAGCTTTTTCACTGACTGACGCACGCCCGTCTGCAGCCATAATGCAGCACATTACATCGAAAGCTATCTCATGCAGTTGCTGGAGGGTGACGGTAGTCGAGTCGTCGATTGTCGGCTCGACTACAACTCTTTCCAACCTGCGCTGTTCTTCGAGTCGTCGCCGTCCCTCCTCAGCGGCCACTGCGTCACGAACGCTTCTTGCAGTCTCGGAGATGCTCGATTGAAGATAGCTCGAAATACCCACACGCGACAAATGGAGCACCTCCTGAAGCCCGCCCGAGCTAGTCAGTCGCAGTTCCTCATATTGGCAGACAGGGATCTGGCGATTGTTGTTGAAGCGGCGGTCAGGACTACCGTCTTTGTTGACGTATCGCCAAGCATGGTCAATGACGACGGCGTCGCGAGGGACACTTCCGTCCTCAATAAATCGCATTGGGTTTGCCTCAAGTCGTAACGCGTTGTACCCCACCGTACCGACGCCACTTTGGTCATAGACGAGAACACGGTCGGGCAGCAGGTATAGGCTCAGCCGACCGAATGGCAAGCAAGGTACGGAAAGGTTGGTCTTCACGTACGGAGGATTTCGATAATCGATTGCCAACGAATTGCGATTGATCAGTTGGCCAGCACCGGCGTGGTATTTAGGGTCGTAAACCTGACCCCGAGCGGTCACATGCCACACTGCGCCGCATCGCGCCATTTCATCCACAGCAGCAAAAAGATTCCGATACGCGTCGAGCGCTGAACCATCGAGATCGTACATAAGAACGACGCTCTTCTTGAGTTGGTCATGCTGATGAACGAAGATACACAGGGCGAGTAGCGTCGCCATGCAAGGGACAGCGATCCAGAGCGACGTTTCAGAGCCGACAAGGTATGCACTCACTAATAGGGAGGCTACGAGCACGATCGGCCAGTACCTGATTCGCTTATGTTTTTGCTGAATTTCCGATAGTAGCGCTTCGGAATCCGTATCGACCATTTCTGCGACTCTGACGGAACCGATGGATTCCAACGGGGCGTGAGTTCCCGAAAGATCAATTGTTGGCACTTCAATGAGCGGTCGATTGAGATTGCGTCGAGGCCGATTTGGCGAAACAGTCTGGCGGTAATAAAGCCCACCTCGCCCCATGTGTACGTAGGTTCCCCTTGGCCCAGTGCCCACGCGCAATCCTGGAATCCCCGTGGAAACCCCGATCCCAGCCGTCGAAAGATTGAATCGCAGCGGACCGACACGAACACTTTTACGAATGTAGAATCCCATCCGGCATCTCGCTTATTAGATCGTTCAATGCAAGGCGGTAGACTATTTCTATTCGTTAGTCGACAAAGATAGATGTATCACAACTCTCGTATGAATCCAAACAGGTGCGGAGAAAGCAAGGTAGGCCGCTTCAGCCACTCTGTGGCTGATCTCTATTTCGATGGCCAAAGATACGCGGCGACCAAGCAGCCGACGACCAATGCCGGGATCAGGATCACTCGAAGCGTGAACCAGGCGTCCAGCAGGCCGATGAGTTGCCTATCGGAGGCCGAGACTTCGGCACCGAAATCGGTGAAGGCGCCATTATTCAGATCCACATCTGGCGGGAGCTGGCCGGCCTTCTGCGCGTCAACCAGCCTTTGATGCATCCGCTGACGCACTGAGTTGCCGGCTTGATGCGCCCACAACGAAATGATTCCGACGATCAGCGCTGCGATAGCTAAGGCAATCAGGTAACGCATCTGTTCTTCACGAAGCCTCATTGCGAATGAGAACTGGTCACCACGGATTGACGTGGATGAAACGTGGATTCGCAGAGAGGACGTCGCTGATGCTTCGGCATCGCGCTCTCAGGCAGACCGCGACGCGTAGACCTTCGCGGCCTACAAAGTGGACATCGCCCCCCCTCTGCGATGGCTATTTCTTCATCAGCTTCTCTTGTTCTTCTTTGTAGCGGTCCCAGTCGAACTTTTCGATGACGACCACTTCGACCTGTTTTCCGTTGGAGGCTCGGCGAAATGTCGTTCCGGACACCCATAGTGGTTCCAGGAATTGGCCCAGTAAGACGTTTCCACCCACCTTCATCTTGGATGTCTCAAAACCTTGAGCGACGATCGTTTGAGTCAACTTTCCATTTATTCGATTTAACACCACCTGATCCTTGCTCAGGATTTCGACAACAATGAACATTTCGAGATTCTCAGTTCCAACCATGCCTGGTTTCCATTCCACCGGCTTGCCGTTCTTGAGGTACCCGCCTCGCTTGCTTTGGCCCCAGGAGTTGAGGTCTTGACTCACGAACGGTGGTTCGTTGGTCGACTTCTGCTGTTCATACATCGCTTTCATCTGATCAAGGGTCTTTTGAGCCTCTTCCTCGGCTGCCGCTCCTTTGGCGCTGCCTAACTTCTTAGTGAGAGAATCCATGGTCGCAGCCTCGCCGCTCATATGCATCACATAGTCCTTGATCAAGTACGGGCGTTCCTGTTCAGGGAAGTATTGATAGACCACCGCTCCAGGCGGAAGCTGATTCAGCGCCGGCAGTGAGGGAATCTCGGGTGATTCTTCCAGCCACTCAATTCTTGCTTGGACCGCGGCGGCTTGGGCGGTGTTGCCTGTTTTCGTCAGGTCAGCTAAGCGCGACTTGTATGACTTCAGCCGCACCGCCCCTGCGTTCTGTTTGGCCTTGGCCAATTCAGCTTCCGCCTTCGCCACCCGTGCCTCGACTACTGAGACTTCGGCTGTGAATTTGTCTTCGATCGCCTCGATCTGATACACCGCTCCCGAAATAGTTTCGGCCGGTGGATCTTCGGCCAGTGCGTGCGACCCGATCCAAACCCAACACAGGACAGCAGGCAGGATTCTCATAAACATCCTTAGCGCAGAAACGAGGCGCGATCGACGTCAAACATAGTGAGTTCGATTGTGAGGGACTTGATCTATTTATTCCATCCCTGCCGGGACTGGAGAGCACAACCTCGATCGAGAAGACTCACGGCACACGAAGTGTGTCGTCCCCTCAACGTCTTCAGTCCCGTTAGGGACGACCGACAATAGCCCACCGTTTCAACGGTGGGTCAGGCACCCATCAAGTTCGAAGTCCCGCAGGGACGACAGATCACTCGGCCACGAGCGGTCGAGGTGACTTGAACAACAATGCTTTTCTGTCGTCCCTGGCGGGACTGGCGTCGTATTCATCGCCAAACCCACCGTTGAAACGGTGGGCTATTGTCGGTCGTCCCGCTGGGACTAAATTCTTCGTCGCGGCGTCGGCACACGAAGTGCCTTCGACTCTCAAAGTCATCTGTCACAAAACACGCACTTTTTTGAGGAAAACTGAGATTTTCGGGCCTGTTTTGTCCCCCATTGTCAAAATCTGTCCTGGGCTGTC
>JAQGHU010000116.1 GCA_028291515.1 Schlesneria sp.
ACACCAATGACGCAACGGCCATCTTCAACACCGCCGCCCACAACAATACGCTACACCAAAGTTCCTCTTTCACAACACGGTGCCAACAGCACCTAAGAAGACTCGGCAGGAGCCTCGCCCTCCCAAAATACACAGTCGCGCCTGCTGCGGGCATTGAACCATCACCACCTGTTCTGTGAGCAGAATTGCGCACGATCATTTAGATCCGCGATTCAATACCATCGTGGCCCAGACGGCCAGCTTCTCTCGAAAGATCTTCGAATTGTGACGAATATCGACGGGGAATGCATCATGGTACAGGACCGTTTGAATCATTCGTGTCTTGTCAAACCGCCCACCAAGTTCAAGCAGCTCACGCGTCAGTTGTGAGGCGTCGATCTTCCGTGACGCCGCTTCCCGTTCTACGCACAATACGGGTTCGACCTTGCCCGCGCGAGTCACTCCGACCAACGCGCTGCGAAAGACCGCCGGATGCGAGTTGAAGATCCCCTCGATCGGTTCCGTAAACAGTGTCCCCTCGCTGGTCACAACTCGGTGCGATTTGCGACCGCAAAACCACAGACGACCTTGCTCATCAAAATAGCCGACATCGCCCATGCGATGACGCATCCGACCACTGACGGGATCTTTGATTTTGGCGAGTGCAGTCAGATCGGGGCGGCGAAAATACTCCTGCGTCACATTGGGCCCGTCGACGACGATCTCTCCAATCTCGCCCGATCGCGCGAGCAACGACTCGTTCCAGGCCGCAATCGGTTCGTCGGTGACCTTGATGACGGCGACCCGCATTCCCTCCACAGGGCGACCGACACAGGTTCCCGCTCCGGTCGCTGTCAGATGCCTTGTTTCATTGAGGATCTCATCGCTGCCGATGACGGCGACCGGCAGTGACTCGGTCGCGCCGTATGGCGTATAGATCTGGACGCCGGGTGCGAGTTGTTTCGCAAACCGTTCGATAATCGCTGGCGCCACTGGTGCTCCCGCGGACAGCACACGTCGCACCGTTGGCCATTGACCGCTCTCGCGGTCGAAATGTCGGCCGACGCGGTTCAGGAGTGCGGGCGAACCGAACAGATTCGCCACCTGATGCTGAAGGATGGGATTCGCGATCTCGGCCGGATCGACCGTGGCTGGCCGCGTGAAATCCATACGCGGCACAACCGCCGTCATTCCCAAGGCCGGGGCAAACAGCGCGAATAACGGAAACGTACACAGATCGATTTCGCCAGGCTGGATCGAGAACGCCGTGCGCAGCATTTCGATCTGCGCCGCAAAATTGCCGTGGGAGTAGACCGCTCCCTTGGGAACGCCGGTGCTGCCACTGGTAAAGAGGATCGCCGCCGTGTCGTCAGCCGCCGTCTCCGCAATCGTGTCGTGACTGCTGTTCTGCTGCAATTTCGAAAGGAGTTGTGGAACATTCCACACTTCAGTATTACGCCCCAGCCACCGACACCACGAAGCCCCCGTTCCGACTGCGACGAGATGCTCGATCGAGGATTTTCCCCAGCCGATCAATCGACGAGCCAAATGGGCTTTGGTGATGCCAATGAAGGCCTCCGGCTGCGCTTCAGCCAGACACTTCCCGATGTTCTTGACCCCCATGCCGGGATCGATGAACACCGACACGGCTCCGGCTTTGAACAGGGCGAACGTGAGCGCAAAGAATTCGAGCGACGGCGGCACCATCAAGACTGTTCGGATGCCGCGACCAATTCCTAAATCAGCGAGCCGCGATGCCAAGGTGTCGCTGAGTTGATCCAGTTGTCGATAGGTGAGACTCGTGTAGGTCGATCGCCCCGCTTGAGCACGACCTGCCGGCAGCATGACCGCGGTCTGCTCCGGGTACTTCCTTGCCATTTCCTTAAGATGCGATGCGATGTTGACGGTGGACATGGCAAGCCGGTATCGCAGATCGAGGAGACCGTGACGACGAATATCGTCACTTAGATCGGATGAGCATCCAGGAACGTCCGAATCAGTGGGATCAGCTCCGGCCCCGCATCTTCCAGGATGTAATGTCCGCAATCGGGGTACTCATGCAGTTCCGCCTTCGGAAACCGCGTAAGCCATTCTTGCAGGAAGTGCTCGTCAAACACGAAGTCACGATCGCCCCATCCGATCAGCATCGGAACGTCTTTCAACTTGTCCAAGTCGTCGGCCACCTTGGAAACCAGATCGTATCCGCGATCACCCGGCTTCAGCGGGATGTCCTGCACAAAGCGGTGGACTGCAATGCGGTTAGACCACGAGTTGTAAGGAGCACAGTAGGCCCGGCCCACTTCGTAAGGCATCGGTCGACGCGTCACGCACGATTGAACAGCCCCGCGACTGAACGCGCTGAACCCACGCACAAGCACCGCGCCAACGAAGCTTCGCGCCAGCTTCAACTGCCACGGAACCGGCTTGGTTGTCGGCAGGTGAAATGCACCCGTGTTCAAGACGACCAGCCGTCGAATACGTTCGGGATATTTGGTGGCATACGCCATGCCGATCATGCCGCCCCAGTCATGCACGATCAGCGTCAGGTCTCGCGTTGCCTGCAACTTGTCGAGCCACGATTCCAGATCGGCGACGCGTCGGGCCAGCGAATATTCATAGCGATCGTCGCCCGGTTTATCAGACAGGCCGCAACCAATGTGGTCGGGAACCAGACATCGATACCTGTCGCGCAGGGCCACCACAAGGTTGCGGTAGTAGTAAGACCAGTTCGGGTTGCCATGGAGCATCACGACAGTCTGACCGCGACCTTCATCAAGATAGTGCAGCCGAAAGCCGTTCACATCGGCGGAGTGATGCGTGAAGTCGTAGCCGGGATAAGTAGGTTGTGGGAGCAGTGCGGACACGGACCGTACAATCTTGTATGGAGGGAACTTCGTACAACGACACTGTAGCCCGTCGGAAGGGGCCCACGAATCGCTACCAATCCAAGGCGAGCATCAGGCAATTCAAACCACTGCCGATTCCCAGGAACCCGACGCGATCACCACGGTTCAGAAAACCGCGTTCGTCGGCAATGGCGGCTGTCAGTGGCAGAGAGACTGTCCCCATGTTCCCAAGATAGGGAAACGTGCAGAAGTCCTTTTGATGGGAAATCCCCAGAGCATTCAACACCTGCTCACGGTGTCCCTTGCCAACCTGATGGCAAATGACCTTGTCGATCTGGTCTGATGAGAATCCGATCTTCGTCAAGAAGGCCCGCCACGTGTTCATCCCCAGGTCGACTCCGTATTTCAGGACGCCGATGGAATCGGTCTGCATGAATTGAGTGAACGCATGCGAAACTCGCGCCGGCAGGATGCCACTCACTTTTTGCTGAACAAGCTGCGGCAACAGATTGCCAAACTTCGTGTGCGTCACCGACGGCGGCAAGATTGCGTCGACCTTGTTCACCGCCGCTGGCAGCAGCGATTCGAATCCCCAGCGGCAGAGCAGATGATGCTCGGGAGCCGCCTTCGTCACGCCCCCCAGTAACCGATGCCGCTTCTCGCGTGAGAATGAACCGTCGGTCAAGAGGACCGCGACCGCACCCGAGCCCCCCGTCAACGTGGCAAGCGACTTAGTGAAGGCGTCCATGGTCATGTCTTCCAGCAACCGCTGGATTGAATACTCGATGATTTCCCGAGCGGATTCGCACGAGACAACCATGCCCGCTTTGATCTGGCCCAGTTCGATCCGATTCGCAATATCGACCATGCCATTTAGGACACCGAGGCACGCATTGCTGACATCGAAGACAGCCGCATCGGAACTGATCCCCAGATTCGCAGCGACACCACAGGCAGTCGCCGGTTCAAATTGCTCGCGACAAACACCGGCATAGATCATGACGCCGATGTCACTCGATGCGACGTTGGAATGCTCCAATGCTCGCCGCGCCGCTTCCGTCGCCCCTGAAGTCAGTGGATAGCCCGTCGGCCACCAGCGGCGTTCCGTGATCCCTGTCCAGGCCTCTAACTGTCCAGACGGGATCTTCAACTTCTCGTACAACGGTGCCAGCCGATGTTCCAGTTCGGAGGAACTGATCACCTCGGGGGCTAATTCATAGCCGATGGCATCAACGTAAACGCGGGAATACTTCATGAGAACCAATAGCTTGTGGCGAACGGTGTGATAGACCCTGCCGATTCTACACTTTCACTGTCGCAGAATCACTCGATGCGTCGACAGTGGCCTAATGTTGGTTATTGCTCCAGGCGAATTCGAGACCTGACACGTAAATCTTGAAAACGTAATATCCTCGGTCAAGCGACCAGAACCTCATTGCTCCGCCATTGCCAAGGGCACGTTCATCGCGGATGTCCCCGCAGCGTCGCTGCTCCAGACAGTTAAGGAGACGCTCATTCCCGCCAGCACGATAGAATCCACTGGCCGCAAAAAGCGGTGTAAACGTTACCTTCGTTACAAATCTCACCGGCCAGTGGTTCAACGCCTTGTTTTTGGATTTCGTGATGACGAGGGGTAACCCTCGGTCCTAATCTAAAGTTGAAGGAATGCAACATGGCGGCGGTGCGCTTGGGTCGCCTGGCATGTCTGCTCCTGTCGACTGGCCTGAATCAGACTAGCAGGTGAACCATGAGCGGTGCTGTGATTGACGAACCAATGACCGTGAACGACGCTCCCGAAGAGCCGAAACGCTCCGGGCCCGACTTGTCGAAGCTGGAAGATCACACGCCGGCTTGGGCACGCACCTCCAGGGTCGTCGCGGGGCTCGTCTTGACAGTCGGGCTGGTCTATTTGTTCTTCTGTCTACGCCCGGTGTGGCACACCGATGTCTGGGGACACCTCTCCTATGGTCGGCAAATCTGGCACACGGGGACGCTGCCAGCCACCGAGCCTTTAATGCCACTCTCTGCAGGCGTGCCATTCGTCGATACGGCGTGGCTCAGCCAGTTGATTGGCTTTGTCACCATGCGCTACCTGGGAATCGCCGGTCTGCAGGGCCTGTACGCGATCTCCGTTTCGCTTTGCGTCGGCTTGCTGGCCGTACGCTGCCAGAAGATCACGCGCAGCGGCTGGTTCAGCCTGCTCGCCGTCGTCAGCTTTCTCGCGATCGCCTGGGCTCCGCTCTCCGTCATTCGGCCTCAAATGGCGGGCCTCGTCTGTTTCGTTCTGCTCCTGTGCCGAATGACCAGCCGAAAGCTGCATCGCACCGATTGGTTGCTGGTCCCCGTGCTGTTCGTAGCGTGGGCCAATCTGCATGGTTCGTTCCTGCTGGGATTGTTCCTGATGGGTGCCTTCGCAGCAGGCCGCGCCGCCGATCTGTTGCGCCGGACCGGATCGTGGAAAGCCCTGCTGCACGATCGACGCCTGCGACGAAACATCCTGCTACTGGAACTCGCCGCAGTGGCAGTACTCGTGAATCCCTACGGAATCGGAATCTACACGACGACGCTGCAGATTGCGTCCAACCCCAATCTGCAGGATCTCGTGGAATGGCATGCCCTTGGCCTGGAAGAAATGCCCGGAATGATCTTCGGAGCCGTCGCCGTCGCCCTGGCCATCGTCTATCGCAGTTCACCCCGCCGCGTCCGTTCGTGGGAAGTGCTGACGCTGGTCGTTTTGGGATGGTCCACACTCTGCAGCAGCCGTATGGTCGTCTGGTGGGCACCGGTTGCCGCCTTGCTGTTGGCAGTCCATGGTCACGCCGCATGGCGACGTTGGCGACGATTGCCTGCGGTTTCCAATCCTCCCGTGAAAGCGGGTAAGTGGACCGTGGTCACCGTCGGTTTGATCTGGATCTGCTTCGCCTATAGCCCACTGGGCGTTCGGATCATTCATGGAAAAACACCCAAGTTCGAAAAGGCCGTCACAACCGACACACCTCGAGCGGTCGCCAAATATCTGAACGAGAAGAAGCCGCAAGGCCAGATCTTCAATACTTATGAATGGGGAGATTTCCTGCAGTGGGCGGGCCCGCCGGGAATGAAAATCTTCGTGAACTCCCACGCCCATCTCGTCCCGCGCGAAGTCTGGCAGGCTTACATGCAGATCAGCGAAGTGCAAGCCGGTTGGGAAGAGGCTCTTGATCGCTATGGCGTCAACACGATCGTCGTCGATCAACAGCATCGGCAGGCGCTGATCAAGAAGCTGAAAGAGAGCGACAAGTGGAAGCTCGACTTTGAAAAAGCGAATGTCGACTTCGAACGCGATGGACAGTTAGTCTTCGTGCGAAAATCGCCCATCTAACTCGACGCGTTGAACCAGCATTTCGATCTCCAATCTTAAATCGCAAGTGAGCGACTGATGAAGACTCCGCGAGTCGGCAAAGAGCAGTTTCTGGTAGTCCAGTTGATCGTCGTGGTGGCACTGGTGGCGTCGTACGCTTCCGGTTCGGCCAGCACGCGACGAAATCTGCTGAACGAAGTGACCGGAGCCCGCCTGGCCCCGGCCATCACTATTCCTCGCGAAACACCGCTCATCATCGAGCCGCTCTACGATGACCCTGAGGTTGTCAGTGACGAAGAACTGGCAGCAGTCCTGGCAAAGGTGCAACCGCGCTTTCAGCATGAACGGCTGAAACCAAACTACGTCGAACACGCCCTTCGCACATGGTGGATCAAGTCGAAATTCGCCGATCCCAAGGTCATGTCCGGCGAATCTATGAAAGAATTCCTGACGAATCACGGCGAATACCTCGCCTCGTGGGGCCCCAAGATCCCGCCACTGCTCCAGGACGAAGAGACTGGCGTCGCAATCCGCTGGGGGAAAGAAGAAGGGGCCTCCGTCCATCACGACCACTGGCTCGCCTGTTTGACCGAAGCCGGGATTGGCCTGCACGAAGTCGTCACGACACCCAATCGCCACCGCGAAGTCGCCGATGTTCTGCAGGAAGCACTGCGAGATTTTCGACTCGACGAAACCGAAGTGGAATGGTCCGCGATGGCTTTCGGCCTGTGGATCGCACCGCAAAAAAGCTGGACAACTCGAGATGGGCGAGTCCTCTCCTTCGATCTGTTGGCCGACCGCCTGATGCGAGGCCACAAACGATTCGGCGTCTGCAGCGGCACGCACCGGCTCTACTCGTTGATGGTGCTGCTCCAACTGGACAACGACCACGACATCATTTCCGACGAAACTCGCAATCGCATCATGGAGCATATGCGATCTGTTCGCGATCTAATTACGGTCTGTCAGTTCGAAGACGGCCATTGGCCATCCAACTGGTCCGAAGGGGCCGAAGCCCTGAAGAAGCCGATCGACGATGAACTCTACAAGAAAGTGATCGCGACAGGCCATCACCTGGAATGGATGGCGATCGCCCCTCAGGAACTGCATGTGCCACGCGAGCAAATCCTGAAGGCCGCCGACTGGGTCATCAAGACGACCTGCGAGCAGTCAGCCAGCGATATCGGCGGCCGGTACACCTTCTTCAGCCACGTCGGCAATGCACTGGCACTCTGGCGGCGAACTCACCCCGCCGACTTCTGGATGAAATGGCAAGCCGACCACCCGGGAGTAGGCATGGCCGAAGAATCCGAACCCGCAGACGCCACCAAACCAGCCGAGCCCGAAGCTCACTGAATTGATGTGGACGTTGGCTTCGTTTGACCGCGTGGGCATCGCCCCGCGCGTCGTTTCCTTCCGTCATTCCCGCGCAGGCGGCAATCCTGCAAGCCACGGAAAGGCCATGCACAACCCAAGCTGTGGCCGTCGCTCAAGCTCGCATCAAAGAAAAAATCATCGCGCGGCGTTTCCACCGCGCGATGTCTGTATTCAATGAGCGAGTTGAAACCCGCAGCTCAGTTATTCTGAGCAACAGCAGCGTCAGTCGCTTCAACCAATTCCATCGGAGCGACATTCACACGTCGGCCTTCGCGATCGAAGAAGACATGGCCTTCCACGAGCGAAAACAGCGTGTAATCGCGACCCATTCCGACGTTCTTGCCCGGGTGCCATTTGGTCCCGCGCTGACGGATGATGATATTACCAGCGATGACAAGTTCGCCACCGAACTTCTTGACACCCAAGCGTTTCGCATTGGAGTCACGACCGTTTCGGCTGGACCCCTGCCCCTTCTTATGAGCCATGACGCAAATCCCATCACTGCAAAGTCAAATGTGTTCAGACCGCCAGCCAGACCTCTGGAGCGGAGACGTGGCAGTTTCGCCGAAATGGCCGTCAAACGCAAGTCGCTCGCCGACTTCCTTTGACAGAAACTGAGTCCAGCGAATCGAGTTACTCGGAAGTCGTTCCGGCATACTCAGGTGCCGAACGCAGGCTGGGAAATCGCTCCCGATACACCCAGCGTTCCCACCAGCGGGCATGCCTCAGACGGGGATCGGAGATCTCCACGTCGTGCTGCTTGCCGCGACGCGTGACCAGCACGATATGCCCGTCGGATCGAACTTCGGCCACCGTCCAGAACTTCTCGATTTGGTACGAGTAAGTCTCGCCTGCAGGCGATGGATGAACGTGTTTTGCACGTGGTCCAGGCTCAGGACTATTCTTGCTGACAACGAAAATGACTGGCTCGCCGACCCGATACGCGTGCTGCATTGTCTGTCTGCCTTCTGTCAAGCCAACAAACAGGGAACTAAAAGAATTTAGACTCGGTTAAGGTTTATGGCAAGTCCGATGTGACATTCTAACCACCCAATCTTCGGAAATCTCAGGGTTTATGGCAAATCTCACGGGTTCGGAAAGCGGATGGAGAGTGTTCTTGGCGGGATAAATCCGCTAGAACCCTGTCCGGGCTCTGTAGCGGAAAGCTGCACTATTCTATACCACCTGGACAAGCCCAGCCAAGAAGTTGTTCGTGAGGATTACGGAGGATTCACACAATGGCCGAACGGATATTGAGCATTTCGGGTCTACGAGGGATCGTTGGAGATGGACTCGACCCCGAATACGTCACACGCTTCTCCGCAGCTTTAGGGACAATGCTCAACGGCGGAACAGTCGTGCTCTCACGAGACGGTCGCTCGACCGGAGACATGCTGATCCATGCAGTTTTGGCAGGTCTGCTAGGAACAGGTTGCCGCGTCATCGATCTGGGAATTGCGTCCACTCCCACGTGTGGAGTGATGGTCACCGCTTTGGGTGCCGCTGGCGGATTGCAGCTCACCGCTAGCCATAACCCCATCGAGTGGAATGGGTTGAAGCCATTTTCCTCTCGCGGATCGGTGTTCGATAAGGCTCTCGGCGAGCGCCTACTGTCAGTACTTCAGTCGGGGCCAACTTACCGCGGCTGGAACGGACTTGGTTCGGTCGAGGTCGCTTCCGCCGAGAACAGCGAACACCTGGCCCGAGTCTTCAAACTCGTCGATGTCGCCGCGATTCGCGCCCGTCGATTCAAAGTGGTCCTCGACTGCAATCATGGCTCAGGCTCCGTCCTCGGCCCGAAAATGCTGCGGGATCTCGGCTGCGAAGTCACCGTGATGGGGGACACTCCCGATGGACAGTTCGAACATCCGGCCGAACCCCTCAAGGAAAACCTGACTTCGCTCATGGCTGCGGTCACGTCGAGCGGAGCCGATGTCGGCTTTGCGCAGGACCCTGACGCCGATCGCCTGGCCATCGTCGACAATACCGGCCGCTATATCGGTGAAGAGCTGACACTCGGACTGTGCGCCGACCATGTCCTCTCGCGCAAGAAAGGCCCTGTCGTCGTCAACGGATCAACCAGCCGCGTCACCGCCGACCTCGCCCAGAAGCACGGCTGCCAGTTCCATCGCTCGCATGTGGGTGAAGCCAACGTCGTGTCAAAGATGCTGGAAGTAAAGGCACTGCTCGGCGGCGAAGGCAACGGCGGCGTCATCGAACCTCAAGTCGGCTACGTGCGAGACAGCTTCGTGAGTATGGCCTATGTCCTGGATGGCCTTGTCTCGCGCAAGACCACACTCGACACTTGGGTCGACACATTGCCGCAGTACACGATCATCAAGGATAAGCTGCACTGCCCGCGCGAACGAGTCGACCAAGCCTGCGCCGCTCTCATGAAAGCCTACGGAACCGCCAAGGCCACCGAAGGTGACGGCTTGCGACTCGACTGGCCAGACCGCTGGGTCCAGGTTCGCGCCAGCAACACAGAGCCAATCATTCGCGTGATTGCGGAGGCGCCTAACTCGGATACTGCGAAATCGCTGTGTGCGGAGGCGGTTGAACTGGCGAAGAGAGCAGTTGAGTAATCAACAAACGATAAATCATTTATTGCTGACTGGAGTCAGTGGAATACGAATCTCGTTGGACTTCGTTCGCCCGGCCCACAGTTCAATTTCAGCAGGAGAGTAGCCAAACCACGAGTTGAACCCTCCGAAGTCTTCATCCCCGTTGTATTGCACGGACATCAACACATCCCGCGCCGTTGTGGGAAGAGCGAACCTAACGTACTCCTCGACGCCGGTTGGAACGTGAAAATATGCACCATTCGAAGAAATCACTGATCCATGCCCATGCGTAAGGTGGCGAAATGGACTGGTAAGGTCGAATGATTTTGACAGCAACTCGCCAGGCCGGATTGTGACAAACCGCGATTTTTTCACCGAAGACTCGGTCCGATCAAGGTTCTTGACGCTGATCGGCTCGATACGCGAACCGTCGTCTGAACGGAGATCCCAACAAACGAAAGATGCAAACTCGGAATCCCAGACAATGGGGCCACTCGTGCAGTTCGTCACGTCAATGCGGACAACCAGGTGCTCTCTTCGATGCTCCAGCGGCACGATTGATATTGAGACCGTGTTTGCCGCGGTTCTACTACGTTGGCAGTCGACCGCTTGGCACCATCGCCTTTGACGATGACAGTGGCGTCCATCAGCGGATGAAATGGCGTTGCCAAACAAACATGTGACAACAATGGCAATCGCGCAAAACATTCGTTGTGATTGCATTGTCGGCAGCCCTTGCGAAAGACGCGCCTGTTAATCAAGACGGCGTGCTACGCTGGCATGCTATGCAAAAGAAAGGTCGAAACAAACACATTCCGTGATGTTCGATCTCAAAAAACGAAAATGCCCGGAAGCAACAGATCCCAGGGGGGCGAAGGATTCCGTTGCTTCCGGGGCGATCGGTCGACTGGATATTAAACGGGCTGTTCCGCGTCCTTGCGGAAACAGGCCCTTGTCATCAACGACCAGTCATTGCGCCAATCAGCATCCATGCAATTAGGCAGCAATCACGTGATGTCACGAAGTAAATCGAGACATCGAGTCGTTGATGGTGTACGGTGAATTCTGTTGGACAAACATTGAGGGGAACCGGTGTTCGCTGCACTTGGCGAGTGTCACTTGCAGCGTGCGGCGGGAACATAGATGGTCTTCAAAAGTCGGTCAACACGTATTTCCCAAGTTGGAATCATTTTGTAACAACGTCCAATTCTTGGTCTCAGTGATGACGAACGGCACGAGCATCGCCGGTCTGCGACAACGCAGCGAGTTTGCTTCTGGGAGGGCGAGGCTCCTGCCGAGCCGCGGATGTTCATGTGATTCCATCGACACGCGCGGCTCGGCAGGAGCCTCGCCCTCCCAATCATGAACACACCCTATTTGAAGCCACTCTGGAACGGCCTTCACTTGTTTCGTCGCTCGACATTCGTCGCCACCACGGCCAGAATGGCGCGGGCGAATCATCTCGTTTCGTTCATCTTGGGCGGATTCAGGAATGCCTTTCACGGAAGGAAGACTCGTGCGAACACTATCACTCCTCACATGCCTGATCATGTGTGCAGGATCCTCCTGGGCCTACGGCCAGGACGACGGTGTCGGCGCTGGCGATCCAACCGATGATCGGATTCAGCGACTGCTCGACGAACGTCAAAAGCGAGAAGGAGCGTTGGCTCAGCAACCCACGACATTGAATGGCGGCGAAACGGTCAACCCGGTATTCCTCGACTCCATTCTTGATTACTCGCCGGGGATTCGCTTCGAAGAACGCGATGCCTACTTCCGCATGCTGGAACTGGCCTGGCAGACGCCGTTGTCGAAGCAAGAAGAGTTCGCTCAGAACTTCGCCGAGGCGCGACGACAAAGCAATCCTCAATATGCTCGACGCAAGCCCGATCAGTTTCCCGTCGTCGTCGATCTGTATCAACACCCGGAAGATTACCGAGGTCGCCCGGTTTCGATCCGGGGCACGATGCGTGCCTTGACCAAGATCGATCCGGGAAAGAACAATCGAGAGATCGGCGAAGCTTATGAGGGCTGGATCTTTACCGATGATAGCCAGGGAAACCCGGTCGTCGTCGTCTTTCTCAGTAAGCCCGAGGGATTGAAAGTCGGTGGGGACCTCACCGAAGAGGTCCGTCTGACAGGCTACTTCATGAAGATGTACGGATATCAATCGCAAGAAAAAGCCCGCAAGGCCCCCCTCATCATGGCCGGGGCTGTGGAATGGCGAAAAGGCCCCGAGCCCTGGAAGGCCCAACCACTCGGCGCGGAGGTCTACTTGGGAATCACGATGATCGTGTTCCTGCTCGGCTTCGTCTGGTGGCAAGGAAATCGCCGCGAAATGACCAGCGCCCTCCATCAAAGGGATGTCACTTTCAGCCAGTTCCCAACGATCGAATCACATTACGAAGCGCCAGTCGGATCGCACGCGACCGAGCCTCAGGATTCTTAGACTTCTTCTTGAGCCAATTTCAATGATCGTGCGCAATTCTGTCCTGCAATGAATGAAGTTGGGGGTACCACGGTTTTGGAGTCTTCGACAAGGCCGTGTCTTCGTATTTGGGAGGGCGAGGCTCCTGCCGAGCCGC